>JAHPZE010000001.1 GCA_019058365.1 Promethearchaeota archaeon | reverse complement strand
TATAAAAAGTCAATGTTCAATAGGATTTAGAGATCTACTTCCTTTGGTACTGTTCATTTTTATTGAGTATTTCTTTTAAAGTAAAAATTAATCAATACCAATCTTGGGAGCTTTATTTATGATAAAACTTATTAGAAATTATAAATTTTAAATAATCATTAATTTATAAATATTATATTTAAAAAAAATTATTTAATTAAATTTATCAATTCTTAGAAATGATAAAATAGATTAATCAAATAGGTGATTTGACATCGCTCATAAGCGTCCATGGCATTGCTATTCCCACTGGTCTCGTAGACCTTTTCAATATAAAAGATCTTCAAATCGTAGACGCGAATATGCACGTGGTGGGGCACAGAGCAAGATAGTAAGGTATTGGGGCGGAAACAAAGAAATGCCTTGGGAAAATTTTGAACTCGTCGTAGGTTTGAAAGTAAATTCTCAAATACAAATCTCTTCAAATACTCTGGAGGCGATTAGAATCACTATCAATGGTGTTCTTCAAAGAAAACTCGGACGACAAAATTATCGACTTCGAGTACGGCCAAAACCATTTCAAAAATACAGAGAGAATAGAATGTTAGCATTTGCCGGAGCAGATCGTGTACAATCCGGAATGAGAAACTCTTTTGGAAGGTCTACTGGAGTATGCGCGAGAGTTAGAGCAGGACAAATTGTTGTTGATGTAGGAACATATATAAGAAATCTTCCATTAATTAGAGATCGATTAAGAGTGGCATCAATGAAAATAGCTAGTTCTTGTCAGATTGTAATTCTGAAATATAAAACTCCAGAATTATTAAAACAATCAGGCTTGCCATTATATGATGATAAAAGAAGAAAAGAAATACCAATTTATGAATTAGAATTAGCTGAAGCTTAGGATATATAACTTTTTGAATCTACTCCAGAATTATCTTTTTTTGTGGGTTATTTTCTGTTTTCTTAAAAATATTCATCATAAAAACTCCAATAATTATAATTATAATTGAAAATATTATCTCAATCGATAATGTCGCTCCATTTATAATTAATAATTCAAAAAGAACCGGTGCTACTATATACAATGAATTATACATAGGTACCAGTCTTGATGCATCTGCACCCTTAGCAAATCCTATTTGGGTTAATATCAATCCGAAAAAACCAGCAAGGAAGCTAAATAGAAAAATGAAACTATCAAGTTTTAACTGAAAAACTCCCGCAAAAACTTCAATAAAATTACTGGAAGTCAATCCAATACTTTTTAACACATTATCCGTTCCACCCAAAGTTCCAGCTACTGCACCAAAAATAAACGCTACGGCAATTTTAGTTTTCCAAGAAAACCCAATAAGAACTGAAAATAGTACAATCATTATTAAAATAAGTACAAAAAAATTCACATAGTTGATAGTTCTTGTTGTTTGTGGCTCTATTATATAAAAAAATCCAACCATTGTTGTTCCAATAATGATCAGTATGGCTCCTATTAATTCAGGTATATCAATCTCTTCATGTAATATATAATGAGAATAAAGCATTAATAAGATTAATCCTAAACCAAAAACACTAGAAAATACGGCTGCTGGAGCAAAAGTTGTGCCTATAATCTGCCAAATTACTACTGTATTATTTAATGCAAATCCAATTATATAGATTAGAGGTTTTTTCCCTTTTTCTTTAAAAGACTTCTTTCTGGAAAAAATTTCAATACCATGACGTTCCATAGCCTTAGCAAGATGCAATACTAAAGTATTGACAATTCCGAATATTAGACCCAAAACAACTGTCATTTTAAAGAATTATTGAAGTGATTATTTATAGATTATGTGAAACACTTAAATAAATCTAATTAAATTATAAAATATTATAAAGTGTTAATATTCCAAAATTCTATAAATATAAAAATCATCTGAATATTTATTTTGAAAGATCTCGAACCTTTCTTTAACCCGAAAAGTATATTAATAGTTGGTGTGTCAAGAAAAGCCTATACCTTTAGTTACACCATTCTAAAGAATCTTTTAGAAATTTTTTATAGAGGGAATTTATATATACTGAACCCTAACGCTGATGAGATTTTAGGAATAAAATCATATCATACTTTAGATGAATTACCTGAAATTCCAGAGCTGGCAGTAATCGTTCTAGGGAAACAAATTGAACAAATATTCGAAAAAGTAGCGAAATTTGGAGTCAAAAATATTGCTATTGAATCAGAGTTGAGAATTGAAACAGAAGATCCCATATTAATACAAAATTTAAACGAAATTAGTAAAAAATATGGTGTATCCTATATGGGGCCTTCAATGATAGGGATTATTAATTTTAATCATAATTTTACTACCTCAATAATCCCCGTAAGACAGTATCTTATGCGAAAACATCGAAAAATTAAAGAAGGAGTTAGTTTTATTGCCCAATCGGGAGGATTAGCTGGTGCTATGGGTTGGTGGGCACCATCTCAAGAGTTACCCATTTCAAAAGTGATTCATTTAGGATATGGATTTGATATTAATGATGCAGATGTATTAGAGTATTTTAAAGAAGATGAAACGACTAAAGTAATTTCAATTTTTTTAAGAGAAATCACAAACGATATCATCAGAGTAGTAAAAGATATTGCACCAATAAAACCAGTGCTATTTTTTTATGTAGGAAAGGATGAATCAAAAGAAACTGAGTTAATTAACGCTGGTGGAATTAGTGTATTAAATTATATTGAGCTTTTTGATTTTGCGAAAATCTTTTTATGGTGTCCAGAACCTAAAGGTGTTAATTTAGGGATAATCGGACCAAGCTCGGGAGCTATTTATTTAATTGTTAAAGAAATGAGAAAGCAAGGATTAGCACTGGCAAAAGTGAGTCAAGAACATAAAAAGATTATTCTTGATAAAGTAGGAGGTTCTACATGTAAATTAGGAAATCCTGTTGATTATTGGCCTCCAGAAAAGTTTGTAGGTACAAAAATCTGTGAAATCTACAATACATCCTCAAAAGCTCTGTTAAAAGATGAAGCTGTTGATGGATTAATTTTAGCTTTAGAATTTTTCATTGAAATCGAATTTGATTTTAATATTTTTGCCAATATTAAAAAATCATTTCCAAATAAACCATTAATTACTGTTTTGATTCAAGCAGAACATGATGGCGCTAAGAGAGTTCTTAAAACTGCTTCAGAATTAAAAATACCAACTTTTGAAAATGAAATTGAGCGAGCAGTTCGGGGATATAAATTACTTTTTGAGTGGTATTCAAAAATAAAAAAGAAATAAAAATCTAATTTAAGAAAATATCTTTGAGTTCTTCAGGAATTTCATCAGATTCGTCCATTAGAGAGAGTGCATACACTGATTCTCCACAGTTACATTCCTTTCCTTCAAATAGGTAAAATTTGAATTGATTTTTCCAATTGCATATTTGGACATTACTAATTTCAGCAATTTCTCCACATATACAATAAATTGCCATATTTTCTGAATAATGGGATAAAATTTCTTTGAATTTTTTTGGAGATTTACTAAATTCAGAGTTATTTAACATATCATTAATCTTTTCAGCGAATTTATCTTTGAGCGCTGGTACAAAATAATTGATAATTCCATCTCTGCCTTTTATATCTGTAAGTACGATAAAATTTTTCTCCATTTTTTCAACTTTCTTTTTTTCAGAGATTATAGGTCCTTGATATTCTAGAAGCTGCTGTGGTATTGGAAATGGTTCCACATCTAGGGGGTATTCAAAAGTATAAAAATATTGCATCGTTCCTCTTATATTTTTTTGATTAATTAGGTTTAGATTATCATAATCTCTACTATGGAGCACAAATTTTATTAACTGAAGAGGTACTCTTAATTCTATAAGTCTTGATCTTATGTTATCTAATAATTCCCCTGCAAAATTCTTTAAAATCATTATTTCTTCTCGATTTTCAGAATAAATCTCATTTTTATTCTGTTCTTTAAATGCAAACCATTTCTTAACAACATTACCTTTAATTAATTGAGGTAACATACAAAAGACACATAAGACCGGAAAGAGAAAGAAAACAGGAAAATTCGGGATAAATGATATTACCAAGATGGCTGCAAATAATGGTAATGTAATTAACAAAGTTAACTTCCGCAATCGTTTATCCATTGAACTATTCATGCCTTTACTAAGAGCAAGCTCTTCTGCCTTTTGTTTTAGCTTGTTTACAATATCTAAGATTCCTTTTGATTCGAAACTTTGTCTTAAAATTCTATCTTCTTCCCTTCCTTCACTAAACTCATTTATATGTGTTGTTATTTGTTTTACATATTGGTTTAAAGTGTTATCCTTAAAGATGAAATCAAAAGTTTCTTCAGAGAAATAATCTAAAAATCGAACAATAAAGAGCTTCTTCTCAACATCTTGGATATCTGTAGGCCCCAAACCTAGAGCTTCTTGAATAATTTGGCCTTGTGTTTTTTTTGGTTTCTTTACACGCTTTCTCCTTTGTTCCTCTTGATTCTCTGAGCTCTCAGATTCTATCTTTTCATAATTTTCAGTGCTTTTCATAATGTATTCAAAAACTAATGTATTAGAAGTTAAAGTAAGTAATTATTGACAGATAATTAACTTTTGTAAAATTGCCATTTCGTTTCTTAAGCAAGTTAAAAATCAGTTATGAAAGATCATAAGATTTAATAATAAATTAAATCAATTTTAATGATATAATAAAAATGTGAAATCACATACTATTAGAGAGGTAAAGAAAATGATATTTATGATTTTTTCTTTTTTAGGTGATTTGTATTTTTTGGTAGCGTTGTTACTCTTAATATTTTTAGTAATACCTTATTCGATATTGACATTTTTGGGAATATGGGTATATAGGGATGCTAAAAGAAAACAAATTAATGCTGCGACATGGGTATTAATAGTATGGATAATTCCGTTCTTTATTGGGTGTATAATTTATTTATCAATCAGAAATAAATCAGATTCAAGTAATACAAACCGAGATAGCTCTGAATAAGATGGGAAAAATCAAATTATAAAAAATAAAAATTGAAAACAACAAAAATAATATTTACTATATAAAAATAAAATTGAAGGTGCGAAAAAAAATAAATAGAAAAAAGATTTTTAGGTAACGTTTACTACATGTGTGACTTCTGGAATGAATTGTTTGAGAGCTCTTTCCACTCCAAAAGTTAATGTTTGTTGAGCATGCATACATCCAGCACAGTGACCTATTAATCTTACTTTAACTGTTCCATCATCCTCTACACTAATGAGTTCGATATCGCCACCATCCATTTGTAATTGAGGCCTTATTTTCGCAATAACTTGTTTTACTTTTTCTACATCCATTAAATTCACTTAACATTATTTGTTTTATTCTTTAATATAGAAAATAAAATCAACCTTTTAAAGGGTTCTTTTTATATTTTATTAATGTTTACAAAATACAGTTATTTTAATCATGCTTTTTACATTTAAATCTTATAAGTAAAAAGCTTAATGAGTAAGATTAATTTGAATACAACAATCATTAAATTTTAATTAAAAATGAACACTGAACAATTTATAAAGCAATTGAATGATATTCAAGAATTAATGCAAAAAGAGAAATATAAGGAAGCAATCATTTTAATCGAAAAACTTAAAGAATTAGAGAAAAATGCTAATTTTAACTATAACCTCACTCACAGATTGTACCAATTAGATTCTAATTCTCGTTCACTCTATAATCAACAAATTATCTTAAAAACTATTAAAGATCTTTCAAGTAAGAATGATTCCATCAGTTTTCAAGAATTGAATCAAACATTAAAAAAAAAAGATGAACTAGAACTTAGTGAAGATGTGTTAAAAAGAGAAATTGAAATTTTGATATTAAGGAACCTTTTAACTTGTAGAATTGATAAAGAAAAAATTATTTTCGGATCTATTAAGAAATAACCTCTCTAAAGTAATCATTTTCTATAGTATTATGCATAACATTGTGAAGATATATATTCTTATACTATCTCTATTTTAATATCATAGTTGGAAGGAATTATTTTTCAATCAATAATGTACAACATTCAGTAAAATTCTAAAATGATTCAGGAAAACGAATTAATTACTTTTATACTTTGCCTAGGAGCATTATTCTTTATCATTATTAATTATGTTAAATTGAAATCATTACCTGGTTTAAGGATATTTGTAATTTCTTTTACTTTATTTACAATGGGTTGGTTTTTTACGGTTATTGAAGGAATAATTTTTGAGGAGACATTTAATCTGATTGAACATGTGTGTTATATTTGCAGTTCAATAACGATGATTATTTGGACGGTGATATTTTTTAAAAAGAGGGGTGTTCATGAATTTAATAGGGATAATTGATTTCTTTGTGTTCACTTTAACTCTCTTATCACTTAGTATTATTTTAATTGGTTGGAAAAATCAATTTTCAATTATCACTAGATTATCTCTTATAGCAATGATGTTCATTATTTCCGTCTATTATTTAAGTAATTTCTTAGAGTGGTCTGGAATTAGCGATATTTTAGTGAATGTTGAAGATTACATAGCAACGTTTGCTCCTTTAGCTTGGTTTTTTTTTTTATATACATTTATTCAGAAAAATAATGAAAAAAATTTACGAGAGAATCAAAAAGATATAGAAGAAGCATATAGGTACACAGAATTTTATAAAGATTTATTTACTCACGATATTAGAAATATATTACAAAATATCCTATTAGGTAATAACATTATTGAGCAATCTCATAATACTCAGCAGAAATTAGAGAATCTTTCCGAGATTCTTACATTAATTAAAGAACAAGTAATAAGAGGAGAAAATTTGATCTCAAACGTTACCAAACTCTCTGAAATAAGGAAATCACCTTTTCCAATTCACACCGTAGATCTTAAAAGTATTCTTGAAAAAACGGTTGAAAAGGTGAAAAAATTATATGAACATAGAAATATTATAATTCAAATCCCAGAACAAACTTTATTGTTAAACTCAAATGATTTACTTTATAATGTATTTGAAAATATCCTGGTTAATGCAATAATACATAATAAAAATGCCCCTATTGAAGTCAAGATAAAAACATCAAAATTTAAACTCAATCAAACCCAATATATTAAAATTGAGTTTATTGATAATGGAGTTGGAATTTCAGATGACAGAAAAGAAGAAATTTTTATTGCACGTGAAGAAGAGGAAAATAAATTTAGAACGGGTTTAGGCTTATCTCTCATAAAAAAAGTAGTTGATTCTTATAATGGTAAAATTTGGGTGGAAGATAGGATTAAAGGAGATTATTCCAAAGGAAGTAATTTCGTCCTTCTGATTCCTGAAAAATAGGAAAATTTTTTATAAATAAGATAATTAGATAAAAAAATTCATAGCTTTTTTAACCAAGAATCTATAGAATAGCTAATTAAAGCCTAAGAGTATTAAATTGAATCTAATAAATAACCTTGTTCCTCTATCTCTGCAAGAAAAAGGTCTACAATTGCTAACCATTTATTTTTTGATTCTATATCACTTATAATTTTACTTGTTAATTCTTTTCCTCTCTTAAGATTCTGAATTGCTAATTTAAAATTTTCGAGTGCTGTATAACAAATACCAATTTTGATATAAGTCTGGTGGATGAACCACTCATTTGGATCAATTTTTATTGCTTTTTGAAATTCTTCTATAGCTTTTTTGTACTCTTTAAAGGTTATTAAGATTTCTCCGTACGTATCGTAATAAAGTCCCTTTTCTGGTTCCTTTTCTACAAGATCCTGAAGAATCTCCAATGCTTCTTGTTTTCTACCCAGATAAGACAACCAATACGCCTTATAATTATGAAGAGAATTATCTTTTGGGTATTTTTCTAATAAATTTTCAATAGTTTCTAATCCCGCTTCTAAATTTTTATCTTTTTTAAGAGTAAATGCTTTTTTTATCATAATATCAATTTCATTCTCAGGAAATAGCTCCATCATTTTTTCTAATACCATCAATACATCATTGTATTGGTTAAAATAGAGCAGAGTTCTAATCTTTGAATTATATAATTCATAATTTTTTGGGCTCAAGTTGATTTCTTTGTCAATTTCTTTAATTTTTTCTTCGTATTGACATTTTAATGTTTCAAAACTCTGTGATTGAATAATATCTGTCATGTTCTGCCAAATTATACCTTCTAGCTTATCATATGTCTCTGTTAATTCTTTTTTTATCTCAATTTTATATGCCAGATATTTGATATATTTTGGTAAAAGTTCTCTCAAGGATTCCTTGAAATCTTTATTGAATATATTTTCACAAAGTTCTTCAAGAATATTATCTATAATAGAATTTAGGCTCCCTGACCTCCCAAATTTCTCCAAATATTTGTTTGTTGCAATGTGTTCTTCAGTAATTGCTCGAAGTATTTTCTCTAATTTTTCACCAGAATGAAAATAATAATATTTATTAGAAGAAATCTCTAAATTAAAAAACTTTAAGTTATATAAATCGCTATATATAATCTCATTTACCCAAAAGTTTAGAATTCTCTTTTCTATTTCATAAAATCTCGAAAATTCTTCAAAAGATAGATAGTCAGGATAAAAATCGGGATGATTTATTGAAATAAAGAGTAATATCTTATAAAAATCCTCCTCTTCTTTTAAGATTGCCTTAACTTCTGAATAATCTAATTTTAAAACCATATTGAGAAACCTAAATTTAACATGATCATCAGTTATATTGAATTTACCAAAAAACTCTGATGTCTTGGTGGTAATTTTATCTATTCGTTTTCGCTCCTCTTCTAAAATTATTTGTCTGTCTAAGTTATAATTTAGCAGAATCTTCGAATATTCTGATTTCCCTGCCTGAGTAATTATATATCTTTTATTTTCTTTGATGAGATAACCCTTTTGAATTAACGAATTTAAGCTTTTTGATAATGAAGATTGATTTATAGAGAATGGCTCTTCTAGAAAATCAGATCTTTTGCAAAAACCATTATTATAAATCATCCATAAAATCCAATGAGAATAATTCCTTCCTCTTTTTAAGATTACATTAGGGGGATAACTTAATTTTCGTTGTTTTTTTTTTTCTTTCGATAACTCATGAAATCTCTTTTTTCCTTCTGGAGTTATCCTATATTGTCCTCGCAAATACTTTTCTATGTATCCTTTGAGAATTAACTTTGTGAAATGACGCGATAATGTGGAAATAGGAATTTCAACTGGCTTTTGTTCAAAATTAGACCATTCACAACTTTCATTATTTGCTAACATCCAAAGAATTATATGGTCGTAATTTTTTCTTAACTGTTTTGAGGGGTTAAGAATCTCGTCAGAGGGATAATTTAGTTTTCCCATTATCTAAAAAAATAAAACTTTTTATTCAATAGGTATAAATTGGGAACATTTCTATTTATATTTATTTTTCAAAACTTCCACATATTTTCGGAATTTTCAAGGAATTTCCGAAAGTGGAACTATATATGGATGGATAGGTGTACAATTAATTGATCATCATTTTGATGATAAAATTCGATTTAAAACAAAAAAAAGAGTTGAATAAAAAAAAAATGATAGTGAAAAAGAAATCAAATGTGACTAAAGGACTGTTCGCCGTAACATTTTTAATAACGATTATAGCACTTCTTACAACAGTAAACGCTTGTGGCTCTAATCGCGTATTATTCATTGCAATAGGAGATGATTTAGATCTAGATGGAACGACTAATATTATCATAGGGAGTATTAATAAAGGCGATGAGCCCCCATCGGTGAAAGCAGCTTTCTATCAAAGAATTTATGATGAATCAGGTAATAACGTGTATACGATGACAGGAATGCTCAAAGATGGATTAGTTCTATCAACCGATTTTTACTTCTTTTGCCCAATCTCCAATGCCTGGGTGATTCACGTTTGGATGGTCATGGGTGAGGGAGTGTTTAAGACTACTGATACCGATTTAAGTTTAATATATCGAAATATGTTTCCAATTACCATGCCAAATACTGAAGGTGAATACGTATCAGCACCGATGTTAATGTTTTTGAGCCCTACAGCTGAATATTGTTTAGAGGATCCCGGTACATATCCCCCAGGAGGATATCCTGATGTTTTTATTGACCCAGAAGGACCATGGGTCCTAGTTGCGGCATTATGTGATGTTGGCATCCCTGGTGATGTAGGGTTTGGAGATGGTATATTGCCGATTGGTCCTATATCCTCTTTGACATATTCTTGGGGAATATAGGTCCTAACACACATCGTTGATCATTTCAGATAAAAAATATTTTCTAAAATTTTTTTTTTTTTAAAAAACCACATTGTTTATCAGTTTAATGAGAGAATAAAAAAAAAAATGAGTTGATAAAAAAATGACCGAAATTAAAAAACTTACAAAAATCGCACTTATAGTGGATACCATTATATGGTTCCTATTTGGGATCATGCTTACCTTTCTATATGATATGACATTGAATCCTGAGGGTTGGACAAATCCGTATCTCCCAAGACTGTTTGGAGGAGTTAATTTAATCTCTGCCATTTTCGCAATTTTAATGCTTCGCAAAAAGGAATGGGAAGAAATTAAATTGACATTTGAGTATTTTATAGGGCTAATTATAATATCATTAATCATTGAGGTTTCTGTATATGCTACATTATACTCCACTTTTGGAGATTTGTGGAAATTAAATGGTTTATTTACTATAACCGTAGAGGCTGTACTTTTAGCGCTTGGAATTGTCACTTATATCAAACAGAGAAGCTAAATGCAAAAAATGAATAATTTCTAAATTAAATTTTTTTTTTTAAAACCTTTTTTATAGAAAATACTCTGTCTTTTTTCAACGGAATTAAACACTAGATTTAAAACTATAATTGGCTTATGTATTCATAGGTTTATAATTCAATTCTCACAAATTTATGTCTCATCCTAAGCTAAATCAACTAACAAGAGCGGAAGAACTTTTTGATGAAGGTGAGCTTGAAAAGGCTCTTGAAATATTAAATGATTGGAAACAATTTGAAGGGCTTAATCCTCAACAAATAAGCTATTACCAATTTATTAAAGGGTTGATTCTGGCATATCAACACAAATTCGAAGACCTTATTGAGTTGGGTAAAGAACTATTTAAAGAAGGAAAAAAAAACAACAAACATCTCCAATCGTTTGATGGAATATTTTTTATTATTTTTGGATTTATAGAAGCCGAAAAAATTGACGAAGCATCCAAAAAGATTAGTAAAGCTGAAGATATAATAAAACTTATTTCTAATGAACCTAAGAATGTTTTAATTCGAAGAAGAGTTCGTTTAGATTTGTTAAAAGCATGGATTAATTTTTTATTGACTAATATAGATTTAGCAGAAAAGGGTTTAGAACGGATCTTTGATCTATATCAAGAACTCCCTAATTCTTTCGAAATTGTTTGGCTTTATTTATTAAAAGGACTAATTGAATTTTTTTTAAAAAAAAATACGGAAATTTCGTTGAACTATTTCGAGAAAGCATTATCAAACGCTAAGGAAATTAAATTTAACCATTACTGGATTGTTATATGTCACGGTTATTCTGCATCTGTTTATGGTTCTATTGGAGATTTAGATAATTGTTTAAAACATTATATGAAAGCTTTAGAAAAAGTGAAAGGGTTTCATAGCTTTTATTTAGATGCAGTTTTCTTGAATAACATCGGACTTATATATTGTGAAAAAGGTGAATATGAGCTCGCTTTGAAAAATTTGGAGGAGTGTTTATTACTCAGTGAAAAAAAACAATCTGTACCAATAGCAGCTCCACTATCTAGTTTAATAGAAATTGCCCTTATAAAGGGTGATATTGAACTTGCGAAAAAATATTTCCATCATTTGGAAAATATATGTAACCAAAATAAAGAAGAACATATCGAACTAGATTATATTTACTCTAAAGCTTTAATATTAGAAAGAAGTTCGCGAATCCGAGATAAAGCTAAAGCTGAAAAATTATTTAAACAAGTTGTTCGAACTAAAACCATATATTTTACTCTAATTTTAAGCGCATATATCCATCTTTGTGATTTACTTCTCTCAGAATATCGTATAAGTAATAATGATGAAGTTTTTGATGAAATCAATCAGAATATTATTCAATTAATAGCTATAGCTGAAAAATCCCATTCATACCTTGTTTTTTGTGAGACCTTCATTTTGCAAGCTAAATTGGCTTTATTAACTTTTAATATAAAAGTAGCCCGACGACTTTTAACTCAAGCTCAGAAAATAGCGGAATCATATGGCATAAAACGATTGGCGATGAAAATCTCAAATGAACATGATAATTTATTAAAAGAATTGCATAACTGGGATTTATTGAATGAATCAAAAGCAAGTCTGGCGGAGCGCATTGAATTAGCCCGATTAGATGATCAGATGACAACTATGTTAAAAAAACGGTCATTAGAAATTCCAAAGATATCAAAAGAAGACCCTGTTATGCTATTAATCTTAACTGAGGGGGGTAATATATTATTCTCTAAAAAATTTAGAGAGGATTTTTCCTTCGAAGATGATATTTTAGGAGGCTTTCTAACCACAATAAATTATATAATTAGTGAAGTATTTTCTGAGGGGCTTGATAGGGCAGTTTTTGGTCAATACACTCTTCTTATGATGCCCCTTCAACCATTTTTAATTTGTTATATTTTTAAAGGGGCTTCATACTATGCTTACTATAAGATTAAAAACTTTCTTAATTCTATTCAAAATGATAGTTTTATTTGGGAATCTTTACAGAATTTTTTACAAAAGAGTAAATCTATTCAAATAAACGATATTCCATCGCTGGAATCCATCGTGACAGAGATTTTTACTAAGAAAAATATTTAGTAGAATTGTATTATTCAAACTCTCCAAATCCCTAAAATTTTATATTAAACTAATCCTAATCTTACATTAGAAAAAAATTATAAATTGACTATAATTTAGAAACCTAATGAAGAATTTTGAGGAATTTCGATTTAAGATAGTTGTTGTTGGAGATGGAGCAGTAGGTAAAACATCCTTAATTAAAAATTTCACAAAGGGTATCTTTGAAAAGGATTATGTAAAAACCATTGGAGCTCAATTTTCAAAATATAACAAAGAATTTAATGGAGATATGGTTAGTTTATTATTCTGGGATATAGCAGGTCAAGATGATTTCAATTTTCTACATCACCTGTTTTATAAAGAGGCTAGAGCAGCAATAATTGTATATAGTCTTGAAGAAAATGAACTTGGTGAAAATAGCTTTACACATATAAAGAACTGGTATGAAGTAGTAGAAAAAAATTGCGGAAATATTCCCATTGTTTTATTTGCTAATAAAGTTGATTTAGTGGATGAAAATAGTTTAGATACAACAAAAATCCAAAAACTTGTTAATGAACATAATTTTTTAAATTTCTTTTTTACGTCAGCAAAAACAGGTCAGGGAGTAGTTGAGGCATTCAATGCAATTATAGAGCAATTATATTTAAAATTCAAAACTTTGTAATAAAGATTTTAATCCTCTTTCTTTTTTAAAAGGAAATTAGAATTGACACTTTTCTTATAAATGAAATAAAAAAAATATTGGTTTTTTTAAATTTATTTTTGAATTATCAATTAAACATATATTGCGTTGGTTTAATATTGATTATCGATCACTGTGACAAGACTATAAGTATTAAAATTGTGTATTTTGGACCCGCTCTAAGTGGAAAAACAACGTCTATTAAGGCTTTGTTTTCTCATTTTGGTAAGGGTAAAGATGTTTATAGTATTGAGAGTACTGTAAATAGAACACTATTTTTTGATTATGGGACAGTTACATTTCAAAATCAAGAATGGGCATTAAAAATCCATATATATACTACTACGGGACAAGATTTCTATTTTGTTACTAGACCCATTACTTTAAGAGCTGTTGATGGAGTCATTTTTGTCATAGATTCTCATGAAGAGGTATATGACAGAAATTTAATCTCTTGGCAAGAATTAATCTCATATTTTAATGAAAATATAAGTAATCTTCCGATCATCATTGCATTTAATAAACAAGATCTAGAAGATAAATTTAACTCAATAGATTTCTTAAGAGATATCGAATACTCTAAATACAAAAACATAGATACAAGATTTACAAGTGCGATAAAAGGAGAAGGAATCTTGGATTGTTTTGAAGATATTTTAAGGCTAGTCTTAAATAAATATTATGATAATAAACTGATTACTGCTATGAATTAATATACATATGCTTAGCATATGTTTAAAAGAAGCTTGCTTCTGAGACTGGTGATTGAATCCTAATTTTCTGTTGACTATTATCTTCTAAAATTGAGATGAGTGCGGTAATATTTTGTTTTGTTTCATAAACGATTTCTTTTTCTTCACCCTTTTTCCAAGTATTTAAACCTGTTAATTGTGAAGCAGTTTCGAATAAACCTTCTTGTAACCCCGAAATCACGACAGTTACTCCTTTTAAATCATTTTTGGAAATATTTTTTATTCTTATTATATATTTCTCAATATCAGAATCAATTGAGATTACTTTATAGATCTTCTGGAATTTTGAAATACCATCAAATAAGGAAGATGCGGCAGCAGAACTTTCTGAAAATAGATCCACACCTACCTTTTCTTCAGAAATCGGACCACTAGAAATAGTTATTGGAATTTCAAGTTTTATTGGTTCTAATCCAAATTCTGGTTTCTTCTTTCCAATGATTAACAAGCTCCACTTTGTATAAGCTCCATATCTAAATCCAAATTGTTCTTTTTCAGAAGGAGACCATAACCAATTATAAGTTAGTTCAGCAACTTCTGGAACTTTTAGAAGCATGTAATCTTTTTCAAAATTTTGTGTTCGAACATCTCCTGCAATTGCTGGGGGAAGTTCCTCAACTTTACGACAATTTTGACCATATGCTTCACAATAACAAACCAAATTTGAATTTTGAAGAAGTCTTATTTCTAGCTGTTTAAGTTCCTCTGAAGTATAACCGATTTTAATAGTTTCTCCTGGTTTAAATATATCTTTTGTTAAAAGAATGTTTAATCCCGAAATTGAAAATGAGATTGGTTTTGGGGATTTTGCTTGAAATCCAGAATTTCTTGCGTTAATCTCAATATTATGAGTTTTATTAATCACTAACTCATCTTCAGGATTAATTGGATTAGGTTGTCTTAAATTTAATTTTAGAGTATAATTTAGATTTCTATTTCTTATCGTTGGGACAAAATTACTTTTAATTAAGAGAGATTTTTCACGAACATATTCACCTGGTTCAAATTTGCCTTTACTAAATATTTCCTCTTTTGAAATTTGAAGTTCTTTAGCACAAGGAGGATGAGTAATTAAATGAATTCCACTCCAGAAAATTTCAGCTTTTTTATCAAAATTGAATTTAGTGCGAACATTTAACTTATCCCCGATAAAGACAGCACCATTGTTCAAATCAGTTAACTCTAATTTTACCAAGTCCAGACAGATAATGATGTTACATTCTCTTAATTTTATAAAAAGATAGAATTTTATAAAAACTTTTTATTATTAGATAAGAAATATGGAAATAACCAATCTCTCTTTTTATAGATAATTCATTATTCAAGAATATCAATTTTTTTATTTGAATTATGAATCTAAATAAAAAATAATTTGAATCACTTTTAATTATACCATTTAAGATTAAATATCATAATAGAGTAAAGTTATGAATAACAGTCTGGATGAAAAAATCAAAGCAATACTGTTTGATTTAGATGGCACATTATTAGACGTTGATTTAGATAAATTTATATCCAATTATTTAAAATTATTAGCTAAAAGTGTAGCACATCTCGTGCCGTCAAGAAAATTCATTTCAAAAATACAAAAAGCATCTAGAGCTGTGGAAGAGAATAATGGATACACTACCAATGAAGAAGTATATGCTAATGTATTTTTTCCATTGGAAGGGCATACTCGTGAAGTAATTGAACCATTTTTTGATAAATTTTATAAACAAGATTTTTCCAAACTACGTCAATATACTCGAAAGAAACCTGAAGCAAGATCAGTTGTTCAAACTGCTTTCGATAAGGGTTATGATGTTGTAATTGCTACAACACCTATACTTCCGGCAACCGCAATCGAACAACGTTTAGAATGGGCAGGTGTAGCCGATTTTCCTTACCGTTTAATTACAACTATCGAGAATAGTAATGCTACTAAATCTTTAACACACTTACTTTATTATGAACAAATTTTAGATAAAATTGGATTCCCCGCAGATGCGTGTTTAATGGTAGGAGATGATGAAAAAGACATGATTGTTGCGCGTCTTGGTATGCAAACGTTTTTTATTGAAGGGAAAAAAACAGATTTTGTTAATCATATACCAGAACCCACCTATAAAGGTTCCTTAGCCGATCTGAAACTATTACTTTAAGAGTGTTTTATACCATCAATCTTTTTCCATGTATAAGCTAACTTACTCATATTATAGATGGGTGGAGGAGGATCCTCTAATAACAATTTTCCAAGGCATCCTGCACACAAATATACTTCTTTGTTTTTATCAGTAAAAAAACACATATATAAATTCTCTTGCTTCAAACAAGATTGGCATCTCACAGCTTATAATCTCTTATAATAGAATAAAAACATTATTATTAAAATCTCAATAATGAAATAATCTGTTTTACTATTTATTACTTATAATTTGATTTATTTCATTATATCGAAAACAATCGATCATATGATCATTTACCATTCCAACTGCTTGTATAAACGCATAACAAATAGTTGGACCAATAAATTTAAACCCTCTTTTTTTCAAATCTTTACTCATTTGTTCTGAGTACTCGGTTTTAGATGGTAATTCTGAAAGCTCTTTGAATTTATTATCAATTGATTTATAATTAACAAATTTCCAGATGTATTTATCAAAGGAACCGAATTCCTTTTGAACTTTTAATAATGCCCTAGCGTTTGCAATTACCGCTTCAATTTTATGTCTATTTCTTATAATACCTTCATTATTCATTAATTTCTCAATATTCTGCTCATTGTATTTCGCAATTTTATAATACTCAAAATTATCAAATGCGTTTCTGAAATTCTCACGCTTTCGTAATATCCTACTCCAACTTAAACCCGCTTGAGCCCCCTCCAATATTAAAAATTCAAAAAGAAGCCGATCATCATGAATAGGAGTACCCCACTCTTTATCATGATATTCTATCATCTGTGGGTCGTTATTAACCCACGCACACCGTTTTACCATTTTATTTATAATTGGTAAATATCAAATAAATTATTTATTATCAAAGTCTGAATTATAATTTTCAATCCTTTTTAATTTAAGGGAAACTTCTTATATTATTAGGAACTAATTTATGCTTTATTTTGGGTATCTAATAATATCTTAAATATGAAATACCGACAATGATGAGACTTAATAAAAATCCACCACCCACCGCTATAATAAAATACTGAGAATATAAAGATGCGAATGTAGCCGGTGCACTAGATGCTATGCCTGCAATGACTATTGTATAAATAAGTAACCAAAAAGTAGTTAGTGGAGCTAACATATATAAGTAAGTAGTCTTCTCATCAAATTCTATTTTCTTCGTTATTTTTACCACACCGGGGACTACAAAGCATAGAACCCAGAATATAATATTTATAGTTGATAGAGCTAATATTGGTTCTCTATATAATCGTAACGCATTATTAATTGTTAATGTTGATAAAGTAATGAAAATTCCACCTATAATTATTAACATTATCCCTCTATTCTGAATTGATAAACCTCTATAGAAGATAATCAATCCTAAAGGTATTAGAATAACGGGAATAGGTAATAAGACTAATGTCATGGTGGAGATAGAAACAATAGGAGCAAATATCAAACCCACTATAAGAAGGATTATACCTACCTTAAGTTTCGTTTCAGCTTTTATTTTTACCATAGACAAATTCTCTTATATTTCTCATTTTAAAAGATTTTTATTACTAGAATTACAACAATATCAAGATTCAATAGAACCATTATTCTACTATTAATACAAGAAAGAAAACTATATAGCAATTTTATAATTAATGGAATAAGTGTTTTTATGATATAATCCTTAATAAATTCTTGCTAATCATTCAACTATAGCTTCAATAAATGCTTTTAAGTGAATTTTTGAAATTTTGAAATGTAAAAAAGATATGACGAAAATATATTTATTATAAATTCAAAGAATAATCAATAAGTACGGATATAATCAAATCAGCGAATAAATTCAAGTCATGATATTCCCTCATCTGCAGATCAGTGCCAACCCATGCACACCGGTTTATCATTCTCACTACATCTTTTCATTAAAATCTGGTTTTTTAGTTATAAGAATTGAATGATTTCATTAAAATAAATAAAAATAATATAAAAGAATAACTCCATTTTTATTGATAAGCTTTAGAGGCGTTTTTTGTAATTGCATCTAGTACTTTTGACCAAATTTCTGGTGGTAAACTATGACCCATTCCTTTAATAAGGAATAATTCGGCTCCAGGTATTGTCTTCGCAGTATCTTTTCCCCCTTCAAATGGAACTAGAGGATCAGCTTCTCCATGAATTACAAGTGTAGGGGCTCTTACAGATGTTAAAGCTTGTTTACGATTGCCACTAGCCAATATTGCTGCTAATTGACGTGAATAGCCTGCTCGATAATTTGAACGATCATATGAAGCTATTACCAATTTACGCGCTCTTTTTTCATCAAAAGGAATACCTGTACCGTGAACGATACGCATACTATTCACACCAGCCTCTATAATTGCTTCACGTCCAGTGGGTAAAGGCTGAATTAACACTTTCATTGCCTCTGGTGATGGACGGGGTAAATCGGGATTACCTGTACTGCTCATAATAGAAATAAGAGATAAAACATGAGAAGGGTGTCTATATGCAACAGTTTGAGCAATCATTCCTCCCATCGATGCCCCACAGATATGAGCTTTATCAATATTAATTGCAGTTAAGAGTCCAATTGCATCATCAGCCATATCATCTAATGTATAAAACGCTTCAATTTTTTCTCCTTTTGCCACTTGTGCATATAATTTCATAAGATCTGGTTCACCTGCTTCATCGAATTTAGTGGATAACCCAACATCTCGATTATCGAATCTGATCACATAAAATCCACGTTCTACAAGCTTTGTGCAAAATTCTTCGTCCCAATTGATCATTTGTGCTCCAAGTCCCATAATTAATAATAATGGTTTTAACGAGGGATCACCAAATGTGTCATACTCAATTTCCATATTACTAAATTTAGCCTTCGGCATTATCTTATACCTCCTACTTGAAATTTAATTTAATTTAGTATCTATATACTTTTATAAGTTTTAAATTATATCAATCCAATAGTTTAAAATTCAATTATAATTTTTTTTATTACTAATGATTTTAAACTAATTTTGGAATTAAAAAAAGATATGAAGAAAATAATATTTATTATTATTTTAAAGATTAATCCGTATGGGCGGATATAATTAAATCAGCAAAAAGCTTCATGTCATTTAACAGCATATTTAGTTTGTCTTGGGAATCCCTATCCAATGCTCCTGATTTCATTACCAATACAGAAATGATGTATTTAAAAATATGAAGCTCGATTTCCTTTCCATCACCATCTCGACCACCAAACTTCGCAGAATCTGACATAAATATATTTTCTCGCACTGTATTACACGCATTAATGAAATCTCTTAAATCTCCCCTTAATGTTAAACCACTACTAACACCTTGGACATTATGAACGATAACATTACCCGAAATGTCAGCAATAATGACTTTAGCTTTAATTTCATCAAGTTGTTTTTCTGCTTTTTCTACATGCGTTTTTAATTCAGCATATTCTGATATCAAAACATCTCTGAATACCTTTGCTAATTTGTCTTCCTCATAAATACTTGTTAACATATAGTCAAAATCATAGTCTTTAAATATATCAAGGAAGAGATCTTTTGCTTTCTTAACGTTTGTGTCAAGAAGTTCTTTCTGAAAATTTTCAGTATCATACTTATGAAGGAACAAGAAAACCTTTGGTTTTTCATTCATCTTACGATAAATATCCAATAGATTTATAAAATAATCCTTTGCTTCTTGAAATGTATGTGGGTCATGTAAATCGACTATAGGTATAAGAATATCTGTTCCGCGAAAGACTTCTGGCTTTTCAGTATATTCTTTTCGAAATTCCTCTTGCCCCCCGAAATCAAAGATTCCAACTTGTAAACCAAGGAATGGATGTCTTCTTGTTTCATAAAGAATTGTTGGTGCAAGACCTTTTGTCTCTTCTGGCCGTTTTGCAGCAAAGGCAACAGAATAAACGCTTGTTTTTCCACATCCACTTAGTCCAACTAAACTAATTTTCATTTTTGACTTTCCTTTTTTTAATGGTTTTTATAATAATTTATTTCATTTAACTTTTTTAATAAAATTTGATTTAGATTTTTATTCTTGTGGTGCTACTTTTAGCGTTCTAGAAAAAATTTTCCCAAACGCTTCCGTTGAAACCTCAACTAATACATTAGCTACAACAGGCTCACCAGGTTCTCCTTCCAAAGGATAACCAATTTCGATTGTTTCAAATGGAAATAATTCTGTTATAGTTGTTATCCAAGGTTTTTTCTCGAAAAGTTCTTCAACGGTTGCTATTCGAATTTTCATATCTTCTAAAACATAACCTATAGTATTCGTCAGTGAAATATTTACAGTTTTCTTTTCTTCATTTAGATCTTTTGAAACACTCAGAAATTTTTTAGTTCCTAAAGGAGGTGTTACTTCAGCTTGTTCTGTTTCTGGCTTAGTTTCAATCCTTGGTTCTTCTTCAGGTGCATCTCTTACAATAAACACCTTTCGTTTTCGAACAGTATATTGAGATACTTTTTTGAGTTTTGCTAAAAATAATACCGCGTTCAAATTAATTGCATTAAAAGGCTCAATTTTAAGATACCCCTTTTCTGCGGCATCTTCCATAATTTCCGCGCCTATACCGCTTCTAGCAAATACTGTATTTTTATTTGCTCCAGAACCTACACTGCCCACAGAAATATCGGCATGTTCAGAGGTCAGATCTAAACAAAAATTACAACTCGATGATTTAAACTTATCTAATTGCTTAATGGTATATGATTTAAAAGGCTCTCCTTGTGGATCATAGTATAAGTGAAACTTTCCTTTGTTTATATCCATTTTTTGAACTTTTGACAAGTCAATCCCTTCACTCTCAAAGAATGGATAAATAGCCTCAGGAGCAAATGAATCCATACAGAACAATCCAATCTTTAAAACATGGCACCGCATAAAATATTTTAACATACCCGTTGGGCTATCAAACATTTTAGAAACAGCATCTATATTACATGGAGTACCCACAAATGCAATTGATCGAAAGTCTTGGCGTACAGCATCCATCAGAGCTTCAACTGTTTGAGAATGACTATAAATAGAACCCGAAGCTTTAATAGCATCTTCCTTACTCGTTATAATTTGCGCTACTGGACGCCATGGTTTACTTGGATCTTTCATTGTAACTACAGCAGCATCGATTAAATGCTCATCAAATAAGTAACAGAGTAGACTTGTAACTGTTCCTCCATCCTGACCTCCAATCACTTCTGGGATGTTTGTATTTGCTACGTAGCCCGTTTTGAAATCTCCCATGAGTTGATAAGGATCTGTTATAGTTCTTGGGCACTGATTATAACAGATGCCACAACCCGTACATTTTCCTATTAATTTTGGCTGTCCTGCTAGATCATCCCATTCCAATACAGGACATACCGCAGCACAAGTACCACATTCAGTACATATTCCAGTTCGCACTATCTCTTTCATGAGCATTCCGAAGCTGTCTTTTTTGCCTTCTAGCTTCTTCTGAATGTATTCGAATGAATACTCATACTGTGTTTCGTTTTTCTGTGAGTTATTTTCTGTCATATTAATCTAATATAAAATCTTCTATACTATTTAATTAAAAGATTGTAAAATCACTAAATTAAAATGGATTGTTAAAAAAAAACATTATTAATCTTTAATATAAAAAAATCAATTCAGTCAAAAATTAGTATAACTCCTTATATATTTATATTCTTAAATGTTCTTTATCATTAAAGAAAACAATAAAAAAAGAACATGGCAGAATTTAAGGTCAATAAATACATCACACTAAGGCTTGAAAATAGGAAGACAGTCATCTACGTTAATGGTAAAGAGTTTAAGCAGTGTAAATATTTATTGATAATGGATCCAGCAGGAAATGAAAAATATGAAAATGCTAAATCGATAGATGAGATTAGTGAAGATCTTAGTTCAAGACTCGAGAAACAACTCAAACCTGCCGACTTAGGAATAACATCCGTACAGGAATTTATCGCACACTGCTCTAATTTACAAACTTGGGTAGAGAATATGTATAATACACAAATTCTTCATTCTAATCTTGCTTTTCCACTACTAAAGAAATTAACTGAAGTAGGAGATCAAAATGCAAAAGCAGTGTTTAAAGAAGAAATAGCTAAACGATTAGAAAGTGGGTATTCACCTGTGATTGAATATTTAATCAACGAATGTTATATCGATTTCTTGGATAAAGAAGAATTATATTATAGTCTATTGAGTCCAAATGATGCGGAAATAATACTAACAATCGATAAGTTTCTTACAAAGGATGTCATCAAACCTGCGGTAAATATTGAGATTGAAGGGATGCCTTTAAATTATTTTGTTGTTAAAGACAGAAGAGTCATAGCATTACACTTGGAATATTTGACAATACAAAAATTTCCGATCATCCTTGTTGAAAAAATCTCTAACCTAATTTCATTAGAAATATTAGAGATGTGTCATTTCAATATCGAAGGTATTCCAAAATCACTCTCTAACCTCCAACGACTAAAAAAACTAATTCTTAGTGAAACTTTCGTAGGAGGGAAAATTCCCGAAGCAATCACAAAAATAACTACATTGGAAATTATAGATTTATCAAGAAATTATTTTTCATCAATCTCAATTGAAATTGAAAATTTAAAAAACCTCAAAGAACTACATTTAGAGCTTAACCAATTGGAAACTCTACCTAACTCAATAACAAATCTCTCATCACTAAAAGGCCTTTACTTGGAAAGTAACAGAATTAAAGAACTACCAAAATCTATAGGGAATATAAAAAATATTAAAAAATTGATATTAGCGCGTAACAATCTAAAGGAGCTCCCTCAATCAATGGGTAATTTAACCGATATTAAATATTTAGATCTTCAAGCAAACAACTTAGAAGAATTACCACACACAATTTATAAGTTAAATTCTCTTAATACCTTATTCCTGAATTACAACAATGAATTACATAGCTATATTGCCCAAGACTTATGTAAAAAAGCGAAATTAATGAAATCGTTAAGAAATCTCTATTTAGACAAAGAGCAAATGAAAATACTACCTTCAGATTGTGATCTACGGTACAAAAGAAAAAAAATAATAAAACTATATAAATAAAAATTAAACTAACCCTAAAATCTTTCGCAAGATCTCATCCTTCAAAATAGGTGTTAAATACCTTTTAAAAACACTACTAGCAATGTAAAGCTATTTTTTAATCTACTCACAGATAAGATTTTAGAATAAATGTGAATAATGAGTCTATCTCATAAATTTAATTCTGCAAAAGAATTAAATATCTTTGTTAGATAATTTTATATAAAGATATTAATAAGAGGGCAAAAATATATGAAAAAAAGGACAATTTTGATTTTTATAGCAATTCAATTTATATCGGTATTCATATTAAATGCTCCTTCAACAAGTGCGATAATTCGAGATACAACAATCTCAGCTGTAGCAGAAAAAGATACTTATGTAAATTCTTATAATCCCGCATCCAATTTTGGGGGTCAAGATTACGCATTAAGTGGGTTTTATTTTACAGGAGATATTTTGGAATCATATTTTTACTTTAATTTTTCTGATAAACCTATTGATTTCAGCAAAGCAGAAATCTCAATAGATCTCTGGAGTGTTTCTATGACGATGAATGTATCAATTTGTTTAATAGAAGAAAATTGGGATGAATATTCAATGACTTGGATGAACAAACCTGCAAAAGAAAGTGAGATTACTTCTCTACTCATAACACAATCTGATATATATACATTTGATGTTACTGATTATATTGCAGGGAGAAATAATCTTTCTATCTGTGTTTATATAAAAATTGAAAATTACGTAGATGATTATTTCTATATCACGTCGAGAGAAGGATTTTACTCTGAAGAAGATGCACCGCAACTCATTTGGACTTATCCTGAAGATGTCATAATTACTGTTACAAATCCTACTTCCACTTCAAATTGGCAGGAATTGTATACATATCCTATTCAATGGTCTACAATAGGGACAATTGAAAAGGTAAAAATTGAATTATATAAAGATGCCACTTTTATAGAAGAAATTACTTATTTATGGGGATATACCGACAATGATGGTGAGTATGATTTCTATGTGTCTTCGATGGAAGATTATTATGGTACAAATTACAGGATTAAAATAACAGATTATGATGATTCAAGTGTTTATGGGTATAGTGATTATTTTTCAATTAATATCAAATCGGGGACGATTACCGTAACCAGTCCTGGTAGTTCTTCTTCATGGGAAGCGGGAACTATGCATTACATTAATTGGGTCACAACAGGCAATATAGAATATGTAGATATTGAAATATATAAAGGAACTACATTAAAATATTATATACATGATGTTTATAATTTTGGTTCTAAGTTATGGACAATTGATGGAGATATTGAGGCTGGAACGGATTGGAGAATTAAAATTATTAATGCTGATGATTCAAGTCAATACGATTGGAGTGATTATTTCGAAATCTATAAGCAGCCAACAATATCAGGATATACTTATTATGTTATTATTAGTCTGATATTCATATTTGCAGCCTTAATAATAAGAAAAAGGAAGTCTCAGAATTTTACTTTACAATAGACTCTTTTTTATCTCATGTAATCGTTTAATCAAAATATTCAAAATATCTCTATTATCCTCAACGATGTTATGATGAGGAATGCTGAATAGTGAGTGTCCTTGAATATTTCCAATCTCCTTAAATTTGTCTAATATATCAATATAATATTGTTCTAATTTTCCTACCTTTTGTATAAAATCGGCTTCTTTTTTCAATGAATTAAAATTCTTCTTTAATTTCTCAAATATTAAAAAACGCTTATTATTTTCATCAAAATACTTTTCTATATCTCTTCCTTTATAATAATTTCTTAAGCAATCAATCATGAGATTTTCTAACAATTTTCTAATTAAAATATACATCGAAGTAAAATATTTTTTCCGATATGTACCATTGATTTCACTTCTTATTTCATTATAAGCGTCTTCTTCAAATTGATAATTTATATCAATAATACGATCAAATTTAAGAGAAATATCAGTTGATTGAGAAGACTCAATAATCTCTACTATTTTCTCAGGGAGAGCGGACTTTACTACATAAATAGATTGGTTAAGATTGATAATTTGCAAATTAGGTTGATCTAAAAATTCTTCTAAAAACTGTGATATCTTATTAATTGAGGCTTCAGATACATCATCCCATAATTTTCGATCTTTTCCAATACTCCAAAAATAAATATAAATATTATTATGAGGATGATATTCAGGATCATTTAAATTAAAATACATCACAATTGTAACCTCGTTTTTAATTGAGGGTCTAAGAGTATGAATATCATGATATTCGACACCTAATCCTCCATATACAGCGCCTATTCCTCCACCTATCTTACCAGTGTATTTTTCTAAGATATAGGTAGTATTTTCTATTAATTCTTTTAAAGAGCCTTTCTTTTGATAGATTTTAAGAGTATACAAATCATAGTGATTAGCATAATATTCAAGTGATAAATCGTTTAGAGAATTGATAAATTCTGATGTTAAACATCCTTTATTTCTAATAATCCATTGAGAAATATGATGTAAGTTCCGTGTAAATGCAGTTATTGGAAAATGATTATCTTTAGGACATATAGAATACAGATATTCATTGAGTTCTTTTTTAAACTTTAAATCTAATAAATTAGGAATACTATTTTTTAAGACTTCTATTGCTTCATTCAATTTATTATTCAAGATATCTTCTAATATATTCTCTCTTAAAGTATCTTTTAAATCTGAATAAGGGTCAATATCAAAAATAGGAGAGATAAACAAATTTTTAAAATCATTAAAAATTGGATTCAATTCTACCATGATATTAATATATGAAATAAATAATAATAAAATAACATTTTTGTATAAAAAGTAATAGTGCCTTCTGATTTTCCTTTAAATTAGAAAGAAAATTTTCAGATAACAGTTTACCTTTTTTTTTAAATTATATATTTTTAAGATTATTCGATTTCTTTAACTTACTATTTCATAATAAAATATTTATTGTGAAATTCTTAATAGAATTCAATTATTTTATAACTTAGTAATATATGGAGAATCCAGAAATTCTGAAAAAAATTATAGGTATTATAAATTCATCTCTTAATTTACTATGTGAGTGTCAACGTGAGAGGGATATTCAGAATATATTAGGATCTCAATTAAATTGTAAAGTTAGACAGACCTTATCTTCGAATATTTATCCAAATGTTGAAATTGATGTTTTAGGAAGAGATTTTGCCTTAGAAGTAAAGTTTAATGAAAGATATTATTCAGGAATAGGACAAATTATAATTCAAAAATTTCTTTATGAAATCAAAAATAATATACTTCTTCATGTTAATAGATATATTGATGATAAATTTATCAAAGGTTTCACAGATTTAGCTACGAATTTAGATTTTTTAGGTATTCTTATCGACAATAAAGAAAGAATTATGAGAGTTGTGAATCATAATGAGTGAAAGGAAAACAATTTCATTTATTTCCGCTCCTGGTGGTGTTGGAAAGACCACTATAGCCTTATGCTTAAGTTGGTTTCTAAGAGAAAGAAATAATACTCCACTTTTAATCGATTTAGATCCAAGTTTAGGTCTTACTTTAAACTTGAAAGATTTTAGAGACTATAAAAAAGAAATTGAAGATAAGGCTAAGACTTCAGCAGATTTATTAGAAAAGGTAATTGAAGGGGGAAAATTAAGAGATTTAGAATTTAAATATTATATTTCCAATGCTTATTTTCAAGGAGTCGCAATTGATTTCATTGCATCAAGTATTCGGCTAGAAGATGTTATGGGAAAGATTTGGCATACAACGTCCGCTGGGCATAGTGAGAAAAAATTAAGAGATGCTTTAAAACTTATGCCATCAGATTTGAAGTATGATTATATTATTCTCGATAATATCCCTTGTTATGGGCTAACTTATGCTTTAACAAGCCTTTTTGCATCAGATATATGTATAGTTCCATTAAGATTAACATATAATGATTTAGGAAGAACAATCGGGATGATAAGAAAATTGCAAGAAACTGCTGAAAAATTTGAATTAAGTGAAGAAGAATTTTCAAATAAGTTGTATTTTTTATTCAATCAAGTAGAGACACAATATAAGCGAGAAGGAAAAATTCCAGATTATAAGAGAGAGATTCAAAATGAATTTCCTAAAGCTACTATCTTCTATAAATATATAGGAAGTCAGGTAGGTTTTACACGAATAGGGACTAAAGAAGAGCAGCCTTCAGATTCTCGAAATGTAAGAAAGATCTTTACCATTTTTTATGAAGAATTTGAAAGCAAAATTATTAAATTATAAACTAAATTTTTATTTAAATACAGAAAGGAAGGTTATAAATAATCTGTGGTTTTAAATGTGAGAATCTCTTGAACGTTATACTTTTCATAGATAGTCTTTCCAGATTTAACCTTTTTAATCCTTTTTGACTTTTTAAGAATTAAGTATGGTAAGAAATACCCGAATTCTTCCTTTACCAAATCAATTACTGTATCCACCGGAATTTTAAGCTCACAATTCTCATCGATACTTCCTTCATCCATTCGTTTAAAACATATCTCCCTAATGCAAGTAAGCAATTGCTCAGTACAAGAAACACTTACATTCTTATCCATAAATCGAGCAAGTTTATACCCTTTATATTCATTGCATACAATTTTATAGGAAGGAATATTGCCAATCGTAACACTCTGAAACTCCTTGTAGTATTTGTCATGACCGTAAATACTGGTTTCTAGTTCCTTATGCTTAAAATACGGAGAAAAGTGAATTGCATATGGTTCTTCTACAACCACCTCTCCCACCACATTCATATAATAAATACGTCCCCCGTATAAATTATGAACTCTCTTTTCTACTCCATGCGCTCGAACTTTATCCATATTTCGTGGCTGTTTTTCTTCTGATACAATACTCCCCGAACCGTTAAATATCCATAATAAATATATATCCTTCTCAGCATATTTTTTGGTTCGTTCTATTAGCTTTTTTTTGGTAAGTGGAGAATTTTGACACTCTATTGCGATTTTTTGATTAGTCTCTCGTAGCTCAAAGTACACATCTGCAACCTGATCGCCAAGCCAATACTCCTTTTTTCTCATAGTAATTGAATTGGTTAACGGAAAATTGTTATACCACCATTCTTTCATCGTCTTATGCTCAGTTGTCTCAGGTTCAAAATCATCCGGTTTCAACCCCCTATGCTTGAAACACTTTTCATATTCATTATAATAAACTTGCTTTTTACAATGTTTACAGATCCATGTGTAGTTATTAGGATTTTTCGGTCGTCTATAGCGAAGATTAAAAACTTGATTTAACTCTACATTAAGAGCAATTAATACCTCTTTGTCTTCCATTGCCCTGGTATTAAAATAATAATTTATGAAATTAATGAAATCTTTATGCTTTAATTGTCAAGGGAGTGAGAGATTTATGATATAGATATGAGGTAAAAATTATGTCGTATTAAAGGAATTGGTGACGATTCATAAAATATATTCATTTATAACTGAAAGTGTCTTGCATAATGGTAAGACGAAAATTATATGTATTAATTATATATGATGATAAAAGATGGGCGATAATACAGAACATATATGGATACTTCCTCTTATCGGAGGGATAGTAGCATTAATAGGATTATTAACACCTGCAGCTTCGGTTTCTATTCTCTATAATAGCGTTCAAGTTTGGATGTGGGGATTATTTTCCATTCGTCAGTTTGATTACTTACAACTTGGCTATATAACAACTACTCGGTTTACCCAAAGTCCTGTTGAACTGATAATTTCTATCAGTGCTACGTTATTAGTATTCTCTGGAGCGTTAGGACTTGTTTCCAGTGCAAATTCAAGCAGAAAAACAGGTATTACAGGTAAGAAATGGATTACCCCCTCAATATTACTGATAGTTGGAGCCCTTGTATGGATTATAGGAATTGAAATTTCTACACAGATAGATGTGGGAATGAGTTTCTGGGAGTATATTAATCCTGGATTTGGAGTTATAGGTCCATTTCTTGGTGCCATATTGTCATTAATTGGATATGCTGCCGCAAAGATGAGCCCAAAACGACCAAAGGAAGTCATCACCCTTAAGGAGTCAGAATCTCTTGCTCCTTATGATTACAGTCAGGTTCCACATTCCTTTAAATTTTGCCCCGATTGTGGTGAGAAGGTCGTAGATATCAATCAGCAATTTTGCGTTAATTGTGGATTTAATTTTAAAAGTTTTCCAACAAGTTTAAAATAAGAGAACAAAAATTTGAAATATGAAATACTCATAGAATTATTAAGAAAACAACCAAGTAATAACTTAATAAGACTAAAGTAATTCCAATGACTTCAATTACCGTATATGATGGAAATGATACCATAGGGGGCAATAAGATCTATGTTGAGGAAAATGGGAAAGGTTTATTTCTCGATTTTGGCGCAAACCTACATGATTATGATAAATTCTACAAATTTCCTGATCAACCGAGAGCAATTAAAGGCATTTATGAATATTGGCACTTAAACTTCATACCCCGTCTTAATATTTATCGTCAAGACTTAATTCATCATTTTTAATTTATGTTTTTGTGAAATTAATTGAAAAAATGCAAAAAAATTCATTCATGAAGTTTAATTAATATCGTATTTTTTCACTCTCGGTTAGTTTAAGTGCTAACGTTCCTTTTAAATCTGCTATTTTATTTGTGTTCTTCCTGATATCTTTTTCAATTTCTAATATATCATTTCTCGCATCATTAAGTTCTTTCTGCTCATTTTCATATTGAGATTTAATATCTTTGATTTTCTCGTCTTTTTTTATTGCTTTAATAGCTTTAACAAAAGCTTTTTGCTTTTTAGAAATACTTATTCTTTTTTTACCCAAATCTATTTTCTCTTTGGCTAGATCTATTCGTCTTTCAGCTACTTTTCTCTCTTGTTGTGCAACTTCTTTATGTATCTTGGCGATCTCTCTCTGAATTTTTGCCATTTTTTCATGATATACTGTAAATTCTTGATCATGCTTTAAAACTACGTCTGATGCTTGTATTAAATGTTTTGATTTTAATTTATGTTCAACTAGTTTTTTATTTTGCTCCGCTAAATCTTCTCTGATTTTAGCAACCGATAATTGACTTTGCATTAATGCTTCTCTTTTTTCTGCTTTCTTTAATTCTTCTTTTGCCATTCTTTTTAATTCATTCGCAAAAAAGATCTCTTTTTTCCCAATACTTGAATTTTCAAAGGCTCTTAATTCAATATCTGATATATTTTCCATATGATTATTTATAGATAGTTTACTATTTTAAGATTTATATAAAAAGTTAAAATTAACTTGTAAAGATAAATACACATACCAAATTTAGCAGAAAATACCTCCTTAGCTAAATATAAGAGATGAAATTAACATTACGCAATAATCATACTAAGTATTTTCTAATTCAAGTCTTTCTTCAATTCTCTTTATCGCATTTGAAGCATAAATTCGCACAACTCTATGAAAATCATTGACTCTCTTGAGTAAAGCGTTTAATGCTTGCTCTCCACCATAAATTTCTAATAATTTAATTATACTAAGTTTCACTTTATGATTTTCATCTTCCTTTGTTCTTAAGTAATCTGTTAGAATTGCTATATTTTTATTCAATACTCTTGTTATATCTTGCTTATCGTCTTTTACTTTATACCAGTTGGTTTGAAATATATTATAAATAGCATCAATCGCAACTTTTTTTATTAACCAATAAGCTTTTTCATCTTCAATTATATTAAGTAAATCTGCTATAGGTGCTACGCTTCCAATTTTTCCTAAGGCGATAATTGTATTCTTTCTCACATCTAAGTTTCTAACTGCTAATAGATTACATAATGGTTTAACGAATTCTTCTTTACCAATTTCGCCCAAAATAAATGCAACACTTTCTCTGATAGTATCATTTTCTTTACTCAGAGATTGATATAAATAATCATATGAAGTATCCTTATTATTAAGGTATATACTCTTAATTGCGTCTAAAATATAAAGCTTCATATCTAAATCCGTATATTCAAAACTTACATCCTCAATATCTAACACATCTAAAAGCTCTGGAATTGCCGAGACATCTCCAATTTCTCCTAAAGCTTCAATTGCTGCAATACTCACTTCATGATAGATATTATCTAAGTTAGAAATTAAAAAGTCTACAGAATCCTTCAGTTTCAATTTCCCACATAACACAACAGCATTTTTCTTTACAATAAAATCATCTATTAATAGTAGTTTTATAATGTCCTTTTCTACATTCTTTCCTAGTATTCTCAAAATAGTGATAACAGAATCAACTAGGCTTAAATCTTCTTCCTTTAAAATTTGGGTGATAACTTCCAACAAAATATCTTTGGATTTAAGTAGATTTGTTAAAAGCTCAGGATATTTTACTTTAATATAACTAATATCCTCGAAAGAGATATTTATACTTGACAATTCATATCCAATTAATTTTAAAAACTCAGCTTTATGTTCATTTGAGAATCCTTTATTTTTTAATGAATCTAATAATATAGCTATTAATTTTTCTGGTGGTAGACTTAATAATTGAATTGAAACATATTCTTTAATCGAATTAAATTTGCTATCTAATTCATTTATAAAAAGCCGTATTTCAGGTTCCTCAAATTGTGTTTTGTGTATGGCTTTTAATACGGAAATTTTAATATTATAATCAACGGGCTCTTGTGTCAATACCCAATTTAATGGTTTTAAAGCTTTTTCGTGTTTTAGCTTACCTAATGCTTTTGCGGCTTCACATTTAATTTCAATAGTATCATCTGAAATTAACAAATTTTCAAATGTTCCAAAACATTCATTCTTCAACGATGTTGAATTACTACTTAGTAATCCTAAATATTTAATTGCTTCCTTTCGCTTACTATCATCCTTTTCTGTTTCTATGATTTCAGTCAGCATATCTGCTGAATTTTTTAATCCAAACTCCTCGCTTCGCTGATATATTTCACGAGGGTGAATTTTTGTTTTTAACATTAATAATGCTCTTATACTAACTTGATCAAAATGATACTTTATTTTTTAATTAATTATCAAAAAGGATCATCAACTATTAAAACATTACCCAAATCAAACATAATTGTATTTAATAATATTATCCAAAGTAAACATAAATCCAGATAATTGTCACCCAGACAAGTAAAAATAGACGATCATAATAATTTCTCAGTGTACCTTTATCATATTCAGTATATTTACTCTTAACTTTCTATTAAAATCAAGATTTTTTATAAATAATTAAATTCAAATTGTAGCAATCCAAACAGTTTTAATAAAAATGAATAATGTAATTTACTATGACAATACGTCAATCAATTAACAAGGTTAGAGCTAAATTTTACAATAGTGTAACTAATTATAATTTTATTAGGAAAAATTCGATTATCGTAATAACTGTATATCTTTCACTACTACTAATTGCTGTTATTATAGCAGCGAGTTTGGGCACTTACGGATACACTATCTGGACTCGCATGATTTCAGATTTAGGAGGAAGTAGGTATACTCCTGCACCAATCATCTTTGATATTGCTTGTATATTCGCTGGAATTATGACTATCCCATTAACATTCTACATTGAAAATTTATTTGCTCCGTTACCAAAAAGGAAGAATTTACAAGAACAACATTTTTCACGCCTAAGGTTTAGACTAGGGAGTAATGCATTTTTCTTTAGCTTGATGGGAAACATAGGTTATATTTTTGTAGGGATTTTTAGCGAAGATCGGAATTACCCTTTATTAGATTTTGCTAGTTATCATGATATATTCTCCTTTTTCTCCTTCACTGGATTTGCATTAGGAGCATTCTTTATTGGATGGATAATTGTACTTTATGATACTAAAATCTCAAAATTATTTGGAATTTATGGGATAATAGGGCCATCAAGTATGCTATTCACTTTCCTATATACGATGGAAGCATTATAGGAATGGATTTTATTATTCTCGATTCTTCTATGGATAATACCACTTGTATTTATGATACTACGAAACTCAGAATTAAAACCAAAATAAAAATTGCTTTTTTATATCTTCTTTTCCACTAAAAATTAAAAATTTCTAAAATATAATTACATTTATATTCACTTGAGTCAAGTATATTTAATAAAAATAGAAAATGAATACTATTATGACTGTACGCGAATCAATAAATAAAATACGAGCAAAATTATACAATTTTGCTACAAATTTTAAAGTTGTGAAGTTCAGTGCTATGATAGTTATGGTGGGATATATTTTATTGCTAATAATAGGCGTTATCATTGCAGAAATTCTCGATCCAAACGGATATACGATTTGGAATAACTGGATTTCTGATCTAGGGTCAAGTGATCACACTCCCACTCCATTTTTATATGATATCGCATGTATTATAGCAGGATCTATGACCATTCCACTTACTTACTATATGGAAAAATTACTTGCTCCATTACCTAAGAGAAATGAATTGGGAGAACGACACTACTCTCGATTACGTTTTCGATTAAGTAGTTTTGCCTTTTTATTTAGTATTATTGGCAATTTTGGCTATATTGGAGTGGGGATCTTTAGTGCTGACCGGGATTATGACGTATTAAAGGTTTTAGGACAAGGTCCACACGGTATTATGTCATATCTCGCTTTTGGGGGTTTTACTTTTGCCGCATTTTTTATGGGCTGGTTAATCGTGTTATATGATACTAAGATACCAAAAAGTCTAGGAATCTATGGAATATTCGGTCCATTAATTGTTACAATTCTGAATCTAATATATGGCACTCCATTATTAGAATGGATGTTACTCTTCTCAATATTAATCTGGATAATCCCTCTTTCACTTATTGTTTTAATGAAACCAGATTTAATACCAAGATAGAAAACTTAATTCTCTAATTTATCCATACCTTTTTTTTTAGAAAAAACTCTAAAAATTAATATTTATTACGGAATTTGATATATCTATAATTGATATTTATTTTTTTGAATTAGTCAGTGTTGCGTTGATATGAGTAAGAAAAATAGCGAAAAAATTGATGCTATTGCTGATGCAATTGAACATTCTATGAAAAAAGGACATATTAGCACATTAATATTGTTAGCTTTAGAAAAAGGACCTTCTCATGGTTACAGCTTAATGCATACTATAAAAGAGGATACATATGAAGTCTGGAATCCAACTGCTTCTTCACTATACCCGCATCTGTCATCACTTACAGAAAAAGGTTTAATTGAATTTAAAGCGGAGATGGATGGGAAAAGAGAGAAAAAAGTTTATGAAATTACTGATAAAGGTAGAAAAACTTTAAAGAAACTCCTTGAAAGACAGCAAAATATGCGAAAATCTCTGCTTTCAATGATTATGTCAACGATAGGGCTCACAGATTTCTCCCTCCCCAATGATTTCGAAGATTTATTTGGTCCAGACTTAATTGATGATGCAAGTTTAATCGGAAAAACTGATGATGAGAAGCTCAAAATTCTTACAAAAAGAATGCTTGTCTTATCAAAAATAGTTAACAAATTAGAAAATTTTGTTAACGAGATTAACCAAAGAATTGAAAGTTTAAAAAAAGAGAATAAATAAATATTATTCTGAAAGATCTTTAAGAAGATAATCTCGTCTAATCATATAACTTTTTTGATTTTTTTATATATTTGAACGTGATATATTCGAATACGATATATTTATATGTCAGAAGACTATTTTATAAATAAGTTGGATATATAAGATTCAGACATATCCAAAAATAGAATATATTAAAATTGCAAAATGTAAGCTATATTTAAGATCTATTTAAGAATATATGGTATTTCTCATGAAAGTTTTATTAACAGGAGCTTTTGGTAATATAGGATTGAGTACTTTAACTAAATTGATTGAATTAAATTTTTATGTTAGAGCTTTTGACCTAAAAACAAAGAAAAATCAAAAGATTTCAAACAAATTTGAAAATAATATTGATGTATTTTGGGGAGATTTAAGGAACTTTAATGATATATTAAGAGCTGTAAAAAACATCGATGTCATTATTCACTTAGCAGCCATTATTCCTCCTTTAAGTGAACAAAATCCAAAATTAGCATATGAAGTAAATGTTGAGGGGACAAAAAAATTAATAAAAGCCGCTAATTTATTGGAAAAGAAGCCAAAATTTATTTTTACTAGTTCAATATCTGTTTTTGGACCTCAAATGAATAACCCTCCACCTCGGACATCTGATGATCCAATTATTTCTACTGATAATTATACCGAACATAAAATAAAATGTGAAGAACTTATAAGAAATAGCGGACTCCCTTGGACAATTCTTCGTATAGCTGCAGTTATGCCTCTTGATTTTGATATGAAAATGACTTCAATGCTGTTTGATATACCACTAGATCAGCGTATAGAAATATTAGCAATAGAAGATGTAGGGAACGCGATATCTAATGCTGTAAAAGCCAATACTGATGGTAAAATCTTATTAATAGGTGGTGGAGAAGGCTGTAAATTATACCAAAGAGAATTTGTAGAGAGAATTTTTGATTCATTGGGAATTAGAATGATACCTAAGATATCTTTCCGTATTCCTGAAAAAGATAGCGAATGGTTTTATACAGATTGGCTTGATACCGAAGAATCTCAGAAATTGCTTAATTATCAAAGAACCACGTTTAATGATTATCTAATTTACTTAAAAAAGAAATTCGGATTTAAAAGATACGTAATTCGTTCATTAGGACCTATTATAAAACATTATTTAATAAAAACATCACCCTATTATAAATCTCAAAAATTAATTCACGTTTAGAGCAAAATTAAATAAAATGAGAAATTGTTATGAAAGTTTTATTAACAGGAGCATTTGGTAATGTAGGATTGAGCACATTAAAAGAAATGCTTAAAAGAAATTATGATATTAGAATTTTTGATATTAAAACTAGAAGGAACAAAAGGTTGGCAATTAAATACAAGAAAGATGTAGAAATCTTTTGGGGAGATTTAAGGAATTATAATAATGTCGAAAAGGCTGTTGCTGATAGAGATGTTATTATTCATGTAGCAGCAATTATTCCACCTCTTGCCGATAAAAAACCTAAATTTGCAGAATCTGTAAATGTTGGAGGAACTGCTAATATTGTTAAAGCTATGGAAAATCAGCCTAAAAAACCAAAACTCATTTTTACATCTTCAGTAGCAGTATACGGAGATCGACTTGAAAATCCTTTAATAACACCAGATGATACACTAAATCCAAACGTTGATGATGAATATGCCAAACAAAAATTAAAGTGTGAGGAATTAATTAAGAACTCTTCTTTGGATTGGGCGATTTTTCGGTTGACTTATATTGTCTCTTTGAATAAATTGCAAATGGATCCTTTAATGTTTGAAATGCCTCTTGAAACTTGTATAGAAATCTGCGATACCAAAGATGTGGGTCTTGCTCTTACCAATGCTGTGGAAAATGAAAAAATTTGGGGAGAAGTTATGCATATTGCAGGCGGAGATAGATGTCGGATTTCATATCGTGATTATCTTAAGGAAATGCTAGACATTTTTGGTATAGGTTTTGAAGGATTGCCTGAGGAAGCTTTCAGGCGAGGGAGGGGATTTCATTGCGGATTCATGACAACAGATAAAAGTCAAGCATTTCTTAATTATCAAAGATATACTCTCGATGATTATTTCAATGCGGTAAAAAAAAAAGTAGTCATTTCACGATTTTTTACTATGATATTTAAACCAATTGTTCAAAAATACCTTTTAAATAAATCTCACTATTATAAAGAGTACTTAAATAATGATCTTCATTAGAATTGAGTCCTATAATTTTTATGAGGAGAATTAACTTTTTCTCTTTTTATCAGCTTTATTGAATTAACATCAATTTTAGTATTCTTGGTCTTTTTGATAAAAATGTCAAATCTTATAAAGATTAGAATCAATGCAAAATAGAATCCAATTTGATTAAGAAGTTCTTAAATAAAAATGTTTAAGATCGATCATAAATTCCTCTTTCTATGATTATCTTCAAAAAAAAATAGTTAAAAATCTTCAATCTGGTCAAAAATATTTTGATGTTGTGACCGCTTTACAAATATTTGCTTATATATGGTAACAAAAACTATTAAAAATATTGAAAATGTAAATACAATTAAAAAAAATATTTAATATCGATCGTTACAAAAAGATCAATATTGGAACTTAAAAAACATCCAATAAAAATCTAAGAAATTTATGAATATACAATTATGTAAAAGCTAGAGGTGGATGTGTAAAAAGAGATGAATAATAATGAAAATCATCGGATTGGATACTATGCTTGTCAATGAGGAGTAAATATTAGGACTAAAGTAGATTGCGATGAGCTTGTAGAATACGTAAGTAAGACTTTTGATGATGTCGTAATTGCTAAAAAAAATGCTTTTCTATGCACCGATAATGCTCAAAATGAAATTATTAAAGATATTAAAGAAAAAAATCTAGACCGAATTGTAGCATCTGCTTGAACCCCACGTACACATGAGGTTATTTATCGGGGGACAATAGCTAAAACTGCCCTAAATCCATACTACTTTCAAATGGTAAATGTTCGTGAACAGTGTTCATGGTGCACAGATAGTAAAGAAGAAGCTACAGAGAAGGCAAAAATCTTAGTGAAAAGTGGAATTGAAAGAGTAAAACGATTAGAGCCAGTGCCAATTAAGACAGTTCCAGTTACAAAAGCCTCATTAGTTATTGGAGCTGGGATTTGTGGTATGAATGCGGCTCTCGATCTTGCGAATCAAGGCATCAAGGTATATTTAGTTGATCAAAAAACTACAATAGGAGGGAGAATGTCTCAGTTAGACAGAACCTTTCCTACAGACGATTGTGCTATATGAATTTGTGGTCCCAAAATGTTAGAAGTTAATAGAAATGAGAATATTGAATTAGTCACCTATAGTGAAGTAAAAAAAGTAGAAGGATATGTCGGGAACTATAAAGTAACTATTGAAAGGAAACCGCGATATACGACGGACGACTGTAATGGATGTGGTGCATGCAGTGAGGTTTGTCCTTTATATGTGAGCAATTATTTTGATGAACATTTGGGAGCGCGAAAAGCAATTGATATTCCATTTGGTCAAGCAGTACCGTTTCTATATGATATCGACAGGGATGCGTGTATTGAGTGTTTTTCCTGTGTAGATGCCTGTGAATTAGATGCCATTGATTTCAGTCAAGTGCCTACAGAAGTTGATATTGAAGTTGGTACAATCATTATAGCAACTGGATGGGATATCTACGAACCTTTTGGTGAATATGGATACGGAGAATTTGAGAATGTCATAACTCAAGTTCAGTTAGAACGAATACTTGCTCCAAATGGTCCACTTGAAGGTCATGTTCATCGAATTTCTGATAATAAGAAGTTAAAAGAAATTGTATTTATACAATGCGTAGGAAGTCGAGAAAATGAACGAACTTATTGTAGTGGTGTGTGTTGCATGCTCGCTCTAAAAAACGGAAGGTTATTGCTCGAAGAATTTCCCGATGCGAATATTACAATCTGTTATATTGATATAAGAACTCCCGAAAAAGGATTTGAAGAGTACTATGAACGAGCTAAAGATGTAGGAATTAAAATGATTCGCGGAAAAGTAGGGGAAATCTCTGAAGATCCTGAAACTAAAAATGTGAAGGTTCGCGTCTATTCAACACTAACAGATAAGATCGTAATAATTGATGCAGATTTAGTCGTATTATCCTCAGCAGCACTCCCTTCAAAAGGTACTAATCAGATTGTACAAGTACTAAACCTTGATACTAATACATACGGGTTCCTCACAGAATCCCATTTCGGACTCATGCCGCAAGAAACGAAATCAAAAGGAATTTTTATAGCTGGATTTGCTCAAGGACCAAAAAATATTTCTTATTCCGTTTCTCAAGCGAGGGCAGCGGCTAGCAAAGCAGCTGAGTTAACAGCACCAGGACAAATCGATATAGAACTAATTACTGCTGAAGTGAACAGCGAATTCTGTATTTCATGTGGACGATGCGAAAAAGAGTGTCCCAAAAACGCCATTAGAATTGAGAAGGATATCGGTGCATTTATTGATGAGACAAATTGTGACGGATGCGGTATTTGTGCTACATGTTGTCCTACTCAAGCAATTGATATCAGATATTATCGAGATCATCAATTATTTGCTGAAATTGACGGTCTTCTCGGAGGTGTTTAAACAGGTATGAAAAATAGGTATAAAATGATTATTTTTGCATGTTTAAAATGAGGTTATAGTGCTGCTGATTTAGCGGGAGTTTCTCGATTGAAGTATACACCTGCAGTAAAAATAATCAAAGTAAAATGTACTGGTAGAGTTGATGTTAAGCATATTCTCTACAGTATTCGCTCGGGAGCTGATGGTGTCATGATTGTAGGCTGACGACCCAATGAATGTCAATTTAAAAATGGTAATTTCACAGCCGAAAGACATGTAGAATTAGCAAACAGAATCTTAGAATCAAGAGGTTTCGGAAATCAGAGAATAAACATGTATTGGGTAAGTGGAGGAGATGCTGGGAAATTTGTCGAATCTGTCGAGGACGCTTATAAAAAAGTAAGCAAAGCTGGACCAAATCCACTTAACTTAGTAGAAGAAGAGTCAAAAATTGAAACAAAACAAGTTATAACTACCCCTGTAGAATGACTCTTATAAAAAAATATTAGTTATAAGAGAACTCACCTTGCAAGGGAAGGGGTTTTTAAATAGTATTCAATTAAAATTTAAAATTTTTTAATAAATTGTAAACCAAAAGGATAGAAATATGGTTCAAATTTCAAATAACGTAAATTTCAATGGAATATCTCCAAAAAATTTAATGGATGCTACCTATAAGGCCGTAGAAAATTTTCAAATTCGCGCTTTTTTCGAAGCAAAAGATGAAATTTTAAAAACTGGAAAGTATTCTGAAAAAGAATTTTATGAAATACTAGATGCCCTGATTGATGCAGAAACAGAGCGTAAATTAGTGTTAGAATTATTAAAAGGTAAAGAACCATTATTTTTAGAGGAAATTGCAAAAATTGTAAAAGATTTTCCTGTAGAAAATGTAATTCGTGATGTAATTTATCTTAAAGAACAGGGATATATTGAAGAACTTATCGATATAAAAACTAAGACTGTTATCAAGAAAATAAAGGGAGAAGAAAAAGAAGTCGAAGAAAAAGAATATTTTTATCGCTATCAAGTTAAAGATCTCCCCGATGATTTTATTGAACATTTTTTTGAACCAGTTTCTATTGTGTTTGATTCTGAAGTATGCTGTCAATGTGGTTGGTGTTCATCAATTTGTCCCGTGAATGCCATCACAGCCACAGCAGATACTTTGGAGATAGATGATAAAATTTGCATAAAATGCGGTTTATGTTATTCAGTTTGCCCGAGATCATTTTCAATCGAACAAGCGGGCAAAAATATAAATAAGCTTGATAAATCCTTAAAGTTCTCAGAACAAATTAATGGTTATATAAATACCTATTCTGCGAGCACCACTAAGAATGATATTAAAAAAGTACGACAAGATGGTGGGATTGTTACCTCTTTGCTTGAATACTTACTTAAAAATAAATTAGTTGATGTGATTGTAGCAGTACAACATTCGAAGGAGTTATGGAAACCAGAGCCAGTGATAATAGAAGACATTAAAGATCTTTACAAAACAAGTGGCACTAAATACGCTAATGCCTCGACTTTAAGTATTATAGATGAAACAAAAAAGTATGAAAACATTGCAGTTGTAGGCGTTCCCTGTATGATGAATGCTTTAGAAAAAGGTACTTTATTTCCGAGTGGACTACCATTTTTTACAAACATTAAATATCGAATAGGGCTTTTTTGTATGGAATCTTTTCCTTATGAGGGTGTTCTTAACTTAATCAATGAAAAGTTCCAATCAGATTTTAATAAAGTTACGAAAATGGATATAAGTGGTGGGAAATTTATCATTTATTTAGATTCGGGTGAAGATTTAAACGTACCCTTAAATGAAGTCAAATCCTATGCTCGCCATAATTGTCACTATTGCGAAGACTTGACCTCCGATTATGCTGATATTTCTGTAGGATCAATAGGGTCCCCTAGTGGGTGGTCTACAGTGATTACACGAAATAAAAAGGGTGAAACCCTTTATAAAGAGGCAATTAATGCAGGATTAATAGAATCAAAAAGCTTAGAGGATGTTAAACCGGGGCAATCCTTATTAGAAAGAATTGCTGGTACTAAGAGAAAAAATTGTAAACCAATTGAACTAAAAGAAGAAAAAGAGAGGAGTGACTACCATAACTGAAAGTAAAAAGTCCGATAAATTAGAACCAGATTCTGATGACAATTATGAATATTTGAAAAAAATATTCGAGCCAGATTTATCTAACTTACTAAAAAAATGTTATCAATGTGCCCGTTGCTCGGGTGTATGCCAAGTAAGTAAAGTACAAAAATTTACACCTAGTAGAATTATTCAAACAATATTAGAAGGTTTTGAAGATGAGATAATCAATAGTAGGGTGTTATGGGATTGTTTAATGTGTAATAGTTGCCTACAACATTGTCCTAAAGATATAAATTTCGCTGACATTGTCAGAATTGCTAGATATAAAATGCGGTTAAAAGATATTCAAAATCCTGATCGTTCTATTGCTCATAAAGGTATTTATCCTTTGATGTCAGAAATGATGAGTCAAGATAATTTTAAAATTGAGAGACCTTTAGATTGGATTCCAAAAGGGTGTAAAATTTCAGATAGAGGAAATATTTTATATTATGTAGGATGTTTACCTTTCTTTAACTATGAATTCAAAGATTCAATATCTATAGCAGAAAGCACACTTAAGATTATTTGTCAATTAGAAAATGATCCAGTAGTTATTCTGAAAGATGAGGTATGCTGTGGTCATGATTTATATTGGGGCCAAGCAAAATTCGAAAGCTTTATTGAATTAGCGAAAAAAAATATTAAACTGTTTGATAAAGCAGGAATTACACATATAGTAACAGCATGTGCTGAATGTTATAGAACATTTAAAATTGATTATCCAAAATTATTTGAAGATTTTAATGAAAAATTTGAAGTTAAACATATAATTGAATATATCTATGATAAATGGAAGCAAGGAAAAGTTCAATTTAAAAACCCCAATGAATCTAATGAACTAATTCAATTTACTTTTCATGATCCTTGTAGATTAAGTAGATTTTTACCTAAGGATAATAAAATAGTTGAGAATGTCCGAGAAATCTTCAAATATTTGAAGGCTATTGGTTATGATTTTAAAGAAATGGCGCATAATAAAGAAAATTCTTATTGTTGTGGAGTAAATTCTTGGATGAATTGTAATGAACGATCAAAAGCTTTACGATATAAGCGTTTGTTAGAAGCTAAAGCTGTTGGAACTAAAATGATTACAGCTTGTCCAAAATGTCGAATGCATTTGAACTGTCTAAAAAAAGACTATGATGATTTCTCTTCTATAGAAATTATAGATTTTTCAGAATTTTTAGTGAATATGATCACATTAATAGAACCTAATTATAATATTGAGGAGAAGTAATGGAGAAAGTCGGAGCTGTTCTAGTTATTGGTGGTGGAATTGCTGGTATTCAAACTTCTATAGATTTAGCAGATTCAGGCTATAAAGTATATCTAGCAGAATCTACAACCAGTATTGGAGGAACTATGTCTCAATTGGATAAAACATTTCCAACTAATGACTGTGCAATATGTATTCTTGCCCCAAAATTAGTACAAACTGGTCGACATGAAAATATAGATATTTTAATTAATTCCTCAATTGAAAAAATTGAAGGTGTTCCAGGAAATTTTAATGTTCATTTAACTCAAACAACCCTTCGTTTGGATCAGAATAAATGTACAGGGTGCGGTTTGTGTGCTCAACAATGTCCTATAGAGGCTATTGATTTTTTTAATGAAAAGCTTTCTAACAAAGCAGCAATTTCTGTGAAATTTCCTCAAGCAGTTCCATTAGTTTTCTCAATTAATAAACAAAAATGTATAGGTTGTGGTATTTGTAAAGGAATATGTAAAGCAAAAGCTATAAATTATGAACTTCAAGATAGTTTAATTAACCTTAATGTAGGAGCTGTAGTATTAGCAATTGGATTTGATGAATATGATCCTACTCCTTTAACGGAATTGGGTTACGGTAAGCATTTAAATGTGATTACTAGTATTGAATTTGAACGTATACTCAGTGCTAGTGGACCACATTCTGGTTTAATAATTCGCCCTTCTGATGGGATTATCCCCAAAAAAATTGCTTTTTTACATTGTATAGGTTCAAGAGATAGAAAGCATAGAATTGATTACTGCTCTTCTGTGTGTTGCATGTATACAACAAAAGAAGCAGTAATAGCAAAAGAGCACATGAATATTATAGAACCAACAATTTTTACAATGGATATCAGAGCATATGGTAAAGATTTTGATAAATATATTGAACGAGCGAAGAATGAGTATGGAATAAGATATATCAGACGCAGAATTTCTTCTATTAAAGAAATTCCGGACTCTAAAGATTTAAAGGTTTATTATGAAACAGGAAATGGAAAAATTGTTAAAGAAATTTTTAATCTAGTCGTCCTTTCCGTTGGAATGCAACCTAATCAAAAAGCAAAAGAATTAGCACAGAAATTAAATATCCAGTTAAATGAATATGGGTTTTGTAAAACTGGAACCTTTAACCCAGTAGAGACTTCAAGACCTGGAATTTATGTTTGTGGGTCTTTCGCAACACCAAAAGATATTCCAGAAACCGTTATTGAAGCTAGTGCTGCTGCTGGATATGTAAATGTTCTTCTATCAGAAGCAAGAAATAAATTAGTCTCTAAGAAAGAACTTCCCGAAGAATTAGATGTAAGTGGTCAACACCCGCGAATAGGGGTATTTATATGCCATTGCGGGATAAATATTGGTGGAGTTGTTGATGTTCCTAATGTAGTTGAATACGTTAAAACATTGCCCAATGTTGTTTATGCTGAACATAATTTGTATACTTGTTCAGCAGATACCCAAACAAATATTAAAGAAAAAATTGAAAAAAATCAACTTAATAGAGTTATTGTTGCCTCATGTACTCCAAGAACACATGAACCATTATTTCAAGCAACAATTAGGGAAGCTGGTTTGAATAAATATCTTTTTGAAATGGTAAATATTCGAGATCAATGTTCATGGGTTCATATGCATGAACCTGAAAAAGCTACAGCAAAATCAAAAGATTTATTGCGTATGTCAATAGCAAAGGCTAGCCAATTAATCCCGTTGCAGGAACAAGAAATTACTGTAATAAGTAAGGGTCTCATCATAGGAGGGGGTGTATCTGGAATGTCAGCAGCATTAAATCTGGCTTCTCAAGGTTATGAAGTTTTTTTAATTGAAAAGGAAGATTCTCTAGGTGGATTTGCCAAAAATATTTATCAAACCCTTGAAAATGATGATATTCAGGAGTATCTTGGAAACCTAATTAAAAAAGTTGAAAATAATCAATTCATTCACGTATTTAAAAATGCTCAAATTAATTCAATTTCAGGATATATAGGGAATTTTTCCACAAACATAAGTTATGGAAATAATAGTAAAAGTGTTGATCTAGACCATGGAATAATTATTGTAGCCACAGGGGCAAAAGAATATCAACCAAAAGAATATGGTTTCGGGAAAGATCAAAGAATTATATCCCAAACCGAATTTGAAAAAGATCTTTTTACTACGGATAAAATAAAAGGATTGAAATCAATAGCTATGATTCAATGCGTTGGATCTAGAAATGAAGATCACCCTTATTGTAGTAGAATCTGTTGTTCAGAAGCTATTAAAAATGCGCTAAAAGCAAAAGAAATCAATCCTAATTTAGAAATAGTAATTCTATATCGTGATATCCGAACATATGGTTTTAAAGAAAAATATTATAACTTAGCACGAGATAAAAAGGTTATATTTCTTAGATTTGATGAATCTAAACCTCCAGAATTAACTATTAAAAATAAAAGATTAAAAATTAAAATCAATAATCCAGATTTAGGAGCCCTTGAAATAAATCCTGATTTAGTCGTACTAAGTACTGGTCTCGTAGCACCTATAAAAGAAAATGAAGAGCTAGCAAAAATGTTAAAAGTGCCACTTAATGAGGACAAATTCTTTTTGGAAGCACATGTTAAATTGAGACCAATTGATTTTGCTACAGATGGTATATATTTATGTGGAAGTGCACATTCACCTAAAGATCTTCGAGAATCAATTGCACAATCCAATGGAGCTGCTGCTCAAGCAGTTAAAATTTTAAGTGCTGAAAAGCTTGTAACATCTGGACTTGTAGCGGTTGTAATAGAAGAAAATTGCATTGGCTGTGGAAGCTGTGTAGAAGTCTGTCAATTTAATGCTATAGAATTAATAGAAAAAGAAAGAACGTTCGAAGATTTTACAATGACTAATAAAAAATCTCATATAAATCCTGCGCTTTGTAAGGGATGTGGTACATGTGGCGCACAATGTCCTAATTCAACAATAGTTATTAAACATTTTGGTTTTGAGCAAATTCACGCTATGATTTCTGCACTTCTTGTCCAAACTTAAATTATGAGGTATTAACTTATGTCTAAGTCAAAAAAGAAAGTAAATAAAAAAGATTTCCATCCAAATATATTATGTTTTTGTTGTAATTGGTGTAGTTATGCTGGGGCAGATTTAGCTGGCGTATCTCGTTTTCAGTACCCTGCTACTATTCGGATAGTAAGAGTGATGTGCTCTGGTAGAGTAGATCCCGCTTTTATTTTGGAGGCTTTTAAAGATGGTATTGATGGAGTCATTGTGACAGGATGTCATATCGGTGACTGTCATTACTTAAAAGGAAATGAGTTTGCTAGGGATAGATTTGAACATTTTAAGGAAATATTAAAAATATTCAATCTTGAAAAAAGATTTAGACTTGAATGGGTAAGTGCATCTGAAGGGAAGCGATTTGCTGAAGTCATCACTGAATTTACTAATGAAATTAAAAAACTAGGACCACTGCAAGTTATTTAAAATATTTATTTTTCAATTATTAAAAAATCATATCTCATTTTCATTTTCTTATTAACATTAAAATATTTTAGCTTCAAGTTTCTGAAAATAGTTGTAGAATTTGTAAATTTAGAGTCTAATTTCCAAAGAAATTAATCTAATTTTATAAATTTTGATTGTATCATTAATTTTTTTGTGTAATGGGGTCGATTATTTCTAGATTTGGAATTTTTTTAAATGCATTATCATGAGTACAAATCTTTTGGATTTGATTTATTTCTAGAAATGATAGGATCGTGGCATCTCTCCCTCCTATTCCCGTATGTGAGTACTTGCACAATATTGAAAAAATAGTATCCAAATCTTCAAATTCTAAATTTCCAACTATAAAATTTATTGATGAAAACAAATCCCATTTCTCTTTAGCTATTTCAGATCCAAGTCTTTTGACTAAATAATGCATTACTTCCATCATCACAACTGTATTTATTGCTAAAACTGCTTCATCATAGAGATTATTAAAATGTTTTTTAACTGATTCGTGCTCATCTGTTGTTTTATCGAATAAATAGATCCAATAGTTTGAATCTACAAAAATTATTGGTTTTTGGTCCATATGCTTTTAATCAACTCTGGTGTTAGTTTCTCTTCTAATGGAGTTGTTATACATCCTACAAGCTCATCGAATATTTCTTTTTTAGAGGGGCTTTTCTTAATATTAATTGAATTGTCTGGATTAATCTTAATGGTTAATTTATCACCTGGTTGTATAAGTAATTTTTCTCGTATTTTGGAAGGTAAAGTCAAACGACCACGTTCATCAATTTCAACTTTTCCCATGTAATCACCCATACCCATATAATTACCCTTTGTATTTAAAGATATTCACCTTTTATAATATATCATTGGATTTTTATTTATTAATAATATATTTATCTCAGAATCATTTTATTATATCTTAAAAGATGTCGGATCTAATTGAATTAAACCCAGAGATCCTTGGGGGGAAGCCTATTATAAAAGGCACGAGAACTCTTGTTGCTTTAATTTATGAACTAGTTGGTATGAATTATACATCAACGAGATCCAAGAAGAGTGCCCCCATCTTGACCGCTAAGTCATTATAAAGTTGTTAGAAATTGGGAATGATGCATTAAAATTCCTTTGATATTAATCAAAAATAAAAATTGAATTAAAATCATATTATAAAATCAATTGGTATAAAATTGTGGTTTTTCATGATCACATATGAGAAATTAATAAATCTTCTGTAAAGTGCATCTGAAGAGAAGCGATTTGCGTAAGTTATTACAGAATTTACTAATGAAATTAAAAAACTTGGTCCGTTGCACGCAATATTACATATTAATCTGTTTGTTTTTTAATGATTTAAAAAATTATACCTCTTTTTCTTATTAGCTTTGAAATTTTCTCAAAAAATGCTAAAATGCCTTATTCTAATAGCGATCTCATTATACTCTTGAAATTTTTATAATTTGAATTAATAATATTTATTAAGACAATATGAGTATTTCACATATTTAACTTTCAAATTTAAATCAAAACAAATAAATTTTATCTAATTAATAGAAAAAAATGGTTAATATGAGTGATAGATCTAAATTACCCACAGAAGATCAGATTGAAAAAGATATAAAAAGAGAAGAGAAAATATTTTTGAGGAGTTATTCTAAAGTTATTTTCTTTTATCCACTCTTCTTTACGTCTTTAACATTATTTCTAATACAATACTTTGTAGGAATGGATGAACCGATACTTGGAGCAATTTGGATTACAGTTTTTTTCGCTAATTTATTTATTATTGCTTTCGACACCTCATCAACTAAATTCTTTATATTGCTCTTAGCTGCTATTATCTTAATAATGATTTTTACTCTTATCTTCCATCCAAATGCAATAATCTCACAAATATTGTCATTCGAGGTGACTATTATAATGAGTTATCAATTTTATTTGTCAACGGTTATCATTCTAGCTTTTATTTTCTTAATAGCTTGGATAGCAACTAGGTTTGATTATTGGAAATTGGAAAGAAATGAAGTAATCCATAAAAAGGGAATATTCATTTCGGCTGTGAGATATCCTACAAAAAGTCTACGTATTAAAAAAGAAATTCCTGATATTTTCGAGTTTTTTCTATTAAGATCTGGTTCAATTCACTTGCTTTTAGGAAACGAAGATGTAGTATATCTTGATACTGTGTTAAATATCAATAAAAAATCGAAACAACTTGACTATCTACTTAGTGATATTGAAATTGAAATTGAAAAAAATTGATATATTAAATTTTTTTATCTTAATAAGAACTGAAGGAAAACGATTTGCTGAAGGTATTGCAGAATTCATTAACCAAATAAAAGAACTAGATCCTTTAAGGTCAACTTAAAATAATTATTCATTTATATTTACTGTTTTAAAAAATATCATCTCTTTTATATATTAACTTTGATATATGTTTGTATTATTCATCCATCTCTATGCGTATGTATAAAATGGTAAATATATCGGTTGAAAACGATGAAAAAACTATTAAATAAAAGGTAAAGATTGTTTTACAAAAAATTGCTGTTAAAATTAAGAAATGTTTACACACCAGCTATCAAACAGTAAGAATAATAAGAGATTTTATGTGTGGGATATATTTTTTACTACCATAGTAATATTGTAAGGATATTATGTGTCATAATCTGATTCATGGAATTCATCTCCCTTTTCGCCCATTTCCTCATCTTCATCATCTTTTTTATTCCAGTCCTTGTCTTCTTCTTCTATTTCGTCTTCCTCGCGATCTCTGCTCATCTCATTCCATTCATCAGTTTTATATCGTTTTTTACCTTTATTTTTTTTCATAATAGTAACTCTTAAGTATTTTTTCTAATTTGCATTTTAAATTTCAACTTATAGTTTTAAGTAGTAGTATTTTAAATTATAATGTTTTTAAAAAATTTTTAATTTTTTAATTTTAAAGCTCTCTTTACCGTTCTAAATACTCTTACCAAATGGAAATTGTGGGAGCAGTTTGAAAGTAAGCTAGCCACCGGACTTATAAGTTTAATGAGTCACTAATTCTTTTTTTGCTTTTTTCATTGATCTTGAGATTTTTTTTATAACTTTTTCATAGGGTAATATACAACCATAAATTAATCCAAAAGATTTTAGGATTGATAAATGGATATCTTCAGACCAGGCTGCACAACAATTTTCCACAATAATCGTTTGAAATTCATAATCATATGCTTCTCGAGTAGTTGAATGAACACAAAAATTCGTCACAACTCCAGAAATTAGAACTGTTTCAATTTCCATATTTCTTAAGAAATTATCAAACCTGGTTGAGATAAACGCTCCAAGTCATTTACTTACCTTTCGTGCTTCTAGTGATGGGTTTGGTTCTCCCCATATTGAAATTGATAAGAATGGGTATAATTATGTAGTTAGCGAGAGAGGAGAAGAATTTGAACGAAGACAGACAAAAGATATTGAAAAACTATTATATTGGATATTCAAATCTATTGTGTTCATAATGGCGAATGATTATGAATTAGAACATCGTAAGCCCAATGAAGATAATAGGAGGCAATTATTTGCCAAACTAATAAAATTAATGGAACAACTCGATTCGAAATTCGCACAATGGGAAAAGGAGGAGCTTGATAAAATTCTTGAGGAATCTCCTTATAAAGACAATTTACATTAAAAATAACTGATAAAAAAAAATTTAATTTTATAAAGATTTGATATAAATTTCTTTCAATTTATTGAGAACAACAAATTTAATAATCTCCAACGTATTCAATCCCTAACTGGTTAAAAGCGTTATTTGGCGCGACATCACTGGTCATGAGTCCTGATGAAACATAGAAATCGTAATAATTAGAACCATCACTGTAAATATAGAATTGCCCTTCCATAGTAAGAAAGTTTCCATCAGTGGTAGCATTATATGTATAAGCAAATGCTACTGCAGTTGATCCTTCCTTAAAAGCCCTGAAATAGACATCTGCAGTTCCAGAAATACTAACCAGTGTAAGTAACAGATTAACTCGATACCAACCACTTTTAATTAAATGAAATCGAGTATCGGTTCGATTTAAGAAAAAATAATCACTATTATTTACTTCTATCCCATCTACTCTAATGAGATATTGTTGATCTGTATCATAAGGGGCATAATTCTTATTTTTATATAACCGATCTCATATTCCGACGACAACACAAGTTGTTCCTGAAGATCCTTGGTTTGCTTGCATATTTATTAATGAAAAAACTCCTAGACCTAGTCCTGATGCTCCAATAATAAAACCTAAAACTGCTATTATTGATAATGCTTTTTTCCCCATGGTAATACACTCCTAAGTTTTTAATTCTATTTAATTTCAGTTTTTTATCAAGATAATTACGTTATAAGGATTTACATTAGATTTTATAAATTTAAATGTTTCTATCAAAAAAATACTAAATTTTTAAGATATTTTTAAAAAGCTAGCTATATAAATGAAAAATTAAGAATTTGGATAAAAATTTCAAAGAGATAATTACTCTAGAGAAATCCATTACTTTTTTTTTTAGGAAAAAATTCAGAGTTTGATTTCGAAGAAAATTTAAAGTGAGAAATATAAAGATGTTAGAGTGAAAATGACGTAATTAGATTAAGATCCTAAATTAATATTTAGATTTCTTTTTTGTCCTTTATGAGATCAGATCAGAAATGTGGAGGATGAGTTTCTATTCTTAAATAAATTTTTATTTATAAAATAATCGACAGATCAATTGATATCATTAAATAATAGAGAAAAAGAATAAATCATAATACAATACCAAAGTAAAGTAAGAAATATATGTGCTGATAATTTTATAAGTTGGTAAGGTCTATAGAAATATAAGACAAGATTTTACAATTGAACTTATAATACATATAAATTTAGCTGAATTGAATGGAACCCTATTCTGCTGATAAGATAAAGAGGAAGAAGAATAGAAATCCAGAGTTTGATGCTATGCACAAGGATATAGCTATCTCCTTTACGTCCATGTTTCAAAACGCCATTACTAACAACATTTATAACGGTGGAGAAAAGATTTCGTTCAAGAAAAGAGATCTTGATTATCAAACAATTCTTCGAGAGGAGTTTAACTAGTTTAATGTAAGAAAAATTATTTGTAATGACTTTAAAAGAAAATATGAAAAAAAAGAAAATAGATTTGTTCGATAATATAGTCCCAGTTCCAGAACAAGAAGAAAATCACCTAGTTGATAAGGAGGTTGCATTTGAGCATGCTATCACAGGTCTATTAATACATATGCATATAAATCTTAAGATATGGGAAGGTTTTAGAGTTGTATGGGATGATCAAAGTCCTTTGACGATTTATGATGTTAATGGTCAACCCCTTTTTTACGAATTTTTTATAAAGAAAAAAGACGAAGTAATTGGGAAGATAAAAACTGCTGCCAGTAAAGTGTTAGGATCATCTGTTTTAACTATAGAAATTTTTCCTTCATATTCAAATAGCGAATTTTTCACTGAGTATTGGTGGATTAAACAAAAAGTTCCTTGGGATATTACTCAAAAAATTCAATCAATCATCGAGAAAGAGTATCCTGAAACTGAGATCAAATCGATGAACCGCCATATTTGTTATGATTATCCGAATATAGGTTTACTCATTACTCTTATTGACCCAAAAACCAAAGTGATAAAAGATAAAATAATAATCGATGACTCAACATTAGAAAGAATACCAATAGATAATCCCAATATTTGGTCTATGTATAATACGATAAAATCTAAGGATAGACAAGATAAGATTGTTAAATGGGAGCTTGATAATAAATTAGTTCAATCACTAAAACAAATATGTAAAATTAATGGGTTAGAATTTAAAAAACAAGGGACTTCCGATGGAAGATTTATAAAGATCATCGAGGACGGATTGAATATTAAAAATTTTCTTAGAACTAAATCGCTTAATGCCGAGTATAATTGGGTAGTTCATCCTCATGAGGAGAAAGCGGTTTTTTTGTCTATAAGTTTAGGAAGTTTTAGTGATTATACCATCCCTGCTTCATTATATATGATTTTTATATGTCATGGGATCATACCACCAAACGAAGAAAGTATTCATAGGTTATTTGCTGCTGATACTCAGTATAATGTTAATGAAATTGAGGAAAATTGGCCGATTATTAGAGGACAAATTGACAGAACCCCCACATTTGAAGAGATAGTTTTAGAAATTGATAATGAACGACCTGTATTGAAAGCATTAGGTATTTCAGATAAAAATTACATAACTCAACCTGGTAGCGTAGTCTGCGGTTATACAGAATATGACTATACAGGAATAGGTGATGAGGGTGTTATGAAAACAACAAGTACTTCAAGAAGATTAAGGATCTTTGATCCTAAATTAAGGAGGAGTCATGGTTGGTTACAACCCTATGAGAGGTGGGAATCCTGGGATTTGTATACCTTAAGACAAGGAAAACCTGTCGTAAATGTCTATATTACTAAACCAGATTTAGAACCGAAAATCACTATTACCAGATTAAAATCTATGAAGAATCCTAAGGATATCAGAAAATATTTAATAGAAAATAGAAGTCATTTACTTCGTCAAATAGGGACGACGCAAATGAGAAAAACTAGTTTCCTTGGTGGAGAAACAGTAAGACAAATAAATTATCTCTTTGATTTCGTTTTTAAATATCTGGATTATGAAGAAATATTTCGTTATTTAAAAGGGATATTCCTTGGGGTTTATTATGACGATGAACTCAAGGAAGGTCTTGAAATTGGGTTCTTTAGTGACATTTGTAATCTTATTTTGAATCATCATCATACTGATATTGCTAAAAGATACTTAGAATGCAATATTTTCAGTTTATTTCCTCATTTTTTCGTTATCAAGGAGAGAGATGAAGAAGTCCGTAGTGTTTTATTGAGAATAAAAGATGCTTGGTTGCCTTATTGTAGAATGTTAGATAAAGATTACTTAAAGGCATTAAAAAGAATATTTGGAACAGATTTCCATAAAGAATGGTGTTAATTGAAGGAACAGACAGATTTATTTATTATATATAACAGATAAAATCATGGAAATAATCGCTTTGCACGTGCACGTTCTAACTCTTTTAATTTCTTAATTGTGCTTTCCATATTAGCAGTAGAAAAAAGCTGTTCGATTTTATCAAGATTGGTTTTTAAGAACTTTGCTTTCTCAGAATCCATTTCAGCTGAGGGTTCTATCTTACCTGTTACCATCTGCTTGATAATATCGATCGAAAACCAATTGCTTTTGGTTTGTTTTTTTGTTGGCTGAAAATCAAGGAATATTTGCCCGCGGTCTCTGACAAATTGCAAACGTAAATCCTCATGTTCGAGAATCAAGAATGCATTTCCAAAACTCTCTGATGAGCCAGAATCAACAAAGCGAAATCGATTTGGCTTATATAGGAAAGAGCAGTGTTTCATTAAATATTGAAGGATTTCCTCCATTTTAACCAACTTCTGAAACAAGACTTTTCATTTAATGATTAATAACGATGTTAGCATTTAATTTTTTCGATACAATTTTCTTTATTTCTCTTCAATCTTTAATCTATAAATAAAAAAACCTCATTCGAAGTTATAAAAATGAATAATTACTATGATTAGCATAAAATAGTTCTTCATTTTCGAAACATTTTATGTAATATTAAAAATTAGTAAGGAAAGGTAAATTCATAGTCTGATTTACATAAAAATTTCTTTGAAAAAACACATAAAGACATTCTTATACTTGAAAGATTCTCTGAAGAAACCCATCAAAATGAGAATCAAAACTAACAATATATTCGATTTGATGATGATTACAGAGAACAATAGAACTGATATCTGTATAACTCATTGTTTTTTTTTCTTTCAAGTCAATCGTATTTTCTTTCTTGAATAATTGCCATGTTTCAAGTTCAAAATTTAAATCAAAAGGAAGAATAGTTGCAATTTTTTCACTTCCCCACAATAGTTTTTCCAGATGGTTGAACACTTTGAGATTATTTTTAGATCTGATGGCAGCTAATGTAGTCACCTCATTTATAATAAAATAGGATGTATATAGAACTCCATAATTCCCTATAGCTAATTCTTTTAATATCTTTTCGCTTAGTTCTGCATATTTATCCTTTGGATGACAAAGTCCAAGATAAAAACCAGTATCTAGGAATACACCCACATGAAACACCAATTATAAGTTATAAATATCGTCATCATTTTCCGAAGTAAAATGCGAGTTAGGATTATAGGGAATATCACCAAGGCTGTTTCTTTTTTCAATAATTTTTTGAGCTTTTTTAGGGTTTAATATTGGAAGATTCATTGCTATTTGAATAATTTCTTCAAAATTTTGATTCGCTAAAATAAGGCAATAATCAAGAGTCTCTTGCTGTGTGGGTTTTCGACCTAATCTTAGAGTTAATTTGGCTTGAAGTTGTTCCAAACCTTTCTTATTTTTAATTTTTACAATTGACATATTAGTTTACCATAGTAAATTTGTATACAATATTATTTAAGTTTTAGTATTTCATATTTAATTAGTAATGATACCATATTGAACTTGAAATTAATCACAGATCAGATCAAATTAAAAAACTAGATCCGCGTTATAAACAATTTAATACCATAATCTATTCGTTTTTTAATGATCTAAAAAATCATATTTTTTTTACTTCTTAACTTATAAATATGTTTATATTACCCATCGCTAAGGATACATATGAAATGGTAAATTGAGAGTCTGATTTCAATGAAGTTTATGTGAAAAATTCAATATTAGAGAATTAATGCACTTTTTCTTATTACTCTAAAAAATTATTAAAATTATTAGTTTAAATTTTAAAAGACACAAATGTTCTGCTCCTCAAAAGGGCATTCTTTCTCCGGGGTTAAAATCGTCAAGTACATTATATTTTCCATCTAAAAACTCTTTTAGTAAAACGGATAATTTGGTTTCAGATATATCTAATAAAGAGATCTCTAAATGTCTACTGTTTGTCGGTTCCTCATTTTTAACTGTCTTTGAAACAATCAATTTCAGTTGCGTAAGTAAGTGAATATGTTTTTTAAAGTTCATTTTGTCAATTGGTTTAATAGAATAATCTCCAATTATTCCAGGGTACACCTTCTGATTATCGTCATAAAGTTTTTGATATTCCTCACATATCTTTAGATATTCCTCAAAAGCTTCATCAGTTGACGTGTAGTGGTTGTCTTGATTTACTATTGATCTTGCAACTCCAAATAATATTAAATACTCGTGTTCTTTTAAATTTAATTCGGTGATTAGATCATTGCGAAAAGTAGGATATATATCCTTGTTGGTTTCTTTCACAATATCAGCAGTTATTTGATCCAAGTTTTTCTTTACACATAGTGAACCACTTTTTCTTAAAATTTCGAGCCCGTTTCTCATATTTTCATTATCTACTACAATCTGAGATATAGTCTTCAATACATCATCAGTAATAACATTTTTTTGGAATGCAATTTCACTCCTATATTTCAAGATGTTAAAAACTTCATTGAAATTGTATGGTCGAAGCTCTATAATTTCATCAAATAGCAATTTATCCTTTTTTACTCGCAACCAATCCTGTGTTCTACAAATCATTATTGTTGCTATCTGTGAATATTTTTTTCCGATATCGAGAAGCGCTAAAATATCCTCTGATTTTAAAAGATGAACTTCATCAAGAATTAATAATATAAACCGATTGTCCTGTTTTAATTTTGAAAATAATAGAGATTTGTTAAGCTTATATCCTCGATTCCAACTCAGAGGTACATATTTAGCAATGAGTTCTCTGATTATATTGCCTTTTGAACGGAAATGAATACAATTAAAATATTCAATCATAAATCTAATTTTCATTTCAACAGCTTTTCTTCTAATAAGTTCGTACCCAAAATATTTCGCAACTAACGTTTTTCCGATAGCTCCCTTACCGATAAGAAGGCAATTAATAGAGAAGTTTTTTGGCTCTTTCAATATACTTCCGAAATTTGCTGTAAGTCTTTTAATAGCCTCACTTCGACAGATTAGTTTTTCTACGTGATTAGATGTTAAGAGTTCACCTGCACTAATAGATTTAAAAATCTTATTATTATCTTCAATCATGAGATTACCTAAATTTTTTTATAATTCCAATAATGAATTTGTTTTTTCACCATTTTTTAATAAGTCTAAAAAATTTTCACCCCATTCTTTGCCTATAAAAGAATTTATTCTTTCAATCATCGTTTTGTCATAAATTTAAAGTAATTTATGTCTGTTTTATCTCTGGTCATTTTGAAAAGTTTAGATTTAAAATTTTTGTCTTATAATTATATGAGATACTCAACATAATATATTCTTTTATTTTCTATTACATGAATCTTTTAAAATGACAGTTCTTGGAAGATTTGAACAACTATCGAAATTAATGATTTTTCTTATTATTTTGTAATTTTATAATATTTTGAGGCTAACTTTTTTTCCTAAACATTCATAATATAGAAAAACGATAGCTGAAAAAGTCGAATCTGTCAATAAACATCCATAAAGTTGACTATCATTAAAATTCTACAATAAAAGTTATCAATTTGGACCTTATTCCCATAATTGATTAGCAAAAATGAGCATAATTCCTAGAAACGGAAACAAAAAATAGAAATTATGACCAATTACGAGGTATTGAACTTAGAAAATGTTTGGGAATGATCATTCGCAAAGTGAAACATGTCGAATTCCGATCATTTTTCATAAAAATATTTATATAATTACCTTTCCTTATTTTTTACTCAACTGAAAAAAAGATGTGAATACAAATTTTTATCAAAAAAATAAGAAAGTGTTAAATAGTGGAAGGATCAGTGTTAGTTATTGGTGGTGGAATAGCAGGGATCCAAACTTCTTTAGACTTAACTGAATTAGGCTTTAAAGTTTACCTAGTAGAAAAAACCCCATCGATTGGAGGAAGAATGGCTCAACTTGATAAAACTTTTCCTACAAACGATTGTAGTTTATGTATTCTTGCGCCTAAAATGGTGGAAGTATTTAGAAATCCTAACATTGAATTAATGACTTATCATGAAGTTCAAAAAGTTTCTGGAAACGCAAGTAATTTTGATGTTACAGTACTTAAGAAACCTCGTTATATTGATGAGACTAAATGTAAAGGCTGTGGTGACTGTGCTGCTAAATGTCCAAAGATTGAAACCCCTAACATCTTTGATATGAATCTTGGTAAAAGAAAGTCAATCTACATTCCATTTCCTCAAGCAGTACCTCCGGTATACTTAATTGACTCTGAATTGTGTTTAAAATTAACTAAAGGAGTATGCGGGGTCTGTGAGAAAGTTTGTAAGGCAGAAGCCATAGATTATGAACAGAAACCTCAAGAAATCAAATTGAACGTTGGTGCTATTGTTGTTGCTACTGGATATGATGTGTTAGGAGAAGAGTTAACCTCAAGATGGGGTTATAATTATAAAAATGTGGTAAGTGCTTTGGAATATGAGCGAATATTATCAGCTTCTGGACCATTTCAGGGGCATATTGTAAGACCTAGCGATGCGAAAGAGCCAGAAAAAATAGCATTTATTCAATGCGCGGGTTCAAGGGATTTACGTGAAGGTGTTCCGTATTGTTCTTCAGTTTGTTGCATGTATACAGCTAAAGAAGCAATCATAACTAAGGAACATTCTGAAAACTCACAGTGTTTTGTATTTAGGCATGATGTTAGGGCTTATGGAAAAAACTTCTACGAGTTTACCCAGCGAGCTCAGTCAGAATATGGGGTAAAATATTTCCAAACTAAAATTAGCAGAATAATAGAAGATCCAGAAACAAATGATTTAGTAATTCATTATGAAGATCTAAAAATTGGTAAATTTAAGGATTTTAAGGCAAATTTAGTAGTATTGGCCACACCCCTAGTCCCTTCGGCTGGAACTAGAGAATTAGCTCAAGTTTTAAATATCGAGTTGGATGAATATAATTTTTTTCAGGAGAAATCATATTACAGTAAATCTTTATCCTCTAAAGAAGGCATTTTTTTAGCTGGTTTTTGCCAAGGTCCAATGGATATACCAGAAACGGTAGCTGATTCCAGTGGGGTAGCTTCACAAGTAGCAACTTTACTTAATTCTTTTAAGTTTACTGAGACACAAGAAAAAATTGTAGGGATACCAGAAAAGGCAGTTAAAGAAACAGATATACCTAGAATTGGGGTCCTCATCTGTCATTGTGGTATTAATATTGGAAAATATATTGAGATTCCTCAAGTTATAGAACACATAAAAACATTGCCTAATGTAGTTTTTTGTGAAGATAATCTTTATTCTTGTAGTTCTGATTCGCAAGAACGAATTAAAGAAGTAATAGGTGAATATAATTTAAATCGATTTATTGTCGCGTCTTGTACCCCACGAACCCATGAATCATTATTCCAAGAGACATGTCAAGAAGCAGGTCTAAACAAGTATCTTTTTGACATGGTAAATATCCGTGATCAATGTTCATGGGTACATATGAAAGAGAAGGAGCTTGCTACGAAAAAAGCAATTGATTTAATAAGAATGGGAGTTGCTAAATCAAGATTATTAAAATCGCAAAAAGAAGAGAAATTAAAAATTACTCAAACTGCATTGATAATTGGTGGAGGTATATCTGGAATGACAGCCGCATTGAGTATAGCTAATCAAGGATTTAAAGTTTATCTCGTAGAAAAAGACAGATACTTAGGTGGCAATTTAAAGTATTTGAATATGTTATATCCTACCCAGGAGGATGCTTCAATCTTATTAAATGAAACTATAGAAAAAGTTACACAAAATAAGAACATTCAAGTCTTTTTAAATTCTGAATTGAAAGATATTTATGGATATCTTGGCAACTATAATGCTTCAGTTATCGATTCAGATAGCAATGTTCATGAATTAAAAATTGGCACTATTATTGTCGCCACTGGTGGAAAAGAGTTAAAACCTAATGAATTTTTTGAATATACTTATACGAACCATAATGTAATTACACAATTACAATTAGAACAGAAATTAAAGGATGAAGATCAATCATGGTTAGATAAACTTAATCATATTACAACATTATTATGCGTTAATGCAAGACAAGAAAAAGGGATAACTTACTGCTCAAATATTTGTTGTGAAACTGCTATAAAAAATATTAATATCCTTAAGGAAATAAAGCAGGATCTAAAGCTAATAGTGCTTTATAGAGATCTTCAAATGGCAAAGAAAGAATTTGAAAGATATTATCGTGAAAGAAGAAAGGATGCTATATTTTTGAGATATGATTTAGACAATCCCCCTGTCATTAGAGATATAAATGGAGGAAGAGAGAAATTTGAAATAAAAGTCTTTGACACAAATCTACAAGAAAATATTAATTTTAACACGGATTTAATAGTACTATCAACACCAATGGTTCCAGCTGATAACTTAGATGAATTAGCACAGAAACTAAAAGTTCCATTAGACAAAAATGGTTTTTTTTTGGAGGCTCATGTTAAATTAAGACCATTAGATTTTGCTACTGATGGAATTTTCTTATGTGGATGTGCTCATTGGCCTAAAAACATCCAAGACTCAATATCACAGGCAAATGGCGCAGCAGGAAGAGCATGCAGATTTTTAAGCGCAGAAGAAATTACCACATCTGGATTAATTGCGGAAGTAGAAAAAGAGATATGTATCGGTTGTGGGACATGCGAGGAAGTATGTTCATATAACGCAATAGAAATTGTAGAAGTGCTGAAGAAGTTTGAAGAAGTGAGCCTTCCGATAAAGAAGTCTACTGTTAATTCAGGATTATGTAAAGGCTGTGGAACTTGTGCTGTTAATTGTCCAGTTGGGGCAATTTCAATAAAACATTACGATTTTGAGCAAATTAATGCAATGATTAGGACACTTGCTATGTAAATTCAAATAAAGAAGAATCTTGCTTTATCATCAATGCAATTCCTCATTTGACAAGAGAGTTATGAAACCTAATCAGAAAAAATAAATTCTTTCTATTTTTTTTCTAATCATTATTGGTTCAAATTATTAAAATTTGAAATAACCAGAGAAAGTGAATAATATTACAGAGACTTCAAAAGCGGAAGATCCAGAAGAACCTAAGGATAATATTGATTCATATCTTGAAAAAATTTATGAACCAGATATAAGAAAATTATTATATCGATGTTATCAATGTGTTCGATGCAGTGGTGTTTGTCAACTTAGTAAAGTTCAAACTTTTGAACCGAGCAGAATAATCGAAATGATTCTAGAGGGTTTTGAGGATAAAGTTATTGAGAGTGGAATTTTATGGGATTGTTTAACTTGCAATGCTTGTCTTCAAAACTGTCCTGAGGGAATAAATTTCGCAGACATCGTAAGAATGGCTAAATATAAAATGCGAGAATCATATAATCAAAACCCGGATGAGTATATTGCTCATAAGGGGGTATATACAACTATCTCAGAAATAATGAGTGCTTCCGATATAAAGCCAGAAAGATCTCTTGAATGGGTTCCTAAGGGATGTGAAATTTCAGAACATGGAAATATTATGTATTATGTTGGGTGTTTACCCTTTTTTAATTTTGAGTTTGAAAATTCCAATTCTATAGCAGAAAGCACTTTAAAAATATTATGCCAGATTGAAAAAGAACCTGTAGTAGTTCTTCAAGATGAAATCTGTTGTGGCCATGATCTCTATTGGGGTCAAGGAAAACTCAAAGAATTTATCAATTTAGCAAAGAAGAATATTAAAAGAATTGAAGAAACGGGAGTTAAAACAATTATAACTGCCTGTGCTGAATGTTATAGGACATTTAAAGTAGATTATCAAAATCTTTTTGACGATTTTAATAAAAAATTCATTGTTAAACATTTAATAGAGTATATTTATGAAAATTGGAAAGCAAATAAGATTGAGTTTAAGAATCCTTCTCAAAAAGAAGAACCTATCCCATTTACTTATCATGATCCATGTCGTCTAAGTCGATTTTTACCTAAAGATAGTCAGATAATAGAAAATGTACGTGAAATTTTTTCTCAATTGAAAAAATTAGGATATAAGTTTAATGAAATGGCACATAACAAGAAAGATGCTCTGTGTTGTGGAGTAAGTTCTTGGATGAATTGTAATGATCGATCAAAAGCATTGCGATATAAAAGGCTCTTAGAAGCAAAAGACGTGGGAAAAATAATGGTTACGTCTTGTCCTAAGTGCAAAATGCATTTTTCGTGCTTGCAAAATGATTATGAAGATATTTCCTCAATAGAAATAGTCGATTTTTCTGAATTCTTAGTAAATTTAATTTATGTCGTTGATTCTAATCCAACGGCGGAGGAAGAAAAATAATGGAGGGTTCTGTGTTAGTAATTGGAGGAGGTATAGCGGGAATACAAATTTCTCTTGATCTCACAGAATTAGGATTTAAAGTATACCTAGTTGAGAAATCACCTTCAATTGGAGGTAGAATGTCTCAACTGGACAAGACTTTTCCAACATTAGATTGTTCCTTATGTATATTAGCTCCAAAAATGGTTGAAGTATTTCGTAATCCTAATGTTGAATTAATGACATATCATGAAGTTCTTCAAGTAGACGGTGAACCTGGTAATTTTACTGCGAAAATCCTGAAAAAACCTCGATATATTGATGAAACTAAATGTAAGGGATGTGGAGAATGTGCTGCTAAATGCCCCAAAATAATGGCTCCAAATCCTTTTGAAATGAACATTGGTAAAAGAAAATCAGTATTTATTCCTTTTCCACAAGCAGTACCTCCTATTTATTTAATTGATTCCGAGATGTGTTTATATTTAACGAAGGGAGTATGCCAAATATGTAAAAAGGCTTGTCCTGCTGAGGCAATAGATTTTGAACAGAAACCTGAAGAATTTGAAATTAAAGTTGGAGCTGTAGTGGTAGCAACAGGTTTTGAAATGCCTGCTGAAAAATTAACTTCAAGATGGGGGTATAGATACGAAAATGTTGTTAGTGCTCTTGAATATGAAAGGATATTATGCGCATCTGGACCATTTGGTGGACATGTCAAGCGATTAAGTGATGATGAAGAACCTGAAGTTATTGCTTTTATTCAATGTGCAGGTTCAAGAGATCTTCATGAAAATGTCCCTTTTTGCTCTAGTGTTTGCTGCACTTATACAGCAAAACAAGCAATAATTACCCAAGAACATTCGGACAATTCAGAATGTTATGTATTTCGGCATGATATTCGCGCATATGGTAAAAATTTTTATGAATTCACACAAAGAGCTCAAAAAGAATATGGAGTAAAATATTTTCAATCAAAAATAAGTACAATTGAAGAAGATCCCGAAACTAAAGATTTAATTATACATTATGAGGATTTGAAGACTGGTGAATTCAAGGATTTTCGTGCTAATTTGGTTGTTCTGGCATCCCCTTTAGTTCCATCAAAAGGAGTTAAAGAAATAGGAAAAACTTTAGGAATTGAATTAGATACATACAACTTTTTCAAAGAAAAATCGTATTTTGATAAATTAAAATCTACTAGAAATGGGATTTTCTTATGTGGATTCTGTCAAGGACCAATGGATATTCCAGAGACGGTTGCTGACGCTAGTGGAGTAGCAGCACAAATCGCTGATTTATTAAACTCTGTTAAATTTACCCAAGTGAAAGAAAAAACATTCGATATAGCAGAAAAAGTGGTTAAAATTACAGATAAACCAAGAATAGGGGTAATGGTTTGTCATTGTGGAATCAATATTGGAAATTATGTAGATGTTCCTCGAGTTGTAGAATATGTTAAAAACCTCCCAAACGTAGTGGTATGTGAAGCAAATTTATATTCATGTTCATCTGACTCTCAAATTAGGATTAAAGAATTAATTGCTGAACATGATTTAAATAGATTTATTGTGGCATCTTGTACTCCTAGAACACATGAAAGCTTATTTCAAGAAACATGTCAAGAAGCCGGGTTAAATAAATATCTTTTTGAGCTTGTTAATATTCGAGATCAATGTTCATGGGTTCATATGAAAGAAAAAGATGCTGCTACTCATAAAGCCATAGATTTAATTAGAATGCATGTCGCAAAGTCTAAATTACTAAAGCCCCAGAAAGAAGATAAAATAGATATTACCCATACAGCTTTAATTATTGGAGGAGGTATTTCAGGTATGACTGCAGCTTTAAATATAGCTAATCAAGGATTTAAAACTTTTCTTATAGAAAAAAAAAATGAGTTAGGTGGAAACTTAAGATTTCTAAATGTATTATATCCAGTTCATAAAAATGCATTAGAATTATTAAATGAAACAAAAGAAAAGATAGAGAAAAGTAGTAACATTCAGGTATTCTTAAATGGTGGAATTAAGAATATTAAAGGTTATGTCGGAAATTATGATGTAGTGATAAACGATTCAAATAACAAAACCCATGAGTTAAAAATTGGGACGATAATAGTTGCTACTGGCGGCCAAGAATTTAAGCCATCAGGACTTTTTGAATACCACGATAAAAATAAAAATGTAATGACTCAATTGGAGTTAGAGCAGAAATTACAAAATAAAGATAAATCTTGGTTAGATCAAATTACTCGAATAACATTAATTTTATGTGTAAATGCAAGACAAAATGAGGGAATAACTTACTGTTCCAATATTTGTTGTGCTAATTCCGTCAAAAATGTTAGAATATTAAAAGAATTGAAGCCTGATTTAGAACTTGTAGTTATTTATAGAGATTTACAAATGGCCAAAAAACAATTCGAAGAATATTATCGTGAACGCAGAAAAGACGCAATTTTTTTGAGATATGACTTAGATAATTTACCAGAAGTGCAAAAGAAAAAAGGAAGTCCTGAAAAATATCAGATAAAAGTATTTGATACTAATTTAAAAGATACCGTCGAATTTGAAACAGATTTGATAATACTTTCGACACCTATGATTCCAGCAGATAACTTAAAAGAATTAGCAATGATGTTGAAAGTTCCATTAGACAAGAATGGATTCTTTTTAGAAGCACATGTTAAATTGAGACCCTTAGATTTTGCTACAGATGGAATTTTCTTATGTGGCTGTGCTCAATGGCCAAAAAATATACAGGATTCAATTTCGCAAGCTAATGGTGCTGCAGGAAGAGCAAGTAGATTCTTAAGTGCGGATAAAATTACTACTTCTGGATTGGTAGCAGAGGTTTCAGAAGAAAAATGTATAGGATGTGGGAAATGTGAAGACGTGTGTCCGTATAAAGCAATAGAACTTATAGAAATAACCAAAGAATTTGAGGATGTAAGTATCAAAGTCAGAAAATCTAATATCAACGCTGCAGTCTGCAAAGGTTGTGGAACATGTGCAGCTACTTGCCCTGTTGGAGCTATAATGGTTAAACATTATGATTTTGACCAGATCTCTACAATGATTGATTCTTATTTATTAGAAAAAGAGGAAGTTAAGAACGGTTTGTAGGTGATAATCATGTCAAAGTCGAAGAAAAAAGCAGAAAAAGAAGAATTTGAACCCCACATTTTAGTCTTTTGTTGCAATTGGTGTAGCTATGCAGGAGCAGATCTAGCAGGAGTTTCTCGGTTTCAATATCCCCCAAATATTAGAATTATAAGGGTAATGTGCTCTGGAAGAGTAGACCCTGCATTTGTATTAAAGGCATTGAAGAATGGTGCTGATGGTGTCCTTATAAGTGGATGTCATATAGGTGATTGTCATTATATTACCGGAAATGAATACACTCAAGAAAGATTCGAAAGGTTACATTCTATATTAATTAAACAATTGGGAGTGGATCCTAAGCGGGTACGGTTAGAATGGGTTAGCGCATCTGAAGGAAAACGGTTTGCTGAGGTAATTACAGAATTTACTCACCAGATTAAGGAACTAGGTCCCCTCAGATCTTAAAATTTTTAATGCTTCATTGATAGGTAAATGTTTTAGCTCCTTTGCTCTATCATAATGCTTTTTACAGAACCATTCTGCATAGGGTGGATGTCCTACACCTCCAATTCCTTCCATCCTCTTTTCCCATTCTTTATCAGAAGGGCGTTTTCTAAAATATATCAAACCTCCATCATCCTTATCTACTAGATTCTTATCGCATATTCTACAAATAGGGGGTCTCATAATTATAATTTTAAGTTAATCTCTAAAATATTTGTTATGCTAATTATTATTGATCAAAGAAATTTAAGGTAATATATCTAAATCTTAAATAATTTATATAAAATTTTCATGGAGTTAGAAAAAATGGAAAAACAATATCAATGTATTAAAGTTGAGAAGAAAGGCAAAATCTCCATAATTAAGTTTGATCGTCTTGAAAAGAAAAATGCTTTGAGTGAAGCAATGAGAGCAGAAATTATTGACGCTTTAAATTCTATTAAAGAAGAAAAAAGAGTAAAAGCTGTAATATTCTATGGAGGAGAAGAACTTTTTTCAGCGGGATTTGATAGAGATGAAGTCCAAGCAGTAGTACAAGGAAAAGGAGACTCTAAGCAATTTATCGATTCTAATCACCTTTTTCATAAGACAATATTTGAATTTCCTAAATTGTTAATTGCTGCTGTGAATGGATATGCTCTTGCAGGAGCATTCGACCTTACTGTTATTTGTCACCTTCGAGTTGCTTCAAAGGGATCTCTTTTTGGTCACCCGGAGATAAGATTCGGTGCGTGCCCACTTTTCTTTCCCTATATGACTCTTGTGGGGCGTGGAAAGGCTCTTGAAATTACATTAAATACAGGAACCCGAGATACTTTTCTCACGGCTGAGGAAGCATACCGGTTGAATATTATTAATAAATTAGCTGAGAAAGGGGAAGTATTGAATGAGGCAATAAACCTGGCAAAACAAATTACTCAATCACCTGAATATGTAGTAAAGCAATTACTTCAAGTAAACAATATCTTCTTCGATCAAGTTAAAACTTTTGATACTGAAATAGATGCAATCCTAAAAAGCATGAGCACTTTATTAGGGCTCTAAAATCCTATTTTTTACATTTTTTTCTTAAAATTCCATAAAGTATATTATGTAAATTAAATAAATGAAATAAAAGTAAAAATAATAGGAGATGAAATTTCTATTAAAGCTGCTGTTATAGAAGACATCAAAAAAATTACTTATAGGGATGATTATCCTAAACCAACTTTCGGTGCCGATGATGCATTGGTTAAAGTTCATTATTGTGGAATATGTGGAAGTGATATAACAAATTTTAGATATAAAACCTACAATATGCCTTTAATAATGGGACATGAAATAACAGGGGAAGTAGTAGAAATAGGTGAAAATATTTCTGAAGTAAAAGTGGGAGATAGAGTTCTTTGTGTAAATGTATCACTTGATGTTAGCCAAGGACAACTAATAGGTATGGGAATGTTTCAAGATGGAGGGTTTGCTGAATATGTTAAAGTACCTAAAATATCACTATTTCCCCTTCCTGAAAATGTTTCAACGAAAGATGCTGTTATGATTGAAACTTTTGCGTTAATAATGCGTGCTTTTAAATTGTCGAGAATTGAAAATAACGAGAATATTCTCATTATTGGAGGGGGTAATGTGGGATTAGTCACATTGAAATCTTTATTAATTGAAAGAGAACCTAATTATGTGGTTGTAGTTGAACCAAATGAATTTTTAAGAAATAAAGCAATTGCGATGGGAGCAACAGATGCTACTGGTACAAGCAGAGCTCAAGTTAAAAAAGTTACTAAAAAACTTGGAGTTCCTACTTTTATTTTTGATTGCGTTGGAAATGAAGAAACTATATCCAATGCAGTTAACTTTATCAAAAAAGGTGGTACTATCTTATTAGAAGGAATTCATAAAGGAAGTATAACATTCCCGTTGTTCATGTTGAATTCAAAAGAAGTAACTTTAAAAGGAAGTTTAGGTCATGATAGGGATGATATCTTGAAGGCAATTGATTTGTTTGCTAAGAATAAGGTAGAAACTAATGAATTTATTTCTGAAGCGATTCGATTGGAGGATACGCAGAAAACTTTCGAGAGATATATAGATCCTAAAGAAAGAAATTTTGTTAAAATCATAGTTGAGATCTAAGCTTATCTACTTTTATCTATTCTTTTTAATGATTTTGTGGAATTTTTATGAAAGAAAAACCAAACATCATATTATTTATAACTCATGACCAAGGGCAGTTTCTTGGATGTTATAGTTCACCACAAACTCCCAATTCCCTCTACACTCCTAATTTAGATAAACTTGCCGAAAATGGAGTACGATTTACAAACCATTTTTGTACTGCACCTCAATGTAGTCCAAGTCGAGGTGGAATTCAAACATCATTATATCCTCATCAAAATGGTCTTATGGGACTTGTGGATAGAGGATGGACTTTACCAGAAAGAAATGAAACTCTTCCGATGTATTTAAAAGAACAGGGATATACAACTCATTTAATGGGGTTTCAGCATGAAGCTTTTGATGCTTTTACTTTAGGGTATGATACAATTAGTAAGCGAAGGTCAGAACCCTTATATAATTGCCAGAAAATGAAAAAAAATTACCAAAAGTTTTTTGAAACGCATCAAAATGAAGAAAATCCTTTCTATGTAAGTATTGGGGTTACTCAAGTGCATCGACCCTTTGGAGTATGGGGAGATCCTGTAGATCCAAGCGGAGTTATAATCCCTCCTTATTTACCAGATAAAGAGATTGTAAGAGAAGATTTATCTCAATTTTATGGAGCAATACAGGGAGTTGATACTTGTATTGGAAAAATACTTAAACAATTAGAAGACCTTGGCTTAAGGGAAAATACTTTATTTATTTATACAACTGACCATGGAGAAGCGTATCCTAGAGCAAAATGCACGTTATATGATCCTGGTTTAAAAACCCTACTATTACTGTCTTGGCCCGGTTCAGACATTCTCCAACAGAATAAGGTGTATACCCAAATGATTAGTAATATTGATTTATTACCAACATTATTAGATTTAATTGGAGCTAAAATACCAAAAAACATTGAAGGCAGGAGTTTTACACCTCTTTTAAAGGGTGAAACTAATATATTCAGAAAAGAGATATATTCAGAGAAATCTTTTCATGAATTTTATGACCCTATTCGAAGTATTAGAACAGAAGAATTTAAGTTCATAATTAATTTTGAGAAATCAGAAAATCTATATCAAATAGGGATGGATATACAGCAAGATGCTTTAGGTAAATATATGTTAAAACTTATTAATAAGCCTCGACCTAATGAAGAACTTTATGATCTTAAAAAGAATCCCAACGAAACACATAATATAATTGATGACTTTAACTATAAAGTTGTTGTTACAGAATTAAAAGAAAAGTTGTATGAATGGATGAAACGTACAGACGACCCTCTACTTAAAGGAAAAATTAAAGATCTCCGGCAAGAACCACCAATTCGGTTTTAAATATTCTATATGTTTTTAATTCTATAATAATTTTAAAGATATAACAACACAATTAATAATTTAACTTTTAATGTCATTTCAAGGAATAGAAGAAGCTTATAATAGAATTGCTAAAGTAGTTAATAAGACTCCGGTTATAACTTCAAGGACATTAAATCTCCTTGTGAAAGCAAATATTTTTTTTAAATGTGAAAATTTCCAAAGAGTAGGCGCTTTTAAATTTCGAGGGGCATACAATGCTTTATGTTTGCTTTCAGATAGGCAAAAGAAAATGGGAGTCATCACTCACTCAAGTGGTAATCATGCTCAAGCTGTCGCTCTTGCAGCATCATTATGGGGAATTAATGCAACAATTGTTATGCCAAAGGGAGCACCAATAAATAAAATTAATGCTACAAAAAGTTATGGTGCTCAAGTCGTATTTTGTGACAATACACTCGAAGCGAGAATTAAAACAACTGAAGATTTAATTAAAAAGCATAAAGCTGTTCTAATCCATCCTTATGATAACGAAAATATAATTAATGGGCAAGGAACTGCTGCTTATGAGTTAATTAAAGAAATGGGAGTGCTAGACGTTGTTATTGCTCCACTTGGGGGTGGAGGTTTATTAAGTGGAACTGCTTTAGCTTCTAAAGGATTACATTCGAATACCAAGGTTATTGGAGTTGAACCTATATTAGCGGATGATGCTTTAAAATCACTTAAAGCAGGTTATATCATACCAAGTACTTATCCAGATACTATAGCAGATGGTTTACGTACTTCTCTTTGTGAGAGAACCTTTAATATTATTCGCAAATATGTTGATGATGTAATAACTGTTTCTGAAATCGAAATTATAGAAGCCATGAAATTTCTCTGGGAACGTATGAAGATAATCGTAGAACCTTCTGGTGCAGTTCCTTTAGCAGCTATATTATCAAAAAAAGTTTCAGTAGAGAATGAAAAGGTTGGGGTAATATTAAGTGGTGGAAATGTTGATGTAGAACCTTTTTTTCAATTATTAGAAAAAAAAAGTTGAATAAGTTATGATAGATTTGCTAAGTATATTATTTAACAACATCGAACTTTCTTGGATTGATTCTGTAACTGATATTGATACCTCTGATGAGTTTTATGATCTAATATCAATATTTCCTAATTTAAAGAGAATTTTTCAAGACGCTCGAGAGAAAAACAGAGATGAACTTCAAAGAACTATAAGACACATATTTAGATCATATAAAATATTCTTTTTGATAAAAAGTGGAGAATTTTTTCATGAAACTCTTTCAAAAGATGCTGTAACTAAAATCCAAGAAAAAGTTTTGAATCAGCACTCTCAAAATCCATTAATCATCCCAATACTTCTAATGTATCATGATATTGGCAGATATATTGATAATAAAGAACATCCGTATCATAGTTATCATCTTATATCACGCATGGATTTGCTTGACCCGTTTGAGCTTTCAGATATCGAGAAATTACTTATCAGACAACTAATTCACTATCACTTACTTATTGCAACAATATATACTGGAGAATCTACATTTTATGGAATTTATTCATTAATTAATGATCCAGAATTCAATAAATTAATTGAAAATGAAAATACCATTGATAGATTCATCGATCTATTAGAAGTTTTTACATATATTGATATTCTTGGCTACTACTACACTAAAATCTTTGACCATTATATCAAGTATTATGATGAAATCAATTCAAAATTAAAAATTATTTTGAATATTTGGCCAAATAAAGAGTTAGCCCTAAAAAAAGCGAAAGAATATTCACTAGAATGGTTGGAATGGAGGATTGCTGGTGCCCTTAGAATATTCCAATTTGTTGAAACAAAACCACATTTAACCAAAGAATTTTATTATAATAAATTAAGAGATAGTATAAAAAAGTCTGATAATAATTTACTTCGAGATCTTCATTGGGATTCTTTAAAGAATCAATATTTAGTCCATTCTTATAAAATTCAAATGAGATATTCTTTAGCTCTATTAATGATTCTAGCATTTGGGAATTTTCAACGTATGGGATTAAAAATTGAATCGGGTGTTTCATATAAATTAATTTTATTTTGGTTGCTTCTTTCAAAAGAAGTTAAATTAAGATCTGAAGATAAGGATAAATCCATATGGAATGTGTTTTTAGAAGGAATGCCTCACTGGTCAAAAATAGATAAATCATTTATTAGAATGATAGACGATGAAATGATAGAATCTTTAATTCGTAAGTCTAAGGATGAATATAATAAAGGAAAAGAAGAATTTAATCTTTTTATTGATCTTAGTCAAATATTAAAAAGAACATCCTAATTCTTTTAAGATTTTCAAGTTTATTCATATTGAGAATTAACTTTAAATAAGATCAAATAATCTTGAGTTTTAACACCTTTTTTTTGGTGAAAATTATATGTATAAGAATTTAAAAAATAAGAAAATTAAATTCATTTTCGGGTTAATTCTGTTAATAACGCTGAATTTCGCTTTTATTCCTTCAACACCAAAAAGCAAAAGTATTAGTGAATTCAAAGAAATAAAGAGTTCTGGAATATATTATGATATTGATATTAATGATCTTCCAGGTAGCTTGAATAATTGGTCTTGGGCTATTACTCAACCTTGGTTTAAAGGGGGCTCTGGTACAGCCATGGATCCTTATAGAATTGAAGATGAGACTTTTATGTATAGTACAGGGGTTGGTGAATGCCTTAGAATTTTAAATTCAATAAAACATTTTATTGTTAGAAATTGTACAATTACAAATTCACATCCTGCCTGGGCAGGTATTCATTTAAACAATGTTACTAATGGAGAAATTCTCGATAATACTATAATAAACAATGGTTACGGCATAGTATACATAGATGGTAGCAATACGATTATCTCAAATAATAATATCTCCATTTATTCCGATTATGGTATATGGTTGTTAACTAATAGTGATAATAATGTCATTACTGGAAATATCATAAATGGAAATGGTGGAGATTATGGCATAGAACTAGATGTTACCTCTGATAATAATCTAGTTTATGATAATTACGTAACTAATCATGCATTCAACAATGCTATTGATAATGGTGCTAATAATGATTGGAACAATACTGTGATTGGGAATTATTGGGATGATTATGTAGGATACGATATGAATTTTGATGGAATAGGCGATGATCCTTATAGTATATTCGGGAGCGCTGGAAATTTCGACTACTTACCTATATGGGATATTATGGGTCCACTTGAGATTAATGATCTTCCTAGTAGTTTAAATAACTGGAACTGGGCAGTGAGTCAGAATTGGTGTAGTGGTTCTGGGACTGAGTTAAATCCCTATATAATAGAGGATTTAAAAATAGACGCAAATTTTACCGATAGTTGTATTGCAATACTAAATTCAGAGGCACATTTTATAATTCGAGGTTGTACACTTAATAACTCGACAGTTTCTGTTTCTGAAGCAGGTGTTTACCTAAATAATGTTACTAATGGAAATATAATCGATAACACTTTTGATAATAATAGAAACGCAGGCATCTATCTATCCTTAAGTGATCATAACACAATTTCAGGCAATTCACTTACTAATAACCAACATGGAATATATCTTGAAGGTTCTTACAACGAAGTTATTGATAATGAAATATATGGAGATGGATCTGGGACGGGAATTGTAATATGGGATGTTGATTACAACATAATTTCTGAAAATACAATAGAAGACTGTTGGCAAGGAATTTGGAATTATGGTGCTCAAAATACAACACTTTTAGGGAATGAAGTTTCCAATAATTTACAAAATGGAATCATTATTCTACAATACAGTTATTATACATTTGCTTCGGGGAATATAGTAGTAAATAACGTATTGGATGGAATTCGGATAGTTTGGAGTTTTGATAGTATGATTGAAAATAACTATCTTATTGATAACATGCAAAATGGCATATATTTAGACAATGGTGATAATAACAATATCTACAATAATAAAATAAGAGAAAATGATTTTTATGGTGTTTCTATATCGACAGGATCTGATGGAAATTTATTATATGGTAATTATTTTGTAAATAATTCAAATAATGCTATTGATAATGGTGCTAATAATAATTGGAATAATACTATTATTGGAAATTATTGGAATGATTATCTTGGATATGACATGGATTTAGATGGCATTGGAGATACTCCATATACTTTCATAACTGGTTCTGCGGGGAGTATAGATTATTTACCCATATGCAATAAGCAAGCTCCAATTGTAATTGACGATCTTCCAAGTAGTTTAAATAATTGGACGTGGGCAGTAAATCAAGCGTGGTGTAGTGGTTCTGGAACTGAATTAGATCCTTATATAATAGAGGGGTTGAATATCGATGCTAATTTTACAGATAGTTGTATTAAGATATTAAATTCGGAGGCACATTTTATAATTCGAGGATGTGAACTTAATAACTCTATAGTTTCTAGTTCTGAAGCAGGTGTATATCTAAATAATGTTACTAATGGAAATATTATCGATAACCAATTTGACAATAATAGAAATGCAGGCATTTATCTATTCTTAAGTGATTATAACTTAATTTCAGGCAATTTACTTACTAATAACCGACATGGAATATATCTTGAAGGTTCCTACAACGAAGTTATTGATAACGAAATATATGGAGATGGCTTAGGATCAGGAATTATAATTCAATTTAGTAGTGGTTATCATGACAATTTAATTGATGGAAATACAGTAGAAAATTGTTGGCAGGGAATATTTTTATTCGCTTCTGATAATAATACCATTTCAGATAATACTGTTTTAAAAAACCTTAATTATGGTATTGTTCTTACATCAGCTGCCGACAATAATTTCATTTCAGGAAATATTGTATTTAACAATACTTTGAGTGGAATTATTATTGATAACAGTAATGATAATACTATTGAAGGAACACTAGCAAAGGAGAATCAGCAAAATGGTATATATCTAACAAATGGAGATGATACTACGATCCATGATAATATTTTAATTGATAATGTTATGTATGGAATCAATATTGCTACAGGATCTGCCAATAATTTATTATATGGCAATGTATTTCTAGGAAATGCAAGACATGCATATGACGATGGAGCAGGTAATGATTGGAACAATACAGTTATTGGTAATTATTGGGACAATCACACTGGTCCAGATACAAGTCCTAATGACGGAATTGTAGATGTTCCATATACCTATATTGGTGGTGGGGCGGGAAGTATAGACTATTTACCAATAGCTGAAGATGGGCCTCCCTCTGTAGTAGTTAATACTCCTCACCCAGCAGATGTTTTTGGTACCAATGCTCCAAGTTTTAGTGTTATAATTACAGATAATTTACTTAATGAAACATGGTATACGATTGATGGAGGATTGCATAATTATACATTTACGGGATCTACTGGAACTATTGATCAATCTGCGTGGGATAACGCACCTGATGGAATAATCATATTGACATTCTATGCTTCAGATTATCCCGGAAATATAGGATCAGCTTCAGTTAATATAGAAAAAGATAGTCAAACACCTATTATCGCAATTATTTCTCCAAATATAGATGATAGATTTGCTGGAGCTCCGAGTTTCATAGTTGAAATCTCAGATGATAATCTAGATTCAATGTGGTACTCACTTGATGGTGGATTAACCACTTTCACTTTCATTACTAATGGTACCATCGATCAAACAGCATGGGCTGCATTGTCCTTAGGTTCTGTTACCATCACGTTCTATGCTAATGATACAGCTGGAAATCTCGCATCAGAAAGTGTGAATATAGAAAAAGTCACTCCAACTACAGGAGATAATTTCATTATAATCATTATCGTTATTTCTATAGTTAGCGGAGCTGCTGTTGTCTCTGTTGTTATAGTTTTACTACTTAGAAAACGAAAGGTAGGAGAAGGGGTAGGAGAATCAGAATAAATTCATAACATTTTTTTTTTTTTTAAAATATTGATAAAAAATAGCTTTATTTTAACAAGATTTCAAACAGCTTATATTAATTAAAGTATAAGACTATTATTTGTAATCGTCTCTTGTTGGGTTAAAAACCTCAATAATCTCAGTATATTCGAGTAATTCCGCACTGTGCTTTTCATTAGAATCAAAAAGGTAACTATCTCCTTCTTTAGCAATGAATTCCCTTGTTTCTGTCATAAACTTTATTTTTCCTTTTAACACATACCCTATTTGATGAGCTTCATGTTCATGAAGTGGCACTACTGCATCTTTTTCTAAGACAAAAAAACATAACATAACATTATTATCATAAACTAATGTCTTTCTATAAATACCTTCAAGAGCTTTAACTTTTTCTACATTTTCTTTATTAATTGGTCCTTTAATCATTTCATTATTTCACTTTTTTTTGATTTAAATTTTACAGGATAAGTGTATTAAAAAAACATAAATTTTGAATCTACCCAAATCTAAAAGTAGAATCACAATCCACACCAAAATGAATGAGATTATGATTGTTAAGTTTGTAACCATATCGTTAGAGATAGTAGAAAAACATGACTCGCGTCGGTCATTTTCTCTTAAGAAAGCTAAAGTTTTTTTTTATAAACTTTATTCGAAAAAAAGCTTTCGGATTACACATTTTTGTTGAAAATAAAACTTATTATACTACAAAATTCAAATAATATTATTTCCCAATCCAAAAAAAAATATTAATTATTAATAAGGAAGTAGATTTCGCTTATGGATGAGAATTTCAAACAAAGAAGACAAAAAACTTTTCGTTCCTTCTTCCACCTCTACTTTATGATATATTTTTTTACTGGAATTATGCCAGTAAATATTGATAATATATTACTCTATCTTCCAAAAACAACAAAATTTGGAGTCGGATTTTTAATAGCATCCACTTTAATCGTAGGTATAATTAGTATTTTATTTTTTGGTTATTATGAAGATAAAATAGCTGAAAAGTATTCAAAAAAAAAAATATTTATTTTAACTAATTTTATATGGATTATTTCATATGGACTTGCTAGTTTATCTCCTGATTATTTTTATTATCTGATATTTCTTACAATAAGCGCCATAGGGACGGGTGCTTTTCTACCTATAGGTTTTTCCATGATAGGAGATTTTTACCCTCCAAAAGAAAGAGGAAAAAAATTTGGGGTTATGAATTTTTCTCTAATATTAGGTAGTGGAATGGGAATTATTGCTGGAGGGTTATTGGGAAGTTATGTGGCAGGATCATTAGGCTGGAGGATAACTTATATTTTTGGTTTTATATTGGGAATATGTGCAATATTCCCTTACATCTTTAAAGGAATTGAGCCTGAGCGAGGTCGCGCTGAACCTGAGTTTGAAAGTTTTAAAGGTGAGATAAATTATAATTATAAAATTACTTTTAACAGCATTAAAGGACTTTTTCGGAAAAAATCAATAGGTTCTATTCTGGTTTATGTGCTCTGTTCTGGATTAGCAACTTCTACTCTTGGAACATGGGGAATTTTTTATATAACTTCGAAAATTGGTGGGGTTAATGCAGAATTATCAGCTACTACAATTTATCTTATCGCGGGAGCGGGAGCCCTTCCAGGAACAATTATAGGCGGTAAATTAGGAGACATTTATTTGAGTAAAGGAAAAACTAGAGGTCGAGCAATTATATCCCTCATTGGAGTTATTCTTGGCGTTATCTTTACATTAATCTTCTATTTAACTCCCTTTTTTGCAGCTACTACTATTCAAATTATCTTTTCTTGGATCTTTTTTATCAGTTTTGGTTTTTTAGGATATATGTTTTCAACTTTCTCAGTGGGAAATCAATTTGCAATTTATTCGGAGGTTTGTCTTCCGGAACTAAGAAGTTCTGCGAACGCAATGAATGGTTTAATGGTAAATATTGGTGGTATCATTGGTAACCTTTTATTATCCTCTTTAATTGAGAATAATTTGTCATGGTTACCATTTGCTATTTCATTAGTTTTATTCATTTGGTTAGGGGGAACACTTCTATGGATAATCTCATATTTCTACTATCCTAAAGAATCAAAAAATTGTAGTGATATCTTATCAGAAAGAAGAAAAGAATTAGAATATAAAAAATCTTAAATAAGTAGAAAACAACTTATTACTTACAAGTTTTATTTAAGAATATCTAATAACAAAACAATTGTGAAAACTAATGAGAATAAATAATAAAAATCTTTTAATTTTAGTTTTGATTTGCTTTTTAACTTTAGGAGGATTTAGTTTTATAAATATTTCTTCAAATTTTACAACTTTAGAGATAGAAAAAGATACTCCTCAACCTAAAACCGCTGCTACAAATTTAAAAGTTGCAGTTTTAAATTCTGGTGTTCTTCCTAGTTATGCTAATGGTGGATTTACTAATGATTACTTAACCATCTATAATGCACTAGTGGCTAATGGATTTGATACAATTGTTATCACAAATGCTGATATTCTCGCGGATATATTATTAACCGTGGATGTTTTAGTCTTAATCGATAATTTGCCAAGTGATGCAGCTTCAGCAACAGTTAGAGATTGGGTTCTTAAGGGAGGTGGCATACTTTCTTTCGATAGTAGTATTTGTCTATTGAATTGGGCGGGAATCATACCACCAGAGGCAGACGGAACAAATGGGATTATTACTTATTGGAATTATGCATCCTCAGATCAAGGTAAAGTAGTTAATGATGAGCATCCAGTTATGAATGGTTATACGTATGGAGAGATTGTAAATGGAACTGCTGGTGATTCTCGATATTTATCAGATGCGATCATGAAATCTTCTGCGGGACCATATTATACTCCTTTAGTTAAAGCGGATCTTGGGAGTAATTATGATGTTGTAGTTGCATTGGACGCCCCTTATTGCGGAAGAGTAGTCCACATTTGGGATAATTTAAATTGGAATACTACAACTAATCGACAAATGATTCTAAACAGTATCAATTGGATTAGAGAAAAATTCGTAGATGTACCTCAAACTATAGTTATTAATGAAGTAAATGCTGGAACTCCCGATTACATCGAATTCTATAATTACGGTTCTAGTATAAATATGACAGGATGGTATGTCGAACTCTATGATGATAATATTCTTGATTTTAATTATACTTTCCCTGATGGATGGATGTTTAATTCTCATCAAGTAGTAGTTTTATATGAGTATAGTGGAACTGATACAAATACTGAGTTATACACTGGAGATAATATTTTTTGGGCTAGTAGGGAAATTGCAGTTGGTCTTTTTGATGATACAGGTGCTAATATTGATTGGTTTCAAACATATAATCACACATTACCTCATCCAAGTGATGCAATATGGATCAATGATACTTATATACATTTAGCTAGTAATACTGCGTATAGAACAAATGATATCGACACTGATCGAGCTTCCGATTGGATTGTTTCAAGCACTGGTTCTGTTGGAGTATTAAATCCAGACCAAAAGGGACACTTTTTTGAGTTTAGAACGATTTCGGGGCCAGTAGCAATCTTTCAAGATGCTTATCCTTGGAGTTATAATTCAACAGATATCATTTTAGAGATGTATGGCATATCCTATACTATATATGATTCATCAGATTTTGGAGTAGTGGACCTTACACCTTATCAGAAAGTCATCATCTCATCAGATCAACCTCAAGCTTTTTATAATAGATTAGATGGAAATGTATCTTGGTTTGAAAGCTATGCTAAGAACGGTGGTATTCTCGAAGTTCACGCAGCTGATGGAGGATGGAACGGAGGAGATTGGAATGGATTGTATTTAATGCCTGGAGGTTTAGATATGACAGATGCAGGTTTCGACGACGTGGATATTAATTTAATTCAACATCCAATAATATTAAATCCACACCCAGCTAATGATACAAGTGTAGATAATTGGGATTTTTCTGCTCATGGATATTTTGATGTATACCCAACCAATAGCAGAGAAATATTGCAACGTACAAGTACATCTGATCCTATTCTAATAGAATTCGAGTTCGGAAATGGATATATTATAGCTAGTTCGCAGACTCTTGAATTTGCTTATTTATTTGATAGCCCTTATATCCCAGGATCAGTTATATATGAAAATATTCTTCTATATGATCCTTCAGCTCATTATTTCTCTGATACTTTAAATGTTGAGATTCCCAATGCACTTAGTTCATGGCAAACAGGATCATCCCATTACATCGAGTGGACTACAACAGGAAATATTTCAAATGTAAAAATCGAGTTATTTAGAAGTGGTGTTTTTGAAATGGAAATTTCTGCAAATACGACTACTGATGGAGAATTTTATTGGACATTTCCTCTAAGCCTCATTGATTCTACTCATTATCAGATAAAAATTACAGACTTATCTAATCCATATACCTATGATTATAGCGAATATTTTGAAATCTACAATCCTACCATTACTATAACATCTCCTGATAGTTCAAGTTCATGGATAAGAGGGACAGAACATTTCCTCAATTGGACTTCAACTGGAACTCTTCCAGATGTGAAAATTGAATTGTTCTTAAATGGTACTTTTGTATTAGAAATTGAAGCAAATACACCAAATGATGGAGAATTTACTTGGAATATTCCTTCGAATCTTACTACTTCAACTGAATATCAAATAAAAATTAGTGATGCCTCTAATCCCTTAGTGTATGATTACAGTGATAATTTTGCAATTAGACGACCTACTTCTCCAGATAATACTATAATGATAATTATTATTATAGTTATTATTGGGGGCGTTGCTGTTGCCGTAACAGTAGTAGTGGTTATAAAGAAACGTAAACCTAAATAATAAAGTTAATATAATCCTTTTTTTTTTATTTTATTAAAATCTATATCTTAGAATAACATTATCTAAATGTTTAACACTCTATTTTCTTTTTGCAATAAAAAGCAGAATCTCCATTTTTAATAACGTCATGCTCTTCTTTTGATATATGAAATAATTCTTGAAAAGTTTCCATTAATGTTTGGAAATCATTCTTCTCTAAAAAAACGTGAAGAATTGATTCTTCTAAAATTTTATCCCATACTCTAAAAAAATTCACTTGAAATATTTCTGTCTTCTTTTGGGGTGAAATGTAGATTACTTCTATATTATCTAGGTTTGCAAAAGCCATATCTTTTCTTTTTACCATCAGATCACTCTCATAATTAAAATCATCTATTTTTGCCAAATAAAAAGATTTTTGAATCCATCTCTTATTAGTTAATATAAAGAATTCTTCATACCTTCGCAAATTAATGAGTTTTAACTCTAATCTTTTTATAATTTTCTTATATTCACTATAAATCCTAAAAAAGAGATATAAAGGAAAACCAGAAATGAGTAAAATTGTTAATGAAATGAAAAGACTTAGCAAAACATCAAACTTTATTGTTGAAGTTAAAAAATAAAATAATAAGCTAAAAATTGAAATTCCTACAGTAAAAATTAAAATATTTAAAGTGAATCTTAATTCTTTTAATTCATTTGTATAGTGTTGTTTTTTCCAAAAAATTTTCTCGTCACTATTTAAAGTAGACTTTATTTCTTCAAAAGATACCATATTTATCATGAATTATTTATTTAATTACATTTTCTTCAAATGATTTCTTGTTGATCTCTACACCTAATCCTGGTTTTTCTATAGCATACACATAACCTTTCTCAACCTTTATTGGTTCTTCAAGAATCTGGAATTCTTCGGGGTAAAACGGAAATTCCAACCAGTCACATCTCGTGGAAAGTATTAAATGAAGATTAGCAACAAGAGATAATCCGAATCCAAAAATATGAGGTATACAGCGCACTCCTTTTACTTCAGCCATTGCATCAATTTTCTTAACCTGTAAAAATCCACCACAACGTGTCACGTCTGGTTGCACGATATCATAGCACTCTTTTGATAAAATATCTTCAAAACGAAATATTCCAAGATCATTTTCCCCTCCAGCAATATCTACTGGTGATTCTCTTCTTAACTTTGTTAAACCATTAAGATTATCTGAAGGCATTGGTTCTTCTAACCATTCAATTTCATTCTTTCCACATATTTTAGCAAATTTTAAAGCTTCGGAAACGGTTAAATAGTATGAATTAGCATCAATCATAATATGTAAATTAGGAAAGGCGTCTCTTACTTCTTTCACTATTGCTCCGGGCTCTCCACCTCTACCCCCTACACGTAACTTTACTCCTGTAAAACCGCCAAGATCAATAGCAGACTGAACGGCACCTACAGCAGCTTTTGGTTTAAAACCTCTAGGCATTGAAGCATAAGCTCTCACCTTTTTTTTCATTCCCCCCAGTAAACGATAAATCGGTTGTTTAGTTTTTTTTCCTATTATGTCCCAAAGTGCAACTTGTATGCCAGAAGTAGCATGAGGTATACCATAAGTAATTCTATTACTACTATGGTAAATTTCATGGTAAATTTCCTCGACCATAAAAGGATCTTTATTAATTAAAATTCGTGATAATGCTTCATCAATAAACACTTTTTGCGCATTATTACTCAAATTAAAATGCGCTAATCCCCACCCATCAATATCCTCATCCGTCTTTATGTTAATTAAAACTCCACTGGCTTGTATTGGAGGCATTGCCCCGATTTTAAATCTAAAATCAAGTGCTAATACATAAGTTTGAACATCTATAATTTTCATTTTTTAATGTACCCTAAAGTAAATTAATAATAGTTTACATTTTTTTATAGATAAATTTTTAGAATAAGATGAATTTTTTTCTCTTGAAAAAAGAATAATTATATTCTTTAGAACAATTCTTGGTTTGGTTGGAGTGTCGGATATTTTTAATGGGACAGTGGAAAAAAATCCTCATGAAGATTTATGTGTAGTATATGTCCTATATTTTGATGAAAAAAAGGGACAAGTCCCTCTATTGATGTATCCTGATGATAGATTCAGAAAAGATAAGAGATACATGCGACCAATAAATTTTCATCCAGTTTGGTTCTTAGAAACTGAAGAACTCGACCATATTGATTTAGAATATAAGGGTTACGCATTCTTTGGTAAGAAATTCAAGGCAAAATCACAACGACCAAAAAGAAGAGCTGGACTTGAAGAAGAAACTCCAGAAACTATAGTTATAATAGTTTCTCTGCCTGTAGAGTTAGAAATTTTTGGTGATGAGCTAATAAAAGAATTAACAGAAAAATTAAGAGATCAGTTTGAAGATCAGTTAGCTGAAGTCATAGAGTGTGGAATTGCTACTGATGCTGTGATAAAGACACCAAAAATTCAGGAACGTATATCTAAAGGAAATAAAATTAAAGTTTTTATGAGAGAATTAATCGATAAGGAAATTAGAGATTATTTTTCCAGAGTGATTGAAAAAAGATCCGAATCACCATCTCTTAAAGCTCAAAAAGCAATATCTTATTTCTCTTTAAAAGGATTTGAGTTTTCTCCCCTTAGTAATTTGAGAGGAGAGGGAAATTTTGCCGACGTAGACCTTTTTGATTCTAAAAAACAAAAGAATGAGGATATTAGAACAAAATCTCTATTTTCTATAGCTAGCATTAATTTTATTGAAAATAGCCAAGAAATAGAAATTACAGTTCAAAATAATTCGGATGAAGAGCTAAAGAATTTATTTATAACTATAACTCATGTTAAAGAATATTTTGAAAAAGAAGTAATGAATCAAGAGGTTGAATTTTGGTTTCCTCAAGAAGAACTCTTGTTTGTGTCACCTATAGTTCCTCATATCGATGAATATTTATTTTCCATAAAGAAGGGAGATGGAAGAGGAAATATTGAAAATAAATTATCCCAAAGAATTGATTTAAAATTAATTAATAAAATTACAAGTTAAAGATGGAATCTAAAATGTTAAAAGATAAAATTAGTGAAGAAGACATTATTATCAGAAATTATAGAACTTCAGATTATCAAGCAACTTTAGAAATATTAAAAGAACTCCATAAATTATATGATATTGGTTTAAGAGAAGAACAATGGAGAGAATCATCCGGATTAAGACAATTTAAACCTAATCTTAAAAGAATAACCTTAATTGCTGAGTTCAAACCTACAGGTGAGGTTGTAAGTATGGGAATGATCGAAGCTGTAAAAAATACATTAGGACAATATATTGGATATTTAGATAATTGGGCTACAAAAAAAGGCTTTATTGGTAAACATGTAGGAAAACTTTTAGCAGATAAGGCTATACAAATTCTTCAATCATGGGGTTGTGAATCAGTAAGAATTAATCTGCCTTATGAAGCAGATAATAAATTAATAAATGTCTTTGCTAAAGTAGGTTTTCAACCAATTATAACTGTCCTTGAAAAAAGATTTTAATTTTTTAGAGAGTAATTTGCTCAAATCTAACCTGTAAAAACCGCAAATGCTTGGGCTCAAAAACTATTTTTAAATCTGATTTTTTATATTTCTTTTTATAAAATCTCGCTAAAGACTCCATTCTCTATTCTATTTGATCATTGGGATATTAACAATATTTCTTTCATTATAGATCAAAATTAAATATTATTCAATAAGGTTATTGATCGAAAAACTCTTTTACTGCTAACTCAGACCATTCTTGCTTAACTAGGAACTCCTTATTTTTATTTTCTTTAGGTTTTTTATTTGGAATATTCAATTTTTGGCTTTTAACGGGGGCAATGTCTTGCGTTCTTTTCTTTGGACCATCTATGGCACCTTTTGTGAAGATGACACACTTTCCATTATTATCTCTAATCCATCCATCTTTAAAAAATCCTAAGTGCTTTCCTTCATAATTATATATTGATATTCCATGGATATATGCAATTGTTTCACCAGTAAAATAAAAAATATGTATATTATCATCAGTATAAGCCATTGGAGTTCCAATTTTATCATAAAATATAAGTGCCATTATTCTTTAATTTTTTATATTTTTAGAATTACTTTATTACTTTTCTTTAAATTTTAAAATTTATAAAAGAATATGAATTTGATTTATTTTAATTTCTAAACTCTTAACGTAGAATCAAGCAAAAAATTAAGTGCTATTAAAATTCGTAGTACAAAATTGGAAGCAATTAACAAATATTTATATTTGCGAATTGTATTATTAAGTTTAACGTTTATTTTTGAACGTTAAATTTAAATAAAAATGGTAAAAAGAATAAAAATTTGGAGACGAACAATGAAATTACATAAAAATAAAGTAATTTTTTTCGGAATTTTAGGACTAATCTTATCTTTCTCCTTTTCAATGGTATCTTTCAGCAATAGTTATGGTATACCTACTAAAACACCTCAAATTAAGACTGCTCCGGATTTATCTATTATGAATAGTAATGTAGATTTCGAGGAAGAAGTAATAGAACCTATAAAAAATAGAGATGATTTTGAATGGTTACCTATTGAACAAGCATTAGAATTTTCAGCACAAAATACTGAAACGGGGGTAAATAATCTTGAAACTGTTGGTTATGATCTACAAACTGGAGTAGAAAATATTGAATCCCTTGAAAATTCACTAAATGACTATCCTTCAATCGTAGAGGAATATAGAGGTCTTTTAAACTACCCTACACCAGAGGATGTTATACTTCCTGATGATCGTACCTATATTTCTAATACAGAATCTTTCCCATGGAATACGATTTGCAAATTATACATTACTGCCCCTGATGCTTCTCATTGGATTGGATCCGGCTTTATTGTTGATGGTTTTCATGTTTTAACAGCGGGTCATTGTGCCTATATTCATGGTCATGGTGGATGGGCAACTGAAATTGAAGTAGTTCCTGGCAAAGATGGTAGTTGGGATCCATTTGGACATGCATATATGACATATATGCGTTCTTATTCAGGATGGACCTCATCACAGATGCCAGAACATGATTGGGCTATGCTAACTCTTGATCGAAATGTTGGATCTTATACTGGATGGATGGGACGGATGACAGCGGCTTCATCTGATACTCTTTATACTGATGGAGTAAATAGTGCTGGTTATCCCGCTGATTTAGCAGGTGGTGAGGACATGTATTTTGATTTTGACTATGGAGATGGTGCAACAGAGTATAATCATTATTACTGGATAGATACGGCTGGAGGACAGAGTGGAATGCCAATTTGGAAATATACTGGGGGGAATCGTTATGTACTTACAATTCATGCCTATGGTAGGGGCGGTACACTCTCGAATTACGGTACGAGATTTAATACTGATAAATACAATAGGATTTTTGACTGGTTAGCAGCAGATACATCACCTACCGATAAACCCGATATGAAAGATAGAGGCTCAACTTATTCAGGTTATAATACAGGAACAGTAACCAGAGGACAAACCAGTTTTAGTGTATGGAGTGATGTAAGAAATGTAGGAACCGCCTATACGGGAGGCTTCTATGTTTATTATTATGCTTCTACTAATACTGTTATATCCACAGCTGACTATTTAATAGGTGTTGATTATGTGTCATCAATTTCTCCTTTTAGTTATGGAGATTCATTATGGTCTGGCACTTTTCCATCTAGCATTCCTGCTGGGAATTATTATGTCGGATGGATTATCGACAGATATGATTATATCGATGAATTTGATGAGAGTGATAATATAGCATATATTTCAACGCAAATAACTGTGAACGATCCTCCTATCCCACCTCCCACAGGTTATATTGAAGTAACGGTTGAAGATAGTATAACCACAAACCCAATTCAATCTGCTCTCGTAACATGTAGAAATGCAACTAATGATATAGTAGCTTCTGGATCTACAGATAGCAGTGGGTTTTATAATATAACAGGATTGGATGTAGGATGGTATGATGTTTATGTATCAAAAGTAGGATACTATGATAAGGTGCTCTCGGAATTTATTAATTATAATGGGGATGACGATTATCTTTACTTTGGAATGGATCCTTTGCCCCCCGATAGTGGCTATATTGAAGTGAGGGTACGTGATAGTGTCACAACTAATCCTATTGAAAATGCATATGTAAGATGTTATAACATGTCAAATGGAGAATTATTCAATGAAGGCTTTACAGATAGCTCTGGGTTCTATAATGTAACAGGTTTATATATTGGATGGTGGACTGTAAATGTTACTTATCCTGGATTCTATGAAAAATCATACAATGATTTTATTAACTGGAATGGGGATGATGATTACTTATACATCTATCTTGATTCAAAATACATCCCAATTTTAGGTCCCGTTGCAATGTTTCAAGATAGATATCCATGGAATAATAATGATACAGAACCTATATTAGTCAAATATAATATCACATATGATATGTATGACTCTTTAGATTTTGGTTCAGTAGATCTCTCACCTTATGATAAAGTGATAATTTCTTCCGACCAAACCCAAGCATTCTACGATAGACTTGCTGGAAATGTTACTTGGTTTGAAGATTATGCGTTTAATGGTGGAATTTTACAATTCTCTGCTTGTGATAGCGGATGGGGTGGTGGAGTATGGGATGATTCCTATTTATTACCTGGAGGTATTAATAAGACACAATCCTATCTTAACAATGTTTCAATTAATATACCCTATCATCCTGTGTTACTCAATCCTTACTTAGTCGAAGATGATGGGCTCGATGATTGGGGGTGGTCTGCACATGGATATTTTCATTCCTATCCTGCTCAAGCAAAAGAGATTCTACTTGATGTTGCGAGCTCTAATCCTGTGTTACTTGAATTAGAATATGGAAGTGGGTATATAGTAATGTATACTCAGACTCTTGAATGGAATGCAAATTTCAATTATACAAAATTACTTGAAAACTTAGTGATGTATAGTCCGACTAGTTATGATTACACAAATCATATTATCACACCTGATACAGCTTCCACATGGGAGGTTTATGGTTCCTATCACATAACATGGGATCCGACACCAAATATTAAGAATGTTAAAATTGAACTCTATCGAGGTGGAGTATTTGTATCTGAAATTATTGGTAGTACCCCTAATGATGGTGATTTCCTATGGGTAATTCCCGAAGGATTAACAGATTCTACCCAATATCAAATAAAACTGATTGATATGGATTATTTCGATAATGTTGATACAAGTGAATATTTTGAAATCTTCACTCCTTCAATTACAGTTACTGCACCAGAAAGCGCTAGTCAGTGGATAATAGGATTATCTTATGATGTAAACTGGACTTCAATAGGAACAATTCCGAATGTGAAATTAGAGCTATATGATGGGAACCAATTTATAATGGAAATAAGTGCAAGTGAAACTAATGATGGTTTATTTTCTTGGTCACTTCCAATAGAACTAAATGCTTCAGATCAATATCGAATAAAAATTATAGACATATTACATCCTAATGTTTATGATTATAGCGACTATTTTGAAATTTTATCTCCTTCTGAATCAGGTGGAATCCCAGGTTATAATCCATTTATTTTAGTAGGATTAGTCTCTCTTACAACTCTAGTGCTAATTAAAAAGAAATTTAAAAAGTAAATTTCTAAAATCAATTTTTTTTTATATTTGTTTTGTTTTTCCCTTTTTTTGAAATTCTTAAACATATTTGATGAATTAAATTATAATTTTAAAATGCTTGTTGTTAAAATAGTGGTACAAAAAAGTAAAAATCTTGAGAATTAGTCATACTTTTCATTTCTTTTTTTCGATCAAATTTGAGGAAATATATTTATCGTGATGCATTCAAAATCATATATATAATAATTTTAAAATGAGTATTAAAAAAATATAAAGGGGAGAAAATAAAAATTGATAGGAATAAAATCGTATGGAGCTTATTTGCCAAGGTATTTATTGCCACGAGACCTTATTGGAAAAGCGTGGGATTTCCCAATCGTTCCTGGAACAAAATCTATAGCTATGGCTGATGAAGATAGTCTTACAATGGCTGTTGAAGCTGGTTTAGATGCTTTGAGTGGTTTTGACCCTAAAGCAGTTGATGGATTGTTTTTTGCATCAACAACTCAAGTATATACAGAAAAAGATTCTGCTTCGTTAATCGCGACAATATTAGATATGAGGGAAGATATAATAACAGCAGATTTTACAGATTCTTTAAAAGCAGGGACAACTGCAGTGTCAAGAGCAGTTGATACAATTAAAGCAAATAAAGATATTAAAAGCATTCTTGTAGTTGCCTCGGATACTAGAGCTCCAGAACCATCAACAATGTGGGAGTATGGGTTTGCTGATGGTGCAGCTGCCTTACTCATAGCTGAAGGGGATAATCTACCGTTATCTATAGAAGACTACTATTCAGTTTCTGCAAATGTTACTGGACCTTGGAAAAGAGCAGGTAAGGATAAATTCATAAGAACTTATGAAGTAAAAATGGACACAAAATTTTACTTTGAGAGTATCACAAAAGTAATGGCAGAAATTTTAAAGAGAAATAATTTGAAACCAGAAGAGATCGGTGCTGCAGCATATTATTATAATAATCCTCGATTGCAGGGCAGAGTTTCAAAAATAATGAAATTTGCGGGAGGAGTTGCTCAAAACAGTGTGTTTTTCCAACTTGGTGATTTAGGAACTCCAATGCCATTTATATTATTTATCGGTGCTTTAAGAAGACCTAAACCTGATGCAAAAATAATCATGGCAGGATTTGGTGATGGAGCAGATGCGATATTACTGCAAGTTCAGAATAGAGATGCTCTAAGGGATCTTGGAAAAACTCGAATGGGAGTCTTAGGACATCAAAAATCGATGGTATCATTAAAAAATTATGATAAATTTCTTGATTTTAAGGAAATTCTTGAAAAAGATAGATATACCAGGAAAAGTTCTGCTGTTTTAATATGGCGTGACACAGCATCAGTATATAAATGGTATGGCGTAAAATGTAAAAGTTGTGGAGCAATTCAATATCCAGATATGCTTAGATCTTGTTATATCTGTCGAGCTGATGACCAACTTGAGCGGGTGAAGCTTGGATTAAAAGGTACGATTTTTACATATACCTTAGATCATTTGGTTGGAGGAAATTATCTTGATACTCCAGTGCCTCGATGTGTAGTTGATTTAGATGGTGGCGGAAGGGTTCTATTAAATATGACTGAAATCGAGAAACCTGAAGAGAATGTTCAAATTGGTATGAGAGTTGAATTAACCTTTAGAAAAGAACATGAAGGTGCAGAATTTAAAAATTATTATTGGAAGTGTCGTCCCGAAAGGGGGAGACCATAAAGGAGGTAATTAAAAATGGGAAGAAAAGGAATTAAGGATAAAGTTGCTATTATTGGCTGCGATATGACGAAATATGGAGAATTATGGGATAAAAATCAATATGATCTTCTTTTTGAAGCCTTTCAAGGAGCAATTAAAGATGCTGGAATAAAAAAAGATGAGGTTGATGCTAGTTGGGTCGGAATATTTTATTACTTTACTGGTCTTTCCGGTGCTATGGTTGAAGATATTCTAAGATTAGACGGAAAACCGTCTACTCGAGTTGAAAATTATTGCGCGAGCGGAATGGATGCGTTTAGAAATGCATCATTTGCTATTGCTTCTGGAGCATATGATGTTGCACTTGCGTGTGGAGTAGAGAAACTAATGGATGAGGGAGGTAGTGGACTTCCAGGTTTTAAGCAGTTTGGACACCCATTATATCCAACACCATCCGCACCAGCGATGTTTTCTATGGCTGCAACAAGAAGTTTTCATGAGTATGGTTGGACAAAGGAAGATTTAGCACGAGTAGCAGTAAAAAATCATGATAATGGTGCGGACCATCCAAAAGCTCATTTTAGGAGTAGAATAACAATTGACCAAGTAATGAAAGCACCGATGATTGCAGACCCACTTGGTCGCTTTGATTGTTGTGCTATGAGTGATGGTTCTGCTGCTCTTATATTGACAACACCCGAATTAGCTGAAAGTTATGCTCATGCTGATGATTATATCTTAGTTAAAGCCAATGCTATTTCATGTCAAACTAATTTCCCTTGGTACGTTCCTCAGGGAGGTCCTGGCGCAGAATTTACACACTTTCCTGCAACTGAGAAAGCTGGAGAATATGCTTATAAAGAAGCAGGAATTACAAATCCGCGAAAAGAAATTGATTGCGCTGAAGTTCATGATTGCTTTACCATAACTGAATTATTAAATTGTCAAGATTTAAAATTCTGTGAGAGGGGAAAAGCAGCTGAAGAATTAAAAAACGGTACATTTAATTGGGATGGCGAAATAGCAATTAATCCATCTGGAGGATTGAAAAGTTTTGGGCATCCTATCGGAAGTACAGGATGTAGAATGTTGACAGAAATAACAAAACAACTCCAAGGAAGAGCTGAAGGAAGACAAGTTCCTGATGCAAAAGTTGGGTTATGCCACAATTTGGGTGGAGCATTTACTGTTTGTTCCGTAACTGTTTTAGGTCAGAGAGATTAAAATAAAAAAAAATTTTTTTTTTTTAATTTTTTGAATTGAAGTATTATTTATTCAATTCCAAGTCGTTTTGTCAACTTTACTAAGATGAAGATAACGATTGCTACGATTATAAAGGTGATTAATTCACTAATGAATAATGTGGGATTGAGGTTTAAGGGATACGATGATGGGTCTGCGGTAGCTACCGCTGGATTTAGAAATCCAATTAGTATGAAGAGATTATTGAGAAGTGGTGAGAGGAATGCAGTTACTATGGATTGGACAAGTCGACCAAGATAAAGAGCCATGATGAATGCGACAGCAAGCCCCATTACTTTATACGTTTTGATAAAATCTTTAAATTCTTGAAGTAAATTTTTTGGAGGCGGAGGTGTCGGTGGGGGAGTGAGAAATTCTCTAATTTTTTTTAACTCTTCTAACATTTCATTTTCTTTGGACAAATTAGTTTTCACCTAAATCTTTTCTTTATAAATTCCATTTTAAGAGGAATAGATGGTTAATTATATTTGATGAGGATTATTTAAAATTTATTTTTATTTTTTATTATACAAAAGAGAAATTAATATTCGATTTTTTGAATAGAACTCGTTAGAATATAAGTTTTTAAGGATTTACAACCCAAAAAGAGATTTATTTAGAAAAGAATCTTTAATCTTAACTAAATTAATGCTATTCATTTTTTTATATTTCTAATTAAATCTAATAAAAATTATTCAAAAATTATTTAATTTTAAATTAATTTCTTTCAATTATGAGTAATACTGGTTTTAATAAATTCCAAGGAGACGTAAAAACTCAGAATGTGAAATATCTCGCTGATCCTCAACTTAGAAATATTGTGAACGTTGCAATAGCTCTCGGACGACCTTTATTAGTAAAAGGAGAACCAGGAACTGGAAAAACAATGCTAGCACATGCTATAGCTGAAAGTTTAAATAAGAAATTAATAGTATGGAACATTAAAAGTACTACTGAAGCTATTGACGGATGTTATATGTATGATACAGTTCAGAGACTGAATGATAGTAGGTTTGGTTGCGAAGATCGAGATGTTGATAATATACATGATTATATAACACTTGGACCTTTAGGAGATGCGTTTGATTCTGAAGAACAAGTTGTTCTTTTATTAGATGAGATTGATAAAGCTGATATTGAATTTCCTAATGACTTACTTCAAGAATTAGATGTTATGGAGTTTTACATTAAAGAGACCAAAGAATTTGTGAAAGCTAAAACCAGACCAATTGTAGTAATTACTTCAAATAATGAAAAAGAACTTCCTGATGCATTTCTAAGAAGATGTGTATTTCACTGGATTGAATTCCCCTCTAAAACATTTATGGCAGAAATTTGTAGACTACATTACCCTAATTTAAAACAAAACCTCTTAGATCAATGTTTACAACATTTTTATGCATTAAGAGCTATAACAAAACTTCGAAAAATGCCCTCTACCTCTGAACTTCTTGATTGGATTGGAGTGTTATTAAAAAGTGGAATAACAATGGATGATTTGAAAAAAGAAATTCCGTTTTTGGGGGTTCTCATAAAGAAAGAGAAAGATTTTGAAATCACTTTAGATAAAATTAAATTTCCAACTTAATATATCAAATAAACTTTTTCTCTAAATGTCTTACCTCTAATGAAATAATTCAACCCATTTATTAATATGCAATTTTAATATTTTTCAAATTTGTTTTTCCAAACTTTCATTTATTAAATTGAATTAAGGTTTTAAATTTCATTAACAATATTAGAACAAGACCAGAAATTTAAACAGAAGAAGACAATTCAGTAAAATTTAAAATTATACTACAACATTAATATTTTTAATTTCTGAAATTAAATTACTAAATTTTAAAGGTAATTATTTACGTATAGCCGCAATAATTTAAATTTTGAATATAAATATCGTACCATTTCAGTGGAACATTTAGGAGAACTTCAAGAAGATATCGATAAATTGCGTCGTGCGGGAAAACTTAGTGATAATGAAGTTTATAGGAGTTATATTGACAGTAAAAAGTTTGAAATCCCAGAAAATCTTCCTAATGCTAAATCGATAGTAATACTTGCAATATTTAGTAAGTTAGCATTAGTAAATTTTCATTTAGATGGCAAGAACCATGAAATCATGATACCCCCCAATTATTATGATGATGGAACAACATTTGAAGACTTCGAGAATCTAATATTAAAAGAGATAATAAAGGAATCAGGATATAAAGTTGAATTTACTAATAAACTACATGTGAAATTATTAGCTGTTAGAAGTGGGCTTGGAAAATATGGAAGGAATAATATTTGTTATATTGATGGTTGGGGGAGTATGATAAATTTATTTGCCTATTTTACAGATTTTCAGTTTGAAAAAGATCATTGGACAGAAATAAAAATGATGGATCAATGTGAAAATTGCACAATTTGTTTTAATAACTGCCCGACAAACGCAATACCTGCACCAACTGATAATGATTTTGTAATTAATGCAGGGAAATGTATTTCTGTGTATAATGAAATTAAAGGAATAATTCCAGACTGGATTCCTTCTGATGCTCATAACGCTTTAATTGGATGTATGAGATGCCAAAAATCTTGTCCAAGCAATCGCGAAGTAATCGGGTTAACAGAAAGGCTTGAGACTATTACAGAAGAAGAAACTAGGTTGTTATTGGACGGATCCAAAGACGATAAATTAGCATCTTCCTTATCTAAAAAGCTTAAAATGTTTTCTCCTCCTGATGCAGAACGAGTTCTTCCTGTTCTTAAGAGAAATCTTTCATTTTTCCTTAGGTCTCAGAAATTTTAAATTTAAAAAAATTTTTTTTTTTTTTTAATTCTATTAAACTATATTATTATGGATAATCTCCAATTTCCTCAAGGTAAACTTTAAATAATGCTATGAACCAGCAGATAGTCTTATAATCCAATGATGAATCTAAAATCTCCTCAGCTTTTTTAATAACGTCCTTTTCAGAATATTTCTTATGCCCCTTCTCAAATATCAAATTAAGTTCTGCAAGAGCCCAACACATAGCATCAAATGGGAAAAAGCTATTTAATAAATGCTGAAAAACTTTTTCAGTTTTTATTTTTCGATTTTCAGTCATTTCTATGACTTTTAATAAATTAACTTTATTTTTTGGCAGTAATTCAAAAAATACTTCAGGTTGTGCTATTAACATTTTTCATATCACCCCTTTTATTTTTATTTGGAATTTATTTTTTACAAATTTTAAATAAAATAATCTAATAAGTAATTATGATTCACATTTTATTCTCCAACTTTCTAATCAAATTATCTATCTTCTTTTTACGTTGCCATTGCTTCATAGAGGCTTTAAAATCTTCTTTTGTAATACAATTATTATTTATTTTTTCTTTTTGTTTTACTCGATAAGAATTGAAAATATTCCTATCATTTATTCGATAAAGATCTTGTATTTCTTTTGTCATTTCATCCTCATCCCTTTTAATTAAAATTCCAATTTTTTTGAAGTTCTATCATGTTTCCTACCATTCTTAACGAATATGATGATTTATTTACTACAGCAAAAATTTTTTTATTAAAAAATACCACCTCAAATTTTCTCTCTTATTGAATAATTTTCAATATATAATTTTTTTATTAGATTATTTTTTTCTTCTTTTACCATCTAATATTTATAAAGAAAAATATTTAAATATTTCGGAGATAGTTCGGAAAAAAGTGGGAAAAACCGAACATTATTCATACTAAGAACATTTGTATTGGAAAAAATAATCTTTAAATAGAAAAATATCATTATATTTAATTATATTTAATGATAACTAATAATTATTAATTAAAAAAAGTGTGAAAAAAGTTATGGAAATGGATTGGGAAATTGGAAAAGAAGCACGTGAATTAGATGAAAAGCCAATTATAGAAAGAATGAGAGTAGAAAAACGTTCTATTATGAAAATAAGTGTTGCTTTACTTTTTTACTTTGTAACAATGGTTTTATTTTACTTTGTATTTTAAGGTTAAGTAATCATGGAATTAATCTTAATTATAATTTTATTTGCATTTTTATTTGAATCTATGGATTCCATGGCTGGAATGGGTTTTGGCACCGCATTATCGCCGTTATTATTCTTAATGGGTTATACTCCTCTTCAAGTCGTTCCAACTATTTTAATTTCAGAGGCTATTACTGGAGCAATTGACACATTTTTTGATCATGAATTTAAAAATGTTCGTTATTCTTTTCGTCCATTAAATGATGCTACTAAAATGGCTTTAATAATGGCATTTTTTGGATGTTTAGCAATTTTCGCATCTGTATGTCTTGGCTATTTTGCAATAAAATTCCCTGATATCGTAATAAAAACCTATGTAGCGATTTTAATCCTTTTTATGGGGATTTCAGGATTTATCAAAATAAAATTAAACAACATTGAATTTTCTAAAAAGCGACCAAAAATGTTAATAGGTTTTTCAGCATTAGCAGGTTTCAATAAAGGGATTGGAGGAGGAGGTTATGGTCCAGTCATAACTATGGGTCAAATTTTTTCTGGAGTTTATGAAAAAAGCGCAACTGCTATTGTGTCTTTTGCAGAATCTATTGTCTCGATTATGGGTATATTCACATTTTTTCTGATAAGTTTTGCTGGTGTTATGGTAGATCTTGTTCTTCTTCCATCATTGTTTACTGGAGGTTTTTTTGCAGCTCTTATAGCTCCTTATTTAGTAAGAGTTCTGCCAAATAAATTTTGGAAATATTTGATACCCGCTTATGCGTTTGGAATTGGAATATATTTAATTTTACAAATATTTGTTTTATAAATTATATCTTATCTAATGTATAAAACATAATTTTACCTTTAATTAAGTTTTAAAAAAATATAGAATAAGAAAATGAAGCTTATTTCTTTAACTTCGCGAAGCAATCATCGCAAAAGAAAATTCTTCGCATTTTACTTGTGTCCCAAACCATATGACCCGACTTATGTTTTATTTCGCAACCCCAACACATTTTAAATATTTTAGTATCAACAATATATTCATCTTCTACTTTAAAAGTATCGCTTTTTATTATCTCTTTATAACTCTTCAATTTGTTAACAACTTTTGAATTTAATTTTTGAATGAATATTCAATATATAAGGACTAATTAATAGATATTTGTATAGTAATTTAAGATTTATGAATACTTATTCAAAAGATTAATAATTATTACACATTTCATTCTTATTAATTTCAAAACATTAAATTTAAGTCATAGGAATAATTATTCAAAAATTATAATTCTTCTTACATATTTTCAAAAAAAAAAAAGAAGAATAAGTGTGAGAGATATGAATAGAATTATTGGAATTCCCTCTGATGGTCCTGAAATCTCTGATAATATATCACCTCATTTTGGACATTGTAATTATTTCCTTGGAATTGAAATTTATGATGATGGTAAGTTCAGGAAGGTTTTTGAATTACCTAATCATGGTCATTCTGGTTGTATGGAACCTGTTATTAATATGAAACAAAGAAATGTTACTGATATGATTCTAACCGGTATTGGGATGCGCCCATTTATGGGTTTTCAACAAGTTAACATAAATTTATTTCAAGGTATCAATGGAAGCATTGAAAAAAATGTCAGAATGTTATTAGAACATCAATTAATATCATTAAATGACGCCAGTTGTGGAAATAACTCAGATCATGCTCACACTCATTAAATGAAAATAAAAATAAAATTTTAACTTAAATGAGTTGAATAAATATGCCAAGTTTTAAAGAAACTTATAATGCCATTAAGGCAGATTGGAATGCTGGGGAAAAGAACTTTAACATTGAATGCGAGATGCTATCAGATGGTATGCAAGTCAAATGTATAATGGGTAATCCAGGTGGGGATCCTTTTGAATTATTAATAGATGCTCCTGGAGGATTAGATGGTACAAATAAAGGACCATCACCATTATTAGTGATTTTATCTTCTATTGGTGCTTGTATCATTGCTGTGACTAAATTCTGGGCTAAAATAATGGATATTAACATCGAAGAATTAAAGGTTTTCTCTCGGGGACATATTAATTTAGGAGCACTTTTTGGAATTGACGATTCAAAAATAGCAGGCTATGATAAGCTTGAACCCGTTATTAGAATTAAAGCAGATGCGTCCGAAGAGAAAATCAATGAATTAATGGATAAAGTTTTTACCCATTGTCCTGTAATTACAAATTTTGGTGGAGCTTCCAAAATTACACCAAAGGTTCAGATTAGAAAATAAATATTTTTCTCCTTTTTTTTTTTATTTAGAATTCCTTACTTTAATACATAAAATTTAGCATAAATTATCATGGAAAAAGAGAAACTATTTCCAATATATATAAATCCAAATTTATGCGTATTATGTCAACGATGTATGTACAGTTGTCCAAAAAAAGCAATCTTTTTTAGAAATTCACTTCGATATGTGAATTATGATAAATGTCAAGGATGTTTAAAATGCGTGGATGTTTGTGAGCATGGTGCCATTGAAGTTATCTCGATTAAGGAAGGAAAATTGAGAGGTTTTTCCATTGATCAAGAAAGCTGTACATTGTGTAGAATTTGCTTAGATGAGGATTTTTGTTTTCAATCCCTCTTTGAACTTGAAAAAGATGAAAAAACAGGCAAGGAATTGATCAAATTTTATAAAAAAAACCTAACACAATGTTTTAAATGCTTAAAATGCTTTAAAAATTGTCCTAATAATGCAATATTACCTGAAATTATCGATTATAATGATGGTTGATGTTTCTCTCAACAAAAAAGATTTATTTAATTTTTTACTTTATATTTTATTTCCTGATGTTCTATTTATAATTAAATTTATCTGAGACTGTATCTAAAATTGAAAACCAAAAGCAAAACCTGTAAATGGTATCCCGTTTGCCCAATTAAATATTTTGTTGATCAGGGTAAACTTGATCCCAAATGGGTTGAAAATTATTGTTTAATTGGAAATAAAAATTGTATTAGATATGCATTGGAAGAGCGCGGAAAAAATCATCCTGATAATATGTTACCTAATGGTGAAATTAAAGAAGATCTTTATTACTAACCTAGTTTTCAATAACATGTTAATATCGCAATATAAGAAGAATCTGGATTAAAAAATTCCTTTTCAATTAAACTTTAAGCTCTTTAAAAACTATAAGTCATGTAAATGATGGTGCTCATGATTATCATCAGCTTCAGTATGAATTTTTTCGACACCGAATCCTTTACCCCCTCCTGGAGAGCAAAGACTTTCTCCTCCTTTTAAAGTTCCGTCTAAGATCTTTTTGATAACATCATCAACTTTACCAGTAATTCCTACAATTACTTCAATTCCATATTGATTAAAAAAATCTTCAGCTCTGCGCCCCATACCTCCCGCAATCATATATTTAGCTCCTTGTTGATTTACAAATTGAGGTATACTGCCTACGGAATGTCCTGGGTTTTGAAGTATTTCTTTTTTTATTATTTTATTATCTTCGATTGTAACAAAAGTAAACTCTGGCGCTCGGCCAAAGTGAGCGCATACATTTCCTGATTCTGTACTAATAGCTATTTTCATTCTTTTCAACTTATTAATTAATTTTATTTTATATTATATTATAGGAAATTATAAAATTTAAATTTAATGAATAATTATTCATAATATATATTATGTGTTTTCTTTAGTTTTACATAAAAATCGAGGTATATTAATTAAGTATAAAGATATAAAGAACTAAGAAATTTCTTAATAATCATTTTTCTAATAATTTTGAATAATTAATAATAAAAATCTAAATTAATACTTTTATATAGTATATCAATTGGAAATATAGTTAAAATTATTTTTTTGGTGATTCGATATAGGAAGAAACAGACATCGACGATGGGTTAATCAGCCACCTAATAATTCCTATTTCACTGGGGTTTCTAATAAAATAAAAGATTCAATTATAATAACTGTTGCTGAATTTGAAGCTATGAGATTAAAACATTATTTAGGCTTGAATCAGAAAGCAGCTGCTGAAAGAATGGGAATAAGTCAACCTACTTTTTCAAGAATTCTTGAAAGTGCCCATCAGAAAAATACTTTAGCCTTGCTTGAGGGGAAAGAAATTAAAGTCTATGGTGGGAATTTTGATTATAAATTAAGCTTTAAAGGATATGGATGTTTAGATTGTAATCATGAATGGGAAGATCCCACTGCATCAAAGGATGGAAAAGTTAATTGCGTAGAATGCAATTCTAAAAATGTCTATTTCTTTGTTAGAGAATATATTTAAATTCTTATTTTATGTGAAATAGTTTAATATAAGGCATTTAGTTTTATTGAATATTATTCCATAAAACTTCTTTTAAATTTTTATAAATATTATTAATAGATAAACTTGCTTTAGAATCTGGGGCAAAATCTACAACTGGTTGGGCAAAAGACATTGCTTCTGGGATCGATAAATCAAATGGTATTTTTCCTAATTTTGTATATCCTGTTTCATTAATATATTTTTTAAAATCTTCTTGAAAAGTGCTTTTTAAATCTGATTTATTTATGACTAACCCAAATGGAATTGCAAAATGTTGAATAACTTCTATTACTCGCAATAAATCATGCAAACCCGAAGGTGTAGGTTCAGAGATTGTAATAACATAATCTAAGTTTGAAATAGTCGCAATTACTGGACAACCAATTCCAGGGGGTCCATCAATTAATATTAAGTTGCTATTGTTAAAATTTTCAGAATTACTTAAAAATTCCTTCACATCTGATACTAATTTTCCAGATGTGGTGCTCCCTAATTGAGTTTTACCATAAATTAAAGGAACACCCATCTTACTATTATATGAAATTATTTCTCCACTTTTTACCGGATGTATTTCAAAAGCATGTTCTGGACATAAAACTTTACAAGCTCCACACCCTTCACATTTTAAAACATCTATTATAGGAATTGAATTTTGGTTATCCCATTTTAAAGCATTAAATTCGCAAAAATGGTCATCAATGCATTGTTTGCAATTAGTACATTGGTTTTCTATAAATTCTGCTTTCCTCGTAGTAAAAGTATCTTCTTTTTTTATTGTGGATTCATCCTCAGGAGGAAGAATAATAGCTAAATTCGGAGCATCAACATCACAATCCATTACAATTACTTGGATTTCTAGATCTTTTTCTGCAAGACTTGCTAATGAAGCTGTTATTGATGTTTTACCTACACCTCCTTTCCCTGAAACAATGCCTACTATTTTTCTGTCCATAAACTCATTCAACTTTTATAGGTCATTTAATTATTCCTAACCATTTTTTTAAATTTTCATAAATCTTATTAAAAGCTCTATAACCAGCACCCTCTCTATCGAACACACTGTTGCTATCCATAATCGGTGTTCCTTGGCAGTAAGATTCTACTATATCCGAATCCAAGGGAATATCACCTAAAATTTTTATGTTTTCTTCTTCTAATTCTTTTAAAAATTGGTCTCTAAATCCTAATAATGAAGATCTGTTTACTATCACTCGAGATTCTTTGCCTAATAACATAATCAATTCCATTATCCTAATTAAATCTAATTTACCGAACTTAGTTGGCTCTGTTATGGGAATTACAATATCTGCATTAGCTATTAAAAGTTCCACATCACAATGCGCACCAGGAGCAGTATCTAAAATGATAATATCAAATTTTTCAGGTTCAGCTTCAAGAATCTCTTCGAATTTTTCAAGAAGTGCTTCTACAATTGCAGCTGATCTAGCTTCTGAAGGCATTAATTCACCTAGAAAAAGTGAGAGTCCATTTATTTTTGTTGAATAAATAAACCCTATTGTTTTTGAATCTGCTTCAATTGCATTTTCAGGACAGATCTTATAACATAACTGACATCCAGAACAAACAGTCAAGATTGGAATTGGAAAAGCATCTTTAATATGTAAAAGCGCATTTGCTAAGCAATTTTTAGCACATAATCCGCATTTGGAGCATTTATCTTCATTAATTTTAGGTTTGAAAAAAGGAACATCTTTTTTATTTTCAAGTTTTCCATTTAATAATAAATATGTATTAGGATTTTCTACATCACCATCTATAAGAAGAACTTTTTTTCCTTCGTTTTTGAACATTATAGCAATATTTACAGCACATAATGTTTTACCTGTTCCTCCTTTTCCTCCGGTAATACATATTATTTTGGATTTCTTGCTATTCATTAGAGATATCTTTTATTTTCTAATTAATCGCTAGCTTTTCTAGGGTAGATTTCCTCTTCCCATGCCTCTGCCACCGCCGCCCATACCCCGTCCACCACCTCCCATTCCATAGTGTGATGCGACATTTGAGGTAGTAATTGGTTGTAATTTTCCTTCTAAATAGAGATTCAAGACTTCTTTTATTGTAATTGTTTGATTTGGAGCTTGAAAAATTTGTATATTTAAAGCATTAAGTCCACTAGAAGCATTAGGGCCTAGGAATCCTACTATTATAGCATTAGCACCATTATTACCAATAATCTGAGTTGCTTGCACACCAGCTCCCCCCATAGCATTTGCTGCGGGATTTGGAACCGTTTTTACAGCTTTAATCTCGTTATTTTCAACTTCAACAAATGTAAAACTAGCACATCTCCCAAAACGAGGGCTCATCTGATCATTTAAGCCTCCATTACCCAATGAAGGAATTGCAATAATACTCATTTTTTTCTAACCTTTTTTTTAAATTTTCAATTCATAAGTTTTTAATTTAATGAATAATTATTCATTATCAATTATTAACAAAATTTGAAAATATATAAATTTAACCATTAAATTTGATTACAAATAAGAGGTGCAAGAATATTCAAGAAAGAGATATTCCAGATATCGATTTGAAGAAAACAGTCGAGCAAGGAAAGAAAGAAAAGATGGATGAATTAGAAGAAAATATAAAAAAAAACATGGAAAAAATTAAACATAAAATAGTTGTTATATCTGGTAAAGGTGGAGTGGGCAAAACAACAGTAGCTGTAAACCTCGCTATGAGTTTAGTAAGCGTTGGACTGAGAGTTGGAATCTTAGATGTAGATATAACAGGGCCAAATGTATTAAAAATGTTGGGTGTAGATCCAAATCTTAAACCAAGGGTTGATCCTGATAAAAAAAGATTTTATCCTGTAAATGGGCCATTAAATCTTAAAGCAATGAGTATGGCATTTCTCATTGAAAGTTCAGACTCACCAGTTATTTGGAGAGGTCCAATGAAGATGAGTGCTGTGAGGCAATTTTTAGGCGAAGCAATTTGGGGAGAATTAGACTATTTGATCTGCGATCTACCACCCGGCACCAGCGATGAAACGCTAGATATCCTTCAACTCATTCCCGATGAGAATGTTGTAGTAGTTTCAACCCCGCAGGAAGTTGCTTTAATGGATGCTAGAAAAACAATAAGGATGGCTCAGATAATGGAACGACAAATACTTGGTATTATTGAAAACATGTCTGGTTTTAATTGTCCCCATTGTGGAGAATATATTGATCTCTATCCTCCAGGAGGAGTAGAAAAAGCGGCGAAAGATTTTAATGTTCGACTATTAGGTAAAATTCCTTTCGAAATTGAGGTAAGTCAGCAGGGAGATCAAGGAATGCCTTTTATATTAAAATATCCTGATAGTATATCGACAAAGGCTTTTAAAGAAACGGTTAAAAAGATTCGAGAAATATTGGAAAAATAAAAGAATAATTTTTTTATATTTTAAAAATTACTTAATCCTAAGTAATGCATTGTACATCAAAAAAGCCTTTAATAGGTAATCATAAAATGCCACTAGACAATTTAGATAAATGGGTAGAGGAAATTCAGAAAGAAATTATTGAAGAGGAAATTAAACGGTATAATAAATATATTGTTGATTTACTTCTAAATCCAAAAAATTGGGGAAAACCAAAGGATGATGAAATAAGTGTTTGGCATGCATATGAAGGAACATGTGGAGATACAATGCAATTCTTTCTGAGGATTAAGGAAGGTATAATTGAAAAAGCAAATTTTATTACAGATGGCTGTGGTGCTACAGTAGCAGCGGGAAGTCAAACTACTATGATGGTAGAAGGCCAAGCATTAGAATTTGCTGAGAATTTACAACCAATTGATGTTGAAAATGCTTTAGGTGGCTTACCTGATGATCATAAACATTGTGCTGAATTAGCAGTAACTACTTTAAAACACGCGATTGAGAAATACAAGATTCAAAGTTCTTAATATGGGTTCCCAATAAAAAAACATGAAATATGTATATGGACCTGTTCCTAGCAGGAGATTAGGGAAATCCTTAGGGATTGATCCAATTCCTTCTAAAACGTGTAATTTTCAATGTATCTACTGTCAATTAGGAAAAACAAACAACTTTACTAATATCCGGAAAAATTATTTCCCAAAGAAAGAAATTTTAACTGAAATCGAAAAAGCAATCAAATTAAATGAAAATAAATTTGATTATATAACATTTGTAGGGAGTGGGGAACCTACACTATATAAAGATTTAAAGGATTTGATCATAAGAGCTAAAGAGTTATCTGAAAAACCTGTTTGTGTGATTACTAATGGAAGTTTGCTTTATGATAAAGAAGTTCAGAATGCGTTAATTTCTTCAGATGTAGTTCTACCAAGTTTGGATGCTTGGGATGAAAACTCATTCATAAGAATAAATCGACCTCACCCCTCTATTAGCTTTAATAATCTAATTCAAGGATTTATAGATTTTAGGAAAAAATTCATGGGTAAATTTTGGATAGAAGTAATGTTAATGAAAGGGATTAATGACACAAAAGAAGAATTATTAAAAATTAAAGAAAAACTAGAGTTGATAAAACCAGATAGAATTGATATAAATGTTCCGATAAGGCCCCCAGTAGAAAAATGGGTAAAAATTCCTGATAAGAGCATACTTTCAATCTTAAATGAAATCTTCGTTGATTACACTAATATTAATTTTCCGGAGGTAGGAAAATTCAATATTTATTCATCAGATTTCGAAAAAGAAGTTTTATCAATACTAGAGAGACATCCAATGAGGCAAGATCAAATTATTGAAACATTTTCTTCTTCTAATTTTGATGAAGATAAAATTATTTCACAGTTAAAAAAACTTAAATCTCAAAAAAAGATTATAGATACTCTCTATAATAAGCAAATCTTTTGGAAATTAAATTTAAATAAGGATAAGAATTGATTTTATAAATATAAAATTAAATTTTACTAATATTCAAGAAGTAGATCTTCTAAAGCATCAGATACTTCTGGAGTTAAATGATGCTCAATTTCACAAGATAATTTTTTTATTAAATTTCTGTTTTCTATTTTTAAAACATTCCTAAAAAAATTACATAAATTCTTATAGCTTTTAATTACATCTTGAGCGATTATTTTTCCTTTTTTCGTTAATCTTAAAGATTTTCTTGGACTCCAATCTATTAAGTCTCCTGCCTTTAATTTATATAACATGTCAGTTACAGAAGGGGGTTTAACATTTAGGTAATTTGAAATCTCTGAATTGCATACCCACCCACCTTTATTTCTTTTAGAGATTAAATATATTGCTTTTAAATAATTTTCATAACTTTCATGAATCTCAATCATTTGGCCATCTACCTCTTAAAAAGTAAAAAAAAATAAAAAAGAATTATTCTTCTTTTTCCAATTCAGCAATTCTTTTAGAGATATCGTCTAACGAGCTTTTAATACCATTCATTTCTGATTCTAGGTAACTTTTTTCTTGTTTTAGCATTGATAATTGATTTTCTGGACTAATTTGTGGAATAACTCCAGGTGTATATGATGTATAAGCAGGAGCATAAACAGGACTTCTATAACCCCCACCCCAAGCTCTACCATACCCTAATCCTCTACCACGTCCCCAACCTCTACCACCACCCCAGCCACGACCAAAACCCATTCCAGGACCTTTTGTATATCCTGGTGTATCATAACCCGAACAATATCCTAAAGCTCTGCCTGTCATTGGACCTAATCCTCTTGGTCCAGTTCTATCTCCCCATGGCATATTGATTCTTTCACCTCTTAAAATTTTATTATTTTTTTTTAATTAAATATAAGTAATGGTAACTTTTAAATGTTATTGAATGATTATTCATTATCCTCCATTTTTGAATAGAATGCATTTAGAAAGAATTCTATTATGAATCATTATTCAGAATAATTCTATTAAAATTTTTCTTTCATTGTCTTATAATAATATGTAGAGAATCTTTACGATTTCTTTAATTTTGCGAATTATGGAATTCACTTATTATTTTTAGGTTAATTATTTTCTTTATTCTATAAATAGCTATAAGAAACTAAAGAAAAAACCTCTTTTTTTAGGTATAACTAATAACTTTATAAATGAGAAAATACATAATTTAATTGAGAAAAAAAGTTTTTATCAACTAATAATTATCATGGATTCAAAATTCAAAAAATCTTTTCAAGAGTATAACAAGGGTATACATTTGATAAAACGTTTGATGGATTGTACAATTGGTGAAAAACTTAAAGTATTAAGAGTAGATGCAGGTTACCATGCTAAAAGAAGACTTGCTAATTTAGGAATTATTCCAGGTGTTATAATCATAAAAAGAAAAGCTGCTCCTTTTCGAGGGCCTATTGAAATAATCGTGAAAGGATCTTTATTAGTAATTGGAAGAGGGTTAGCAGCTAGAATAATTGTTATACCTGAAAATTCTAAATAATTTTTAAAACAAACTAATAATTTTTTCATTAATATATTGGTTATCTTTTTGTTGAGAAAAATGAGAATCATTAAATCAGTAAATAAGCAAAAAAAAGAAACTAAGAATTTTAAAAGTATTATTAATATTGCTTTAGCTGGTAATGCAAATGTTGGAAAATCGGTAATTTTTAATCAACTTACAGGACTTTCTCAAACTATAGGAAATTGGCCTGGAAAAACTGTAGAAAAAATGGAAGGGAATTTGAATTTTTTAGGGTATCGATTTAATATTGTAGATTTACCAGGAATTTATTCCCTGTCAACCTACTCGCTAGAAGAAATTATTAGTAGAGAGTATATAGTCTCAGAAGAAGTAGATGTTATTATTAATGTAATAGATGCGACAAATCTAGAACGCAATTTATTTTTTACATTTCAACTATTAGAACTAAAAGTGCCAATGATACTAGCTATTAATCAGATGGATATCTTATTAAAAAGAAATCTAATATTAAATTTTAAAAAGCTAGAAGAAATTTTCAAATTGCCCGTTATTCCTGTTGTAGCCGTTCATGGTAAGGGAGTTCACCAATTACTTGAAGAAGCAATTGAATTAGTAGTTTATCACCAGCCTACTTCACATTATAATCAGGATGGAAAAAAAATTCATGAAGAACTTTCTCATGATGATAAAAAAATTAAAAATCATTCATCTACTAAAAAAGATTTCCAGTTTCCAGATTTATATTCAATATTAACATATGGTAAAGAAGTAGAAACTAGAGTAAATGATTTAATTAAAAACATTGAATCATATTCAGAACATTTTTCAAGATTTAATTACCCTTCAAGATTCTTAGCTATTAAGCTTATAGAAAACGATGAAGAAATTGAAAAAATATTTAAAGTTAACCAAGAAACCACATATATAATTGATTTAGCAGAAAATTATCGAAAAGAATTAGAAGAATTACATGGAGAAGATATAAGTACAATCATCTCTTCTGAAATTTATACAAATATACATAAAATTATTGAAGAAGTTGTCATTGTTAAAGCTCATGATGAAAAAAGAATTATTTGGGCTGAGAGATTAGATCATATAACTACACATTCTGTTTGGGGTTATATTATCTTAATTTTAATCCTTATAGGAATATATACCTTTACTTTCATTATTGGAAATTTCCTTGGAGGAAAAATTGAAGATATTTTTAACGGTTTGAGTAGTTTTATTTATAAGATCTACAGTGAGAATGATTTGGGGGTTAAGATATTTTGGGAAGGCGGCGTAGGAGGCATTTTTGGAGCAGTGGGTGGTGTTTTGGTGTATGTTATTCCTTTCTTTTTAATTATCGAAATTTTGCAGGATTCGGGCTATCTACCACGAGCAGCATATCTCATGGATAGATTCATGCATTTCTTAGGTGTCCATGGGAAAACAATCATCCCTATGATATTAGGGTTTGGATGTAATGTTCCCGCCTGTACTGGATGTAGAATAATGGAAACTGAACGAGAAAAGAAAATCTCAATTGCTTTAACATCTTTAATTCCATGTGCAGCGGTAATGACTGTAGTGTTAGGATTAGTAGGACGATACTTAGGTGTAACTTGGGTGTTGATATTATTTGGGATAAATTTTATTGTAATAATAATTGTCGGCAAAATATTGAATAAGATTTTACCTGGTGAATGTACAGAACTAATAATGGAAATGCATGAATATCGTGTTCCAAATTATTCCGTAATTATAAAACAAACTTGGGTAAGAACTAAAGAATTCGTCTATAAAGCAATGCCCATTATTATTGTATCAGGAGTTATATTGGAGATTTTATTTATGTTTCGATTATTAGATCCTGTCAATCTTATTTTATCACCAATTACTGTTTTCTGGTTAGGTTTACCTCCTATTACTGGTATCTTTTTAATATATGGGATTCTCAGGAAGGAATTAACATTAGTTTTATTAGCTTTATTAGCAAATTCTATGAGCGCAACTCTTTTAGGATTACTTTCTCCCTTCCAGATGATTGTATTTAGTTTAGTAACAATGCTTTACATCCCGTGCTTTGCTACTATAGTTATAATTGCTAAAGAGACTAATTGGAAATATGCTTTACAAATAGCTGGTCTGGAAATAGGATTTGCTTTATTAATCGGAGGAATACTGAATTGGGGATTTTTCTTTCTGACAAATTTATAAATTTTAACAGTAAAATCATTATCATGTCTTGCATTAAAAATTAGAAACTTGAACTCCTTTCTAGTCTTAAATAACAAAAAGAATTTAAAGGTATGAGAGAGATTTTTTCTGATATCCTAAGTGATGTTGGATAAACTAGTCGGAAAAATAAAAGTGAAAGCTTTTTTCACTTAATCTCTTAACATCCTTTTAACAAGAGACACCGCGGGGGAGGGAGATGGTAAAATAAGTAAAATTTTATTGACTCGAAAAATTTAAATATTTCGAGTATATATTACTTTATCATGACAACTCATTCTGATGCAATAGTTTTAAAAATTGGATCAAAAGGAGAAATTTTTCCTCCCAAGGAAATTAGAAAAAGACTCGGATTTGAACCTAATCAGCCTATTTTATTATATACTCATCAAGATCAATTAATCATAAGAAAACTTCATTCTATAGAAGAAATATTAAATACTCCGCCTAAAACTAAAATAAGTTATCATGCATGGAAACAATTTAAGGAGGAATTGACTGAAGACTATGAATTATGAAGATTCTTATTGATACTTCTTACTTTCTACCCCTCATTAAAATCGGGATTGAAAATATTCCTCAAACTGTCTTGGTCAATCTCTTATCCAAAACATCTAATGAATATTTTTACTCAAATCTAACTATTTTTGAACTCACAGCGAAGGGATTAAAGCTTTCATCTCAAAAAAATAGAGTAACATCACAAGATATAAGGATTGGAATTGATGCCATTCAAAACGACATACGCCAAACAAAAAAATCGTTTACGGATAATCCATTAATTATTGAATTGGCATCTCAATTAAAAACAATTCATAATGATACAATTGATTGCTTAATTTTTGCCACTGCTATTTGTGAATGTGATTGTATTATTACCATGGATAGTTCATTTTTTGATCAAATTAATACAATCCCCTTTTTAATCAGAAAAATAAGAGAGATTAATGAGAACTTCCGTTTTTGGTTCAATGACCTCTCAGAAGATTTAAAGAGTCTTAAATCAATTGATTCATAGTTTATAGATTCTTGAAGTATTGGGTTACAAAATTGTTGGAGTATTTGATTATTTATCAAGGAATTTAAAAAATACTTCATTTTAGACCCCTAAAACAAGGTATTAGTTGATAATTTAACTTTTTAGGAGGAAGGCATCACGGGGGAGGGCAATAAAGGGAATAATAAGTAAATTTTACATTATTAGTAAAATTCAAGAATATTTTATTTTTATAAAAAATAATTTCTGGATAATTATTAATATGTGTATTCACATATATTCACATAATAAAAAATATACAAACTAAAATTAAAATGGCAAATCTAACTTTATCAATTCCCAATGAATTAAAAAAAATGATGGAAGATTTCCCAGAAATTAATTGGTCTGAAGTAGCAAGAGATTCAATCAAAAAAAAGATTGCACAATTAAATTTTATGAAAACTTTTCGAATTGATAGTGAAATATCTCCAGAAGACGCTTTAAATCTTGGAAGAGAAATAAGTGAACTCTTATTAAAACACTATAAGAGCGAATAAAAAATGAAATTAGTTGTTGATGCTAATATCCTTTTTGCTGCTTTAATAAAAAAGGGATCGACTGCTGAGCTCATAATTAACGATAAATTACAACTTTTTGCTCCCGAATTCTTATTCAACGAATTTGCTAAATATGAAGAACTCATTCTCAAGAAGACTCACCGATCCCGTAAAGAATTTAACCAATTCTTAGATTTATTAAAAGAGCAGATCACGGTTATTTCAAAAAAGGAGATAATCCCTTTTATGGATAAAGCTGGAAAAATCTCTCCCGATCCTAAAGATACAATATATGTGGCTCTTGCATTGGCACTTAAATCTTATATATGGTCAAATGATAGAAGATTAAAACAAAACCAAGAAGAAATAACAGTGTTCACGACAGAAGACTTAATTAAAAAAACTGATTTTTTAAAGATCTAAATTCATCTCTCATTTCTTATTCTTTTAGGAGGAGGTACTATGGAGGAGGGAGAAAATTTTAACAGAGAATAGGGCAAAAAAAAAAATTTTTGTAGATGATTTATAATCTTACTTCATAAGCGAAGAAACAAGGCCTAATATACCAGTATATAAAGAAATCCCGAATTGTATAAATAACATAGTTATATTCTGATAATCGAAATATCTTAAATTAATAAGAAATAACCAGAGTGCCCCACTTAATGCTGCAAGTATAAGTTGCAGAATATTATTTACATCTCTAATCCAATGTTCAATTACGATGGTAAGTACTACAGAAGCTATTATCGTGATATATATGGCAATTTGAGCATACACTGGACCTTCATTATAGAGGGGTTGAAAAAATGATGAAACAAACCCTAAAAGTGAGATTATATATACAGGTACTAATTTTCCTAATCGTTTAATCGCATCATCATTCGCGTCTATATCGGTTATTTTACTCACCTTTAAATTTTTTATTTTTTAATATAATTTGATAATTTTTACATTTAAGTAATCTTATTTATTTAAAGATTTCCATTTTTGTCATTAATTATTAAAAATGCCTTAAAGCATTTTATTATAAATTTCATATACTTTAGGGGTCATAGCCAATATTACTCCATCAACATCTATCGCAATTTTCATAGAATCTCCTCTTCTTCTCAAAGAAAGATGTGGATAATCCCTAAGATTCGACCTTCCGGAGCTTTCTCAAGAAGTTATACCTCTCTATAGTGAAGAATCAGAATTATCAGAAGACCTACAAGAAGTCGTTAAGATCTATGCAGTATGCGGGTAAGAGATTATGCGAGATACTCAGCGTTTTTGTATAAATTGCGGTTTTGAATTCATTAACACTTCCGAATTTTAAAAGAAATTTTTTTTTAAAAATTATTAGATTTTAAAAAGTTAACCAAATATCTTAACAAGTTCATTAGGATTAGAATACCTTTTAACCTTATACGACGATTTAAGAAGTGATCGCTTTGAATCCAAATCAAAACTCAAACAATTTTTTCTTACATTAATGATCATTAGCGTAAAAAAGTTAATTAATTTAACAATTCAAAAGGGAGAGTCTCTCCCCTTTTAATTTTAATTTAATCAAATTTGAATAATAAAATGGAAAAAATGTCAGAAATAGGAAAATCTGAATATATCATCTTTAGATATTGTCGATAGTGTAAGAAAAGGGTAGATTCTTCCTTATTTATTAGTTCTGAATCCCTTGTAAGTGAATATTGTCGGATGGAACGTATTAATAAAGTTTTACAAGGAGGGTGAAAGCCAGAATGTATGATGGACGTGACATTAATAATTATATCTTAAATCTAACTTATTCAATGTCTACCCTAGTTCTATACTAAAAAGAGATTTGAATGACCTCATTTTGAATAGAATTTAAATAGCACCTTATTACATGGCATTGTCATACTTCTCCTTGTTAGCCAAATAATCCGCAAGCACGGCTTCATAGAAGGCAATGCGTCGAGCTCGAAGGTCATAAATCATTTTGGAAAGTTTGTCGAAAAACTGTTCTTTTGGAAGCGAAAGGAACTCATATTTTTCGAGTTCTTCAATGTGTTTGACAATTACCTCTTCCAAATCACCGTGCTGTTCAAAATCGTCGCCAAAATCTCGGGAGAGAACCGTTAAGACCCTTTCAAAAAAGCTCTTATCAGGCTCATCTGGTAGAATAAGGCTCATCTCGTCTTTAAAAACGGAGAACAACTCAAAATAAGCTTTTAATCCTTCTGGATACGTGTGTATTTTACCAGAACGATAACGAGGAAGCCTTTTAGTATATCTTTCAATTTCAGGATTCTCAAGGTTCAATAAATCTTTAAGATACCAAGATGCGCTGTAGATTTCATAATACTTCTCATGTAATCCACCATTACCGTGGTTTTCAGAATCAATTCCAAGCTCAGATAGGATTGAATTAGTATCAAATTCAACAGCTGTATTAACAAATTTCTTATCATCATTCTTTAAATACTCCTGCAAACGCTGGTTATATTGATCTTTTTGTGCCATATATTCCTGTAAGATGCGTTCATAAAAAAGAATACGCTGCTGGCGCATTTTCTTTATCTTTCTGAAAATATAGTCAATGGTAATTTCGAATTGTTTGCGATCAGCCCATGTAGCACTCGAATCTGGCAGAAATGGAAATATCCTTTGAGCCTTAAATTTATATTGCTTTAATTCTTCAATGCGCTGTTGAACTGCACTCTCTAAATTGATCGATTCTCCACTTTTTACGTACGCACTATAAAAAGCTCGAATAGTGCTCAAATAGTTCTCAAAATCTGTATCGTGAAAACGATTTGGATGGACCGCCTCGTAGGCTAAAAGACTGCAAACTTGAAAGAAATGATCCATACCTCTCATATATCCCCGAAACGAATACCTGCCCAGCTCAGTTATGCCATCTGGCTGATACACGATAGCGACAAGCTCGCACGGCTCAATGAAATAATAATTGAAGTCTAACATACAATGCTCTATACTATAAAATATTGCCTTTTATTATAAAAGAAAAGGAAAAAAACCTATTTAAATATTAAGTGTGGGAGAATTTATTAATCTAAATTGTCAGGCTTTATAAATCCAAGACTTAGTAAATTTCCAGAGAGCAGAAGACCTTATTAACACTCATAAGGGAATTTTACCAAAAAGCTCAATCGGAAAAGGCTTACAGATCGCAAGAGAGAAAAACGACTTTTCTGATCTTATCGAGTTTGTTCCCATGCTTGAAAAAAAGTATATTCGGTTAAAAGCCAAGTTTGAGAGGGAAACTCAAGAGAACACCCAAAAACGAGATGAACTTATTCAAAGGCTATATGCCTCATTAACCAGAGAGCAACTTAAAATTAAAAAAAGAGAAAAAAAGAGACTTATAAAGAATTTTCTTTTTGAACATAATTCGGCAAGTCGATCCTCCAATCGTACAAACATGTGATCAATGTGACAATAATCGAACCATTTTCGATATGTTTAAATATATTATTCTATATATATTATATTAGAAAAACTAGAATAATAAAAAATAAACAAAATAATTATAATGAATTTTATTCAGATTATATAAAAAATAATATTCTAACAATCAAACAATATAAATGAGTTGATGATAATGGTAATATGTCCTAAATGTGGAGAAGAATACTCATTAGGAAGAAAAATATATCACTGTTGTGAAGGAGGTTCAATAGAACACGGAGTCATTTTTAATGATGATCGTGAAAATCGTCCTTGGAATTGTCTTTGTATAGATGCTACAGATAAAAAGATTCTAAATATTTTACAAGAAAATGATAAAATTTCATATCGCGAATTAGCGGAAAAGTTGAAAATGGCTGCAAGTACAATTCATAATAGAGTAACAAAGATGATTGAGGATGAAATAATAAAACAATTTGGTGCTATAGTAGATCCAGGGAAAATTGGTTACAACACTATAGCATTGGTAGGCCTTTCAGTTGACCCACTTAAAATGAGTGAAATTGCTGAAAAGATTGCATCCTATGATGAGACTCAACTTGTAGCAATTTCATCAGGAGATCACGATATTGTAGCTCAGATAATTGCTAAAGATGAAAAATCACTCTGGAACTTTATAAATATAAAAATAAAGACACTAAGTGGAATAAAACCTCAAATTCATGTATCCAACTTTTTAGATATATATAAGTCAACACAAGCAGTAAAAATCGTGTAAACGATATTTAATATAAGTAAAAATAAATATAATTCTATTTTTACTTTAAATTTATTCTACCTGAATATGCTTTACAATTCTAAACCAAAAAATCACTATTGAATTAATAATTCTAGAGAATTCCTTCATTTCTAAAGGTTTAATTACGTAACAATTAGCATGGAGATTATAAGCTTTTACTAAATCTTCATTTGCGTCAGATACAGTTAAAATTACCACGGGAATTCGCTTTAATTCTTCATCTCGCTTGATTTCTTCTAATACCTCAAATCCATTTCTCTTTGGCAAATTCAAATCTAAAAGAATTAAATTAGGGGTATTAGCATTAGAATATTTCCCTTTTTTCTTTAGAAAATCTATTACTTCAACGCCATCCCGAACAACATCTAAGCTACTAACCATTTTCCTTTCTTGAAGGACTTCTTTCGTAAGGCGAATATCTGCGGCATTATCTTCTACGAGTAAGATTTTAGCCTTAATTTTTTTATATTCATTCATTATTATCTATAATTATTGTTTATTTTTTTTTGGAAAAATCGTAAAAAAGAAGGTTGATCCTTTACCTATTTTTGATTCTACCCATATTTTTCCTCCATATCGTTGAACTATCTTCTTGCATATGGGTAATCCTATTCCTGTACCGGGATATTCTTCTTTAGTATGTAACCGGTAAAAAATATTAAAAAGCTTATCAAAAAATTTTGACTCAATTCCTATACCATTATCTTTTACAGAGAATAACCATTCATCATTGACCTTCTTTACCCCAACATGTATTCTAGGCGGTTCTTGTCTTCGGAATTTTATAGCATTGCTAAGTAAATTCTGAAATAATTGTGTAAATTGAGTTTTCTCCACTTTCAATGTTGGCATTTTATCATAAGTTATAACGGCATCACTTTCTTTTATGGATTCTTGCAGATTAAATAAAGCATCTTTTAGAATATTTTCAAGGTTAGTTAATTTAGAAGGCTTAGCGTGGGTTGTGATTCTTGAATATGATAATAAGTCTTTTATAAGAGTATTCATTTTTTTTGCGCCGTCCGTAATAAAATGTATAAATTCTTTACCATCCTTATCTATTTTTTCTCTATATTTATCTTCTAAAAGTTGAGAAAAGCTTACAATTGCTCGTAAAGGTTCTTGTAAGTCATGAGATGCTACATAAGCAAATTGTTGTAAATCTTCATTAGATCGCTTTAGATCCTCCGTAATTTTATTGAATTCAATTTCTCTTCTAGAAATATGCTCAGATAGGAATGATACCACTATTCCCACAATTATTAAGGAGATTCCTCTTACAAAGTTATTAATAGTGTCTAAAATAAAAAGATTATCATCCAGAATGAGATGAATAATGATTAATATTGTCGCTAAAAATGTGGGGATGATTAATCCTTTTCTTTTCCACCATAAACATGCTAAAATTGAAGGAAAGTAAAAAAAATGCGCAACCAAGATAGATGTGTTAAGAATTACCTCGAAATAATAAATTAATAAACATGAAACAATAACTAAAATTAAAATAATCAAAAATCTCATTTTCTGTTCTTTAAACTTCAAATTCATTACAATCATCTCCCATCTTTTATTATATATTTGCTAATTTGAGTTTTTTAAAAAGATTCATAGAAAATCATAAATTTTAAGATCCTAAGAAAAATTCTTATTTAATTAGAATATTGTCCAAAACAAAATAAATTTTATCGAATAAAAATAGCATAATTTTTAGTACAGAATATGAGATTTCAGTTTAAAATTTATAGAAATAATTATAAATTGCATTGTAACCTTAAAAATTTTATAACTTATATTACCCTGTTCGGTTTATAAATATAATAATTATTTATATTAAATTGAATATTATTCAGAATGACGAAAAAAGAATTGAAAAAGATTTTAATTTTAATATAATTTACAAAAAAAAAAATGGGTGAATAATTATAGAGAATAAGAAACTTGATATACTACTAATTGAAGATAATTCTGTTGATGTACGTCTTATTGAAGAATTATTAAAAAAGTCTGCGGACTTCAAGTTTAATTTAGAATCACATCCTCGGCTTTCTGACAGTTTAAATAATCTAAAAACTAAACAATTTGATATTATTTTATTAGATTTAACTTTACCAGATAGTGATAGAGAATCCACTTTAGAAAAAGTCTTGAGTGTAACTGATAAGATTCCTATAATTGTTTTAACAGGGTTAGATGATAAGGATTTTGCATTACAATCTCTTCAAAAAGGAGCTCAAGATTATTTAGTGAAAGGTGAGCTTAATGGACCAAGTTTAATACGATCAATAATCTATGCTATTGAAAGACACAGAATTGAAAGTGAAAAGACTAGAGAAAAAGCTCTAAAAATGCAATTCGATGAAAAAGATAAAGAAATTCTTAATTCTTTACAGGAAAATTATAGAATCTCTTATAAAGATTTAAGTAAAAAAGTAGATCTAGCTGCTAGTACTATACATAATCGAGTGCAAAATATGATAAAAGAGGGTATAATAAGAAAATTCGATACACTTGTAGATCCATTTAAAGTTGGATATGAATCTATAGCCATTCTTGGTCTCTCTGTTGATCCACTGAAATTGGATGATGTCGCAAAAAAGTTAGCCAGTTATGAGGAGATTCAATTAGTTGCCTCTTCAACCGGGGATCATAATTTATTAGTAAAAATTATTGCTATAAATGAGAAAAATCTTTGGAGATTTGTTAATGAAGAAATTAAAACTATGAATGGAATACAATTACCAATGCATGTTTCAAGTTTTATAGATATTTTTAAAATGACTCATAAAATAAATTTTAATATAGAAAAAAAAAATAAAGCCTAAGGGAAAATTCCTCTCAGTTCAATTGCTTTAGCTAATCTTGCAATAGCAATCATATAAGAGGCTATTCGTAAGGTAACATTCTTTTCTTTTGATAATATGTAAACATTCTCAAATGTATTAACAAGGATATTCTTTAATTCATGATTAATTCTTTCTAATTTCCAAAAATAGCTATGAATATCTTGAATATATTCAAAATAAGAGACACATACACCTCCAGCATTAGCAAGAATATCAGGCACTACTATTATTCCTTTTTTTTTCAAAATATCGTCTGCTTCTGGAGTAGTTGGGCCATTAGCACCTTCTAATACAACTTTACATTTTAAATTATTAGCATTTACTTTCGTTATTTGGTTTTCCATTGCTGCGGGAATTAGAATATCACATCTTAACATTAGCATATCCTCATTACTGATATAATTATAATCTTTATTCTGAAAATCCTTTAAGTAATTTTTCCCATCTCTCCACTCTAATAATTCTTTAATATTTAATCCTCTATTTGAGTATAAACCTCCACTTATATCTGACACAGCAATTATTTTGCAGCCTTTATCATATAAAATTTGAGCAATATTTCCCCCAACATTACCAAATCCCTGTACAACAATACTCTGGGTTTTTAGATCTATATTCATTTTAGTACATAACGCTTCGAGTACAAAAAATAACCCCATTCCAGTAGCAGTTTCTCTCCCTACTGAACCCCCTATTTCTATTGGTTTCCCTGTTACAACTCCAGGAATAGCCCTCCCTTTATGCATAGAATAAGTATCCATAATCCAAGCCATGATTTGAGGGTCAGTATTTACATCTGGAGCAGGAATATCTATATCTGGACCTATAACATTTATTATTTCTGTTGTATATCTCCGAGTTAATCTTTCTAACTCGTTTTTTGATAATTTCTTGGGATCAACACATATACCTCCTTTTGCTCCCCCCAGAGGTAAACATAATAGGCTACATTTCCAAGTCATCCAAGTAGCTAATGCTTTAACTTCATCAAGATTAACATTTGGAGCAAATCTAATACCTCCTTTACCAGGACCACGAAGGGTTGAATGTTGTACCCTATATCCCTCGAATATCTCAAGATCTCCATCATCCATTTTGATTGGAATCGATACAATTAAGGAACGCTCTACCCTTTTAAGGAATTTTTTTATATTATCATTTAAACACATCTCTTTGGCAACAATATCAATTTGTTTCTTTGCCATTTCGAATGGATTTGTTTCTGGGATTAATTCTTTCTCTTCCTTTCCATAAATTTCAATTTCATCTGGAGAAATTAAAGTTTCTGGATAAATGAATTTCATCTGTTCTTTTTTTTTATTTTCTAACATTTCGAATAAAATTCAGTTTTGAGTTTTTCTTTTAAATTCAATAGAAGATATCTCTTCATTTTAAATATGTCATTTAACATTTATAAATATGTCGAATGAAACCCTATCATATATATAATAAAACGAAGAGTATTCGAAGGATTCTAATAGAAGTGAAATCTATTCAACTAAGCATTTTATAATAGTAGAAATAAAAAATAATTGCCAAAATCTTAAGATTTAAGATAAAAAAAAAATTAATGAGAAATTTTTATTTCCCTTCCAAATAGTATATTTTTAGCCTTTTCAAATGCTTCATTATAATCAAAAATTCTTTTCCCCTTAGTAATTGCTGCTTCTTTTAAAATTGAGGCCTCAACTTCTGACTTAAGCCTTCCAACGGCTAATGCTCCCGTTCCATTTATAGTTGGATAAAGTTCTTTATTATTATCTTTAGGTTTTAATCCCTCAATTCCATAAGGAGGTACTAAATTTATATCTAATACAATTTTATTTGTCAATTTGCTCATGAGTTCTTTTGATAATACTTGAACTCCCACTGCTGCTAAGGACCATATAATATCTGCACTCTTTACTATTTCTAATTTCTTTTCATCATTAGGTGCAAAAACACCAATAATTTCATTTTCTCCAACTTCTTCGTTTAATTCTTTAACTAGTCGTTTTATAAATTCTTCATTCGATTTTTCCCAAGTTTCTACTAAATACGTTTTACAATTTAATTTTGCCGCAATAATAGCTGCAATTCTTCCAACTGGACCTGCTCCTAAAACAACCACTTTTTTACCTTTTAAATCATATAAATCATGTTCTCTAGCAAATTCCATTGTTTTCGCAACTACAGAAGAAGCTGTGGTGTGTGAACCACGAGGATCTATTATCACGGGGCATTCAAATGGGGGTACTAAAGATTCAATAACTTTTTTAGCAATTTTTTCACCTTCTTTTACATTTGAGCCACCGATAAAGAAAGTTGTAGGTGCTTTTGGTTTACGGGAAAAAATAGCATCTTGTACGAGTTTTGGTACTTGATCAGCAGTCATCTTGCTAATAGGTATAACTACATCAAAACTTGCGTCATAAGCCATATTTATATCGAAAGGAGAAGCATTATCATCGGTATCAAAAAAATAACATATCTTTTCTAACGACTCTTTCTTTTTGACTTTAATCGGAGATAATTCGAGTATACTTTTTCCAATTATATTTTTGATTGAATTAGAACCAGGATTATTTATTATTTTTGCAGACCTTTTAATTTTAATTTCTTCCGTTTCGATGCCTAATTCTTCTGTTAATTTTCTTATTCCTTCAAAGTGTCTTGAATCACAGATAAAGAATGCTATTAGCTTTTTTTCTATCATCTTTTTCGCAAATTTTAGAATTCCCATCATCATCCAAGCTTCCCGAACATTATATCTTATCTCATTTTCTTGAAAATTATATTCTTGCTGTAAATATTCCTTCCATAAAATCATCCGTTGAAATTCAAATTCATCTTTTAAAATTTTTTTCTCATTATTCTTTTTAGTATCTTCAATTGATTTTATTAATTGTTTTATAAGCGCTCTTTGGTCCTCTAAATTCGAGGAAAGATAATTTTCTGCGTTTTCTGAAATATCTACCATTTTATATGGGACGTTATTTTCTCTAAATAGCTTTTCTAATGGATCTTCGTTAGATATTGTATCTTCCCACCGACTTCCTTTTTCTTCGATTGCGAAATCAGGGTCATATTTAACTATAAGATTTTCAATCAGATTAAGATATTCCCTGGAAATTAGGTGCAAATTCCATACTAAATCATGCTTTTTCTGTGCTGTGGGTTCAAACCACCAATCTATTGGAAACTCACTTTCTATTAATACCAATTTTAAACTTTGTTTTTTTAAAGGTTTTAATTCTAAAACTTCCATTAATTATTCCCCTCTTGTTTTATAATTATATATGGGATATTGTGAAAATTATTCAATTCATAAACAATTGCTTCTATATGAAGTTCTCTCAATTGTTTAGTTAATTCTGCTAAAGTTCTTTCATGGAAAAAATGAATAACACATAATTCTTCATGTTGATGTAATCTTACTAAATCCAAAATTTTTTTAACAATCCATTGTGGTCTTGTTTTTGTTTCTAGAATGCTTTTATCATGATTGATTTCCTTTTGAAGAACATCAATCCAAGATTTTAAATTTAGCCCTTTAAGAGAGTTTTTATCATCCATATTTTTATATTCTGTTAATAACTCTCTAATTTGCTCTTCTTTCTTGTTTATCTCTTCAAAAAGATATCCATACGCATATTCAGGTATATCTAATAAGTGATATTCTAAGTTTAGAGCACCTATTATAATTGAAAGATTGGAATTTTTAAACTCTCTAAAGTTTTCATTATTTATTTCAACTGTAATAAAAGAAACATCATTAATATTTATCAAATCCTTTAATAGATCAATATCATTAAGTTCAGGGTTAATTCTCATTTTATCTATTAAATATATAGTAATTTTTTTGTTGTTTATTGGTTTTAATTCTAATACTTCCATTTTAATTCCCTTCTTTTTTCTTTTTTATTAATAGTTCTTAATATAACTATCATAACCTCTTAAGATGAACCCATTCCATCTTTCTGAGGCATGAGACTAATTCTAATTATATAATAATCTGATTAGAATTTAAATAGTTTGATAAGAAAAATTTTTATCATTTTGACAAATTTATTTTTCAAAACTTATTTTCTATAATTTTTATTTTCATTAGAAATATTGACTATTTTGACTTTTTCCTAAAATAACCCTTTTTTCTAAATTTAAATTGAAAATAAAAATTGTCAAATTTTTTGACAAATAAATAATTTCAACATTTCAACTGTTTTTTGATTTTAAGTATCAAGAATAGAATGGTTAATTTCAACTTACATGGTATTTTTTACTCAAAAAGTCGATTCATTACGATAAATTTATAATTTTTTATCAGCATATATAGACAAATCTGTAATGTAAAATATAACAAATCTGTAAATTTTCCTAAATATTTTATATTTATCTATAATAATGTTAATTAATATTTATAAATCAAAAATATAATTATCTAATTTTATCATTATTTTTCCTATAATTAAATAATTCTCTTATTAAAGAAATCAAAATGATTAGATCTCTAACATAGAGATATTATATTCAATCAATGAAATGCTAGAAGAGAAAAATTCAGTGCAAGGATTTTTATATGTGGATTACCTTTTTCATCTTAGAGATAGATCATTTTGAAAATTTATAAAAATTAAGAGGAAACGAAATTTTTAAAATTATTTAATTAATCCTGTTTAAAAAAAAAGGTGATATACGCATTTTAGTAGAAAAAAGAGAAATGAAAGAATTTTGTAATAAATGTGGGGCAATGTTGGAAAATAATGATTATGTATACAGACGTACTGCGCCTAATGTTAGAACATATGTATGTTCTAAATGCGGGTATTTTGAATGGTATATCGAGGAATAATTTTCGATGTCATCTTATCTTAATCATGAAATTGAAACTGATAATTCAGACTGCCAAATTTTAGGCGAAAGCATCAAAAATGTCATTGCAACGTCAAATTTTTGTTATGCTTGCAATCGATGTGTAAATGTGTGTCCACTTTCGCACTTAAACTTGTTTTTTCCACGAAAATTAGTAGGGGATTTAATTTTTTCTTCGGTGGAAGAAGTTGTAAAAAAACATAACATATGGAATTGTCTTACTTGTGGGCAATGTACAATTTATTGTCCAATGAGTCAAGAAAATGACGGCATAAATATACCTAAACTAATTTTAGAATTGAGAAAGATTTCTAGAAATAATCCACTCCAAATGAATAGAATTAGTCAGTGTGAAACACATAATCAAATTTTTCCACTAATCTGGAGAATAATGGCAGATAATCTGATGAACCCAAATAAATTAGAATTTTTAAAGGAGGAAGGTTTGAAAACAACGGAATCTGGAGAGATTGCTTACTTTATTGGGTGTTTACCTTTAATGGAAGAAGTATTTTATAATTTAAATTTGAAATATACTAATATACCTATTACAATAATAAGTTTACTTAATGAAGCCGATATTGTGCCAGTAGTTTTAAATGAAAAATGCTGTGGACATGACGTTCTATGGGGTAAAGGAGATATTGAAACTTTTAAAACGTTTGCCGAATATAACACTCAGCTTTATAGAAACGCTGGTGTAAAAACTGTTATTGTTGGATGTGCTGAAGGATATAGAACTTGGAAATTTGATTATCCAAAAATAATAGACAATTTTGATTTTAAAGTGAAGCATTTTTCTGAATTCTTTCTTGAAGAAAAAATTCTCAAAAATGTAAGATTCCCTTCTATTTCTGACATCAAGGTGACATATCATGACTCTTGTCGGATGGGGCGGTTAGCGGATAAGTTATATAATGTTCCAAGAGAATTAATTAAACAACTTCCAGGAGTAGAGTTAATTGAAATGGAAAATATTGAAGATGATGCTAACTGTTGTGGCGTTTCAGCATTTTCAAATTGCAATGAATATACACATATTTTAAGAAGAAATCGTATTAATGAAGCTATTACTACTAATGCAGATTACTTAATAGTTCCGTGCCCTAAATGCCTAACACATTTTAATTGTTATATAAATGAGCTTTCTTTAAATAAAGAATATAATGAATTAAGAAATAAAATCGAAGTAATTGATCTAGCAAGTTTCATTGGAAAGTTGTTGATGCTTTTTTAAATTACTATTAAAAAAGAAGAATTTAAAGTTAAAGGTTTATTGGGGCTTTGACAAATGCCAAATTTATGGAGTAGTGTTTTGGTTATTGGAGGAGGAATCTCAGGGATACAAGCATCCTTAGATCTAACCAAATTAGGTTTTAAAGTATATTTAGTTGAAATTAAACCAACAATAGGAGGTACTATGGCCCAATTAGATAAAATATATCCTACTCTTGATTGTAGCTTATGCATCTTAGCTCCGAAAATGGTTGATATATATAGAAATCCAAATATTGAGTTATTTACTTATTCTTACATTAAAAACATTAGAGGAACTGCTGGTGATTACACAATAACAATTATTAAGAAGCCAAGATATTTAAAAGAAGACCTCTGTAAAGGATGTGGAGATTGTGGCGAAATTTGTCCCGTTAGAGGAATTCCTAGCGAATTTGATACTCATTTAAAAACTCGAAGTGCGATATATATTCCTTTTCCATCTTCAGTACCCCCAATATATCTCATTGATGAATCAAAATGTTTATATTTAAATTATAGAATATGTGGACTTTGTGCTAAAGCTTGTAGTGCAGAAGCGATAGATTTTTTACAAAAACCAGAAGAAATACATTTAAAAGTAGGGGCTATTGTTATTGCTACAGGATATAATCAAGAAATGCCAGAAATTTATAATTCTTTTGCGGGTTCTTCCCCTAATGTTTTATCCAATATGCAATTTGAGCGTCTTTTATCAGCAAATGGGCCTACAGGTGGTAAAATTATAAGATTAGATGATAAAAAACATCCTCATTCAATTGCTTTTATACAATGTGTAGGCTCCAGAAACGTTCATCATCCAGAATGTAAAAAATATTGTTCTGCCATATGTTGCATGAATTCGGCTAAAGAAGCAATAGTTGTCAAAGAACATGATCCAAATATCGACTGCTATATTTTTAACACAGAAATCAGAGCAAAAGGTAAGAACTTTTACGAATTTATTGAAAAAAGTAAGAATGAATATAATGTCAAATATGTGAACGGGCATGTTTCATATGTTAAAGAAAATTTAGATAACGGAAAATTAAAGTTATATTTTGAAGATATTGATAAAGGAAAAGTTGGAACTTTTGAAGTGGATATGGTTATATTGGCTAGTGCACTATCTCCACCTCCTTCTTATTATAAGCTATTAAAAAAACTCAGTTTGGATTGTGATGATTTAGGTTATATTAGTGAGACTGATATAATTTTACTTGAAAAAAAGAATATATTCGTAACTGGCTATTCTAGAAAACCCAATGACATTCAAATGGCTGTTGCTGAAGGTTCTGCATGTGCAGCTAAAATTAGTGAGAAATTGTATCCTGTTAGATTTCAAAATATTATAAAAGTGAAATATCCTCCAGAAATACCAGTAAAACCAGAGGATAAACCTCGTGTAGGTATTTTAGTTTGTCGGTGTGGTATTAATATCGGGGGTATTGTTAACGTTCCTGAAGTAGTAAACTATGTTTCTAAATTACCATATGTTGTTCATGTTGAAGAAAACATGTATTCTTGTAGTTCTGATTCACAAGAACGGATTAAAGAACTAATTGTAAAATACAATCTTAATAGATTTATAGTTGCTTCTTGTACCCCGCGAACTCATGAACAACTTTTTAAAAATACTCTAAGAGAAGTAGGATTAAATCCATTTTTATTTGAACTAGTAAACATAAGAAACCAAGATTCATGGGTCCATCAAAATGAACCTAAAGAGGCTACTAAAAAAGCATGTGATTTAATAAGAATGCACTTAGCGAAGGTTATTAATTTAAAACCATTAGAAACCATTAAAGAAAAAGTTGAAAAATCATCTTTAATTATTGGCGGTGGAATAGCAGGAATAACTACTGCACATAATTTGGCAAATCAAGGATTCGAGATATATCTTGTAGAGAAGAAATCTTTTCTTGGAGGTATCGCTCTTGAATTTATTGATTTATATTATATACCTATTACGAAAAATGAAATTTTACAGAAAATTGCTGATTTGAAAAACAAATCTGATATTCATATTTTATTAAATTCAGAAATAGAGGATATCCAAGGTTATGTTGGAAATTATCAAGTAAAAGTTAAAAATGTTAATGATAGTTCAAAATATACAAAATTCAATGTAGGTACAATAATAGTTTCTACGGGAACTAAACAAATAAAAACAAATAGATGGGCAGATTTATCGGAAAAATATCCTAATCGTCTGCTTACTCAAACTGAATTAACTGCATTGAGTGATGAAGATGTCCCCGTATTTAAAGATGCTACAATAATTTTGTGCGTAGATCAAAGAAGAAACGAATTTAATAGGGGAGATAATATAAAACCTTATTGCTCAAATATCTGTTGTGGTGTAGCATTAAAGAATATTGAAAAATTATTGAATATCAACCCTAAAGCACAAATTCATATTTTATATAGAGAATTTCAATTCTCCGATTTAAATGCTGAAAATTTATGGCGAGGTCTTCGAAAGAAAGTAACTTATGAAAGATATCGTTCAATTGATGATATCAAAATCAGTGATGTAAATGATAAGTTCCATATCTTATATAATAATATTGGCGCTCAAACAAATATAAAATATGATACTGATTTATTAATATTAGCCACTCCAAAAGTTCCTACTGATGATACAAAACAATTAGCAAAAATGTTAAAAGTATCAACAAATACAGATGGCTTTTTCTTAGAAGCTGATGCAAAACTTAGACCAATTGATTTTGCAACAGAAGGAATTTTCCTTTGTGGAGGCGCTCATTGGCCGAAATGGATTGGTGAAAGTATTATTCAAGCTTATGCTGCTGCTGGAAGAGCAGCAATAATAATGGTTAAAGGAGAAATAGAAACTGAATGTATTACTTCTTATGTAAATGAAGAAAAATGTATAGGATGCGGTAAATGTACTGAGATTTGCCCCTATAATGCAATTGAATTGGTTGAAATCTGTAAAGAGATGGGTTTGTATAATATATCTATGAAAAAGGCTCATATAATTAGTGCTGTTTGTAAGGGGTGCGGAGCTTGTGTTGTGGAATGTTCAGTTGGGGCTATTGATCAAAATCATTTTAGTAAATTTCAAATTAGCAAAATGATTGATTTATTACCAAGTTTAGACATAATTGATTATGAAATTGTTTAATTGGGGGGATTTTTCCTGTTAAAAAGAAAAAGAAAGGTAAAATATGGATTTGAACCAAATATTTTAGTTTTTTGCTGTAATTGGTGTAGTTATGCTGGTGCAGACTTAGCAGGTGTTTCGAGGTTCCAATATCCCCCAAATATTAGGATTATTAGGGTCATGTGTTCTAGTAGGGTTGATCCTACATTCATTCTACGAGCTTTTAATAATGGAATAGATGGAGTATTAATTATTGGATGCCATATGGGTGATTGTCATTATATGAAAGGGTTTGAATATGCTCAAGTTAGAATGGATCATTTAAAGAAATTAATAAAATATCTTGGAATTGAAGCAGATCGATTTGAACTGTGCTCTATTTCAGCAAGTGAGGGAAGGCAATTTTCTGAATTAATTAAAAATTTTACAAAATCAATCAAAGAATTTGGAGAATTAAGAATTCCTAAAAAACCTGGTGTATTTGAATTTGAATATAATAATAAAAAGAATTAAAAAGAGGAATTGTAATGACCGAATTAACTTATGAGAAACTTTTACAAAATGAAGTAAAAACATTTGAAGATCTTAAAAATGAAATAATTAATGGTAATAAATGCTGTGCATGTGGTGCTTGCATAGCATATTGCGAAAGTCAAGGTTTTGATGTTATTGAAATGAAGGGATATAATCCCGAATTTAAATCAGAAAGAAGTGTTGAAAACTGTACTAAATGTGGTGTTTGTTATTATATTTGTCCTCAAACTAAAGTATTATTAAAAGAATTAAATGAGATTTATTGTATTGAAGATAATATTGGAAAAATTGTTAAAATTCTTGCTGCTAAAGCAATAAATACTGTATTAGAAAAAGTTGGACAAGATGGAGGAGTAGTTTCAGCAATTCTAACATATTTATTTGAAAAACATAAAATTGATGCCGCTATTGTTTCGGAATTTGACCGCAATTTTAAACCCGTTCCAAAAATTATATTTGATAAAGAGGATTTATTTAAATCAGCAGGTACACGTTATTCTATTTCTCCTCAAATATTCCCTTTAAAAAATTTATACACTATACCGAAAGAAATTCTTATAAAGAAGGAGATATTTGATATTGACGAGCTAAGAATAGCATTTATTGGAACTCCTTGTCAATGTAGGGCTGTTAATAAAATGAAATTTTTACATGTTAAACCTGCTCATGTCATTAAATATATTATAGGTCTTTTCTGTTTTGAGAATTTTATTTATGACAAATTATATGATATCTTAAAAAGAGAAATAGAAGTAGTTCCTACTAATATTAAGAAGACTTGGATAAAAAAGAATTTCTTTATCCAAACAAAAGATAATAAAGAATTCGAAATCGATATGAAAACTCTAAATCCCGCAGTAAGAAATAATTGCCATGAATGTGATGAATTCACGGGAAGATTTACAGATATTAGTGTTGGGGCATCTGGAGCTCCAGAAGGATATTCTATGATATTAATTAGAACTGATAATGGTAAGAATGTAATAAATAGTATGCTTTCAAAAGGGATAATTGAGCAGTTTATTGTTCCATCTAACAGAACTATTGAGTGGAAGAATAAGAAATTAGATTGGTATAATAAATTAATTTCTTTAAAGATCAGAAATCAAACTAATATGAATTAATGATATAAAATTATATCAATTATTATTTTATATTTTTCTGAAAACCCATGCAATGGGTTAGTTTCCTCTCAACTAACATTTGTTTAAGAGGATCATTCTTTTTCAGATTATGTTTGATAAGGAGCTAATGCTTCAATCTTTTTCCAAATAAGATCAATAGATTCAATATATTCTTCCTTATATTCAAGTTCAGTACTACAGATCCCTCTTATCTCTTCACTAATTTGCTTATCTCTATAGTATTTAAGATCAATTGCTCTAGCGGGGCATGATGATACACAAACTCCGCACCCTTTACATTTTAAATCATCTACTATAGCTATATTCTCTCTATTAACTTTTATTGCATTATAATTACAAAGTTTTTCACATCTATGGCAACCCATACATAAATTTTCATTTACTTCAGCGATGATTAATTCTTGAGTTATTGTATCTTTACAGAGTAAAGTAGATGCTTTACTTGCAGCAGCTAATGCAGTTGACACGGAATAAGGGATATTTTTAGGTCCAGCAGCACAGCCACATATATATATACCCAAATTATTTGTCTCTTGAGGTTTCAGGCATCCATGAACTTCAGTTAAAAACCCATTTATATCTTTAGCAATTCCTAAAGTCTCAACGATTTGTGTTGTTTTTTTAGAGGGGACCATTCCCGTAGATAATACAACTAAATCGGTATCCATTGTAATAAAATCATTTGTTAAAGTTGAAGAAGCTGTAACTTTTATTTTTTTTAAGTTGGGATCTTGTCTTACATCTCCTACTTTTCCTCGAATCATCATTATCCCCGCTTCTCTCGCTTTTCTATAATATTCCTCATTTCCTTTATCCCATGTCCGCATATCTATATAAAAAATAACAATTTCCATATCAGGATATTCATGTTTTAACAATTGAGCGTTTTTAAGTGCAACATTACAACATACTCCTGAGCAATAGGGATTCCCGTTTAAGGATCTTGAACCCACGCATTGAATCATCGCGACTGTTTTTGGGATTTTTCCATCAGAAATTCTACATACATGACCCCCAGTTGGTCCAACTGGACTTAACATTCGTTCCAATTCTATTTGAGTAATAACATCAAGATAAATACCATATTTATATTCGTTATTTTTCATAATTGGATATTCATCCCATCCCGTTGCAATAATGACTGCACCAACTTTTAAATCTATATATTCTGAGGTTTGATCTAAGTCAATAGCTTCTGCGGGACAAATTTTTTCACAACTTTTGCAATCTATACAAACACTCTTATCAATTAAAGCAACCTTAGGTACTGCTTGGGGAAAAGGTATGTAAATTGCGCTTCGTTCACCCATACCTCTATCAAATTCGTTAGGTACCTTTATTGGACATTTTGTAGTACATAATCCACAACCCGTGCATTTACTTTCATTAACATACCGGGCTTTTTTGTGTATTATAACATTATAGTTTCCAGTGTTGCCACTAAATTTTATGATTTCACTACAAGTAAATAAGGTTATATTTGGATGTTTTGAAGTACTAACCATAATAGGTGCTAGAACTCATATAGCACAATCGTCTGTGGGATAAATTCGATCTAATTGTACCATTTTACCTCCAATTGTAGCTTCTTTTTCGACTAAATATACATTTATTCCTTGATTTGCTAAATCTAATGCTGCATTCATTCCCGCAATACCCGCACCGATAATTAATACCGATTTCTCTACTGATAATTTTTTATAAGGTACTATCTCTAATTCTCTAGCACGATTTATCCCTGCTTGCACTAACCTTATAGCTTTTTCAGTAGTTTTTCTCTTATTTCCCGAGTGAGTAAATGAACAATGCTCACGAAGATTAACCATTTGGAAGTAATATGGGTTTAATCCTGCTTCAACTAAAACTAATCGATAGGTGGATTCGTGAATTTTAGGTGTACAAGCTGCAACAACCACTCGATTTAAGTCTAAATCTAAAATATCGTTTTTGATAATTTTTTGTCCTGGATCGCTACAAGTAAAATCATTTACTTTAGCAACAATAACGTTTGGGAGGGCCTCAACATAATCTCTAATAAGATCACAGTCGATAGAAGTACTGATATTAACTCCTCATCTACAGATATATACTCCAATTCTCACCATGGTCTGTATCTCAGACATTTAATTCACCTAGTAAAACATCACCTACTATTAATTATAATGTAATAAATTCATGAAATTGAAAAAACTAAAAATCTGCAAAAGAATAAAATGCATTTTTTTTTCTGCTATTCAGATTAAATGATGATTTTAAGTAAATTTAAAAAATCTGATAAGAGAAATTTTAATTATTTGACAAAATTTTTAGTCTTTTTTTGACTTAATATACGAATCTGATCTTCGTATAATTATTTTCTTATAGAGGATCTATCGCTTTTATGATAAAAACTATGATCTTTCTAACACTTATTTGACTACTTTCAAATACTATAAATGGGAAAAGGATCATATTTATATACTCTGACAATGATATTTATCATAGAGATCATTTTGTTTATCAAAATAGTCATAGTTATTTTTGAATTTAAAATTATTTTTTCTATTAAAAATATATAATATAATTTATTTGAAAAAGGAAAATGAATTATGGATATATATTCTATATTATCTCATCCGTTTAGAAGAAAGATCTTACTCCTTTTAGAAAAAGAGGGTTATATTCCCTATACAGATTTAATGGAAAAATTGGGTTTAGATACTACAGGACAGTTAAATTTCCATCTCAAAAAAATTGGTACATTAATCAATAAAGATAAAAAATCATATTTTCTTACGGAAGATGGTAAACGTATATTAAAAATACTAAATCTCAACAAAAGAATTTTATCAGGAGAAAATATTGATGAATACTTAGATTCTCAGGGAAGTGAAATAAGCCGAATTGGAGTAATAATTTGCAATTGCAATACAGAAATTTCAAATGTAATTAATATAACTGCTCTTGAAAAATATGTAAATAAGTTAAGAAAGGTTGTATCTGTAAAAATCTTCGAAAATTTATGCCAGCAAAAAAATTTTGATAAAATTACACATTGGGTAAAAGATAACTTTTTAAACAAGATTGTAATAGCTGCTTGCTCTCCAAAAACTCATCAGCATCTTTTTAAGCGAATTTTTGATGGTGTCATTGAACATGTGAATATAGAAATAGCAAATATTAGAGAACAATGTTGTTGGGTACATCAATTCGAAATTAATCAAATCGATCCCTCTCTTTCATTAGAAAAGGCAAAATTATTAATTGAAGCAGCAGTTGAACGCGTTAGTCTTCAAAAAAAAGTAAAAATTAAGAGAGTTGAAATTGAAAAAAGTGCTGCAATTTTAGGAGGTGGAATAGCGGGTATAACACTTGCATTAAACTTAGCTCGAGCTGGAATAAAAGTATATGTTATTGAGAAATCACCAACTTTGGGAGGTAAAGTAGCCCGATGGGATCGAATACATAATATGGGCGATTGTTCTATATGCTTCATTTCAGAATTAATAGGTGAGTTGGTGAATGAAAAAAATGTAAAAGTACTTACTAATACTGAAATAGAAAGTGTTTCAGGAGAAGTCGGAAATTTTACTCTTAATTTGATTAAAAAACCGCGATATGTAGATACAAAGAAATGTACTGGTTGTAAACAATGCATAAAAGTATGCAGTATTGAAAAACAAAATCAATATGAATTTGGATTAAATAATAGAAAAATTATTTATATCCCATTTATTCATTCTTTTCCCTATGTTCCTTTAATTGATGAATCAGATATTAAGAATTGTCTTAATTGCAGAATTTGTGAACGTGCATGCGTTAATAAAGCAATAGATTTGACACAAAAACCAGAAAAAATTGAAATTAAGGTAGGTACTAAAGTTATAGCTATCGGTTCTGATCTTTTTACAGATTTAGATGAATATTGTTATAACCCACAAAATGATATCATTACATCATCGGAGTTTGAAAGAATGTTATCTTCTGATGGCTTCACAGAAGGTAAAATAGTAAAAATTTCTGATAAAACGCCTCCAAAGACGATTTCGATTATTCAATATGCTGGACACCCTGATCATCAACATAAACTTCAAGATATCCTTGCTTTAAAATATTTAAATTATGTTGAAGTAAAAAATCCTGATTGTAAAGTCAATATTTTTTACGATTTAAGTAAGATAAAAAAAGCAGACGACTTTACACTAAGATCCATGGATTCTAGGATACATTATTCTAATAAAGTAAAAATTGTTGAAAAAAACGATCAAAAGATAGTAAAAGTCGATTCAAAAGAATATCCAAGTGACTTAATAGTGTTAAATCAAACTTTAGTACCAAATAAAGACTTAAAAGCATTTCGAAAAACAATGGATTTTACATTAGATGATTATGGTTTTATGAGTGAAGAGACATTAGCATCTGGAATATATGGGGTTGGAACTATATTTGGTCCATTAGATTATAATTCTACGATTTCAACAGCTAATAATACAGCGATTAAAATCATTTCATTACTCTCTAATGATTATTTGATAGCGGAGTTTAGTGGAATCGAAATCGATGATAACAAGTGTGGCTTATGTGGATTGTGTTCTAAAATTTGTCCTTACAATGCAATTACAATAGAATCAGAAAAAGTAAATATAGATAAATTTAAATGTAAGGGATGTGGTACATGCGCTAGTATTTGTCCCACTAATGCGATAGATTTAAACATAGATAATTCTGAGAAGATTTTAAAATCAATTGAAATTTTTTCGAAATTTAGAAAACAACCTAAAATTATTGCCTTTTGTTGTCGTTCTTGTGGTTATGCTGCTGCAGATGATGCGGGTCTTAAGAAGATCTCATATAATCCAAATATCTTTATTTTAAGTGTTCCTTGCACTGGTCGCATAGATACGAATTTCATAATTAAATCGTTTGAGTTAGGTTTTGATGGAGTGATGATAATTGGTTGTAGAAAAAATGCGTGTCGATATATTGATGGAGTAGAGAAAGTAGAAAAAAAAATATTGATATTAAAAAATATTATCCCGACAAAATACCGTGAGCGAATAATTCTTAAACATTTGAATGCTGTTGAAGGGAACAAGTTTGCTGAGGTTGCTAATAAATTTTATAATAAATTATTGGAGGAGGTTAAATTTGAAACGTAAATTTGCAATAATATCTTTAACATCTTGTAGTGGATGCATCTCTTCTCTTATATCGTTAGATATTTTTCCACAATTCCTTGAACGTACTAAAGTAATTTACTTTCAATTTATTTCCGATGTAATGGATATTGAAGATTGTGATGTTTGTTTAATTGAAGGATGTGTTTCTGAAGATGATCAAATACCTATCCTTCGAAAAATCCGAAAACAAGCTAAAAAAATATATGCATTAGGAACTTGTGCTTGTTTTGGAGGAATTTTAAGCCTATCAGATATAAAAATGACAGAACCAATTTCAAGATATATTGAAATTGATGGTATCATTCCAGGTTGTCCACCACCTATGAAACTTTTTGGTAATTGTCTAATTAGATTGGTTGAAAATAAAGAAATAGAACTCTCTGAAAAAAATATGTGTGGTAGTTGCCCATTAAGAGGGAACATGGAAATAAATTCAAATATAAATATCTCAAAAATTACACCAAATCCAGAAGAGATTAAACTTGATGAGGAAAACTCTGAATGTTTTTTAGCAAAGGGTATTTTATGTTTAGGACCTATTATACGAGATGGGTGTGAACATATGTGTATTAAGATGGGACTTCCCTGTGAAGGATGTATAGGACCAGTATCAAAAGATTTTACTTCTAACCTTGTTAACTATTTGAGTTTAATAAATTTATCTGAAGAACTCAAAAACTACACTGGTATTTTTTACCGATTCTCGAAACCAAAATTGGAAGGGTGAAAAAAATGTTAAAAGTCATTGATGTTTGTAAACGTGTTGAAGGGCATGGGGAAATAAAAATTTTAGTTCAAAATGATGAAATTTCGTTAGTAAATTTTGAATTTAAAATTTATAGAGGTTTTGAAAATTTCTTAATTGGAAAGAAATTATTAGATATTCCAAAAATAGTTCCTAGGATATGTGGATTATGTTATGCTTCTCAAGCAATCGCGAGTTGTAAAGCAATTGAGGATATATATAATATTAAGGTTTCAGAACAAGCAAAACTCTTAAGGCGCATTTTAATGACTGGAGAATTAATCAAATCACATTCTATGAGTTTCTTTTTCCAAACATTACCAGATCTATTAAATATTTTTAATATTAGTCAGAAAACTACAACTGCTTATGATTTAATTAATTACGACCCTCAAATAACTTCAAATATATATGAACTAATTAAAATTGGAAATGAAATTAATAATTTGTTTGGGGGTAGATCAATTCATTTAATTTCACTTATTCCTGGAGGAATTATTTACTCTCCTTCCAAAAAGGATATATCAATAGCTAAAAAAAGATTTCAAAATGCTTTAATCAGTTTGGAATGGATCATTGAAAAATTTATTGAATTATTTTCTCATCAATTACCACCTAAAGAATTCGATGCTCCAAATCTCATTTATCTCGGTCTCTCGAATTTAAGAAATTATAATCGATATTCAGGTAGGTTATCATTGAAAGAAACTAATAGAAATATGATAGAATTTGAAAAGCAGAATTATTCTTCCTATTTTGGAAAGGAGCCTGAATTACGTGGAATAGACTTTTACTTTGATAATAAAAAAAATGTTATAGTAGGACCTTTAACCAGATACAATATTAACGAGAATTATGGTACAGATGAAATTCAGACTTATCTAGAATATTTTGATAAACCATGGAAAAATAATATTCTATTTGCTAATTTTATTAGATTATTAGAAATGTATATAGAAAGTGTCCAGAGTATACAAATTTTAGATGATCATAATTTAACTGTTAAACAAGAAATCTCCTCTCTGAACTCCGTAAAAAAAATTGATGGGATCGGTGTTATTGAGGCCCCCAGAGGGACACTTTTACATCATTATTATGTAAATAATCATAATTCTATTGATCGTATAAAATTATTTGTAGCAACTGAGTTTAATATTCCACTAATAAATGAAATGATTACGAATTATGCAAAAGTATTATTTGAAAGAACAGGAGATATTAATTTAGTGAAAAATAGTGTTCAGAGGATAATTAGAGCCTTTGATCCTTGCATATCATGTGCAACGCATTAAAAATGAGATTAATAAAATTAGATAAATAAACAAGTACGCAAAGTGATATAGAAAGAAGGTTATATGTAAATAGTCTTAAAAAAATAATGGTTTATTGAGATGATTATAAAAACACAGTTTGAAAAATATTTAAATAAATTAAAATTGGTTATTCTAACTTTTTTCTTAATTATTTCGTCTCTCCTAAATTATTTGTTTCAGGTAATTCATAATACTAATGTAGTTTTTTCACATTTCTTTTATATTCCAACAATTCTAGCATGTCTTTGGTGGAAAAAAAAAGGTTTAATTGTTCCTATATTTCTAGCAATTTCACTGATTTTCTTTCCTTTTTTATTTGGAATGGATATATTAACTTTATATAACATAGATAACCTCCTCCGTGCATTATTTCTTATAATTATAGGTATTATAATAAGCTTTTTAAGCGAAGAAATCTCCAAGACTGAAGAACTAAATAAAGCATACGAGGATTTAATCTTTTATAGAGACCTTCTGACTCATGATATTAACAATATAATTCAGCATATTAAATCAGCAACAGAACTCTACTCATTATATAGAAAAAATGGTAAAAATGCGAAGGACTTGGATATGTTAATAGATATAATAAGAGATCAAGGTTTTAGAGGCATGAGGCTAGTTTCAAATGCACAACAGCTTGCGAATTTAGAGGATTCTGAAATGTATTTAGAAAATGTAGATGTAAATAGAATTCTTGAAGAGGCAATTACATTTCTTCAAAGAAGTATACTTGATAGAGAATTATCAATCTCAATAGATACTCCAGATAAAAAGATATGGGTAATAGCGAATGAGCTCTTATTAGATATGTTTGAGAATATAATAATTAATAGTGTAAAATATAATGATAATCCTAATGTGGAAATTAATGTAAATATTTCAAGGAAGATTAGTAATGGAATAAATTATATAAAAATTGAAATTATTGATAATGGTATTGGAATACCCGATGAAAGGAAAGAAATTATATTTAAGAGAAAATTAAATAAAGATAAATATTCTAAAGGAATGGGTTTTGGTTTATCAATTGTTAATAAAATAATAGCAAAATATAATGGAAAAATCTGGGTTGAAGACAAAATATCCGGAGATTTTTCTCAAGGAAGCAAATTTAATATTTTAATTCCAGAAGCATAGTATAATAGGTAAGATTTTATAGACTGCTCATCCAACAGTTGTTATATTATAAGAAATTTCGAAGTTAAATAGGAATATTTATTAGGTTCAATAATATTATAATTATTTCGTAAAATTTTAACTTTTTTTCTGAATTATAAAAGGGAGATTTATTAATTTCGTTTAGCAATTGACTATAGCATTATTAGAAAAAAATAAATTTCTTATAAAATAAAATCTTTTAAAAACTCAGAGGTGAGTAATTATAACTGAAAAAGAAAAAACAATTTTATATGTACAAACCTCACATGACCCAGAACGTCAATATTCTCCATTAGTGTTAGCTCAAACAGCAAAAGCCATGAACATTAAAGCTATAGTATACTATTTGGGCACAGGATTAAGAATTTTAAAAACCGGAGAAGCTGAAAAAATTAAGTTGGGTGGTTTTCCAAGTGTAAAGGAAATGATTGATAAAACTCTTAGCATGGGTATTGAAATTTTAGTTTGTGAAGCATCTAAACGAATGCTAGGTTGGGAAAAAGTGGATTTAATACCAGGAGTTAAAATTGTTGGAGCTGCAACCTTAAATGATTTGGTATTAGAAGCAGATGCGACCGAATGGTTTTGAAACCAGTATTATTTTTAGATTTATAAAATTTAGATTTATTTAAAAGGTCTTCATGAGAAAAATGAATATAAACCTATTTTGATTTTAAGGATTAAATTCCATATTTTTCTCGTTTCCCCTGGTTTATTTCATTTCAATAAGACTGAAAATAAATCTAAATAATTTTCAACATGTTTTGTTAAAAGGAACTCTCTTTTTACTTTCTCATGCCCTTTTTTTCCCATTTCTTTTAAGATTTTAGGATTATTTAAAAGATATATCACTCTCTCAGCCGTTTCCTCTATAGAATTTACTAAAAAGCCATTAATTCCATTCTCAATTTGTAGTTTTATACCTCCCACATTTCCTCCTATAACAGGTGTTTCTTTCCAAAGTGCCTCTGTTACTGTCATTCCAAATCCCTCTCTTATCGATTTCTGTAAAACTACATTAGATATACGTTGAAATGCATTTACTTCTAAATCCGCTACTCCATCTAAATTCGATAAGATATGAATATCCGGATCATCATTTGCATAGTTTTTAACTTTTTCTAGCCATTCTTGCCCCTCAGGATCATCATGAGCTAAACTGCCAATTAATGCTAATCTTATAGGAATTTTTGCTTTAACAATTCTATAAGCATCAATTACTCCTAATGGATCTTTCCAAGGGTCAAATCTAGAAACTTGAGTGATCAATGGTTTATCTAAAGGGATAAATTTTTTAACGATTTCTCTAGCAGATTTAAGATCTAATTCTTTGTTTTTCTCAGAAAATGGATCAATAGAAGGAGTTATAGGATATATGAGATTTTTAATCCCCTTTTTTGCATATTCTTCTTTTGTGAAGACAAGAGCATCATATTTAGGTAGATATTCTGCTATTAAATTCCATGCTTGAGGATTCGGATTTGATGTATCAATATGGCACCGCCAAATCCATTTCCCTTCTTTTTTCTCCTTAAAATTTATAATTGGACATGGTTGAGGATCATGAATTATTATAAAATCTCCTTTGGGTTGGATTTGTTCATATATAGATTTAGCTTGTGAAGTGTATATGGAAATTTCATTATCACTAAATTGTATTTCCATATTACCTTGTAAGGCATTATGCATTTTCTTTGAGATTTCAAAAAAACTATCAGGAGCAGTAAAAACTTTCCATTGAGCATTAATTTTTAATTCTTGCATTAAGGGAATCATATTTTGCAGAATTTCAGCAACTCCTCCACCAAATTTTGTAGCATTTATATTGAGAATATCCTTCTCAGCATAATTTTTTGCTTTATCTTGGAGCCTTTTTATTTCTGTCTTTCCTAATAGTGTAGAATAACGAACTAATAGTGATTCAGAAGTAACTTTCATATGTATAATCTTCTTTCAATCTATATTCAAATATTATTCTTTCTTATTATAAACATAATATTTATAAGCTAATATGTAATAATTTCTTTTAATTTTTTCCCAAAAGGAAAAAATTAGGACTAAAATATTATATAAAAAAAATTAAAAAAAAAAGGCGTATATTGTGTTAAAAAAGATTAATAAAACAGCCTTAGTTGGCTTATTCGCATTTTTAATGGTCCTTTCAATACCAGTATTTCTCTTGCCAGTTAGTGCATCTCCAGCACCAAAACCATCGGCAGGAGTAACCTTGACAGTAACCATGTTAGGAGACCAACAAAAACCTGGAGTTGAAGCTGTCACAGCTGCTTTCTTAGCGTCTGATTTAGGTTATGGAGTAGATTCCGTAGTTGTTAAATCTTCCGGATCAACAGCTGATCTCCAATTAACAACGTTACAGACTGACTTGCAGGGTGGAACTTTAACATCTGATGTTATTGCAATAGATACAGTTTGGACAGCTCCATTTGCAGACAATGGATGGATAATTAAGCTTGATGATGATATAAATGTTAGTGGTTTAAGTGCTTTTGGTTCTGGTATTGTTGCTTCCTGTCAATATAAAGGTAGTTATTATGCATATCCTTATTTTATGAATTTAGGTGTATTGTACTATAGAAAAGATCTGATGGATCTTAATGGGTTTACGGAAGCAGATTTTGATACATGGGAAGAACTTAACGCTACAGCTAATTATATCCTTAATAATGTATCGGGTACACTTGATAATCCGGATTTAGTGGGATATGTTGGTCAACTTGATGCTTATGAAGGTGGAGTAGTCAATTTTTTTGAATGGTGTGGAAGCAATGGTGCTTTAGATGTGGTTACAAGCACTGGGGAAGTTAATATTGATACTGCAGCTGTAAATAAAGCAATGACTTTTCTTGCATCATTAGTTGCTCCTATATATGGTGGAGTTCAAGGGTCAGATTATATTATTCCACGTTATGCTCTTAAGACGGACGAAGCATCTTCAGGAAATATCTGGTTAGCTAATAATTCAATATTTTTACGACAATGGCCTTATATTTATTCTTTGTCAGAAGGTAATAATATGGACTTTGGTATTGCACCATTACCCCATTTTGCAGGAGCTACAGGATATAAAACATCAGCAATAGGTGGTGCTATTATGGCAGTTCCTACAGCTACAGTTGGTGTTGCTAGAGAAGCTGCAATTAATTTTACTAAATTTTTAGGCATGAAAGATGCACAAGAGGCTGAATTAACAGCCATTGACCCCTCAACTCTCCAACCGGAAGGAAACTTTCCAGCTTTGCTATCTGTATATGCAAATCCCCCTACTGGTTTTGAATGGATTCAAAATTGGTCAGCACAAGCAGCATTAACATTATCCAGACCGGTACATCCTGATTATCCTCTGATTTCTAGTACAATTGCAGATTATTTCAGTGATTTAACAAGTGGTGTAAAGAGTGTTGATACTGCTTTAACGGAAATGCAGCGAGATGTACAAGAAATAATCTCTGGACCATCTCAACCACCTATTCCTGGATATAGTATTGCTGTTGTTCTATTAGCCGTTGCTTTTGCTGCAGGGACTGTTATTATTATGCGAAAAAAATTACACTAAATTTTTAAAGGTCTAACTTCTTTTTTTTTATTTTTAGAATTATTTGAATTATTGAGATGGAGAATGGAAAATGGAAACAATTACAACTCAAAAATTTGAAATTTTAATAGATTTAGAAAAAAAAAAACCACCTAAAGATACTAAATTTATTATTTCACTCTTAACTCCTGGATTGATAATATTTGCTCTTATTATTTTAATTCCTATAGTTATAGGAATATTCCTTAGTTTTAGAGTTGATTTTAATTTAAGTAATCCTTTTGGAAAAAGGTTTACAATAATTAATTACTATCAGCTTATAGGATATAATAATGTATATGCACGTAGTTTTTGGACATATACTTACCAGACATTATTTTTTTCAATCGTATCACTTGTTATAGAATTTTTATTAGGGTTAGTGTTCGCTATGATTTTAAATAAAAATTTTAAAGGAAGGGGTATTGCTAGAGCAACTCTTCTAATTCCTTGGGCGATTCCTACAGTTGCCTCAGCGACACTTTTTAGGTTTGAAATTTTAAATAGCGTTCAAGAATTTGGTTTAATTAATAGTATAATTCAATTATTTGGAGGTACCCCAGTATACTTTTATGGTACTGGTCTTGCCCCTGTTTTATTTAACATACCCGTTTTGGTCTCTTTTCCTCCTTTTATCTCCGAAGTACAAATAACAATGACAATGTTTTCAGTAATTATGATTGATGTATGGAAAACAACACCATTTATAACATTATTAATTCTAGCTAGTCTACAAATTGTACCTGAAGATCTATATAAAGCAGGAGATATAGCCGGAGCAAGTGGATGGCAGAAATTTAGGTACATAACATGGCCGTTAATTAAGCCAGGGGTAGGTATTGCTTTAATTTTTCGAATGATGCAATCTCTTAGAGTTTACGATGCCGTAGTTGTCTTTAATGATCAAAGTGTGCGTTCAATGACTGTTCAATCATTCCTTTTCTGGTCTAATACTGATTATGGATTATCTTCTGCAGTTTCTATCATGATCTTATTATTTATAATAATTTTTGCATTTTTTATTTTGTTATTTACAAAAAGAGAAAAACGTACAAGTTCGACACCATTTTTGAAAAATGTTTTTAAAAAACTTAGATTAAAAAGGAATAATTCTAAAAAAAAGGATCAGGTAAAAAAAGAGATTCCATTGGAATATTCAAAAGAAAAAATACCATTACCAAAGAAAATTGGTTTAGATCAAGATTTAACAGATTTAATTGGTGAATCAGTAAAATTAAAACCGATTTCTACAACAAAAATTAAATGGTATATTAATATAAGACGTTTAAAAAAGGTTGTATTTATTCTCCTTGTCATAATCATGATTTTTTTCTGTGCAGGACCTTTTTTATGGATATTTTTAAAATCATTTAGAGATCCAACTAGAGCTCCTGGTATTACACAAACTCAATTTGAGTGGATCCCAAAATATTTTTCTTTGCGAGCGTATCAAATTATTTTTGAACAGCAAGGTTACTTTGCACATGCTCTCTTAAATAGTGTAATCCTTGCTGGATCTACAGTAATCTTAATATTGATTGTTGGCTCATTAATCGCCTATGCTATAGCTAAATTCAACTTTCCCTTTAAAAGAGGGCTTAATGGATTTATTTTTTCTATGAATAGTCTACCTGCATTAATAATCATTATACCATTTTATCAATGGATAATTGCAATTTCACGTATAATCCCACCGCTTGATATTCGAAACACACTATATGGGTTAATACTTCCATATACGGCAATCAATTTACCATTAGCAATTTTTATATTAATTGCATTCTTCAAGGAGATCCCAGAAGACTTATGGAAAGCAGCAAAGGTTGATGGTGCAACTAATTTTCAGATTTTCAGGAAAATTATTCTTCCATTAACTATTCCTGGAATTTTTACCTGTGCTATTTTAGTTTTTATTGCTTGTTGGAATGAATTATTATTTGCTCAAGTATTTCTCCAATCATCAGAAAGTAATCATACTATACCTCTTGCCATATTGCAATTCGTTCGAAATCCTGGTAGTATAACCCGCCCTTGGAATACAGATATTGCTCTAATGGCAGCAACCTCAGTAGCTACTATTCCATTAATAATTGTTGTATTAATTTTTCAAAAGAAGATTATCAGTGGGTTGACTAGAGGTGCTGTAAAAGGTTAAAGATAGGTGATAATTAATATGGTAAGAATAAAATTAGAGAAAGTCAATAAAATTTTTAATCCCGATGTCCATGTTTTAAAGGATATTGATCTTGAAATTAAAGATAAAGAATTTATCGTACTTGTTGGGCCTTCAGGTTGTGGAAAATCCACATGCTTAAATATTATAGCTGGATTAGAGTATGTAACTGATGGACGAGTATTATTTGACGATGTAGATGTTACATATGTTCCACCGAAAGAAAGAAAGATAGCTATGGTTTTCCAAAGTTATGCATTATATCCTCACATGAATGTTCGGGAAAATATGGGTTTTGCTTTAAAATTGTCAAAAATGAATAAAAAAGAGATAAAAAAAAGAGTAGAGGCTGCTGCTCACCTACTAGAAATATCAACATTATTGGATAGAAAACCTAAAGAATTAAGTGGAGGACAACGTCAGCGAGTTGCTCTGGGTAGGTCAATCGTACGTAATCCAACCGTTTTTCTTTTTGATGAACCATTGAGTAATTTAGATGCAAAATTACGTATTCAAACAAGAGGTGAAATAATTAAATTACACCGAAAACTACAAATAACTCAGGTTTATGTCACGCATGATCAAGTAGAAGCAATGTCTATGGCAGATCGTATCGCTATCCTATTTGATGGTGTTTTTCAGCAGATTGGTACTCCCAGCGAAGTCTATAATAAACCAACCAATAAATTCGTAGCAGGATTTATTGGATCACCAACTATGAATTTTTGGGATGCTAAATTAAGTAACGATAAAATAAAATTTGGTAAACAAGAATATCCAATACCCAATGATTTACTAATAAAACTTAAAAGTAAGGGCATGGGTGATGTAATTTTAGGAATTCGCCCTGAGCACATCATTATTACTCCAGATCATCATAGTCAATCTTATGAAGTTGAGATAACTGTTATAGAATTTCTTGGAGCAGAAACAATTGTAACATTTGAGTTTTCTGATAAAATTAGCGGCATGATATCTACTCCCGGTTTTTATGACGCAAAAATGGGTGATAAAGCATATATATCATTCCCTTCTGAGAAGATACATATATTTGACAAGAATACGGAAATAAATTTAATTCATTATTAAGAATAATAACAAAAATTAACAACAAATAATTCACATAAAAAATTTGGTAATTCTATGCCTTTCATTGCTGATTTAGCTAAAAAAGCTCGAAAAAAAAATATTCTTGCAGGAATGATAATTACAGATTTAATTGCATTTATTTCATATATAATTTTTACTTCTGGCATTTTCTGGTTTGGCGATCTACAAATGATGATTGGGTGTATAATTGGTTCACGTTTTGCTCTTAAAAACAATAAATCAAATGAATCATTTATAATACAAGGCATAGGTGTAAGTTTAGTTGGGGCTGTTCTAACTGCAGTAAGTTTCACGTTATTTGATTGGTTCGTTTTTTCAGAAATACTCAGATATTCTTTATTTATGTTGCTAATAGTTTTTGAGCTGTATTTAATTGAAGCAATTATTATAGGGTTACTAACTGGGGGAATCGTTGGTGGTTATTATAATTATAAAAATAAGAATAGAATTGAATCATCTACTATTAAGGAAGAATTTTATGAAAGTTTAATAGATAAATGAATAATACATCAAATTAGTATTTTTTAAGTTATGTGATTAAAAAGAAATTAAGAAAAAAAGATTTGATATAAATGAATTTTAAAGATTTTCTAAGTAAATTTGTAAGTTATAATAAACAAATATACAAAAAGTTGATTTTAATTAGCATTTTAGTTTTTTATTTTGCATTTCTATTTTTTTTTAATTATTATAGAATATTTTTACATAATTCTTTAGAATCAAGTTGGTTATTTGGAATCCTCGTTTCTCTAATTTCTACTATTATCCTTGTTTTATCCGTAGATTCAATACAAGTTCTCTATACCATAAAAAAGGGAGGATAACTATATTAAATAATCAACATTTAACATTAAACATTTATATTAAAATATATTAAATATTACAACAGATTAATGAATAATTTCATTACTATTCTATAAAATTATTAAAAGCTAGATTTGATTAATTTTAATATGGATTTTTTAATATTAATTAAACAATTTCTTTTTTATGAATGATACATTCAATCTAATATTTCTTTTCATAGCTTGGATGCTATTGGACATTATTGGCTTAGTTACATTAATCAAACCAGTAAGCAACCTAAAAGATATAAAATTTACAATTAAGTTAAAATCATTCCTCACAGGAAAACATTCTTTAATTTCTATTATTACAGAGGTAATTGGGTTTATTCTCTTAATAATCTCTTTTTATATTCCTTGGTATTACCACTTATTTGGAATTATTGGGGGAGGTTTTCAAATTCAATTTCTTTATTTTATTGACGCATCTAACTTTAAAGCCATATTCTTTGTATTCATTTATTATGCTTACTTACTTGGATTAATTCTTATATTTGTTAAAATTTCTATAAAAAAGAAAATTCACATTCCTGTATTTTTAGAATTACTAGAGGTAATATTTATAATCCCCGGTATTATACTTTTATTTTATCCTAAATTTAAACTAACTGGATATTTAGCAATTTTGATTTATCGATATTCTGGTTATACTACGGGTTTTTTCTTATATACTATTGGATTCTCTGTTTTAATAATAAATGGATTACAAATTAGCATTTATTCAAGGTTGATGAGAAAGAAAAATCAAACAAACAATATTTAAATTAATACATTCCTTCTGGTATCCAAGATTTATTAGAACACATGATCTTATTAGGATTTTATATATAAAAATATCGCTTTATTATACATAAACCTAAATTAAGTAATTAATTCTATATAATTAAGTAATTCTAAACTTTAAGATTTCTTTAAATGTTTGTGGAATATTTTTATTATTTGAAAGAAAGGTTACCTGTTAGTATTACTGAATACATGACGCTAATGGAAGCACTCAATAAAGGGCTTATCCATAATATGCTTGAGTTTTACTATACATCCCGTTCAATATTGTGCAAGAGTGAACACCACTTTGATATATATGACATTGCTTTTGCGAACTTTTTCAAAGAAGCTATGGTGCAATTCCCTGAAGATATTAAACAAGAAATTTGGGATTGGCTCAATAAAGATATTACTCTCCCTGAACTTATAGAAGGGCTGCAACTCCTACTAAGAGAATACCAAGAATATATCAATATAGATAATCTTGAAGAATTCTTAGAAGAACTATTGAAAAAATATAGTTCTGAATTTGGAGATAAACTTTTAATTAATGCGCCAAATGAAATAAAAGATGAAATTTGGAAGTGGTTAGAAAAAAATTTTGATTTGTCTGAAATCAAGGGCAATTTTCAAGAAATGATTAGCCAATTTTTTGATCTCGAAGAAATGCAAAAGCGTTTCGAAGAATTAATGCAAAAACAAGATGAAGAACATCATGGAGGGAATCGCTGGATTGGTACTCAGGGAGCATCTCCCTTTGGTCATGGGGGTCAGAATCCAATGGGTATGAGAATTGGTGGCTCATCAGGAATGCGTATGGCAATGCAGATTGCTCAGAAAAGAATTTTTAAAGATTATCGGAAAGATATCGTACTCGATACAAGACAGATAAAAGTTGCTCTAAAGCGTTTAAAAAAACTCGAAGAAATTGGAAAAAGAGATGAACTCGATTTAGATAAGACTATAGACAAAACGGCTAAAAACTATGGAGACATAGAACTCGTGTTCGATAAAAAAAGGAAAAACAATGTGAGATTAATATTATTAATGGACGTTGGTGGAAGTATGACACCATATGCGCACCTTGTCAATCTGCTATTTTCTGCCGCAAATAATATGTCACACTGGCGTACGTTTAAATATTTTTACTTCCATAATTGTCTTTATGAGAGCCTTTATCTCAATGCAAGAAGAAATCCAGAAGAAGCAATTGAATTCAATGAATTTTTAAAAAAATATGATAATAAATATAAAATTGTAGTTGTTGGTGATGCTGCAATGGCAAGTTGGGAACTTACGGAAAAATATGGCTCTATTTATTATTATCATCGAAATGAATTACCCGGAATTTACTATATTAAAGAGCTTGCGAATCATTTTAAAAATAACGTAGTCTGGTTAAATCCAGAACTCATTAGACCTGAATGGGCACCTTGGACACGGAAGATTATATCTAGTATAATCCCAATGTTCGATTTAACTGTTGAGGGAATTGAAAAAGCAATGGATTATCTGCGAAAAGGTGGAAAAAATATGTTTACAACAGTTCAATTATTAAAAGGATTAAATTATTAGTAGAAAGGCTGTAAAAAGTATCTTAATAAACTAGAGAAATTTAACCTATTGATATGATGGAAGTGTGTAAATAAAGATTTTATATTACTGAATCTGTTAACTTTAAAAAATTAGCAATTAAAGAAAACAATTGATGTTTTAAAATATTAATTTCTCTTTTTGTGTTACGAATTAAAACATAAATAAAATTATCAACATAAGATTAAATTTCTTAATTATCTTCTTTGTATTAGCTATTGAATTATCTTATAATTAAAAATACATATTTATAAATCCGATACAGTTCAAACTATACTAGCGTTATTGTTTAGATACATAACTCAAATGAAAGAGGCTTAACGAAACTTTATGGAATCTGATGAAAGGTACAGAGAAATTATTGAGAATCTTGAGGACGGATATTTTGAAGTAGATCTACAAGGAAATTATACTTATGTCAACGATTATATTTGTAGATACTTAGGGATTCCTAGAGAAAAACTATTAGGAAAGAGTTATACCACTTTTTTAGATAAAGATACGACAAAAGAAGTATTTGAAATCTTTAATAATTTATACAAAACTAATCTTCCAAAAGGGATTTTTGAAAGTCAAGTTATAAGAAGTGATGGGGAGATACGTACTTTTGAAGGATCTTTTTACTTAAGATATAACTCTAGTGGAAGTAAAGTTGGTTTTTATGGATTTACTCGAGATATTACTGAGAAAAAAGAAGCAGAAAAGAAATTAAAACAATCAGAGAAGCAGTTTCGTGAAGCATACGATCGAGCTGAACTTTATAAAGATTTATTCTATCATGATATCAATAACATACTTACTAATATAAGTATCGCAATAGAACTTAGTGAAAAATACTTAAATGAACAAGAAAGAGAGGGTGAGATTAAAGAGTATTATGAAATAATTAAAAATCAACTCACAAGAGGGGCAAAAATGGTTAGTAATGTCCAAAAATTGTCTTCTTTAGACAATGAAGAAAGATCCATTAAAGTTATTAATGCAATAGATGTTCTTAAAGATGCGATAAATTTTGTCTTAGTCAATAAGAAAGTAAAAGATATTGATATTGCTATAGATTCATTTCAAGATGACATTTTCGTTCAAGTTAATGATTTGTTAATTGATGTTTTTGAAAATTTGTTAATCAATGCATTAACTTATAATAATGAACCCAAAGTTGAGATTCTCATAAAAATTTCCAAAGAAATACAGAAAAACGTAAAATTCATTAAATTTGAATTCAGGGATAATGGTATTGGGATTTCTGATGAAATAAAACAAAGAATTTTTATAAAAAGATTCAACAAAGAAAAAGGTTCAAGGGGAATGGGGTTTGGATTAACCCTCGTGAAAAAAATTATAGAAAGTTATAAAGGAAAAATCTGGGTTGAAGATAAAGTTAAAGGAAATTACTCAAAAGGAAGTAACTTTATCGTACTACTCCCTGAAGCTGTGAAATAAATTAATTACTTTTATATTGTATAAAATTAATCGAGTTCACTTAAATAATTATTCTTAAATAGAAAGGAAAAATTAAATTTAATCAACTCTTCTTAATAGATTCTTATCAACCGAAACTTTGTAAGAATCATAAAAAAGAGAGGAATACTTTTGGTAAAATTCCTTTTTTTTAGACATAATAAAATCTTTTTCTTTTACGTTAACTTTTCCGTTAGACCAGAAAATTGAGCCATTATGACTGAAATTGAATTCATTTTGTTTTTTAACAATTACTCCTGATTTTATAACATATTCAATATTTTGTAATGCATTCCTTAATTTTCTATGGTCTTTAGAGAGATCTATTTCATTAATATTCGTATCTAAGATATTTAGATCGCCATCTGCATCTAAACCAAGATTTCCTTTGATCCTTGATAAACCTAAGGATTTTGCTGGACTTATTCTTGTTAACCATATTAATTCTGGAAATTTTAGTTCTTTATCGTCATTAGCTAAAGGATGGTTATTAAGGAAATCAGTATTCATATCTTTCATGAAATTATCGCGAGCTTCCTTACTTGTTAACCATGTCGCAATTTCAGGAATATCAGAAATATTAGCATAATTAGGAAAATTTAAAGAAAAACTAACTTGAAATTTATTTTTAATATTTAATGCTAAATCGATAGCATTAGCCCATAAATTACAATTAACATAATTATTTTTGTTTAAATTTCTCATTGAAATAAAATAATCTCCTTCAAATTCTATAGCTGAACTAATTAATTTATGCGGATTATCGATTATATCAGATGTTAACATCGAATGTATAAGTCTTCTGTCTGAAGTTATTAATGGATTTATTGGATTGAAGCTTAGAAATGCAAGATCAATATAAAAATCATGATTTTCATTTAAAAAATTAATTAAATTCTCATTATCCCCATCATAGTTATATGTATTAGCATGAGCAATATGAAAAATGTGATCTCTTCCTATATATTGATTGGGAGTTAAATTTAATGATTTAATCTTTTCCAAAATAACAAAGAGATTATTCTTGCCAGTTGCATTTTCATAACCTTCAATATGAGCATGAAGAGAATGAGGCATTCCAAGTTTTTCATTGCATCTAAGAAGGTTTTCATACACATCCATTGTTGAAAAATTGTACAATCGTCCTTGTTGTGTTAAATCATCTCTTAGTTCTTTAAAATTCCATATTTCATTTTCGAATGGATTATAGACTTTGAAACCAAAACCATATGTTTTTGATAGAAGGTCAGATAGAAATACTGCCATCTCATCAATTTTTTTTCTCTGAAATTCTAGTTCTAAAGGCCATAGATTACTTACATTTAATAACATTGCCTTATCAAGTACAGGTATTTGTTTAAAATTAAAAATAGTTTCTCTCGCTAAAGATGGAAACACATTAGCTTCAAGTATAAATGTGTATCCATTAGAAATATAATTTCTTGTAATGTTTTTAAGTGTTAATCCTTCCCAATTCTCTTGGAATTTTTTGTTATTTGACCCTAATAATCGCGCCCAATTAGTTTGTTGAGAAGCTATATGTGTATGGATATCTAGAGCTGCGGGGATAACACTCCTATTCTTTGCATTTATTTCTTTAACATTACTTTCACTGCTAAATTTTTCTACTATTTTACCAGACTCAATTAAAATATCTTTTGTTTCTCCATTAATATCGTTGATGGGATCAAACACTAAACCATTTTTGATAATTAGCTTATTCAATTCTAATAATCCCCTTATCTATTTGTTTAAATTATATTTAATAGACTTTTTACGTTCTTTACTGAGTCTGAAGTTACTTCCACATTTACGCTTAAATTTTTATATACTATTTCACTCTTCTCGAGTCCAGTAATTTGATTAGCCCAAATGGAGACTGGCATATTAATAATTCCTATAGGAACATTTTTATCTTGAATTGGCTTTATAATAACACTACCATACTTGTTACTTATTTTTAAATTTGCATTTGCAGTTAAATTAAGATTTTTAAAATCTTCTGGATTTAATAATCCAATCGCCAAATTTTCTGTAAGAGAGGTATCATCTCCTAAAGAATACTCCTTTACTTGATCGTAATCCATTATTCTAACTGTATTTACTATCATTTCTATTTTATCTACCCTCCTTAAATCCATACATAATTTTAGTTAATATTTCTTCATCAGAAAGAATGTCGTTTGGTGGTTTTATGATTTTTTTCAATTCAATTGGAATATGATCCAAACGATAAGCTAATCCTCCACTTTCAATTCCAGTGATTGCTGAAGGTATTATTATGTCTGCTACGTACGAGGTTGCGGATTGTTTATTATCGATTAGGATTAAAGGTTTTGCCATCAATTTTTTACTTAATTGCCAAGGTAAATGCGAAATTGGATCCGTTCCTACAATTATAGAACAATCAAAATCTTCATTTTCAATTTTTGAGACGATTGTTTCTTTTGATTCAATCAATTGATTATTTAAAAATTGTAAGCTATGGTTTTTCCCACATATTGAAAGTGCAACATGGTCAAAACCTACCATGTTATAATGACCGCCTAACATCATGATAGAAATGCGTCCCTTTTTTTGCTTAACATTTATTAATTGCACTAATTCAAGTAACTCTTTAATTACATTAGGACTATTCTGAGAACTTAAAATGCCTTGACCAATTATAATTACTCCATTTTCAGCACCAGTTAAATGGAGTAATAATCTTTTTAGATCATCTTTATCTATACCAGCAACGCCATTGTTTGGAACACTATCTGCTACACAACATTCTTCTTTTAAAACACGAATCAAATCAATATCTTTTCCTGGTTCAATTTGAAGTGCTATATCTCGTACACCCATTACTCCAAAAGAGGCTGTTTTAACTGGGTCTATAACTATTAAAGTTTTAATTTCTCGCCCAGTCATTCTAAACTTACCCCGTGAAAATAGTACCTTATTTAATAAACGTGGTATTGATTCAGCTGCATTTGCTCCCCATAACATCAATAAGTCTGCTTTATTTATAATTTCTGAGATAGTTGTTAGCGTTATTCCCGTTTCTTTTGAAATATTTAGTACTTTTCCTTGACAGATTGTAGAATTAGAATCTATAAAGCCGTTTATCGTTTTTGCGAGATCAATACCTTTTAATTGAGCTTCGCAACTTGTGGTGGAAAAGCCATATAAAAGAGGTTTAGAAGAGTTCTTTATAATTTTAATAACTTTTCCTAAAGCTTCATCAAATGTTGCTTTCTGTAATTCTCCATCTTCTTTTATTAGAGGAGATAATATTCTGTTCTTTGATGTAATTTGGTCAAATCTCTCTTTACCTTTCAAACAAGCTCCAATTACTTCATCAATATATAAACCATCACTTCTAATAATAATATCATCACATAGAAGCGAACATCCAGAACATGTAATACGTTCACTAACCATTATTTATTACACTCTTATAAAGATTCTTAGAATAAAATTAAACATAATCAATTTTTATAGCTTCTCGTGGACAATAGGTTTCACAAACCCGACATTCTCTTTCTCGCCCTTCCGCTTCGATTCTTCGACAATATTTTATAGCTAATAGTTCACATTTTCCATCCTTAACTTGAAACAATTGGTGATTTTCGGGGGGATAATCTGGAGCTTTACCACTTAAGGTCGGAGGGCAATACCTTGCATTAACTGGACATACAGTCACACAAATTCCACATCCATCACATAACTCGGTATCTACATCAATTTTAAGCTCCTTTTCCTTTCCCTCTTCAGAACCTATTAAATTCTTTAATGCATCATAATTCTTTTTGTACTTAGGTTCTAAAAGTGGACTACAATCATCGATTTTTACCTTTCCTTGTAACAAATCTAATGCAAAAGCCATACAAGTTGGTTTCCCACACTTTTTGCAGTTGGTTTTAGGTAAAAATTTATAGAGCTCCATGAAATTACTTACTGGTATTCAAAAACACCTTCAAAAATTAATTATTCTTCTCTTTTCAGTTATGAATAATATTCTGCGATTTATTAATTTCTTTAGTTTATGTATTATAAATTTCTCGCAGTAGGAATTATAATTATAATTGAAAACTCAGAAAATTTCATAATTTATTAACGATAGAATTAAAGCAATACATTTGTTTCTCAAATTAAATAATAATAAAATAAATATTTTTAGATGAAAATTAAGGTGATTAAATAAATGTCAGAAGAACAGGTTCCAGATATAAATTTAAAAGAAATGATGTTGGATGAGCGTACTAAAAACATTCAAAAAAATATGGAAAAGATAAAGCACAAAATTGTTATCATTTCGGGGAAGGGTGGTGTAGGGAAAACTACTGTGGCGATTAATCTTGCTATGAGTTTAGCTAGTGTTGGATTGAGGGTAGGAATTCTTGATGTAGATATTACAGGCCCAAATGTCATAAAAATGTTGGGTATTAACCCAGAGTTGAAACCAAGAGTCGACGCTGAAGCTAAGATATTTTATCCTATTGATGGACCATTAAAACTTAAAGTTATGAGTATGGCATTTTTAACTCTTACATCTGATGAGCCTGTAATTTGGAGAGGTCCTATGAAAATGAGTGCCGTAAGACAATTTTTAGGGGATGCTGTGTGGGGTGAACTTGATTATTTAATATGTGATTTACCTCCTGGAACATCTGATGAAACTTTAGATATTTTACAATTAATTCCAGATGAAAATGTGGTGATTGTATCTACTCCTCAAGAAGTTGCTTTAATGGATGCAAGAAAAACAATTAAAATGGCAATGGTAATGGAAAGAAGCATCCTTGGAATAATAGAGAATATGTCTGGTTTTAATTGTCCTCATTGTGGGGAATATATTGACTTATACCCTCCTGGTGGTGCGGAAAAAGCTAGCATAGATTTCAATGTTGCGTTATTAGGAAAAATTCCTTTTGAAATTGAAGTTAGTCAACAAAGTGACCAAGGGTTACCATTTGTTTTAAAATACCCCGAAAGCAAATCAGCTAAAGCTTTCAAAGACACAGTTAAAAAAATTAGAGATATTTTAGAAAAATAATAATATTTTTTTCTTTTAATAATAAAATTATTTATTGTATGTGTCACCATCACGAAACTATGAAACAATATAAAAGTGATAATCTGAATATAAAACTATTTTCCAGATAATATATCCTATTATTAAAATTATAAATTAGATGCTTTTATTAGCTAAAATTATTTTTATTTAATTAGAATATTAATTAAATTAATAACAGGGATAATTATTTCTGGAAATCATAAGGGAATTAAAGGAATTGTAATTTGTGAAGAGAGTGGCCAGTATCTCCTCGATCTTATATTGGATACGAAGATTAATCCTGTTTTATTATCTTCTTTTGTAGGTGCTTTAGGTTTATTTGGTGAAAATTTAGGACAGATTGAAGAGATCAACATTAAAGGACTCGACGTAGAAATGATTATTGTATATAAATATAACTTGATCTTTGTTGCAATACTTGATAAGGGTTTTGCAAGACTTGGAATAAGAGAAGAGGCAGAAAAAGCATTAGATATGTTTTATTCATTATATCGTACTGAAATTGATGAAAATTGTAATGAAGTTAGTCAATTCACTTCTTTTAAAAATATTTTATTTACACAGATTGAAGAATATTTTAACAGGATTAAAGACAACCAAAAAGAACCTGAAATTGGAGACTTTGGTTTTTTTACTGATGCTATTAAAAAATTAAGAACTAATTCAACGAATTAAAATCCCTTTTCTTTCTTTTTAAATATTAGATCTCCTATCTTTACCTCAAAAATTCGTTCCATTAAATTACACTTAGCCTTTAATAAATAGTAAACATCTTTTTGGGGAAGTTCCATACCATAAAGACTTTCGAAATTACCTTGCCCCTTAGATAATAAAATAGTGTTCTTGTTATAGAAATATTCTTTAAATTCTTCTGATACATCAGATAAAATTATTCCTGGAGCATCATTTGACTCAATGACATGAATTAATTTTGTTAGATTAATAAATTTCGCATCTTCAATAGTAGCATCATTAATTATAGGAGCAGATCTCACGGAATAGATTATTTCTAAATCTGGATAATATTTTTTAAGAATAATGATTAGAATTTTATCGAAAACAATCTCACCGGCATTATCTCCTAATATTAATAGCTGTTTTGAATTTTTTAATGATTTTTGGAATTTTTCATAATCATTAATAGCTAAATTTTCGATCTTAAAGTTTTCTAAGTCATAAATAATATCTATATCATGTTGACCTGCAAAATCTATAGTATTTCCAAGTGCAGACGCTAAAATAGCTATAAATAAAGGATCTTCTGCTTTTTCAATTAAATTTAAAGTATCATCGAAGTACTTTAATACAAGACGATTATATTCAATTTTAAGATCATGATAAGGATCCCTATTATCTAATAGCTCTGCAATGATATTATAAGTCACTTTTCCAAGAATAGGAGCGGCAACCTCATTTATATTGAAGTCTAAAAGAAATTTCATGAGTTTTTTCTGGGCAGTAATCACAACTTCACGAGAGATATTAGGATTTAATAATTCAAATGCTTTTAACACTTGATTAAAAAGACATCCAATACATTCAGGTTCTAGTTTCATATTCTTTTTTGATGTAATTTTAACGCGATTTAGCTTTTATAACTTTAAATTTGGTAATGGTTTTTACTTCTTCTAATATACATTTTTGTATAATCAGTCTTTATAAAATGAAAATTTGCTAGATAGATCTTTTAAATACTTAAAGATTTAATAAATAATCAATTATTCACAAAATTTACAAAAAATTGGTTTAAAATTATGTCAGAAACTAAACAAAAATTTGATTTAAAGCAAACCACTTTTATAGGGTTAGCATTTTTTACAACTGGTATAGCTTGGTCAATGTTCAATACACAGGTTAATATTACTCTATTTGAATATTTAGGTTCTTATGCTCTTGTAGGAGTGTGGATGGCAATGGACAATATTATCGGGGTTTTTGTCCAACCTATTATGGGTACAGTTTCAGATAATACACGAACAAGACTTGGTCGTCGGATGCCCTATTTAATCGTTGGAATTCCTCTTGCTGCTATATTCTTTATTATGATTTCTACTATTAATCCTACCCAAGATCCTTTATGGCTTTTACTTATATGGATGTTCTTTTTTAATATAAGTATGGCATCTTACAGATCACAAGCAGTAGCAATTATGCCAGATTTTGTAGAACCTGTAAATAGAAGTAAAGGAAATGCCGTTATCAATTTCATGGGTGGAATTGGAGCTTTAATTGCATACCTCTTTAATAAATTCCTTGTACCGATTAGTCTATTTGCCGCATTTTTCGCAGTTGCTATTATTATGGTTGCCTCTTTAATTATCTTACTACTGACAATAAAAGAGAAGGAATCTTATAGCTATAAACTAATTTTAGAAAGGGAGGAAGTAGAAGGGCAAAAAATTAAAGATAAAAAAGATAGACCTAATCTAATCGAAAGTTTTAAAGACATCTTATCTGAAGAGGATAAATCTACACTATTTATACTTTTAGCAATTTTTTCATGGTTTGTCGGATATCAAGCGTTAGAAGCTCTTTTTACAGTTTATGGTATGGATGTATTGGGGTTGTCACGTGGTGATGCAGGGTTCATGTTGTTGTACGTAGCTATTGCATTTCTTCTTTCAGCACTTCCAGCTGGGATACTGGCTTCAAAAATAGGGAGAAGACTAACAATCAAAATCGGTTTAATCCTTTTTATTAGTGCACTAATTATAGGCTTTTTAATTCAAACGGAAACGGTTATTACAATAATCTTATTTATAGCAGGAATTGGTTGGGCTTTTATTAATATCAATTCAATCGTTATAGTATGGGAAATGGCTCCTACGAGCAAAAAGATTGGAACTTATACAGGGGTATATTATTTCTTCAGTTTTATGGCAGCAATATTAGGACCATTTATGGTAGGCGCATTAATAGATGGACTCGGTAATTCTACCTTATTTTTAGTAACCTCATTCTTCTTCATATTCGCATTAGTTTTTATGTTTTTTGTTAAAAGAGGTGAAACAGAACTAACTGAAGAAGAAAGAATTGCTAAAGAAAAGGCAATTCAAGAACTATAACTATAAAAATTCTTTTTTTTTCTTATTTTGGAAGGATTTGAAACTCTTAAAATGCAAACCTTATAGGTCTATTTCAATTTTAATATGTTCAATGTTTTCAGGAACTCCTTTAGTTGTTTTTAAATAGCCCTGAATTATATTTGTAAGCATCTCTTGCATGAAATCCTTTAACGGAATTTTTCTTTCATTTACTGATAATATTGCTTTTACCATAATTAACTCAATATTAATTAAAATATTAAAATTTTATATTATTTTTTATAAAAATTAAACTCATTGAGTTTTTCTTAAAATTCATCTTCTTAATTCCGAAACCATTGCGAGGTGGGTCTGCTTACTACCAATCTTTTTTAGCAAGTTTCATTCCTTTCGGATTTTATATTAAAATTATTGAGAGCAGATATGATTGCTTAAGAGTATAATCGACAAGATAATTTATCACTGAATGTATTATTTGAGGAGGGAATATGAAGCCCCCTCAACCACAACCACCATCATTCATTTCATTATTCACCACATTGACAAATAGTGTGATAACTATTATGATAATTGCTACTAGGCTAATTACACTGAAAAGATATATCATCAATTTTTTAAAAATTCTGTTCCTTTTTAGATTTAACTTAGCTTCGCTCATTTTCATATATTATAAGTAAATCTATTTATTTTTTATTAGTGATTTCTACTTAAAAATTTTAACTTAGTGATTAATTCTTCTCAAATTCTTTTAGGAGCTTTTTCTTTCTTTATGTCTAAAAATAGTGTATATTCCAACTATCAGTGTAAAAACCATAAAGAAAATCCACAATATTTGGGCTTGAAGTATTAACCCTGGTACTACATCAGCGGGAGGAAAAAGTTCTCTTAAAATATCTATAATTTGAACTATAAGTTTCATTAAAATTACGAATAAAGCTATTGTATCAGCTCTAAATAATTTAAGTTTTTCTTTTATGTAATCAACTCTTTCATAAATAGATCCAATTATATATAAAAACAAAAGAAAATCAATGAAAAATGATAAAAGATCATACCCCACAGTATCAAGAAAAATAAATACTGCCCAAAGATCAATAATAATATAGAAAACATAAAAGAATGTTAATACATAAAAGAAGGAAATATATGCAGCAAACTTCTTTGTAAATAATAATCTAATAAATACTACACCTAATAATGCTAAACCTACCAAGAATAAATCAAAAAAGACCCTTGCTAAACTTTGTATGGCAGGATTAGGGTAACTAACAAAAAATCTGATGCTTAAAGATGTAAACCACCAACTAAGAAGGAAAAAAATAATAAATTCTATAGGCCGTATAAATATTCTAGACCCTTTTTTTTTGTATAAGTAATCATCAATTTTAGTAGATGTATCCATACAAAATTTAAAGGCAAAAAATGCGGTAACAACAATATTAGCAACATAACAAAAAATTCTAAAAATTTCAATAATCCTTCCAAAAATCCACATAACAGGTAGAGTCAAAACTGTTGATATAATAATTATTATTACCCCCATTTTATCAAGAGGTATAATAAATGATATAATGAACAAAATAAATGTAAATCCAGCTAAAATCGCTAGAAATATTAAAAAATATTTACTAAATTTGATATTTGAAAACACATTAAATCCAAACGTGAATAAAAACCAAGAAACGATAAAAAGAACAATAATACCTAATAAAATTCTCTTTTTTGCCAGATTCTTTAAGCCAGAAACAAATCTCATCATATATTCACGAAGGTATGGGTGTTATAAAACTTGTTAATATATAATCTCTTAATTAATTTGTTTATATAACCTCCAATAAATTCACCTTTTTGTATATTTATAATTAGAAATCTTGTATAGCGATTTTTAAATATTAAAAAAATATTTTTATCCCTCATATAATTCTTAAACATATAAAATTATTAAAGTGAAATTAAAAATGTCTGAGGAACAAAAAATTAGAAATCGCTGGATTGTTGTTATCGGAGCTATCATGATCCAACTGGCATTAGGAACAATATATTCTTGGGGTACACTTACTATCTTTGTCAGCCCATATTTAAATGAAATCAAGGAAGTAACTGTTTACATTTTTGGCGTAGGCTTATTGTCTTTTGCAATAACAATGATTTTCGCGGGGAAACTACAACAAATATATGGTCCTAGAAATATTGCCATACTTGGAGGAGTTCTATTGGGGAGTGGTGTTATTCTATCATCATTTATGACTACTTTTGTAGGACTATTAGTTACGTATGGTATTATTTTTGGAGCAGGAATTGGATTTGGGTATGTTTGCCCTATCGCTTCAGCAAGTAAATGGTTTCCAGATAAAAAGGGATTTATTAATGGAATTGCTGTGGCAGGATTCGGAGCAGGGTCGTTTGTATTTAATTATGTAATAAAAGCTTTAGCTAATCCCTCTGGTTTAGAAACTACTGATCCAAATTTTGTTGCTACAGTTACTCAAAATATTCCCTTAATGTTTATCATCTTAGGGATTATTTATTTAATTCTAATTGTAGGAGGCGCAATGACTTTGAGTAACCCTCCAGAAGGATGGACGCCTCGAGGATGGGTTCCTCCTCCCCCATCAGAAGAAAGTGGAATATCAGGACTTGATTTCGAAAGAGCTCAAACAGTAAGATTGCCCCAATTTTGGATACTTTGGACTACATTTGTCTTGAGTGCTATAAGTGGATTAATGGTGATAGGATCTTATGCCTCTTTCGCTAAAACTGTCGATGCGGGAGATAATTTCATATTTATTATAGGAACAGCAGATTTTGTATTTATAGGTAGCTTAGCAGCATTATTTAACGGTGCAGGAAGGATTATATGGGGGACAATAGCTGATTTCATGACGTATAAAAAAGCAATGCTAATAATGTTTTCTACTCAAGCGATTTTAATGTTTATTTACTTTACAACAAATGTGAATGAGTTATTCTTCCTAATAATGACTTGTGCAATATATTTCTGTTTTGGAGGGAATTTCAGCTTATTTCCGACTGCTACTGCTGATTTATTTGGCACTAAGAATTTAGGTCCTAATTATGGAATTGTATTTACTGCTTATGGGATCGCAGGATTTATCGGTGCTGTTGGAGTTAATCTATTTGTGACTATATTCGGAAGTTATTTGGTCTTATTTATTGTAATGGGTGCAATGTCCGTAGTAGCGGTAATATTAGCCTATTTAATAAAACCCCCAAAATAGAAATAAATACACAGTTTTTTTCTTTTTTTTTATTTCTTTATTAATGTTATTGCCTTATTAGGGCATTTTGAGACACAAGTACCACATCCAAAACAATGTATTGAATTGAAATGTAATTTATTATCAATAAGATGTCTTGCCCCAAAATAACACCATGTTTCACACGTCCCACAATTAGTACATTTAGTTAAATTAGTGTTTGCGATGAAATCACTTTTAACCATCTGCGGAGAACCATACTTAATAAATTTATTAAGAATAACACAGCAACATGGACAACAGTTGCATATGATATAGTAAAATTGTGGATTTGGAAAATAAATTAATTGATGAACGAGACCTCTCTCATCGCATTCTTCTAATAAATCAATAATTTCTTTTTTTGACACTTTTTTTAGATTGTACGATTTAAAGGGTATTTCATAAAGAGTCTTCCCAAAACCAAAATGTATACATGTATTTATCGGGTGATCGCAATTTGGCGTTTCATATTTTCGTTGAGTAGTTCTACAATAGCACCAACTAATCCCCCTTACCGATGAACGCTCTAATATTTTTAATATTTCTTGGGAAGATATGAATTTTGCATCATAACTAATATTCTTGTTTAAAGGAATGACTTTTCCACCCCATCTGCCCCTTAAAATAAACTTATTAACAATTCCCATCGTGTATATATTAAATTTCATATCAATTTTTCGAAATAAATCAAGAATCATGCGTTCAACAAGACCAAACAAACTAGAAAGTAGTTTACCAAGTGCTGGTATTCTTTTTAGAATTTTATCAATCCTAGATTCAAATGGTCTATATGGGAAAGTATTCAAATCTTAGATAACTCGATTAATTTAATTAATCGAGAAAATAGTTAAATCCATTTAATTTTTATTCTAAAGATTAAACTGAAATTTTTTATTTAGTATCAAATACTTCAAGAATTATGATAGAATTGAACGAACAAATTGTTAAAAAGGCATTTGAATTAGGAAAACAATACGAAAAAGAATGTACGGGATGTTCTCAGACTGCTATAGCGGCCATTTTTGATTCATTGGGGATATGGAATGAAGATGTTTTCAAAGCAGCAAGCGGTTTAGCGGATGGTTTAGGTTTAACCGGAGATGGTTCTTGTGGTGCCTTAGTGGGCGCTTCAATGGCAATTGGATACTTTTTTGGAAGAGAACGTAAAGATTTTAAGGATAGGTATAAACCGGAGAAATCATATGAATTAGTCAAGCAATTGCATGATAAGTATATAAAAAAATATGGATCCTGCAGATGTTATGACGTTCAAGAGAAACTGGTGGGAAGGACATATAATCTCTGGAATCCTGATGAGCAGAAAGAAGCATTTAAATCAGGAATGATAGAACATTGTTCTACTGTTGTAGGGAAAGTTGCTAAGATGGCTACAAAAATAATTTTGAATAATGGATTTAAACCTCAATGACTTCTACAAATATCAACAAACTTATGAAATAGATCAACAATAGAGTATTTTATTTAATCTTTAATACTATATTAGGTTTTGAAGTATTCCCAAGTTATATCCTTATTTGTATTACCCCTAAGATGTGAATTTTTTTATATTTCCTCTCTCTTCTTAATTAGTACAACCAATAAATATCAATTAAATATGTAAAAGAATTTTAATGTTGTTTTGTATTTTTATGATAAGTAAATAAGTGATTATAAGTTGATGTATTTTTAACGTAAATGTAATTTTCGAAGAAAAAGTACTAATTAATGCTCAAAGAGCATTTGAGCTTACAATGCAATGGTTAAATAGTCAATATAAAACTAAAATTAAAACATCAACCCCACATACATTTATCGAAGCAAAGCAAGGAACTATGAGAACTCATACTGGGCACGATCCAAACTGGAAAAAGTGAATACTGATAAATTTTTATACTCTGGAAGGAAACCAAACATTAATAAGAGTTGATGCAATACCTCTTTCCCGAACTATATTTAGAGTTGAAAAATTAAAGCAATCGTGGTATAATGGTCTTTTCTCTCATTTGTTTACTTTGCTTAAAACCTATGGAATATCTGCTAGACAGGAAAAAATCCCGGAACCTAGCATTATTCAAGGACAAAAAATTAAATATTGCTCATTTTGTGGAAGTCAAATAGAAGAATCCGCCAAAATATGTCCTAGTTGTGGAATCGAGAGAGGAGAGTAAAAAATTTAAAATTTTCGATTTTTAAAATAATTAAAATACTTTTTTCTGAAATTTGTCGGACTCTCTCAATTTATTTGAAAATAATTTAATCTTTTTCTTATGACAAAATCTTACTATGATTGGGAATTGGAATTAAGAACTAAACCACAACAAATAAAAAAAAAGAAGTATAAGAAAGATGATTTAGGAATCTCAGTTGAAGACTTCAAAAGACTCATTAAATTATGGAAAAGTAAAAATATAATATTTTGAGTTCAAAGATATCTTTAATATTAAGCCAGGAAGGTTAAGATATTAAGATAAAAAAAGAAAAAAGAAGGAGATTTAAAATGGTAATATATCGATAGTTACATGTAATAACGCTGCAATTAAAATGACAACGAGAACGTAAATTAGGAAAGCTATAACAGTTATGACTATTGCACTCAAAAGCCCGACATTATGGCTAACACTAATAATTATCCAGGTTAGAATTAATGCCACTAACCATGCAAGCCAGCCTTCTAAATACAGAAAAGTTAAAGCAAAGGTTACAGTTATTAAGAATGCTGTTAAAAAAACCCTTCCGAAATTAGTGTTTTTTGCTTTGCTAAAGAAGCTTAATGCTATGCTTAAAAAAATTGCCATTATTACAAGAACTATAAGATAAAAAACCAAAAACCACATTACTTCTTCAAAAGATTGGAAAATCATTTTAATCATTAATTAGTCTAATTTAAATACCATAAATTTTAGGAAATATTTATATTATGTGCAATTAGAAAAAAATCATAGAATTTTGTGTAAATCCCAATGTAATTTCAACGAGATAATATAATGAATTTAAAAGATCCAAAATTAACTGCCTTACAATTTAATGAATATATTAATAACCAAGATATTGAGGGTCTTACCAATCTCATGACAGAAGACCATATATTTATGGATCGTTCAGGAAATCGTTATGGAGACATGATTAATGGGTGGAAAGAATTTTTTAGCAACTTCCCCACCTACAAAAATTATTTTAAAAGAGTAGTATCAAGAGATAATTTGGTAATTTTAATCGGGTATGCCAAATGGTCTAAGGATTCTTTAGCAGAAGATTATGCCATATGGATAGCCAAGATTGAAAATGATCTTGTCGCTGAATGGTGTATTTATGAAAATACAGATGAAAATAGAAAGAAATTTAATCTATAAAGACGAAATAATTAAATAAATATACCCATAATGATTAATAAGGCAATACCTAGAGCTGCTAAACTAGAAAGTCCAATAAGCCCCAAAAGAATTTCATAAAACTCTTTCATACTCATAATGTTAGTTTTTTCGCCTTATACTTTAATTTATAATTATTATTCAATTATCCCCAATCTAGTAGATAAGAGTATATATTTAAATGTTATGACTAAGATTCATTTATTTCCTTTTTATACGTAATTATCTTTGATAAATTTTCAAATATATATAAATAAATAATTATAATTTTTATCTATAGAAGAGTATAAGATACAAAAGAACTTTTTAGGCAGTTCTTTATACAATCCATTTGTTTTCAACTGATTTCAAATAATAATTCCAAGCAGAAATTAGATCTACCTTTTAATGTTAAACATAAATGATTTATGTTTTCAATTTTTATATACAAATTAATTTCAATTTTTAATTTTATATAAAATGATGAATTTTTATGGCTAAGAAAAGTTGCAAGAAACACAAAAAATTCAATTATTACTGTAATGATTGCCAAGAAGCGAATAGAAAGCATGAATTTCAAAAGAAAATAGAAAGGTTAGAACGAGGGGAATCGTTTGATGAAGAACCTCCAACAATAAAACCGCTGAAACTTGGTATATTTCAATCTAAACCGAAAATAAAAAAATATCTAAAGATCGGTTTACCTATTATAGCTATAGTTATCGTTGTTCTATCTATCTTGTGGTGGTGGCCTGCTTGGTTTGGTCCAATTCATCTTAATGCTCAACTATATGAGAATAAGGCGGCTGGACTTATTAGTTATTATGAGGTTTATTTTCTTAATTTCTGGTCAACCAATTTCTTTTTTAATAAGACAGCCTTGATTGGGGCAATAATAGGATGTATCATAATGAGTCTACCACCTAATAGAAATCTATTAACTATTATTGGCACACGGTTAGGATTTGGTAAACCGTCGATATTAAAAGCCTTAATTTTTTGGTGGACAGCTGGTTTTGCTCTATTTTACCTTATAGGTTTTGTACTTGATATTGATGGTCAATTTTCTTGGGCTATATACTTGATAGAAAAAGGGGAAATTGGTATCTCTCCGATTACTGTTTTTACTGATGCTTTCAATGTCTTATTAAACCAGAATAATATGAACCTTGATTTTATATTCATTTATACGAGGGTATATTTACCGCTGATTTTTTATATTCTTGGAGTATGTATTTTTCGCTCGATTTTAAACATTGGAAGTAATTATTACTTGAAGAGAAACGATTATAACATATTAGCAAATTCCCTATTAATAGGTAGTTTGATTTGTGGGATAATATTTCTTTACTTACCCGCTTTTGCCTTAAATGGGATTGAAATAATACAGATGTGGTCATTGATATTAGCCTTTTTTGCCCTTATTGGATTTGGGGTAATAGTTTATATTATAGGTCGCCTTGAATTAGCCAAAAATCCAAAATCTAGAATGATTTTAAATCCTAAAGATTTGAAAATATGGATAATGACTGGTGTGATAATAGGGATAATAATAGTACCCATGATAATAAGTGTTGGTCCATTAATCACAGTAAGTAATACCTCTGTTTATTCAAACTACGAATGGGATAGAAGAATCCAAAGAGAAATCATGTGGACAAGAGAATGTGCCGGGTTAGATATGTTTGAGGAAAGACCAATTGAAAATTTCACATTATCATCGTCACCTGCAAACGATACCCAAATGTTAGAAAGGATAAGACAATTTGACCAATCTTTTGCTGTTCAGAGTCTAGCTGCAAAGATTGGTACTACATATGAAGGTTTAGCAGATTCTGATATCGTTTTTTTAAATGGAACAGAATATTGGGTCGCGCCAAAAACAATCAGATTATCACAATTTGCTGGAGATCCAGTGAAAGTCTCTACTGAATTATATGATCATATTGAAGGATTCTTAGCATTGGATACAAACAAAGGAGAATTAGTTAATATAAGTTTGATTTTTAATATTGACGAAAATTATCCAATCTTTTTTGGTGAATCTGAAAGTCAAAAATTTCTTGAAACAGAAGGTTTAACTAGTTCAAGCTTAGGTGCTTACGATTCAAGTATTTTACTGGGAACTGAATGGAGAGGTGGAATTCCAAATAATATATACGTTTATAATGGTGAACCAGATGGAGTACTTGAAGGTTTGGAAGCTTTCTGGTATACAGCTAGTTTAGGGTTATGGGGGTATGTTTTCCAAGGAGGAGAAAAACAATTTTTAATCAATAGAAACGTTAAAAACCGAGTAAATGACATTCTTTTGCCTCAATTAAGAGTAGACAATGATCCTTATTTAGTTTTTGATCGAGATAATAAAAAGATGTATTATGCAGTTTCAATTTATACGTCAATAAATATTGGCTCATATTCACAATTTCCAATATTAAGATTTTTAGGTGTTTGTTTGGTTGATGTAACTAATGGTGAAATGGAATTTTACAAAAATCCTAGTTTAATTGAATCAAGTGATGATCCAACTTATTTTGCTTGGAAATATTACATGGAAGTCTATAACTGGCAAGATGTTCCACCATGGTTGAAAAGCCAGTTGAGATATCCCGAAGATTTATTCGAAATGCAATTAGCGGCAAATTACATATATCATGTTCAAGAACTAAAAACATGGAAGCGAGCAGATGACTTCCATGAAAGGCCAGAAAATGGAGATCTTTTTTATATTGAAACAAATCTTGGAGATGGAATTGAATATGTTGGGTTAGATTTAGTAGAATATAAAGGTTCAAAGGCAAATACATTAGCAGGTATGTATGTCGTAAGACATGGAGAACATTTCGGAGAAGCACTTTTTTACCATACTAGAAACTTGCCAGAAAATCTAATTGGCCCTAAAACTGCGAAAGATACATATGAAACGGAAGCAACTCAACAGATTACCCTAATTGCTGGTGCTAGAGAGGGAAATATCTTATTATATCCTCTTGGGGGTTCAGTTTACTTCTACATACCAACTTACAGTACAGTTGGTGGTTTACAACAATTAAAATTAGCAGGATTTGTAGAGGCATTTACCAGAAAAGTGGGATATGGTGCTGACGCTTTTGATGCCTACAATAATCTAGAAAACTTTAAGCCGGGGACCTTTACTTTGTCAACTGATGCTGATAATCCAGATATTGATGGATCATTTGTATTAAATTGGACAGAATCTCAATTTGCTGATAGCTATTCAATCTATAAAAACAATAGTTTAATTGTAAGTAATTTACCTAATTCGCAAACATCGTATGCAATTTCAGAATTAAATACGGGGATTTATGAATATTTTGTCCAAGCATCTAATGAATTCGGTAATACAACAACAAATACGATAATAGTAGATGTTAAAATATATACAATAGCATTTAACTTTGAAATGGATACCTCAATGTCATTACCAGATGATCTCGCAAGGTTTAGAATAGAACTCGAGAATTTAAATGAAAGTATCATAGCTCCAGGATATAATGTCAAAGTTAATTTGTCACTATATCGAGAAGGAGGCGGGGTGTTTTCAGTTATAGTCCCACCTGTTTATTATCCGTTAGAAAATAAAACATTCAGTTATGGTGTTTATTCTGGTGTTAATTTTACAATAATTAATGATATTCTTTATTCTGGGGAAGGTTTGATTTTAAATGGATTTATTAATAGCACCACCAGTGATATCATAATAAGATTTAAATGGACTTTAATTGTTGATAATGTTATTATACATGTATCAGAAGAAGATTTTATTTTAGTAACTTAAATTAACTATTTTTTTTTATTTTTAATTTTTTTATATAAAAAGTAATAGAACACCAATTAATGTTATTATTACTCCTGAAAATCCTTTCATTGAAATTTTTTCTTTATTTATTGCATAAGAGAAGGGGATTGTAAATAATGGCATTGCTGTGGAGATAAGAGACATAAAAGTTGCCCCAGCTATATGAACAGCTTCTCCGAAAAATATACTCCCTATTGAATAACTCAGTATAGCAGAAATGAGTAGAATGATCCAAGTATTTCGATTCTTAGGTATCGGTGTTCTTGTTCCCTCTATTACTGCAATTATACTCAATGAAATAGAAGCAAATAGAAACCTTACCATCATAGCTATCATTGTACTTAATATTCCTAAATTCAATATGTAATCGACTTGATTAATTGAATAATCTGTTAAAGCAATTCCAATAGCCCAAGAGATTGCTGTAATTAGAGCTAAAAGCGTTCCTTTGATCGTCTTGGGAAGATGAGTTTTATTTAAATCCCTTTGATTATTATACTGTTGAGATTGAAAAAAAAAAGGATCTCTATTATTGAGATTATTACTTTCCCCTCTTGTTATTATTATTACTCCTATTCCAATTAATATCCCCGAAAAAATCATTTGAATTGATATTAAGCGTTTTAAAAAGAAAAAAGCAAATAAAATTGTAAAGAATGGAGTTGTAGTAGTCAGAGCAAGAGCTTTAGCGGGTCCTAAAATCTTTTGTGATTGAAGATAAGCAGTATCTCCTAAAATAACCGTAAATGAAATACTTATCACTAAAATTAATATGAGCATAATAGATAATGAAAATATCTCAAGAAAAATACCAAAAGATAAACATATTATTAGAAATGTTATAAATCCTACTATTGATCGTATTGTATTCTGAAAAATCGGTGTTGCTTCGTTTTCTATCTTTCTAGCTAATACAAATGAAAGTGCAAAAGAGATTCCTGTAAGAATCGCCATTATTTCCCCATACATACCTATCCTCCTCTCTGTAATGTGTTAGTACATAGATTATTTTAATTTTCTAATAAATGATGAATTTTACTTTTTTTAAAAATAAGTAATCTCTTTTACATTTTTAAAGAGATTTGTGTTTTTAATTGTTTATGCTTGATTTTTATTCATATTAATAATTAAGGCTAAATTAATGGTATCTAGTCAAAATAATTTTTGCTTGAGAGTAGACAACAATAATGAGAATTCTAAAAATAATCTAGAAAATATGTTAATTGAAAGTGCATATATTTCTTGTAATTTTAACAAAATTCCCCCAATATTTGGATGTTTAATAGCAGATCAACATGGAAATACTCTAATGGTATTTGAATATGATTATAAAAATGAGGATAATTATGGACCTATAAAATCATATTTATCTGAACATCAGAAAAGCCTTTTAGAAATTGACTTAATATCAATGTATTTTAGTTCATTTAGTACTTTTGCAGGTCAAACAAACATCCAAAATTTATCGAATTTAGAAATACATGGTTCAAATATTAAGGTTCAAATTTTTTTTTTATTTAATAAATATATGATTATTTTTTTTCTCAATTCTAAAACAGACTTAAGTTTAAAAGAAAAAAAACAAATTATAGAATACTTTGAAGATAAGATCATAAAATTTGAATTTGAGTTTACTCATTTTAATGCCGCAAGATCTAGGAAAATTCTTAGTATGTTAGAAAACAAGGGAAAAGCATGGTTAAAAAAGTTAAATAAAAGCCATTTACAAACGTATAGTGATTCATACCTAAAGAAACATGAAATATTGAATGTATTTTCAAGCCAAATCGAACCAATCATTGAAAAAACCCTTAATGAATATTTAGAAAATATTGATGAAGATATTGTAAATAATGTATCAAAAGAAATTAAGAATAAAATCGAAGATAAATTGTTTGGATTTGACCCAAATTCTTATTGAAATTAAAAACCAAAAGAATTAATAAAATTTTGTATATCTTCTTTTAGATAATTAAACTAGTGAAGATTGCTTTTAATTTAATGAACAAGAAAATTTTTCATCTTTTTCTTTCTAATTAGAAGAAAACCAAGAAGTACAAACACAATCTCAAAAAATATATCTTTAATGAGAATGATACTTGCTAAACGTATAAAAAATAAATTAATAATCAATGCAAAAACACTGTAAACAATAGAAATTAATCCAAATGAAAATAAAAAAACGCCTAAGATTAAATCTAACTCAACTTTTTTCTTCAATTTTATCACTTAAGAAAGATTCCAAATCTACTTTATTTTTAAATTTGTAATAAATATATGAAAAAAACTATTTAAGCGTTCATTTATACGAACTTCCATTTGAATCATCATGTTTTCTTAAATCATTTAAAATTTGCTCAAATTCTTGGTATAAGTCTGGGTAAAATTTAGCGAATACACGATACCAATCTATTCCAAGCATTCCTCCTGCAATAAAACAAAGAATAACCCCTATTAAAACAAGAGTTTCATGATTGAGGTGAAAAATCAGTACCGGAAAGAAATCTGTTCCATGTATAAACAAGCTGACGGAAAAGCTATTAAGAAAGATCCCAAAAGGATACAATAATACTCTTGGTGACTTAAAAAACTGTGCAGATTCTGGAGAATTTAGATGGAATATAGATGATATATTGCTATTATAGGTTCTTTTTCGATTCTCAATAAATTTAAACTTAATTATATCTCTCCAATCCCTAAAAATTAAAAAACTTCCACTAAATAAGAATAAAAATAGTAAAATCATCTCAATGGCTAGATAGATTCTTAATTCGGTCCTCAATATTTCATATTGGACCATTACATTTCGAATTATCCATAAAAAAAAAGCAAAAACGAGAAACAAAATACCTACAAAACCTTCATGAATATGGTAATGTCGAAAAACTTTCCCTTTAATGTCCTGATTCGAATTATATCTAATATATCTAATAAAATTTATGGTTAGTCCAGGGGACATTATAGAAAAACATATAATAGGAACAGCTTCTCTAATAATATTCCAATCCAAAGAACCAAATTCGATTTTAAACAGTTCTAAAAAATAAAGTATGATCCATAAAGGAGCTCCAATTAATATTATTACGAGAAAAATTTTATTGTAATTTTGAAAATTTATTAAAAATAATAATAAGTAAAAAAATAAGATAAAATAACTTATAGTGAACATCCAATTAATTTTTAACTCGAGAGAGTACCATTCATATCGTTGATTATAATAATAGAAGTAATAAAGAACTATTATACTTGAGATGATTAAACAAAAAAGCAATATTCCCTTAAAAAAGTAAATGTACTTTTTCATAATTCTTTTAAACCTTTAAAGTACTTAAAATAAGCTTTTTATTATACCTATCTCGTATCTTTTTTTTTATAGCATTTTACAAATATTTGATATGATAAAGGTCTTATAAATAATGTTTAAATTTTTAGGCATAATTTAATAATATAAATATTTTTCTTCCCTTGCTTAGAATCAAGAAATAATGCAACTATTATTTAAATAAATCCACTGAATTAAGGTTAGGATCCTAAAATAGACATAATTATGTCAAAAGATAGGTTAAATCTAATAAAAATAGCAAAATCTGTGAACCAAGAGATTTTTGTAGAAGAATTATTACGTGCTAACACAGAAAACCTTTTAAAAAAGTATAATAAAAAGAAGAACCTGCTAAAAGCAAAGATCCTAATTACTAAAATATTCTATTCTGTTTTTTTTGGAATTCTCCCTGCAATCCCACTTATGACATATTTTGAGATGATAAATGGAGTTATCACTCATGGATATTCTATTGAAATAGCAGTACTTGGTGGTAGTTTATTATTTTTATTTTTTTTTATTTTACAATTTTTTAATGTTTTTTTGATGGGTATGATAGAAGCAGGTTTAATTATGTCAAATAGCCTATTCTCTTGGCTAAAAACCTTACCAATTTCTACTAATGAATTACAAAAATTAAAAATTATTAGTGTTTTTCGAACTTTTGATCTCCCATTAATAGTGATAACCCTTGGTTTCCCAATAGCAATGTTCATTGGAACCTTGAATTTTATAATTTTTTTGATCTGTTTAGGGATTTCAATGCTCCAAAGTACAACTACCTTTATTATTTTAACAATTTTTGGAGAACGAATAAATAGAATCATAGATATAAACGACGCAAATTCAAGAAAAACAACAATACTACGATTGATAAATATATTCGGTTTTGTTATAATTTTTTTTGGAAGCCTAATTTTTGTGCAGTGGGCAATAACGTCCATGAATTCTTTTTTTACATCTCCATTGGTTCAAAAGAGTTCTGCTATTTTAAATCTGATTCTTGCAACTATTCCATTTCAATCATCAAGTTATTTAATCGTTTTTCTCACTATCCCCATTCAATTTAATTTCCATTTTTGGATAGGGGTTTTATGTGGTTTGGGGCTATTTATAATATTTACTTATTGGATTTTTACTAAAGCAATATCAGGGTTAAAGAAAATAACCCTTTCAGGTGATGAAATTCAAAAGAAAAATAAAAATTCGCATTTAATACAAGAACATCTTCAAATTAACATTAAAATAAGAAAGCCCACCTACGCGCACTTTATTAAGGATCTTTCAATAACCTTTAGGAATCTCAAAATTTTCTTATCAGCTATAACACCGGTTATCATTTCATTCGTGTTTACTTTTACATTTAATTTCACAGTGTTACAAGGGCAATCTCTCTTAAATACAGAGTTTATTTATACTTGGTCAGTAATTTTGGCTTTTCAACCTATTATTTGTGGTATGTTATTATATAACTTAATGAATTTAGAAGAAAGTGGAGATCCTATCTTTTCATCACTACCAATAATACCTAAAAATCAAGCTAAATCAAAACTTTTGTATTTCATAATAATTCAAACAATTTCTGTCATATCTCCTTACCTTGTTTATATGTTTGAACCAAATTTTATAGCTTTACTTCTGACTGTTTTAGTTTCATTGCCATTTGCATGGTTTATTCTTATTTCAATGTTTGAAATGCGAATATGCTTTTTTGGAAGAGCAAAATATCGATTCGTTCTTGAACCAGTTAACTTTGAATATAAAATGAGTAAATGGGCTCGTATTTACATTTTAGAATACATTCTAACCATTTTAATTATATCAATGGGGACGATCTTGAACTATTGGGGAATGCTACATTTCATTTCAATTTATACTTTAGTTATGTTGGGTTGCTATTTCATTCTATTAATTTTTTTTAAAACTATCTTTTCACTTACTCGAAAACCTAAAAATAAAAAGATTCTAAAATTATCTTTTGATAGAGAGGTATACCAAATAATTCCAGACAACACTCAGAGAATCATCTTTTCTCCTACTCGAAAATCTAAAGAGAAAAAGGTACATAACTTATCTTTGGATAAAGAGATATACCAATTAAGTACTAAATACAAATTTTTTATTATGTATCCATGGAGTTCAATTACTTTACTATTAATACTGAATTTTTTTTTAGTTTCTTTAGGAAATCTTTACTTAAATATTCTAAGTTATTGTATATCCAATGTATATAATCTGGGAGAATTCAATCAATTTCGAATTATCTTATGGTATATCATATTTCCTACGTTATTTTTATATTTCATAAAAATAAATTTTGTTCCTAATCTCAAAGGACTTACTTATGATACATCAGATATACGAAATAATAAATTAAAAATCTGTAAGTTAGGGATCTTTGGAATTTTGTTCATTTTGTTATTTCACTATTTCTATACTTTTGTCTTTCCAACAATCACCTCTTTTAATGAGAATATCCCTCCTGATGTTTATAAAATATTTGTAAGCTTTGTTTTTGCTTTATGGAATGAACTTTTATTTCGTGGAATCATCTTTTCAGTCCTCCTTACAAAATATAATAGATTATTGTCTCTATTCTTAAATAGTGGTATTTTCTTTCTATATTACTTTATCTATTTTATAACTTTATCTACAGTTCTTAATACTGTCAGTAGTATTTTAATTACAACCTTTTTCTATATTTGTGTAGTAAATTTTTTCTTAACTTATTTATTCTCTATGAAAAATAATATATATCCCGCTGTTTTTACTCATTTCATAGGTACTCTATTTGGCGCACTTCCATTGTATTATTTTGGATATTACTACTTTTTTTACATTATTATTAGAATTTAATAAAGATATCCTGTTCTGTTGTCTAAAAACACCAATAATTGAAATAATTATTCGTAATACACAGTTTAGACAAGATATCTAAATCAACAAAAGAATAATTACTTCATCAACATTTCTTAAACAATATGATTCAATGGGAAAGATTTAATTTAAACATAAATTAAAAATCAGCTTTACTTGAAGAAAGTTTTTATCTATTTAGTATTTGGAAAGCTTTTATGCTTTAATCTTCTAATTACTTCTTTTTAGGAAGGTATTCTTCCTCAGAAATTTCACCATTAATCATTTTCATTTTCAGCAATTTAAGAGGATAATCCGTGGAAAAAGGTTAACCTTCTTCAGAAATTGGTTCTTCTTTTATTTTCTTCTTAGCTTCGTTCAAACTCTTGATGATTAAAGCAACCATTTATGGATTGAGAGTTTTCTTAGCCATTTTCATCATCCACTTCTTCATTGGTACTTTCTTCAAAAATGCTAATTTATAATTATACATCACTTCAATAATATCATAAGAAAGTTCAAAAGCTACAGTAAAACTAAATTGAGCTCCAAACATAGGTAATAACTGAAAACTCGACCATAATTTCTCATGAGGCTCAATCTCTATGATTTCCATTTTAGTACTTTGCGACCACATAGTTTGTTTTATAAGGATGTCAGCAAAAACCTTAAAAAAAGTATAAACATCATCAGGTTTTTCTTTTATAGTTTCAAGAGCTTGAGATATTTAAACCTTCAAAATCATTCCAATGGGTTTTATAATATCATTTTAATGCCATTATATTAAGTCTAAATAAAAATACAAATATAAACATTAAAAAAATAGATGTGATATGAATGAGTTTTGATGAATTTGATGAAGATTTAGGTGGAAATGAACCCGTAAAATCTAAAACTCCTGCAAGTAAAACCCCTTCTGCAGGAAAAAAATTGACCCTATATTTTATGTCAACTATTGGTCCTGGTGAAAAGAAAGAAAAATTAACTGTAAATGACAGTAATCATGTAAATGATATTAAGCATACATTAGGAAATTTATATGGACTTGATCCGAATGATTTTCATTTATCCTCTGGTGGAGTTACAATGGATGAGAACAGTTCATTAAGAGACTATGATGTTAATAATGGAGATGATATTCTTTTAATTCCCGCAAGTACTGCGGGATAAACTACAACTTTTTTTTTATGTTATATTAATTATACTAGAAAAAATATCCTTCTCTTTGTCTTGATAGATTATCTGAGGATCTTGAATAATCAAGTGTAAGTATTTTTTTACAACTATCTTTTTAATATTATATGTAAATCCTAAGTTATCAATAATTCTCCATATAATGTTTTTATTTATAAGCGCTATAATTTAAAAATAGACTTAACGGAATGAAGAAAAATGAAAAATTACTAGCCTATTTTAATATTAATAAAATTTTGGAGATATTTGGACAAAATTTCAGATAATTAATCTCTTATTTCTCGAATATTTTGCTAAGGAATTAAAGATAAACAAAAAAATTATAGTTCAAAAATCTCTCGTGCTTTTTCTTCTATTATAGAGTTATTAATTAAATCCCATATTTCTGAATAATAAAATTTCTTATTATTCTTTACAATTAGTGGAAGACTTTCAACACAAGCACTCATGTCGCAATATAAACTGTTAAAAGTTGGATTTTTCATCAATGGATCATTAAAATCTTTGGGATCCTGATAATCTAAAATATGATAATCAACCTTTTTATCAGATAGCCATTTAATTAATAAGTCACAGAAATAACAATGTCTTTTAATTACTATTTTAAATTTTACCATAGGTAAATTACTGCTTGTTAATTATTTAAACCTTATTTTAATTAAATATTATTCTCTACATCAAATATATAATAGACCATTATAGCTAAAATTTACAGCAGATTTTAATCATATTGAAATTTTAATTCGAGATTATCACGTTAAAAAAACGCTACAGCAAAAGGACTTTTCCAGATTCTTAACTACTTTTTAAATAATGAATTTAATTTTTATTATTTACCAAGCAGAATGATCTAAAATTGCATTTGTAGGACATACATCTTGACACGCCATGCAATCTGTACATTCACCAATATTATCAGCTATAACTTTACCATCTACAAGTGTATATACTTCTACAGGGCATACATTTATACATTCTTCAGCTCCTACACATAAATCTAAATCAATTTCAACCCAATGTTCGTTATCTTCCCATTTCTTTATGTTTACCATATTTAGTATAATTTCCTTTTAAACTTTTTATTGAATATAATCTTTACATACTATTTTAATTTTCTTCTTCCTAAAGATCCAATTCTATTTGGTATAATCATTGAACTCTGGTATCAATCCTTTTTTCATTAATATTTTTAATTCCGAATGAGAATTTTCAATTATTTTCTTTGCTGTTGAATATAATTCGTCTTCTGAAAGCCTAAAACGAGCTATTCCTTGTTCAATTGCTTTCAAACCTGTAACAACGGCTTCTCTAATGAATAATTCTTCATATTCCATGGTTGGAAGAATACATGTCTCTATTAAGCATCCTTTAATCTCATTTACTAAATTTGCTAGAGCATAAGAAGCCGCAATACACATCTCATCAGTAATAGTTTTTGCACATACATCTAAGGTTCCTCTAAAAACTCCAGGAAAACACAGAGAATTATTTACTTGATTTGGAAAATCTGATCGTCCTGTTCCTACAATTCGAGCACCAGCCTCTAATGCATCCCACGGAAATATTTCAGGAATTGGGTTAGCCAATACGAAGATTATAGCGTCATCAGCCATTTTCGAAATCCATTCCTTCTTAATAACATTAGGACCTGGAATACTAGAAGATATAAGAATATCCGCTCCTTCCATTGCTGAACCACAATCTCCTTGCAATTGTTCTGGATTACTGAAACCAACTAATTCATACTTATAATCTTTAGAATCTTCTAAATCGGACCTTCCTTGATATAAAATTCCTCTTGAATCAACAAACAAGAATTTTTTTAGATTAAACCCATCTGCTTTTAATAATCGATATATTCCAAAATTTGCTGCACCAACTCCATTGAAGACAATTTTCACATCATCTTTTTTCTTTCCTACAATTCGTAATGAATTTATCAATCCTGCTAGTACTACACAAGCTGTTCCTTGCTGATCATCATGCCATACAGGTATTTTCACTTCTGGATCCGTACGTAATCCATCTAAAACAGAGAAACATTTAGGTTTCTCAATATCTTCTAAATTGATACCTCCAAATGTGGGTTGAATCATTTTAACAAATTCGATAATTTGTTTAGCCTCACAACATTGATCTTTACTAATGCATAAAGGAATGGCATCAACTCCACCTAAATATTTGAACAACATAGATTTACCCTCCATTACGGGTAAAGCTGCTTCAGGACCAATATCTCCAAGGCCTAAGACTCTTGTTCCATCACTTACAATCGCTATAGAGTTCCATTTATTAGTATAATCATATACTTTCTGCACATCATTAAAAATTTCATTAGATGGTGCAGATACACCTGGAGAATACCAAATTGCAAAGTCACTATAGTCTCGAATTTGACAACGAGGAAGTATCTGTATTTTACCTTTATAGAACTTATGCATTTTGATTGCATTAATCCCAGGAATTCTGGATTTTCTTAAAAGATCTTCTTTAGATATTTTTTTCATGAGAACAATAAAATTCCTCTAAATTATAATGAATTTGATTATATTATATAAATTCATTCATTAAATCTATTACTTTTTTACTGATTTAAATAATGAAAGGGTCTTTTGAAGCTTAAAGCTTAAATGGATAATTACATTTTATATTTTCCTCTGGTTCTTCGATAACTCAATTAAATTTGCTATACAAAAGAAATAAAAATTTTCAATTTTTTTTAAAAGTGTGTATTGATTTTTTGCATACACAATCTCAAGAAGTCCAGCAAAAAATAGTTAGAGCACTTTTCCTCACAATATTTGCGGTTTCACGATCTGCAAAACACACTTGTGATCCACAACATTTAAATATAATAATACACACTTTAAGATCAGAGAATAAAAAATTATACACACTCAAAAAAAATTAAAAAAAAAAAAAAATGGTGGAAAAAAAAATGGAAAATAGTTATGAATCTTATAAGAACGTTAAGGTCCATTTTGACGCGAAAAGAGCGGATATTGGCAAAATGTATTTCTAAATACAATTTTTTTTATTTTTTTATCATAATAATCAAAAAAATTAGATTTTTATAAACTTAAGATTTGGAAAAGAAAAAAGAATTGGAGGTTAGAAAAATGAATAAAACAGAAAGTAAAGAAAAAGGATATGTAAATATTAAAGCAATAAAAACTAAAATAAAAACTAAATCATGGTCTTTTAGAATATTATTTTAAATAAAAAGGAGGTAAAAATAATATGAAAATTTCTGGATCAGGAACACTTTCCGAGGGAAAAATAAATGATGAGATACAGATTTCAGGTTCCGCTAAAATAAAGGGAAATTTTGAATGTAATGGGTTTCATTCATCTGGTTCTACAAGAGGCACAGGGAATTTGACAGTTTATGGTGATATCGTAAATTCTGGGTCATTTAGACTTATAGGAAACCTTTATGGAGATGGTAATCTCAGATCATCTGGTTCAATGTCAGTTGACGGGGAAGTGTTAATTAAGGGAAAACTTCATAGTTCAGGTTCATTTAGAGCAGGTATGAAGGTTGAAGCTATTGATGGGTTTAAAAGTTCAGGCTCAGCAAGAGTTCAGGGTGAGCTTTTAACATTAGAAAGTGTAATTATTTCAGGATCAAGTACAATTTATGGAAATGTTAGTGGAACTGATGTGATTATTGGTCGTCGAGGGTTTGGTATCAATATATATAAACATCCTAATAAAGTGGTTGGCACCATATTAGCAAGAAATAATATTGAACTTATGAAACTTCTTGTTGATGGGGACGTTAAAGGTCGAGATGTGATAATAGGTAGAAATACAGAGGTTTTGGGGACAGTATACTATGTTAATCGTATTGATGTTCAAGATAAAACTATTTTAGCGAATAAGCCGATTCAAATTAAAGAAGAGGATTTGCACTTTTAGATGTAAATAAAACTTATACCATAAAAAAAGGAGGAATCAAAATGCCGAATAATGAAAAATGGAATGCAAACGAAGAAAGAGAAGAAGAGAGAAGTAGGGTCAGATGGGAGTTAAATGATATTCGCGATGAGCTTATGTTCGAGTTAGACGATTTACATGATGAATTAAAGGACGTAATTGACGATTTAAGAGATCAGGCAGATGATATAAAGGATGATTTGAGAGATGAACTGGAAGATCTTATGGAAGAACGAGAATCCTTACTTGATGAAGTTGGTGATATAAAGGGAGAATTAGAATATTATGGAGATGATGCAAGGGAGCAAATTAATCATGCAAAAGAGAAGCTTAAGTTATTAAAAGAGAAAATTAAAAAACATGAAGCGAAATTTACTGAAAAAGTTCAAAAAAAAGTAGAAAAAGCAAAAAAGAAAGCAGCCAGAATAAATATTTCTGTTGATCCTGATATGAGTGAGGAATGGAGAGATTGGGCTGAAGGATTAGGTGCTTCAGTATCAGAGTTGGTTCGAAAGTCCATGAAATTTGTAAAGAATAATATAGGGGACATAGCAAAATTAGAACGACTAGGTCGTAATTTGGAATTAATGGGAGAAGATATCGAACAAGTGGTAAAAGATTCAGGTATAGAGGAAATAGGTGAAAAATTTGAACAGAAATTTGGCAAAAAGAAGAAAGGGAAACATGAAATTAAATTGACAATTGATACGGAAACTAAAAAAGAACGGATTAAAAAGAGGGTAAGTGGACTAATCAAACTATATAATAGTATACCTATTGATAAATTAGCTCAAGCATTAGGTAAGTCAAATGAGGATGCTGAAAATATGGTATATGAGATAGCTGCCGATGGTATTGAGGGTACTTTAGAGGAAGGTGTGTTCAAATTCACGAGTACATCAGAAGAAGTTATTTCAAAACTAAATGAATTAATTGATAAAATATAAATAAGGAGGGAGAAATCAAAATGATTAATCCTATTTACGAAAAGTTAGCAAAAATTGTAGTTGAATATTCGCTTGAGATAGAGAAAGGGCATACGGTTTATATAACGGGGCCTACAATTGCGAAAGAATTATTTCAAGCTTTAAATATGGAAATAATTAAAGCTGGTGCTTACCCTCTTATTGTTCCAAGTTTGGAAGGGATAAGAGAGACTTTTTTTCAATATGCTTCAGAAGAACAGTTAGTATATGTTGATAAAACTGAAGAGTTAATATTTACTGAATTTGATCGTTTAATTGAAATACACGCTGATTATAATACTCGTAAATATAGTAACGTTGATTCTAAGAAATTATCAACCTATATGGGTGTTCCTAAAAGGGCTGAGTTAAGGAAGATAATGAAGCAGAGAACTTCAACGGGTGAATTAAAATGGATTGTAATTCCTTATCCTTGCAATGCTCATGCTCAAGAAGCAAATATGGATTTATTGTCATATTCCGCTTTTGTAGTTAAGAGTTTATTCTTAGATCGTGAAAATCCAATTGAAGAATGGCGGAAAATGAAGAAAAAACAAGACTTAATTATAGAAAACTTAAATAAAATTAAGCAAATTCAGGTTATTGGAGAAGATACAGATTTATTGCTATCAGTTGAAGGTCGAAAATGGATAAATTGTTGTGGTCAAACAAATTTACCTGATGGTGAAGTTTATACTAGTCCTATTGAAGATTCTGTTAATGGTTATATTCGATTTACATATCCAGGGATATATATGGGGAAAGAAGTCGAAAATATCTATTTAGAGTTTAAAGATGGAGAAGTAATTAAAGCAACTGCAGCAAAGGGTGAAGATATTCTTCAAGATCTATTGAAAGTGGAGAACGCCAACAGAATTGGAGAATTCGCGATTGGGACAAATTATGGGATTACTAAATTCACAAAAAATATGTTGTTTGATGAAAAGCTCGGTGGCACATTACATTGTGCATTAGGGCTTGGTTTTGAGGAAGCTGGCTCTAAAAATATCTCTTCAGTTCATTGGGATATACTGAAAGACATGAAATTGCCAGGATCAAAAATAGTAGCAGATGATAATATAATATATGAAGAAGGAAAATGGAAAATATAAGTTAAATAATAAAAAGAACAGATAAAAAATAGTTCATGTCAAAATTGAATAAATTAATTAAAAAAAATATTATAATAAGAGGTTAAAACACAAAATGATTAATCCATTTTATGAAAAGTTAGCCAAATTAGCAGTAAATTATTCTGTTAACATAAAGAAGGGAGAAAGAGTCTCTATTAATGGATATACATTAGCAAAAGAGCTTTTCCAGGCTTTATATATCGAAATCATTAAAGCTGGAGGCTATCCTTTTCTTGATGTGAGAATTGAAGGAATTCAAGAACTAAAATTAAAATATGCTTCTGAAGAACAATTAGTTTATGTAGATCCTATATTTAAATCAATAGTTCAAGAATTTGATTCTCATATAGAAATATCTGGAGATTATAATACTCGAAAAATGAGTATGGTTGATCCAAAATTACTAGGAAAAGTTCAAGGATCACCAGCAAATAGGGAACTTTGGGGTATTTTAATGAAGAGAATAGGTACTAAAGACCTAAAATATTTAGCATTGCCATTTCCATGCAATGCATTTGCTCAAGAAGCAAATGTGGATCTCTCTTCTTATTTTGATTTCATAGAGAAGGCCTTATTTTTAGATAAGGAAGATCCGGTTAAAGAATGGTTAGAGATGGATAAAAGACAGGATAAGATCTGTAAACACTTAAAAGATACCGAAAAAATCCAAGTAATTGGAGAGGACACTGATCTAAGAATGTCAGTTAAAGGAAGATTATGGATAAATGAATGTGGCCATCTAAATCTGCCCGATGGTGAAGTATTAACCGCACCAGTAGAAGATTCTGTTAATGGTCACATTAGATTTACATATCCGGGTATATTTCAAGGAAAAGAAATCCAAAATATATATTTGGAATTTAAAGAGGGTAAGGTAATAAAATCCTCAGCAGAAAAGGGAGGAGAATTTTTAAAAGAAATATTAAAAATAGAAAATGCTAATATAATAGGTGAATTTGCAATAGGGACGAATTATGGTATTACTCGATTTACAAAAAATATGCTTTTCGATGAAAAAATGGGGGGTACGATTCATTGCGCACTTGGTTCTGGAATTGAAGAGGCTGGCTCAAAAAATAAAAGCGGGATACATTGGGATATACTAAAGGATATGACTGTCCCAGGCTCTAAAATTTTAGCTGATGATAAAATAATTTATGAAGACGGAAAATGGAAAATTTAAAATCTGAAAATTTAAAATCTGAAAATTAAAAAAGTGGAATTTTTTCTAAAATAATTAGGGAATTAGGGAATATTTATGGCAGAATTAGCAAATGAGTATACATTTAGGAGTTATATCTTTTTTTGGTCAGGGCAGTTATTTTCATTGTTAGGGTCATTAGTGGTCTTTTTTGTAATATTCATATGGATTACAGACGTAACTGGAAGCGCATCAATGTTGGCTTTAGGGAATTTTATTTTCTTGATTCCAATGTTAATTATAACCCCTTTTGCAGGCGTAATATCAGATCGGCATAATCGAAAAACAATAATTATAATTGCAGATTCTTTACAGGCATTTTTTACATTCATTTTGACTTTAATTTTTATATTCAAAGCTGCTGAAGTATGGATTGTGTTTATATTTATAGGTATTAGGAGTGTATTTCAGTCATTTCATTCTCCAACGGTAGGGGCAATAATGCCTTCAATGGTTCCTAAGGATAAATTGGGAAGAATAAATGGTATTAACTATTTTTTTACGGGGCTTATTCAATTGATAGGACCAGCAATCGGGGCAACTTTATTATTATTTTTTCCGATACAAATTGTATTATGGGCTGATGTAATTACCTACTTCATTGCTTTGATTCCATTGTTGCTAATTAAAATTCCTAGTGTTTGTATTAATCTAGAACAAAGTAAAAAGAATTCATTTATAAAGGATATGAGGGAAGGTTTTGCAGTAATTCGAAATTTCCCAGGGTTAATGACAATTATATTTATTGCAATGTTATTAAATATGTTAATTCAACCCTTTACGGTACTTATGCCTTATTTTATAAAAGTAGTCCACAGTGGAAATAATTTTATACTAGCTTTATTGGAAATGATTTTGCAGGGTGGTATGATTGTGGGTGCCCTAATCCCTTCATTTAAAAAGAAGTGGAATAATTCAATTAGAACTATGTTTATTGGAATAATTACTATAAATATAGGATATTTAATGTATGCTATTGCTCCTATTGGAGCTTTTCCAGTGATGGGTTCAGGAGCATTTATACTTGGTTTATTTTTACCAGTTGTAAATACAATAGTACTAACGGTTGTGCAAAAAACAATCCCTAAAGATAAAATGGGTAGAGTTTTTTCTATTCTGAATACACTTGTCATGGTTGCTTCACCTATAGGAGCGATTATCTCTGGGCCTTTAAGTGAGATTTTTGGTGTATCATGGTTATATTTTTATTGTGCAATATTAGGGATACTTACATCAATCTTCGCTTATATGTTCACAGGGCTTCGACACGTGGATTATGATAAAGACATTAATGGCAATAGCAATAACGTAAATGAAGAAATTTAAAAAAAATGTAAAAAATTAGAAAATTAGGGGAAATAGAATGCAAGAATATGCGAATAGGGAAACATTTAGAAATTATTTGTTCTTTTGGATAGGTCAATTATTCTCTTTATTAGGTTCGACAGTGGTATTTTTTGTAATAACGTTTTGGATTGCAGATGTTTACAAGAATCCTATGATAAGTGCTTTTGCTTCATTTTTATATGTGCTAACGATGACTGTTTGTATGCCTTTAGCAGGAGTTTTTGCGGATAGGATTAATCGAAAAATGTTGATTTTAATTGCAGATTCTTTACAGGCATTTGTTACCTTTGCATTGATACTTTTCTTTCAATTCGGGATAATAAATCTTTGGATTGTTTATATCTTTATCAGTTTACGCAGTGCTTTTCAGGCGTTCCATGTACCTACTGTCAATGCTATAATTCCAACAATGGTTCCTAAAGATAAATTATCACGAATTAATGGAGTTAACTTTTTATTTACAGGTGTAGTTCAACTTTTAGCACCATTTATAGGGGCAATGTTATTAGTATTTTTATCAGTGTATATGATTTTCTGGATAGACATTATAACATTCTTCATTGCTTTAGTACCATTACTATTGATAACTATTCCTTCAGTTAATCAAATTAATCATACTGAAAGAAATGTTGAAAAAAGTTCCTTTATTAGAGAGTTTAGATTAGGTTTTAAAACATTAAAATTAATTCCGGGTTTAGTCATAATGGTAATTTTATCTATGCTACTTAATTTCTTAATCCAACCTGTCAATGCACTAATGCCTTTATTCATCTTAGATGTTCATGGAGGGGAAGTAGGGCATTTAGCACTCACTGAAATGGCTTTTACAGGAGGTATGATTATTGGAGCTCTAGTGACCACAATTAAGAAGAATTGGGGTAATAAACTTAAAGTCATTTTTATTAGTCTTGTAATAGCCTTGGTGGGATACATGATTTTCGCATTGGCACCTGTAGGAAACTATTACATTATAATTTTGGGTGGTGTTATTCTGGGATTCAATTTACCGATAATTAATTCCCTTTATCAGACTTTTTTACAAACTACAGTACCTTCTGATAAATTGGGTAGAGTAAGCTCAATTGACCAAGCTTTATCTTCAGTGATATCGCCTATTGGATCATTAGCAGCGGGGCCATTAGCAGTAATATTAGGTATTCCATCTTTGTTTTTTTACTGTGGATTCCTCGGAGTCATAGTTACCGTAGGTTTTTGGAGCTTTACGGGTATTAGGAAAATTGATATTGATAGTAGAAGAGCACTCGAAGAGATTAATGATAATATAGAGAAAATTTCAATCTAATTTCTATCTTTTTTTTTTAAACCCTAATAAAAGATGGTGAAGAAAATAACAGAAGAATTAGCAAATAACCATACCTTTAAGAATTATATCGTTTTTTGGATCGGACAACTTTTTTCAGTATTAGGATCATCAATTTCACAATTTGCTATTATTTGGTGGATAACTGATACAACAGGGAGCACAATTCTTCTTTCATTAGCAAGTTTCTTATATGTCTTACCAATGACAATTGTTGTTGCTTTATCTGGTGTAGTAATTGATAAATGGAATCGAAAAACCCTTATTGTGGTAGTAGATTCGCTCCAAGCATATGTAATGCTTCTGGTAATAATAATCTTTAACATTGGAGGGCAAAATCTGATATTAATTGTTGCGATAATGAGTCTGCTAGGAATCTTTCAAGGTTTTCATATCCCAACGGTAAGTGCGATTGTTCCAACAATGGTACCGAAGGAAAAATTAAGTAGAATGAATGGGGTAAATTTTTTTTTTAGAAGTTTCATTCAAATCATGGGGCCAGTAATAGGTGCTTTGATGTTCTCATTTATGCCACTTAAAACCATACTTTGGATTGATCCACTAACTTTTATCATTGCTCTTATTCCGTTGTTAGTAATTAAAATTCCTAAAATTAAGAGGGAAGACGCAAATATTGAAAAGAATTCATTTCTAGAAGATTTCAAAATTGGATTTCGTACATTGAAATCAATTCCTTTAGTTTTTATGATGCTTTTAATATCAATGTTTATTAATTTTCTATTAACTCCATTTAATATATTAATGCCATATTTCATTAGATATAACCATTCAGGTGATCCTTCAAATTTAGCATTTCTTTTAGCTTTTATGAATGGAGGTATGCTTTTAGGTGCATTATTAACTACCATAAAAAAAGAGTGGAAACATGCTCTTTTCATCTACTTTGGACTTGAATTTATCTTAATGATGAATAGTGGAATTGTTGCCATAACTCCATTTCGATTATTTTTAATGATGGGTATTGTAGTTGGTATTACAGGTATAACTATTCCAATCCTTAATACAATTTATTTAACAATAATGCAATTAAAAGTTCCAGCAGATAAAATGGGACGGCTTTCTTCCCTTGATTGGGCGATCTCATCAGCAATAACTCCCATTGCAACTATAATAGCAGGACCTTTATCTGAGATAATAGGAGTATCAAACTTGTTTCTTTCCTTTTCAATTATAGGAATGATAATTACTCTAATACTATGGTGGATTGCTCACACTCGAGTAAATAACAATAATAAAAAAAAAACATTTGAAGAAACTGTATTTAGTTCTGCTATATAAGCTTAAAAAAAAATATAAAGAAAAGATAATTTAATATTTCTTTTTTTTCTCTTCTTTCTTGTTAAATTGTCCTTTCACTTATTAAATTACTATTTCAAATTTTTATTAAGTCTTCTAATCCAATCCAATAAGTCTTTGCTTTTCTCTGGAAAATTGTAAGAGATTACTATTTCAGCAATTTTCTTGACCTCGGGATCTTCATCTGAAAGAAAACAACTTTCGAGAGCATTATATGCTCTATTGCTTTTAAGTTCTAAAACCTTAAATGCGAGGATACTAATCTTTCTAATTTCACTATTTTCACTATTCTCTATAAAATATTTTAATAATTCAACAGCTTCGGCTTTTGTAATTGAGTTAGTAGTAACATAATCATATATTTTAGCTACTGTCAATTCTTTATTCATATATTCCAGAGCATCTTGGTATAGAGGTTGATCTAAAGTATTTATAGAAAAATCCTTTTTTCTTAAGTCAAAAGGACATTCATGATTTTCTGGGAGCCTATGCTTATTACAAAAAACCATACCACAAAATTTACATCTATATGGCAGATCTCCAATACCAATATTACAATAAAAACAATTTGGCAAATTATATCATTTAAATTAATAACAAATGGTCTATCTTAATCATATAAATATAATAAAGCTAAATATTAGTAATCAATAAAAATTGTACAGTTAATTATGAAGGATAATAAAGAACTAATAAAGATTTGGCTAATTTATAGTCTTTTATTGATGATATTACTAAATTTCTCTGTTTTTTTCTGGGATTTTTACTCTGGAACTGATACTCAAGGATTTGGTGTTTTGGATCCTTATTATGGCATGGGCATGTTCTATGTATATATAATCTCTTACTTTAGTAGTTTAATTGTTGTATACGCAATTTTAAAAAGTAGAAAGTTTGGTATGGGATTTCTTATATGGATTCCTTATGCGGTAATAGGTTTTTTTGTAGAAGCATATTTTGAATTAGAAGTATTAATTAGTCTTTGGTGTGTTATCGGATACTGCATTTTTGGCTTATTGACAGGGCTTTCTGGGGATATTTCATATAAATTACTTAGAGAAAATACCTCTATTAATGAAAAATTTGTTGCAGGGCTTACGGGTGTTGTCATGAGTCTTACATATTTCATAACAACGATAATTGCCATTGGTTTCTTTTATAAAGTAGGGTGGGGAGCGGGATCATTTACAGATCCTGGAACCTTTCTAGGAGTAGCTTACTTCTGTTTACCTTGGATGGTAATTAATGCTTTTTTTGGTGGGTTTACTGCATATGCTATTTACTATTTTTCAAACCAAAATATAATTGAAAAAAAATAACTCTTTACAATGATTTATATAAAGCATCAATAATCCTTGCACTTCGTATATCTTCTGTGAGTGAGGGATTCATTTTATTCATTACATAGGCGATGCTCAATTTAGCATCAAGATCCATTACACATACTGAACCACCCCATCCACCCCAGTAAAGTATACGTTGATTTGGACCAATAGGATGCTCCCTATTTTGAAGTCCAAGACCTAAACCAAAACGTATTGGAACATTCAAGACTAAATCTGTTCCATAAACTTGTTCTTCCAACACTTTTTCAATTGTTTCTAACGAAAGTAAATCTACATCATCAAGTATTCCACCACATGCAATTGCAGCTGATATTCTTGCAACAGATCTTGCATTCCCATGACCATTTGCGGCAGGAATTTCAGCAGCACGCCATGCTCTAGTTTTTGTTGCTTCAACAGTAACACTTGCTGCGCTAGTTAATGATCTCATAGCAATAGATTTAGGATCGATATTCCCAAGTTGATTTAAATCAATTTGTGGGGGTGGTATCAATTCTGCTATTCTTAGATCATATTCTTCAGGAAGTCCGATATGAAAATCGGCTTTTAGAGGCCCAGCTACATTTTCTTTAAAAAATGTACCAACCGTTTTCCCTGTAATTCGAAGTATTAATTCGCCCAAAAGGTAACCAAAAGTTACAAGATGATAACCACTTTTTGTTCCAGGCTCCCACCATGGCCTCTGTGCTGCTAGCATGTTTGTAATTTTCTCCCAGTTATAAAGGACTTTAGTTCGGGGTGTTTTATCGAATCCAGAAAGTCCTGCGGTATGACTAAGAAGGTATCGAACAGGTAATAATTCTTTTCCTCCTTGAGCAAATTCTGGCCAGTATTTAGAAACAGGTGCATCGAGTTCTAAAAGATCTTGATCCACAAGCATAAGGGTGCAAATTACTGTCATAATTTTGGTTGTTGAAAATACATTTACTATCGTATTTTTTTCCCAAGATTGCGTTTTGGAAGCATTAGCATACCCCGCCCAGATATCAATAACAAATTTACCATTTAAAGTTACACAAAATGAGGCACCAACTTCTAAACCTTCCTCAAAATTTTTTAAGAAAGCCTCCCTAACGAGTTTGAATTTTTCATTACAAAAACCATGAATTTCAGTCATAAAATATCCCAATAAAGTATTTTTTACTTTTCTAATTAAAATAATAATTTAAATTAATAAATCCATCAAATTTTTTAACCCTATTAGTCTAAGAAGTTATAGATTATGTTCTAATCTATCAATGATATCATTTTGAATCGGAGTTCCGAGATCGATAAAAGTTGCATTATATCCACCAACTTTTACAATTAAATCAGGAAATTTTTCAGGATTCTTTTGAGCCTCCCTTAAAGTTTCAGTTGAAACTGCTGTTGGTTGTACTTGCATCCCTCCCTTCTCAAAATATCCTTTTAAAAGATAATAAAACTTATCCAAAGTTTCCTCACTCAAAAGATTTTGAGGATGGATTCGAATATTTAAAGCAATGCCATTAGTAGCATAATTATAATCTAATTTTGCTACTGAATTAAGAATTGCTGTAAGTCCCTTTTTTTCCACGTTATTTACCGGAGATAAACTATTTGAGATTGGTTCCATAGCTTTTCTACCGTCTGCTGTTGGTTGGGTAAAAAAACCTTCCATTACGTGGATTCCCATTGAATAAGCTCCAGCACTATATCGTCCCCTTCTAATTGGTTGATATTTTGCAACTTCAGTACTAAATAAGTCCCATAGATCATTAGCAAAAGAATCGATTTCTTCATTATCATTTCCCCATTTTTCATACTTATTTTTTAATCTTTGGAGCAGTGTTTCTTGCCCTTCAAAATTGGAGTTTAGTATCTCAATAAGCTCTGGTAGAGTCATTAAATTTTCTTCATAAACAACCTTTTTGATGTTATATAATGAATCAACTAATGTCGCAAAACCATATGCAGTAATAGAAGAAAAATTATATTTAGCACCTCCGCATACATAATCTATTCCGTTTTCCATACATCCTTCCAAACTGGCTGAAATAAAAGGATGCTGCATAAATTTCATTGCTTCCTCATCTCCTATTTGTGCTATTTTTACTGACTTTTCAAGATTAAATTGTAGTTGTTGTTTAAAAGCATCATACAATTTATCAAACGTCAAAAATGTTGCTGGATCACCAGTTTGTAACCCATCTACCATTTTTGATAAATTACTATAACCATTATTTAAAACTAATTCTAAAACTCCTGGTAAGTTCATAAACATTCTACCTGTAGCAGAAAAGCTGTTACCTTGACCTGTGGGTTCTACACATCCAATAATAACATAATTACGAGCATCTTCTAATGAATATCCTGCTTTAACTAAGGCAGGAATATGCACATTATCATTATAAAATGCGATGCCCGAGGTTGTTCTGAAAACTCTTATAGCCTCTTTAAAAAATTCTTTTGGGGTATTTTTATGAATTCTAACTGATAAATCTGTGGTAAATACTTTTATGGATTTATAAGCTTCGAGGAAGAGATAAGAGAGTTCGTTTGTAGCATCTCGGCCATTAATATCCATGCCAGATATTGTAATTGTTTGAGTATTTTGACCGAGAGCGTTAGCAACCATTGTAAAATCCGTTGGTAATAGGGTTAAATTCCAAGTTAATTTTAAATTTAACTCTTCTATTAATTCTAATGCAAATTTGCGCGATAAATTATTTGATGAGATGTCTTTTTGATAATATGGCCACAAAAGTTGATCTAATCGACCTAAAGCAAGAACACTACGTTGATATATAATATTTGTTACATTTTGTGAAAACCATATATGTTGTATAGCTTCATAGAAAGTATTTGGAGGATTTTCAGTGAATTTTTGCATTATCTTACTAATAACTTCTAGTTCAACTTTTCTAGCATCGTCTGTTTCATTTTTAGCTAGATTTAACGCTAGATTCGAATATCTTTTAGATAATTCTATTGTGGCATTATAGTAAATTTTAATGGCTTCATAAAAATTGTATTTGTCTTGAAAATTATCGTCCTTTTTATTGAGGTGTTTTTGATAGAATTCTGCTTCTTTTATAATACCTTTATATCCTGACTTCAAAAGCTTTTCGTATCCCGCGCATATGTGGCCTTCAGTTGTTCCTTGATGTATGGCAATATTAGGTGCTAGTGATTCAATCTTTCCTGTTCCCGTAATTAATCCCTCTTTTAAGAGTCTTTTATTAATTTTATCAGCAACCAGAGATTTTCCTTTCCAGAAAGGAATCAACTCTAATAGCTCATCACGTTCATCATCTTCAATAAAAAAAGGTTGTAGTTTTCTTCTCGCTAATTTTTTGTACATACTAGGTTTGTCTAAACTATTATCATATCTAAGTAAATCTAAGTTAATTTTTTCTCCTAAATTTTTGCTGGTTTCATTCCCTACTAGTAATTCATTATTCCTAATGAAAATTGTCATGTTCTTTAGAGTATGAGCTATAGCTTTTGCTCTTTTTATAATTTCTGGATCATTAGGATATTTTTTATAAATCTCAGTAAAATACCTCATACGTTCGATACATAATTCATACTTGCTTGCAAGGAGGTTATTTTTTAACTTCTGTATTCTTCCTAATGAGCTATTAGTTATTGAAATCATTATTTAATTTTGAATTAAGAATATTAGGTTAAATATGTTTATTTAATCATTAAATATTAAATTACTTTTTATGGATTTTTAAGTTAATTAATCTTATGTAAGATATCTAGATAAGATAATTATAATAATTTCGAGGTTTGAAAATTGAATTTTGAAACTTTAAAATTTGAATTGAGAGAAGATGGAATTGGTATATTAACTCTAAACCGTCCAGATAAATTAAATGCATTGAATTTTCAAATGATTGAAGATTTGCATTCCATTTTTGATGGGTTAATAATTAATTTAGATTGTCGTGTTCTTATTTTAAGAGCAGAGGGTAAAGCTTTTTGTGCGGGATTAGATCTAAGAGAATCTACAGTCCTTCAATCTAAAAAAAAACCAGAAGAGCTCAAAAAAAAGTTTTTCTTCATGAGGGCTCCAGATAAAGATACTATTAAAGCCAAGATTTACGCACAATCTAGAGCTAGTCATCTAATTATTAAAATGAGGAAAATTAGTCAACCTATTATTGCAGTTATCCAAGGCCCTGCAACAGGAGCAGGATTTACTTTATGTTTAGCAGCAGATATAAGAATTGCAGGAGAAAATGCAAAATTAGCAAATTCATTTATAAATATTGGATTCTCTGGTTCCGATTTAGCAAGTAGTTATTATTTGCCTCGATTAATTGGTATGTCTCGAGCCGCTGAAATATTATATACAGGGCGTTTTGTAGATGCTAAAGAAGCAGAGGAAATTGGACTCATTCTAAAAGTAGTAGAAGGTGATGAGATTAAATTATTAGAAGCCGCAATTGAAATTGCAGAAAATTTACTTACGAAAAGTCCACTCGGGCTTAGAATGACAAAAGAAGCTATTAATATATCACTTGATTCACCTAGTCTTGACACAGTAATGCAAATAGAAAATCGTTCGCAGATGCTATGTTCAACATCTACTGATCTTTTGGAAGGGATTAATGCGTTTTTTGAAAAGAGGAAACCACATTATCCAAAGTCATGAATAACTGAAAAAAGCGTGAAAAAATATGGAATATGAGACTCTCAAATTTGAAATACGAGAAAATGGCATAGGTATTTTAAGTTTAAATAGACCTAAAAAATTAAATGCGATCTCATTTCAAATGGAAGAAGAACTTCATCAAATATTAGATGAATTAATGGTGAATTTAGATTGTCGGGTATTGATTCTACGGGGGGAGGGAAGAGCCTTTTCAGCAGGAACAGATTTACAAGAAGGTCTAATCTTGAATTCGAAAAAGAATCCAGAAGGATATGAAAAATTTTATTTCTTGAATATGTCAGAACCAATAAAAAGAAAAATGTATCATCAATGGCGTATAACTCAAATTATTATGAAAATGAGAAAAATTTCCCAACCAATCATAGCTGCTGTTCATGGTTCAGTAGCGGGAGGTGGATTTGGATTCGCAATGGCTTCTGACATTAGAATTGCGAGTGAAGATGTCAATTTTATAAATGCTTCCATTAATATTGGTTTAACAGGCGCGGATATGGGAAGTAGTTATTTCCTTCCTCGTCTTATTAATCTTTCAAGAGCTACTGAAATCATCTATAGTGGGAGAGGCGTTTCTGGAAAAGAAGCTGAGAAGATTGGATTTGTCCTAAAAGTTGTAAAGAAAGAAAGATTATTGGATGAAGTATTTAAATTAGCGGAAGAATTACTAACTAAAAGTCCTTTAGGTTTACGTATGACAAAAGAAGCCCTTAATTTGTCATTAGATTCTCCAAGTTTAAATAATATTTTGCAATTTGAAAATAGTTCAATTGTTTTAAGTTTCTCCTCAAAAGATCTAAATGAGGCTTCTAGTGCCTTCTTTGGAAAAAGAAAGCCTAAATATGGATTAAAATAATTAAATAGTTCTAAAAATTAATTATTGTAATCCAAATAATAATATTACTCTGCCGAATCGGTGTATTCTATGGTATGAAATCAAAAATCGAGACTAAATCAATTAAAAACCATTAACATTTATATCATTGATATTACTATAACCAACCACATTATCCCGAATAAATATCCCAAAAGGAAATTTTGATGTTTTATAGCGGTTAAGAATGTTTAATAAAGTAATATGTTCAGGTATATAATAAATCTCTTTATATTTTTTTCCAACATTTTCTGAATATTGATATTGCTGTAAAACAAAATTTCCTCGAAAATGAGCTTTTTTAAGAAAAGCAATAATCTTATATATATCCTGAGGTTTCATTAAATTTCCAACATATGTTGTTCTGATTTCAAAATCGATCTCTTTTTGTTTATTCACAAGATTGATAGTTTGAATTACTAATTTAGGATCAACTACACTCCCAGTGATCTGTTTAAGTCTTTGAGGTTTTAAAGGTCCTTTTAAATCTAAAGCAATCCTATTAATATATGGAAAGAGTTGCTTTATAACTTGTGGATTTGTGCCATTGGTATCAATATTTATATATTTTCCAAGCTTTTTAATTTCTTTACATAAATTTAGTAAATCATTTTGAAGTGTGGGTTCTCCTCCACTGATACTTACTCCACTCACTAATAAATTGCATTTAACATTATCAATTAATGCATTTATTCCAATATCGCGTCCTACATCCTTATTTAGCAAATGTTTGTTATGACAAAATCCACAACTTAAATTACAACCAACTGTAAAAATTACCATTGCCGATTTTTGAGGAATATCTTTTGTTGAGATATCAATTATTCCCCCAACCCTCATATTAGAATCAATACTCCTTTTTAATTAATTCTTCTACCTGATACAACGGTAACATGAAAGGTCCTGGATGCTCTAATTTAAGAGATGTAAGAGCTGCGGCATACTTTAAAGATTCTTCGGGATTCCTAGTTAATCTCGAACCCAAATAACTAATGAATGCTGTATCTCCCCTCCCCGTCCGACCGTCTGATTTTTTGTTTTTCCATGGAAAAAAATATGAATTGTTAGATGTATATACAGAAATTCCCTTCTCATGAGTAATTAAAATTTCTTTTGGTCCAAACTCAGCTAATTGTTTTGCAGCTATATTAATATCATTTTGACAAGTAATAATTTCTGTCTCCTTTTGATCAAGTTTTAATACAACTACTTTAGATAAAATTTCCTTCTTATCATTTTCTGAGAGATCTCGGTAAAAGACTTTCCCTTGTTCCCTCAACCTAATAAATCCTTGAATATCCAAACAGAGTTTTTCTGGATATTTCTTATACAAGTAATCTAATAATCTTAAATCGATTTCACCTGCTATAATAGGACCAATAACAAAAAATTTAGCATTTACATTTGGAATCTCTTCTTTTTTAAATAATCCTGCAAATCCGAGTGGCTCATAGGTTCTAAACTCAATATTGTTTGAAGAATAAATATTTTTTAAGCCGGAAGTTTCCTCAGAAGGATAAGCATAATATTTAACTCCATTTTTTGTAAAAATACTTAATAATGAGAAATCATCTATTTTCAATCTTGTGATAATGGTTATTTTAAGACCCATATGACTACCAGCAATTCCCCCATAATAAACTGCACCACCTAATGAAGTATAATTGATACCATCTATTTCTATGATATCACGTGCAATGTGGCCTAAAATTATTATATCTTGGTAGTCTTTTTTCATAGATATAGTAATAAAACAAATAAATAATTAAGAAATTATTGTTAAAAATATACAAAATCAAGATATAAGAAAAAGTTGAAATTATGATGGGTTTGTAATTTTCCCATTTATTCATTACTTTATAGTATTGATAAAACTCTCCAAAATTCTCTCTTTGATCTTATAGAATTTTAATTTGGGAATTTCATTGACTTTCCTATCACTTTCCTCAATACTTTGAACTATAATTGAACTAATACTTAAGTTTTTATTATCACCTCTAATTATTTGTTCATTTAACTTTTCTCTATTCATTATAGATTTATAGAAGTTAATTCTATTTAAGCTTTTCCCATCTTTTTCCCACCATTTCCCAAATACATAAAAGAAATCTTAACGCTAGGGAATATAAAAATATGTAAACATTGTTTAATATTAAGATTCTTTGATCGAAAACATACTAAGATTTTTCAGACTTTATTTAAAAAAAAGATCCAAATTAAATTTCTATAGAGTAATTTATAGATGAACTTAAAAATTCTGATCATAAGGTTTTTTAATGGCTTTTAATTTTCAATTACAAAATAGTCTAACTATTTTAAACATTTTAATTAGGTATGGGAACTTGATATTTGAAGAATTAATTTCGTTATTAAAGAAAAAGGGGTTTAAAGACACCCTCGCCGTGTTGATTAATCAAAAAGATTACCAAACTGATAAGCATTTGTTTTATAACGAATTGAATAAATTTTCGTACTACAACTCATTCTTTCGGGTAAAAGATGAATTAATTAAAAAAGGGCTTATAGAGATTACCAATACAAATAAGGTAAAAACTATTAAACTAACAAAGAAGGGCTTAGATGTCTACGAGAAATTAAATGAAATTAATAATATGGTTAAAAAATAAATTCTTTATTTTTTTTCGACCTTTAATTCTCAAAGAAGTGTAATTCTTTTGATATTAAAAAGACTTATTGTAGGACCTCTCGGTACAAACACCTATATTTTTGGCTCAAGTGAAACTAATAAAGTAGTGATTATTGATGTGGGTGGAGAACCTGAGACAATTATTAATGTTATAGAAAAGCTTAACGTAAAACCAATCAAATTACTTTTAACTCATGGTCATTATGATCATACTTTAAAGCTTGGAAAAATATTACGATATTTTGAAATTCCTCTTATGTACAGTAAAAAAGAGTTTGATTCTGGAGTCTTTACTCAAAAAAAGGCAGATAAATGGCTTACTGAAGGAGATTCTATCCATGTTGGAGAATTGACTATACATGTGCTTGAAACTCCAGGACACTCTCCGGGTGCGTTGTCTTATTACTCAAAAGATCCTAAGGAATATGAAGGTCAGAAAATTGAAGGTGTAATTTTTACTGGCGATTTAATCTTCCGTCGAAGTATTGGTAGATCAGACCTCAGAGGAGGAGATTCACGTCTTTTATTTGAAAGTATTAAAAAGAAAATTATGTATAATCCGGAAGTAAATGACAATTTCTTAATATTTCCAGGTCATATGGGTATTACTTCTGTTGGTGAAGAAAGAAGGTTAAATATGTTTAAGAACTATTTTTTAGAAGATAATGATACTTAGCTTAGACATATACTCATAAAAATATTTATTTTTTAAAATTTTAATATAAATTTTTAAAAACCTTAAACTCTATTATAATATTAAAAATTTAGAATATATTTCTCAAGGTGTTGCAAAGTTTGATTAATAGAGCGGAAGTGAAAGCTATAATTCGACGCTTCGAAGAAAGAGAAGGAATTCGTGGAGTAATCATCTGTGATTCATCAGGTTTGCCAATAGATTCAAATATGGACATTAATCTCTCAGAAGAAATTGCTGCTTATGTAACTTCACTTATCGGTAAAGGACGTCAAGTCGTTGAAGCATTAAACGAAGGTTCACTTAATTTTATACGCTTAGAAACATCTGCAGGTGGAGAATCAAGAGAAACAATGATAGCACTAGAAGAGAATCTAATTTTAATTATTCTTAAATAATTAGTTATTTTTTCACCTTTTCCTTTTTTATTCCAAAATATAAATTTAAATTGCTTAAACGATATATTTAACTATATATTTATTTAAGATAATTTCTTTACCAATTTCAGAATTCAAATCTATTGAAAATTACATGATATGAGAAAAATACTATGGTTGATAAAAAAGTTCTTGAACAGAAATTAGCAGAACTTATGGATATTGTGCCAGAAACGGAAGGTTTGATAGCTGCTGATGCGAATGGAAAAGTATTAGTAGGTCAAACGATTACAGATATGGATCATGCAAAGATTGCAAAAGCTTGTGCTACAATTATTAAGGATTCTAACAATTTAGGCAAAGATATTGGAAAAGGTTCTTTAAAGACTACTACCATTGAACTTGAACTAGGTTATGCTGTTTTAGTTGGTTCAGAAAAAAGTGTATTAATTGCCTTAGCGGGAGTTGATGGTAGGAGTTCCTTAGGGCTTTTAAAGAGAAATTTAATTTCAATATCCAATTTATAATTTTCTAATCTCTTTTTTTTAAAAAAGATTGAGTAAAAAGTTGAGTGAAGGAACTTCACTCTTTTGGTTTTTTCTTTTTATCTACCAAACCTCGTTCTTCTAACAGAGAATCTAAATCTACTTTCTCTTCTTCTACCTCTTTTGCAGCTTCTTTTGTCTTTAGGGGTATTTTGATAGGAGTAGGTTTTTTCAATTCGGAGACTGGAACATATCTTTGCTTTCTTGGCTTCCTTCTCATAGGTTCTTCAATCGGAGTTTCAATAAGTCTTTTTATTCTTCGAGCATAGAAAAATGCCACTATCCAAACTAAGGCTAAAATACCTATTATAATAACAAAAAAGAATTCAATGAAATAATCATAGATTAGAGGACTATATGTTTGAAATGATGCTTCTTTTAAAGAAATTATAGATTCATTAGTTATGATATTTTGTGCTGTTATTGAAATCGAAATTTCAAAGTTACCAATATCTCCTACTAGCATTTCAACAATGAAATTGGTGCTTTCTCCAGGTGAAAACCGTTCTAACACTAAATAATCAATTTCAACAATAGAATTATATAATTCATGATTAAATTCAATAGAGATATTAATTATTCTTAAAGTCGAATTTCCTATATTAGTAAGAAAAACCCTGAGCTCCGCATCTTTACCTCGATAGATAAGAACATCCAATGAGATAATTGATATAGAGAGATTATTTGATTCATGGATAACATTAACTGTAATATTTTTTGAGACTCCATTAATAGAATCTCCATCCCATATTAATCTAAGTAATAAATCACCTTCAAAATCAAGTGTTTGAGTGTTTATAAGAAATGCTGTAAATCCATCTGGGTTCGTAATATCAGAACCAATATTAATCCAATTATCGTTATTATCAAAATATTGACAAGTTATATTCTTCTCTGATAATTCTTCTCCAAACTCTGTGGTTAAAATGGAGCTTAAATTAAAACTTAGGCCTTTAATGGGATTATTAGGGTTTATAGATATATTTGTGAATTGACTATTAAGTTTTAAAGAAAATTCACCTATAAATTGTTCATAGCTACTTACGTAATTTTGATCGATTATATTAACTAAAAATGTTGAATTTTTAGGAAAGTAAAGGCATTCATCTCGTTCAAAATCATATATGATAGACCTACTTGTTGCTTCTTCAGCTACTCTCAGTCCAAGAATATATCCTTCAAAATTATTAGAAGTTTCATTACTCAATAATGAGTAATCTGTACTCTTGAACTCTCCAATAGTAAAATTATCGATATAAATGGTTACTATTGTTTTTGCCCCCCCTAATCTGATTGGAGCATTTGTTCCTGCCCAGAAATTAGTAGCTGCATCCAAATCTGGAATTTTAAGATCGACACTAAATTCATAACTTTCTTGAGGATGGCCTGAAAAATATAAAAGCGCCGAATCTGATGTATTTTCAGCTATAACCCAATCTTCATTTATGTATGATACCAGTTTCACATCAATTTTCACATCCACAGGGATAAATGGATGTAAATTTTGGAGCGTTACGTGTATATTAACAGTTTCGTTTGGATTTAAGATATTTTCACTCTGTCTAAATGAAGACAACAATATTGGCAGTTCTTGACCTCCTATTTCATAAGAAAATTGTGAATCTACATCAGAATTATTAATTGGATAAAAATTTGGCATTGAAATACCCGTTGTTTCGTTTATAGAAGCAATCAATGCAGTATAATTTTGGAATACCTTGTTTTTTATTTCTCCATCAAGAACATTTGTGCCTATCTGAGAATAATATTTACAGTCATACAACTCAATATCATAAGTATCAATAAAGACTGTTAATTTTTTACATCCAATAGCAGAACCATTAAACCAAAAGAATCCTAAATGATATTCTCCAAAAATAGTGAGATCATTTGTTAAATCTAAAATTGTCTGATTATCAAAATCATATAATAATCTGGATTGTTGAATTAAACCAATAGAAGAATTTAATTCACGAAATTGTGTGCCATTAGGATAAAAAAGAATAGCATTCATATCACCACTTAATGGTGGGTTAGAATTAGGGTCTTGTATATTAGCACTAATAGAAATATTGTCTCCATCCATAAAACCATTTGATTCCCATAATAACCCTTTGAAATTAATATAACTATATATCGCGGAGATAAAATTATATGAAGTTAAATTAAGTATATACAATCCACTTTGTGTTGCTAAATTACTAGGGATTACGATTTTATCCTTACTTGGGTTATCGCTTAAAGTAGTTTGTGTAGCATTATAAGGGAGGATTTTCTCATCATTTGGATTTGTAACATTATGAAAAATAAGAAAATCAGGAAAAGTAAACCAAAATTCAAAAAAATTCCAATTATTGAACAATGGGTTATCAATATCAAAATCGTAAGTATATAACCATTCTGGATCATCGTTATATTTTGCAGTATAGGTAGTTGTAGCATTTTCAATCCAGTAAGCATTTGCAGAATAAGTGATATTGAACTTAAAACCTTTAATTAATGTTTTATTCCAAGTAAGGTCCACTTTAAAATTATTTGATAGATCATCTTCAATAGGAGTTGAGAAATTGTATTTCCACTGACCTAAACCCCAAGTTAAGAAGGAACTATCATTAAAAGGGAATGTATCAATCTCTAAATTTGCAAGTGGTAAATCCTGAATTCTCAAAGTATAATTATCATTCATAATGAAATCTGAGGGCATATATCCTCGTGTGACATTCAACATAAAAGAACTAGCATCTAGCTGTCCCGATGTATATGGTCGATAGTCAGTTTCAACAACTTTTTTAGCATTTATCCAAGTGTTTCCATCATCTATAGTCGTTTTTAATTGATGTTCAGTTTTCTTATCTCCATAACTAAACCAAGGGAGTGTAACCAAACTATAGACTTCTTTGGAACTATTAGATTTTATTACTATAAAATAATTAGAAAGATTCAATTTACTCGTGTTGGTACTATTAAATTTAAAATAGGAAAGATTATCTCTAGAATAGGCATTTACTATTACCGAATCTATCATGTCATCATAATTTGGACCTAGTTTAATAGTTCTTAAATTAGTATCGGTTCTTACAACAGTTCTATTAGCTCTATATAAGGTAATATTCAATTGAGTAGTAGCAACTTCATTAAGATCGAGAGTTCTTATCCATGCATAAAAACCATGAACTGCTGATTTTACTCCTTTCAAATCAAACTCTAAAGCAACGTAAGATTGATTAGTCACTGGAAGATCGAAAGCATAGGTAGATTGTAAGTCATATTCATGCAAATGAGTAATAAAAGAATCGCCTCTTTCTAAAATAAACTGAATTTCACATTCATTACCAAGATTAATGAAATCTAAATTTTCATTAATAAATCTTTGTTTTAATTTCTGTATGCCCAAACTACCATTAATAAATAAATTAGTTATCAATTCTTTCCAAGTAGAGTCTGAAATATTTTTAATCCTTACTGTTAAGTTTACATCTTCATCATTCTCAATTGTTAAAACTAAAGATGAAATTAAACCTAAAATATGAGTCCGATCAAACTCCACATTACCATTGATTACTCCAGATGTATATGTTGTATCAGTATAATTAGCTGTTATCGTAAAATTTAATACTCCATTAGGAGCATCAACAATAATATATGTCCCATTATTATTATCTATTAAGCGTCCATATCCTCCATCTAATACTGAACCATTTGTGAAAGTAATACCAGAGTAACCAGTGTTATAATCAAAAGCGATAAAATCATCTGCGTAAAGAGCATCATTATTTTCTATAACGTAATCTGTGGTAAAGTTATTTTGAAATGTAAAATTAAAATCCCCATATGTAAGAAACATATCTTCTGTAGGATCTGAAGGGATTTCAAAATATCCCTCGTTGTTTTGTAAATTTTCCGATTGATTACTTACATAAATTCTGATGTCTTGATTAACACCAGAACCAGTAATATTATCATCTACATTACGGTTAGAACTAAGAAGAAGTTCATCTAATACATTTTCGATATTTTTATTATTTGCATTTTCATTGTTAACTACGATAAAATTATTTAAGATCTGCACATTAGACAAACAAATTGTAGTAATGATAAGTGTAGTAAAGAACAGTCGTTTTATCTCTTTTTTTCGTCGAATCAATAGAATAACCGTAATCTCTAATTTTTGATAATAAAATAATTTAAAAGTATTAAAATTTGCTAATTTTTTTATGGATATTAGGGAAATTGCCAATATAACAAAATTTTATAAAATCCTATCTTTCTTCATATCAATAAAAAATAATAATATAAAGGAAATTTGATATGAGCGAAGATCGGATTTTACATGAAATTGAACAAAACCAGGATGAGTATATCTCTTTTTTCCAAGAATTAATTCAAGCCGAATCTTATAATCCCCCCGGAAATGAGAAAAATGTAGCTTTAATTATTGATAAATATTTAAAAGATATTAATATAACATCTGAAGTTTTTCCTTTTGGTGATAATCGTGCTAACTTAATAGCTTATTTAAATGATAACTTTAATGGGAAAAATCTATTATATAATGGACATATGGATGTAGTACCTCCAGGAAATGAAGAAGAATGGAAATATCCACCATTATCTGCTACGATCAAAAGAAAGAGATATCTTTATGGAAGGGGCGCAACAGATATGAAAGGAGGATTAGCAGCTATGGTTATCTCTTTGAAAATTTTAAAAAAGTTAAATATCAGTAATGCGGGTAATTTAATTCTAAATGCTGTTGCTGATGAAGAAATTGGTGGTAGAGTTGGTACTCAATGGTGTCTAGACCACATATTAAAATCGAAAAAGGTACATTTTATTATAATAGGTGAACCTACGGGGTTAGATCCATTACCAAAGGGATTAATCCTTGGAGAAAAAGGACGTATAGCTATAAAAATAATAACAAATGGAATTTCAGGTCATGCATCTCTTCCCGCAATAGGAAAAAATGCGATTTATATGATGAATGAAATTATTCAAAATTTGGATGAATTAGATGAAATAATCCCAAAAATCAAGCCGCCACTAACCCAAGAAGAATTAAAAGAATTGATAAGTATGGCTTTTCCAAATAAAGAGATTTTCGAGAAAATCCTAAGTGAACAACCAATTCTTCAGAATCTTATAAAAGCAAATTGTCAATTTACTAAAAACCTGACTATGATTAAAGGAGGTATCAAATCAAACGTTGTTCCAGATCGATGCGAAGCAGTGATTGACTTTAGATTATTACCAGGACAAAATACCGAAACAGTGTTAAATGGTTTGAAAAAATTGATAAATAAATTAGGTTATCAAGTAAAAGATGAACCCACAGGACTTCCTAAGGAAATTTTTGTATATTTGGAGGTAGAGGAAGCTGGTGAAGCATCATTCTATAGTGATTGGAGAAATTCACCTTTTTTGAAGGATTTTTATTCGATTGTAGAGAAAATTTATCAAAGAAAGCCTTTCTATTTTATAATGCCGGCGAGTGCTGATGCAAAATTCTACAGAAACACAAATTATTGTCAACCTACAATTTTATTCGGACCGGGGAATGGACAACTTGCCCATGCAATTAATGAAAATATTGAAATAAAAGACTTTATTAATGCCATTAAAGTGTATACTTTATTTGCATATAACTTTTTAACAAATTGAGATTTTTCAAAACTTAAATAGAAATTTATAAGATTTAACCCTTATTATTTTATTAAATTTCAATTAACAAGAAATTATGCCAAAAATTTGCCTAATTTAAAAATAGAAGATACAGTTATTCTTTTAGACACTTCTAGGTCTATGTTGAGAAAAGATTTTAAACCAAGTAGATTAGTAGTTGAATTACAAACCGCCAAGAATTTCATTCAATCAAAATTATCAATTGATATAAAAGATCGAATTTCAATAATCACTTTCGGGAATATCACTAAAAAATTAATTAATTTTGCATTTGAAGAAGAAAAGTTAATTGAATCATTAAAAAAAGTTCAAATTTCGGGACAGGGTTATTTACATGAAGGGGTTGCATTCGCTTTACAAATTCTTGTTGAGGAAATGCGAAAAATTGGTGGAAAAATACCTCGTATATTTATAATTACTGATAACAAATTAAATACTGATACTAACAAATTAGTAAAAATAATCGAAATTGCTAAGGGTTTAGGTGTGTTTATAGACGTTTGTCAATTAGGAGGTAAACAAGAATATGGAGAAAATTCTTTAAAGAGAATAACCCAAAAAACTGGAGGAGATTATGAATATTTTAACAATTCTAAAGAATTAATTTCTGCAGGTAAAGCGTTCGCTTCAAAAAAAGATGTGAAAGAGGGCATAGATTATTTTTCCCCCGATAAAAAAGATACTATTGCTCCTCTTGTCAGTGAGATTGCCCTACCATTAAGAAGACCAACTTTATTAGATATTAGGTTAATGATAGAGGGGAAAGATCGTGGACAAAAAAAGTGTCAAATCTGTCATTCTGTTAAAGCGGCAGTTACAGGTGCTGATTTCTTCAGTGAGGGTCGCTTTTGCCCCAATTGTGATCGAGCAATGCATCTATCTTGTGCTGCTATGTGGGCTAAAAAAACAGAATATAGTGAAAATGTTTTCAGATGTCCTTTCTGTTTCCTCCTTTTGGAGCTATCGCCAGCAGCGTTGAAACTCATTAAAGATAAAGAAGATCTAACGCAAGAAATAAAGATTATAGAAGAAGGTGAAAAATTAGATACAAAAATGATGTTAATACCTGATGAGAAAATTGATCAGATCAATGCATCATGTTCCTATTGTCATAGCATTTTTTTAGGAGATTTTAAAGTATACCAATGTGAAAATTGTAATGCGTATTACCATGAACCTTGTCTTCAAAAAATGAATAAAGAAATCAAAGCATGTCGATATTGTGGAGCTAAAATTATCTTTTAATAGCTAATTATTTATTCTTACTTTGTTTAAATTATTTAAGCATAGCATTCTTTTTATTAATAAATTTGAATTAAGAGGTTGATTAAATTAGTAACCAAAAATAAAAATAAATGGGTTGTTACGTCCGCTTGGCCTTATGTGAATGCTATACCACATTTAGGGAATTTAATCGGTAGTACATTATCAGCAGATGTATTTGCTAGATTTTTGAGAATGAAAGGAGATGAAGTAGTGTTTGTTTCAGGATCAGATTCTCATGGAACGCCTATTTCGATAGAAGCAAAAAAATTAAACGTCCCAGCTGAAGAACTAGCCTTTAAATATCATAATATTATTAAAGATTTACATGAAAAATGGCAAATTTCTTTTGATAATTATACAATAACCCATAATCCTATTCATATTGAATTTGTAAAGAAAATGTATTTAGATATACAGAAAAATGGGTATATCTTAGAAAAAGAGATTGAATCACTTTATTGTAAACAGGACGACTTATTTCTACCCGATAGGTTCGTGGAAGGAATATGTCCCCATTGCAATTTTGAAGATGCACGAGGAGATCAGTGTGATAATTGTCAGAGATTATTAACTCCTTTAGACCTTATTAAACCTAAATGTGCAGTATGTGGACATACTCCAACAATTAAAAAGACAAAACATTGGTATTTAGATCTACCGAAATTACAAGATAGATTAAAAAACCTAATTGAAGAAAATGAAATTATACCTGCTAACGCGCGACAAATGTGTTTAAATAGTATAGCTGAAGGATTACCTGAACGTGCAATTACACGAGATTTAGAATGGGGGATTCCAGCACCATTCGAGAATGCTGAAGATAAAACCATTTATGTGTGGTTTGAAGCTGTATTGGGTTATATTACTGCTGTAAAGGAATGGGCTGAAAAGTTAATTAATGATCCAGATAAATTTAATTACTTTTGGAACGATCCGACCACTAAAACAGTGTTTTTCATCGGGAAAGATAATATCATTTTTCATTTAATTGTATTCCCTGCATTGTTATTGGCTTATAATGATAACAAGAAAGAAAGTGAAAAACTTGTATTACCCTACAATGTATCATCAACAGAATGGTTAATGTATGAAAATCAAAAATTTTCAAAATCAAGAGGAATTGGTATTTGGATCGATGAAGCATTAGAACTAGCTCCTTTAGATTATTGGCGTTTTAGTTTAGTTTATAACAGAATGGAAAAAAGTGATGCATCATTCTTATGGTCTGAGTTTGATAATAATAATAAAATATTAAATGATGTTATTGGTAATTTTATTCATCGCTCTATGACCTTTATTAATAAGCAATTTAATAATAAGATACCAGAAAAAATTGAGCCTGATGAAGTAGATAAAGCTTTTATTTTAAAAATAACCTCGATATCAAAAAAAGTAGGAGATTTATTAGAAAAATTTGAATTAAGAAAAGCATTGAGAGAAATTGTTAACTTTGGAAGAGACGGTAATGTGTATTTAAATGAAAAAGCTCCTTGGCATTTAATTAAGAAAAATAAAAAAGCCGCAGGATATGTTTTTAATTTATGTGCTCAAGCATCATATGCTTTAGCTGTTTTGTTAAGCCCATTTATCCCAGGAACATCTGAAAAGATTTTATCTTATTTAAATACCTCAAAATTATCAGAACTAATATGGGATAGTATAAGTGAAAATTCTCTAAAAGCAGGACATTTTATTAAGAAACCAGAACCTCTATTTCAAAAATTGGATATTGAGGAAATTAAACAAAAATATGAACAATTAAAAGAAGGTAAACCAAATGAAGGTGAAAAAGAAATAATTTCTTATGATGAGTTTAAAAAATTAGATATTCGAGTTGCTTTGGTTGAAAAAGTTGAAAAAGTTCCGAAAGCAGATAAACTCTATAACCTTTCTATTGATTTAGGAACCGAAAAAAGAACCTTAGTTGCTGGGTTAGCAGAACACTATAAAATCGAAGACTTACAAGGAAAAAAAATTGTAGTATTAACTAATTTAGAACCTAGGAAATTAAAAGGAATTTTAAGTAAAGGAATGCTTCTTGCCGCTGTTGAAAATGATAAAGTATCAATCTTAATACTAGATAGAGATCTTCCTCCTGGAGCAAGAATAGAATAATTTATAATTTTAAGGAAAACAAAGGATTTAAACGAGCAATAATTTCTCCAAGATCTAATTGAATAGTTTTAAGTACAACATCCCGACCCCTATATTCAAATTGCAATTCGCTTACATTTCTAATTATTTTTAATCTACTAGTATTTGTTTTTAAAGATGTGACAAAATATCGTTGGTCTTTATATTCTAATATATCCAAAACGTCTTCAACATCATTAAAGGAATATCCCCCTCCATGTGGGAGAATATTAGCATTTGTTAATAATTCTAAAAGTTCAAAATCGGTTGCTCTTTCAAAGAGATTTTGATTTTTAAGTGTTATTTCTGAAAAATTCTTTTTTCCTTTAAATAAATAAGCTGCGATATCTGCTCTAAGAGTTGTTGGAAATTTATCTGAATTTATTAATTCACAACTAACATCTGTACAATTACTTCCTAAGTACATATTATTATAATCTTTTAAAAATTGATGCGGTTGGTTACAAATAATTTTATAACCATAATCAAAAAGATTATTAGCTATTATTTCTCTTTTTATACCAGAAAATTCTAAAGCTTTTTTACTGAATTTAAAGTATTCAGTAGCATCAGAATCCAATAAAATATATTGTGTCCCAAATTTGGTTTTTTCTTCAATAGCAATATCCTGTAATGTTTTTGATTTATCTATATAAAGTCCAATTCCATGGTAATCATCTCTAAATTCTGGAGCTGAACCATGAATTAAAAATATATAAGGGGGAAGATCTATATCTGATAATTTCTTTGTTTCAAAACAGTTAATAAAATGATTAGATATCCCGTAATCCCAATCTATTAAAATATCATCATAATATAACGGTTCTGATTTTATTCTATCAATTTTTGTAATTAAATTATAGGGATCAGGCAATTCTTCCAAACCACCTACTAAGATGCCACAACAGTTTGGTTTGGAATTCAAGAAAATTAATTTTTCTTTTCCAATACCCCAATTTAATCTTCCTCCGTATCCTATTCCAGAATTCCACCTAAATTCATTGCGTGAAATTGTTTCATCTGGAGAAGAAATAAATGTTGCTTTTGGCTCAAATCCATACTTCTCTTGGATCAAATGGAATTGAGCTAAACCATATTTCATATTTGCCTTACATAATTTTGAGGTTCCGTCATTTAAACCAGTCGAAAAGATGAATTGACTTGCTCTATCTAACAATTCAACCTTCGATAATGCTAAAAGATTTTGAGAAAGCATGGAAGTACTCATTTTATACTTTCTTCTTGGATATATTATATATTCTATCTAAAAATATATGGAAGGGAGATATATATAATATTAATGATATGAAATTGAAATACTCAAATAAAAAGAGTAAAAATAATTGATTAAAAAATAGTTCCCATGAAAAATTCGCGCAATTTTATACTTTATGACTCATTTAAAGATATAAAAAGTAATGGAGAATTTACAGGTTCTATTATTTCTAAATGTCAAGATAAAATTATCTTTTCAGATAATATAAAAATTTCAGATTCTGAAGGAATAATTATAACTGAAGGTTTAATTATTGGTTTTGAAAAAAAGGGCAATAACATCGATCCAATTTCGAGAAATTCTGATTTCAAATGGAATTTAAATGAAATACCATTAGAATATTCTGTTTTAATTCCTGAAGATACGATGGAACAGTACGATCAAGGACAATTTTCAAATGATTTTCCCTTTACAATAAATTTACTTCATACTGCTGGGCTATTATTAAACGATCTTAACTTTGGTGTTAATCATTTAAATTTTTTTAAAGGTGAAATTCTAAAAAATCCTGTTTCAATGATTAGAAATGGTATTATTGTTGCTGATAGAGTTGTTATTGATGATAATGTTAACCCTGTTTTTTATGATTGTCTAATTGTTGGAAGGGATAAAGATGATGAACTTAATATAAGTTATGAACCAATAGTCAATGTTGATGATAAAGTCGTTGTGTATATTATAATTTTAGGTATAGAGGAATTAAAAATTTAAAATAATTCTGATTTGAAATGCTTCTTTTCGAAAATAAGGAACAAAAATTATTGAATCTCTTAAAATTTACGGGATCACCCTTTAAAAAATTCGTATCTACTGGAGAAATTAAAGAAGACATTGGATTAGTCCAATCAAGACAAGATTTATTAGATTCTATAATAAATATACTTGAAAAAGATGAAAATGTAATCTTACCAATAATAGGTGATATAGGAACAGGTAAAACACACTTATACTGGGCTTTGAAACATGAGTTATATTATTATAATATCGTCTATATTTCTTTAGAAAATGTTATTAAGAAATTTTATAACAATACGTATTCAGAATTTATAGAAAATATGGGCATTGAAGTGTTAAGAAACATTGCAAGAAGACTATGTAATAAATGGGGTGCTTTAGAGAGAAAATTTGGCTTTTTTCATTTAGCAGATGTAGAAAAAGTTAAAAAAGAAGCTTTCGAAAAGTGGGCTCCGAATTTTGAAAACAAAGAAGCTATAACGGATATAATAACTGCTATAACTACACATCAATTAGATCCATATAAAAAAATAGAAGCGGAGAGATGGTTTTTGGGGGAAGTGATAGATATAAGGGATCTTTCAAGGTTAAATTTACAGCATGATTTAAGAGAGAGGAATAATGCATACACAATGCTTAAAGTATTAGTTGAAAATGCAATGGTAAGTAGTGTACTATTTATTGATGATTTTGAGAAAATTCTTTCTATGATGATACCAATACCGTTAGAAGAACAAAAAGAAGAAGTTTTTGATAGAAGTTGGCTTTATGGGGCTATGCAATCACCAGAAACACGTACTGCTGATAAAATCTTAAAGAAAATCATCAAATTAAATAAAATTAATGGTCTAAGAATCATAATTACTTTAAAATCACCTGAATTTTACAGAGAAATAATAGATAAATTAAAAGAAAAAGATAGTACACTGCTAAATGTAGTAAGTGCCCCTATTATTTTATCTAATTTTATTGAAGAAGATCTTACATTATTTTATAAAAGAAATTTAGAATTCTTTTTTGGACATATCAATTATTTTGATTATTTGAGAGATTTTTCAAATTCTTATTATCCTCTAAATGAAAATGTATTAAAATATATATACAATAAAACGAATGGTAATCCTAGAGGAATAATAAAGTTATTAATAAAGATATTTAATGAAATTGTATTATCTTATGAGGATTTAGAAGATATACTTAAAAAATATCAATAAATATACCGATTCATAATTTTCGTAAGATAATTTTTTCAAATATATCTATTTCTTTAAGGAAGATCTCTTTATACTCAATTTCCCAATTTGCGCTTGAAATCTTTTGCCGAAATGATTCTAAATTAAATGGAGATCTAAAATACACCAATAGTAAAGTTCTAATGGCATTTTGTTTTAAAATTTTGTAATTATCTAAATAATTCAAAGAATTAAACAATTGATTATAATCTGGAAGAAATTTTTCTAAAATTTTTACACAAACAGCTTCTAACTCAGAATCGTTAAAATTTAATGCCTGAAATATATTTCTTCTCCCTCCAGGAGAGAGTTCTCTTAAATTTAACATCACTTGAAGAACATTAACTTTAATAGGAGAATAGTCATCATTTACAGCATTACTGACTAATTTTATTGCTTCATCAGTTATATCTGAATTTGTAGAAATTTTACCGATTGCTTGAATTATCTCATTTCTAATCCATCTATCTGATGAGTAATAAATCTCTATTAAAAAAGTTAAATATCTCTCTTCTAGTGTTGTTAATTTTCCAATTTCTCCTAATAAAAAAATCAAATTTAATTTAACTTTATCAAAGATCTGCGTATCTAAATTATTCATGAAGTATTCTAAAAACTTTAGATAATCTATATTCGGATCTTCGCTTAACTTTATTAAGAAATCATTTATTAATTCTGGGTCTTTGGCTCTTTTGATTTCTTCAAAATTATTATTCAATAAGTCCATAAATCTAAAGATAACTATTTATTTATCTGGATTGTCAACAATACTTTTTAAAGGTTTGATCATTTCAGTTTTTAACACAGAATAAAAAATCTTTCTAAATTTCTCATTTTGAGTTAAAGGGATGAATTTTTCATTCATTTTTTTTGCATATTTATCATTATGTGGAAAATCATAAAATCCATGTTCTTTATAATATCTATGATCAGCTTGGAACACAAACCTCATTCTACCATATACAGCATCTCTGAATATTTTATTTCCTCCTACTGAAAGGAATGTTTGTGGTTTTTTATAACCAGATTGGGAAAGCATGATTAAATTTTTAGCTAAATTATAAATTAATGAATCTATAATCTTTGAATCTGCGTACTCATCAGTTATAATGTCTACAAAGTTGCTTTCTTCAAGTTCAGGAATTGATTCGATGATTTGTCTTAAATTAGCAATTTGACCTAATGGTCCAGATATAAGAAAACCGAATTGTTTTTCCCTTAATGTAGGAATATGACCATTGAAAAAACTTCTGTCAAAAACCATTTTCCATCTTGATGATAAATATCTGTCTACTATGTTTCCCGCAAAAACTAAAATATCCGCAGATTCTAATGTCACACTCCAAAATTCTGTAAACTCATCCTTATCTTTATAAACACAAATATTATCATATCCACATTGAATACATCCTAAACAGCCACCTTTTATATTTAGATCATAGATATTTATTACCTCAACTATCGTAGAAAAACAACTTTGAAAACGTTGGATCATTTTCCCTAAATTAGAGCTTCTATCTACAGAATCTGTTATAATAAGTATTTTTTTTCCATTTGTATCTATTTTTTCTTCTTCTTTTTCAAGTTTTTCCGGTACATATTCAAAGGGGTGTTTAATTAGGGGTAAATTCTTTCGGGTTGTGGGAATCTTATTTTCAATCGCGTTAAATAGATTTTCAACAAATAAAATTAATTGCTCTCTCTTTTTTGGAATCATAAGATCAAACATGTCTGCAGAAAAAGATCCAACATATTTCATTTCCAAATCATCACAAATAGCATTCATATAATTTATAGCAGTATGATCATAGAAATGAATTGATGTGGTTAAAACAGCAGTATATTTATCTTTAAAAGCATCTTCATTATTTCTTTCCGCAACTAGTTCAATAAATCTTTTATATTGAGATGGAACGAGCATCACATATAAAGGGAAGCCCCAAATAATACCATCCGAATTCTTCACTTCCTCTATAATTTCTTGGAATTTTTCATCACTTTTTTCGAGTTTTTTAATTTGCTGAGCAATATTTAAGATTTTAAACTCATGTTGAGGAAACTTTTTCTGAATGTATAGAATATATTGCATTGTAGCGCTTTCAATCCCCTTAGGACTTCCGTTTAAAACGATTATCTTCACTTATATATCCCTTCTCTTTATTAATTAATGTTAGATATTGATAATATACTAAAACTAATAATAATTTTCAAATAGTTCTGTGATTTAGATTTTGTTCTAAAATTTATTGATTAAAAAAACTAAAAACATCTGGTTTCTTTTTCTTTTATTCAAATATATCTTGGGTTATGTTTTTTATCAACGTATATTTCTTAAGTTTTCAATATTGCTGCTTTATATATGTGAATAGAATATCTAAGTCTTTTAATCTGTCAATAGGTTTAAATATAATATCATCTGCTCCTGTCGTTGTTAAAATTTCCTTTTTTTCTGTTTCGGAGAAAACAGCGGATATTAAAATTATTGGAATTGAATTATACTGAGCGCTCGATTTTAACATTTGGCAAAAACGGTCTCCATTTATATTGCTAGTCTTTAAATTAATATCAAGTATTATTACCCTAGGAGTTATAGTCTTAAGAAGGTACAAAGCTTCGTCAGAAGTCTCCAGTGATTTAATATCTACACATTTTGCTTTAAAAAGGTGATCAATGGTTTTGCGCTCTAATTCATTATCTTCAATATATAAAACATCAATCTTTTTTACAAATCTTACTATATTTGGCTCTTCAAAATGACGCTTCACAGATTTCTCTAACTCTTCTAGAGCGCTTATTGCATTCTGAATGCCCCATTGGAATTTTTCTTTTTCCTCAATATAATCATTCAACATTAAGAGCGATATTTTAAGTGGCGAAAGTTTTTGCTTTAATTCTTCGTGAAAACCATTACCAATTTCGTATTCTTTAATAGCCTTTCTAATTAAATTATCAAGTTCGATTTCATCATAACTTTGAGGGTCGTTATGTGATTTCTTCTGAAATGCAGCAGTTAAATAATCAATGCAATAATTAACGCAGTTTCTTATAATTTTCGCTTGATTGTTTATCTTATAATTTTCCATGAAATCTTTTAATTTGGAGTCAAGATAAGAATCTACATAAGTATACCATTTTATATCCTTCTTCGATTTACCTGATTTTAAATTTTCATAACTATTTGTCATCAAACTTCACCTTCTTTTTTTTTCTAACGGAATTAAGATTATGAAATTGCTACCTTTCGTTGAATTTCCTTTTATACGATCTTCAACCCAAATGTTTCCACTATATAATTCTATTAATTTAGAAACTAATGATAGTCCGATCCCCATGCCTTTAGAATGGATGTTTTTCAAATGAGTTTCTTGGAAGATTATCTCTTTTCTAGCATCATCAATACCTATACCATTGTCTTTGAATTCGATCTTTACATAATTCTTATACTGAATATCAAAAACAGAGATTTTTATTTCAATTTGAACAACTTTATTTTTATTATAATTAATAGAGTTTGTAATTATGTTTTCAAACACTTCACTCAATAACTCATTTGCCATAATGTAAAGGTTTCTGTAATCAGAGTTAACCTTAATATCAATATTCTTTTTAGGAAAATTAATATGAGTAAAATTAATCGCACTGCTTAATGTAAAAAACACTTCCACAGGTGCTAAAGGCATTTTATATTCTTCCAATTCTGAAAGATTTCTAACATTTCTAATCAACATCTTACCTAGGTTTAATTGTTGAGCAATCATTTGGAAATACTCAATAATATCTCCTGTTTTTACTTGATCTTTTAGTAGTGATTCACAGAGCTCGATGGAATTACTTATTATCTGGAATAAATTTGAAATATCGTGAATGAATAACCCTTTAAGGCTCTTTGTTCTGTAATAAGCATCCTGATATACATTTTCTACTTCTTGCATGATTTTTTACAACTTTTTTTTAGTATCTTGTTATTTTATAATGATGATACAGTTTATTTATAGTTCACAATCTAAAACTCTCATTGGAGTCTTGGATTGTTACTAGAAATTTATATTGTATTTAATGATCAGAGTCTAGAGAAGGCAAAGATTCAAAATCTTGTAAAAAAGTAGAATCTATAGAATATTATTTTAATAAAAAAAGAAGATATAAAAAAAATTTAATTTTAAGGAATGAACACTTACTTTACTGCTTCAAAATAGATATACCATTGCTCATCGTCTTCTATGAAGTCTGTTCCTAAATGTTTATGTTTTGTTTTGGCTAAATCACGTGGAACAGATTCACTTGCGGGTTTATAGTCCGTAATTACTTTTAAAACTGTACCAGGTCTCATTTTCATAAGTTGTTTTTTCGTTTTTAAAGCAGGAACAGGACATACTAATCCACAGACATTTAATTCCATATCATATTTCATATTTTTTACCTCTTAAAATTTGTTAGTTTTTATTTAATTTTAATCACATATTATAGAAAATATTGGCTCCTTCATATTAGGATCAGCTTTCATTTCTAATGCCATCAACTGAACTAATCGAAGTGCCTCATATCGTGCTTTTTTAGGTTCAAGACCTGTTTGTTTTGCGATATCTGTAATGGTGCTAGGGCCCTGAAGTGAAATATAGTTTAATACCTGTTGTCTTGGTGTTTTTTCAAAATTCATTAATTCGCGTTTTGATTTTAGATTAATTGCATTTTTCAATTCTTCCTCGTTAACTTTTCCTTGTTCGAATAATCCTTTTTCAATCGCTTCTTCGACAAGATTCTTGCCTCGCTCTGTCCATACTACCACTGTAGTATAGCCATCTTTTGAACCTACTTCACCCGCAGTAAGATCTGAATATATTGCTGGAAAATCTTGGCAATGAGAACAGAAATGATTACAGCTCAAACATCTTCGCGCTTCTTGTAAAGCCATATCTTCATTGAATATTTTATCAATTTCTTCAAAATTCCAACTTATTTCTTCAGTTGCTTCATCCAGAGTTTCTGGTTTTAAAGAATAATCTTTAGGAGGTTTCTTAGGTCCAGTGAAAAATGATTTTTCTATCTTATATCTTCCTTCCATTAAGCTTTCTCCTTTTAAATATCTGTCAATTGAAAATGCTGCTTCTTTTCCATGAGCTATTGCTGCAATCGCTACTGCCTTAGAATTACTGATAATATCTCCGCCAGCAAAAACACCAGGAATATTTGTTTCAAATGTAACCTCGTTTACTTTGATTTTATTTCGTTCTTTTTCTAATTTATTATTCGTAGCAGCATCGATTTGTTCGAAATCTACAGCTTGACCAACTGCAATTACAATAGAATCAATGGGTATCTCATAATCTGATCCTTCAATTTTATTTAATGGTCTTCTCCCGTTTTTATCAGGATTGCCCCATTCAATATTATAACAATTAAGTACTAATTTTTTATCTTTATTCTGAGTGATTTTAGAAGTTGATGTCGTAAAATGATATTTCATTAGCTCCATTTCATTTTCAGGGATATCTCTTAAAACTAACTCGAGTTGTTTTTCTGACATGATATCAACGAGGTGAACCTTTTCAGCACCTAACCTAAGCGCTGTTTGTGCAACATCAACAGCAACCGGGCCTCCTCCAATTATGCCTAGAGTTTTTCCCTTAAATTCTTCTTTATTTTCCCAATATCGATACTTTCTATCTATTAAGAAACTAATCGCTACATGAACGTTCGGTAAGTCTTCTCCTTCTAAGTGTAAAGTACGAGGTTTATACTGTCCTGTTGCGATAAATATGGCTTCAAATCCATCATTTTTTAAATCATCTATTGACATTTCAGGCCCTAAAGGTTTATTGAGTATGATTTCGACACCAGAATCTACGATCTTACCTACATCATAATCTAATACATAATTTGGTAATCTAAATTGTGGTACGCCGAATCTTAGCATTCCTCCAGTTTGATCTGTCTTCTCAAAAATGGTGGGGGCATAACCCATTCTCCTTAAGAAATATGCTGCTGTTAATCCCGCTGGTCCGGATCCAATAATTGCTACTTTTTTGGTATTTTTATTTAATTTAGATTTTGTTTTCGATGTTTTTTTAGCTCTTTCAATCTCCCATTCTGTAACAAATTTCTTTAATTCACGAATCGCAACAGGATGGTCATCTCCAATTAAAGTACAACCATGTTCACATTCATTTGTACAAATTCTTCCACAAATAGAGGGGAGTGGATTGTTTTCTCTAATTAAGTCTACAGCATCTTGATATTTCCCTTGACGTATTAATGAAATATATCCTTGAGCATTCACACCAGAAGGACACCCATTACAACATGGAGAACATACTAATCCCTTATCTGTTTGTTTAGTTCTCATTTGAGAACTACAGAACAATCCGATTTTTAAGATTTCTCGATTCATATCTTCTTCGAGTTCAGCAGCTCCACGCATTTCACATGGCACTCCGATAATACCAATTGGATCAAATGTTTCACCAGTGAGTTCTACTAATCTCTGTAGAACGCCAGATCTACCATAAATAACACCAGCTTTTTGAACTACTTCATTAGGATCTGAAACTATTTCAGCTGTAGGCTTCTCATCTTCTTCTTGGACCATGACAATTTCTTTAAGTGCCTTGTTTTCTAACAATTCTTTAGCAAAAGTAGTTACAAATCCTCCACTTGAAGCTTTAGCTAATACTATAGGATCTTTACTTCTTAATGAATAAATCACAAGGGGTTGCTTCTCTTTAAATTTCTTTTGGATTACTTGAGGACAATTTTGATAACATTTTCCACAATCTTGCCCCTCTCTTTCCATTATACAATAATCTTTTAATGTTGGACGTCTTACGTCCATTTCAATATGTTTACATGAACCAGCACATAATCCACATCCTTGACACAGACCAGCATCTACAATTTCTTCTCTTAATAATTCAAAACTCATGCGTATCCCTCTCTAATTTTAATTTCTTTTACAATACCAATTGGATCAATTGTGAATTCAACTGAACCATTCTTATATGTTCCTTCGACCACATCAAAAACGTGGGTTTTATAATCTTCAAAGTTATCGTTTTCATTGATTTTTGACCTAAATCCTCCAAAAAACACATTTGATAAATTCATGTTTCCCGCAATTTTACGAATTTCTTTAGTGATTTTCTTGTATTGACTTGGATCTTTACTTTGAATTGCTGTTTGAAGTTGATCCTCTAATTTTAATAATTGTTTTCGATAATTTTTAGTCTTTTCACTTACTTCAATATTATTAGCTTCCTCGTAGGTTTCAATTATTTTAAGTGTTAATGAGATTGAATGATCTCCTCCTAATAATCCCGAAATTAGTGGTAATTCTTCAATAAGCCTTCCCGTAAAAACATCCTCTAATAATGTACCACTTGACGGTATTCTACCTTTTGGTAATCCAGATGTTGGTAAAGTAAATCTAAAGAAATTCCCTACTATATCAGGTAGCCTTTCAGTTACCTCATCGTCCTTATCTGCTAATTTATCAGTTGCTCCCTTTTCAGAATGTTCAGTTGCAACTTCAATATTTCCCATAAGAGTTCCAAACATTCCTAACATTCTGATCCCAGAACGTTCTATAATTGGTTTACAACCTCTACATGGAGCATTATAGTCAATACATCGTTCTTTACATTCTCTTGAGACAAAACCATTACAAAGATACCCGAGATCGTTAAAACATGTCTCAGTATCTTCTAAATCAATTTGCCGTTTTATGTCATCTAAGTAATCACATGTTTTTCGCCTTCCGCATACAATACAAAGATTTTTTAATTTTGGGAGATCTTTATCTTTAATCTCCAGTTTTAGTTCCTCAATTTCCCCTAGGCAACCGTTAATATTAATTGAATCTTCAATAATGTTATTTAAAGGCGATATTTCATGACCCTTTTGATTAGCAAGAGCAAAAATCCCTCCAGTTGTAGTACAGTTTCCATAAGCAATTACTTTTTCTGAATTTGTTTTAATTTTATTTAAAGCATCCTTATTTTCTGGTAGTAAAAATCCGGTGATTATTGATACATCTGTCTTTTCTTCTTTCCAATTTTGAGGATCTTGTATAAATTCTATGTTATATTTGGATTCTCCCTTTAAGAGAATCGTCTCATTAAAGCATTTATTACATCCGTTAAACTGAAATATTCTAACATCCATCTTTGAAAGTCCCCTCCTCTCTAATTGCAGTTGCTAATCGTTCGACAATATCTTCAAAATCTCCAACAGCTGTTTCTCCTTCTGCAGCTCGAGAAGTATATTGATTAACAAACTGATCACTATAACCCAATTCTTTGAATAACTTCTTCATCAATTTTATTCTATGCATTGATAAAATATTTCCATTAAAGAAATGACATGCCCCTAAACAACAACCAACACACGCAACTGCGTCAGCCCCGTTACTTAAAGCATCCATAATCTGAATAGGACCGACTTGACCAGTACATTGTACTCGAACTATTCGAATTGCTGGATTATATGCCATTCGAGCAACACCAGCAGTGTTTGCTGAACCTTGCCCACATTCATTACACATAAAAATTACAATATTTTCCATCTTTTCCAGTACTTCTGGTTCAATATATTCACATTCACTCATTTTCGCATATAACGCCTCCACTGGATATTGCTATAATTTCATCTAATAATTGATCATCACTAAAGTTTAATAATTGAATTGCTCCCGTAGGACACGCAGGCATACACATTCCACATGATTTACACGCAACTTCATTTATCATAGGTATTCCATCATCGTTTATTTCTATCGCTGCTGGAGCACACACAGTTTTACATAGTCCACATCTAACACATAAATCGTAATCCACTGAAGGAACTAACATTTCCTTCTCGATATAACCCTTTACTAATGGAGCAGCTGCGATTGCTGCAGCACTCCCTGCTTGAGCAACTGATTCGGAAATGTCTTTAGGACCTTGAATAGCCCCCGCTAAAAAGATACCTCCTTTGCTACTTAATGTAGGGTTCATTTTAATATGGAACTCCTTTAAGAAACCTTCTTTTGAGCGAAGTACATGTAATTTAGACCCTAAAGGTCCGATGCCTTCAGGTGGAACCATCGCTGCTGAAAGTACGACCATGTCCGCTTTTAATTTTAACGGTGTTTGACTAAGAGTATCTTCAACTATAACTCTCAATTCTCCAGAAATTGGGCCTCTGAGTATCTCGGATGGACGTCCTCTAATAAATCTTACTCCTACTTCTTGTGCAGACTTATATAATTCTTCAAAGTTTAAGCCAGGAGTTCTCACATCAATATAGCAAATAGTAACATCTGCATCGGGATACATTTCTTTCACTATTCGAGCGTTTTTAATTGCGAACTTACAACAAACTCCTGTACAATATTGATTCCCTACTTGATCATTTCTACTTCCTACACATTGTATCATTACAATACTTTTAGGAATTTTAGCATCAGAAGGTCTTAATACTTGACTGTTAGTAAGAGAACCCGGAGCTAACATCCTTTCTAATTTGAGTTGTGTAATAACATTTTCATATCCTTCTTGACCATAATGGTATGGTTCAATCTCAGAAGGATCATATTCATCGTAACCAGCTGCGACAACAATAGAACCGACTTTAAAGGTTTTTATTTCGGTTTGCATTGAAAAATCTACCGCTTGTACAGGGCAAACGTTAATACAAGTATTACACTCAATACAGCTTTTTTTATCTCTCACATATGTAGCGGGAATTGCTTGTGGATAAGCTTTATATATTGCATTTCTCATTGACATCTCACTATCCCATTCACTAGGTACCTCCACAGGACAATGTAGGGCACACTCACCGCAAGATGTACAATTATCTTTAACATATCTTGGTTTAATTTCAACCTCAACTTCAAAATTACCCATTGAACCCTCAACACTCTTAATTTGAGCATTAGTATAAAGTTCAATTAATGGATGATTAGCTACTCCATTTGTCAATGGAGATATACTACATTGGGGACATTCTAATGTTGGGAATGTCTTATTCAATTGTGTCATATGACCTCCAATTGTAGATAATTTTTCAACTAAATAAACTGGAATTCCCAACTCCGCTAAATCATATGATGCACGAAGCCCTGCGATACCAGCACCAATTACTAACGCAGCTTTCGTTGTAGGGACTCTCCGTGTCTCGACATCTTCTAATTTTCGCGCTCTATTTACTCCAGCTTTTACTAACTTCTTTGCTTTTTCAGTTGCTTTATCTTTTTCTTTCTGATGCACCCAACTATTATACTCTCTAATATTTACTTGTTGATGTTTATGTCTGTTTAATCCCATTTCTTCAATTGCTTTAGCAAAAGTCCTACCATGCTGATTTTTTGAACATGAAGCCACTACAGTTCTATTGACATCTAATTCTTCAATAGAATCTTTAAGCATTTGAACTCCGGGTTTTGAACACATAAACATATAATGCTCAGCTTTAACCACGTTGGGCAAATCTTTGGCATAATCTGCTACTTTAGCAACATCGACAGTATCAGCAATATTATGACCACAATGACATATAAAAACTCCTATTCTAGGTTCTTCTTCTTGTTTATCTTTATCTGTTTTACTAATATTTTTTGATTCCGTTATTTTTTCCTCTTTTACGGTCATTTAAGCAGCCTCCTCTTTTTCAGTAATTTGTTCTCCCCCAAAAATAAACTCTCGCCCCATTAACTGATATTGAAGGCCAACAAATTCTTGGTCCATTCCCATACAATAGGCTACAAGTTGGGAGATATGAATTACAGGATAATCATAATTACAGCTTTTATTTTTATTTAAATAATCTTGCCCTGTCTCAAATTGTAAATGACAAAATGGACAGATATCTAATATTATATCTGGTTTTACTTCATCGATATTTTTCATTTTTTCTCCGAAAATTGTCATACTCGCATCACCAGAATATGCTTTTACACCTCCACCCGCACCACAGCAAGTAAGTTGCTCTTTGAACCGTACGGATTCAACTCCTAATACTTCAATAAAATCTTCAATAATTGTTGGACCTTCAGAACTTTCAATTTCTCTAATTCTTGTTGGTTTTAAAAAATGACAACCATAATGAATAGCAGCTTTAACATTTACTTTTCTTATAATATGATCTTCAATTCCCCATGGTCCAATTTCATAACCTAAAACTTCAGCTATATGACGTACATTAATAGTTCCTTTATATTCATAATCTCCCAGTAATTTGAGTTTCTCATTTACCATTTCACGGTGTTCTTCGTTTTGTTTAAGATGTTTATTTACTTCCTGAAGTGTTCCAAAACAACCATTACATACTGTTAGAATGTCAGCATCCAATTTCTCAGCTATGCATAAATTTCGCGCAGCAGCTACCATCCAATCGAATTTATTGAAAGAACGGAAAACTCCTGGAGCAGGACAACAAGTTGCTCTTTCCATGTCCAAAAGTTCATATCCTAATTTTTCCATTACAAATTTCGTTGATTTTTCAATAGCAGGGTATCGATTAGGCATGATACACCCTAAAAAAAAAGCGAAAGTGTTTTCTTTAACCATTTTTATGCCTCCTCCTCTTCTTTTTTATCCTCCTTAACTGGAGGTAATTCAAACATATTTTCTTCAATATTCTTTAAATCTTTATTATCCCCCTCTTGTTTAAATTTAAATGCAGTAGGGGGTAATTCTTCTAATCCTAATTCGACTCGTCGTTTTCTTACCTCATCATTTATTGGTACAGCATGTCCAAAGTTTTTTAGATAACCTACAACAGCTCTATGATTAGGAGAAATATTTCCTAGTTTTGTAGCATAATTTCTTAACTCCATAATTACATCGGTAGGTCTTACATCACGTGGACATCGCTCATAACACTGATAACATGTCGTACAAAGCCATATATCTGGATCTTTTAATACCGATAAATCTCCTAATACAACTTTTCTTATAATTGAACGAGTTTTTAAAGCAGTCCATCTTCCACTTTCACAGCTTGCCGTGCAAGTTCCACATTGGATGCACTGCCATATATTTGATTTTCTTTCTATATTTTTAAAAAATTCTTGATCAAAATCTTCATCCGTTTTATACTCACGGTGTTCTTCTTTTATATCTGACATTAATCATCACTTTTTTTTTGTTAAAAATAAAAAAAAATAATTTAATATTTATTATAATGAAACTATTTGGCCACCATTACTCATTTCTAAAAATGAGGCAGCACCAACAGGTTCTTCGACCCAATCAAGCAAATCTTCTCTCTTAATCCCCATTAACTCCATTGTCATTTGACATGGATATAATTTCATATTTCCGTTATCAACCGCTTCTTTAATCATTGCCCATGGATCTTCAATTCCGAATTTCTTCATTCTTTTTAAGAATATCTTAGCTCCCATACCTTTCATAGGAGTAGGCATTCCTGCAACTTTTGGTTTAAACTTCTTCATTAGAAGATTCAAACCCCAAAAAGTAAAGAAAAAATTCATTTTTGTATCCATAGCATCACCTGTTGTTCCAAGGATCATCATCATTGCGAACTTTTCGAATGATTTGTCCTTTACAATAAAATTTATTGTTCCGTTTTCAGCCATATATACCACCTTTTTTTGTTTTTTTTTGGAAATTTCCTTTTTTTTGTTTAATATTATAAATTTTCTGGTTTTACCCAGAAATTATCAAAAAATTTTTTGATTTTGATTTTCTCGTCTTACTACATCCAAGATACTACTTTTGGCGTAGCATCAATAACATCTATTAGATCATCATAATCTATAGATTTAATTTTGTCATGAATGTATTCTGGAGCTATACCTCGAGCTTTCATGTCTGATCTCATAGCAAATACAGCTACATTCAAACTGAGGAGTTCTTCCAATTCTTTTTGTATCTTTCCCTTTGTTGTTATGCCTATTACGCCATCATGAATTAAAACTAATCCAAGCTTTGCATTTTTTTTAATTTGACTTTTCAAAATAGGTAATAATCTCTGTAATTGATTCCCTGTTAATCCACTATATCCAAACAAATACACCATATCAAGATTTTCTGTCATCTTTTTCTATCCCCTCTTAATATCTAAAACATGTATCTGCATTAGCAATTAAATCTGTTAGTTCATCGTATCCAATAATTTTCAAATTTTCATAGTCAATCATATCAGCTTTAGTTAAGCCTGCATCAATTAAAGCAGATTCAAGAATATATACCTCTAAATCAGATAAATCAGCCATCTCTAATACTTCTGCCAAAGAATCCATTCCCACAGCTTCAGGATCGCTATTCTTATTAAATAAATACACAGCATCTCCCATAAATACAATTTTGCAGTCAACAAATTCTCCAAGAGCCGTAAATCCTGAACCAATTCTAATACTCTCAACAGTAGAATTTCTACCAATTGGAGATTGATCACTTATTATTACCACAGATTCTACCATAATTCTTAACCTCCAGCTCCAAATACAATTAATTTATCTGCGTTAATTACCCAATCTGAAAAATCTCCTAAACCCTCTTCAGTAGCACCTTCAATAAAATCTGATTCTTTAAGCCCCGTTATACTGACCCATGTACTACACCCTGATATTGGAATTTTGTTCTCATTGGAAAATTTTTCAATTTTCTCTGGGATATTTCTTAATGAAGTTCCGCAACTAATCTCCTTTTTAAGATTATAAACACCAGTCCCAAAGAAAAAAATACCCGTTATCTCATGTCCTTTTCTTATTGCAGCTTTGCCTATTTCTATAAGAGTATCTACAGCTTGATATTTATAAGGTTCCGTGCTAATAAAGAAAACATATTTAGACATAGTAATATCCTTACTCCGTTTAATGCGATTTAAGCTTTTTTAATGACAAAAATTAAATTACCGTTGTCTTCTCGAAGTTCTACTAACTCGTCACCACTTTTATTGAGAAGTGCTGGAATATCTTTTTTAGCCCCTACATCATCAGCGATTACTTCCATAACCTCTCCAGAAGCTAAATTTCTTAACTCCTTTTTTGTTTTCAAAACTGGCATCGGACATTTTAAGCCCGTATAATTATATGTTTTAACAGCCATTTTTTTCACTTTTTTTAGTTTTTTTTTTTATTTTTTTCACTTTGGGTATCATATTAATTTAAATTTGATACTCATTATAGATTAAAAATATAATTACATATTTAAAGTATAGTTTTTTTTTCTATAAACATATTATTTATTAATAAATAAAACTATATGATCATAAGTTTGTAGTAAAAAAAATTATAAATCAAAACTTCTATATTAAAAATAGAACATATTACTTTCTAATGAAAGTAAGAAACTAATAAACTATAAACAGTTATAACAAAACTTGAAAAATTATCAAAGGGATTAATTTTATGGTATCAACAATTGGAACTCTTGATGATATAGATCGACAAATTCTTGAGTTATTACAAGATGACGCAAAAATAACTATTAAAGAAATTGCTCATCAAACAAATAAAAGTGCTACTGCTATAAGAGCCCGTATTCAACGACTTGAAAAGGAATTAATTAAAAAGTATGTCGCATTAATCGATTGTCGCCAATTAGGATATCGTGAAATGGTAATGGCATCACTGAGAGTAAATGCAACAAATCCTTTAGAGGATGTTAAAAACGAAATTGAGAAGATGGAAAAAATAAAATATGCCTATGTTGTCACAGGAGAGTATCCTTTATTTATCATGGCAAAATGTTTAGATCATTCAGACTCTATGGGGCTTATAGAAACACTTCGTAATCTTCCAGGAGTTGAGGAAGTTAAAACTGAAATTGTCTTAGATCGAATTAAGGAAGATCATACGATTATTATTCCTGAGTAGTTAAACAAATCTAAAAGTGTTTTTGACTTTTAAAATTAAACACAAATACTTTAAAGATCTCAACGATCAAATTCGAACATTAGTGTCAAATCATATTATATTGTTTTTATACGCAAAGAGTATTGATAAAAAGAAAATATATATCGTTATATATTGGTTTATCTTAACATACACATCTAAACAAAATTTAGGTGCAACAATTTGAAATCTAAAACAAAAAATTTAGCTATTTTATTAGTAATCGGACTAATTTTTCCGTTAATTCTTAATTATAATTTTAATTTCAGTAGTAATTATAAGCCTATAATTGAGAATCCAAAGATTTCAGGTACTTATAATGGTATATTTATTGACGATACACTTACGAATAACGGAACGAGTTGGGGGAATTGGACATGGGCAAGAACTCAACCATGGTGTACTAAAGGCGATGGAACGAAGGGAACTCCCTACGTAATAGAAGATTCGATCTTTCTCTCAGCAGGTCCAAGTGATTGCCTACTAATTCAAAATTCAAGAAAGTATTTTATAGTTCAGAATTCTACATTTAAAGATATCCCTGTTGCTAGCTTCGCTGGACTTAAATTAAATAATGTCACAAATGGACAAATAGTAGATAATCGAGCATATAATAATTCTTATGGAATATACCTATATGAAAGTGATGATAACATAATTATGGGAAATACCGTAAATAATAACATTGGATACGGGATTTATTTATCCATGAATTGTGATGATAATAACATCACGGGAAACACTGCAAGCCTCAACGATTTTGGGATAGGATTAAATCTTGATTGCGATAATAACACCCTCTCGGGAAACACCGCAAGTAATAATGATGATACAGGGATATATTTCTATTCTTGCGATGATAACACGATCTCGGGAAACAACGCAAGCCTCAACAATTATGGGATAACTTTAGATTCTTATTGCTCTAGAAACACGCTCTCGGGAAACACCGCAAGTGAAAATACCAATTATTATGGGATAGCATTATATCTTGATTGCGATAATAACACCATCTCGGGAAACACCGTAAATAAAAATTTAAGAGGGATTTATTTAGCTATTAATTGCTATGATAACACGATCTCGGATAACACAGCTAACAATAATACTAAATTCGGGATATATTTACATCAATCCCATTACACTAACATCACGGGAAACACCGCAAACTACAATGATGATACAGGGATATATCTAGAAAATAATTGCGATTACAATGACATAATTGAAAATATCTTCTATAATAATACTCAGGGAATACGTATTGCTTCAGGGTGTGATAACAACTCAATTTATAAAAATTTCTTTCTGGAAAATGGAATACATGCGATTGATGATGGAACTGATAACACTTGGAATAGCACGTCAATTGGTAATTACTGGGATAATTGGACAGGTCCAGATTCAGAACCTGATGGAATTGTAGATACTCCATACACTTACATTAAAGGTTCAGCGAATAGTATAGATTACTTCCCAATAGCGGAAGATGGACCTCCATCAATAATCATTAATAGTCCTTCTGAGGATGATGTTTTTGGAACTAACGCCCCAGATTTTAGTGTTACTATTACAGACGATTTTCTTGATGAAACTTGGTACACAATTGACGGAGGGATGCATAACTTTACATTTATTGGATCTACTGGAACTATTGAACAATTAGCGTGGGATGCCTTATCTGACGGTAGTATTACTTTCACAGTTTATGCTTCAGATCTAGTAGGAAATATTGGATCTGCTGAGTTAAGCATAGAAAAAGACACTCAAGCTCCAACTATTACAATCAATTCACCTTCTGCTGGAAGCGAATTTGGTACTACTGCCCCCAATTTCGTAATTACAGTTACAGATGACCACTTGGACTCCATGTGGTATTCTCTTGATGGAGGTTTAACAACATTTGATATTATTACGAATGGTACTATTGATCAAGCCGCATGGGCTGCTCTATCTGAAGGATCAGTTACTATTACATTCTACGCTAATGATACTTTAGGAAATCTCACGTTTGAAGAAGTAACGATTACTAAAAGTATCCCTGCTGGTGGAATAGATCCAACCGTTATTATAGTTGTAGTCGTTGTGTCTATAGTCGGAGGAGTCGCAGTAATCGCCGTTGTCTATATCTTTATGAAAAAACGAGCAACACTAGTATAATTCCTAATTTCCTTAATTCTTCTTTTTTTTATATAATTCATCCTGAGTTTATCCTGAAAAATTGATTTACTTCACTATTACTACATTTTTACAATTATTGCGAGATTCTAAGTGTCTTATTGAAATCCTTCGCAACCTTCCTGGAGTTGAAGAGGTTAAAACTGAAATTGTCTTAGACCGAATAAAAGAAGATCATTCAATTATTATTCCTGAATAGTTACGCCATATTCAAACTATTCGAATAAAAATTTTTTTATACATTTTTGCCTGTACAATAATAGAGACCAAATAGACTTAACTCAAATGTTCATAAGATTAAATTGAATTATCAATTAATCAGAACTCTTATTGGTCAATTCGATTTCATAATTAATATTTTCCCATTTATCTTGAGCTAACCAATGGAATGTAAAACTCAACTTTACTTGTTCACTCAAATCTTTAGTCGGTAAATCTACATAATAGATACCTAAACCTGTATCAATTGTTTCGGATTCTTGAATTGTCTTCCAATCATCAATGGACCATCTAACTCTGGCTGGAACTCTTAATTCAATTCTCAAGATCTTTCCTACATCCATTTGAGAACATTTATGATTATATTTCCATATTTTTAGATTTGAAGGATGATTTTCTTTTACATATCTCTGTTTGGTTAGAAACGGCATATCAAAAATATTGTTGTCTTCTAATGATCGCACTAATTTTACATATTCAGAATGCGCCCAGACTAAGGGCATAGCAGAACCTGAAGGATGCCCGTTAAATAAATTCTTATGAGGTATATCTTCTGCATCCCAAATTTGTTCGGGAATGAGTCCTCCCGAACCAACTTGCATTTCCATTACTTTTAAAAGCTTTTCTGCTCGATCAATATTTCCTTTCGCTAGTTCATAATGGGCACGTTCACCTGCTAAAAGAGGCCACCCCCTACCAATTCCAGTACCATCGAAAGGATCTCCATTTAAATGTTCTCCATATCCATCTTTATTATAACGATGCCATACAGGACCAGTTGAAGTTTCTGTTTTTAACATAGAATCAACAACTTTTACTGTATTGACGATTCTTGGGTCATCAGCAGCACGTAATCCAAATCGTACCAAAGCTAATGCATCAGGACTAACAATATATTCAAAAAGAGCTCTATTTTCACCAGGAGGTCTATTTTTAATAGGGACATAACCATCCTTGGGAGAGGGTGCATCTGAAAAATCAGGAGGACTTATTCGAACATAATAACCTTCAACATACAGTCTCTCGGTGAGATGTGAATATTTAACATAAGTCCATTTTTCGATATTAGAATTCCAATAGTCCGCTACTTCTGTTAAATATTTAGCAATTAACGATTCCCCTGCTTCTTTAGCAAATTCTGATGCAATGAGCAGAGCAACAATTTCTACTGCTAAAGTGAAGGGAGAATAACCTGGATCTTCTTCCCATCGGTCTTCTTGAGAGACTGGACCATTACATGCTAAAAAGCTCACAGCCTTTTTTATAGTAGGCCAAATATTGATCTTTTTAAGCTGCCCATTTTTTTTTAGAGCATACGCAAGTAATATTGGAAAAGCAGTTTCGTCCATTTGTATTCCATGCCAATATTCAGTTCCATCTAACCACATATTTTGAGGCCAATGTCCATCTTCATTTTGAGTACTCATTAAATAAATCATAATATGTAAAGCTTCTATATTAGCTCCCACTGCAAGAAGTCCACCTGCAGTTTCAACAAGATCCCTAGGCCACACTAAGTGATACCCTCCTAAATCATCGTCCCCTTTAGCGAATCCCCAAGGAATTGATAAACTCGCTATTGTGCCATCTGAAAGACGTTTATCCATATGAGTCTTTAAGACTACAATACTCAACCGGTAAATATTGAATCCTTTTTTTCCAACTTGGCCTAAATTCATACATTTTTGCTGAAATTCTAACCAAGATAGGGTATAAGCCTCAATTATTTGATCAATATCATTAAACAAAGTACTACGGGCAAGTTGACCTGCTTCTGCCGGATTATTTCCGAATGCAACGACTAAAATAAAGTTTCCATTACTTGCTTTTAAATCAATTTCTCCTGTTATAACAACATTTCCATTTGAAGCACGGGAATATTGATGTGATAAGGTATGATTTTTATTAATATCTTGCCAACCATCACTTATACCATAAAATCCACAGCTCATTTTAATAAATGGTGTAGAACATGCTAATGCTAAAACAACATCTTCTCTCTGAGCAAAAAGCATGGGAATGCCTTTATAATCACCCACCCAGCTATCGTTGCCATAACCAAAGTTTTTGACATGAGGATTCAAAATTGTATAAAGATGGTAATCATCAAAATTTCCTTTTAAAGGTGTAAATTTTACTTTTAACAAGAGTACATCCCTTCTAGGATCAGTTAGAATTGTTTTTTCTATTGTATATCTTCTTTTATGTGATGTATTTGTAATCTTATATGCAGGAACTCCTTCATCTAACGTTGAAATCTTATGATCACAGTCAATTTTCTCTTCTTCGAAAAGATCAATGCCATTAGAAATAAGAAATTGAAGATCTCGAATATTTGCTTGATCAATACGAGGATAATATACTTCATCAACGATACCATTAGATAATGTAAACCAAACTAAGCTTTCACGAGATATAGATGTTCCTATTCCATCTTTTGCACTTGATGTCCAACTGGGATCTTTTCCAGGATGTCCTGGTGCCTCACCATCATACAATACTTCTTTTTGATTCATAAAATATCATCTCCCCAATTCTCGTGGATGTTTTCCACCACGCCAATGTTCTTCAATTTCTTCTAAGGTTCTTCCCTTAGTTTCTGGAACATAAACATACGTAAAGATTAATGCCAATATTCCTACAACAGCATAAAGCCAAAATGTACCTGCACGTCCCAATAATTGAATCAGAGTTAAAAAGGTTAACGCAATGATTAAATTAGATCCCCAATTAGCCTCTGTTACAATGCTCATCGCAAGACCTCTAACTTTTAGAGGATATATTTCGGAGATTAATAACCAAAAGACTGGTCCTAACCCTATAGCAAAAAAGGCAACATAAGAAATTAAACCAATTGCAGCTAATGTTCCTAATTGATTTAATAAACTTGGTAAAAAGAATACTATCCCTAACATTATGAGCATCCCACTCATACCAGCTAAACCGAGTAACAATAATTTACGCCGACCGACGCGATCCAACAAAAATATCGCAACAAGAGTAAAGCCTACATTCACAATTCCAACTATGATTGTAGCAAAGATAGCAGCTGCAGCTGATTGAAATCCTGCAAATTCAAAAATCGTCGGAGCATAATATATCACGGTATTAATTCCAGTAACTTGTTGGAAAATTGCTAATGATATACCCACAATCATTGCAGGTTTTATTAAAGGACTAAACAGTTCTTTTCTCCCTCCTTTTTGCTTATCTAGGCTAGTCATTATTTCATTGAGTTCATTATTGATATTATTAGTCCTTCGAATCTCAATCAAGGTAGAACGTGCTTTATCCATCTTTCTATTATTAACTAGCCATCGTGGGCTATTTGGCATAAAGGTCATTGCAATTAATAATATAAGTGAGGGAATAGCCGCTAAACCAAGCATATAACGCCAACCACTTATAGGAGTAAAAGCATAATCCACCAAGTAAGATATAACAATTCCTATAGTAATAAATAATTGATTTAAGGACACTAATGATCCTCTAATCCTTGGTGGAGACATTTCAGAAATATAGAGTGGAGCAATAAAGGATGCCATCCCTATAGCAATTCCTACAATTATTCTTCCAATGATCAAGAAAATTATATTTAGTGTTAATGAGGTTCCAATGGCACCCCCAGTAAATATAATTGCTGCTACAATAATCATTTTTCTTCGTCCATAACGATCTGCTAACGTTCCACCAATAAATGCTCCGATTATTGCTCCAATTAATACAGCACTAATAACTAATCCCTGTATAAATGGTAAAAGAGTATATTCTTGCTTGATAAACAGAATAGCCCCAGAAATGACACCAGTATCATAACCAAATAACATTCCGCTTAGTCCTGATACCATCGCAATAACATAAATAAACGTATTATTCCCAGATTTGTGAATTAACATCTTAGCGATTATTTTTCTCATATTTTAATTATATATTATTAGAATGTAAGCTAATCACTTTTATAATAATATGGCGTAAAAATTATAAATCTCCCTCTCATAAACGTAGTAAGAACTCTAACTGAATATCCTTATTATTTAGGTAATATCTGTGAAAAAGATTAATTAATATTCTTAATAAAACTGAAAATCGATGTTTTACTGAAAAGCATTAATTTAAATAATCCTTGCAAAAAAGGGAATTTAAAACTTAAAGAAAGTTAGACTAACTGACGTAGTACATGATTAAGTTTTTTAAAAGAATAGATTCAATTAATAACAATAATATCCTTTCCAATGTTAGGGATATTTTTCGGGTTTTTACCCTTTTTAAAATACTATTAATGATGACCCTAGTATTAGAGAATTAATTTTAATAAATTATAGTCTTATTTCTTGGATTATTGCAGAATAAATTCAGTTAGAAAGATTAATTCATGATATTCGAATTTTATAATTTAATACTTAATTATAAGTGCTCGTGTATATATCTTTATGAAAAAACGAGCGACACCAGAATAATTCTTAAATACAATTTTCTTATTTTTTTATTTATTTATAAAGAGTATCTAAATATTATATCCATTGTCCATCAGTTAGCTCAAAATAGAGTTATCTTAAGATAATTTCATAAAAAAACTAGTTATGAAAAGACTTTAAAATTTAAGGCGGTAAAATTAGAGGTTCAATTTCTCAAAGCAATTTTGACAATAAAATTTTTCGTTTACTCTCCATGCTTCAGCTAGATTAATCGCCGTCCCACATTCTTCGCAATTTCCCATTTCTTGATTAACTTCAGCCATAGGTATTTTAAAATTTTTTAGTTTAATTTATTTTTTTTTGTCTATTCAAGATCTATTAATATTTTAATTATTAAAATCTATAAGTCTTATTGAAAAATCAAGAAACATTCCATGAGAATAAAAAATTAAACAAAAAGGAATCTTCACAATTTTTTAAGTTTTTTAGTCCTTTCCTTACTGACTTTTTTAATTTCTTTTTTTAACAATAATATAGCTGCGTTTATTTCTGCTTTTTGTGATTTTAATTTACCAACATTTGAATGATCAATCTTTTTTGTGTCATGAATAAGCTCATTTTCAATTTGTTTCAATTCTTTATGTTTTAATGCTAACCTTGATTCTAATTCTTTCAATTTTTTATTATATTCAGTTTTAATCTTATTCACTAAGTCAGATTTTGAGGAATCAACCATATTATAACCTGAATTAAAATTAAATCAACATTATCAGATCTATTCTAAATGAAATAATGAACTTATAAATTTATATTATTTTTATTAAAAAAAATTCTAATATTTCCTTAAGATATTAGGCAAACAAATAGAAAATCACCTTATTAGATGTACATCCCTTCAGGAGGAGGTTTATAATATAGAGCTGAATTTCTATTCATTCGTCTCATTATTTCGATAAAAGTCCTAAAATCAGAAATTCTAAATAGATCACTCCAATCTGGGTTTTGAGGATTATTTTTTGGTTGATTATAGATTCTACGTTTTATAGGATCAGTTAAGGTTTCATAAGCTTCTTTTATTTCGATAAATTTCTCTTTCGCTTTAGGATCAGTTTTATTTACATCGGGATGATATTTTTTAGCTAATTTTCTATATGCTAACTTGATTTCCTCTTCTGTAGAATCTTTTTCAATCCCTAAAAGTTCATAATAATCCTTATTCTCATTCATTTTCTACTTGTTAGAAATAAATTCTGATATAAAAACATATAGTTAATGTTATATTGAAATTATGAATTTTTTTTTGTAGTTGCCGATCAATAATAGAATTTGTCTCAGGGATTGAAAATTAATCCACTTTCTTATTTTTTTTAATATTTACAAGAATTATTCCTAAAACAACCAATAATAAAGAGAAGGGATAAATGAAAATATCGAAGTTTTCTTGAAGGAATATCGCAGAAAATAATACACCAAATAAAGGAACTAATGCTTGAAAAATTGCTGCTCTGCTGGCATCTAAACGTTTTACTCCCTCTAAATAAAATGTATATGCGCCTATTGTTGATAAAAATGCTAAATATGCAATTCCTATCCATACTCGGGGAGGAATTGAAATGTAACAAAGAGGGTTAAGGTATTCCGGGCTGATAATTAAAGCTATTGGAGTGGTTGTTAAAAATCCAAAAAATGATACCCATGTCATTATCCATATAGAGCTCGGTTGATGGGATTCAGCTTCGCTTTTAGTCTTGTTCAAAAAATAACGCGAAATGATAGTATATGTAGCATAAGCAAATGCCGCTCCCAATATTAAAATATCTCCAAGAAATCGATTCAAAACCTCTACATTTGGAGAAAACCCTACAACAAGGATAACCGCTAGAAATGCTAACAAAGATCCAGCTGCTTTTTTCCAGTTAAAAAATTCTGTTTTTAAGAAAATGCTGGAAAGAATTACAACCCAAATAGCATTTGTTGCGACCATTATACTTGCATCACTCGCAGCCGTGAAGATTTCACCTAAAAGATAACCTGCTTGATAAATTGTAACAGATAAAAACCCCATCATGGCTAAGATCTTCCAATTTTTCTTTGCAAATTGCCAATTTAACGTTCCTTCTTTAAATTTAAGAATGAGAAAAAAACAAATTATAGCTAAAAAATATCGGATCGCTGCTATCATGAATGGTGGGATTGTTGCGCCTCCTACTTCTTCAGAAACTAACCATCGACCTAATGGCCATGTGCCTCCCCAAATGACCATAGTTATGATTAATAATATATATGCAATGATTTCCTGCTTTCGAACTATTTTTAAGGTTGAATTCATTGATGATTCACCTATCTTCATACCATTTGCTAATTAAATTACGCTTTTTAATGTATCTAAGAAGATAAAGAGCTATAACAAATGTAATTAAGGTTTCGATCATCCATATAAGTTGATAGACTGTTAAATTACGTTCAATTTGCATTGAACCAATAGTAATAGGGCCAAAATCTATAATAGAGTATAATAAAAAGTCAGGATTTTGTAATATTATTGGATAAAACAATTCTACATATTCATGTGCTGGAAGATCTAGTAAAAGATGTGTTAATCCCCCGATAAGTGCAGAGTAAGACGAAATAATAAAGAATCTCTTATTGTATTTTTTTTTTTTTAAATTATCCCATTCATCTACGCCAAAATATTTCAATGGCTTATATATTACATTATCTCTTTTCGCAATCTTAGCCATAAATGGACTAATATTTCTGCAAAAAATAATTGCTAATATTATCGTTAAAGGTATCGTATAAATTATTAATCCTAATAAGCTATGAGTTAAATTTCTAAATGAAAATGATAAAAAGGGGTCAATGAGTACATTTAAATCGGGAACTAATGTACTGAGACATAGAGCTGTTCCATCAAACTTACTTGGATATTTAATTTTAATTAATAATCCTGGTGCTTGGTGAGAAATTACTCCGCTTGGCATCTATGTAAATTTTTCTTTTTAAATTTATGATTTTTATTTAATAGTTTAAATGAATTATATCTTATTGTTTTATTTCAAAATAAATCCTTAAGTTGCCTAAACCTACATATTAGAAGCCCTTTCTCCACGAATAAAAATCATCGCCTTCTGCCCCACATTTCTACCTTGATCATGATCGTCAGCGAAAGAACATGATACATTCCAACCAAATTCAGAAAAGAATGATTGAACTACTTTCATATCAATACCCCATTTAAAATGCCTAGAAAAAGGATCACCTACAATTCCATTTGAAGTATATGGAAAAGAGTACCATCTTGATAATTGCATGATGTCTGTGAAAATCTGACTGGTTTCAATACTTATCTCCGCTATTTTTAAGAGTAAAGAGGTAAAATCTTGCTTTTCTATATAATAGGCGAGACCCTCCAATATCCAAAAAGTCGGAATATTTTTAGAAAATCCGCTTTTTAACAAAATTGATATCCATTTAGATTTGGAAAGATCAGTAGATAAGTGTACAACGTCGCAATAGGGTTTTTCATCTTTTAAAATTTTATTTTTATATTGAATCACTTTTGGAAAATCGATTTCAAAAAGAGTATGCTTATTTTTATGAAGGAGTTTGAATCGATACGCGCGTGTGTCTAACCCCGCTCCTAACATTACTATTTGTGATTCTCCTTTTGTTTTACACCAAGGTGTTAATAACTCTTCTTCAATATAATATGAACGTACGATCGGATAATCCATTTCAGAGAACCGTATATGATCATTCAAGTACGGACTCAAATCACCCGAGAGGCGTTCTGCGAAAGGATCAAAAATTAACGGATCATCGTGTTTAGCTTCTTGAGCTCGATAATAAGCCATAAGGCGAGCCGTGAAAGGTAAATCTAATTCTGGTTTATCTTGTTTTTGTAAAGGCAATACATCAATATTAAGTTTATTTTGCTTTACTTTTTCACTATTAGAGGATCCATCTCGTATTAATTTGATTTTCTTTCCTAATTGTATACTCTTATCCAAGTAAGGTTCTTTTTCTTTTAATGAAGCTAAAATTCTAGCTATCTCCATAGTAGTAAAAGGAATAATCCCATCTGGTTCAATAAGAGTAATGATTGTCCTCTCATCATCTTTAGCACCTACAATATGGCCTTCTCCTTTAGGTGAGCTTGCTACAAATCTATCGCTTGTACAAGTGCGTACTAAATATTCCTTTCCTGAAATTACAATAGGTTGACGTTTCATAGATGACCAGAGAGATATTAGATTAACCATATCTTCTTTTATATCCCAATTATCTGTTGAATAAACTAATTCGCCTCTTTCATCCATTAATGCAACTGAATTAACAAAGGGTAAAATTCTTTTTAATTTGTTTAAAGCAATCTGGTAATCTTCGGGCATTTTTGGATTATATCTATCTTTAAGATATATGATTCTTAATTAAATATATTATAACGAACAATTTTAGCTTTTTGAAAAGCCTCCATGGTGAAATTCAATATCATAATTAAGATTCTTTTTTTCGCAATAATTCTCAATCTCACTCTCAAGAATATCCCAATAACCTTGATCTTTTTGGATTTCTTTATATTTAGAAACCAATTCTGGATAATATTCTTTTATTACTTTTATTATTCTAGGCACATTATGAGGTCTAAAATTCAAATTTTCAAACATGAAACGATTTGAATATTCTCTACTCTCTTCAATAATTGCTTTAAAATCCGTAATTTCTGGAAAAAAGGGTGATATAAATGTATATGTTTCAATACCAGCTTCAGAAATTTGTTTAATAGCGTCTAATCGATCTAAAGGTTTTGATGCCGCTCGTTCAATAATCCTTGCAAAATTCTCATCTAAAGTACTAATTGAGATACCAACATTAACATTTTTAAACTTTTTAAATAGGTCAATATCTCGAACAACTAATTTCGATTTTGTAAGAATTGAAATTTCAGCTTCAGTTCCAACTAGCTTTTCCAAAATCTTTCTTGTATTTTGATACTTCTTTTCTAAGGGTAAGTATGGATCTGTTACTGAACTTAATAAAATTATTTTTCCATTATATTTCTGAGGTTTAATTTTATTCAAATCGAAACTTTTTATATCTAAAAACTGTCCCCATTTATCTCCTTTATGACCTGTAAATCTTATCATAAATTCAGCATAACAATAAATGCAACCATGTTGACATCCAGTATATGGATTTATTACATAATCAATTGAGGGAATATTACTCTTTGTTATGATACTCTTGGCTTCTCGAAAATCTATTTTCATTTTTTTAATCTTTATTATTCATTAGGGTATTGTTTTAAATCCAGAAGGTTATTCAAGATCTAATCATATTATTTCAATTAATAATCATTTCATTTCTAAAGAATATTTTTTTTTCCTTGATAATAAAACAGTAAAACAAATAGATTAGTTGATAAATGGAATATCCATGGATATATAATACCTAATTGAATTAAAGCAAGGGAATAAATTATAGAAGATATAAGTGTGGAAATTACATGCCCCCAATTTTGCGAAGTTGAATAATGTACTAATCCAAAAATAATTGAAATAAAAATGATACTTAGTGTATAGTCCAAATTAAGATAATACGTTAAAATACTAATTAGAAGTGTTCTATAAATCAATTCCTCAATGAACGCTACAAGTGGAAAGAGAATCACCAAAAGTATTACTTTTTTATATGTAATATTCTTCGTAAAAAACTGAAATATTTCATCTCCTCTTCCTTCTTCAAGGAATTTAACATTTCTTGAGAAATAAACCTTAATCCCGACTAATTTTAGCACTATTATTGAGAAATAGAATAAAAATAGAAGAAGATTATAATTATTCTTTATGCCTACTAATCTATTAAATGGGATAAAAAATGTAACTGAAGTGTTATAAAATAGGATAGCATCCCCAAATAAAGCAAATGGTATTAAAAAAAGCAGTATGTAAAAAACTTTTTGTTCTACGGTAAATCCAGATCTTAGTTCTGTATTAAATTTAACCAAGACCACTAAAAAAATTAGGAGACATATCAGGAATACAATTAAAATGTTTTCAAACGAAGAGTAAAAAAACCAAAATATAAAAATTAAGAGAATTATGGAATTGTATATTAAACTGTTTTTTATCCTTTTTTTTACAAGATTCTCGTCGAATGACATTAATGTAATCTTGAATGTTCGTGATTTAATGGAAATTATAAATAATAATACAACTTTAGAACTTAATAACGTATATCTTATAAGGTAAATTAGTCCGATGAATCTTCCTAAAAAAATTGTGAGTAAAAGACTTATTCTAAGGCTAATGAACCGAGATGATTTTGAGGTTTTTTCGGATATTATAAAAGATACTACTGCGGATACTAACCTGAAATTCATTTTGAAGATGAAATTAGATAATAACTCACAGCAAATATTCAATTCTATTATAGATTCTTATACCTCAATCGATCCTGTAATTGCATTAATAATCATAAATAAAGAAAGTGGAAATTATATTGGATTGTGTGGGTTGTTATCTTCAGAAAATGGTAAGACGGCACAGTGTTTCTACTTGGTGCGACCTGAGTATAGAGGTCATGGTTTTGCTATAGAAGCGATGAAAAAGCTTATAGAATATGCGTTTGAAGAGCCAACTTTAACAGGAATTATCGCATTTATCCGTTCTACAAACTCACGAGCGTGGAAAGTAGCTGAAAGAGTAGGAATGAAATATATGGGTCATATGCCAATTAAAGATTTTCCATCTAAAACTATGTATTTTTCTATAGAAAGAGCTGAATTTGAAGTTCAAGGAGAATATTAAAAAGTTTACTTCATTTTGGATGTCCAATTGGAATAATATATAGAGGTTCAATTTGTTTTTTGAGTTTTAGTACTTCCTTAACTTTATCGTCTTCAAATGCTCCTATAGGAACTGAGCATAGACCTAAGGCTACAGCTTCTAAATGAACATTTTGAGCACAATGACCTACTTCAATATAAACATATCTAACTCCCCTTTGACCATATCTTTCAATTGTCCTTCCGAAAATAGCACAAATTATTACATTAAGATATGCCTCAGCAATAAAATGTTGATTCCATGAAGCTTCAACAAGCTTATTACTTAAATCTTTATCTGTAATATATTCTAAAACATGCTTACTGTAATTATAATAAAAATAACCCTTATTTTTTATAGTAACATAAATTTCTAAAGGATAGGTAGCCCCTGCTGAAGGAACTGTTCTTTTACTCCCTTTTTTCCCTTGGGTTGCCCATAAAATCTGTGAAATCTCTTTTATCTCAATTACTTTCTCTTTATAACTTCTAACACTTTCCCGTCCGTAGATACATTCTTCCAGACTTTTACTACCTTTTAATATCGGCTTTGGAAGTTGAAGATCCATTATCTCACCTAATTTAATTTAAATAGTTATAATATAGTACAGATTAATTACTTATTAGTTATTTTTCTGAAAATAAGAAATTTTAATTTAGTTAATAATAATGCTATTTTATGTCTTCAAAAGAAAATTTAAAAGAAATGTTTTCAGAATGGAATGAATTGAATTTAAAAGCTCAAGAATCAATGGGACAATTTGATTTCTCGAATATTAAAAAAATTAGAGAGAACCAGAAAACACTTGAAGATGCTATCTATGAGATCTTGAAAAAAAATGCACCAGAAAATATTATCGAGATAATTCCAGAGGATTGCGGTGAAATGGAAGTTGGTTTTGACACAGAGGGGGATAAGTTTTATTTTGTGATGATGGATCCAGAAACCGTAGATGAAGAAGAATTAAAGCTTATTGCCATTACTATTGATATTGATAAAAATATTTCAATGATAAAAAATTTTACAATAGAAGATTAATATCCTCTTAGTCATCCAAATTGTCTTTTTTAAGCTAATTTTTTTATATAGATAAAAATAAATAAATAGGACATAATTATTCTTCTATATATAAATTTAATAGTTGAATTCCGTATATTCTGGCTTTAAAAAAGGATAAATTAAAGTGATTTTAAGATTTCAATTCCGTCATCATTAAGAGTTGGACCAAGAACTACAAATACTCTTGCTAAAAAACCGTACTTGCTAATCTACTTTTTGGTAATTATATTAAGTGCTCAACCATCGTTATTATGGTTATGGTATTTTTGGCAATTCTTTCCTATTCTTGATTTAATATTTTATACGCTTTTTCCATTAGCTTTCTTCTTAGGTATAATATTAATGATAATAAGTTCTGCTATTGTTGCTAAAATCTTCTTGATATTTATAAATATCTTACATAAACCTAAAGAAGGTGTTTTCTTAAGAAATAGTAGAGATAAAGACTACTGTTATTGGAGTTTAAGAGCGGTTGTAAGAAAATGGCCGACTTGGTTAGCACGGCAATTGTCATTACCCTTTCTTGAAATTTTAGTTTTGAAAATGCTCGGGGTTAGAACATCTTTTTCAAACTCGTTATATGAGGGATGGATTGATTGTGAATTTATTGAATTGGGAAAAAATGTTAAAGTTGGGACAGGAAGTTTTATTATATCTAATATCATCATCAAAGACAAGTTAATTCTGAAAAAAGTATCAATAAAAGATAATGTAATTGTAGGTGCTCATTCAATTGTATTACCTGGGACAATAATAGAATCTAATACAATATTAGATGCGATTACAATGACAACAATCAATCAACGATTAGAACCTAATTCAATTTACCGAGGTTCTCCTGCTAAAAAGATAGAGGGAATAGAATCAATTAAAAATGAGAATAGTCTCCAAAATATTATTTTTAATAGGAAGATTCTTGATGAATATGATAGAGGAAATTTAAGAGCGCATGCAAAGGAATTATCTGTTCCTTTTCAGTTCTACTTAATCGCAGGAATAATAATAATTGGGTGTTCTTTTATTTTACCTGGTTTTTTATTTTTCTTATTTCTATTTGGATTACTAACTCCAAATTTACTCTCAACTACTTTTTCTTTAAATTTACTTTTAGATATGACTAAAATTACAATTCTTTTCCTTACTCCTTTAATCTTTATTGCAATATACCTAATTCATTTATTTTTTGTAGCTCTTTTTACTAGATGGTTCTATAAAATGACAGATAAAAGAGGACATGTTCAAGGTGTATTTGATCGGAATTTAGATGAAACATCTAAAGCTTTAGATTATTATCATTTTAGATCCTTTTTATTTAAATATCCAATCTTTGCTTTTATTCGTTCTCCCTTCCCTTGGCTTATTAGTTGGGAGTTAAAATTTATAGGTTCGAATAAGATTGGTAAAGGAACTGTGTTTGAAGATACTTTTTTTCACAGTCATGTTGATTTTGGCAGAAATTGCTATATCGGAACTTTTGCCCATATTACCAACCATTTAGTTGATGGTGTTTATGGAGAAGAGAATCTAACTTTTTTTGGTGCTGACATTGGTAATAATTGTGTTTTTAGTTTATCAAATGGTTCTTTACCTGGTTTAAAGATGGAGGATGATTCTACAGTCTTACCAATGTGTGCTACGATAAAATATGATCAGTTGGGAAAAAATAATATATATAGTCGATTTCCTGCAAAAAAATTGAATCGAGAACAAATAAAGAAATTTACTGGAGGTGAATATGATGGAGGATAATGGAATTTCAGTTGATAAATCTGGAGAAAATTCAATTGATATTAAAAAGATCCCTATAACAACAAATGGATTTAAATGGACCTTTACGTCATCTTTACTCTATTTATTATTGCATCTTCTTTCATTCGTAATGCCTTCAGTAATGATATTAACTTTTTTTAGTTTTGCAATGGATTCAAATCTTTTTCATTGGAGAATTGTATTATTCTTTATTGATATTTTGGCTTGGTGGGGCTCCTATATTCTCCTTAGTTTACTTTTAGGTAAATTGTGTTTAATAATTCTTAAATTAATTCATAAGCCAAAAGAGGGGCTTTTTAAAATTGATAGAAACGATAAAGACTATTTTTGTTTCTGCTTACGAGTAACTGTGAAAAAATTCATTTTTCTGATATGGAATAATTTCTGTTTTCCATGGGTCAATAATTTTGCTTTTAAAATGTGTGATATAAATGCCGATTTTAAAAGTACTATGTTTGATGGTTGGAGCGATGTTGAATTTATTGAGTATGGGAATAATATTATGATAGGGCAAGGAGCTCAAATTTTTTCGAGCACTATTGTCAGAATAGAGAATATTGATTATCTTCTAATTAAAAAAGTTATTATAGGTGATCATGTAGTTTTAGGAGCAAATTCGATTGTTTCACCAGGTACGATAATCGGGAAAGGATCAACTTTAGGAGTGTGGACAGTCACATACATTAATCAAATTATAGAGCCCGATTGGATCTACATTGGAAATCCGGCGCAAAAATATCAACCAACTCAGATTGCCATAGAAGATAGTAAGAAACAGCCAATGAGAAGATTGATAGATACCGGCGAAAGAATTAAATTTGATATAAATCAATTTTCAAACCAAAAACTAAACTAATTTTAAATAAATTAATAATTTGTTAAAATAAATTTTTATAAAGAAAATAGTCGAAATATTTTCATTAAGAAAAATTCACTCTTATAAAAAAAAAAAATAAAATTGATCAATAATGTCAATCGGTAGAACACCACCTAAGTTTTCAAAAACACGTAAATTACAATGGGGTATGGCAAGTCTTGGTGGATCAATAATTGGAGGTATTTACGCATCACTATTACCAATTTTTTACATAGATTATTTAGGCCTTGTAGAGAACGCAGTGATTATCTATTATGTCCAAATCATCTATTTAATAGTTAATGCTTTAAATGATCCAATATTCGGGTTTTATTCAGATAAGTCAAAAATCAAAAAAGGAAGGAGAATTCCATTCATAAGATTCACTGCTCCATTTTTAGCTTTAACATTTATATTAGTCTGGTTTGCTCCAAATGTGAGTGCAGGAAATTGGAGTATATTCTGGTGGATGGTTATTACGACATGTCTTTATGATACAGCTTATACAATAATATTTCTTGTGTATTCTGCTCTTCTACCCGAGCTGACCGAAGATGAACAAGAGCGAAATGGCCTCAATATGTATTGGCAATTTTTTAGTATGGTTGGTACGATTTTCGGTTTCATTATCCCAGATTTATTTCGTAATCAATCACGTTTCTTACTTCTGATGTCAATGGTTTTAGTTGGAATTTTGGGTATGGCATTAATCTTGTATACTTCTTATAAATTCACAGAGAGGCCAGAATTCACTAAAATAGGTGAACCTTTAGGATTTGCAAAGGCTTTTAAAGTCACAATTAAAAACAAATCCTTTCTTGTCGTTACTGCAGCTAATTTTATGGGAATACTTATACAGTCATTAATTGTTGGGTCTCTCTTCTATTTAGCAGATTATGTTCTACAACAATCTACAATAATCTTATTATTGTTTATATTTATACCACTCCTCGCCGGTATCTGGATGACTCCGAAATTAATTAAAAAATGGGGAGTAGTAAGAAGCGACCAATTCTTACTACTAATCGGTGGATCTGGACTAATTCTGTTATTTATTATTACTGCTATTGATATAATAGGATTAGTCTATTTAGCTTTAGCTATTGCAGCAATTGGTTTTGTAGGACCTTTAATTTTTACTAATGTATTATTTGCTCAAATATCTGATGAAGATGAATTGAAAACAGGAGTGAGACGAGAAGCTGCTTTCTTTGGTATGAACGCCCTTTTTACTAAACCTGCACAAAGTATAGCTATAATAATTCCCGCTGCACTATTAGATTTAGCTAACTTTATTCCTCACGCTCTTGGTGAAGACCCAGTTCTTCCACAACCAGAAGCAGCAATTTTTGCAATTAGGCTTTTTATTGGATTAATACCAGGAATTGCATTAATAATAGCAGCTTTAATATTGCAATTATATCCAATAAAAGGAGAATATTGGGAAAAGATTCAAAAAGATATACTTATATTACATGGGGAAAAACACAAAAAATTAGAAGAATTAGAAACATCTTCAAAAATCGATCACTCATAGCCATTCATAAGAGAAAATATGTAATTTTAATTTTACTTTTTTTTTCATTCTTTTTTAGAGAAAGAATTTATATATTAAGTTTTAAAATATTCAAATAATGTATTAAATACAAGTTCAAAATGTGATTAAAATGTATAAAGTCGTGCTTCTAAGGCATGGAGAAAGTACATGGAATAAAGAAAACAAGTTTACTGGTTGGACAGATGTGGATCTTTCAGAAAAAGGGGTTCAAGAAGCGATAGAAGCAGCCAAATTATTGAAAGAAGAAGGATACACTTTTGATATAGCATATACATCGGTACTTAAAAGAGGAATTAGAACTCTTTGGATTGTCTTAGATAAGATGGATTTAATGTGGATTCCAGTGTTTCGTTCTTGGCGATTAAATGAAAGACATTATGGTGCCTTACAAGGATATTCAAAATCTGAAATGGCAAAAGATGTTGGTGAAGAACAAGTTCTGATTTGGAGAAGGAGTTATGATGTGCCACCCCCTCCCCTTAAAACAAGCGATCCACGATATCCTGGAAATGAGGAGAAATATAAAGGTTTAACTGCTGATGAGCTTCCTTTAACTGAATGTTTGAAAGATACAGTTGCAAGAGTCTTACCTTATTGGTATGATACAATCATCCCAACTATAAAATCTGGCAAGAAAGTCTTGATTTCAGCTCATGGAAATAGTTTAAGAGCACTTGTTAAATATCTTGATAATATGCCAGATGAAGAAGTAGTCGAATTAAATATACCTACTGGTGTTCCATTGATATATGAATTAGATGATAATTTAAAGCCAATTGCACATTATTATCTTGGCAATGCAGAAGAAATAGCTAAATCAATTGAGGCTGTTGCCAGTCAAGGAAAAGCAAAATAATAATTTATAATTTTACTATCATAAAAAGTATTTAATTTTAAAATCTAATTTATAAAGAGAATTTTATTAAGCAGATTAGAAAAGTAAATTACTTTAATAGTAAGATTAAAATACTTAGATACGTTTTTCTTCTGAGTAAAATTTTAAAATAATCTAATTATAACAATAATGGTAATAGTATGACTTCAAAAACCGAGTTAAAATTATTTAATGCTAAAAATATTATATTATTCTCTATTTTATTCTTTTTATTACAGACCTTTATTTTGATGCCTGTAGTAAATGTCAAAGCTCAGACTGTAACAAATATTTCTGTACAAACCGCTTATAATATGATAAACAACAATACTCAATATCCAAACTTGGTTATACTTGATGTTAGAGAACAATCGGAGTATAATGAAAATCACCTATGTAATGCAATTTTAATACCTGTTTCAGAAATTGATGCAAGAATCAGCGAACTAAACTCATATAAAAATACTGAAATAATTGTGTATTGTAAGTCTGGCTATAGAAGTGCTCTAGCAAGCCAGAATCTTGTTGATAATCATAACTTTACTTTAATATATAACATGTTGGGCGGTATAGATGGTTGGATAGCTGAGGGATATATTGTTTGTACTGATGGTCAACCAAATATTGATTTCAATGTGATAACATTTTCAATAATCCTACTTAGCACAATGATACTTATTATTATGTTTTTTAAGAAAAAGTTTCTCAGGATTAGAAAGTGATTTTTCTCTCAAAATAAAAAAAAAGAATTTAAATTAATTAGGAACTTATTCCCATTTCATTCCTGCCATTTTATAGGTATCTGATACTCCAATTAGCATTTCAACTGTCATATTATATCCTTCTATCTGTAAAGCAAATGGAGTAAAATATTTCCATAGTTCCATAACTGCTTCTTCTAATTTTCCTCTTTCTGTATATATTAAATGGTATTGTTTCATACCATCCTTCCCAGCTGGAGTATTAAAAACACGCCATTTTGTAACATATGGTACCTCTCTTGGTTGCTTTAAATACATTTTACCAATATCCATACTTTTATGGCTAGGATACCATGTAGTTATCATTATAACTCCCATAGTTCATATATAACTCTTTTAAATTTTAAAAATTAGATTTACGGTATGTACAAATTATACCAATTTTATTTAAGGATTTTCAATTTTGTCAAAAATTATTAACAAAATAATTTAAGCATTTGAGCAATTTTTAAAAACATAAGTGAGGTTTTTCTATTATGGTGAAAAAATTAATAGATAATCCAACAGTTTCTAATATTGTCTTTTACCCCAGAAGAATTCCTATCCCAACTAATTTAGGTCCAAACATAAAAATCTTAAAATTTGAAATAAGTAAAAACATTATGATAGGAGGATTTTTCTATTTAAATGATGTGAACCTCCCAACAATATTGTTATTTCATGGAAATGGAGAGATTGCAGCTGATTACCAATATTTCTTAAACTTTTTTTTCGATTGTGGAGTAAATTTGGCAGTTGTTGACTTTCGCGGTTATGGTTTCAGTTCAGGCAACCCAATATATAGTAGTTTGATTACTGATGCACTACCCGTTTATAATGAATTTCATAAATGGATGATCGAAGAAAACTTAGAAGACTCTTTATTTGTGTTAGGACGTTCGCTTGGTAGTGTGTGTGCTTCAGAAATTGGCTCTTATAACCCAGATAGTTTGAAAGGTATTATTTTTGAAAGTGGATTTGCTAGTATGTACAATATGATGACGAGACTATTCAGAGTGAGTGGGCCAGGTATTACTCCAGATGGATTGAGTGACTATTCAAATGATACTAGACTTAGAAAATTCCAAAAGCCAGTATTAATTATTCATGGAACTCAAGATTGGGTTATTCCGTGTGATGAAGGAAAACTGATCTATGAATGCATCCCAGAGGGAGTTGAAAAAAAATTAGTTCTAATTGAAGATGCTGGGCATAATAACATTTTCTCATTTAAAGAGGAATATACTACAACATTAAAAGAATTTATTCAAAAGCATAAATAATAATTAACTTAATATTATCGTTAAAAATTACGAATAAATTATTTTTTCTTCTTTAAAAAATCCAATTCAAACCTAAAAATTTAAATATTTAAGATGTGCTAATAATTATAGTGATTAAAAATGGAATAAGTTTATAGCGTTTATCATATTTGAAATAAACTTTTCTTCTAAGTACTAATTTTAGCTAATAGAATGATAGATATTGCTATGAACTTTACCAATTATTTTATACATTAACTTACTTCAAAAGTATATGATAATTTGTTATAAACCGATTTTCCTGAAGTAGAGAAGTAAGAACTTCAGTTAAAGTAGCTAGGGTAGATAGGCTCTATAAGATCAAATTTGGGAGAATTAAAGTAAGAATTGAAAAATAATTAATAAAAATTGGGTGAATAGCATGAAAATACGTTTTCAGGAAGATTTAGAGGAGATTAAAGAAGTTTATAATGATGTTAAGGATATGCAAGAAGAAGAAAAATTAAAGCGTAGGAATCTCTGGGCTTTATTTTTTATGGCATTAATTTATGGTTTTAGTTCAAGTCCATTTTTTTTAGTTTATCAACCATTCTTATTGGAAGTTACAGGATCACTCTTTATTACAGGAATTCTTATAACCATCGGAGGGATAATAATGTTTTTTCCAAGACCATGGGTAGGAAAATTATCTGATCGCTTTAATCGTAAAAAAATTTGGTTATTTGATGTTCCTTTAGCAATTTTAGGGCTGTTTCTTCTAATTTTTGCTAAAAAACTTATATTTTTGGTTGTGGGAATAGTTTTTTACTATATGAGCTCAGTTATAGGAGAAATAAGTTATTTTATGTTTATTTCTGAAAGTAGTAGGAAATCGAGAAAAGATTTAATGTTTGGCTTAATGTTTTTTGGCATAAATCTTGGAGGAGTCTGTGGTCAATACTTTGTAATGCTTGATATTGTAAAAGACGTTCGCATTTATTTCATAATTTATATAATTTTTAATTTAGGTAACTACCTCATTACAATCTTTGGTATCTCTAATCCATTGAATAATGAAGCTAAAAATCCTAAGATTTGTCCCAGAAATCCTTCTAAAAGAAAAAAACTTTGGCGAAATATCTTTCTTAATCCTAAAAATAAGGTAGTGATTATTTTTTTCACACTAGATGTATTAGTATATAACATTTCCCTGTCGGTTTATTTTGCGGGATTAAGATCTCAATACAATTTAACATATGAACAGTTGGCCCTCTTATCAATTAGTTTTAGTATATCTAGTATTGTTTTTCAAATTCCTGGAGGACATCTTGCAGATAAAATTGGTAAAAAGCGAACTTTAATTGTAAGTGAACTTTTTGGTGTAGGATACTTCTCAATACTAATTTTAACTTTTATACTCTGGTCAAACAGTTTTGGTTTATTTTTAATTCCACTACTCAGTATTGGTGCCATTTTGCGTGGTCTAAGTGCTTCTACATTTATCGGTGCCCAGCAAATGATCATAACTAATTTAGATGAAACCAGAAAAGCTGAATCTTATGGTATTTTGGGCTTTCTACAAGGAATTGGATATTTACCTACAGGTATTATTGGAGCATTTCTCATTGAAAGTGTCAGTTATTTAGCCCCATTTATTATTTCAATCATAGGGATTTTATTTGAAATATGGATCTTAACGAAATATTTTCATGAATAGGAGAAAGATTGTTTAAAAATTGGACTAAAGATCATTTTATTACTATTTTTATTTTTAGTAAAGTATAGAAAAGTATATTATAATTTGTGAAAAATATTTGCCCGGAAGAATTTATAATTTTTGTCCTTATTGTGGGAAGAGATTACCTAGATCTGATAAGGATAAGACAAATTTTTGCTCTTTTTGTGGCAAAAAATTAAAAAAGAATAACGAGAAATTCATAAAAAAAGTTCAATGTACAATTTGCCACAAAATTGTTGATCCTAATAAGCATAAGACAATCAAATGTTCTTATTGTGAAAGCATTTTTCACTCAACGTGTGTTTCACCTTGGCTGCTAAAATATAATGCATGTCCAATGTGTCAAAATGTCTTTGTGCTTCCAAATAAGATTTTCGCTTTAGGAAAGAATTAAAAAAAAAAAAGAAAAATTGGAATTTTCTACTTCTTTAGGATAAAAGCACCTGTTTCTACAAACCAGAATAAATTTGAAAAAAGAAATAACCACTCAGCTAAAACTTTAGCTTCTACAAGTAGCGTTTCATCCACTCTATTAACAATAAAAAGTACCAAGTATAATATGAAGAAAAATGCTACAATAATATTAATCAATGCTTGCCATAGGGGAAATTCTGAAAGCTTGTATTCAAGATAGGCGTAACTAAATAAGTATAAAATACCTGGGAAAAAGAAAACATATTGTGCGATATCGTGTAAGGCATCAAAGTCCCTAGTATTGAATAGTGCCAACATTAAAATACCTATGGCTGAAACGACACCTAAAATACATGCTATCCAAGTTGCTTTTATAGATGCCCCCTTCTCTTGTAAATATCTAGTAAAACCTAAGATAAACATTATCATGAAAAGCCCAGTTATAAACCAACAGACACTAAAGAAAATAGCTAATCCGTTCCATCCTGGTACGGATAAATCACTAATAAATGTAGTCAATAAGCTGAAATCACTATGAACCAACATCGCTGGGATTGCTCCAACAAGAAAAATAACAATCCCTATAAACCCAAAATAACTTGCATGAACTTTTTCGAATATTTTATCTAATTTTTCCATGATTGATCATTTTTTTTATTTGAATGCAAAAGATATATGGATTATATCTTATATTTATTAATATATAAAATTTGAATTTCTTGTCTGAAATGAAGCTAAAAATTCTCTTTATCTTTTTTAATGTAGTTAAATCTAATAGTCCATTATAAACTCATTTATTAGAATTAGTTGAAATTCTGAGATTTTGTTTTTAAAGGGTATAATTTCTTCACCAGAATAGATGTCTGGTGTAGAACCTTTTTTAAACATGATCGAGAACGGGGTTGCCAGATTTGAAATATCTAGAAATTCTTCAGAGAATTTTAATTCATTATCATTAAAACGAATTTTACTATCTATTAATTCTAAACCCATTTTTATCTCACATTGATTATTGCTTAATACTCCAGTAAAAATCCATTAATTAATATTGGGCGTCCCGACAAATTTAGTGATAATTCATAGATTTTTATTTCTTAAGAAATTCTTCTTTCAAAATATGTTTATATTCTGAATTGAAAGATTTAAGAGAATTATCGTCTATGCTAAAATAACTATCAACTGGAAAATTTTCATTATAGATATTTAGGATTAGAATTATTAAATTTGAAATATTATTAAAACAAATTCGTGAATTCTTACTGTTAAACAAATCAGCCACAAATTTGGATAATAAGAAAAATTTCCTTTTTTGGAGTTTTCTCCTATTAAATGAATTTTCTGGTTTGAAAATATGTTTCAGAAAATTTTCAACTTTCTTTTCAATTATACGTGATTCCCCAATCAATTAAAATTCACTCTCTTTTATGGATTATCTTTATTTAAATATAAAAAGAGGTTGAATTTTTGATCTAAGTTAAGTAAATCTTTAAAATTATATCTTATACTTGTTGAGTTAGAGAATTTTACATATAAATTTTAAGGAGAATAATTCTATCTGCTAGGGACTCATTAATTAGAATTTCTTGATACTCAGGAAGTCTTTCTTTAAAAGATATTTTCTCATCTCCAAAATAAATAAGTCTATTTTTTTTAGTTTGACCTAAATCTTCAAATGAAATAAGTAACCGGGATATATCAGGGAAATGAGGTTGTTCTATAGGTAGAAAAATATCTTGAATCGTTTTATATATATCTTTAATCTCCATTGTCTACATATCTAAAGTTAATATTTTAAGATTATTTTTTTGAGTATGTTCATTTTATATATTATATAGCGTTAAACCATGAGGAAACCAAAGATTTTTATATAAAAAGTATTGGAGTTCTAATTTTTCGTATGAATAAATAGAAATAAGAAACGTTTTGACTTTAATGTTAAAAAAAAAAAGAATTATTTTAAAGATTAATTTTTTTTTATAAAAGAGATAATCAATATTCCGATTCCCATTATAATACCAACAGATATCATTGCCCAACCATATGCAGCCTTACCTATTATATCGTAAGTTAACATGACTGTACCCCAAATAAAAGGTCCTAGTGCTGAAGAAAATTTTCCACTCAACTTAGAAAACCCGAAAAATTCTCCAAATTTTTCTTTGGGGGCGAGTTCTATTATCATAATCCGTTGTGCTGTCCATGTTCCTCCTAGTGCTGGACCCGCTACGATACCCATGATTAGACTAAAGATAAAGGGAAGATTTGCACCAATATCGATATATTGCGTTGTAAATACTAATATTATACCTATACTTAATGCAATTCCCCACAAAGCGCCTACAAGGTAAAATGTTTTTTTTGCTCCATATTTTGCACCAAACTTTCCTACAAAATAAGTAAAAGCAACTGCTGACATAGTAGCAATTATTATAAAAAGGATAGCAAATAAGGTTGCTCCACCCGCAATAATTAAACCATCAGTAACTATTGGTGTCATATAGAGAACTATAACATTAGCGATGTCAGCGACGAAAAAATAACCAATAATGAAAATAAACATTGATTTATGTTTTCTAATATCTTTAAATGTACTTCTTATTTGTCTAAAAGTATTTTTGATTAAATTCCCTATTGACGGTCTCTTGCCTTTTTTTTGCTTTTCACGAACATAAAGAAATGGAATAGCACAGACTAAAAATAGAACCATTGGTATAAAAAATGTAAACCAGTATCCTGCAAATCCATATTGTACTGGCTTATCTCCAGGTAATACAGGCGGAGTTGATACCGTATCTTTTAATATATATATTAATGGGTACATTATAGCAAGAGCAAGAATAGTACCCAAGTAGCCCCAAGCAACCCCAAATCCAGCTACTTTTTCTATGTCATCTCTCTTAGCAATAAATGGAAGCATTGCATCATAAAAAGCCAAACTAAACTGATAAGCAACATTTGCTATTACGTAAAATATTATAACTGTTGTTAGATCATGAAAAAATCCAAGCAAACTCGCAAAGAGAAGAATAATACCTGTTAAACTTATAATGAAAGGTTTTCTTTTTCCGACAGTATCGCTAAATGCTCCTAAAATAGGCACACAAATAGCTACTCCGATTTGCATTATGAAACTAACTAAACCATAAAGAAAGCTAACTTCGCCATAAGACATCCCATATTCTAATTGACCTATCACCAGGATATAACGATTAATTATTAAGCTCACAATTACCATAGAGTAAATTGTGTTTGCGAGATCATACATTGCCCAAAAGAATACATTTCGTCTTGAAGTTGTGGTTTCATATTCTACTTCTTCATTTCTGAGAATTTCAGAAGGAGTTTTTACATCATTTTCTTCTTTTGACATAAAAATCACTTTATATTAGATTTAATTTATAAATATAAGTGAAATTTGATTTTCTTAAAAATTTTATGTATAGTTTAAAGAATTTTGTCATTACTCTTATACAGAAAAGGATAGACTATGGAAATTATATTTGATTTTTATGTTTTTATATTAAATTAATTTCTAATTTTCCTAGAAATTTTCTCCTTTTCTCCTGCCCCATGATACCCCCTCCTAAAATAGTAAGAAAACAGACATAATTTAAGTTGTAACAACGTATTCTATAGTTGTCATAGATAAATTATAAAAGATATTAAAAAGAAGGAAATATTACAACTGATTTAAAAATTTTAAATTCACAATTTAAGTTATTATCAAACTCTTCCCTTAAAATCATTTTATATTCAGGATCTCTTTCCTTGAATGGAATTTTCTCTTTTCCTGAATAAACATCAATTGATTTTTGGGAACTAAACATCTTAGAAAAAGGAATTACTAACTGAGAAATATTAAAGTCTTTATCAGAGATTCTCTTATAAGAATTTTTAAAATACATTTTATTTAGTTTTAATTTTTCTGTACTCATTTATATCCTAATTTAATCAATTTTTATAATCAAATCGCCTTCAAATCTAAAATTTAAACCTTTCTCTTCAATTTGATCTCCGTATTTATCAAGTAAATCGGTTAATGTCTTAGGACTCATTTCAAGCTTCTCTGCTAATCTGTCAATTTCTATGCTTTTTGTGCGTTTGAAAAATCCAACGATTTCATTAATATCATCTTCAATTGTTCTCTCATCATTCTTTATTTGAATTTCGCGTTTAATATCTTTAAAATTAATTCCATATTTCGCTTGTAACGTATCCGGATTTGAAATAATCCATTCATTAATAATATTACGTAATATTTCGGACTTAGACTTATTTATTTCATCAGCCATCTTTTGAATAACCTCATTATCAAATGGATCTAAACTTACGGTAGTTCTTGGTAGACCAGTTGATTTAGAAGATTCAGATGGCATTTTAAATTATTCGCCAAAAATTCTTTTAGTTATAATTTACATTTTTTTTCGCATATTTAAATGTTCGTCTTTTATGATCATTTAATGCATCACTGAGGATGCATAGATTTATAAATGAAGAGGATCATATAATATTCATATACCATTAGTATATCATATGAATATTATACGGTCGTGTGTGTGAAATGTTAGAACTTTATACTCCTGATTATGAAGTAATTAACACCAAAGAACGTATTACCATCGATTTAATAAAAGATGGTCAAGATTTTTTACAACAATTTGATATCAAAGATGAATATTTGTTAGACACAGTTTCAATTATCTATAAATATCTAAGAAACAACGGAAAAATACCTCATAATTTATATAAATTTTTTATAGCAGCATATTATATAATCTCAAGGCATCCATTTGCGTTTCCTGCCCATGAAAGTAAGAAAGGATTTTGTCAAAAATTTGGTCTTCCAGTAAGTTCCTTAGATTATTGTGTAGAAAAAATGACAAATTCCTTAAACTACATCAGAATCTTAGATGATATGAATTTTCCTTACTTTATAGATCCAAAGCGAGATATTAGTTTAAAATTTATAAAAAATCTAATTAAATCTAAGGTAGAAAAGGCAATGATGAGTTTTTTGGTGTGGCATAAACCAATTAATTCGCAAATCCTAACTGAAGAATTAGTAAACGAGGTAATTTTTGAGCAAAATGCGTTTCCTGAGGAATTATTAAGGCAGTTATTCGAAATTGCTTTTGAATATGTCGAAAACGAGTTCTTGGATTATAAAGAATATGTAAAATTGCAACAAAAATATTTTATATAAATTCTCCTTTTTTTTAAAGAAAAACCGCCATTTCTGATTAATAAGTGTTAAATATTATAGATAATTTTTAACTAAAGTAATCTCAGTAAACTTGCTGAGGGGAAAAAAAATGGGAATATCCAAGTCTAATTTGTTTATCATAGTATTCATAATAGGGACTTATGTTGTTTGGTTTGTTTTTTTTCAACCGGTTATTCAATTTATTTTAAATAATGCTATAGAGACAGATACAGGAGAAAGAGATATAATAACTGGTTGGATAGGCGTTTTGATTCTGCCTTCATTGATTGCGTTTGCCTTAATGGGTATTATTGCTGGGATTTACACATTAATAAAAAGAATGAAGAAAAGTGATTCATAAAAAATGTTCGCTCTTAGGGTTCATATTAAATAATTCAGCTATAATTTTTTTTAATATAGATTTATATCTTCCAATATGCTATTAACTTTAGAAAAGAGACCTAAAATTAGACTTAATTCCTTTTTTGACATTAAGCTCCGTCCAAAAATGTTTCTAAAGGCAAAAAATACATTTTCTTTTTTGTGGGACCTGATTTTCAGTTTTTCTATTATTTCTTCTATTATATTAAGTAATGTTGAACGATCTTCTTTATCAGCAATTAAAACGGGACTTATTCCTCTCCCTATGTTTAGTATGTTAATTTTTTTAAATATTTCATATAAAATAATTCCGCAAGCATGAGATAAATTTAATGCAGAATAATTATTACTTGTAGGAATTCGCAAGAGTATATCAGCAAGACTAATCTCTTCATTGGTCAAACCTCTTGATTCCTTTCCAAATAATATCGCAATTTTTAATGGTGTTTCTGAAACTGGTAAATTCAAATCTTCTGGAAAGATTGCTAATCTCCTAATATTTGAGTGTTTTTTTCCTTGAGCTGTAGTTGCTATAATATAATCGAATTTTTTCATAAATTGTTTAAATTCCGGTATATGGTCTTCTTGGTTCTTTATCTCAATAATTTTTGCGTTAAAAAGGATATTTTTTCCATGCATGGCAAATCCTTGAGTTTTATAACTTAAAATTTTATCGACACTCTCAATTGGATTAAAAATTACAAGATTTTCAAAATCGAAATTTTCCATAACACGAGCTATTGAACCAATATTCCCAGAATGCTCAGGTTTGACTAAAACCACGGTAAATGATAAATCTTCATACTCCTTCATTTTATGAGTCTCTTGGAAAGAATCAAGTTCTCTTTTTTTCTTTTTTTCATCCAATCTTATCATTCCTCATTAATTTTCTAAAAAATCTAAAATAATTTTATTAACTTCGGGAGCTCTTGATAGTGTCATAAAATGTCCTGCATTTTCAATAATCTTTAATGTACAATTTGGTAATTTCTTATGCATTTCAATCATCACTGATTTTGGAGTTAATCTATCATGAGAAGCAGCAATTAATAATGTTTTATTTTTAATTTGCTCTAACTTTTCTAAAGTATAGTGTTTCTTCAAGGCTTCAGCTTGATTTATGATATCCTGAGGCCTTGAAGGATTGATGGTGCTTTCTTTAATTAAATCTTCAACAGAAAATAGATTGAAATATTTCTTTTTTGGATTGTTTTTTAATTCTTTCTGAAAATTCTGGTGAAAAACCCATCTCGATTTATTCCAAAAGGCTTTTTCAGGACTTATTTCAAGTAATTTAATCTCTTCAAGACGATTATTTTTCAATATTTCAACCCATTCGGTATCAGGTTTTCCATAATTTGTTGCAATTAATATTAATTTATCTAAACGTTCAGGGTAAGACAAAGCGAAATGCTGGGCAATCATACCTCCAAAACTTCGTCCTATTAAGTGAGCCTTTTGAATTTGAAGAAAATTCATTAAATTAATTATATCAACTACAAACATTTTCATAGAGTAGAAATAATTCGGTCTGTCAGTTTTTCCAGTTCCCCTTAGGTCAAATGTAATTGTTTTAAATTTTTCACTTAATTCTTTTATTTGAGGTTTCCAAATTTCTTGTTTCGAGCCAAAACCATGAATAAATATTACTGGAAAACCAGTTCCTTTAACTTCATAAGATAAATTTATTCCATTGACATAAGCAAAACTCATAATAGAATATAATTATGTTATGAATAATTAGGTTTTCTAGATGTTCACGAAAAATTAGATAGTTTTCTTCTAAAAAGTAATTTTTCATAAATATAATATATGAATCCAAATCTTCCTGATGAAAATAAAAGAGGTGGTTTTGATTTTATATTTAAGATATTTTCAAGCCATTTATCAATTTCTAAGGTCATATTATCAAATGAAAAGATATGAATACGACTTAATTTTAGATGTTTACAAATCGCTATTTGGTCAAGAATTTCATCTAAATACAGATATCCTAAATTATTTGATTTTACATGCTACAAAAACAGTGGAGAAATATTCAATCAATCAATAAAAATCTTGTTTACTATTTAACTTTCTAATAGCTAATCTAAATGAAAAATATAAATATTAGAAGTCTCATTAGTTAGTTAAAGCAACATTTTTACTATCTTAAGAAGTTTAATTTATATGGAATAAAATTCATAGTTTAAGAACTTAAATTAGGTTGGATGGAATATATGTCTGTATATAAAAATATCGCAGAATTCCTTGAATTTATCAATATTAGTAACGAGAATTTCACTCTTTTTGAATGGAAACCCCCAAGTTCTATGAGGAGATTCGATTTAGATTTAAATATTGTAAAAGAAAACCCTATTAGTGACATTTTCTTTCATAAAGATAAGGGGAATATGAAAATTGTATATATAAGAAAGCATAATCTCATATATACAGTAGGAGCAAGTCCAAAGGTCCAATATCAATTACTGGAAGCATTATTAGAATATGTAGATTTGAAATTTAACGAAGTATATGACGTAAATGTAATATTATCATATGGCAATTTTTCTCCCGGTCTTTTTAATGGATTTAAACAAAATATAGAAGATATCATAAAAAATTTTGCAAATTTAGATTTAGTTAAAAGAATTCAAGTAGAATGTAGAGTATGTAATAAAGTTCTCCCACTATTTGTAAAAAGAAGTGTCATTGAGAATGCAGAGTCTCATCCTGTCCCAATTGTGTATGTCCATAAAGGGCACGCCATTCTTTGTTTTATTGACCGTAATTTCCAACACAGAGGTATTGAATTAGTAAATATTACTGGTTAATATAAATCCAATCCTATCTTGTCAAATAGCTATTCTTAAATCCTCAATAAAATATTTTAAAAGTATAATTAAAATAATATACATATGGAAGAAAATCAGAATTCTGATGATCAACAGGTTTTTTTTGAAGAGATTGTAAAGAAAACAAAAACAGGAATCACATTCCCAAAAGATTTAAGAGACTTATTATTTAAAGAAGATGCTGAAGTATATTTCAGATTAGTTGTTCCTAATGAAAAAGATAAAATAATTTTAGAATTTTTATCTGATGACCAAGTTAAACAGCTTTCTGATGAATTAAAAGCGAGAAAAACTAAAGTGACAAAACCTCCACGAGCTCCGGGCGAGAAAAAAATAGTTGAAAAAACTATGGGTTCAAGTCCCGCGTGGGGAGAATATTTTGTTTATGATTTTGATGCTAAAGACAAACTAATTCCTATTTTAGAATCTGCATTTTATAAGTTTGCAGAAACACCTCTTAATTTAGAGGATGCTATGGGACGCGTTAAATATGCTTTAGTATCTTTTCTTTCCTCAACTAAAACTGAAAATGCAAAATTGTATTTTGCTGTTGAAAAATTCTTAATCGATATAATTGATAAATTTGATCAACCAAATTTACTGGATTGGATTTTTGAAAAGATAATTCCCAACATTGAGAGTAAATTTCTCTATGAACTAGCATTGTTAGAATTGGTTGAAACTAGTTTAAAATTTAAAAGGTGGGAGAAAGCAGAAATATATATTTTCTATGTATTGAAAAACATAGATAGTTATGCTAAATCTGAAATGTATAACATTATGAATTCTTTTAAAATGCTTGTAAAGGCAGTTAAACGGTCGGAAAGATCAGATAAAATTGATATCTTACTTAAAGAAAAATTAATGGAGTACGGCAAAGGATCTGAAGATGTTGATTATAAAATCCAAATAATTGAATTCTTAGAGGATCTCAAATATATTGAGCTGGCCTATGATTTAGCTAAAAAAATTCAACTAAATTTGCCTCCAGAGAGTATGAAAATTGAAGAAGTAAGAAAAATAGTTAGAAGGCTACATATTACTCCTATAAGTGAGAATAAACCTGAATCAAGCATGGAATTTGAAGAAGATGAAGAAAGTAATTAATTTTCTTTAGTTTTTTCCTCTTTGTGTAGAGACTTTTTAAGTTCTTCTTCAACTCTTTTCATTTCTTCTTCTTGGATTTTTTGCTCTTTCTGCTCAATGGATTTTTGTTTTAATTCTAATTCAACTTGAGATAACTCATTTTCTCTTTTTAATAATTTTTCTTTTATCTTTAAAGCTTTTTCTCTCTCTAAAATCTCTTTTTCCTCTAATTCCTTTTCCTTTTCTTCTAATTCAATCTTTTTTTTCTTGATTTCTAAATCTTTCTTTTTCAATTGAATTTCTTTATCAATGATTTCTTCTTCCTTTCTCTTAAGTTTTTTAGGGATTTTTGTTTCAATTGGTTCTCCAAGATCACTTTTCTTTTCTAAGATTTCTTCTTTAAGTTTGAGGACTTCTTCTTTTTTTTGGATTACTTTTTCCTCAATATTCCTTTCTTTTTCTTTTAACTCTAATTTTTTTTGTTTAATTTCTAATTCTTTCTTTTTTAATTCAAATTCTTTATCCAAAATGTCTGATTCTTTCTTTCCTAAATAATCTTCCTTTTTCTCACTGACTATAGACTCAGAAGCCTCAACTTCATCTTTTAATAGTTCTTTTTGCGTTTTTTTCTCCTCTACAATCTCCTCAATTTTATCAACAGAAACAATAGATTTCAAGATTTGATCGATATAATTTTTAATTTCTTCATTATTAGGGATATCAGAAATTACTTTAGCGTATTCTGTTAAAATTCTTGTCATCAATTTAGGAGCTTTTTCTCCAATTGATTTCAAAGTTTGAATAGCTTTTTCGACCACAAAATCTTTTTCATCAGATAATTTTAATAATATTGCTTTAATAAGAGATTCATCTTCAATAATAGTATCCCCACCAGCCATATAAATTAATAATTGTAAAGCAGCTTCTCTAACATTGGGATCTTCTGAATTCACTAAATTTTCACTATATGGAAGAAAAAGTTCGCATTCCTTCTCACAGATTGTTCTTAATAGTAACAAAAAAGTGTAACGTAATACAGAATCTTTCTTTGAGAGATTTTCTAATAAGGATGGAATATCAATAACAAGATTCTCAATTAAAAAACGTAGTACTGTCTGACCACCATGTAGGGTTAAAAGAGTTTCTATTATTTCTTCAAGTCTATCTAAATAATCATCTTCAGTAGAATCTCCAATATAAAGTGCTATAATCTTCACAGCATCATCAAATCTTCCATCATTCACAAAATCTTTGATTTGGTTGATTTCTACTTCAAATTTCTCAGTATCATTCATAATTACTGCCCATATTATGATTTTTTATTTACTCTACCCATATTATATAATATTCTGTATAAATTCGAGTTATAAAATTAAATATTAATCGTAAATCTCTAAATCTCAGCGCTGATTTATTTCCTTCTTCAGTGTAAGTATTAGATAAGAGACTTACATATAAAATAATTTCTAAATTTTGATTTTTATCTTCATACAAATTAATTTGATCACAATATTGCGTTAGAGCATTGAGATCTTCCCAGAAAGTATTCCAAAAATATGTGTCTGCTTTAGAATTATTAATAGAAGGTTCTTTCGAAACTTTTGTTAAGACCTCGTACGGAACTTTAAGAGTTATTTCTACATGTTTTGAGGGAACATATTTCATTTTTACTTCAGGAAAATAAATGTCTGCATAAAGGTTACATATTCCATTTAATAATTCAAGATTGACAATGTTTTCACGATTAGCATTACAGAGAACATATTTTTCATTCAAAAAAACAATATGAATGCGATCTTCAAATTTGAATAATAAATAATTGTCTGTTTTTAAATATTCAAATTTTTCTTCCCTATTATGTATTCTATCATCAAATATCTTAAATGTATCTTCCCATTTATTAAGAGAAATGAACTTATTTAATTTCCGATAATCTCCATGGAAAAAAATATCTAAAAAATCAATTAAGTATAAATAACTATCGTATGGACGGTATATTACCGTTTTATTTCTAAAATACCTTTCTACAACCCCCTTATGGACACTATAACAAAATTTTGGCAAATCATCAATGGTAAGTCTACTTTTTATACGGAGTTTCAATAAATGCCTTCTTGAACATTTTGGTTGTAAAGTACATGCAATCCTATCTAGCTGGCAGTCCTCAAAACAAAGTTTATCAATAGTATTCCGTAGTAGTTCAATTAATTCTGATTTATTCTTGGTATCTGATTCATTGTTTATATACTTTAGAATGTGGTCTGGTTGGAGGGGCATATCATGAAGTTAAAAATTATAATTTTATTTTCCTTATTCTAAGAAATAAAAATAATTAAAACCTAATATTATTTTTTATTCAACTAAACAAGTATAAAAGATAAGTAAAATTAACTTTTGTTTAATTATAAAAAATTATTAATTAGGATTGCTTCTTTTTTTATAAATATAAACATTTCCAATTAGGTTCAATAGAATATGTTGAGACAACTACATATTTTTCTAAGATCAGAATTATTATTTGTTAAGGATTATGCAATAGCTCTTGGTACTGATGAATTAACCAATGTAAAAAGTATAATCCAGAAATATATTGATATGCCTATGCCTGGGAAAACGTTTCAACGACAAGTTTCGAATTTTCAAATTTTTCATAGAGCCTCTGAGAATCTATATTTTCTATTTATTACAGACATAGTCGATTCACTTCAATATATTGACACGATAATGATTAAAACAATTAAAAAATTCAAAGAATTATTTCCTAATCCTCAAGAAATTAATGAATCTAGTCTAGTAACGAATGAATTTAATACTTTCTTGGATGAAATCCAAAAAGAGCTTCATTCAAAAATAGTGCTCGTAGGTCCTACAAATGCGGGCAAGACTACCCTCTATAATATGTTAAAAAGTGGCGAAGAAAAAACCATTATGGAAGTCGCAAAATCATCATCTTTCGAGATAGATGGTATATCTTTTGATTTATGGGATTTTCAATTAAAGGATAATTTCTCACTTCTTTGGTCAAAATTCATAAAAGGTTCAGATTTAGTTATTCTCCTTTTTAACTTAGCAAATTATAATTTAAAAATGCTCAACCGTTTTATAAAACTCCATCAAACGGAAAGTAATTATTCCAAATTACTTATCATTGGAAATAAAAGAGATTTAGTAGAGGATGCGGATATACGAAGAATAAAAAATGAATTAAATATTACTGATTTTAAAGAAATTTCTCTAACTGATATTGATGCGAAATCTCAAATTCATAATTTTATAATGGAAAGTCTTGGACTAAAACAGAAAATACCAGAAAATTTTGGAGAATTAATAAGAGAAGTAGATAATTTAGTTTTAGAGGGTAAAAAAGTACAAGCTCTAGCTAAGTATAAAGAATTGATTACTATTAGTGAATCATATCAAAATATCATATTTACAAAAGCAATTGAACAGAAAATTAAGGTACTTAACAAAAAAATTCACGAACAAACTGAGAAAAGAAAGGAATCAGAAAAAAAGATGGATTTTGAAATTTCGAAACCATTAATGTTTTCGAGGAAAGTAACTGTAAAACCACTTCCTAGCATAGATACAGATACATCAATTCAATCTCAAGATCAAGAGACCTTAAAAGAAGAAGTTCAAGCTGTTCCTTCAAAACCTGCTAAAGGATTAGTTTCTTTTCGAAAATTAGATAAAGAAATTGATATAAAACCACTTAAAATTCCAAAAGCACCGCAAAAAACAAAAAAAAAAGCTTCTGTGCCTCAAGAAATAAGTAAAGAACCCCAGATCGATAAAACGGATAGTAATGTAAAACCCAAAGCAAAAATGCCAATAGAGATATTCAGCCCTCATGAAGATATCAAAAAAGAGGTAGAAAGACCCCTAGTTATCGATTTTACTAAGGAATTACAAAAAATTATTATAAGTAAAGGTAGTTCTTTAAGCTTAAATTTATGTAACAATTTAATAATAGAATTAGAAAAATCTTTAGGGAGACCTGTAACAATTCAAGATGTGGAATTAGCTGCAGATTTTTTTGTTAAACAAGAACAATTAACCTAAACCGAAAAATTTTAAAATTGTTTTTTTTTTATTTCGTATAATTAGTTCAATAGTTCACAACACACTTCTTTTAAAATTATTCTATATTCAATTATGTGATAATTAAATTTTTTTGTTAAAACATGACTAAATTTATCAAAAAACAATTTAAAGAAACATCTAAGGTCTAAAAAATGAGTGCTATTAATGAATTTCGTGAATATTTTGCCGAAATAATGAGATTACACTATATTTCCGCAGCTTTGAATTGGGATCAAGAAGTCAACATGCGGAATTATAAATCTTTGGATGGTAAGGCTAAACAAATTTCTCTCCTCCAAAAATTATTACATCAAAGAATTACTTCGGAAAAAGTTGGAAAACTAATTAAAGAAGCAGAAAAAATTCCTGCCCTTAATGAGATCGACAGTGCTATGTTACGAGAGATTAAAAGAGAATATGATCTTGCGACTAAATTACCTGAGCAATTAGTTACTGAGATAGCAGAAATTAGTGTAAAAGCTTCGGGTGTTTGGAGAGAGGCTTATACAAAAAGCGATTTTTCAATCTTTAAAGAAATATTGGAAAAAACAGTTGAATTACAAAAAGAAAAGGCAAATAAGTTAGCAACACACTCCGACATTTATTCCACTTTAATAGATCTATATGAACCTGGTGCCACTTATGATTGGATTGCCAATATATTCAATCCAATAAAACCTAAGATTGTCAATGTTGTAAAGAAGTTGAATTCATCCTCAGATAAACCAGATGATTCTATTGTACATAAAAATTATAATATTGATAAACAATTTGAACTTAGTTTTGAGATCATTAAAAAATTCAATTATGATTTAGGATACGGTCGACAAGATAGATCAACTCATCCCTTTACAACTTCACTTGCTTCTGAAGATGTTCGCATAACTACAAGAACAAAAGATGATTTTCTTAACGAGTGTATTTTTGGGACTATACATGAGTGCGGCCATGCCCTTTATGAAATGGGCATTAAAAAAGAATTACATGATACAATATTATGCACTGGTACTTCAATGGGAATTCATGAATCTCAATCAAGGTTGTTGGAAAATATTGTTGGTCGAAGTAAAGAATTTTGGATTTATTGGTATCCAACCTTCCAAAGATATTTCCCTGAGAATTTAAAGAATTATCCAATGGAAGAATTTTATCGAGCGATAAATTGCGTTCAACCCTCATTTATCAGGGTAAATGCTGATGAAGTAACTTATGGTCTACATGTTATTCTAAGATTTGAGATTGAAAAAGACTTAATTGAAGGCAAAGTCCGAGTAAATGAATTACCAGAATTATGGAACTCTAAGATGGAAGAATACTTAGGAATTACTCCTCCTAATGATAAAGAAGGAGTATTACAAGATATGCATTGGAGCGGTGGAGCCATAGGATACTTCCCTACTTACTTTCTGGGGAGTTTATATTCAGCTCAGATTTATTCAAAAGCGCAGGAAGCGATGCCAAATTTACCTGAAGATTATAAAAAAGGTGAATTTTCTAATTTATTGAAATACTTACGAGAAAAAATACATCAGCACGGAAGTGTTTATCGAGCTAATGATTTGATCAAAAGGGTAACTGGAGAAAGTTTAAACCCAGACTACTTTTTTAAATATGTAGAGAAGAAATTTTATCCAATCTACAAACTCTAAATTCTTTTTTTTATTAATTTCACCTTATATATACTGAAATTATCAATTGGAAAACCAAAACTTTTTTGTTAAAAATTAACTAACATTTTCATATAATTTTAAAAATAATTACTAAAAAATAAGTAAATTATGAATGTAATGAAAGAACTTTGGGAACATTTTAATGAAATAATGAGACTGTCTTACATTGGAGCTCTTTTAAGCTGGGATCAACAAGTCAATATGCCTAAAGGTTCAGTGAAAGGAAGAGCTGAGCAATTGGCATTAATACAAAATTTAATTCATTCAAGGATAAAATCAGATAAAACTGGTAAATTGATAAAAGAAGCTGAAGAATTACACAATCTTAGTGAAATTGATTTAGCGATGATACGAGAAGCAAAAAGAGAATATGATCAAGCAATCAAAATTCCTGATGAATTAGTATCTGAAATTGCTAAAACTTCATCATTAGGGCATATGGAATGGGAAAAAGCAAGAGAAAAAAGTGATTTTTCAATATTCAAGCCTTATCTCGAGAAAATTATTAAATTAAAAATAGAATTTGCCGAGAAACTTGATACAGGTCCGACTTTATACTCAACTTTGTTAGATTTGTACGAACCTGGTTCAACTTATGATTGGATTTTAAAAATCTTTAATGGATTAAAACCAAAATTAGTAAAGATTGTCAATAAGCTAAATAATGTCTCTGATAAACCTAATCAATCAATCCTAAAAAAACATTATGATGCTGAAAAACAATGGCAATTAAGTCTTGATATAATTAAAAAACTTAATTTTGATTTTAATACCGGACGGCAAGACAAAGCAACACATCCTTTTACTACTTCATTATCATCCATAGATACTAGAATAACAACTAGAATACGTGAAGATTTTCTTCCTGATTGCTTATTCTCCACAATCCATGAATGTGGACATGCTCTTTACCAAATGGGATTTAAAGAAGAAATTCATGATACGTTATTAGCTGAGGGGTGTTCTATGGGTATTCATGAATCTCAATCTCGAATGTGGGAAAATGTAGTTGGGCGTAGTAAGGAATTTTGGACATATTGGTATCCTATCTTTCAAAAAGTTTTTCCAGAAAATTTGAAAAATTATCCAATGGAAGAATTTCATCGTTCTATAAATGTAGTACAACCATCGTTTATCCGAGTAGATGCTGATGAGGTGACTTATGGATTACATATTATACTACGATTTGAACTAGAGAAAATGATAATAGAAGATCAACTTCAAGCAAGTGAATTGCCAGAAATATGGAATGCAAAAATGGAAGAATTATTAGGAATTATACCGCCGAATGATGCTCTTGGTGTATTACAAGATGTACATTGGTCTGGTGGGGGATTTGGTTATTTTCCTAGTTATTCTTTAGGAAATCTTTATGCTGCTCAAATATATAAACAAACTTTAAAAGAAAACCCAAATATACCTCAAGATTATGAGAAAGGAGAATTCTCTAACCTTTTAAATTACTTAAAGGAAAATGTGCATCAATATGGTAAAATTTACAGAGCTCCCGAATTAATTCAAAAGATTACTGGAGAAGATTTGGAACCTGATTATTTTATTAAATATGTTGAAGATAAATACTATCCTATTTATGGAATTTAGATTTTTTTTTTACCAAATAAGTAAAACTTTATTTTTATATAATTTTAATTTTAAAAAAAGACTAACAACAAAGAAGTTGTAATCATTATTTTATGCTATTACAAATAAAAAGATTTTCTGAAAAACTATTACTTCCTTTGGGGAAAAAGTTAGTAAAAATCCCAGCTAATTATTTTACCTTATTTGGTTTAATCTCAGCAATTATAACGTTTTTTGGATTTATGTTTAATTTATTAATAATTATAATAGTTTTTCTATTTATTACTGAATTTTTTGATCAATTAGATGGAGTTGTAGCTCGACTTCAAGGTCCTACAATATTAGGAGGATTTTTAGATTCTACCTTGGATAGAATTGGAGATTTTTTCTTGTTTATTGGAGTGATTCTTAGTGGATATACATCAATAGAAATCGGGCTAATAGTTCTTATTGGAGCTTTTTTAACTTCATATACTAGAGCTAAGATAGAAGCTTTAGGTGAAGAAAATTTATATGGTGTTGGGCTTATAGAAAGGACTGATCGTGTCCCAATTCTGTTATTAGGAGCTATACTTCAAATTTGGTTTACATCTGCTTTATGGTGGGCGATGATAGTTTTAGCTGTTGGAACTAATATAACGGTACTTCAAAGAATTATATTTGCTTTTCGTAAGTTTTCTAAAAAGAAAGAAACACAAAAAAGTGAATAATTTTTTCCTATTTATAAAGATATATCTTTCTATAAGTCATTTATACTAAAATTGCATTCGGTTAAATAAGATTATGTTTATTCCCATAATTATAGTAGTAAGAGTTATTCCTAAGGTTAACGCTAACGTTTGAGTGTCTAAACCAGGGATAAAGAAGGTAGGTAAAATTATAAGGGAAGATAATTGACTTCCTAAATAAACTGATAAAATTGCTGCAACTGGTACAGATGAGACTAAAACACCAAATAGTATGCCTATTGAACACGTAATTGCCATCGAAGAAATCCCAATAATTAAAGATTCAAATGTTATCTTTAGGTAGTTTTCTATCAAATCACCAGTAAAAGCATCAAATATAAGTCCAATAATAAGAGAAATTGATACAGCAATAACTAAACAGAGATACACAGCTAAAAATTTTGCTAAAATTAAGCTACTTCTCCTTACTGGTCGGATTAAAAATAATTCATAAACATGTCGATTTTTTTCACTAACTATTGTAGTACTCAGCATTATTACAGAAAGCGTTCCCCCAATACTTGAAACCACAAGAGCAACCAAAAATGAAATGGGCATTCCTTCTAATTCAGCAGGATTAAAAAATTGAATTAAGAAAGACAATAGAGGTAAACCGAACCAAAGAACAAGCATTACCTTTGATTTTGCATATCCTTTTAATTCATCTAAAAAGAGCAATCTTAGACTCATTTGTTTTCACCTCTGACATATTTTAAATATACTTCTTCCAAACTGGGTTTTACTAGATTAAAATTACGTATTTTACATTTTTGTTCTCTCAACATTTCAATTATTTGATAAATCACTAAATCTATATTAATTTCAGATTTCAGATGAATTAATTGTTTGTTTGACTTTATTTTGTTAACGTATTCAATTTCTGATAAATCATCTAAACCTTCGCATAAAGGAGTATTTTCAGCTACTACAACTTCAATGATATTACCAATATGAAACTTATTTTGAAGATCTTCAGGAGAACCAATATCTTTAATTTGACCTTGATTTAAAATACCAATTATATCAGCAATATCCTGCACATCACTTAAAATATGGGAAGAAAACAAGATTGTTATACCACTTTTAGCTAATTCTTTAATTATATTCTTAAATTGATACCTCATTTGCGGATCTAACCCAGATAATGGCTCATCCAAAACTAGGATTTGAGGTTTATGAAGAAGGGCTTGACCTAATCTTAATTTTTGAAACATACCTCCAGATAAATGAATAATTTTTTTATAACGCTCTTCAGAAAGATTAAGTAAATTTAAGACTTCTTGAATTCTATTTTCAAGTTGATCTGAACTAAGTCCCGATAGACGACCAAATGTTTTAAAAGCATGATCTAAAGTACGCCATTCTTGGAAACCAGCTTCTTGTGGATGGTATCCAATAATATTGTGTAATTCTTTTTTATTAATAATAATATCATTTCCATTTATAAAAACTTCTCCACTAAAATCTCTTATTAGGCCAACTAGAATCTTAATTGTTGTTGTTTTTCCTGCTCCATTGGGACCAATATACCCAAAAACCTCTCCTTTTTGAATATTAAGAGAAATATTATCTAAAGCAAGGAGTTCTTTATAACTTTTAGAAACTTTTCGAAATTCAATGCAAGTATTATTACTCATGGTTTAATTTCATCTAATTGTTATTATTAAACAAAAAAATCATTGATTTAATAATTAATTTATTATCCTTACAAATTTAAGATGTAAATATAAAAAAATGAATAATATTAGTATTTGCTTTAGGTTCTTAATCTAGGAGGAGGGATAAATACTTTTCTTGGGCTTTCTAATAAAGATATTGCATTCTCGGGACAATAATGAGCACAAACACCACACCCTATGCACCACTCTGCGTTCCGCTCTGCTTTATTATTATCATCTCCCTCAATTGCATCTACAGGGCATTTTTCCATACAAGTACCACATCCAATACATTTACTCTTATCAATTACAGATATGAAATTAGTTGAATTTATCATAGCTGTGGTACCCCTTCTCCACCAATCAAATATTCCACAGCAACATTTACAGCAATTACATATACTAGTTTCATGTTTAGAGATATCAGAATGTGGATGCCAAGCTTTATGAACTAACCCGTCATTTTCAGAAAGTTTTAATATTGATAATGCTTCATCCTTTGATATGATTCTTCCAAAACCTTGTTCAACGACAAATCTTGCAGATTTGCCAAAAGTAAAGCAATTTTCTCTTAAATCTGTCTGTTTACATGGATTTAATAATAAATCTTGATGATGTCGACAAAAACAATGCCCTACAGCAATATCATCAAACTTTTCTATTATTTCCTCGACTTTTTGGGTTGTCATTATTTTATCTTCGGGAACTTCTATCTCTTTATTAACCATTATCTGAATTTCTTTTCCGTTTATGTTTTTATCTAATAAAGGAACAGTCCGATCAAAAGGAGGCATTCTTTGAAATAAAGGTAGAACTGTTTCATAATTCTTTTGAATAAATTTGGCTACCTCATTAAATAATTGAGCAAATAATTGAGCAATTTCTTTCTCTTCCTCATTAAAACTGATCTTTTTCATAAAAGTATACTCAAATGCCCCAACCATAATTAATGGCATTAATCTATACACCATTACACCTTTGGAGTTAGGTTGATCAAATAAAAATCCTTTCTTAGCTAGTTTTTTAATATGAATCTTTATCTCATCCTCAGCCATTTTACTATTTTTTATTAATTCTTCCATTGTTTGAGAAGATTTATTTTTAAAAGCCAAGATAAAATCTAATTGCTCTTCATCAATCAATAATTTTAATAGTTTTAACATTGTATTATTTATAGGAAATGGAAGAAAACCTGCTTTTACTATAGTTCTTGCTATTTTCTGATATTTTAGTTCTGACATTTTTTCTGAATCTTATTTTTTTTTGAATAAAACACAATCTAAGAATGTCCATATCTATTTTGGAATAATAAAAAATAATTAATAATGATTTAAATTATAGTTCAATTTTATAATCAATAAGAAAAAAATTATAAGAACCAATTTAAATTTGAATTTCAATAGATTTTGAGAAAGGAGTTATAAAAATGAGTCCTACAAATATTAAATTTGCTTTAAAAAATGATGCAAAAATGATATACACTTCTTTAAACAGACAAACGGAATTTTATTTAGTAGTTCAAAATTTTGAATCTCGATACCTACCCCAAGTAAGGGTAGTTTTATCAGGACCTCCTGAAATTAAACTTTTAATTAAAGCAGAAAGGTATGGGGGAATTTCCCATGGAGGAAAAAAAAGACGACTTTTTAAATTCATTCCTAAATCCGAAGGAATTTTTACAATAACAGCATTTCTTCACTCTGGAAATTATGAAATGTTAACATTACCTATTGAAGTCAGAGTGGGAAATGTCCAAGTACAACCTAGACCAATAATACAAAAGGTTGTACCAGAAGTAAAAAAATCAATAAACCAAATAAATTGCCCCTTTTGCCATGAAAAAATTGATGATGATGCCAAGTTTTGCTCTAATTGTGGGTCTAATTTAACTGAAAAAGAAGATCATAAGAAGATAACCAAAACATGTTATAATTGTGGTCACGAATTGCCTATTGAAGCTAAGTTTTGTGCTAAATGTGGGGAAAAATTAATATAATTTTTTTCAAATTTAACTTAGGAATATAAAATTTCCTCTCAAATTCCTCTTACTGTTAATTACTTGGTTAATAATTAATGTTAAAATTATATATTAACCTAATTAGTTTATATTAAGAATTAAACTTGATACTTTATGTTGGTTTAAAATGGTAAATTGTTTGATTATTGGGCATGGTGCAAGAGAACATGTTATTGGTGAAACACTTGTTAATGGAGGTGCGAATCTATTTGCATTCATGAGTTATAAAAATGCTGGACTAGAAGATCTAAGTAAAGATATAAAGATTCACTCTGAAAGTGATTTTAAAAAAATCATTGAATTTTGTAAAGAAAAAAATATTGATTTTGTTGTTATTGGGCCTGAGGCACCCTTAATAGTGGGAATTGTTGATGCTTTAGAAAAAGGAGGATTTCCATGCGTAGGGCCAAAAATTGAAGCAGCACAGTTAGAAGGCTCAAAAATTTTTACTAGAGAATTACTTGATAAGTATAAAATTCAATCAAATGTAAAGAGTAAAATATTTGATTCTATTGATGGAGTTGAAAGTTATATTAAAGATATGGGGGAAGAAAATATCGTTGTAAAACCAGAGGGCCTAACTGGGGGTAAGGGGGTGAAAGTTTATGGTGATCACCTCTTCTCTAAAAAAGATATTTTGGATTATTGTAGTGAACTGGTAGATAAAAAGAATAGATTCCTATTAGAGGAGAAATGTGATGGGGAGGAATTTACGCTACAGACATTCGTTGATGGAAAAAATGTAATAGGGTCTCCTTTAGTACAAGACCATAAAAGAGCTTTTGAGGATGATAGAGGTCCAAATACAGGAGGAATGGGTTCATATAGTATGGAGGACCATCTCATGCCGTTCTTCAATCAAAATGATGTCAATGAAGCACTGAGAGATATGAAAAAGACTGTAGCAGCTGTAAAAGAAGAGACTGGTGTAGAATATAAAGGATTTTTATATGGACAATTTATGAAAACAGCAAGTGGTATAAAATTGATAGAATATAATTCTCGTTTGGGTGATCCAGAGGCAATGAATATATTGCCTCTCCTAAAAAATAACTTTATAGATATTTGTTGGTCAATTATAAATGGAAATTTGCATCAAAATTATGAATTTGAAAAGAAGGCCACTGTATGTAAATATCTAGCTCCTGAAGGATACCCCGTTAATCCTAAGAAGGATGTCGTCATTAAAATAAATATAGAGGAAATTATTAAATCTAAAGCAAAATATTACTATGCTTCAGTTTATCGAGAAGGTGAAAACATATATACTACAACTTCAAGGGCAATGGGAGTATTAGGAATCGCAGAATCCCTAGAAGAAGCTGAAAAGATTGCTGAGACGGGAGTAAGTTGTATTAAAGGAAACCTTTTTCATAGAAAAGATGTAGGTACGCGAAAACTATTACAAAAACGAATTGTACACATGAATTCTATTTTAAATAAAAAATAAATGCTATTTTTTATAATTTATCATCTAAATAAAGTATTATATTCTATAATCATCAAATTATAATATTGCCCCTATTTGATCTTTTTTGAATTATGACCTGGCATGAAAAAAATGCAGAATTCAATGCTTTTATAAAACAACTCTTTCATGAAGATGATTGGCAGAAAAGAGCTGAAGCTGCGAGACAACTCGGGTTATTAAAGGATGGAAGAGCTACAAATCTAATGTGCAGAGCTCTTAGATCTGAGAAAGATCATACTGTTATTAATAAAATAATAGAAGCATTAGGACGAATTAGAGATGGAAGAGCGACACTAAGGATCATAGAACAACTCAAAGAAGAACAAAAAAAATACGAACCAGATAAGTATAGAATTATTTACATTATAGAGAGTTTAACTAAGATAAAAGATAAGAGAGCATTAGCATATTTAGGGCCATTATTAGATTCATCTGATGATGATATTAAAAATCTAGCTTTAAACGCCTTTAATATAATAGAACCAAATTGGAAAGAAATAATTAAACGAGAAAGAAATAAGTCAATTCAAGAAATTTTTAAAATAAAAGACTAAAGCAAATAAACTTCTCTTAAATAATAAATCCTTAATAAGTAGTTAATTAATAGAAGATTATTTAAGATTATTATCCTCTTTTTATAATATGAATGTTGCGTGTTGGGACCTAGAGGGTCCTATTAGTGTTATCGATTTTGCTGCTGAGCTAGGAAAAAAATTAAATAATAAGTCAGAGTTGAATTTAAACAAATATAATATGGGTGAATTTTTTACGATGATTTCTAATTATGATGATTATATTATTGATGTACCAGGAGTTAAAGAAAAATTGAATATCCCTGGATATCAACCAGGAGACACTCTTAGATTAATGGCTCCGTTGTACGTTTCTTGCTTTACAGATGAAGAATTAATAAGTTTAGCTAAAAGTAACTTAGGTTTGTTACCAGGATGTAGAGAGTTAATGAAAATCTTAAAAAAAGATTGGGATATATTTGTAATTTCTACCAGTTACACACATTTTGCTCATATTGTAACAGCTGCTCTGGAAATTCCAAAAGATCATGTATATTGTACAGATTTGAATATCCAAAATTTGAAAAAGAGTTTATCGAATATTGAAGATGCAGTAAATGTATTGATAAGAGAGATATTTAAAAAATATCTTACTAATAATAAAGATCTTAATAGTATTATTGATGATTTGAATGATTTTTTTTGGATAAGCCCAGATTCTGATTATATAAGGATTATGAATGAAGTGATAGTTCGAGGGGGAAAAAGAAAAGAGTTAGCCGTTGAAGATATATCTAAAAGAACAAATATACCAATTTCAGAAATGATAGCTTTAGGAGATTCAATTACTGATATTAATATGCTCCAAAGATTAAGTGATGATGGTGGTATCGCTATATCATTTAATGGAAATAGATTTAGTGTTGAACACGCTAATGTAGCTCTTACCACATCAAATTGTATTGGAGTTTTACCAATTTTCCAAGCAAATAAAAGCATAAAAAATTTCTTAGAACATTGGGAATTCAATTTTAAAAGTCTTCAGAAGGATCCTATCAACATCCCAAATGATTTAATCTCACAGCAATGTAAAGATTTCTTCATAAAATACAACTTTATACCAGAGATTGTAAATCTAACAAATAAATCAAAAGAACAAATAAAAGAAATAATCTCAAAACAAGAAAAAATGAGGAAATTCATGAAAGGATGGGCAAGCAAATTAGGCTAATGTTAATTGAAAAAATTATAGCCCTAATAATTTACGTTGTAGATATTAGTTTTAATGAATTCTAAATAGATAAAAAATATATTCTAATTTATATAATTTTTTTATAAGAAAAGATTAATTTTCTGTTATTTTGTTTGATAATTAAATCCTAAAATGTTAAATGGGGTAACTATAAGAGATGACAAGTACTTTCAGAAGTTACAGTAAAATAGGTCAGATTTTTTCTGAAAATATTGATGACCTTATATTTATACTTAATAGTAAGTATCAATGCGAATATACTAATTTTGAAGATTTTACTATAAAGAAAAAATTGAACGAATTTATTCATCAAGATGATTTCAAACGAGTAACGAAACTATTAAAAGCCATCTTTAGGACTGGTTATGGAGTTGAAGATGTTCAAATTAAATATAAAGGTAATCCATTTAAATGGTTTGAAATAAAGGGAAAAAGTTTCATAGATAACGAAGATAATAAAAAAAAAGCCCTTTTAATCTGCAGAGATATAACCAAGTTTAAAAATCTCGAGTTTGAGATTAAAAAAAGCCAAGCTCGATTCGGTGAATTAGCAGAATATGTTCCGGAGATACAATTTTGGAAACTTCTTCAAACAAGAGAAGGAAAAAATGTTGTAGAGAAGACCAGAGAGATGTTAGAATTAGTATTGGACAATATTCCTCAATTCATTTATTGGAAAGATACAAACTTGGTTTATATGGGATGTAATAAGAATTTTGCCCTCCTAAATAAAATAATGGAACCAACAAGTATTATTGGAAGTACAGATGAAGATCTCATTTGGATCAAAGATAACGTGGAATCTATTAAAAACAAGGAAAGTGAAGTAATGAAAAATGATACTGCTGAATATAACACTATAGAATCATTAATTACGATTAATGGTTGGCAAAATTGGTTTGAGATTAATAGAATTCCTCTACATAATCCAAAAGGAGAAGTAGTTGGAATATTAGTAACCTATGAAGATATTACGATACGTGAAATGGCAGAACAAAAATTAAAGGAATCAGAAGAAAAGTATCGTGGAATCCTTGAAAATATAAAAGAAATTTATTTTGAAGTCGATTTAGAGGGAAATTTTACTTTTTTCAATGATGCATTTATTGAACTTATAGGATATTCTAAAAATGAATTATTAGGTATAAATTATCGAAATTTTTTTGATAAAGAAAATAAAAAAAAGATTTTTAATGTATATAGTAACGTTTATCAAACGGGGCAACCAAAATCAGATTTTCAATTTCAATTTCGAAACAAAAGTGAAGGTTTAGTGATATGTGAATCTTCTGTATATTTAAGATATGATTCAGGTGGTAATAAAATAGGATTTAACGGTCTAGCGAGAGATATTACAGATAAATTCCATCTTGAACAAAAGTTAAAGGAATCAGAAACAAAATATCGACACCTATTTCAACGTTCTCCCTATTCAATTATTTTAATTAACAGAAAGGGAAAAATTATTGATTGTAACCCTGTTACCGAGAAAATATTTAATAGAAAAATTGAAAGTATAATAAATAGAAATTTTTTAGAGGTAGACATAAAACCTGAAAATATTTTACCTGTATTTAAAGATAGATATCAATCTATCTTGAAAGATAATGTTCCAGGATCACTTGAAGTTCAAATTTCAAGATCGAAAAATGGAAATTTAATGTGGATTAGTATTGATGACTCTCTCGTAGAAATTGGAGATGAAACATTTTTTCAAGTTATTATACAAGATATAACAGAGAAAAAAATAGCTGAACAAAAATTAAAGAAGTCTCAAGAAGAATTAAAAATTTTAAATAGAGAACTAGAACAAAAAGTATTAGAGCGGACTAAAGATCTAATAGAATCTGAACAGCAATATCGAACTACGATTGATTCATTAAATGATCCCTTGCATGTAGTCAATAAAGAATTAAGAATTATATTAGTAAATAAGGAAATGAAAAAATGGCTTTATGAATTAGATCTTAGAGCAGATATCTTAGGTCTAATGCTTTCTGAAGCATTTACTTTTTTACCAGATCAAGTTTATGAAGAATATCGCGAAGTTTTCGAAACGGGAAAACCTTTTATTACGATTGAAACTACTATACTGTCAGGTCTTGATGTTATAACTGAAACTCGTAAAATTCCAATATTTATTGAAGGTAAAGTTAGTCAAATAATCACAATTATTAGAGATATTAGTGAACGCATAAAAATAGAAAACCAATTAAAAGAATCGGAAAAGAATTTCAGAAATATGATAACTGATCTAGATGAAGGATATTATAAAACGGATTTGGATGGAGTTATACTATATCATAATCCAGCATTCAATGAAATCAGCGGATTTGAATATAAGAAAAATCTAATAGAGAAAAAAATAACACATTTATGGGAAAACACAAATGACAGGGAAAATTATATAAACCAGTTACTAAAAAATGGATTTATTAGAAATTATATCGTACCTGTTAAAAGAAACAATGGAGATCATATTATTGTACAAATAAATGCGCATCTAATAAAAGATGACAATGGAAAACCAATAGCTATTGAAGGAACATTTAATGATATTACTGAGAAATTTAGATTGGAACAGGAATTATTAGAGTCTGAGAAGAAGTTAAGACGACAGAATATTGAATTGAGAAAAATTGATAAAGTTAAGAATGACTTTATAACTATGGCTGCTCATGAATTAAAAACACCATTAATTTCAATTTCTGGTTATACAGATTATATTTTGATGAAACACAGAAATCATCTTAATCCAGAAATCACAACGGACTTATTAACAGTACAAAGAAATGTTAATCGATTAGAAATTCTAATGGATCAGCTTTTAGACGTCTTAAAAATTGATGAAAATAAATTGAAACTGCAAAAAGCTTTGATAAATGTCACTAATATCATAAATGATTGCCTTGATGAATTAAGCTATCTGATCAATGAAAAGAATCTTGAGATAATATTAAATATTGACCATGAAATCATGTTAAATGTAGATCAGATGCGGATTTTCACAGTTTTCACTAATTTACTTTCAAATGCGATTAAATTCACTCCTGATTATGGATGGATAAAAATTTTATCTAAAAAAGAAGAAAATCACTATATCTTTGAAATCAAAGATAATGGAATTGGTTTAGCTCAAGACGAAATAGAACGCTTATTCAAAAAATTTGAAAGGATTAAACCTCCATTTATAAGTGATCATATCAATATTAAAGATTCTGGTACAGGACTGGGATTATATATTACTAAAGGGATTATTAAAGCTCATGGAGGTAAAATTTGGGCAAATTCAGATGGAGAAAATCAAGGTTCAGCTTTTTCATTTACTCTACCGTTCTAAATTTTAGGATATCTTTGGAATTTTAATTCATTACATATCATTTATGTCTTGAATTATATTACACAAATTAAAATTCTTAATGAATTAATTTTTCTTTAATAATAACCAGAAATTTATTCAACAGTTATGAAATATTATTGCTTTTTCAAAATTTAAAATTAAGTATTCTATTACATATTTGAAAAGTCATAATGACAACCTTAATAATCGCAGAAAAAAATAAAGCCGCAGAAGCTATAGCAAAAGCGTTAGGTTCAGTTAAAATAATAAAGAAAGCAAAAATGTTAAATATTTACTTAGTTGCTTCAAAAGATATTTATGTAGTTCCTTTACGTGGACATATCCTTGAATATAGAAATACAGACGTTTATAAAAGTTGGACAAATACAAACCCCCGAGAAATCATTACCAATCCTAATGCAATTGAAAAAGTACCTGCAAATTATGCTTATCCTTATATAAATTCTTTAAAAGAATACTCAAAGATTTCTGATCATTGTATTATTGGAACTGATGCTGATATCGAAGGCTGCGCGATAGGTTTATTCGATGCACTTCCATTTGTAAAGCATGTCAATCCTAGTATCAAGATTTCGCAATTATGGCTTAGTTCTCTTCAAGAAAATGAAATTTTAAGAAAATTTAATAATCTTATATCTCCAAAATATAATTGGGGTGAATCAGGAGAGGCTAGAGCTATTATCGATGCACTCATTGGTTTTTCAGCTACAAGAGAAGTTACAAATACTCTACGTCCCTTATTAAATAAATTTAGAGTTAGATTTACTTCAATTGGGCGCGTTCAGACTAGTCTTCTTTATTTAATATATATAAGAGAACAAGAAATTCTGAATTTTATTCCAGAACCCTATTTTCTAATTGATGCTGATTTATTTCATGTAAGTGGAACTTTTCGAGTACATCACCAACTTAATCCTTTCTTGAAGGATAGTGAGGTTATGGCTGGAGAAATTTTTCAAAAGATTAAAAATGAGAAAATTGGCAAGATTATTGATAATTCTAAAAATGTAACAAGGAGAGCCCCACCTATCCCATTGAATACGTCTAAAGCTTTAGTGCTATTAACAAAAAATTTAAAAATTTCAGCAATCATGGCTATGCAAATTATGAATGCTTTATATCTAAATAAGCTTATCTCATATCCGAGAACCGATAGTGATGTTTACAAGTCAGATTTTAATCACAATGAAATCCTACAGAAATTCACTTTACATTCGCAGTTTAAAAATTATACTATAAACCTTTTGGACAATAATAGAATAAAACCAACATACGGAAAGAAAGATATGGGGGACCACCCACCTATAACACCTCTTGAAAGTTTAGAGCTTAATAGTTCAAGATTTGAAAACAATCTACAAAAAAAAGTTTATGATATACTCGCACGTCATTATCTAGCACTTTTTGGAGAAGAAGCCTTGGAATCAAAACAATTTTTAAAAATCCTTATAAAAGAAGAGCCTTTTCACGCTCAGTTTGTAACATTAATCTCTCCAGGATTTCTAGAAATTGCTCCTTTTCTTAAACCAAAATATGATACTGTGATTCAAATTATTAGTAATGACATCCCAATAAAGGAAATTTTATTTGTCCAAAATGAAACAAAACCCCCTCCTAGATATAATGATACATCATTGCTTAAAATAATGGAAAAAAATCATTTAGGTACGAAATCAACTAGACCTGTCATTATAAAATTATTACAAACTCGTAGTTTAACAAAAAGATTGAAACACCATTATTTTATAACAGATTTAGGTAAATTTATTATAGAAAATTTAATTGAAATATGGTTACCATTTTTAAAGCCAGAGTTTACAAGAAGAGTAGAGGAAAAACTAGAAGAAATTAAAAATAATAAAAAAAAAATGAATGATGTTGTAGATGAGGTAAGAAATGAGTTTTTACAGTTGTTTGATAAATTCTTAGTAAATAAACATAAATTAACCTCTAAAATTAATACCTATAAGATGGATTATACTATCCCACTCACCACTTCAAATTGTCCTTTTTGTAATACATTTCCTATGAAATTCATTGATAGTAAAAATAAAAGATTTTTAGTTTGTTCTAATGAAAATTGCAAACAGTATTTATCCTTACCCAAGAACGGAAAATTAGAGTTGCTAGATTGTGTTTGTTCTATTTGTAATTTTAATGTTTTTAAAGTGATACTAAGAAAAAGCAATAAATCTCTTACCTACTATTTATGTCCTAAATGTTGGAATGATAGTTTTAAAGAAAATTCAGGAAAGGGTTTCTGTTCCAATTGTGAGGAATATAGAATTTTTAAAGGAAGATGTATAAAAAAATGAAATATTATATATTATTATAAAAACTAAAGAATATTCGATTTTGCTTTAATAATATGCACAAGTTTGAATTTCTTTTTATAATTCTGAAATTTATTTTATTTTTTCTACAATTTATACCAGTAGATTTTTATTTTCAATTTTAAAACCCATTTATTAAGTGTTATATAAGGATTCCTATTCAATTAAGCACACAGCATAATAACATCATCTTTATCTTTTTAGCAAATGTAATAGTGTTGAAGAATTTAAAGAAATAATAGGTTTTCTCTAAAGAAATTCTACGTTTTCAATTCCTTCTTCTTAAAGGAAATCGTTTGCGTCAAACCTATACGCTGCTCTCGTAAGTCCAACGTAATTATCTGATATCTTATAATAAAGCTTACTATTTACTATCTTCTTCTGCAGATAGTTATTTTTAATGTAATGATTCAATGAAGTTACCATTGTACCCAAAGTAACACTTCCGATGAATCCATGCTGTCTTTTAGTAACTCTTATTAGTTCTAATTCAGAATGCCAATGACCATCAAGAAGGGCAATTAATATTTCATTTTTTATTGGTGTTTTAATATCCTTAATTCTATTGAACAAATGGGAATAACTTGGTTTGTAAAACTTATTTTCTGCTAAATCATCCATATTCATTTATACCTTTAAAAGTAGTAGTTATAATATAATTTAATATTAAAATTTCTTATTTAACAAAATGTATTATCTCAATGTTATTAGGATATTTACAAAGGATAGGTTAAGTTATATTAAAGTAAATTAGGTGGTATTCCTTCATCAAAATATTTTAACCGTGTAATCCAATTTTGAGAAAATTCGGGAATCATTGCCAAAATTGATCCTCCAATCCATACAGAAAATGTTCGTTCCATTGGAGCGATAATTCTAATTCCTAAATTTTTTTTCTTTCGTCTTACTAACTCTAATTCTAATTCTTGATAGATACGTGATTTTAAATTAGGAAACATAGATGAACCACCCGAAAGAAAAATATTATTTAATAACTCCGGACGTATGTCTAAATCACAGGCTTCAATTACATCCATAATGGCTATATGTAATGCATCTTCTTCTAATTCTGAAGTAGGCTTAAATAATAATTCTGGAATAATAAATCTTTCTTTATTGAGAGAAATTGTAGAACCATCAGGAAGCGAATATTCTTTCTCATACTGTTCACTTCGCTTCAAATCTTCTTTATAATCTAAAGATACAAAACAGGCTTTTTCCTTTAAAACTCTTACTAACTCTCTGCGTATAGAAGAATCGACTGACCATCCAATAGATTCTAAAATCTGTTCCATTTGGTGAGTTAATACTCTTCCACCAATATCTAAGATTCTTACTGCATGCTCTAACTTATATCCTTCATAAATCGGGACAATTCGTGTATTGCTATCACCTATTTCTACGATTAATCCTGTTTGGAAACCACCGGAGTATAGAGTTAGCATTGAATCTAATACTGGATAAAATGCCATACATTGATATCTTTCTAAAAATAACTTAAATATTTTCTCTAAGTCATTATATGGAAATAATGGATGTACAGCAAATAATACATTAACAAGAGTTGGATCTACTCTCAAATTGTAAAAAATATAATCAATAATATTCTCAAAATGAGTCCAATCCACAACAATTCCTTTTTCAATAGGATGAAAAATCTTATATAATCCAATTGATTGAATTTCATCTCCTACATATATTTCATCTTCATGAGATTGCTTAGATTTATAACTGACATCTACACTTTGATATTTAGGTTTTCCAACCATTGTTAGGAAAACTTGAGATGGTGTATCCTCTCCTGCAAATCCAATTTTAGTGCTGAACTGACCAATATCAAGAACTATTGTTAGATTTCCCATGCCTTAATAGGTTCTGAATTTAATTTTAAGATATTAAGCCTAAACTAGTATATCTAATATAATATTTTAATTATTAAAAAAATCTCCGTACTTTTATTGTAATAAAATTTTTAATGGAGTATATGTAGTCTCAGGCATAAAAGCTTCACCAAAAGCAGCATTTATTTCATTTCCCCTCAGAATTGCAGTATCCTCCGCCCAATCTATAACACGCTCTAAAACTTCTTTTTGAGATGTATATATTTGGTTAAAAATATCTTTTTTCTTTTCCCAGTAATCTTCTATATTCACTATAACAAATACAGATCCTTGTATGTATTCGAATTTACATGATGGTGATTCATAATAATAGGCACCATGAGGAACCCAACTCCTTAGATGTCCGCCGTATGCTTTACCTGTAGTACAGTGATATATTGCTTCACGTGTGATTAAAGATAAATTTCGATGCACACGGTGAAAATCTGAGTAATGAGGTAACAAAATTACTTGAGGTTTATAATCTCGGATGAGATTAGTAATCTGAGAGATTTTTTCTCTTTCAATTTGTAAATCTGAATACCCTAACTCAATAATGTCACTTTTTAAAACCTTCTTTACTAACTCTAATTCTTTTTCCCTTCTTTCAGCTATATTATCTTTATGTTTTTCCTTAGCATAGCCTCCTAAGCCAAAAGTAGCTATTACAATTATGATTTCTGAACCGAGTTTTTGATATTTTAATAGCGTACCCCCACAAGATATTAACTCATCATCGGGATGGCCAGCAAAAACCATAATCCTTTTAGGTACAATAATAGGGATTTCTTCCTCACATATAAAATAGCTATGTTCAAACATTATATATAATTTTTACTAAACCCTAAAAAAACTTTATTGAATTTAATCTCTATTATGAATAATTCAAAGAATGGATAAAAATGAAAGAAAAAAGAAAAAAATCTTGAAAAATTAAAGCATAGAGCTGAATAAAAGGCAAAACCACTACGATTTATGAAACCACAAAGAATTGGGATATAATCGTTTTTTAAATTAAAAACAAAATCTCTTTTAAAAAACATAAAAATAGTATAATATTACTATTAGAAAAAAATATAGTCTCTTATTAATAAAAGACTATTCTCCTCTCATAATTTTCTTAAGTCGATTCAATTCATCAAGCATTTCGTCACGTAATGAACCTAACCCTCCACCAGGCTTAGGTGCAACAGCTGGAGCAGAGGGAGCGGCAGGGGTGATCCCACCAGGAGGTGCTACAGGTCTTTTTGCGAATGCGGGCGCAGAAGGTGGCCCTGTACTTGGAGGTTTTGGAGGTCCTGTTCCTGAAGGTGCCTGAGGGGCTGAACTAGGAGCCTTAGGTGGTCCTCCACTAGTAGGGGGTAATTTTGGAGCTGGTGGTAACCCAGGTCGTTTAGGAGGACCTCCACTAGGAGCTTTAGGGGGGCCAGAACTAGGTGCTTTTGGAGGTCCCCCACCAGAAGGAGGGACAGGAGCTGAAGGAATACCTGGTGTCAAGGCTGCAGTAGGTACTGGCGTTGAACCAGGTGCTGCAACGGGAGCACCTCCACTACTACTTAAAAGACTAAATAAAGTGCTAGCAGCGGCAGTTTTAGCACCCTCACTTGTGGTGGCTACTATTTTTTTAGAGGAAGTGCTTATTGTTTGAACTTCTTCAACCACAGATACTTCTTTCAAATCTTTCTGAGCTTTAGCTAATGATTTAATAAAGTCATTTATCCCCTTAACAGTTTCCTCTAGATCGTCTGCTAATGATGTTAAACCCTTTTTCATAAAATTAATAACTCGTTCAATTTTCTTCTGTTCTTTTGAAACCACGTTTTACTCAATTCCTCTATTATCATTGAAAATTTGATTAAAATTAAAATTACTAGTTATAATCTTTATATTTTAATTATATTAATATATATTTATATTTTTATTCCATTCTTAGTTGACTCTATATATTGGATTAATACGTAAATCCAAAAAAACGTTAATTATTAAAAAACCTAGACCTATTAATATTATATAACATATTTCATTAGTAAGTTTAAAAATTATTAAAAATTCAATTTTTAGATTGGAATTAATTAAAAAGGTTTGTACAAAATGCCTAAGCGAGAACTATTCATTAAACGGGTTTATGAAATTGTTAATGAGCTAAAGATACCCTTAATTGACGAAAGAGTGTATGATAAGGTTAATTTTAATACAGGAGCTGCTATTGCAACAGTAATTTTTAGATTTGAGGAAGATGAATCGGTTATCCGTGGTTTTTTAGGATTGGCAGAATATTTTCACACTGTGGTCATCAAACGTAAAGATGAATTCTTTATTCCTCATGCTTCTATATTATTCCGTTTGATTAGCGCTTAAATAAAATATTTTTTTTACTTTTCTTTTAATATTATAGCTCTTTACATCATTTTATTGCTGTTATGTAATTATTTGATTTTTCTATAATTTCCAATACTTCTGTTTCTGGAATATCGTACCAATTCTTATAGGCATCAGCAACAGCAAACCATAGTACATCTCTAATATTTGGACAAATAATTTCATCAACTTCAGCTTTGATTCTATTAATTGTTCTTAATGGTGCTGTGGGTACTGCAACATAAATTTTAAGTGGGTGATATTTTTTTATCATACTTATTGCTGCTAACATAGTGAATCCTGAAGCTAATCCATCATCGAGAAGAAAGATATATTTATTCTTGATATGATCACTATAAAATTTTTTTAAACTTGATTCTTTATTGTAAAGCTTCAATCTTTCGGAAATTTCATTTTTCGTCAAACTGATTGAATCTTGTATTTGTTTCTCTGATAAGTTAAGTTGACTCAATAAAGATTTATTAATCAATATTGTTCCATCAGTCGTTATAGCCCCAAAACCTGCTTCTGTGTTATAAGGAATTTTGATTTTTCGAACAATTAATATGTCATAAGTCAAATTATATTTAGAACAAAATCCTTCTGTAACTGGTACACCACCATTAGGAATGGCAAAACAGAAAAATAGAGTTTTGTTATTAAAAAGCTGATCTTTAAGAACTTTTATTCTATTTTCAATAAATTCTACTAACAATTCTCCTGCTTTAAGTCTAGATTCATATCTAACAAATTTCATTATTATGAATAATTAGGATAATTATTATTATAATAATTATAGTTTTAGCATTCTTGCCCGCTAATATTGAAAACTAATTAGAGTTGTTACACACAAAAGTAAATTAATATAAATTTAAATAAATGAATTAGGATATTTATTATAAAATCTAATAAAAGATTTAAAAAAAAAATGAAGAAATCATGAAAAAAGTTACATTGCTGACCTTATTTATGGTATGTACATTATTTTTTCTTCCTTTTGGAAGATTTTCAGTAGCACAGTCAAATGGATATGTTGGTGTACAAGAAGGAAGTGAATATGAATGGAGGATTAATATAAACATTGATGGGCTTGATAATGTAGTCCAAAATGTTGAAGGCTTATTAACTGAAATACAATCAAGAATATCAGATTATGACTTTTTCGGATTTGGAACCATGACAATTCCTGAAGTAATGGAAAATATCTCTTATACACTTTTATCATCTCTTTTACCTTCAGGATGGGAGACTTTAAATATTTCTGAGTTATTAGATGAGACTCTTGACCATTTTATAACGAACTTTAATTCAACATTTCTTTCTGGAGAAATCCCTGATAATTGGCAATCTTTAAATTATTCTACTTTCGTCGATGCAATGATTAATGGGCTTAATGAGACACTTCCTGTTGGTTGGGAAGATCAACCCATTCCCTTTATGCTAAATCTTGCCCTAAGTGAATTAAATGATACATTATTAATGGGTATTTTACCTAGTGGATGGTATGATATGACTTTGCAGGAATTCTTTGAGACTCTTCTAATAGAATCTTTTCCTTCAGCGACAGAAAGCTTTTTGACTTACTTAATGATGGATCAACTATTATCAACGGCTTATATGATGTTACCTCCTGGAGCTGATACATATACAATTGGTGAATTCCTTCCCCTTATGATTCCATCTGAAATATGGAATGCTAATCTTAGTTATATGTTAGACGGATTATGGTATATGATTAACAGTACATCTCCTTCTGGATGGGACTCTCTGCCAATTTCAAATTATATAGATACTTTAGCAGATTATTTGAATTATAGTCTTACTTCAATTGATCCATCTTTGGAGGGAGCAACAGCATTAGAAATACTTGAGTGGGGAATTGATATGGGGCTTTATTATATGAATCAATCTATGCCTACAGGTATGTTTCCCACTGATTGGATGACTATGACTATACAAGAATTACTCAATTACGAATTAGAACAAGCTAAAACTCTATGGACAACAATGGTTTTACCAGAGTGGGAGTCGTTGATGTCAACGGTAGAGACAATGGGAGGGTTTCCTTCAACCATTGGGGTAAAAATTGCTATAGATCAAATCAATCCAGAAATAGAATCAACCTTAGGAGGCCAAAGAGCAACCCCTATAGATATGACACTCTTTATTAGTGTCGATATGGAAACCTGGACTTCATTAGATGATTTATTCTCGGGATCAGGCTCTCTTTCCTTATCAGACTCAAATTCAACTACGACAATAATAATGCAGACTCTTCTTAATTTCACAACTAATGGTTATATTGTAGATCCATCAACATATTCAGATCAGAAAATAGCGTTATTAGATCAAGTTGTATTTACTCAAGGTTTAATCGTTGCTAATAATTACAATTGGGAAACTATCACGACTGAAGCCACAATTGCTACAACTGGACATCCAGAAGCCATTGAAGTATCGGCAAATTGGAATACTATTGGACTTCTTAATCAAGCTAGTTTGTCTAGTGATGGTGTCGTAGCAGTAAGCATTAATCTGGTAACTGCAGGAGGAGAGATTCCGGGATATGAAATTGCAACTCTTTTAGTAGTGTTTCCATTAACCGTAATAGGTATAATCTATTATATTCGAAAACGAGATAAGTAATGTTATACTAATTATAATTTTTTTTTTATTTTAAAATTTAATAGATATTAATTATTAATAGTTATGATATGAAATTTGCAGAATCTATTATTTTATTATTTATTATAATCCTTTTTATATCAAGCGTAAAATCAAATTTCTTTTTAATAATATTTGGATCAGCACTTTTTATGTTTTTTATTTTCCATTTATTTTCTTTTAATACTATAGAAATCCTTACTATAGTTATTCAATATATTATATTTAATCCAATTGGATTCTTTATTTTATCTATTCCTATAATTTTTGATACAATTATTAGAGTTATAAAAAAAATAAAGCGCTATAAGAAATAATTTTAGAAAATTTCATTCTATTAAATCTAGTTTTCTTATACCAAAATATAACGTAGAAATTGCAATTGATCCTGAAACTCCAAGATAAGTAAATATAGTCAATATGAGCACTAAATAAGGACTTATTATTATTGCTAGAGAATAAATGAAAATAAAGAGCGATAATAAAAAAGAAATTATCTGAATAAATAAAATTAAATAATTATTAACAAACAAGTTTTTACGACGTTCCCCGAACAGCGGTCTAAAACATTGAATTCCAATTGATTGAAGAAATATTATTTCACTATTTATTATATATGTTAGGAAAAATAACAACGAGATTAAAAAGTCTATTTGGAATATAAAAGAGAAAAAAATTGTTAAGAAAATATCATAAAAAATTAGAATATATAATGATTCATAGATAAATGAATAAATAAGTGCTTTTGTTCCTTTTGGAGATTTCTTATATGTATATAATAATTCTTTTGAGTCAATAAAATCATACATACCCATAAATATTCCAAAAATCAAACCGCCCATCCAAGACAGTATAAATATTATCGCATTTTTGTCAAATCGTGTTTCCAATATTATTGGTATATTTAATGGTTCTATTATTATTGAAAAAACTTTAGCTTCAAAGGAAATATAAATTAGCACCCCTAGGACACTTATAGTTCCAATCATATAAATCAATTTCATTATATTTTCTTTCTTTCTTAAAAATGTTTTGAATTGAATGATTATTAAACCTTTAAAATCTCTGAGAGTAATTTTTTTAATAAAAGTGTGAAAAACATTTTCTTTAGAGTATGTTTTAGATTCTTTTTCAGCTACAATCTTCAAATCATAAAAATAACTAGCTTTTTTATAAAAAATATAGGAAATTGAAATAGGAATAAGAATTGCTAATAGAACATTAACCCAAATGTTAAGAACATATGATTCTATCAATGGAAAACTAACAAAATATAAAATAATATTTGAAAACCAAAAAGAGGGGTAAAATAAAAAAATCCCTTTTAATTCTGGATGAATCTTAATGAAATTAAACATGAATTGAAATGAATAATAGACTGTAATTACTAAGATTGATATTAAAAGTAAAAAAAAATTACTATAATCCTTCCATTTTTTACGTCCTAAAACCTTTTCAATCCAATTAGATAAAAATGTTCCAATTAATGACCCAAACATATAGAGTGTAAAAATACATGTGTAGTAAATTAGGTAATGAATTATATTCATACTTGGATTAATTTGTAGTATTAATGTTAATCCAAAAGGACCAATTATCAAAACAAATAAAAAATAGAAGGGTATATGGCCTAAAAATTCTCCAAAGATAATATCAGCGGGTTTAACTGGAGTCGCTAAAATAATCTCTTTTTCGAGAACTTCAGATTTTCTAAACAAAACAAAGAGTGGATACATCATTGCTATCAAAAATAACGAAATAAAGGTAAATTCAATTAATTGAATAATAAGGGCTTCAAATTGATAAGAATACTCTTTAACAACTTCAGGAATAATTGCATCCATGAAAAACGGACCAATAAAAAGTCCCCAGTATAATGAGATTGAAAAAATTAAAATAAAGAATAATCGTCTATATTTTCTAAATCGACTTGTCTTGATGCGAATTTCATTTTTTGCTATTGTTTTCCACAGATTCAATAAATATTTACTCTTTAAATTTGTAAAAGACTCTAAATTTACAGAAACAAATATAATGAATTGTTTTTCCAAAATAAAATTTTTTTAGATTCCTATGAATGTTTAGGTTTTGAAAATATTAATTATTAAAAGTAAAAAAGTAAGTTAACATAAGAAAATTATTTGTCAAATTTAAAATAATTAAAGAAATATCAATTGATTTTTAATAAATTTATGTTATATTTTATAAGATAATTCTATTCAGAAATAAAGAATCAGATTTTCAATTTTAATTTGTATAAATTAGGTGTATCTAAATTTTTAAATATAATGGATTCTAATTAAAATATAAGAAGAAAACTATTAATAAATTTTTAATGAAATTCACCATAAACTAGTATAAAAAATGTTCGAAAAAGATAAATTAAACTCAAACGAATCTGATGAGGAAGGCATATGGAGTCTCAAGATTCTAAAAGTAAAATTATCAAAGAAACCTTCCCATCAGAAATTGTTTCGATCATTGGCGATCTCCTAGCTGGAATTATTTTATCCCTTTTTATTATACATTTTGATAGTTTTTTAGTCTTAATATTAATGATTCCTGCGCTTTTATCTCTAAGAGGTAATTTAAGTGGTCCTTTTATAGCTAGAACTTCTCGAGATTTAGTTATTGGAACATTATCTAGGAGATCATGGCTCGAAAATGCTCTTGCTACATATACCCTCTCAATTATCACTGCATTTTTTATAGGCATTTTCTCAATGATCTTAAATTTAGCCTTTTTCAAATTAACTATTCTTCCAATGGGGTATTTCATTCTTATTCCAATTATTTCAATCATTTTAGCACTTTCTATTTCCATTCCTTGTTCCACAGGGTTAAATTATTTAGCTTTCAAAAAAGGATTAACTCCAAATAATGTAGTAAATCCTGTGATGACAGCCGTTGACGATTTTTCTACAGTTTTTTGCTTTCTTTTAACTATAATAATTCTGGGGGTGCCTTAAATGAAATATTATATGAAAATCTTAAAAGAATCAATAATTATTGTAATTTTATCTTCACTTATGGGAATGATTTCAGGTTCGGTTTTATCTTCAAACAAAGAGATCTTATCTGCTATTCCTATATTGCTTCTAATAATCCCTGCATTAAATTCATTAATTGGCGACATGTCCACGGTTCTTGTATCAAGATTAACAACACATCTCTATATTGGAACATTATCGCCTAAAATTCAGATATCAGATCGATTAAAAGAAGATTTTTATGGATTACTCATAACTACATTGTTGAGCTTAGTTTCTCTATTATTTTTAGGCTATTTAGTAGGAATTATCTCAGGAATAAGAATTGTAAACCCATTATTAATGATTTTTATTATGTCAATTACAGTTTTATTGCTTTTTTCTATTATGTTTATAGCATTATTTCTTGGTGCTATTTTTCTATTTAAGCGAGGGAGAGACCCCAATAATTTTTTAATTCCATTTGTTACATCTCTAGCTGATTTTCTGACGCCCCTATTCTTAATCGTATTTATAATAATATTTATATAAAAACAAATTTATATGAAAAATGAGTGAATAAAACAATATGACTAAACCTAGTAAAAAATTTAAGTACAAACCACTCTCTCTAAAAGAGATTATTAGAGAAATGAAACAAAATATCGATTTAATGATAGATTTGGCTTATAGTGCGATTAAATTTGGAGATAAAGAATTAGCAGATGAAACTTATAAAATGGAACAAAGAATTCATGAACTTACATTCTTACTTAATCTCCAAATTATTCAAGCATCACCAGGAGGTTTGGATGAAGCTAAAAGTTTAGAACCCATCGTTGTTATGGGATATTCTATCGATAAAATATCTGATGCTTTATCTGATATTGCCAGAGTAGTATATATCAATAATGATATCTCATATTTTACTCAATTATTTAGAGATATTAGTTATGTACCCGAACCTATAGTCAAAATAAATGTTAATAAAAGGTGTGAATTTATCGGACAACCGAGGAAAGAAATACACTTCAGATCTAAATATGGAGTCGATTTAATTGCTATTCGTAGAGAAGGAAAATGGCTTTTTGAGAGAGATGATATAATATTAATAGATGATGTTTTAATTGTTAAGGGAGAAATTCAACCAATTATAGAATTAAAAAAACTATGTTATGATCAAGAACCTTTTTCTTTTGAAATTGAAGAAGAGGAGAAAGAACAAATCCTTGATCTTGGTAATCCAGATATTTGTGAAAAAGTTGAAGAAATCCAAAGAAATTATATTCTAATAACTGATATTTCAGAAACTATGATAGAGTTGGCACTGGCAGCGCTATTCTTCAGTAATGAGGAAGTTTCGGAAGATGTATTAGAAATGGAGGAATTAATGGACGGTTTAAATCTAGCTCTTGAAAAAGATCTTCTTGATTTAGCAAAATTAATCGAATCACCACGAGATCTTACAGGAATAATGAGAATTGTGTTTAGTTGTGAATTAATATCTGATGCTGCTGCGCATATTGCAGAAAATATTCTTAAAGGTTTTGAGCCACATGGAATTTTACAGCAAGCTATCAGAGAAACTGGGGAGATCGTAGTTAGAGAAACATTATCTGAAGATTCATACTTTAAAGGCAAAACATATAATGAATTACAAGATAAACGCTATAAGCGAGGTTTTCATATTATAGCTTTAAAAAGAGAAGATAAATGGATTTATAGTTTTAAATCTGATTTTGTTTTCGAAGAGGGAGATCTCCTAATTGGATTAGGTCCGTTAGAAACTGTTATGCAATGGCGGAAATGTGTGAATCCAGAAAAATATAAAGAAGAATAAAAAAAAATCAAAACTATGACTTCTGAAAATAATCAAGAAAGATTTTATAATACAATGCTAGAATTAGCAAGTCAAATAAAAATTAATGCTGAAACCATTAAAAGTCGCAATGTTTTAAATACAATTGATTCAATTTTACAAATTTATAATAATAAGAACAGAATTTTTATCTATGGTGCTGGACGATCAGGATTTATTGGAAGATGTTTTGCTCAAAGATTAATGCATTTAGGTATAAAATCATGTTTTATATCGGATGCTGTTACTTATCAATATACAAGTAAAGATCTATTGATTATAGTAAGTGGAAGTGGAGAGACTACTTCCACAGTCGCAATTTCAAAAAAAGCAAAAGAAATTGGAGGAAAAATTGTCTCTCTCAGTAATAATCCTAAAAGTACAATAGGTAGACTATCTGATTATGTAATTGAAATAAAAGGAAAAAGTAAGGATGTCGCTTTAACTCATAAAACTCTTGCACCTTACACTAGTTTATTTGATATTTCAGCTTTAGCAGTTTTAGATTCAATAGGAAGTATATTGATGGTAAAATTAAATATCACAGAAGAAGATATTGACAAAAGGCATGCATCAGTAGAATAAACTACTATTTAATATTCAGTATTTTTAATAATTTAGTAAAAGCAATGAGATTATATTTCCATTTTAATATATTCTTTACTTCATTTTGTGAACACCATAAAAATTCTTCATGTTCATAGCTTAACTGTATGTCTTTTTCTTTGTCAATTTCAACAGCAAAACAGAAGTCTTTCATTTTTTTTTTTAATTTCTTATTCTTATTAGTTTTGTAAGTAAAATTGTAATTTAGATCAATTATTCTTTTTATCTCTTTTATTCCCGTTTCTTCATAAACTTCTCGTTTTATCGTATCATTATAATCTTCCCCTTTCTCAATGCCTCCAGATAAAGGTTGCCAAAATCCTCCTCGTTCTACTGTTCTTTTTAATATTAAGACTTTAAATAATGGATTTCTTGTAAATATAAATACTTGAACATAATTTCTATCTATCATATGTATTGAATTTTACTAGCTTTTAATTCATATAAATATTATAATTGGTAATTATTGAGTGATATTTATGCATGAATATATTGAAGTAAAACATATTTCTGAAAAAAAAGGTAGAGGGGCTTTTGCTAAAAAACCGATTAAAAATGGGACAATTATTGACATTGCCTACGTAGTTCCTATTCCTAATAAAGATTATAAAAAAATTTATAAAACAATTTTGTATAATTATTGCTATATTTGGGAAGATCCGGAGTATATGCCTGCATTTAGAAACGCTATAACTCTTAGTGTAAGCCAATTCATTAATCATTCATTTGAACCAAATGTAAAATATCTGTACGATTATGAAAGTAAAGCAATTGAATTTTCTGCCATAAAAGATATTTCGAAAGGAGAAGAAATTTTAGTAAATTATAATGCATTTGTTGATGATAAAAGTCCTATGTGGTTTGAAGTTGAGTAATATAATTCTTTCTTAAAGAATTTTTTAAGAAATTTCTTTCTATATCACATTTCACATTATTTAATATTGAAGTTGTATTTTATTTTAAATTGAGAGAGTAATGAATGATCTTCTAAAAGTAAAATTTATATCATCAAAAAAAGGAAAAGGAGTTTTTGCCGAAAAAGATATTCTGAAAGGTAGCATAATTGATGTTGCACATGTGGTTTTAATTCCGAATAACGAATATAAACAAATTGATAAAACTCTTCTCTCGAATTATTGTTTTGAATGGAAAAATCCAAAATATAAATTAGAAAATAAAATGGCCCTCGCTATGACTATCTGTCAATTTATAAATCACTCTTATAGTCCAAATGTTAAATATGAGTATAATTATAGAAATGACACAATTAAATTTAAAACTATAAGAAGTATTCAGAAAGGCGAAGAATTAACAATAAACTATGGAGGTTTGGTGACAAGTAAAGATCCTGTATGGTTCGAAGTGGAGTAATATCTTATTTTCTTAAAGATTTAAGAGTTTTTAAATTCATTACATCTTCTTTTAAATTATCACTTTTTGGGGTTTCTAATATTCCTGGCATATCTTTAAATCTTTCATCATTAATAAAAAACCTAAAAGGTTCTTTCCCTATTTTACCTTGACCAATATGAGTATGTCTATCCACTCTCGAACCACATTCCTTATCTGTATCATTTAAATGGAATGCAAAGAGATACTTTAAACCAATGACATCATCGAATTCATTCCACATTTCATCATATTTCTTTTTAGTGGTAAAATCATATCCCGCAGCAAAGGAATGAGCTGTGTCAAAACAGATACCTATTCTATTTTTATCTTGCATTTTATTGATTAATTCTTTAAAATGGTGAAACTTATTGCCTAATCCTTTACCTTGGCCTGCTGTAGTTTCAAGTAATATAATGACTTTCGAAGATTTTGTTGCATCTATTAATTTATTTAAATGATCAGCAATTTGAATTAATGCTTCTTTTTTACTAATTTTATCTTTATCCTCTATAGGAATAACTCCGGGATGCATATTTTCATAATCTATTGATAATTGATCAACCTTGGTAAGCTCATCAATCATAGCATTATATGATTTTTCTAATTTTTCCTTGTTTAAACTTGCTAAATTTACCAAGTAACTATTATGAGAAATTATTGGCCAAATTTCATTTTTAAATTCCTCTTTTTTCTCTAAAAAATCATCAATTTCCTTTTTTTTAAGAGGTCCAGACGTCCAACCGCGCACATTTCTAACAAAAACTTGAATTGCTTCGCATCCTAATTCTTTACCCATTTCAAAAGCCATATGTTTACCGCCAGAAACACTCATGTGTGCCCCAATTCTCAATAAATACACCTAACCAATAATTGTATTTTGATAAATATCTATTATATATTATAATTTCTTTTTTATTGAATAATTTTATTCAATTATCCCAATTTTATCTAAATTGAAAAACTACATATTTTCAGATTCTATAAATTTTAAGAAACATAATTGCTATAGATAGCCTCCCAAAATATGATAAAAATAATATTAAATACTCTATAAAAAATGGACTACATTTTTTTTATAAAGTTTAAATCTAGTATTATCTTTAGCAATTTTCTCATTTAAGGAGGTGTTGAAATTTTGGAAATTGACCAACAATTAGTAAAAAGCGCAATAAAATTTTTAGGACTAATGTTTATGATATGTGGTGGTTTTATAATTGCTTATGAAATAATCTTCTTACCAGTTAGATCCATACTCTTCGAGGATCTTTTCACTGATTTTATACCTTGGATATTAATTTTTTCAGTTGGATATGCATTAAATACGGTTTCAAGAGCCCTATAAAAAAAAATAATTTTTTTTTTCAATTTATTTTTTTTATAATGTTTAAGAAAAGAAACTAAAATTTATGCTCATCTAATTTTTTCCAAAAATTTTTTAATTCCACTTTTTCAAAAGTATATTTTAAACCTAAAGGTTCTGAAGGTTCATTTCTGAAAAATTCTGGAACATCATTCATTTCTTGAGTAATTCCTGCTTTCTCATTAAATTGAAGTTCCATTCTTATGATATCAATCCCAATATTAATTATATCCTCTCTTGTTAGAGTTAAATCATACATAGCATTAATCGCATTTGCTAATATTTCCATGTTTTCATAGCTTGGACCTATAAAATAGCAACATCCCATTGAATCCATTATTGCTGTATAAATCTGTAATTCGAAAGATAAATCAAGTTTATTTTCATTTTTCGTCAATTCTCCATAGTCTTTATGCTGACTTGGCACTCTTCCAGCAATTGCAGCGCCTGAAGTATGGTCTGCCCCCATAGGTGAAGTTGCATAAGTTACTCCCATTGCTTTAAAGACTCTGCTATCATAAGCCGAAATTCCTTGCCCTTTTACGTGGGGAACTCGTTTCGCATTAAATCTCTCTCCTATCTTTTTGACTCCATTACCATATAATTGCCCATCTTCTGTGTTATCTCTTATTTCATGATCTAGAATTTCAAACACTTTATTAGCATCACCCCATTCTACCTTTCCACAATCCATCGCAACTCCTACTGTTCCACCAAACTCAATTGTATCGAGCCCTAAATCATCACAAAGATGATCAATTTTAGCTAAACTATCTAAATCATCAATCATCAAGTTACTGCCATTTAAAGCCATTGTTTCATATTCTAGACTTGATGTAATATGATTCCCCGATTCATCAACCACCAAATTTGAACATTTTATTACACAGGTTGGAGAGCAAGCTAATCTTTTTTTACCACCTCTCGCAGTAACAAGCTCATGAAGTTTTTCTCCTGAAATATTATCAATTTTATCATAAGAACCCATATGAAAATTTTTTGTTGGGATACCTCCATATCCGCTCATAGCCGCCATCATCATAGCTGTACCGAATATCGAGAATTTCTCTCTAGTTTGGGCCAATTTTTTCGCAAAAGGTCTCGATACTTCTCTAAATTTTTTAATATCATGCATAATTGCTTTAGATTTTTTTGAAGGAATTATCACTATTGCTTTAATTCCTTTAGAACCCATTATAGCTCCTAATCCGCCTCTGGCCGCATGTCTACTTGGATAACCTTCTAAATCATTTGCCCCTACAGTTGCTGAGTTCATTATATATTCACCCGCAGGACCAATCGAGTAAATACCGATATTTTCTCCATATTTTTGTTTTAATTTCGAATGAAGATTATAATTACCTAAACCTTTATATCGTTCTGCTGGTAAAATCTTGATATCATCTTGATCAATTAGAATAAGTTTTAATATTGGTGATATATCTTCTAAAACTAATGCTCTTATACCATGCCTGGCTAGCATCATAGCAGGTCTACCACCCACATTAGCCTCTTTTATCCCATTAGTCAAGGGACTTTTTGCTCCTATTGATGTACGGGCAGAACAAGGAAATGGACTACCACCAAGAAGACCATTGGCAATAACTAATTTATTTTGTTTTCCTAAAGGATTACATAATGGAGGGACTTCATCATGAATAATTTGAGAACTTAGTCCTCTAGCACCACGCAGGAAATATTTTGAATCTGAAGCTATTTCGTCAAATCGAATATCTTCCTTCTCTACGTTTATTCTTACGATTTTCATAGTTTAACTATAATAACTGAAAATATTTTATTTTTTCTCTTATTTTGAATTATTTAAAAGGATTTTTTTCCTTTAAGATTTTATCCTGATATTCCTTTAAAGGAGGAGGAGACAATCCTTTTTTGTAGCTTCCTTTTTTAAAGCCTTAATAATTTCACCTAAATTTAATGAAATGGGCACCAATAATAACAATTTTCACAACCTGTGCAAAGAAATAATCCATCTTTCACAGTAGCTTCAATTCCATTGTGACCTTATTATTACCTGTGGTCCCGAAATGATGATGAAACGAGTTCTAGAAATAGCTAATTCAAGAAGAATTGAACTTCAAGCAAGTTTAGAACGAAAAATGAAATGTGGAGTGTGATTATGTGGGTCATGTTCTATTGGCGGTAATATCAACATTACTGTCTGTAAAGATGACCCAGTGTTCACTTCCAAGCAATTAAAGAACTTTCCTCAATTCGGAACTTATAAAAAATAATATTTTATAAAAAATATCAAATTCTTAAGGTTTAAAATGTTTACGGAATAGAAATATCTAAAAAAATTAAATTTCTTCTAAATATATATAGCATATGGATGAGCTCGATCTCAAAATTATTCTTCTTTTAATGAATAATTCAAGATTAACATATAGAGAAATTTCAGACTATCTAGGGGTGTCTATTAATGCGGTATATAAAAGAGTACAAACACTCGTAGATCTAAGAATTATAGAAAGATTCGCAGCAAGATTGAAACCATATGCTATAAATGCTATTTATACTTTCATTTTTGGACAAAGTGAAACTCAAGATATGGATAAAGCAATAACTGAATTAAAAAACAATGATAATACTTGGCAGATTGCATTGTCAAGTAGAAATTATATGTATATAGGAGCAATGTTAGAAAATATTCATCAATTAGATGAGTATTCTTCCTTTATCTCCAAAGCTGCTAAAATTCAATCTCCAAAAATAGGATTACTTTCAGGAGTACAATATATCGCACCAATCCCATACATAGTTCCAAAATCAAGAGCAATGAATTATGATAAACTTGATTTAGAGATTATTCGATCACTCCATAACGATTCAAGAAAACCTATATCAGAAGTTGCAGATGAAGTTAATAGCACCTCAAATACTATTCGTCGACGTTTAACCAGAATGATTAAGGAAGGTATAATTGAACTATCTATTGATTTCAATCCCGAAGCTTCAAATGATATTTTTGCCACCTTCCAGATAATTGTAAAACCTTCGGTTGATAAAAACGAAGCTGCTCAATTGTTAAATGAAAAATATCATCCAAACCTCTTTTATTGCTGGACCTTTAGTAATCTCCCCAATGTAATTTTATGCTGGGTTTGGGCGGATACTATGAAAGAACTTACTGAACTAGTTGAGAATATAAAAAAAGAAAATATTGATTCACTCATTTTTGATATTATGTATAAAGTATATTATTTCGATACTTGGAAAGAAAAAATTTTATATAAATAAAAAAAATATTAATTTAATTTTAAAGTTACCAGCTTATATTACACATAGCATTATCCAAATAACAACCCTTATAAAATGTACCATATATGTAGTACTACCCCCAAACAAGACAATCTTTCGTAAATTTAATTTTTTTAACGTCTCCATCTGATTTGCCTTTCTTTTCCATAGTATTAAACCTGATATCCCTGCAACCCCCACCATTCCTGATAAACTAATTTCTGATGAGAGAAGAAACCAAGAGAAAATCGGATTTATTGTACCAAAACAATCCCCACCTGTACTTGCAAGGTAGAATGCTCGAACAAAGAAAAAAATTGGACCTCCTCCTAAAAGGACCCATTTTAATCGATTTAAATACAAATTAATATTTGAATTTTTAAGATTTTTAATCTTTTGATTAATGTCTTTTTGAGTATTGCTATTATTTATTTTGTCTGAGATATTTAATCCAACTTGCTCCATCATATCTGAAGTAGATTCTTGTAAGGGACCTTCTTTATCGAAAACTATTCCAGTTATGATGGAATGGATAATTTTTAACTTCATCTTTTTTAAATATCTCATAATCCGTTTGGCAGCAGATCCTGCTAATCTAAAATCTGTTTTTGTCTCAAAAGCAAACCCATATTTATTCCCTATTTTGACATGTCTAATCCTGTTTAAGAATAATTTCATTTGTTTCGAAGCTCCGTGAAAATGTGTTGGACCACCAATTCCAATAATATCATAGTTTTCTAATTTTACTATATCAAAATTTTGAATAGAACTACTATCTACATAAAGTCCTCCTGCTTCTAATCCACGGCTCAATGACATTGCAACTTTTTTAGTATTTCCATATACAGAATCATAGAGTATAATAGCTTTTTTCATACTTTTCCCTCCTTTTTTAACGTTTGAAACATTTGATAATTTTTACGATAAAAGACTTTTGTGAAAAAGCCATGTTCACGTTTGCAAAAGGGCAAACTATTTAAAGTAGAATGATATTTTTCACATTCCTCGCAATTTCCATGATTTGAACATCCTGTTTTAGGGCATGGGTAATTAAAATTAATTATTATCACCTCATTGTTTTTTAATTTATGTATAGAATCCTTCTAGATATAATTCTAAGTTCAGATAAGAGCTAATGAGTCAACCTATTTCAGTATCAAATATAGTTAAATTTTCAACTATTTGGTTGATAAATGAATTATTAAATCCATAATTTTTTTATATTTTAATTGAAAATCCAATACTTTCCATAATTTATTATGATTGTTTTATACAGGTTTCAGTTTACATGGAAATATATGAGGAGAATGGAGTCTATTATCTTAACTCAAAACTATATGAGGTGAAAATTAATGGAAATAAATAAAAACTCAGTAAAAAACATATCGAGAAAGATAATAAAATCAATCCTAATTTTATTATATACAATTTTCGTAGGAGCATTAATAATAGGTGGAATAGTTTCAGGGATTATGACTCTAATTCCGGATAATGCGAGTAAACCATGTTATCTAGGATACTACGCACATTGCTCATTTACACCATACAGTACATTGATTTTATTCACAATGGCTATAATTGGAACAATCTTACTTTTAAAACTTATAAAATATGTTAGAAGACAATAAATTCAATATTTAGTTAAATGTGTTCACTTAGTTTTTTAAAAATTGGGAAAATTTACCCATCCTTTTTTAATTTGGTAAAAAAAAATTCAGAAAAAATTGTCTTCAACAACTTTTTTTCAAAATGTTTAAATATGTAACTTTGATCAATAAGCATATCACCTACTATTAATAATTTAATAGCCGTGATATGAAGTAATTAGCGCTTTTTTAACAATTTATTTTATTGTGAATCATCATGAATGAGCAGTATCGTGACCGAATTTTTAATAATAAAATCGATGAAGATCAATTACCCCAATCAATATGTTGTGAAAATCCTATTATTGAATCTCGAGATGGGAATAAAGTTTGCTTAAATTGTGGCATTATTTTTGAACGAACATTTGTTGGAAATGAAAGGAGAGCTTATACAATTGAAGAGATTCAAAATCGTCGTAGAACAGAACCTCGATGGAGAGATTTTGGACCACGTACTATGTTACCAAATACGAAAACTGACAGTAAAGGTAAATCTATTGGTGCCAAGGAGCAAGCTCTCTTCTCTCGACTCTCAAAAATTCAAAATTCTTTAATCTCTAGTATTGAGAGGAATTTTTGGGAAGCAAAACCGAAATTAAAAATGTTGACTTCTAAATTAAATATACCAGAATACATTGCTGAAACAGCGTGGAAAATATATAGTATTGTGGCAAAAAAGAAATTAACTATGGGTAGATCAATTAATGGGTTTATTTCAGGTTCCTTATATGCTGCTATACGTGTTCATGATTTTCCACGATTATTAGATGAGATATGCGAAGCATCATTAACACCAAGGCGTACAGTTCATAGAAGTTTAGCTATGATTATCCGTGAGGTATTACCTGAGCTTAATTTAAGGTATCAGCCCATAACTGCTGAGAGTTTGGTATTTCGATTTGGTAATGAACTAGATCTACCAATAAAAATACAAAAAAATGCAATTAATATGTTGAAAGATGCTTCAAAAAATGGTCTTAAAAGAACGGGAAAAGACCCAAAAGGATTAGCTGCAGCATGTATTTACATTGCTGCGAAAAACGGATGTATTCGCAAAACTCAGTCCCGTGTGGCTGAGATTGCGAAGATTACAGAGGTAACTTTGCGAAGTCGAGCCAAACAGATTAAAAGTAAGTTGACATAAGACACTTTTATAACTTTGCAAAATTAAATCAAATTCAATTTATTTTTTGTTATTATCTCGTTTAATAGAGATTAAAAATAAATATTCTTAACTTCTTTTTTATCATTTTTAATAAAAATTTAAGATTTTTTCGCTTGTTCTTGTTGCAGAGTATATTTTATTCCAACAGCAGTAATAGTTAATCCAATAAGTAAATAGTAAGTATTTACAGTCATAAAGAAAACCCAAAAGATTGCTGGTGCAATTGAAGTAATATCCATATCATAAAGAGCAGTTTGAAAATGGATAGTAGTAAAGGGTGTTGTAATAGCAGTTTTACCTAATAATACTAAATAGTTCATTTTAATAAAAGCTCCTAATAAAATTACCATACCAATAACGACTATGAACTTTGCTAATGGAATGCTTTCGATGTTATTTTTTAAAGATATTCTAAACAAGAAAATTCCTATGATTAAATAACAAAACATAGCGATTAATAGAAATAGATATAATATAGTCCCTGAAAATGGGAAAATTGTTGATGAGTATAAAAATTCCGATAATAAAAGTGAATTTCCATCAAGAATAAATGGGGTAAAATTGAATAAAATGATATAAGCAATCTCGATTAATGAAAGAATGATAAATATAGAACCGATGATTTGAAGAAATTTTAGAACTTTTTTATATTCCATTTTAATTCACCTTAATTTTTTTAAAAAACCAAGAAAATTTTTTATGCAATTATACTTATTATTGTTTTTGAAATTAATAAAAATTTTTAATATTATTGTTTTTAACACAAATTCTATTTAATAGTAATTAAATATTTTAAATTGATTTTTGATTGAATAATAAGAAAAACTCCAAATCGGAAATTTTTACGTGTCCGCATAAAAATATCAAACAAGACAGTGGATTCATAGTCTGTCAAGATTGTGGATTAATTATGGAAGATAATTTAGCTTTTGAATCCACAGCATCAACTAGCGACCTTTATACAGATTCGCAGAGAGACTATGAAAGAAAAATCAATATAAGTAATTCGAAGGCTCTTCAAGATCCCGTAATAAAAGAGAAATACGATCGAATTAAAACACTTGAAAAATGGTTCCGAGACTATGAATCTGATTTTACTGAACAAAAAAAGACAATTGAATTATTAAAAAGCCATGGGATAGGATTAAACATTGATAATGTAAAATACCAAGAAATTAAGGACAGGTATTTGAACTATAACAAATACCATCGCCATAATTATCAAAATATGGTTATTATTTTTCTCGCAATTGTATGGTTAAAAATAAAAGATACCACAAATATACGAATCGAAGAATTCATTAAAGCTTCCAGAGAATTAGGGCATAAAATCAATAAAAAGATGATCAATAACGCTATGCTAAAAGTTAAAAGAACTGAAAAGATATTTAAAGAGAAAAAAAGTGCTTTAGAAATAGAATATGAGATTAAAAATAAAATAAAAATTGTTTTTCAAAAAGATTTGAACAATATCTCATACCAAGGAATTCAAGAGTTTTTTACAGATAAGGTTGAATATGAAAAAATTAAAATTGAAATGCTATTATTAGCTGATAAAGTTTTAAAAATAATCTCATATAGCCAAATTCAGAACCTAAATTATAAAGCATTTACAGCGGGATTGATTTATTATATAGGACAAACACTTGACAATCGAAAAATATTTACTCAAAGCCTTATAGAACGCACGAGCAAATTTTCAAGTACTACTATTAGAAAGAAGTATCATTTTTTAAAAGAATTATTAGGAAATCCGCAAAATCTTAAATTATGATTTTTTAGGAGTATCCTAAGTCTAAATCATTAATATACTTCAAAACCTTATTAAATAATATTTAAATTAAACTTACAGTTTAAATAATTAAGATGTCATCATCAGAAAAACCTAATGAAATCAAATATTACAGTCAATCCATTGAAGATCTAATCAGCATTTTCAATACTGATATAGATCATGGATTGAAATCATCAGAATTAAATGATAGATATCTAAAATTTGGATTTAATGAATTACCAAAAATAAAAAAATCAATTTGGAAGATTTATCTTGCTCCAATTTTCAACTTTTTGATTATGATTCTTATTATAACAGGCGTAGTGATTGTAATTTTGGGTTCTGCAAAAGACACAGTTATAACATTTACCGTTGTAATTTTAAACTCTGCCACAGTAGTAATTCAACAATATAGAGCACAGAAGGCTTTAGAATCCCTACGGAAAATTTCTGCATTAAAAGCCACAGTAATTAGAGACGGGAATCAATTCGAAGTACTAAATAGAGAATTATTACCCGGAGATGTTGTGGTTTTGGAACAAGGAGATAAAATCCCCGCAGATGGGAGAATCATAAATTATGTAAATCTTACCATTGATGAAGCTCCTTTAACTGGTGAAAGTGAACCAGTAGAAAAAACCAATAATATTATCGAAGAGAATGATGTTTCAATACAAAAGCAAATTAATATGGTATTTATGGGAACATATGTTTATACTGGGAGAGCAAAAGCATTGATTACAGGAACAGGTATTAATACTGAGATTGGAAAGATATCTGAAACCCTTAATGAAATGGGGAGTATTGAAGATATCCCACTAACAAGAAAATTAAATAGATTAGGGTATATTTTAGGGACGATCGTGGTAATAAATTTAATCATTTTAATCATTTATAAATTTTCTTTATTGTTAATTGAAGGAAATTTCATTCAATCAGAAATAAGTGGCGCTCTTGTCAGTTCTATACTAAGAGCTATCAATGTCTTACCTATTAATCTTCCCATTTTGTCAACATTGGTTTTAATTACAGGTGTACTCAATATGGCTCAAAGTGGGGTAATAATTAAAAATCTCTCTTCCATAGAGTCACTTGGTAGGGTTTCTGTAATCTGTTCAGATAAAACAGGCACTATTACAAAAAATGAGATGACTGTTGAAAAATTTTGGATTAACGAGGAAGAATATGACGTTACAGGGTCTGGTTATGATTCTGAAGGAGAAATATTTAAAAATAGTATTCCTATAAGTTTGAAAGATAATCCTACGTTTATTAAATTTATAGATTCAATGGTCTTAAATAATAATGCTCAATTAGCATATGAAGATGTGAAAATTAGATTAAAGGAAAAAAGAGAAATGGCGGTAAGGCGAGCCCTAGGTTCTCCAACTGAAGCAGCTTTATTAGTATTAGTTGAAAAGGCAGGATATATCCCCTACGATATTAAAAAGAAATATGAATTCATTACCGAATTTTCTTTTACTTCTGAATTAAAACGAATGAGCTCAATTTGTAAATCTGATAATAATAAATATGATATATTTGTCTTTACTAAAGGAGCTCCTGAAAGAATTATTGAGATTTCTTCTAGTATTGATATAAATGGAAATTTAAAACCTTTAGATTCTAACTTTAAAAAAGAAATATTGAATAAAATAACAGATCGTGCAAATGAAGGATATAGAACGCTTGCTTTATCTTATAAAATGCTTACTAATGTTAACAAACCTAAAAGAGAAGATGTAGAAAAAGAACTAATTTTCATAGGATTTGTTTCAATTATGGACCCTCCAAGAAAAGGAGTTAAAGAGTCTATTGAACAATGCCAAAATGGGGGTATAAAAGTTGCAATGATTACTGGTGATCACCCCGCAACAGCCAAAACAATCGCTACACAAATGGGAATTCACAAAGAAGGAGCTTTAGTTATCGAAGGTTCTCAGTTGAGAAGTTCTACAAAGCTAGATTTTGAAAATATTTCTGTCTTTGCTCGTGTTGAACCATCCGATAAGGAAATCATTGTTAAACGTTATCAGGAAGATGATCACGTAGTTGCTATGACAGGAGATGGAATAAATGATTCACTGGCTTTAAAACTCGCTAATGCGGGTATAGCTATGGGTATCACGGGAACAGATGTTGCAAAAGAAATTGCCGATATGGTTATCTCAGACGATAATTTTACATCCATAGAAAAAGGCGTTAGGATTGGCCGTGGCTTATTTTCAAAAATTAGGACTATAATATATTTCTTTATTTGTTTGAATATAATGGAAGCCATCATCTTTTTTACTTATGAATTTATACCCACATTTGATCTCTTCAGTTCAGAATGGCAACATATTTATATTTTTGGTATTGCACACTCTCTTCCTTCATTAGCATTGGTGATAGATACACATCCAAAAGATATAATGTTAGAACCTCCTAGAGATGAAGAACAAATATTAAATAAGAATATCTGGATAATGTTATTACTACAAGCTTTTCTCATGGGATTAGGATTAGTTTTGATTTTACAATTAACATTATGGCAAGTTATTCCTTTAAATGATTGGAATTTAAATCCATATATTAGTTATTTTAATTCTGCCGCTTCTTCTTCTGAATTGATAGCTCAAAAAGCAAGAACTATGTTTATTACCACAATATTTATTCTCGAAACTAATTTCATATGGGCATTTAGAAGACCAAATAAATCTCTTAAAAGAAGTATAAAAGAAGAATTTAGCCTCTCATTACTAGTTATGTGTATGTTTACCTTAGGTTTGCATATTCTTTTTATTTGTTTTTCATACCTTGTTAATTACTATATAAATGATGTTTTCGGGTTAGGGTTGCAGATAAATTTCATGTTCCTAAGCGGGACAGATTGGATACTCTGTACTTTATTTGCTTTACCGGGGATATTTGGTATTGAAGTGTTTAAATATTTTGCTCGAGAAAAAAAGATTCATTTTTAATTTTGTTTTTATGTTGAAAAATTACTATTGAATGCATTCTAGTAAAAAAGCAATAAATTAAAAGTTATGAATATCATAGGTTATTTATTATATTGAATAGAAATTTGAATTCAATTATATGTTAAAAACTGTGGAAGAATCACCAATGGAATCTACAGAAGAAAATTTTTATAATCTTGAATTGGACGAAATCTATAAAAAATTTCAAACTGATCCTAAGAATGGTTTATCTGAAAAAGAAGCTACAAACCGATTGGAAAAATACGGTTTAAATGAAATTCCCAAAGTATCAAAAGGATTTATTAAAATATATCTTGCGCCATTGTTTAATTGGTTAATTGTAATATATTTAATTGGGGCTTTAATTTTATTTTTAGCGTGGTTTTTCATTGGAGAGGGAAATTTAACTTTTATTGCATTGACATTAGGAATTGTTTTTTTAAATTGTTTAGTCGCTATTATTCAACAATATAGAGCAACTAAAAAACTTAAGGCTTTACGTGAGTTAACAGCACCGACGTCAACCATAATAAGAGATGGTCAAAAAAAAGAAATTCCGACTAAAGAAATAGTAATCGGTGATGTATTAGAGCTAAGTCAAGGAGATAAAATTCCTGCAGATTCTAGAATTATAGAATCTTACAATTTATTGGTAAATGAAGCTTCATTAACGGGAGAATCAGAACCCGTACGAAAATCAGAAAGAGGTCAGTCTTTAATTAAAAAAGACATTTCAATAGGAGAACGGATTAATATGGTCTTCTATGGGACTTATATCAGTACAGGGAATGGTAAATCAATAGTTGTAAAAACTGGTGGAGATACAGAAATTGGTAAGATTTCTCATGGATTAGAAGAAGCTGGTACGAGCGAGATTCCAATACGACAGAAAATGAATAATTTTGGCAAATGGTTGGGATTAGGAGTTTTTATATTTTGGTTTATTACATTAATGATTATTTGGCTCGCAAGTGGACTACGACGATTAGAAATTGTTAAAAGTCTTAATTCTGCTCTCGATTTAATGCCTATTAATTTACCATTGTTAACAATGATAGTTTTAATAACTGGTGTATTAGCAATGGGGCATCAAGGTGTAATTATACGTAATCTTGCTTCTGTTGACAGTTTAGGACGTGTAAGTGTAGTTTGTTCTGATAAAACAGGTACATTAACTAAAAACCAGATGTCAATTCAATATGTTTGGACAAATGGATCAATATTTAGAGTAACGGGTAGTGGTTACACCCCCGATGGGGATATTTTGTTAATGGATGACCCTAAGAATCATGTTTATGTTAAGCACATCAATGAATACCCCTATCTTAAATTACTTTTAACATCTGGCTTTTTAAATAATAATTCAGCATTGGTAAAAAATGAAATTGAAATTGCTGGAAAAACCATTTATAATTGGAATGTTATTGGCTCTCCTACTGAGGGAGCACTAATGGTCTTATTCCAGAAGGGTATGGGTGATTACATTCTTGAAGATTATGAATTTATTACAGAATATCCATTTGATTCTTCTTTAAAAAGAATGACAAAACTCTTCAAAAGAAATCAAATTTACATTTCTTTCACAAAGGGTGCAAGTGAAATTTTAATGCCTTTATGTTCAAAAGTAATTTATAATAATAGTGAAATCGAATTTTCTGATGAGATAAAGAAGAAACTTATGGAGATTGTAAATTTATATGCAAATCAAGGTTATAGAATTTTAAGTTTATGTTATAAAGAAATGAATGAGATACCCCCAGAAGGAGTTGAAGGCAGAGAAATAAGTGAATCAGACTTAACATTTATTGGGTTTGTTACAATTTTAGATCCTCCAAGAGATGGTGTAAGAGAGTCTGTAGAACAATGTCATGAAGCAGGTGTTAATGTGGTAATGATCACAGGAGATTCTCCTGCTACTGCGAGGGCTATTGCTTCACAAATCGCTATTGTAACCGACGATAGCGATATAGTTGTAGAAGGGAAAGATATTAAAAATATCGAATCTTATGAGGAATTTTCTAAAATTAAAGTATTTGCTCGAGTGTCTCCAGAACATAAAGAAGATATCGTTGAAAAATATCAAGAACAAAAAAAAGTTGTTGCTATGACGGGCGATGGTGTAAATGATGCTTTAGCATTAAACCTAGCAGACGCAGGGATAGCTATGGGAATTGCAGGAACTGATGTAGCTAAGGAGGCTTCTGATATGGTGATTTCAGATGATTCCTTCAACTCAATCGTGACAGGGATTCATCATGGGAGGGGAATATTTGCAAGAGTCCGTGTTGTGGTATTCTTTTATATTTGTATTAATGTTTTTGAAGGTATTGTTCAATTTATATTAGCTATTATATTGGATTTACCTTACTTCTTAGATGACGCTTTCTATTATCAATGGATTTTTCTCTCAATAACTTTACACATGTTTCCAGGACTAATTCTTACATTTGATACTACTTCAAAAGATGTAATGAAAGAAAAGCCACGGGATTCAGAAGAAATCCTTTCAAAAAATATTTTAATTCTTTTATTAATATTTGGCATTTTACTTGCTTTAAGTATGATAATAGTCTATTTCATAACTTTTAGTGGTATATACCCTGTTTTTCCTGAAAATTATCCTCAAGGTTATCTTTATTTTAATAAAGATTTAATACCATCTCAAATTAATGGGTTAATACCATCTGAAATAGTAGATCCATTAGAACAATTAATTTATATTAGAAGAATTGGAAAGACATTAACAATGATGATGTGCACTCTATTTTTCTGTGAATCTATTCTTGTATATCAGATTAGAAGGCCAAATAAATCGTTGATAAAGAGTCTTATTGAAGATCGAAATAAATTTATGTTTGTTCTAATTGGGCTTTTATTCTTTGTTTTCATTGCTCTGATATATATTCCTGGAGTACAAGTTTTCTTAGCTTCTGCAGGACTTAATTTTATGTTCATGTTTTTAACAGGATTAGATTGGTTGGTGTGCTTCTTAATCTCTTTAATCTGTATTGTATCATTTGAGATCGTGAAATTTGTTGCACGTAAAAAAAATATTACATTTTAAAATCATCTTTTTCTTTTCTTTATTTTTAAAATTGATGAAAATGGATAATTTTTTAATATAAACTGGATTATTTTATTCCATGTTAAAAGGAGAAAGAGTAAAATTAGGTCCGATTAAAAGAGAATATGTAGATTCATTTCTAAGATGGTTTAATGATCCTGAGATTACTCAATATCTTATAGCGTATCGTCCAATGACTAGAATGGCTGAAGAAGAATGGATGGAAAATCTAAAAAACCGAGAAGATAGTATTCATTTTTCAATTGTCATTCCTAATGAAGAAGGTTCAGAAAAGCTAATTGGAAATTGTGGAATCCATAAAATTGACTGTAAAAATAGAGTTGGGGAAGTTGGAATCGTAATTGGAGAAAAAGAGTTTCAAAATAAAGGATTTGGGACTGAAGCAATGGAACTATTACTTGAATATGGATTTGATACTGTAAATTTAAATAGAATTGAATTATATACTTATGATTTCAATATTAGTGCTTTAAAGAGTTATAAAAAGGTTGGATTCATCGAAGAAGGAAGAAAACGACAATCTATTTGGATTAATGGCAGTTACCATGATGCGATACTAATGGGGATCTTAGCAGAAGAATGGAGAAAGAAAAAAATGGTTTAATCTAATTCTTTAAAGTATGGTATTATTTTATCTCGAAATATTTCATAAACTTTATTCGTATCAGGCCCTCGATTCATTAAACTCATATGTGTAGCTCCTGCGTGTTTATATTTTTCTATGCTTGAAATAACATCATCAACTGTACCTAAACAATTCGTATCTTGCAAAATTGTTTCGGGGAGTCTATCTAAATTCTCTAAATAATCCATTGAATTTATACTGTTCATTTCAAAATCATGAACATTAATATCTTCTGGTAAATCTAAGTTAGGATATGCCTCGTTTGTAATAAAGGAATTTAATAAATACGAAGATTTAAAGAATTCACATCTTTTTATAGCATTCTCCGGATCATCGTTATCAATAGCTACAAAACAATCATAAACATAATCAATCTTAGTAGGATCTCTACCAGCTGCTTTTGCTGCATCAAAAACCTCTTTTTGTTTCTCCTTATAGAGCCATGGTGGTTGATATAGTGGATACCATCCATCTGCTAATTCTCCAGTTATTTGACGTGTTTTTGGTCCATTGCCAGCAATATAAATGGGTGGACTTTTCTGAATTGGTTTTATTTGAATATAAGCTTTTTTTATTTCTCCCCAGAATTCACTGTTTCTATTGACTTTTTTCTTGGTCCAAAATTCCCTCAATAAGATAATATATTCTCGTAACTTTGAAACAGATTTGTTTCTATCTAAACCATACATGTCAATATTCATTGCCTCTCCTGCTCCAAGCCCTATCATAACTCTCCCATTAGATATTTGATCTACTGTAGCTACTTTATGTGCCATTAGTGCTGGATGAAAGCGATGACAATCAGAAACACCAGTACATAATTTAATTTTTTTTGTTATCATGGCTAAAGATGTTAAAAAACAATATGCATCATAGCATGTTCCTGGACCGGGAGGTAACATTACTGTATGATCAGCATAAAAAACACCAAAAAAACCACACTCTTCAGCCTTTTTTGTTCCTTCGAACATATATTCAAGACGAGGCGTTGGTACAGGGATATGAAAACTAAACTTCATGATTCTAATCAAACTCCTCTATTATTATTAATATTTTAAAAAAACTTAATCTAAATTTATATTTTCATTCAATTCTTTTGATAAATGTAAAAATTCAAGAGATTTATAAAATTTTTAGAATTTCTTTATCATAATAAGAAAATATATAGAAGTGATAAAATGGATATAGATATAAAATTCGGGACAGAGGGTACATTTATCCCGCCTTTTGATAGAGGTATTGAAACCATAAAGAGAATCGAGAATAGTGGTTACGATTCAGTATGGTTTGCAGATCATTTAATGGGTTGGATTCCAGAATCAATTTGGACTCCAGACCTTATTGAAATGTCAACAATTCAGAATAGTCCACACGATTTTTACGATGTTTATTCTGTAATGTCAGTGGCAGCGTGGAATACTAAAAATATTAAATTGGGTACGAGTGTTACAGAGACTTTTAGGAGACATCCAGCTGTGCTAGCCCAAACCTTTTTAACGTTGGATCATATATCAAAAGGGCGATCAATTCTTGGCATTGGTACCGGTGAAGGGGAAAATATCATTCCTTATGGTATAAAATGGGAGAAACCGGTTAGCAGATTGGAAGAAGCAATAAAAATAATAAAACTCCTCTGGGAAAATGAAGGAAAAGTCAGTTTTAATGGGAAATTTTGGAAATTAAAAAATGCTGTTCTTTCTATAAAACCCTATGAAGAAAAAAAATATCCTCCTATATGGATCGCGGCACATGGCCCTAAAATGTGTGAATTGGCGGGGAGACTAGGAGATGGTTGGATACCATCCAACTTTAATCCTAAAACATATAAAGAAAAGCTTGATATTATTCAGAATTCAGCAAAAAAAGCAGGACGCAATCCAGAAGATATTACACCCGGCTTATGGTGCAATTTAATTATTGATGAAGATCATAGTGAATGTGATAAACTATTAGAATCCGCTTATGTAAAAAACTATAGTTTAATTCAATCAAATGAATATTTTGAAAAATTTGGTATTTCACATCCATTCGGCAAAGATTTTTACGGCCTTCTTGACTATATCCCTACAAACTACGACCGAGAAACTATGCTTGAAGCTTTTGGTAAGATCCCAGCAAATTTGTGCGATGAAAGTTTTTTACATGGCACACCAGATGAGATTATATCTAAAATAGAAGATTATGCGAAATCTGGCTTGAAACATATTGTTCTTTATAATATTACCTATAATTGCGATATTACTAAAATAAAAAGTTCATTTGGATGTATAAAGAAAATATTACAATATTTTAAAGATAATAAATCCTAAAATTTTGATACAGTATATTTCCTTTAAATCTAATTCTTTTTAATTCCTTTTTTTCAAATAAAATTATATAAAACTTAGAAATGTTTTTATTTCAACGTTAATTTGATTTTTAAGATAAAAATTCCTACATTTTAGACAAATATTCGAATTCATATTTATAAATCCTAATAAAATATTATCTATATATTTTAATAATTCAATTTACAAGTAGATACATAATAAACTAGAAAGATTCATTTAAAAGAGAGAATCGAGATATTTAACATAAAAAGCTAAAAAAAAATTAATTCTTACCTATGGAGTTCAACCTCAGGATTTCAAAAAGGAAAAGAACTAAGGTTTTAATATTCCTATTTTCAATTTCAGTAATTTTAAGCTGTATAAACCCAATTAACTCTTCAATTTCTCTTAGTCGTTTCAATAAAAAAAAGCAATTTAATGATAATTTGAATGATTTTAAAAATCTTAAAATAAATTCGAATGGTCCAAATGCGAAACCTTTGTTGGTATATCAACATGCTACTATTTCTAACACCTTTCTCCCTTTATCATTACCTAAAAATGTCAGCTTTACATTATTGGAGGATTGGATTTCTAAAAATGTTACAATCTATTATGATGGAGTATCTCATAAAAAGGACTGGGTAATAAATGGCTCTTTTGATATTGGTGAAAACCCGTGGGAATATACTACTTCTAAGCCTGCAATTATTAGTAAAAACCCTTGGCAACCCGCAAATGTTTCAATAAAAGTCATTAAACAACAACCTCTTTCTAAAGGAGATTTTGGTTATTTCGAAGAAAACTTTTCTATCCCAGAAATACCATCTTCAAATACAATAGCAACTTTATCTATGAATTATATGTATAATATAATCAATCCAGCAACACCGTCTCCCAACATTAGTGCTTTTATTTCTATTAATATTGGTGGTATTGAGAAAAATATTTCTGTAAGTTTTTCTAATTTATCTATAGGATTAGACTATTGGCACCAAATCAGTTTAACTTATGATATGTCAGAAGTTGGTCAACTAATTCCTGAAAATATTACAATACAGGCAGGAGTATTTGTAGATGATGCAACTAGTACTGCAATTAAAGACCAAATTTTGTATCTTGATGATATTAAATTTAGTCTTTGGACAAAACCTAACCAGCAAAATTTGATAATAACAAAAGATATTGAATTTGATCAAGAATATTCCTACGAAAATATTACTTTTGGTAAGGGGAAAACCTTTATAGATGTAGAAAGAAGTAGAACTGAAACAAGTGATATTAAATTCACTATATCAAAAAATGCATCATATACAGAAGATTTAGAAATTTATAATATAACAATTACTTCAGAAGCAGTTAAAATTTTTAATTCTACAATTGATGGACAAATAGGTTCCACTTATGTAATTAATAATGAAATAAATTGGCAAACAGAATGCTCTTTTTCAATTCCTTATAGTTATTTTAATAACTGGGCTGAGATCTATAAGCCCAACGACTGGAATATCACTTCTATTTTAGATGGATATAATGTGGAAAAAATAGGAAGCTGTACGGGAATTGAGTTTGGATCAACAAATATGAAAATCCCCCAGGGACAATTAAGTTCTGGTTTATGGACCTTTCAGGCGAGTGGGCAAAATTATATTACTAAAGGGAGTGTGTTTGTTTGGAATGGAACATTCTTTAATGAACAATTTAATATTACATATGGGGAAACATTTCATATTAATGCAACTTTAAACAATACAATTTCTTTGACAAATACACAAATAAATTGCACAATTGAATATCCTAATGGCACAATTTTCAAGAAACTTCAAAAAGAACCATTATCCAATAATGTAGATTTTGGCAATTTTACTGTTGGAGAAAATATGTCGGTCGGTACATATCAAGTAAGTATAATTTGGACAAATAATCAATCTATTTTAAGTAGAGATAAAGTAGGATTTTCTCAATTTTTGTTTAATGTGTGGCATCATACAAATCTAACTGCTATAAATTCTTATATAGAGAGAGTTTCTGGAGAGCCACTTTTAATAAGAGTAAAGTATATGGATTCAGATTTTAATAAATACATTGATTTTGCGACAATAACTTATAACTCTACTTTTGGGACTTTTGGAACTATGATTTATACTGGATCAGGAATTTATGTTATTGATGTTGATACAAGTGGACGAGAAGCGGGAAATTATTACTTTTCATTCAATGCTTCAAAAAATTACTATGAGAATCAGTCTGTTAGAAATCTTATTCAGTTAAAAATAATAAATCAACCAATCGCATTAGAGGTCCCACATACTATTATTAGTGCTATGGCAAATGATTATGCTATTTGCCAGATAAATGTTACTGGAGCGATTTCTGGTACTTTATTACCTGGTGATGCAAACATTACTACTAATTGGATAAATCCATATTCAGTTTTAGGTTCTAATGGTAATTTTGAACTAAACTTTTCTACTTATAATATACCCTCTCAAGGTATCATAGAGGTTTTTACAATTACTATTTTTGTTAATAAAACCAGTTATGGAAGTACTTCTGGTTTTATCTCGTTACAAGTACAACCTATAGCTACTGAAGTAAATCTAAATCAGACTATAGTTAATGTTTTATTTAATGAAAGCTTCTATCTAAAAGTCAATTATACAGATGCGGGAATGGGGGAGATAATTACAGGAGCTACCTTAAATGTGACATGGGCATCATCTTATGTGATCTCTCCCGTTGCTGACGGTTTTATAGTATATTTTTCTACTAGCAATCTTTCATTAGATTACTATACAATATTCTTTCAATTAAGCCATCCTGGATATCAAACAGCATTCGAAAGTATATATGTAATTATAGAGGAAAATCCAACTTATATGGAAATTTATTTGAATCAAGTAGATAGAACTGCTGATAAAACTATAGTAATTCAATGGAATATGGCTTTAAATATTACTATTCTATATAGAGATTCTTTATCAAATCTTTTTATTTCTGGTGCTATTGTGAATTTGAATGGATCAGCGATTTCAAGAGTCTTAGATGAAAGTGGACAACGATATTATACTATTTTTAGCTCGGGAGCCCTATCTGTTGGAACTCATTACTTAACAGTTTCAGTTGAAAAAGAAAACTACGTCTTTATTTCAGAGATACTTACAATAAGAGTAGATTATGTAGAGATTTCTGTAGGCACTATGGGTTTCGAAGCTTCTCTTGATGTGTATGCAGGAAGCACAAAATTAATTAAAATAAACTTAACGGAACAAAATTCTGGAAATTTAATTTCAACTGCTAACATTTTATTCTCTTGGAAATATGATATAAGTGAATTTGAAAATTTAGGTAATGGGACTTACCAAATTCAATTGAATATTCCAAGTAGCGCTTCGGGAAGTTATAACGTAAAGCTTATAATATCTGTTGAGGGAGGATATTATAAAGCAACAGAATCATCTTTTCTTTTAGTAGTATTACAAAAACAAACTCCAGATAATAGTTATTTAATCTGGGTAATAGCAATAGTGCTTTTAAGTGTAATAGGGGTTTTTAGCGCTTTAATTGCAAGAAGTTATATATTCTTACCGAGGAAAAGAGAAAAAGAACGACTATTTTTAGATAAGATTCAGGAGTTTAAAGATCTTAAGAATATTCAAGGAATTATGCTTATTCAAAAAAACAGTGGTATGCCATTTTTCACAAACAATGTTTCTGAATTTAATTTTGAGGAAAATATTCTTATTTCTGGTTTTATTCAGGCAATTACTTTGTTTGGTGAACAAAGTATTATAGCTGAGTCATTAAAAGAGAAAAAAAAACATATAGAAAAATATGCTGAACATATTATTGAATTGAATTTTAAATTTTTCCATTTACTTATTTGTGATTATCAATGTCTAAGAACTCTTCTGATCCTTAAAGATGCATCTTCAGAGAAATTAAAAAATCAGTTATATATATTAACAGTTGAAATATGCTCTAAGTTTTCAGAAGAAATAGAAGATTATAAAGGAAAAGCTATCGAATTTGAAGATGATATTGAAATTTTAATGAACAAGTTCTTATTTTTATTTTATAATAAGCCTTTTAAGTTAAATCAAGGAGAAGTCTATATAGAATCTATGAAAAAAAGTCGCGAATTAGAATCAATGGAGTCTCGAGTCCTTAATGTAATAATAACTTTAACCAAATATAATAAAGAGTTCACAATAGATAGAATAATTCAAGAAATTGGCGAGGAGAATACAGATTTAATTTATGGGGGTTTGCATTCTTTAATTGATAATAAGATAATAATTCCTGTCGATTTTAAAAATAACCAATCAAATTCTTAACCACGTAAATTGATAAAAAGTTAATCAATTTTCATCATTTTTAAATTAAATCTATTTAAATCCCTCGCAAAAGGATATAAGATTATTTGGTAATACATTATGATTGTAACCTCCTTCTAATAAAGCATATCGCCTTCCCTTACATAGCTTTTTAGAATGGATTTTCATCAAATTACCCAATTCATAATAATCTTCTGGGTATAAAAGGTGACCCCAATCTTCAATACCTTGGTCGAATCCTGCGCTCGCAACGAATATATCAATATTGGTTAAATTTTCAATGTATTGTTCAACCTCTTTGAGATATCCAGCTCGTCCACTCGAATCAGGGTTAAGAATTTTCACTCTAAAATCATCATTTCTATTTGTTAATATATTTATGTTACCATCTCCCGTATGCAAGTCAAAATCTAAAATAAAAGCAGATTTTATCTTACCTTCTGAATAAAGCCTTAATAAACTTATGCTTATATTATTAAAATAACAGAATCCCCAACAAGAATCCGCTGAAGCGTGATGACCTGGAGGTCTAATAACGGCAAATGTTGGATTACCTTTATACCCTTCTTCAGCAGCTAAAATTGCTCCTCCAGCAGCTAAGGAAGCTAATTCAAATAATAACTTGTCTTTCTTTATATTTTGGAGATGCCTTTGAGTATGAGCTCTTAAAATATCTTCTTCTGCCGCTGGATTAGGAGTAATTATTTCAAATTCTTTGTTTTCGGAAATTTTATCCATAATTCCTTCTAATCGTCCTGCAGAAGCTGCAGGATCCCAAGCATATTCAGAATTATAATATTTTTCATGAAAAACAATTTTCATAAATTTTTCAACCTTCATTAATTACATTTAAAAAACCATATGATGAATATTATTTAACCATTATATTAGACTTATTACCTTTTCTTATAATATACAAAAATGCTTGATGATACTGATATATATCGTAATTTGCAAATACACCTAGATCAATTTCCTGTAGGGTTTCCAGCAACAACTATGGGTATTGAATTAAAAGTATTAAAGCACCTTTTTTCAGAAAAAGAAGCCTTAATTGCGACAAAGTTAAATTGGATGTATGATCCTCTTGAGAATATTTATGATCGTCTTGAGGGTAAGCATATTTCAACCGAATCATTAGAAAATTTGCTTAATAATATGATTAAAAAAGGTACAATAAAATATAAGATTGAAAATGGTAAGAAATTATATGCTAATCTTCCATTAGTTGTAGGTATTTTTGAATATCAAGTTAACAAGCTCACTAAAGAATTTTTTGAAGATTTTGATGAATATTTAGTGAGTACATTTGGTGCAGAGTTATTAGGTACAAAAATCTCTCAATTTCGAACCATCCCGATACAACAAAGCATCACACCAGAAAATTATATAGCAAATTTTGATGAAGTAAAACAAATAATTCAAAATTCTGAGGAACCCTTAACTGTAGCTAATTGTGTTTGCCGTCAAAGCAAGGAATTTTATGAACAACCATGTGAAAAAACATCTTTAAGGGAGACTTGTTTTTATTTTGGCATAACAGGTCAATTATTTCTAGATCAAGGATGGGCACGTCAAATAAGTAGAGATGAGGTTTTAAGCATTATGCAGCAAGCTGAGAGTGATGGACTAGTTTTCCAATCAGGAAATACAGTAAATCCAGAATTTATATGTTGCTGTTGTGGTTGTTGCTGTGCGATTCTTACGAAATTACAGAAACTCCCACGTCCATCAAGAGTTATTTCAAGTAATTACTATGCTGAAATAAATTCTGATTTATGTGTGGGGTGTGGAATGTGCGTTGATCGATGCCAAATAAATTCAATAAAACTAACTAACAATATAGCAAAAATTATACAAAAAAGATGTATTGGATGTGGAGTATGTGTTCCATCTTGTCCAGAAGAAGCAATTCAGCTTATAAAAAAAGAAGGTGAGATGAGACCTCCATCGACGCAAGAAGATTTATTTTCACAAATAATGAATAAAAAGCAACAATTAAGAAAAAAATAATTTTAGATGAATTTAAAAGATTATCTCTTAAAGTCTTTTACTTAGTTTATCAATCATATCTTTTGTCATTGAACTAAGATTATAACTAGGATTCCAACCCCATTCTTCACGAGCAAGCGAATCATCAATCGATTTTGGCCATGAATCTGCAATTTCTTGTCTAAAATCAGGTTTATAATCTATTTCAAATTGAGGTATATGCTTCTTAATTTCTGTTGCAATTTCTCCAGCGGAGAAACTCATGCCAGTTATATTATATACTCTACGCTTTAATCTTGAATTGTCTGCTTCTAAAAGATTGACCATACATTTCAGGCAATCCGGCATGTACATCATAGGTAATACTGTATCTTCTTTTAAAAAGCATGTATATTTTTTATTCTTAATTGCTTCATAAAATATCTCAACAGCATAATCTGTAGTACCACCACCAGGAAGCGTTTCACTACTAATTATTCCAGGAAGTCTCATTGAGCGAATGTCTAACCCATATTTTTTATGATAATACTCTGCTAAGAGTTCTCCTGCAACTTTCGTGATACCATACATAGTTGTAGGTTGTAGTACTGTAATATTTGGTGTGTTATCTCTTGGAGTAGTTGGTCCAAATGCAGCAATTGAACTTGGCCAAATTATAGTTTTGATATTATATTTTCTACTTGTTTCAAGAATATTTATTAATCCATTCATATTTATATCCCACGCAGTTTGAGGCATCTTCTCCCCTGTGGCTGAAAGTATTGAAGCCATATGAAATATTGTATCTATTTCATATTCGTAGAAAACTTTTGAAAGTGTATTTCTTTCTAAAGCATCTAAATAAATTACTGGACCAGATTTTCTAATCCCCTCTAGAAGTGGGGTTTTTCTACCAGTAGCAATGACATTATCATTTCCATATTTATTCCTCAGAAAGGGAACTAATTCACTTCCAATTTGACCTGCTGCACCTATTACAAGAATTCTTCTCATTATTATCAAATTTTGTAATGTTAAGTTATTAGTATAATTCATAATTTACTCCATAAAAAAAGGTTTATTCATATCAATCCCATCTTTAACCCCCATTTATAAGATAAGAAAAACTAAAATACTTTTCATAATACACTTATATATTATTTTACTCACTTATTTCAAAAATTATAAGGTGATTATGTGAAAAGAGATCCTATTGCCTTTCTTAAGGAAGATATGACCGAATTAAGAAATAACAATCTTGAATGGATTATAAGATACCTTGAACGGGGTTCCAAACCACATTCAATAGTCGATGGAAAGGAAGTTTTAATGCTCAATACCAATAATTATCTTGGTTTAGCTACGCATCCAAAAGTGATTCAAGCATCTATAGATGCCACTAAAAAGTATGGTGCTGGTGCTGGTGCTGTACCAGTTATTGCTGGCTCCTTTGATTTAACAAAGCAATTTCAAGAAAAGTTTGCTGAATTTAAAGAAGTAGAAGCTTCAATTCTTTGTCAAACTGGATTTGCAGTCAATTCAGGGTTAATCCCTATGTTAGTTGGAAAACTCGATATCGTTGTCTCAGATGAATTAAATCATGGATCTATTATTGATGGTGTTAGATTATCTGGTGCTAAACGAATTATCTATAAACATCGTGATGTTGGAGATTTAGAAAGACAATTGAAGGAAGCGGAAAAAGAAAATGCTAGAAGAATTTGTATTATTACTGACGGTGTTTTTAGTATGGATGGAGATATAGCACCACTGGATAAAATCACAAAAGTTGCTGAAGATTTTGGAGCTATGATTTTTGTTGATGATTGTCATGGAGAAGGAGTTTTAGGTAATGGTCGAGGAATTGTTGCTCATTTTAACCTCCAAGGAAAAGTTCATGTTGAAGGTGGTTCTATGAGTAAAGGATTTGGAGTTTTTGGAGGAACTGTAGCGGGTTCAAGAGATTTAATTGAATTTTGTGCGAATAAAAGTAGAACGTATCTTTTAAGCACGGCACATCCTCCAGGAGTAGTAGCTGCAAATAAAGCGTCCATTGAAGTTGTTGAAAGTGAACCAGAACACGTTAAAAGAGTTTGGGAACATACTAATTATTTTAAAAAAGAAGTTCAGAGTATGGGATATAATACAGGAAATTCACAAACCCCTATTATTCCATTGATAATTGGTGATCCTGGAAAAGCCCAAGAATTGGCACGAGTACTATTTGAGGAAGAAAATATTTATGGGACTCCTATTGTGTTTCCTATGGTTGCAAAAGAACTTTCGAGAATTAGAGTTCAGATGAACGCATTGTTAACTAAAGAAGATTTAACCATGGCATTAAGTGCTATTGAAAAAGTAGGAAAAAAATTAGATATTATTTAATTTTTCTTTATTTTTTTTATCTTGTTTTAAATTATAATGGTTTCGCTAAAATTGCTTTCACTCGCAATTGGTGGAACAAACTTGTAGGCATTGGCTTAATGAGACATACTGTATCTGCTCCACGTCCAGTACCACCTATACAAATAATATCTTTTTCAAAATCTTCAATTAATCCTGCATCAACAACCATTGTGGCCATTTCCATACAAACCTTTACTCCTTGACTAAAAGCTGTACGTAAATATTTAGCCATAATTTCAACGGGACCCCATTGCTTTAATGAAGTTCGAATACTCCTTTCTGGACCAGCAAAGCCATGTGTTCCAATAAAGAATTTTAATCCTTTACTTTTTAGTGCTGTAATTTTTTCCTCTGGGAATTCCTGTCTTTTATCTGCTCCCATAAAATAGTATGAATGTGTTACAACAACCAGATTATAATCATCTGGATTAAATATATTTAATGACTTTTCGGCAGTTGTGCCAGTAGTACTAGCTATAATAATATCATTAACACCAAACTGATTAGCGTATTTTTTAGCGATTTCTAATGCTTTATCAGTATTCTGTGGTCCACCTTTTTCAAAATAAGTTACCTCAATATTTAAATCTGCCATATTACATCAAACCTATACTTTTAACATTTAAAATATATCGTTTTTATTAGGATAGAATATCATTCAAATTAAATGAATATTATTAAGCATAAAGTTGTTCTAAAAAGATTTGATATGTTTTTTTTTCTCTGATTTCATCATCTGCTTTTTCTAGTGCTTTATACATCGGATTTTCTATTCTCAGCTAATCAATTTGGGACAACCCAATCATTATTTTCTGGATAATAATATTGTGTCAAGATTACTGAAATTACTTGATCTATAAGATTTATATCAAATTCGAAAATTCATATAAAAAAAAGTTGCATTTAAAAAATGAAAACTATTAAAATATCTTTAATTAATAATTAAGAAATGTAACTTAAATTTCTATTTAAAACAATATTGGTAATAAATATGGAAAAAATCGAAACAGAAATAAAACATAGTAAATTAAACATGGCTTCTTATGGTTCTGGAAGTTTAGCTAGAGAGTTTTTAAGCATGGCATTTACTACTACAGTCTTTTTTTATTATGAAGATCAGGTTGGCTTAAATGGATGGTTGGTTGTTACTGGTATTATTATATTTGCAATCTATAATATGTTCAATGATCCAATTCTTGGGTATTTAACAAATCGTCCATTTAAATTTACTAAGAAGTGGGGAAGACGATTTCCTTGGTTGATTTTTGGAGGAATACCCTTTGGTATAAGTTATTTTCTTGTTTTTACTCCACCAAGTCTTGATCCAATATCGGGGCAATGGATTATCTTTTTTTGGCTTATCTTTTCGACTTGTTTATTCGATACGTTTCATTCATTATATTTTGTTAATTTTATCGCTCTATTTCCTGAAAAATATCGAACAGACAAAGAAAGAAGGTTAGCGAGCGGAGTATATGTCCCAATTGGAGTTGTCGGGGTAGCATTAGGAGCAATAATACCTCCAGTTCTATTTACATTTGGAAATTTACCGTCGTTTACTTTTCAAGGTTTTATAGTATTTATAATCGCTTTGTTTTTTCTCTTTTTAGCGATTCCTGGATTGAGAGAAGATCGAGAATTGGTTAATGATTATCTCGTTACTTTTGAACAAGCCCCGAAAAGAGAATCTTTCTTTAAAACTTTTAAAACTGCCATAAAACAACGATCATTCATAGTATGGATGTTTCTCTATACAATGTATTTCTCCCTGGTTAATACTATGCAAAACTCGCTTTATTATACTGTCAAATATGTATTAGAAAAGCCATCAAGTGCGTCAACATTGATTTTTGCAGGATTTTTAATTGGAGCAGTACTATCAACTCCAGTTTGGACTAAATTAGCTCATAAGGTTAATAATAACAAGAAGATTATGCTGATTTCAGGCATTTTACTAGGTGTCTTTGCATTTCCGTTGTTATTTCTTGAAAACTATGTTGGCATAATAATTACAATGATTCTATGGGGAATAGGTCTTGGAGGATTTTGGTTCATGATATTTCCAGTTATGTCTGATGTGATTGATGAATCTGTAGTAATAACTGGTAAACGTGAAGAGGGCATATATGCTGGGTTTTCACAATTTTTTGCTCGTTTAGGTATAGTTGCTCAGGCTTTAACATTTGGAATTGTTCATTCTTTAACTGGATTTGTTGAAGGTGCAGCTCCTGGTACTCAAACACCCTTAGCGATTTGGGGTATTCACGTCCATTTAGCTTTAGTTCCAATGATATTCATATTTCTTGGTTGTCTTGTTTTCTGGAGATATTATAAATTGACTCCTGAAAAAATTAAAGCCAATACCGAAAAATTAAAAGAAATGGGCTTAAAATAATTAAAATAAAATTTTTTTTTTAATTTATTTTTAATGGGTTTAAGATTACGATTTTATTTCATGAAAATTGATATAAAACCTTTATATAGGCTCTTTAGAGTATAATTAATAAAATATGAATTTATTATTTTTATTTTAATCCCAATTTTGCGTGAGCATCATCAACAGTAGCAGTTTCTCTTCCAAGTTCTTTGGCTAATCGAACCATTCTTTTTACTAATTGAGCATTACTTTCAACCATTTCACTTTTCTGATAATAGAGAATGTCTTCAAGCCCAGTTCTTACATTTCCTCCCATACAAAGAGCGATAGTAGTTATTCGGAGATTTAATTTACCCACAGTCACCACTTGCCAAGTTGATCCTTCAGGTAATAAATCTACCATGTTTAATAGATTTCTAATTGTTGCTGGTGCGCCCCCACCAATTCCTAAAACAATACTGAAATGTAATGGAGGTCTAAGAACTTTGAATGTCGATACTAATGTCTCAATATTGGTAATATGGCTTATATCATATACTTCAATTTCAATCCCAAAACCTTTTTTGTTACATCTTTCGACATATCGTTTATTAAAAGATAATGGATTATCAAAAGTATGATTACCATATTTAGTCTGAAACTCAAACGTCCCTGCGTTAATGGTATGCATATCTGGTGGTGGATTTATATTAAGAAGATTTAACCGTTCTTTAAGAGTAGGCATAACAATAGTTTGACCGTATTTCCGCCCTTTGCTACTAGTTTTAGTTCCATATGCTATGCGTGCACCTATTCCATTCCCAATTTGAACTATAATTGGACACTTTTCGTGTATGAGCTTAACTGCTTTATTATAATATTTTAGATCTGGTGTATTTTGTCCGTCTTCACCACGGACATGAAGATGTAATATTGAGGCACCTGCTTCATAACATTCCAATGCATCTTGAGCTTGCTCTTCAGGAGTGATAGGTATTGCTGGATTTGCCCATTTTCCTTGAATTCCCCCTGTAATGGCTGCTGTTATAATTACTTTTTCATCTGTAAGTAAATTTGGTTTCAATTTTTAAACTCTTTATTTTATTATTAACAATTTTATTATTTGTTACGGTTGTTAATATTAATTGTAATAATAATCTCTTTCATTTAATTCTCATGATTTAGAAAAAATTCAGTTTTATATTAAAATAAATAAAAGATAAATATAATTTTGGAATTAAATACCTTATCGTAATTATAATAATTTTAGAATCACTCTAATCATGCCCAATTATACTCCTAAAGAAGCTGAATTCTATACTCGTTTTGGTGAACAAATGCAAAAGGCTCTAACTAATCCAAATCAGAGTATAGCCACATCTATTGAAGAGTTGGCAAAAAACATACCAAAAAAAAAAGCTTTGCTATATGAAGATTCTTCTTGGACTTGGCAAGAATTTAATGAAGAAAGCAATATAATCGCAAACCATTTTCTTAATTCAGGATTAGAACCAAATGATACTGTTGCTTTAATGCTTGAAAATTCACCTGAATACCTCTTTTATACAACTGGAATTAATAAACTGCAAGGGATTAGTGCATTAATTAATTTTAATCTTAGGAAACAAGCATTAATCCATTCTTTTAAATTGGCAGAACCAAGGTGGATAATTGTTGATGGTGATAGTTTACCTTACTTTATTGAAATTGTTGAGGATTTACATTATCCCTATGAGAATATTTATGTTATTAATAACAATAAGAATAATCCTCATGATTTTACTAACTTACAAACTATCACTAAAAACTTATCCGGAACTAATCCTAATACTACTTATAATTCAATTTTACATCAAACTGCATTGTATATTTACACTTCAGGCACAACAGGTCTCCCTAAAGCCTGTGTAATGGAAAATTTTAAACTATTTACTCAAGGTAACTTCTTAGGAATAGCTTTTGCAAAAACGGATATAAACGATATTGTATATATCCCAACCCCACTTTACCATAATTTAGCTATAGGAGTTGCCTGGCCAGCCATTTTTCGAACTGGTGCTACTCTAGCAATAAGAAAACGTTTTTCTGCCTTTGAATACTGGAAAGATATCCATAAATTTCAAGCAACTTGTAGCATCTATGTTGGTGAAATCCCTCGATATCTTCTCAATCAACCACCCTCTGAATATGAAAAAAATCATACACTCAAAAAGATGTTAGGATTAGGCCTCCGAAAGGAGATATGGGAGAGATTTCAATCTCGTTTTCAGATTGGACATATATACGAATTTTATGGATTAACTGAGGGTCATCGATCTCTTATTAATGTTGAGGAAATTCCCGGAATGATAGGGAGACTAACTCAATCTGGATTAATTTTAGTGAAAGTTAATCCTGAAACAGGTGAATTTTACAGAAATGAGAGAGGTTATTGTATCAAATGCAAACCAGGTGATATTGGAATGGTTTTGCTTAAAATTGATAAGGGAACCTTTTTCATGGGGTACACAGATAAAGAAAAAACAGAAGACAAATTTCTACATGATGTTTTTTTAAAAAATGATACTTATTTTAATACCAATGATATGTTAATGCTTCATGATGACCTTTGGGTATCGTTTGCAGATCGATTTGGTGATACTTACCGATGGAAAGGTGAAAATGTATCTACTCTTGAAATAGAATCCATTCTAAATTCTTATCCATCAATTTATATGTCCGCTGTTTATGGTGTTTCTATTCCAAATACAGAAGGAAAAGCTGGAATGGCTGCAATTAAATTAAATCCCTCTTTGAAGTTTGAGATTGAAAATTTTTCTCAATTTATTGCAGATGTTTTTCCAGTTTATTCTATTCCTGTCTTTATTCGAATTTGTGATGATGAACTAGAAATTACAGGTCCCTATAAAATAAAGAAAACTAATATACTTCGAGAAGCATATCATATTGACTTAATCACTGATAAAGTATATCTATGGAATCAACAGGACAAAATGTATATTTCCTTGGATAATAATATATATCAGAAATTAATTAATGGGCAGTTGAAAATATAAAAAAAAATTTTTGGAGATATAATTTTGAAAAATCTTTTAGATGGAAAATATGCATTAATTACGGGTGGTGGAAGAGGAATTGGAAAAGCAGTCGCTCTTGAGTATGCAAGAAATGGTGCTAACATCGCAATTACAGCTTTAGAAGAAAATGAGTTACTTGCAGTTGTTGAGGACATCAAAAAGTATGGTGTGGAAGGGATTTCCATTCCTGCTGACTTGACAAATATTAAAGAAGTTGAAAGAGTTGCAGAGGAATACTATAAGAACTTTGAAATTTGTAATATTTTAGTAAATAATGCAGGAATGTCATACTATTGCTCAATGTTGGATACATCTCTTGAGAGAGTGGTAAAATTGTTCAATCTTAATCTTATTGCCTATTATGCGATGGTAAAATTAATACTTCCCAAAATGATTGAACAAGAAAAAGGAAATATTATTATTACCTCCTCTGTTCACGGAAATATGTTTTTTAATCCAAATCAAGTAGCATATTCTTCTACAAAGGCAGGAGTTTCTGCTATGGGAAAATGTCTTCATAATGAATTAAATCCATTTAATATCCAAGTAAATGTGATTCTTCCAGGTGCAATTCACACTAAATTATATGAAGATAGTGCTGAGCGAGGACAAATAGCACCTGAACCAATCTCTCCCGAAGCAATTGCACCTATATACCTTTTTCTAGCAAGTGATTTATCAGTTAGACAGTATAAAGGAAGAATCATAAATCAAATGTTACTTTTTGACCTTTTACCAAAAATTAAGCAAGTAGTGAATAACATGGATTTTAAAATAAAAGAAATAACTAAAACTATGAAAAGTAAGCTTAGGAAAGGAGAATATAGTTTGTTGCGAAAGAATCAAGAACTAATAGATTTTCTTCTTAGATATTGATCTTATTATTTGTATGTGGGATAATTTTTCAGGTAATTATAATGAAATGTAGCATTTTTCTATTTCTTAATCGAACATGGGCTATTAGTGTAAAAAAGGTACTTAAAGTCAAAGTAAATAATATTGAGAATTGAGAGATTATTGAAGATTTTTAAGTATTAAAGATAATATTAAATTAAAAAAAAATAATAAAAAGGAGAAGTAAAAATTGACTCTATGTTTTGTGTTAATGAATGTTCAAGCGGGGTTTGTAGAATCTGTTGTTCGTGGTTTAGAAAAAATACCAGAAGTTAAAGAAAGTTATCCAGTTACCGGAGGTATAGACATCATTGTTAAAGTGGAAGGGCAAGATGTAGAAACAATCGCAAAAACAATTCTAGCAAAAATCCATAGTATTGAGGGTGTAAACCGTACAGAAACCCACATTGTTGTTCCCCTATAAAAGTATTGAAGAAAGGAATTTATAGATATAAGTTAATAGAAAGAAAAAAATAAGAGTTAATTGGATTTTTCTTGAAATATTCTAAGATTCATCAGAATTTTTAGTTTCTTTTTCTATTTCACTTCTAAGGAAATTAATATTTTCCTTTAGTGTTTTTTTTATTGGGTCACCTTTTATCTCAAGGTTATCTAAAATCTGAACAGCTTCCTCAAATAATTCTAATGCCTCAGGGTATTGAGCCTTTTTATAGTATAATCCCGGAAGATTAAAGAATTTATAGGATATACATTGAGTGGCAGTTATAATAATCCATATGAGTATGAGTATTGTCAATATCCATTCGATTAAAGGTTTAAACACAATAAGAAGAATTATAAACATAATCCCAATAAAGAAACCATAGTAAGCTAAATATTTTTTAAAAGCGGGACCTTTATACATTGTAGATTTAGGTACCTGATACATTAAGTAACTGTAAAGAACTATATAAAAAGACGATCCAGTGAAGCTGGTGGTTGCAACAAAACTATGAAATGCTACAAATGCTGCTATATATGTTTCATCTGGAATTATTCCGACTAATGCAATACACATATTAGAGAAAATTGCTATCCCTGTCGCTAATCTTCTAAGACTTTCATTTATATTTACTAATTCTCTTTCAAGATATATATAAAATGGAATTAGCAAGGAACCAGTCACAACAAAAGCAATACTGAATAACGATTTTGCCTTCATTAGTCCTAATGTACTTACGGTATATTTTAGTGGTGAATATCCTGGAGTAAGAGAAGCAGTTAGTGGTAGCATAACTGCCATAAATAACGCACCAGCAAGACCAAATAAAACTTCCATCCTAGATTCTGTTTTTAATACCATTATCATCTCTTCTTAAAATAATAAATACAATATATTTTTGCTAAAATTCAACTTTTTTATAAAATAATTATTATTGTCAAAATTTATAAAGTTTTTACGTAATTTTCTCATAAAAGATTTCTCTCGTATTATAGAATGAAGTAAAAAGTAAAATTTTATATTAAAATAAACTGATATTTATAATTAGTTAAAATACCAAAAAATCGATGAAATGATTCAATGAATGAAAAATTCACGTTCAAAATTACTATTATTGGAGATGGAGCGGTAGGTAAAACCTCACTAATTAGAAAATTTACACAAGGAGGTTTTCAAGACGAATACATTCAAACAATTGGAGCACAATTTTCCAAATATACTGAAGAGATTGAAGGTGATAACTGTAAGTTATTCTTCTGGGATATTGCAGGTCAAGATACTTTCCATTTCTTACGTCCTGCTTTTTATAAATCCAGCTTGGCTGCTATTATAGTATTTTCTCTTGAAGAAAATGATTTTGGTAGAGAAAGTTTTAAACATGTTCCAAATTGGCAAAATGAAATAAAAAAATTCTGTGGAGATATCCCTATTTTACTATTTGGAAATAAAGTCGATTTAATAGATGAAAAAACCTTCAATGAGGAGAAAATCCTAAAATTTGTTAATAAAAAAGACTTTTTCGGGTATTATAAGACTTCAGCAAAAACAGGACAAGGAGTATACGAAGCATTTCAAGCAATTATTCAAAAATTGTATTCTAAATACAAGGAAATATCTGTATCATAGAAAAAATTGAAAAATTAGGCAAAATTTTGAATCTCACATATAAAGTCTTTAAAATTTAATGCTTTTATCAATAAATCTTAAAAATAATATCGTTTAAAGCTCTTTTAGGAACGTGCATTTTTCCTTCATTATCTTTCCAATAATTAAAAGAATCTATATAAGGTTCAATTACAGAATCTTCATCTGGATATCCTAAGCTAATTACTTGTTTAATTGTATAGTAATCTGGAATATCTAATAGTTTTCTAATTTTTTTTGCATTGATAGACCCCATCCAACAGCATCCAAACCCAAAGTTAACGGCACCAAGTAATATATTTTCAACAGCGGCTCCAACATCAAAATCAACATATGCATTTTTTATGTTTGTGTTTACAAGCACTATAATATATGCAGTAGGTTTTCTTCCTTTTTCAGGAGTTCTTTGTTCTTCAGGAAGAGAACTTGCCCAATTTACTAATGGAAATAACTTTTCCCTAATTTCAGCATTATGAACAATAAAAAATTCAAGAGCTTGAATATTACGTGCCACTGGAGCTATACGGGCATAATCAATTACCTTTTTTAAAAGTTCTAATGGGATGGGATCTTGTTTGAATCTTCTGATTGTTCTTCTCTTATAAATTATTTCTTCTAAATTCAAATTTCTCACTTCATTATTGATTATTGATGGGATTTAATTAAACTTTCCGCCATTTTGCAAAAGCTTTCTTCTATGTTTTTTTCAATTAACGCAGAAGTCTCGATATACTCTAAGGTAAGTTCATTTACAATTTTTAATGCTTCTTCAGATACTAGATATCTTTCAGAAATTAAATCTTCCTTATTTCCTAAAATAAAAATAGGATTTTATAAAAATTTGTGAATTTGAATGGTTTACAGTTTAATGTATCGAAGTTCGTGAAACACCTCTTTCACGAAGATACCTATAGATAATTATAAACACAATTTATACAATAATATAGCAATTGTAGAAAAAGCTATGAACGATTTATTTCATTGAATACCATTATAAACGGGATTTAAGTAATAAGTTAGCGATTGTAGAGAAAGCATAATCTACATTTTCTCCTTGTAGTGCTGATGTTTCTATGAATCCTATTCCTAATTGATCTGCAATTTGATTTGCCATTTCAGAAGTTACCTGTATTTGGTTAGTTAAATCTTTTTTATTTCCAATAATAAATCCCATTAATTCTTCAGAACGATTTTTAAGCTGTTCAGCTACGTCTGAAAACCATTTAGGAATATTATTATAGGAGTCAATTCTTGTTAAATCAAAAACCAAGAATACAGCGTCAGAACCTCGATAAAATTGTCTTCTCATTGTTTGAAATTTTTGCTGACCTCCGATGTCCCATAACGTTAATTGGATGATAAAATCATCAATCTTAAAGATCTTATCTGAAACCATAACACCTAAAGTTGGTACGTAATTTCTTCTAAATGCATCATTGGTATATCTCAATATCAATGAAGTTTTACCAACGTGCGGATCTCCACAAATTATAATTTTAAATTGATAATCTATTAAATTTCGGTCTTTAAGTTGTTGATCAGGGAATGCTTTACTCTCTTGTTGAGCCATTTCTTGAATTTTTAATTCTTCTAAAAGAGCGGATATATTAAATTCAAGGTGTTCAAGTAATCTTATGAAATCTTCTCTAGATGCTTTTGAATTTTCTAAATTTATTATTTCTGGTGTGAGGTTATTAAAAGGAATTGATAGATCATTAATATATTTATAAAAAATTACATCATCTATTTCTTTAAACAACAATACAAGAGCCGATTGACCAATACCTCCTCGTCTTAATGAATCAGCCCATTTAATGTATTTAACAATTCCCTTTAAATTCCTTGAAGGAAAGGGGAGGATTACTAAAGATTCAGGTATAAGACCGTCTTCACCCGATAGGATTGTTAATACTTTAATGCTTATATTAATTAAATCCATTTGTGTGAATGTATTAGGAAGCCATGCGACAGGATTAGGTCCCAATTCATCATTCATTTCTATGTATACTATTCCTTGAATTATTTGACGTTTCATGAATATTTAAAATTCCTTTGAATGAGATAATAATGTATTGATAATGTGTAAATATTTCGCTTTTAACTAATAATATAATCTTTTTATATAAATACTAATTGCTATAAAAAAAAAGAAATTAGATTATACTTTTAAACCTAAATACATGAGCCAGAAGCTAGATAGATACCCAATTCTTACTATAATCACTAAAATTCCCGGAACAGTTAATCCTTCTAATAATCCAAATATACAAAAGAATATTGACCCTACTGAAAGGTATAAGAAATTTTTACGTATGACTCCTGAAGATTGAAAAGCTTTATATAAAAAGCCAATTCCTAAAAATATTAAAACTGTTAACAACATAACACCCATCAATATTCCCGCAAGCGTCATTAAATTGACATTATAATCAATTAAATTTATACTGGGTGGTGTTGGTGGTAAGGGAACGAAATTAAACGACTCTAAAGGATATAAAAAAACAATTATTTCAAAGAGTATTGAAATTATTAAGATAACTACAACGATATATCGCTTTATTTTGGGAGTTAATAATTCTGCACCGATATACATTGCTGTGATTATTGCAGGGGCAAACCATATATAAGAGAGAATAGCAACCGTACCATTGTTAGCCATGTTTTGTTGAATAATAAGAACTGATAGAAAATCTGTAAAAACACCTAACCACATAAGTCCCGCAAACATGTTAGCTGCCCCTAAAAAGGCAACTAATTTAGCCTTTGTTTTTTTTGATCTATAGATAAAAAATAAACCGAATATTATACCAAAAATCACTACACCTGAAGCAGTAATTCCATCAATCCATCCATTTATATCTAATGGCAATTTTAAATTTCACCATCTTCTATGCTTTAATTCATTAAAAAATGAATTTTATTTTAAATTATTATATGTTATTTTAGTTTAATAAATAATTGGTTGATATTTTTTTTCCTAAAAAGATTCTATATTTTTTAAGCAAAATTATTTAATCTTTTATTTTTTCTAAGATAGAGATAATTCGGTAAATTGTAGTGCGGGAGTGGAAGGGGATATTGGGATCTTGACTTAAATCACCAACCATATACATTACATTGCTGGAAAGAACACCTGGGGTTTCATCTTCCCTATGTAATTCATTAATACCTCTTTGTGCGATTCTTTTTATATTTCGAGGAACGCTCCTGTCCTGTATCATACCATTTAAAAGATATTCAACATTTTCAAAGCCCTTTTTTTCCTCTTCAGTCAGTGTTCTTGGCATTGAAAAAATCACCATATAAAATCTACGGCAGATTAATAGAATAGAAATTTAAAAAGTAAAATACTTTTTAAAATATAATTTTTTTGATTTTAAAAGAATTTTAGTAGATTCCAAATTCACGGATTTCTCGCTTAATTCCTGGAATCTTTTCTCCTAATTCAATAATTTGGTCTTGATATTTATTAAAATAATCGTTAAATTTCTTATTCTCCCCTAGATCTATTTCTTTTACGAAATCATATGATATTTGTTGGATTATGTCAAATATTTGGTTAATTTGTTCAGTAGATGCCATAAGTTTTTGATCTACTTCTTTACCTTGCTTCCTCACCATATTCCGTAGTTTACCGCGGGGAATTCTTATTTTTTCTATTATGTTATCACATTCAAGCAGAAATTTATAGGATTTTATTTTATTTTCCTCACTAAGTTTTACCTCTATTATTTCTGTTCTCCAAGTATTTATCCTTCCTCTAGCAAAAGTGTCAAAATTGAGAGAGAGAGAATCAATGCCTTCTCTGACTAAAAATCGAAGGAATTCAGGGTCATCACTGGGAGCTTGCCCACAAATTCCAACTTTTTTACCGTATTCATGAGCAGTCTTGATTAAATGACTTAAAGATCTCCTAATCGCTTCACTATTGGTAGTATATTTAAATTCTTTAGCTATTGGTATCAATTTAGAGCCATCTCTATCAACCCCATATGTTAATTGGGTCAAATCGTTGCTTCCAATGCTAAATCCATCAAAATATTGACAAAATAAATCAGCACAAATAATATTTGAGGGAATTTCGGCCATAACATAAACTTTTAAATCATCTTCTCCTCGAATTAAACCTTCACTTTCCATTATTTCTATAATCTCTTTTCCTTCTTCCGGTGATCGACAAAATGGAACCATTGGAATTATGTTTTTTAAGCCCCATTCACGAGCTTTTTTGATAGCTCTTAATTCTAACATAAAGGCATGTTGGAAATCATCAGAAACATACCTTGAAGCACCTCTAAAACCCATCATTGGATTATTCTCTTCACCTTCATATATCCAACCACCTATTAAATTTGCATATTCATTAGTTTTAAAATCTGACAATCTAACTACACATTCCCCAAGGCTCCCATCGGATAATATCTTCCACACTCCAGCGGCGATTGTAGCTATTCCTTCAGCTAATTTATCAACATAAAATTCTGCTTTATCCTCATAACCGATTGTTAAAGTCCTTATTTTATCTAGAGTTTGTTTTAATTGAAAAATTTCTTGATTAAAAGGATCTTTATGATATAAATCGCTTTTTTTAATATTTTCAATCTTTTTTCTTTGATCTAATAATATATCATATCTCATTACTAAAGCTTCAAAATCGATTAATGCGTTTGGATGAATTTGAGCTTCATCATTAATTATAAATTCGAGACGGGCTAATCCTGTGCCGTCTGGATACTTTCCTTGACTTAATGCGCCTTTTGGGATTCCTAGATTCACTAGTACTTTTGTTTGAGTTTGTGGAAGTTTAGCAAATTCAATTACATCGGAGTCAAATTCAACATCTTTAAGCCAAATACGTGGTTCCCCTTGACTGCAATCAATAGTTATGTATTCAATTCCTTCGCGCCGTTTTTCTTTCATAACCTGCACAATTTCATCAGCTCCGACAATTGATGAGATATTTAACTCTCGAGATACAATTGCAGCATGGCAAGTGGGTCCACCTCGCTCAGTAATAACGCCTCCCAAATTCTGCATATAAGATGTCCAATCAGGATTTGTTTCTTCCGTAATAAGAATATCTCCTTCTCTTAATAAATATGCATCATTAATTGATTCAATAATTTTTACTTTCCCATAGCCTATTCTTCGTCCAATAGCGATACCTGAATTTTCTACTAATAATCCCTCTTGGGATAATTTAACTGGATCTTCAAGAAGATAGAAGATTTCTTCGACATCACCTTTGATACTATGAACCGTTTCTGGGCGTGCTTGGACTATATATACTTTTTCATTGTTTCCGACTGCAAATTCTATATCCATCCTTCGACCATAATGTGTTCTAATTTTTTGCGCATAATCTGCTAATATTAGGACTTCATTTTCAGTTAAACAATATTGCATCTGCTTTTTTTCGGGTACTTGAACAACTTCAGTTCCTAAATTTTCAGTACCTTTAGTAAAAATCATCATTTTCTCTTTTTTAGCAAGTTCACGACGAATAATCCTTAGTGTTCTAGGATCATGCTTGAATACCATGAACTCATCTCCTTTTTCAACCCCTTGTACAATTAACTCTCCTAAACCCCAAGTTCCCCTAATAACAACCACATTAGGGTTACCCGAATCGGGGTCTTCAGTAAACATTACACCAGAGGATTTAACACCACCTAAACCTCCTGCCATTTCTTGGACTCCCACTGAAAGCTTTACGGCAAAATGATCGAATCCTGCTCGTTCACGATACATTGTTGCTCTTGTGGTAAAAACTGATGCCATATCTTTTAATATATATTCTAAGATTTCTTTTTCACCCGATATATTTAAGTGGGTATCTTGTTGCCCCGCAAATGAAGCATCAGGTAAATCTTCTGCTGTAGCAGAACTTCTGACAGCAAATGTAGATTCTTCACCAATTTTCTCAATCAATTTAGCATATGCATCCAAGATTTCATCAGCTAAAGAATCTGGAATTTTTGATTGTTCGATGACATATCGGATATTTGCACAAATTTTATCAACTTTTTCAACCGCTTTTATATCTTCTGACTTTAATTCATCAGAAATTCTATTAATATCTCTAGCAATCAATTCTCTGAGTGATATTTCTTTCTCTTTAATAGTATAAAAATTTGTATCTAAAACATAATCAAAAGCATTTGAAGTGACAGCGAACCCAAGCGGAACTGAGACACCAAAACTCAGTAATTCTCCAAGTGATGCATTTTTTCCTCCTACAAGAGGGACATTATTAACTCTTAGATCTTCGAAGAATTTAATATATTTATAATCACTCATTTTTAAGTGGAGCCCTTAATCTATCTTAGTAATAAGATTTGCTCTAAATAATAATTATTATTCCTCTGATTATTAATTAAACGTTAGTAAAAAAAGTAACGTCAAAAACCAATTATTTCAACTCTTTTTCGAAAACTTCAAAATCAGAAGATGTATACAAACAAAAGATAACTTTATCAATTTGAGTATTACCCTCTAAATATTCTTTTGCCATTGAAAGCATAATTTTTGCACATCTTTCTATAGGATATCCAAATATTCCCGTCGATATTGCTGGAAACACAATTGTTTTTAGTTTATATTCATCCATCAATTTTAGACTATTTAGTGTGGCATTTTTCAATTTATTATCTTCATTACCTTCTCCCATTCTGGGTCCCACAGCATGGATAACATACCTAGCCTTTAGTTTGCCTCCGGTTGTGATAACTGCTCCACCTACATAAGTACCGCCAATCCTATTACATTCTTCTTGAATTACTGGTCCTCCTTTTCGCTTGATAGCACCTGCTACTCCCCCGCCAAGAATTAGTTTTACGTTAGCAGCATTTACTATAGCATCTGTTTCAATTTCGGTAATATCACCATGAATTAAGCTTATTAGTGAGTGTTTTACATTTAATTCTTTCATATTTGAACCTTAATATTGAACTAAATAAAATAAATAATTAAAAAATAGTAATTTTATTGATCTTCACTACTTTTTTTAAAGATTTCATCAAGTTTTTGCCTGTCCTCATCAGACATCTTACTCATAGCCTCCATATTTTGCCGCATCAAATCCATCATGATTTTTTGTGAAATTAATTGATTTAAGATAGGTATTGCAATCCTCATCCTTGTTAATTCATAATGCATGGTCTTCGCTGTTTCTCGCATCTCTTTTAATTCTTCTTTAGTCATACCTTCTTCACCAATCCCTGGACAATCAGCATCAACAACAATAAAGTTTTTTCCATCAAATTCTAAAGGATATGTACGACAACTTAAAGGACGATTATCATAGACTAAGCATTTTTTTTCATCTTTATTATATAAAGGACATTTTACGTTAAGTAATTCTTCTATAGGTACATTTCCAAATGGGTCCTTATTGGTTTTTTCCTCTTCTCCTTCCATAGGTGGGGGTGCTAAAGGTTTTAATATTAAATCAATCCCTCCATCTGGTTTTTGATAGATACTTAAATATGGCATAAAATTAGCAACAACACCATTTCTAGCCCACATTTCTAAATCCCATAGCGTTATTGGTATTGGTCCTCTAGCAGAACAACAATTATCACAACGAGTGCATTTAAAAGTAAATTTTGCTTTTGCTTTATCGTCAGTACGTTCTTTTTCAGCAGATTCTTCTTGACTATCTTGTCCTTCAGAATTTTGACTATTTTTTTCTTCTTCTGACATTATAATTTCACTATTTATTTATTTTGATATATTGATATATTAAATTGGTATGAGAAAAAGAATATAACTTAGAAAAAAAATTTTATTTTTATTTCATATAAATGGGTATGAATTTTTAAGAAATTATAAATAATTTTTCTCTATCTAATAATCGTCCAAGATTAATCAATGCCGGTTCAATTATAATTTCCTCACGAATGCCTGTAAAAACTATTTTACCTGTACTAAATATCAGAAAAACAGACTTTACGGGATTAAAAGAATTATATATTAAGCCAGGAAAAACTTCCGGTTCATAAATAGCGTTTTCCAATATAGTTACTGCGAGGTCTAAGTTTATTTGTTTATAAAAGTCTGCAGTTCCTACAATGTTCACGATTTCTGTATTAATTGAACTTTTTTTTATAGACATCTTAAAGTTTTCATTAAATTTCAATAATAATTGCTTTATCACTAAATTAATATGACTAAATAATTTTAAACCGGTTAGAATTAGCTTTCCATTTCTAAAAATAATAATTACACATTTTGGGTGTTTAAATCTTATAAAAAGTCCTGGAAAACGTTCTGGATTGTACTCAGTATTATTTAATTTTGCATCAATTTTTCGCAAAACAAGATCTTCGCTTAAATTTAATGATATTTTAACCACAATATTTTGAATAGTATATGTCAGACTTTTTATTTCATCTTCTGGCTTTACACCAAGAACCATTAATGGACTCCTTAATATTTCTTGTTCTAATATATCTCCAATTAATTATTAAGGAGGTATTCTATTTAACTCTACTTTTTCAACTTAATTTAAATGAAAATGGTTAATTTATTTATTTCAGCTAATGTAGAACTTTTTTAAGAAAAAATTATTAAAAATCGTTAATAAAACATAAAAATTAATCCATTAGAACAATTTAATAAAATTTTATAATAAGTAAAATTAAAAAGAATTAAGATTTAACCTTTCTAATAAAGATTTTTAATAAAGATTAATTTGATTTTTTATATTGACTTATTAAAACTATTTATCATGGCGCGATTGATCTTAAAAAAAATATATATCTGGTTATTGCTAACAATTAACATATTATTTGCATTTATTATCGGTTTATCAATTCCATTGTTAGAATCTGCCAGTTATTTTAATTTTGGTTTTGTTATGATTCCATTACTAATAATTCTTAATTATATAATACTCGATAGGTTTCACTATTATCTGAAGCATACAGATGAAGAAGGGGAAAATAAAGATGCGACCATTTAAGGAACTAAGTAATATTAAAAAACCTATCATTGAATATAACGGACGAAAATATATCTTCTCTATAAGATCTTTGATTATATTCGCTATTGGAGCACCTCTATCCGCTTATCTTATATATCTGTTCTTTGATCTTGAAATTAATTATTGGTTACATGAAATTGTTGTAAAACAAACAGTATATTTCTTAAACCTGTTTTTTAATATGGGTGTAAAAGCAGTATATGCTCCAAATGGAAAATATCATTGGTATTTCGATATTCCTGGGAGACCATCAATTTACTTCGAAACATTTTGTACAGGGGTGCAAGCTATCGTTATTTTTGTCGGAATTATCGTTTTCACACCCCATAGTCAAGACCCACTCACAAAAGAGGATATTATATGGCGGAAAACAAAAGCTCTTATCGTTTCATCAGTAATCTTTTATGTTGTAAATATTATCCGAATGTTAATTCAAATTGAATTATATTACATAGGGTATAATTGGGATGATATTCATGTATCAATAAGTGCAGCTTCTTCGTTTATTGCAGCAATTATTGTCTTGCTGATGCATAAATGGATTCCAGAATTTATATTATCAATAATTTATATCGGAACCCTTGTGAGTGAACCTATAAAGCTAAAAAGAAAGAAAAAAGTAAAAGTAATGGTGGAAAAAATGAACAAAGTTGAATTAAAATTAATGCGAAAAATTTTAAGAATGGATAAAAAAACTTATTTGCATGAAATTTCTACGTGGTCAGAAGGGTTTGGTTATGTTATTGATGGAGATTACTTAACAATTCCTACGGAAAAAGTTTCAAATTTTATTGAATTATTAATGTTGGATAAACCTTTTAAGAAAGATATTTAGAATATAATAATTTTTTTTCACTAGAAAAATATAATAATTAGGAGTTTTTGATTAAATTATGTTAGAGTTTGAATCAGAGCAAAAAATAATCCAAATAGGTAATATTAAATTAGGCGGTCAACCGGGGGAAAATCCTATTGTTATGATTGGGACTGTTTTTTATGCTAAGCATGCTGGGTTATTGGATGAAAAAACGGGCAAAATCGATAAAAATCTTATTGAACAAGAATTAAATGAATTTACAGAATTAATTGAAAATACTCAATTACAAGGAGTAATTGATGTTGTAGGGGCATATCCAGAAGCACTTGTAAAGGAATGTGAATTTATTGCAAATAATGTAGAATATCCCTTTTTGGTTGATGGATTGAATGATTTTTCAAGAATTCCCGCAATGGAAAGATTAAAAGAAATAGGCTTATTAAATAGAGCTATATTAAACAGCATTGATGGAAATACAACCGATGAAAACTTACAGCGCTTAAAGGAAATTGGAGTTAAGAATGCTGTGCTCCTTACATTTGGAAATAAATATATTTTTCCAAAACAGAAGTTAAAATTCTTAAAAGAGTCATTAATTCCTAAGGCTCAAAAAGCAAATATAGATAATTGTATTGTTGATACAGCTGTATTAGATTTACCCTCAATTTCAATCAATTTTGAAACAACTGGACTAGTGAAAAAAGTATTAGGATTGCCTACTGGATTTGCTCCCGCTAATGCAATTTATGGATGGAGTTTTGCTAAAAAATATGGTGAAAATGCTAGATGTGGTGCTATAGCATCAATAATGGCCTATTGTGCTTCTGCCCCCAGTGATTTTATTTTGTTTGGACCAATAAAATTCGCAAAGTGTATTATCCCTGCAATTTCTTTGATTTCTGGAGTTAATTCCTATTACAGAAAAAGAATTTTAAGAAAAAATATAAGTGAGAGAACATCTTTAAAAGCAATTTTTTAAGCAATATATCGTAAAAGTAAATCTTGGGTGTATTTTAAGAATCCTGGCAATTCTTCATCAATTTTATCTTTTTTATTTTCATTATCTACTAAAAATAAGAGAAACATATCGTTTTCTTCAATTTGGATTCTTTTAATAAAAATTACTGTATTTGAAACTCTAAATAAAGCTTCATTTTGTTGTAATGCTTTAAATTTTGAAAATATTTTAAATAAAACCGTAAATTGAGGTGCAGAGATTTCAAATACATTCATTACTTCTGATTTAGGAATTTTCGTTAAACCCATAGTTTGTTTATCATAGAAATTGGCAAGGACTAAACCGTCAACACTTAAAAGTAGCGTTAAATATGATTCTGTCATTAAAGAGAATTTTTTAAGATTATGATTAATCAGATCTCTATTTGGACTTAATTTTGAGATACCTGAAGAAAAGGCTCGTAGAATTGTAAAGATTTGGAAGATACTTGTAGTATATGTTTCTAGTGAGTCATCTTGATCATTTTCTCTTAACTTTGTTTTTATAAATTCGATATTTTCTTTAATTTCTCCTGTATTTAAGATATCAGCATCTCCTTTTGATAATATGTATACTATTGGTGTATTTTGATTGAATTCTTCAATCACACTCTTAAGATTTTGAAGATATTCAATACTTTCATCAAATCTAGCTCTATCTTTAATATCAATAAAGTAAAATAAAAGATCAGCCTCATATAGATAGATTTCAGCTTTATTAATATATTTTTCTCGGAATTTTCTCTGTCCTCCTAAATCCCAAAGAAAAATTGTAGCCCCTAATGCTTCAATAGATTTTATACTCGCTCCTGCTGTGGGTTTAAGACCGATTAGTTTACTATATTTACGATCTACAGAAAGTAAAAAACTAGTTTTGCCTGAATTATCCAAACCTGCAAATAAAATCTTCATCTTCCTATGAGTAGTAATTGGAGTTGAAGGGTTTTTCACAATTTCTATTAATTCTGTCAAAAGATCTTGGAAAAATTTTTCAACATTTTCACGTGGAGGGTAAGAATCAAGCATCTTTTTATCAAAAATTTTGAAAAATTCAGTAACTACTGGTTTAATTCGATTTATATTATTATATAAAAAGCTTCGGCTTTTTTCTTCTGCTAGTATCGAAAATGCGGTTGGGATTGAATGATCTTCAGAATCTCTCCTAATAAAATGAAAATAGGTAAGAGAAGTTGTGTTAAAATCAGGATATGGTAAAATAGCAAAATATTGAATTTTTGTGAGATCCTTCTCTTCCATAACAATCTTATCACTAATAAAAAGGCTTAAATTTTTTATGGAAATTTGAGTAATATCACGATATGTTAAAATAAGATGGCCTTGATCTTTTGATTCTTTGGAAAGTTCCTTGAACTCCTTTTCAGTAACATAATTAGGGAAGCAATAAATTGGAGTTGGACCAAGTTCTCCAAAGACACTTAGAACAAATCCCTTTATAATTGAAGATTTAAGTAATTCTTCCATTATTTTATATAATCATTTTTTTATTTTAAGTTTAAAACTTCTTAAATTATTTTAAGCAAATTTAATTATTAATAGCTTTATATTTAAATCATAAATGTTTCTTAAAAAAATCGCTGAAAGCATTAGAAATAACCAAAATATCATAGAAAAGAAAGAAATTAACCCCATTGTACAATATATAGATAAAAATTCTTTTAAAAGTTCTAAGATATTTTCCGATATAGGTGAAGATGCGGCAGCTGTTAAAGATAACCAGAAGTTAATCTTAATTACAACGGATAGAATAAGGACTGAATTTATTGAGAATTTTCCATATGGAGCAGGATTTAGCTCTATTTTAGTAAGTGTTGATGATATTTATGCTTGCGGAGGGATTCCATTAGCCGCTAGCATAGTTATTTCTGTCATAGACCCAATGATTTGTAATGAATTATTACAGGGAATTTGTGAAGGTTCAAAAAAATTTCAAGTCCCTATCATAAGAGGTCATACAAATATCAAAAGCAAGTGTTATGAATTAAGTTCTACAATGATTGGAGAAATAAAGAAAGAAGATTATATATCAGCGGGTAATGCTCAAGTAACTGATAATGTAATTTTAGCTGTCGATTTTGATGGAAAAGTAGGAAAAGCTAGCAAACTCTATTATGATACTACGATGTTTAACTCTTCAGAGGTTATCCTAAAAAAAAGAAAAGCTATGAATATCATTGCTGAAAAACATTTAGTCAATGCCTCCAAAGATGTTTCGAATGGGGGGATATTTGGGACTTTATTACAAATGATCAAATATTCAAAGGTAGGAGCGGATATCAATATTAATAAAATTATAATCCCTCCAAAATTAGTTGAACTAAATTATAAAATAGAAACATACCTTAAAATGTACTTAACAACCTCATATATTCTTACAGCATCAGAGAATAATTGTAGCAAGGTAATAGAGATATTTAATGAAAGTGGATTAGATGCTCAGATTATAGGTAAAATTATTAAAGAAAAAAATCTTTTGAGGATAAATGATGGTAAAGAAACAATTGATGTAATATGATTTTAAAGATCTTTGGGTAATTTTAAATAAGCGTTGAATGACATGAGCTACAAAATTTACGAGTTGCATCATTTACTGCTCCACAAGTTTGACAAATGATTTTTGTTGATCTTTTCTCTTTTCTTTCAGCTTCTTTTTCTGCTTTAAATCTAGCCAATTTTTCCGCCACTTCTTTTGCTTCTTTTTCTCTCGCTTCTCTTTCTGCTTTCTTTATAGCTTCTTTTTCTGCTCTTTCTTTAGCTTCTCTTTTTGCTTTTTCTTTAGCTTCTCTTTCTACTTTTTCTTTAGCTTCTCTTTCTGCTCTCTCTTTAGCGTCTCTTTCTTCTTTTTCTTTAACTACTCTTTCTGCTCTTTCTTTAGCCTCTCTTTCTGCTTTTTCTCTAGCTTCTCTTTCTGCTTTTTCTCTAGCTACTTTTTCTGCTTTTTCTCTAGCTGCTCTCTCTTTAGCTTCTCTTTCTGCTTTTTCTTTAGCCTCTTTTTCTTTAATTTCTCTTTCTACTTTCTCTCTAGCTTCTTTTTCTATCCTCTCAAGTTCTTTCTTTTCTTTTCGTTGTTCCATCTTAAATTTGACTTTTTCTTTACTTTCTCCAACTCTATCTTTTAGTTTTGAGGCAAATTTACCTAAGCTATCTTTGGTACCACCTAATTTATCTTTTAATTTTGATTTCGTAGTATTTTCAGTTTTTTCTTCTATTTCTTCTGAGTTTTCTGAATTATTCTCAGCTTCTTCTTTATTATTTAATTCATTCATTTGGATTTACAACTTTTAATTAGTTTTATTAGATAGGATTAATATCGACTAGAATAGTATTTTATTTTTATTTTTTTGCTTAATCATAATTCAATTTTTAAAAATATTTGAAATTTATTAAAAATAGGAAAATGGAGTATAAATAATATGTTTGTTGATATTAAAAGTGAATTTAAAGGTATTATAAGTGTAATTGGCGCTAGTGATATTGATAAAAAAACTGAGGAAATAACTTTTGAAATAGGACGTTTACTTGCTCAAAACAAATTTATTGTCGCCTGTGGGGGGCTTTCTGGTGTAATGGAAGCTGTTTGCAGAGGAGTAAAAGAAGAAAATGGATTAACTATTGGAATAATACCTTATGTAGAAAAATCTATGGCAAATGAATTCATCGATATTGTTATTCCATGTCCATTTTCACAGGCAAGAAATATTGTAGTTATTCTCTGTGGAGATGCATGTTTAGCTATTAGTGGCAAAGCAGGTACATTATCTGAAATATGTTTTGCTTGGATTTATCAAAAACCAATTATAGCATTGTCTAGTGTTAAAGGATGGTCTTCAAAAATAGCAAATCAAAAATTAGATGACAGAAGATTAGATAAAATACATTCTGTGAAAACTCCTATCGAAGCAATAGAAAAGTTAAAAGAATTACTTAATAAGTAATCATTTTATTCGCTCTTTTATTTATAATAGAAATTGTAAAGATCAAAATATTTTTAAAACAACATTAAACAATACAAAATCTAAAATAGTATGAATTAATATAATATTTTACAAAAAGAATATATTTATATTTATAATACTTTTATAAGTTCAAAGGTGAAATACACTTTGGAAAAGAATCTTAAACAATCAATTTTATACTTAAAAAAGGAAGAACCCCCCAAACCTGAAATTTCTAAGATATTATTTACAGGATTAGACGAGGCAGGTAAAACTTCAATAATTCTTGCCCTTCAAAGAGAATTTTCAAAAATTGCAATCCTTTCTCCAACTCGAGGTGCTCAGAAAAGAATTTTTGATTTTCTTGGTAAAGAAATATCAGAATGGGACCTAGGGGGCCAATTGAGTTATAGAATTGCCTATTTGAAGAATCCTGGTAAATATTTCGAAGGAACTGAAATTGCTATTTATGTAATTGACATCCAAAATAAACCTCGAATACCTGAAGCTATAAGTTATTTTAAAGATGTATTAGAGCAGTTTAAAAAATTAGAAATTAAACCCCCAATATATGTGTTTCTTCATAAATATGATCCCGCATTACGAAGAAGTGCACAAAATGAAATGGAATCTTTAATAATTGATTTAAAAGATAAATTAAGAGCCACTGAATATAAGGAATTATATTATTATGAAACTTCTATTTATGATTTTGGCTCTATTATTACTGCTATGTCTGAAATCCTTTTAAGCTTATATCCAAAATCAGAATTAATCGAAAAAACTATTTTAGAATTTGCTAAAAAAGTTGACTCAGAAGGAGTTGTGATAATTGATGATAACTCTCTTATAATCGGATCATATTATAAAGATGATGAAACCAAGCATCTACTCACCGCCTCAACGCCATATTTTCTCACACTCAATGATAGCTTCCAGTATACTGGTGTAGCAGAAGATAGATATGAAAGTAGAATGATAGTTCAAAGATTTGGTAAAAATTTTATATTTAAGCAAATCACACTAAAGAAAGATTCAGATCCATACTATTTAATACTCCTAAAAGAAGATCCGGTTTTCCATAAAGAAGATCTCGAGTCTTTCGCAAATTTACTTAAAGAAATATTATATAGGTAATTAGATCATTTCTTCATATCACATTCTTTTATGTTATTTTTTAATTCCTTAATTTAAAATCTGAACATCAAAAAAAGGTTTTACCCTAAATTTAAAATTACTAACATTAATAAAATTAGATTTTTATTTATATTTTATATTATTAAAAACAAAAAATCTAACTTCATTAATAGATCCAAAGAATACCCTTATTAGTTAAAAACAAGGATAGAAGAAATTAGGTAAAATTATCTGGAAGTGGAAATAATTTATTGATTATATGTCAGAATTGTGGTACTACCAATAATGAAAATATCAATCGCGTTTGTAGAATGTGTGGCGCTTTATTACCCGTTCCTACAAAGCATCCTAGACCCACGGATCAAAAAACTGAGAAAGGAAAGAAAAAAGAAAAAAAAAAACCTGTAAAAACACCAATTGAAACTGAGAAGAAAAAAGAAAAATTAGATTTACATGAAATTCCTAAAGAACCTGAGATATTAGAGAATCAAATGAAGTTGCAAGAAATTCCTTCGTCATCTAATAACGAATTAGAAAGTAGTTCCTTAAGAGAAAATGGTTCTACCTTAGAACAAAGTGAATCAAAAGGTTTACAAGAAATTACTCCACAACCATTTAAAGGTTTTATTCAAGATTCTCACAGGGAGATTATATCTCCATCATCTCCACCGACTCGTTCTGAAGATGCAATTTCAGATGCTTTTCTAGAGCTTAAAAATTCCGTTTTGGAAAAAAAGGATAAGAAAACCTCTGTTCCATTATCTCCTATCCCTGTAGAATCTACTGAAAGTGATACAGCTGTTTTAAAACAAAAACGATTAGAAAAAGATATGACTGAGGTATTAGGATTTCTTTCGAAAAAAATTTCAGTAAAAAAATTAGGAACTCCTAAGGAGAAACATCTTGATAAAAAAGATCATGAGGAAAAAATACCCCCTTCTAGTATGAATGAAATTTTAAAACAATTATTAAAATTGGATTTAAATATAGAAGCATCAGCTATAATAAAAACGGATGGGACTATATTGGCATCGGCAATATCCAGTAGAATTTCTGATTCTCTTTTTGCAACAGTTGGTATGAATCTTTCAATGATAGGAACTGATATAGTAGAGGGATTAGATGCTGGTTTATTAAAATCAATTTCAGTTAGGGGAACTGAAGGTATATTGGATTTAGCTCCAATTGATCGAAATAATCCTAGCGTTAAAGATATGCTTTTAATATTGTTTTCTCATCCAAAAGTTAAAAGTGGAATAATAGCTTTTGCAATTAGCATAGTAAAAAAGCAATTAAAGGATTATTTAGGATTAATAAAATAAATTTTAATTATTAAATTAAAGTTAATATAGTTTTCAAAATAATCTTTTTTGTATATTTACTTTATTGACACTAATAATATTAAAATAATGTAAGTTATTTTGTAATTCATACAAAAAAGAATTCAATTCATAAACTGAGACTAGGGGAATTTGATTATTATTTATTTTTATGCTATTTTCTTCTAAGGTGACCATAATAGGAATTAATATAAATGGCAATCGCTTGCGTAAATTCAATTTATTTCCTAATAATTTTTGAATAAGCATTGAAAATATTTCAGGATTTTTTTTTAATGCAATAGCTCTACGATATTGTAAATCTGCTGCTTTATTAATAGAACTAAATGAATCCTTATGTTTCCACTGCTTTGCATCAATAAGCAATACATAATTGAAAAATATACCAATTATATCAATTTCATATCTTTTTTGGGAAGTTTCCGATTTAAAATAGGATTTATCTGAAAACCTGAAATTCTTGGTTGTTACATAATTGTTTTTTGAAAGTATTTCTTTTATTAAAGCTTCAAAGCCATCATAATTAATTATTTCAGTTATTTTCCTAATATCTAGTTGGAGTATATTAATCGCTTCTATAATAAACAAAATTTTGTTGATAATAATATATTGAACATAATTACCTTTCTTAAAAGAAAGAAAATTGAGATTCCCAATAATAATTCTTACCTCAGATTTATTTAATTGTCGTAGGAAAGGAATATCTGAAAGCTCACACCAAATCTCAATGACATTTGAATCAGTCTCTATTAAGAAATGATAAATTTGCATGTATAATTGTCTCAATGATGCTTCAGTCCAAGAATTCATGCTTTTTAATAAATTACTTATCTAAAATAAAATAGAGAGAGTATGAGAATTCTGAAGATCCTCTAAGATATAGATATCTAAGATTTCTAAAGTATAATAATAATCTTTACAATAGAGGATGACAATAATTAGATAACCTTATACAATACTATTGTTGTACTGATGCTTAATTGTTACTTGAAATTTTTTCGAATTTAATCAGTTAATAATTTTTTTTTTATAATCTCTTAGATTTTATTATGTTATGGAGTTGTTACCAAAAGTTTTTAGAACTGAGGGAAATATTGCTGAATTTGATCCATCTAAGATTTTCGAGAGTATTCTAAAAGAAACTGAAATGAGTGAGACAAACGCAAAGCATATTACTGAATTAGTTGTTCGAAGAATTATTAGCTCAGGAATTAAATTTCTTTCTGGCCCACATATAAGAGAAATAGTCTGTTCAATACTTTCTGAACAACATTTTGAAAATGAACGTAAATTATATACTCGAATTGGAATACCCTTGATGGATTATGAAGAAATTCTAGAAAAAGGGCCAAGTGATAGACAAAATGAGCAGATGAATCCTGAAAAAATACATCATTGGGCAGCTGATAAGATTGCTGAAGAATATACGCATTTAAGAATATTAGATAGTGAAGAATCTAAAGCACATTTATATGGTGATATTCATATTAATGGACTAAATTACTTTGATTCAAGACCATTTAGTCAATTCTGGGATTTTCGATTTATTTTAAAAAATGGTTTACCAAATACTAAACAAAAACCAGCAAATGATCTTAGAGGTGCTTTGAATCATCTATCGAAATGGTTAATAATGACACAGACTGAATTTTATGGTAATCAAGGTTTGAATTTTATAACTACTTTTTTAGCACCATATGCGTATAATTTACCAGAAGCTTCAATAATGGAAAATCTTAGAGAATTATTCTATGATATTAATCAATTACCGCTTATTATTGGACGAAATGTTTCTGAATTATCAATATCTTCATCATTCTCTATTTTTGAAGCTTTAGCTCAAGTTCCCGCTATACTTCCTGGAGGAAAAATTGAAAATATTTATGGAAATTATTGGGAAGGAACTCAAAAATTACTTAAATCCATTATCCTTATTTTAAAAGAAATATATAGTAAAAATTCTATTTTAAGTCCTTCACATCAATTGATAGTGGATAATAAATTATTGGAGGAAATGGTTGATATAATTCCGAGTTTTTGGGAGGAATCTGCAACAATAACCTCATCTTATTTTATGAACTTCTGTTTAGATGAATATAAAAATAGATTTCTTAAGAAAATATCACAAACTGGCCAATTTAATTATGGTATGCTTCAAAATATTAGCTTAAACTTACCTCGTTATGCATATATTAGCAGGAATGAGGATGAATTTTTAGAACTATTAACTTCAAAAATAAATTTATGCTCGAGTATTTTATTGAAGAAATTTAGTATAATAAAAAAAAGGATGAATTCAAATCATTTACCTATTTGTAGTAGCACAATTAACGGCGAAGCTTTGTTTCAGCTTGAGGAACAAAGTTTATCAATAAGTGTAGTTGGATTGAATGAATCAATTAAATATTTAACAAATTATGAACTTCATGAGCATTCAGACGCAATCAAGCTTAGCAAGAAAATTCTAAATGAGATAAATATTATATGTTCAGAATTATCCAATAGGGATAATAAAAAATACATATTAAGTGAAAATCCTTCTAGAAGAGCAATTCATAGATTTACTAAACTAGATTTGAAACACTTTCCATTGAAAGTTAAAGGGTTTTCAGAAAAAAATATGTATACTAACTCCATTCATTATAGAAATGATATTGAGGGTGATTTTTTAAATATGTTAAAAGTTCAAGGAGATCTCCATCTATTTATTCATAATGGTGCTGTTGAATTAATAAATTTAAAAAAAATTAATCTCACACCTAGAGAATTAATTGAAACATTCTGTAAAAATTCAAACCTATCATGTATAAAGTTTTATTCTTAAACACATTAAATAGATTAGATTTTTCGTAAAAAAAGTATTTAATAAGAATGATTTTTTTGATTATATTGAAATATTATTAAGATTTTATAATATTTTAAAATAAAAGTAATTTTTAATTTTAAAAATAATAAGATTTTCCGAATAAAGAAACGTGGATTTTTTGACAAAAACAGAAGCCAAATCAAAGAGAGAAAAACCAACTGAAGGAGAAAAGTCTGATCTTAAAGCTAATATAATAAAAGCAATTGTATTAAGTCTTTTTGATGAGAATGGTCCTACGCCTAAAATTTACTGGCCTAAGGATATGGATGAAAGTGCAGGTCTTTCAATTGCTATGAAAACTATCTCTCTCCTTATGGGGGATAGTACATATCAAAACGGAGAAACTACTGAGGGTGTTAATTACTTTGGAATATTACCTTTCCCTGATCTAAAACTAAATGGTCTAACTTATTTTTTTCTCATTCCTGATGCAAAAGCTCGTGGTAAAGCTTTAGCTGCTACTATTACTGTTTTGATAAATGAAAATGATAGAGTTTTTTTTTATGAGAATATGAAATATTTGAGAATCATCATAGATAAAACTGCAAACTTAATTCAAATCAATAAAGAACATAATGAAAGAGAAAACATTATGGAAGATCTAAGAGAAGAGCTTTTCGAGTTCGCTATGGAACTAAAAGATCCCTTTTCAACAAAAAGACAAATAAAAATTTTACTTACGGGATTAGATAAGGCGGGAAAGACTAGTTTTGTGCATGGCATTAGAAGAAAATACTCTGAAATCATCAAGGCTTTGCCAACTAAAGGTGTTGAGAGAACTGAAGAAAATATTTTCGAAGAACAAAATTCACTGATATCAGTATGGGATTTAGGGGGTCAAAAAAAATATCGAGAAAAATTCCTAGAGCAAAGTAAAATTTATCTATATAATATTGATTTAATGTTTTTCTTCATAGATATTCAAGATGTAGATAGAATAAATGAGGCTCTTGAATTGTTTAGAACTCTTTTAAACTCTTTAGTAGAATTAGAGGAATTTCCTCCAATCGTCATTTGCATAAACAAATTCGATCCTGACTTAAAAGGTTCTGAAGATATCTTTAAAAGCTTAGAAATTATTGCTGATGGGATTAAGGAGAATTCTGAGAGATTTTTTATTAAAATTTTCCAAACTAGTATTTTTGATCATTGGAGCCTGATTACAGCATATTCTTTTGGTTTATCACAATTAAGTCCAAATCGTGAACTATTCAGAAATCAACTAAAAAAATTTGCTAAAAAAACAAATTCAGATGCTATTTTATTATTGAATGAAAATGGAATAATCTTATCCAGTTTCTCCAAAACAGAAATTTCTGGAAGAGTATTTGAAATCTCGGCACCTCATTTTCAATCCCTTTATAAAAATTTTAAGGAATATAAATTATTAGAACAGGATTTTATTGTATCATCTGGTATTACTGATACATCTAAAAAAGTAATCTTCAAAAAAATAACAGTCGAGAAATATAATTTGTATCTACTTCTATTTTTAGAAAAGTCTTCTGAAATTGAAAAAATTGAAAAAAACTTGCCAGATTTTTCAAAAAATCTTGTTGACTTAATTCATACATATATCTAAGAAAATAAAAAAAGATTTAATATTGAGCGTATTGTTCAAGTTGCTTTTTATGCCTTCTACTTCGTAAAAGGAACATCAATGAGATTACAGCACAAAATCCTACTATCATAACTACAGTAGCAAAAATCGGAAAATCAGACAGTGGATTAAGATTAGTTTCCAAAACAGTTATTTCGATTGAATATTGCCAATTATAAGCTGAATGGTCGCTGCATACAGGAGATGGATTAATAGGAAATTCAGAAATATAATTGTAAGGAGGTGTTGCTCCAGGTAAGAAAAACCATGCACCCACATTGAAACTAAACCTAAGAAAATCTATTCGATTAAAATATCCTTGTCCCCATGTAGGATCACATGCTATCCATCCTATATCAGGTATAAAATACTCCATCCATACGTGTCCTAAAATTTCATTTGTAGATGATGCCGTCTGAGTTAATCCATTATAATTAAGATCAAAAATATATTTATCACCAACAGTAGGACGATATGCAGGATTATTAGAAATAACAAATCCAGTTACCTTTCTTGCTGGAATGTTTTGAATGCGTAAAAGAGTAATCATCAAATCCGAAATATCTGAACAATCTCCTCTTTTCTGATTATATGCTTCAAGAGCCCCAATTTCTTCATCTTGCACCTGATAATCAATATTAGATACGATCCAATTGAAAATTTTCCTTGCTTTTTCAACAGTGTTATTTTCCATACCTACAATATTATTAGATAGCGCTATTAAAGTTGGATTATTACACTCACAATATTCTTCAGTTACATTATATAATGCATGTATATTATCACCTGGATTATAAATTCCAATATCCTCATCATTAATTTCATTAAAATAGATTTCATTGAGAGTAATATTATATTGTTGGTTTAGTGTTATTGTTTGAGAATAAAATAACGTCGAATTAAATAAATCATAAGTATTGTTGAATTTATCCACATAACCTTCTTCAATAACTCCAAATCCAGTAATATTGATAGAATTTTCAAAATCCTTGACTTCCTGATAAGGAGGGCAATAAGGTGTTAATGTTGAATTTGGTTGACGATCATCCAATCTAGCTACTTTGAAATTGTAAGTTTGAAATTCAAGCTTGGTGTGAGTAAAAGTATAATTAATTTCTACTTCATATTGTACACTTTGGGAAATATTAAAATTTGAAACACCATAATTTGGAGTTGATAGCTGAGGATGTGCCAAAGCTGAGGTAGAATGTGTTATAAAAGATAATCCCAATGAATTATTTAAAGGAAAAATCAGCATATAAAAAAATACGAATGTATATTTAGTTTTCATATTAAAATCATAGAATTAATATATATGTATTAGAAATAAAACGCTCTATTTTTAATTTTAACCATTAAAAAAATGTAATGTAATGATTCATAAGCATGAATTTTTTTATTTTTAATAGAATAAAAAAAGCTAGTTTTTTAGAATTTTGATTTATAAGATTTATCTAATTGATGGGGATAATGGGATATCCCTTTTAGAATCAACATTTAAAGAATTAAAGAAAATTCAAGATGATATAATAACTGGTTTTTTTAAAGCAATTAATATAACCATTGATATAATTCAAAAAGCTATGGTAAAAGGGAGAAGAGTAAATGAAATGGATAGAATATTACAATCAGAAGATTCAACCATTTTCATTTACTATCACCCATTATCAAGGATTTTATTTTGCTCAATTTCAGATGCTGATGATAATACTGACAAAATTGAGGAAATTATCCATAAAATAGCCAATCGTTTTTGGAAAAAGCACCAATCTGATCTTAAAAATTTTAGGGCAACAACAGATAAAAGTAGATTTCAAACATTAATTGCGGATATAGAAAATCTTACAATTGGCGGAAAGATAGCTGAAGTTTTTCCAAATTTAATAGTTGCTAAAAGTGTATTAGAAAAAGTTCTATCCATGGGAATGATTGCTGATTTTGACTTTCAAGTTGCATTACAATGCACTGGAAAAGATTCTCCCTTGAAAATTTCAAGAAATTTAAATAAAAAAAGGACAGAAATAAATGAAATACTAAAAAAGTTAGAAGATTTAGATATTATTAAATTTTGAATAAGAAATTTAACATTAATTAAGATTCCTTACATTAAAAATCTTATATTCAATAAAGAACAATAAAAATTTTATTTCACCTAATTAACCTAAATAGAAAGAAATAAAAATTTTCTTTAATTTACAAAATTAATAAAAATCATATTATATTCATTGAATAAAAATGGAAAGCAAACCAACCCCAGTTGCTTTGGTAAAGAGTCCTTCTAAAGATTCCCATATAAGAGAAAGCAATGGATTTTCTTTAAAAGAGATTCAAGAAGCGGGGAAATCTATTGAACTCTTGAAAAAAGCTAAAATTAAGATTGATTATTTTAGAAAATCAGTTCATAATGAAAATATAAAGATGTTAAAATCTTTTAAATTTCCATCTAAAGAGAAAAAGAAAAAAAAACCGTTTATTAAAAAAGAAAAGGAGAGAACACCATTTAAATCTAAAAAAGAAAAAATTAAAGAAAAACCTAAAATAACAACAGCAGAAACAGTACTAAAACTAGAAAAGAAAGTAAAAGTAAAACCTGCAAAGAAAGAAAAGGTAAAAACCACTAAAATAGAAAAAATAGAAAAATTGCCTAGTCCAGCTACAGGTAAGCCCTTAACTGAGTTATCTGGATTGGGAGAAGCAACAGCGAAAAAGTTAATTGAACTGGGTGTTGAAAATGTAGAAGCATTATGTAAAGAACAACCCGAAGAATTAGCGCCATTAATTAAAGGAGTCTCTGTAGAAAGACTCAAAAAATGGATTGAAGAAGGAAAAGAACTAATCTAATTAATTTAAGACTTCTTCCTATTTATCTTATTAATTTACTGAAAATTAATTTGAAGCTATTCTCCATACGACAGAAATTTTATAAACAATAAATTTATTTTAGAACTAAATTTAATTCTTGAAATATAAATTAGAAAACGAGAAAAGGATATGGAATATAATTTTTTTGCTTATACTAAACCAGAGTGTGGAGTTAAAATTAATAAAATGCCAAAATGGTATAAAGAAATAGAATATATAGGCGATGAGAAGCAAGGTTCTATTATTTTACATACTGAAAATGAATACGATGAGATTTGGGGTCCAGTGTCAAAGATGGAAGTAAGTTGGGAAAAAAAAGAGAGAATGAATTTTTTTTATTATAAAGAGGTACAGAATAGTATAGACATTTATAATGCCATTGGTATGGTAGTTACCGAAAAAAAAAGAGATTGGTTGAGGAGTCATGAAATTACTTTCTGGTTAGGACATCGAAACAAAATGATGAGAAAAAGGTATTATACGGAAAAAGTAATACATTGTATATTCTATTGTGACATAACAGAAAGACTCTTTAATGTCCATACCTTAATAATTGGAGAAGCGTTCGAAAATTTTAAACCATATATATTAAATTCATATAATTCTATAGAATGTCATTAATTCATCGGTTTTCGTGCAAAAATAAAAAAATTATCTCGATCTGAAGGACCCCCCGTAATTTTAAATTCTTTGATTATAAAATCCTTTAATAATTTCTTGAGTTCTCTTTTAGAGAAAAAGTGATAGAATCGATTATAAGTTTTTTGTTCATTGGAAAGAGTCCAAGGGATAAATTTATCTCCAAATTCTTTTAAACCAATTAGCTCTTGTTGCTTTTTATAATTAATTATAAATCTTCTTTTATACCATTCAGAAAGAAAATAATATCTAAACTGCTTTTGCCATTTGCGCCATACAGTTAGAATTAAATTTCCATTTTTTTTCAATATATCATATATTTGAATAATTGTATTCTTTCTTTCAGATTTTTTCCTTATATGATGAATTGCGGCTATTGAGAAAATGGCATTTACTGTTTTTTTACGAAAAGGAAGTTTAGAAATATCTGCTAGCAGAAGCTGAATAAAATGTGATTCATTTTGCGAATATTGATCAATTTTTTTAAGTTGCGCTTGAGCTATTTTAATTAATTCGAGAGATAAGTCTAATCCAATCAATTTTTTAGGAGGTATACCCATTATTTTAAAATTTCTGCCATTTCCACAACCTAAATCTAAAATTATACCATCAAAAGTATATTTTTTATTTTTTAAATGATTAAGAAAAAATTCTAGTGGACGCCAAGGTTTCTTCCGTTTCAAATGATAATCTTCTGAAAAATGGTTAAAACAAGAATTCTCCATAAGTAATCAAATTTTAATTGAAATATGTAATTTTTCCTTTTTTAGCCATAATTTTACCATCTTTAATCACGTAAAGCAGATTTTTGGGATCCTTTAAAATTGATATTTCTTCTATTGGATTTCCATTACAAACTACCAAATCTGCTAATTTATCTTTTTCTATAGAACCAATTTGCTCTTCCATTTTAATGGCTTTCGCACCCTGAATCGTTGCTGCTTGGAGCGCTTGAGAAGTGGTCATACCTACGTTTTCTATCATATTAATAATTTCATTAGTTGTTGTACCATGAGGGTTACCAGGAGTACCAGCATCAGTTCCAATTGCGAAAAGCACACCTTTTTCAAATGCTATTTTGTGATTACTAATCATTTGTTCTTGAATTTGTTTTATTTTGGTTGCTACTTCAGGAGGTAATTGTTTTAAAATATCAGGTTTGCTTATTCCAAAACAAGCTGCTTGAGTAGGAATTAAAAAGGTTTGTTTTTTTATCATTAAATCAATGATTTCTTCATCAATAAGAGTTCCGTGTTCTATTGTATCCACATTTGCTTGTACAGCTTTATAGATCCCTTCCCGTCCATGAGCATGACTTGCTACATGCATCTCTAGTCTATGGGCTTCCTCTGTCATTGCTAATAATTCTTCGTTTAGAAAAAGACTAGTGTCAACTTTAGAAGTAATTCCATGTAATACCCCCCCTGTAGTAACTGTCTTAATAAAATCTGATCCAGAACGCTTTCTGTCCCTAACTGCATGCCTTATCCCATCGATACCAGCTTTAACTTCAGATAATTTCCCATAATACTCAATTACCTCAACTGGTCCGATTTCTTCTTGATTACCCCATTGAGTGATAGGTAAATTTGCTATAAGTATTCGAGGCCCTGCAAGAGCGCCAATATCGAATATTCTCCTTAAGGATGGGCCCCATTCGGGAAGACTTCCACAATCTCGTATGCATGTATAACCATTAATCAAATGTTTTTGCGCATTTTGTAAAGCATAATAATGCCACATAGTTTTTGTTGTCCTTAGATATTTTCTCTCATAATCTGGTTCCGCTGTGTTTTCAAGATGGACATGACAATCAATCATACCCGGTATAATTGTTTTTCCATTTACATCAATAATTTTATCATTCAAGTCTTTCTCGAAAGCGTCATCCTCATCGCACCAAAGAATTCTCTTTCCTTGAATTATGATTGTTTGATTCTCTTTCAATATTCCATTAACGGAATCAAAAATATTTCCTGATTTAATTACTAATCTAGTTTTTTCTTGAGACATATTAATGAAATTAATACCATTCAGATAATAAAGATTACTCACACGGAAAAAAATAAATATACAAAAACATAATAAATTTGATAAACAATTTTCATTATATATCACTGAAAAGAACAAGATTTTTGAAACATGAAAGAGATTACTGATATTTTAACTGATTTTTTTTCTATAATGAAAAATGAGATTTTCGAATACTACCAAAAAAGTTATTCTTATCTAAAAGACCTAATTGCTTATAAAAAAATTGATTTGAAAAAAAAAACTGAAACCGAAAGTGAAAAACAAATAAAAATTTCTCTTGGAAAGATTTTAAAAGCAATCAAAACCGGTTTAAATACACTCGGTGTTTCAATGGATAAGTTAAACGAAAACCAAAATCATTTTTTGGAAACTCTGAAAACTAAAGGAGCTCTAGTACCAGATTATAATTCATATTTTGAGCTTTATATGGAGAAATACGTACATGAAGTATTGTTCGAAATCTTACTTGAGTATCTTTTTGATATTGATGTTAAAAAACTTGCGAATGTAAATTTATTTGATTTATTACCCGATAATTTCATTACAAAACTAAATGAATTTAAAAATGCATATATTAATTCTGCGGATACTAAAAAAGAATTTCAACAATATGATTATAAAAGATTTATTAATTTTACAGATTTAACTTTTATTGAATCTAAACAAATGACAGAACCAGATATTTTAACCCAATTAAGAGAAGCAAAACAAGACATCATTGAAACCTTGAAAACTCCTAAGAAAGAACTACTAAGATCTTCAACAGAAAGTCTAAAAAAAAAACCGATTCGAGAAGTTTTAATCCCCACAAATAAATTAATTACACAAAATGTTCCAATTGTACCATTAAATCATCAATCAAGAACTCTCCCAAAAATAAATAAAGATTTAGGTACTTTAATGGACAGTAACACTTTTCTTGATAATATTGGCCATTCATTGCTAATAAATAACAAAATAGTTAACGAAATCAAGATTGATAAAATGAATTTGATAAATTTAAAAATGGTAAATCAAAACTTTTTTGACTTAGAGAATTTGTTTTATTATTTATCAATCATCAAAATGTTGAATCTAGAATCTCCTTTTACTAACCTTGAAACTTTAGAAATAATAAAGCAATTCATAAATGATAGAGTATTTAGTTCCTCAAAAGATAATATACCAGACTCGAAGAACATCTTTTATGGTCTCGCAATTTTGTCAGAAATGAATTTTTTAGATAAAACAGATATAATTGATTTACTTGAAATTGAAAGCTTTATCAAATCAGAGTTAGAAATGTTCATTCCCGAAAAATTAGAGTTAAATTTATATTCTCTATTTTGCTTAAAATTGATTGCTAAAAAACGAATAATTTTATTTAATAAAACTTTAATTGGAAATCTTATTCAAAATATAAATCTATCAAATCTGGAAGACTTTAAGACACCTTTAGATATATACCATTATTTAGCATCATTAAAGTTATTGGATAAAGAAATAAATCTAAATCAATTTAAGATTAATTATATTAATGAAATTAAAAAGTTAATAGAAGCAAATGGCTCTATAAGGAATTTAATAACCGATTCAGCACTAGCATTACTTATCTTTAAACTACTGGATCTAAAAGATCATGAACAAGAATTATGTAATAATCTATTAAATTATATATTAAATATAACAAAATTCTTCAATAAAGAAAATTTTGATAGAGTTTTTAATTGGCAAACAGATAAAATTGGTTTTAAAATTGAGTTAGAGATATTATATTGGGCATTGTTAGCTAGCTCACAATATGCGTTTGTATAAAATTAGAAAATGAATTTAAATAATTTTGGATTTCAGCTTAATAAAAGTAGAATTTGAGAAACATAATCAAGATTGAGATTATATATTAATTATCATTAAATTCCAAAATCTTGAGAAGAAACTTTTTCACTGTGGGAACCACCTTCCCTTGTTTAACCGATTCATTCCATTTTTTTATTACGTTATGATTGTTTTTCAGATCATTCAAGGTTCTTTTACCTAACTGAATCCAATATTCTGTATCAATTAGAGGCGCTTCATCATTAATTCCGGGACAATATTGTTTTCCTTTTTCAGTGTAAACTATATTTATTAAACTATCAGTTTCGCCTTTCTTTTCATCTAAAACCTCAAATGAAAATGGAAACGTTCGACAAAACATCGGTCTCAAGTTATAAATTAAACATTTCTTCTTTTCTGGACTATAAAAATAACAATTCCCAAAACTGTTTTTGAGGAGACCAATAAAAGCTAACCCTCTTTCTGTTTCTATAGGGGTAACAATCATTCTCTTTTTATCTTCATTAGTCAATGTTTTGTCAAAAACAAAAAATCCTATTATATCAAGTACTTCATCAATTTCTAAATCCAAACCTTTCTTAATTCTTAAAATATCTAAATATGTTAAATTCACTAAAGTATTTTTATCAGTACAGCAGTTCCCACACCTGGAGCAAGTGAATCTTAATTTTTTCATATTAATCATAGAAAAAATAAGAGAAAAATAATAAAAAATGAATATATATTTACTTAATTACTTAGTGGTATAATTAATTTTTGTCTGAGTAGTGATTCGATTGCTTCGATGATTAAATCCTTATTTTCTTCGCTAACTAACTCGACTATATTATTAAGATCAGCAATTCTATTATCTACCGACATTGATTGAACAACATTTATTACTCGCATTTCCATCTTAGTTAACTTTCTTTCTTTTTTCATAGTAATGAGATTGATATCATCCGACAAGATAAATGAATCCTTATAATATAGCTCAAAATATTCATTCAATATTTCTGGAACTAATATTTGAAAGTCATCTAAGGATCCATCCCAATCTTCTAATTTATTAGAAAGTTTTAGATTTAATGCTAAAATGAGATGAGAAATTTGACTTTTCAATCTTTCAGAGGAACGTTCTTTCAAAATAAAAACAATTCGAATATCTTCTATATCAGCAATTAAACAATAGAATTGTTTAAAATCTAATTCAATCATTTTTTCTATACCATACCCTTTCTCAAGTTCAGTAGATTCTAGTTCATTAATTTCTTTATCAATAAATTCTTCCCCAATTGTTGTAATTGCCTGAATAAATCCTGAAAAAAGTTCTTTTTTATGTTTTTCAAGAATGGAATAACTTTTCGAGTAAATTGGAATTCCACTTAAATTATGAACTACTACAATAGCTTGAATATTTTTGAGATCTTTAAATTTTTGAGTTTTAGAGAGTAATTCAGCTTCTTTTTTACGTTTTCGTGGCAAGAATACATAGGACCTTAAACTTAAAGCGCCAAGAGCACTAGCAACAATTAATAATACGCCTATGATAATCCATAATAAATAATTAGGGAATTCTGATCCATCAACTATAGGCACTCTAATGACAACTATAAAAGAATTTATTGTTGTTTTATATATTATATTTTCAGGAGTTATTATAAGATTAAATTTGAAATTACCTTGTAAATTTTCAGGTAACTCAATAATAACTTGATATATTCCTGGTCGTGTTTCATTTAATGTACCTATTCCATATTCCCATGAATATCTTACATAAGCATGGTCAACAGAAATATTTGTTTTTGGGTCTAATAATTGTATTGTAATATTTATAGTTTCTCCGATTTCTGCTTCAATAGAATCCTCAAAACCAATATATTTTACCTGAATTTCAACTTGATTAATTAAAATTTGAAAGGAAAATATTGTTGTTGAGTAATTCTCTTTTTGAAACCTCAAATAAACATAATTAACCCCTAATGAAAAAATATTATATGAACATGAAATTGAAGTGTTATACCAATAACCTTCATAATTCGTACAGTTTTTTTCGTAATCACCGGTAACAAAAGTCATTAGACCATCTGCTAAATAAAATTTTTCCGAAGTTGCATAACTTTGGGCTGAAATTGAAAAATCATCATTAAAGCTGAATTCTAATAGATAATTTTCAGTTATCTTCTCTGAATTTATTAGCACAGTTAAATTTATTTTTTGGGCTCTAATTAAGAATTGAAATGAAAATATATCAGTAGTATAATTTTCTAATTCAAATTTTAAATAAACATAATTAATGCCCGGATTAAAATATGAACCAGAAATTTCAATTGAAGTATTATACCATGGAAAAATTGTTTCATTTAAATCTTTATTATAATTATCGCTAATAAATGTAATATTCGCTCCTGATAAAAAGATTTGCTCTCCATTAGCTAATACTCTAGCTGAAATATTTATTTTTTCTTTAAAAGTTAATTCCTTAATAGAATTCTCAATGATTTCTTGATTATTAATGAAAGTTGATATATTGACTGTTTGCTCGCTTATTAATAACTGAAACCCAAAGTTCTTAATTTGATAATTTACTTGCTCAAACCTGATATAAACAAAATTTAATCCAGCAGAAAAATTAGTACAAGATATAGGAATTGAATCATTAAACCAAAAATTTCCTTCTTCGTCTATCTTCTTATAAAAACTATTAGAATTCCATGTAATATTTCCACCAGTAAGATATTCATTATCAATTTGAGCAAGTATTCTTATAGAAATATCAATATTTTCTTTAAACATTATTTCAATTAGAGAATTCTCTTGTATTATTTGATTCTTTATATAAACTGAAATATCAACAGATTGTTCAATTATTTCAAATTGAAATATTGTGCGCTGTATTTCAAAAGCTGGAGCTGAGAAATTTAATTTTATCTGATATATTCCTAATTCATTTATATATGAAGAATCAAATTCTATTGTATAATTTCCATCTAGATGATCGATAATATTATAATATTCAAGATCAATATTCAAATTTATTGTCGCTCCTGCAATTCCCTCTTCTATGGAATTGGTATAACTGTATTTGAATGTACTATTATCATGTAATTCGATATAATATTCTGAATCTAGACGTAATAGATTAGTTTCTTCTAGTAAATTGATTCTAAGTGTCATATTATAGTTTTTAAATCCAATTTTTGATGAATTAATAAATATCTCATAAAATCCATTCGAACCAAGTTCTGAAGTATCTAAAATTGCCTCATAGATTCCAGAAGCAGCTTCTGTGATGATTTTTAAACCAGTTGACCAATTATAAGTAATTATTGCGCCAGTAATTACCTTATTATTTTCAATATCCTTCAATTGAATCCTTAACGGAATAATATCACCTATGAATGCTTCAGTAGTTAAATCTGAAACAGCATCATCGGGTTTTATTAGGACCATTGTATTATTATGAATGAGTGTAAAAAATGATGTTAAACCTCCTATTGCTGTTCCATTACTCCAAAAAAGTGTATAATTATACTGCCCTCCAATAAAATTTTGCTGAGTAAAGGATAAGTTTGAAAATATAACGGTTCCATTTGAATAGGGCGCAATTGATTCTTGATACCATAATGTTCCATTTGGATAATAAATCTTTAAATCTACGAAAGTTGAATCTATATTAGGAGGAATCTCTTCAGAAAAATTTATTTGAGACTTGATTCTTATGGAATCTCCTGTGTAAAAATTTCTTATTCCCCATTGTCCATTCTTAGATGTTTTTGTATTAGATATATTAAGATAATTGGGAGATATTGCTTTAAAAGTCCACCAACCTGGAAAATTAGCTTCAGTTTTATTAATCTTCAAAAAAGTATCCCCTTCATTTCCACCCTCAAATGTTCTTGCTTGAAGTGTTGGATCTAAAACCGAAATAAATTTCCAATTAACTGGTTTGTTTATCTCAAATTCAAAATCAGAATATTGAGAAGGCATATAGAAATTGTGTGTAAATTCCCAGTATACAGAACCATTTTCTAAGATTTGAAAATGTACTCCTTCTTGTGTTGTTTGTCCTACTCTTGAAGTAGTCTCATGATAACCATAAATAGTTGTATCTAATTCAAAATTTAGAAAAGGAGATGAAGTCTGCACTGTTAAAATTATAGGATTTGAATCCCAAATCCCAGTAAAATTTCGATAAGATTTACCCCAGTAATTATTATCAAGAAGATTTTTCCCATTAATAGTAATATTTATATCACTTTGAGTAGAGTTACAAATTGTAGTTAGTATTAAAGAAATGTTATCAAACCAGAAAAATTGTTGGAATCTATCATCAAATCCTGAATAAGAAACGGAAGCACCACTCATGATACCCACCGATATATTAAAGTTATAATTTTCTTGAATGGTATTAAAAATTACTGATGTATTAGACCATAAATCTATGTTTATACTTCCTGAACTATGCCAAATATTTTTTCCTGAGTCAACTATATCTCCTAATCCTTTTGAAAATATTTTTTTATTATTTATTTCACAATAGATAAAATTCTCATTAGAATCCATTGCATACTCTGCATAATAGTCAAATTTAATATAAGCATTAATGACAGATCCTCTTGGTATATTTAGGTTTTGATATATCTCAGCGAACTCGTTTTCATAATAGGTTGCACCCATTTTTCCATCTCTAAAAGGTTCACCTATTAAAGACACGTACATGGCTGTATTGTTATTAATTTCACCAGGACCGAAATTACCCGTCAAACTTCTATTATTATATCCCCAAGAATTATTATAATCGAAATAATTTGTGCTTGTATTGTAGAATTCAAAATAATCAATATTATAGCCATACCATTCTATTGAACCATCTGAGTTAATTGTAATCTTTAGAGTATCAGAAGCAATCCAAGGACTATAAAAATCAGTTGCCTTCCCTGTAAACGTAAACTGCAAAATATTGTTAGCATCATATATATAAAGTAAATCCCAATCAGTTTCAATTTCTATATTTAAAAAGTGTAATCTCATAGCACTAGCACCATTCTCATTAATTGTGCTATGAATATTTGAAGGGTTAATGGGGTCATTATCTAAATTATCACTATAATTATGGGGAGGAAATCCAGAAGGGTCTTTATTCTGAAAAGATGTATAATTTCTAAATGGAGTATCTAATTCATAAAAATCATTATTTTGAACCCATTCTCTTGTATCATAAATGTTTTTTATATTAGTTTGAATTTTTGATGCTTTCCATTCGTGAACATCATCCAAATAATAAGATATATTGGTTTCTACTTGATTTGATACAAAAATTTCTTGATTGAAATCATAAAGATTTCCTGTATCGTTAATTACTAATGGTAATTCTGATCCTTCAAATAAAATGTCGTCTCCATTAGCACTTTTGAGTTTTTTGTCATAACGGGTAGAATCATCTGTTTTGTCATAATTTAGATTACTTTGATTAAAATTATGGAATATATTAGTATTTGTTAAAAGAATTAGAAAAAAAATAAAGGCTATAGAACCAGTCTTACTATATTTGTTTTTTATAATCTTTTTTGTAAAGTTCCTATGCAAATGTATCCCCTTAATTAAAGAAACTATCTGATATTTTTATGTAATAAAAATATAATTTCATAAATTTAAATGATTGTTACTCTAATCTCATAGCACTATCTAAAATTTCTAAAGAATTAAAAACTGTTTATCAAAAATGTAAACCATTCTTTTTATTTAATTAGGCAAGAATTCCTCTTTTAAATCTTCAATCATAGTTCTTTTATCTTTTTCTGACATATGGTTTATATTGACACCACGATTATTGTAAGTATCAGGAGGAATATCTTCAAATAGAGATAATAATAAAATGAGGGCATTTGTTACTAGAGTTCGATTATGGGTGCGTTCAAGATAGTTCATGAGCTCTATTATTGATTTATTTTTCCAAATCTCTGTCTCCTCTTGGCTAATTTTCTCTTTTTGGAAAAAATCAATAATTTTCGAATAACACTCTAATTCCAAATCATCGCTATTAATGTTGATCTTCATCTTTCCCTAGCTTTTTCTTATGATGTAATTATTTAAACTTAAAAGTTATTTTTAAGCCAATTTATTTTATTTATTTTGTGTGATGATATTCCGCACAAATTTATTATATATTCTATTTATTGACCCCCATATACTCATAAATCTTAAAATTTGAATGCAAATATTTTGTGTGTAAAAAAATTTATGATATTCTAATATTAAATCTTCCCGCTATTTTATTTTCCAATATAATATATGGGTATCATTTCAATTCAAAAAAACAAGAATTTAATGAAAAATAACGACAAAAAAGATCTTAATTTATTATTTAATGAGAAATTTCTAAAAATCTATTATCAATTAACTTTACAAAATGTTATCATTAATCTATATGTTTTTTATGTAATTTAGATCTATCAAAATACTTTTAGTCTTAAATATAGCTTAAAAAAATAAAAAAGAATTTAGAGATTCCACTTACCTTCTTCATAAATAACTTTATCATCAGCTATTATTTTGGAACCAGGGAGTGTCATGTCTTTTAAAATATCCCAATGTATCCCGCACCTATTTTTTGAACCCGCATCTTCAATTCCAGATCCAAGGGCGCAATGAATTGTCCCTCCCAATTTTTCATCAAAAAGCATGTTTTTTGTAAATTTAGTAATACCATAATTAGTCCCTATAGCAAATTCACCTAATATATCAGCATTATCAATCTTTAATAATTCTTTTAATAAGTCTTCGCCCTTATCTGCTGAGGATTTTATTACTTTTCCATCTTTGAACTCCAAATATATATTCTGGATTTCTTTCCCTTGAAATATACCGGGATATGTAAATCGAATATGACCGTTTACAGAATTTTCAATCGGTGCAGTATATATCTCACCAGCGGGTAAATTAATATGACCACAATCATTTAGCCAAAGTCTCCCCTTAACTGACATTGTCAAATTAGTATCTTCACCATTTACATGGATTTGTTCAGTACCTTTTAAATAGTTACAAATAACTTCTTGTTTTTTTTCAGTCTGTAACCATTCTTTAACGGGGTCTTCTTTATCTAAGAACAATGCTTTTTTCATAAACTCAAAATAAGAGAATAAATCCATATTAGCTTCTTGAGCAAATGAATTGCATGGGAAAGGTATAAGAAGATATCTTAATTCTTTTTTACCCATTCTTCCCATCAAGATGTCCCAAAGTTCTTTATTAGCTGGTGATCCTTGAACCTTTGTTATCAATTTTGGATCAACTAAACTCATTTTACGTGTATTATAATCTCCAGATATTACAATATATGAATCAAATTCTTTCATAATCGACTTTTGAATAGGATCTACGTAAAGTAATTGTTCTTCAGATGAGTATTTCAATTTTAATTCCTGAATTCCTTCAATTTGAACATTAAGAAGAGGATAACCCCCAGCTTTGATAGTTTCAATATACATAGCTTGAAAAAGCTCTTGTGCTAAAGCAGGGCCTGTAATGAAGATTCTCTCTCCCTTCTTTACTTTAACCGCATAGTTTATTGCTAGTTTTGCTAATTTTCTATAAAAAGTATTAATCATAATGGATCAAATTTCTCATCTTATTTTTATGTTTATAAAAATTAAAGACTTAAATAATTCAAATGAATATTAGAATTGTCACATTATAATTTAGAAAATAGGTGAAATTTTATGTCGAAATCAAAAAAATTAGTGGCTATGGCTTTTGATACCGGAGGTACAATGTCAGATACTTTCATAATTGATGAAGAAGGCGTATTTGTGGTTGGAAAAGCTCAAACAACACCAGATAACGAATCTGATGGTATTTTAGATTCTATTGGAGACGCATTAGAACAATGGAATACCTCTATAGGAGTATCTGGTCATTCGATTGAAGCTTTAGTGTATTCTGGTACAGCTATGGTAAATAGACTTTTAGAGCGACAAGGTAATAGTAACATAGGGGTAATTGTTAATGCTGGATTTGAAGATTTACATAGACTTGGTCGAGCTTTACAATGCTGGATCTATTTAGACTATGGAGGACGCTTACATGCTAGAGAACATGAACATCCAGAACCTTTAATACCAAGAAAACAGATTAAAGGTGTCCGTGGAAGAATTAATTTTTGGGGGGATGAATTGATTCCTCTCTATAAAGAGGAAGCTAAGAAAGCTGTTGAAGAATTACTTGATATGAATGTTGATAGCATTTGTATATGTTTACTTTGTTCGTATATGAATTCTAGCCATGAATTACAAGTAAAAACGATAGCTGAAAAGATAATGAAAGAAAAAAATAAAGAGATTCCTATTATTTTATCATGTGAACACAACCCTGTAAGAGGAGAAACACCAAGATTAAATGCTCTTATTATTGAACAATATGCTGCAGAACCTTCTAGAAAGCAATTAATAAAAATAGCTGAAACAATGAATAAGAAAGGAGTTCCTGCTCCTTTAAGAATCTTAACTACATATGGGGGAACAATATCACCCTATCATAAAACACTTATTCCAACTATGGTCTCAGGTCCAATTGGAGGTATGATTGGTACAAGGTTCATTTCTGAAAAATATGGGATAAAAAATCTTGTATCTAGCGACGTTGGAGGAACTAGTTTTGACGTTGGATTAGTTATGGAGCGATATGTTCCCACCAAATGGGAAAGTTCACTTGGAAGATTTATTTTAAATATTCCTATGATCGCTTTAGATTCAATAGGAGCAGGTACAGGCATGTATGTAAGATATAATGATGTCTCAGGTAGATTGGAGTTTGGACCTGAGAGTGCTGGTTATAAAATAGGCGTTTGTAATGAAGAATCTGGTGTAGAGACAGTTACAATGACTGATTGTAGTTTAATATTAGGTTATCTTAATCCAGAATATTTTCTTGGTGGTAAAGTTTTATTGAATAAAGATAGAGCATATAAATATATTGAACAACAATTAGCCGCCCCTTTTAAAGCAGATCCTTATGATACAGCTCGAGGTGCTTTAGATCTCATTGAAATTAATATGAAAAACCATCTCAATGGAATGATCCAAGGATTAGGATTTAGACCTGAAAATTACACATTAATCTCATTTGGTGGTGGAGGTCCTTTACATGTAGCGGGTTATTCAAGAGGTTTAAACTTTCAAGATATATTGATACCAGAATGGGCACCTGCTTTCTCAGCTTTTGGATGTGCATGTGCAGACCATTCATATAGACATGAAAAATCAGTTGATTTAATTATTCCTCCAGATGGAAGTATGATAGGATTTGTAGCTTCTATACTTAGTTCAACTTGGAAAGAATTAAAAAACAGTATTATAAAAGAATTTGAGGCTGAAGGGAGAGATCCTAGTGAGATGATTTTTAAACCTTCTCTACGTTTACAATATTTCGGAATGTTAGATGATCTAGAAGTACAATCTCCAGTAGAAGAATTAATTATTGATTATTCGTCTGAGTTGCAGAGATACGATTCACCTGAGCTGGAAGATATCACTCGTCGTTATGATGATCTTTTTGAACAAATTTTTAAAAGAGGAACTAAGAGTCCAGAGTTAGGATACCATATAACTAAATGCATTGGCACAGGAATAGTCCCTGTACCTAAACCTAAGTTACCTGAACAAGATATAAGTACAGAAAAACCAAATGACAATGCTTCTAAAGGAACGAGAGATATTTATTGGGATAATAAATGGTATGAAGCGTCTTTATGGGAAATGGCATTAATTAAATCCGGAAATATAATTCAAGGTCCCTCTATTGTTGAAGCACCAGCTACAACTCTAGTTATTCCTCCGGGTTTTAAAGTAAAAATCGATAAACATAGGATATTTCATATGGAGGTGAAACCATAATGGAAAAATCATTAGGATGGAATGGAAAGTCATTAAAAAAAATATTAGAAGAAAGTGAACAACTATTCGAAGAATCAGGTCAATATTATGCTCTTGCTAAACTCTCATTAAAAGAAGAGGATCCTTTTCGATTTGAACGTAACTATGCTTCCTTGAGGGGAGCACTCGTATCTGCGAGGGAAACTGCATTACATGTAGCAGCTTCACCGATCGTTAAAGAGATTGGGGAATTATGTTTTGCGCTTTATACTCCTGAGGGTGATTCTATTGTTGTGTCCACTGGAATTTTAGTCCATGTCCATACTATGAGTGAAGCAATAAAATTTATGATAAGAGAAGATTATGAAGAAGACCCTGGAATTAATAATGGTGATATTTTTCTCAATAATGATCCTGCGTGCGGAAATGTTCATACTACTGATGTTCAAACGCTAATACCTATCTTTTGGGAAGGTAAATTGGTGGGCTGGGCGGGTGGAGTAACTCATCAAATTGATACTGGAGGAATAACACCTGGGCATGATTTAGTTCCTGCTATGCAAAGATTTGACGATGGAGTATATTATACTTGTAGAAAGATTGGCTCTAATGATAGAATTTGGAAGGATCATTTAATAAGTGCACGACGTTCTGTTAGAACTCCTATGTACTGGGAGTTGGATGAAAAATGTAGACTTGCAGGAAATTTAATGATTCGTGATGCTGTGTTGGAATTCATTGAACGAGAGGGATTGGATTATTATAAGCAATTTATAAGGGAAGCAATCGAAGAAGGTCGCTTAGTTTTTCAAGAAAGAGTAAAAGAACGGTTAATCCCAGGCAAATATAGAGCTGCTGCTTTCATGGATATGCCCCAAAAAGAAGAAGCATGGCAACCAAGAGCCAGAATGGATAAAATTTCAAACCAACCATTGGAAATTATTATTAAAAAAGATGGCAAAATGTCTCTTTCATTTGATGGAGCGAGTGGTCCCGGTCCTAATTGTATGAATGCAGATAAAGGTGCTATGGAAGGCGGTCAATGGGTTCTTTTAACACAAATATTAATTTATGCAGATAAAGTAAATGATGGAGCATATTTTGCAGTAGAGAAGGAATATCCTTTAGGATCATGGTGCAATCCAGGTGATATCTACTTGTCATACCAAGCTCCATGGGGTAATTTAATTCCCGCTTATACTGGAATGATGAAATGTATCTCTTATGGGTTATTTTCTCGAGGATATAGAGAGGAAGTCGTTTCAGGATATCCTTTTACTGGAGATGCTATTCAAGGTGGTGGAATATATTCTGATGGACCATTAATGGGACAAAGATGGTCATTATCAACTTTTGAAATAAGTGGTCAAGGTTTTGGTGCGAGTGCTATTCGAGATGGTTTAAATTGGGGATATGCAATGTGGAATCCTGAATCAGATCTTGGTGATGTAGAAACATGGGAATTATTTCAAGGAGGCGTACCTTATTTATCACGAAGAGTTAAACCTAATTTGTCCGGACATGGTAAATATAGAGGAGGAGCAAATTATGAAGGCGTAGGAATGGTCGCTAATTCGAGGGATGTCGATTTTTTTGGAGCCAGAGAAGGCTTAGTATTCCACGGAGCAGGAGGAATGCATGGGGGATATCCTAACGCGACTGGATATCGATTATATGCAAAAAATACGAATATGGAAGAGATCATTAAAAATCGAAGTACATATCCACTTGGAGATCCAGATCCTACTAATGGTGAATTTGAACAATTATTAAAGGGAGATATAACTCGAAAACCTTACTGTAGTATTTACCCAATTACTTTAGATAACTATGATCTTTTCTATTATTTCTTGAGTGGTGGTCCTGGATATGGAGACCCCCTAGAGCGGGAAATTGGGCATATAAAGCAAGATCTTGATGATGGGTTTTATACTAAGAATATAGTTAAAAATGTCTATGGAGTAATTGCCAAATATAGTGAGATAAAGAAAGAATGGGAGATAGATAAAATAGCTACAAAGGAACGTAAAGAAGATCTAAAAAAAGAGAGAAGAGAAAAGTCAATGACTTTTGAAGAATATTGGGAAAAAGAGAAAAAGAAAATAATTGAAAATAAGTTAAGTGAACCTGTGAAATTAATGTTTACAGAAAGTCTCAATTTATCAAATAATTGGGCTAAGGAATTTAAAAAATTCTGGAAATTACCTGAGGGTTTTAAAATGGAGGTGAAATGAATGGTATCATATGATAAAAAAACATTGGAAAGAATGGTTGATGGAAAATTACCATGGAGTGAACTAAAACCAATAATAAGCGGAAGAAAAGATTCTAATAGATTCGATTTGATTCTAGAAATATTGCAAAAACGCATGCCATGGAAAGAAAAGATAATTTTACCCCTACATGAACACCTTCAAATCGTCTCGAAAGAAGGAGAGAGGATTGTGAAATGTGATTGTGGATATGAATTTGGAGATTATAGAGAGAATTGGAAAACTAAATGTCGCATAAGAGTAAGAGAAACGGTTGAAGAAATTGAGGAACTTTATCCTAGACATATGGGAAGTGATCCAGAATGGATGGAATTAAGAGAATATTTCTGTCCAGGATGTTTTACACTATTGGATGTTGAAGCTGTACCTCCTGGCTATCCAACAATATTTAACTTTCTACCTGATATTGACACTTTTTATGAAAAATGGTTAGGTAGAAAAGCACCAGATAGGTAATATTATTATACTATAGGTGCTTTCAAATCTTTTTTTGCCTTATTTGTTTCAAAATTTTTGTTCATTTTCCATGTATAAATCCCTAAGCCTATTAAAAAAAAAGAAAACAGTAGATAAGCCGTCCAAAATGTAACACTAACAGCAAACCATCCCATACTAAAAATCCTATGCGAAATCGCAGCAACAGCTAACGCAGTTAATGCTAGTGCTGATGACATAATACCACAAATTATATCTAAATAAATTGCTTTTCTTTCACATTTTATTTCTCGTTCAGTGGGCATTATTTCAATTCTTTTAAATATATTTTAGTATAAAAACTAATATTAATGAATTTTAGTTAAAAAACTTTCAAGTAAATCATAAACTGTTTCTAAAATCTCTTTTTTCGGTAAAAAAGTTAACCGAAAATGATTTTTTCCATAATCTCCAAATCCAGATCCATAAACACCACAAATTCCCGTAGTTTTAAGAAGGTCAATTATGAACTCTTTATCATCTTTCCAATTTTTAAATTCATTGAAATCTAACTTTGGAAATAAATAAAACGCTCCATTAGGTTTAACACAGGTTATACCCTCTATTTTCCTTAAACGAGTATATGAGTAATCTCTTCTTTCTTTTAATTTATTAACCATTTCTTTTGTGTGTGTCCCTGGGTTCTTTAATATTTCGATTGCAGCATATTGTGCAATAGAACTTGCAGAAAGTCGTGCTCGTGCTAATTTAGCGATACCCGCTTTTAAATCAGCTAATTTATTGTCAGGATCATAATAATACATATATCCTAATCTCCACCCCGTAGCAAGATGAGATTTTGAAAAACCATTTAAACCAATTATAGGAACATCATTAGATAGAACAGCTGGAGAATTAAACGGTTTTTCATACAGAATCTGATCATAAATTTCATCAGAAATTATCGGTAAATTAAATTCACCTGCAATATCTATTATTTGTTTTATCATTTTTTCACTATACATAACACCTGTAGGATTGTTAGGAGAACATATTAAAATTGCTTTTGTTTTATCATTGATCTTCTTTCGTAAATCGTCAATATTAGGTTCCCAATCATTATCTTCATCCAATTCATATTCTACTGGAATTCCATCAAAAAATTTGGCATAATTTATATAAAGTGGATAGCTAGGTCCTGGAATAAGTATCTCATTTTTATTTTCTAAGAGAGTTGCTATAAGAAAGAAGATGGCTTCAGTTACTCCTGAAGTAACTAAAATATCTTCAGTACTAACTTTGACTTTATATTTTTGTATTAACGATTTACTTATTTCTTCTCTAAGCTCTGGAGCGCCTAAAGAATCTACATAATAATTTTTACCCGCAAAAGAAGCATCTGCTAATGCTTGAGAAATATATGCTGGTGTTTGAAAATCATATATAACAGGGTCTCCTATGTTTAAATGATAAATTTTTTTTCCACTTTTAGCGACTTCGCTTGCGACTGCAGCTATTTCGCGGATAGCATATGAAATTTCATTAATTCTTTGAGTAACCATATTAAATCATCTTAGGTTTAATCTTTATTAAAAAAAATTACATTTAATTGGATCCATATTTCAATTCTAAATAAATTTTCGATTTTGATTAACTCTAATAATTAAAGTGAATCCAGAATCATTCAATTCATTGATTATTAACTTCTGTTCATTAGATTTAATAAAATGGGAAGGAAATCACATAATATAGAATAATAATTAAATTTATATATATAATGTGTCCAATATAATTACATAATTTTAAAGAATTTAATTTAATAAAATTTAAATTAATGGTGTAAAAAATGGCAAGTACGTTTGGTATTATTGGTTTAATTTGTGGTATACTTGGAGCAATACTAGTATGGTTTTTTGGGTTCTGGACTATAGCATTCCCGATTCTTGCAATAATTTTTAGTGGGATTGGTATTTCTAAAGATGACTCAAAAGCACCTGGAATAATAGGATTAATCCTTGGAATTCTAGGATTGGTCTTTTGGATACTAGTTATTGTCCTTTTAGCAGCGTTTTTTGCTGCATTATTAGCAGGATTAAGTGCTTAAAGAAACCATATTCTCAATTTCAAATTTTAAAATTCTTTTTTCTTTTCTAATTTTGAATAAATTAATATTATGGAAATTAATATTTAATAAGCATATTTAATGAAGAGAAAATAAAGGATTAACCCAAAAATTATTTAAAAAATAAATTATAATAATAAATCCCAATTAATATTTTTTTCAATAATTTGCAGTACTTTTTCAATCTCATCTTCTTGGATGCCTGGTTTTAACCGTTCTAGATTTCTCATAGTGGTATATGTATCAGAAGGGCTTAGGATAATTGGTATCCCTTTATCATTAGCTGCTGTAATTACTCCAATATCAGGCTGTATAAAACCCGTTAGTATTAGTGTTGAAACATCTTGAGCTAATGCAGCCATAGCTAAATCTGTTCTGTCGCCCCCTGTAATGAAAGCTGCTCGTTTAACTTGCCGTAAATACTTTAATGCTGACTGTGCATTCATAGCACCAATAAGGAATGTTTCTACTCTATTATTTAAACCTGAGGATGCTTGTTCGTTTATCAATTCTCCACCAATTTGTGCTACAATTTCATTTACTCGAGGTGAAAATAACTCGATATTTTTTTCTATTATTCCTAATAAAGGAATATCATATCTATTTATATGTTCTTCCGTGAGTTCTTTAATTCGCGCGATGTATTCAAAATCTATTTTATTAAATAGGACTCCTTTAATACCCATATTCCTGAACTCGAAATAATTTTTAGTGAAATATATGTTATCTATACTTCGATCTGATGATTTTGTTGATACATAGATCAATTCATTTATACCAAGAGTTTGTGCAATACTAACATCATCTAGTCCTACTCTAATGAACTTTCTAATACTTGGATTACCTTCAATAATAATATAGTCAACATCTTTAGTAATTTTATTATAAGCTTTATTTATTTTCTGTAAAAATTCTTTTTTTTTATCAGTATTAATTAAATCAACATAATATGCATCTGGAATTGAAACAGGGGAAATAAAATCATAGGGATAATCTGTTCGATAAATGGTATTCAAGATAAATCCTACATCTGGATCTGCTTTATTCGTAAAAGCACTTTTAGGAATACCTATTGGTTTAAAATAAGCAAATTTTTTTCCTTCTTTTTTTAATTTTTGAATAAAACCTATCGAAAGAAAACTTTTTCCAGCATCTTCTTCTAAAGAACTTAAATAAAATATTTTTACCATATTCCTCCCTTTTTTAATTTCTTTCCTTATTATATTATTTTAACTTTATATTTAATTATTCTTTATCTTTTTATTGTAATTTTTATATCCACAGCACTGTAACCCTTTATAAAAGCTAGAAGTGGATTAATATCTAATTCAACGATCTCTGGAAAATCAATTACAAGTTGTGAAAGTCTAAGCATAACATCTATGATGGCTTCAATATCTGATGGGGATTCGCCTCTTACTCCTTGCAAAAGACTATAAATTTTTGTATTTTCAATTTGTTGTTTAACATCTTCTCTTGTATATTTATATGCTAATGCAAATGATACATCTTTCATAAAATTAGCATATATTCCTCCCGTTCCGAACATAAGTATAGGCCCAAAACCAGGATCTTGAGACATACCAATGATTATCTCATTTATCTTTTCTTGCGATTTAAAGTCAATCATCTCTTGGACTTCAACCCCGTAAATTTTAGCATTTTGTGGACCAAATTTTTTAGCGTTATTCACTATTTGTATATAAGCTTCAAAGGCATCTTGTTCTGTTGCAATATTTAATAGAATTCCCCCAACATCAGTTTTATGTATAATATGCGGGCTTACTATTTTCATAACAGACTTTCCAATTTCAGATTGCAATCTCATTGCTTGTCTTGGAGTTTGTGCTAATCGTGATTTAGGCGATTTTATCCCATAGCAATCAAAAACTTCACTTGTTTCATAACTTAGTAAAACCATTCTGTCATCTTTTCGAACATTAGAGAAGATTTCTTTTACTCGTTTTTTGTTTACTTTAAATGAAGGAATTTCTAATTGATTCAATGGTGTAGTTGTTAAATAATTACTTCGCTTTGTTAAGGTTTTTAATGAATGAGCTGCTCTATCTGGAAAATTATAACATGGAATATGATTTTGTTTTAAATATTCCCTTCCTTCTAAAATATTTTTTCCTCCAATAAAGGAACATACAATTGGTTTGGTTTCTAAATATTTTGATGATATATTATGAATGAGTTTTGCAACTTCGGTCGGTTTAGTTTGAGCTTGGGGAGTCAAAATTATTAAGGCTCCTTCTGTTGTTATATCATTAAAATTTTGTCCAGAATTTAGACCAAAAACAGTTTTAATTGTAAATTCATATCTATTTGGTGTAGCATCTCCTACTATATCAATTGGATTAAAGATTGCTGCTTCTAAAGGCAAATTTTCTCTTAAAGAATGAAGAATTGGTTCTGAAAAACTTGAAAATTTCAAACCTTCACGTTCAAATGCATCTGTAGCTATAATTCCTGGACCTCCTGCATTCGTAATAATAGCAAAAGAATTTGTTTTAGGAATTGGTTGATAAAGAAAAGCTTCACCATAATCGAATAAATCTTCAATCGTTTTTGCTCTGATTACTCCACATTTCTCAAAAGCTAGATCATAAGCAATATCTGCTCCTGCTAAAGCTCCAGTATGACTTGAAGCAGCTCTTGCACCAGCTTCACTTGTTCCAGATTTTAATATTATAATCGGTTTTTTTCTTGTAGCTTTTGGTAAAACTTCGAGGAATCTCTCACCATCCTTAATACTTTCTAGATAACATAAAATAACTTTTGTATTTTGATCATAAGTTAGATATTCTATGAAATCTACAGCCCCTAAATCTGCTTTATTACCCAAACTTATATTACAGGAGAATCCATATGATTCATTCATACTCAGATCCATCATCGCTGTAAGCATAGCTCCTGACTGTGATATCATAGCTATACCTCCTTTTTTAGGAGTTTCTGCGGCGAATGAGCCATTATAGTTAATACCGATAAAACCTAAACAGTTTGGACCTAAAATTCTCATATTATACTTTTTACTTATTTTGATCAGTTCCTCTTCTCTTTCAACTCCTTCTCCACCAATTTCTTTAAATCCTGCTGAGACGATGATTAATCCTTTCACTCCCTTTTTGCCGCATTCCTCTGCAGCGCTATTAACAAATTTTCCTGGGATAACAAAAATAGCTATATCAATATCTTCAGGTACTTCCAAAACATTTTTATAGCAAGGTAAATCACAAACCTTATGAACTTTTGGATTTATAGGGTAAATTTTGCCATTATAACCCGAATTTATTATATTATTTAAAACGGTGTTGCCAACTTTCCCCTCAGTCTCACTAGCTCCAATTACAGCAATACTTTTAGGATTAAAGAAAAAAGAGATATCGCTATTAGCCATTTTTTCATCCAAATATTGAATATATTCTAAAAAAACTTGTATAAAATTCTATTATTGTGATTATTTTTAAATTTTTCATTGATAAAAAATATATCATAAACGATTATTTTAAAAACATAATTATTAAAAATTTTTCATCCTTCCTTTCTGTATGACCAGAATTAATATAATAACAAATAAAGGTCAAATAAATATCAATTTATTTGATGATGATGCCCCAATGACAGTTGCTAGCTTTTTACACTTGATACATCAAAATTTTTATAATGATATTGTTTTCCACCGTGTAATCGCTGATTTTATGATCCAAGTCGGCTGTCCGTTAGGTCGTGGGACAGGTGGACCGAGAGATAAAGGTATTAGCTCATTTCCTTATCAAAATAAACAAATTAGTTATCCTTTTGCGGATGAATTCCAAAGTGGGAGAAAATTTGATAAACCAGGTATATTAGCGATGGCCAATGCAGGACCTAATACTAATGGATCCCAAATTTTCATAACGCATGTACCTACACCACACCTTAACAATAAACATACAATATTTGGGGAAGTGATCAGCGCCTTAGACCAAGATGTCGTTGATTCTATAGTTCAAGGTGATAAAATTATAGATATTAAAATATTATGAGCATAAGATTAAAGGATTTTTTTTAATTCTCTTTTAACATACTAAAAATTTTTAGATATTATCTATATTAATATTATTGAATTACCTATTTTTCTTATATAATAAAATCAATTGGATTAATTGATCATGAGTAGAGACTTGAAAGATTTAATTAATACAGTCGAAAAGGAGACCCGTTCTCATGCAGAATTAGAGCAGGTAATATCCTCTTTAAAGGAAAAAATAAATAAGTTGAAATTTACAGTTAAAGAACAGAAATTTTTAATTGAAAGTCTTAAAAGTCAAATGAAAGAGGAACAAATTGAAAGAGTTGAGCTTCCTAGTGAAATTGATATTTTAAAAGATATAATTTCTTCTCAACGACTAGAATTGAATGAAAAACAGAGTGATATTGAAAAACTATATGAAAATATTGATATATTAACAGCAAACATTGAGAATGATGGAGATATTAGTCAACTAGAAGTAAGTAACAAAGAACTTCTCGAAGCTCAGATGCAAATTGTCCAATTAAGTAATGAAAATCAAGAATACGGAAGTCGAATTAAATTTTTAAAGGACCAAATCGAGGAGTTACAATTAGAAAAGAGTGAAGTTAAGGAACTTATCGAAGAAAAAAATGAAGAACCCGAAGTAAATGAGGAATTGATAAATATTAAAAGATTGAACTTTCAATTGATGGAAGAAAATGGATTATTACGTGTAGAAGTGGAATCACTAAAAACAAAATTTCAAGAAAGCTTAGAAGAGGCAATTTCAGAAGAATTAGAAATCGCTAACAACAGAAATGTAATGTTATTATCCAAATGCGAGTCACTTAAAACCAAATTACATGAAAATATAGAAACAAGTTCAGAAGAATTGGAATCTGCTCGAGAGAGAAATGCTATTCTATCAACCGAATTAGAATCTTTAAAAACTAAAGTAAATGAATATGAAGACAAAGGTTCAGAAGAATTAAAATTAGTTAATGATAAAATTAGTATTTTAACTGCCAAAATAGCAGAATATGAAGCTCAAATAAATTATTTAAAGGTCCAATTAAAGAATACTCATGAACCAGTAATAGTTTCAACAGACGATGCATTAAAATTTGCTGAAATGAGGGAAAAGTTTGAGAACATAAAGATTGAGTTATCCAAATATCAAAAAGAAAACCAGAAGCTTAATGAGGTGTTAAAAAAATTAAAAGAGAAAGAAATGAGCATAAAGAATGGACAAGTCTATGAGCCAAAAATATTAAAAAACATACCAACCCAATTACAGCTCTCTCTTTTTAATAGAATGTATCATTTGTTTGATAAAAATAACAAGGAAACAGTAATAAATTTACTTATACAGGATTTAAAGAGTAAAAATAGTGAGATCAAAAGAAATGCTATAAAAATTTTAGGTCACTTCAGATATAAAAAGGTTTATGATGCTTTATTTGAATTGATTAATGATAAAGATTGGATAGTTAGATATAATGTCATTAAAGCACTGAGTAAGTTTGAGAAGAAAAATGAAGAGTTTATGTCTCTTTTAAAAAAAGTTACTAAAGATGCTGATGTTGATGTTAGAGAGCTTGCACTTAAAATTTTAAATGATATTTCAGAAGCATAACTTCTTTAGACAAATTTGTATTCATTTTTAGAGGTATTGATAAGTTATTATTCTTTAACATGAATTATTTATCTTTAATATCAGAAGAAAATGGGAAGAAGGTTATTAACTCCTCATCGATGGAACTGGAGTCAAAAAGCGGAAAAATGGGTATACATTGAAATAAATAAGGATGGAAAAAAGCATTATCATTATCAAATAGATCCACCAAAAGAATTCATCGATTTAACAATAAAAATGAAAGAATTAAATGATAAATTATTACAGATAGTAGACCCAGAAGATAACGCAAATTTATTCCGTGAATTAATGAAAGTCTCTAAAAAATTGCAAAAAATGGGCCGACCAAGTTAATAACAATTAATCAATTCTTTTCTAGAAAGATAATCTGCTAAATAGAGTGGTTCTGGTTGTCGATGTTCTTTAGTTGTTAATAAACAAATTCTCATAGCATTATTTATGTTTATTTTATATCCCTCACTTATAAAAACAGGCTTTAAACCATCGTTTAAACAGACAGCATATCCTAATATTTCATTAAATGAATTTTCAGATTGTAATTTCGGATTTTTTTCCCATACTGGTGTTTTATTACCTTTGAATTTTTCAATTTCATTCCAATCAGAATATCCGATGAATGGATTTTTAGCCACCCCTATACTACAGATATTTAGAGCTACTCCCAGATGAACTGCTTCTCCAAATCTTCTTGGATGTATTTTTCCATGACCATCACACATTATAAGATCTGGTATAATTGGGAGTGTTGATATTACTTTTGCCAGAATTTTGCATTCTCTAAATCCAAGGAATCCCGGTTTATATGGAAATTTAATTTGATCTTGAATAAAAAAATGGTCTTCTTTTTTATTTTTCTTTAAATTCCAAATTACTGCACAAGCAATTCCATATTCATAATTATGTTTTTTATAGTATGAAACATCTAAACCAACGATAATTTTTATATGTTCAATCTTTGTAATCTCTTTTGTTTTTGAAGATCTATTGATTAATTTTTGATATTTAATTTGGATAGCTTCTGCTTGTTCAATTGAATAGTCATCTCTCAATAACTTATCAATAAATTGCATTCTTATATTATAATTTTATAAACCTTATGTAATATTTAATTTAGATCTCTTTATATTATCCTATTTTTGTCATTCTTCCCAAATTATTTAGACTTATAAATAAAAACTTTAATTGATTTCAAATTAGTATTAAAGTAACAATGAAGATTGCGATATCAGGCAAAGGAGGAGTTGGGAAAACTTTAGTAGCTGGAATTTTAGCAAGAATGTTTGCAAGAGATGGGTTTAAAGTTCTTGCAATTGATAATGATTCAGCGATGAACCTTAGTTATACTTTAGGAATTGATGAAAATACAAAAGATAAGATCGTCCCAATTAAAGAAATGAAATCAATGATTCAAGAGAGAACATTAGTAAAAGGTGCGGGACCGGGAGTTTATAATATTAATCCAAGCGTCTCTGATATTCCTGATAGATATAAGGTTTCTGGTCCAGATGGTTTACAACTTTTGGTTTTAGGTGGAATTGAAGAGCCCGCTACTGGATGTTTATGCCCAGAAAATGCATTAATAAGAACTCTATTATATAATTTATTTATTAAAAGAGATGAGGTAGTTATTGTAGATTTTGAAGCTGGGATCGAACATTTAGGACGCGGTACAGCGAAAGGAATTGATTTAATGCTAGTTATTACTGAACCCTCTCAAAAATCTTTAGATTTGAGCAATAAAATAATTGAACTGTCTAAAAAATTAGGGATTATTAATATTTTTTTAATTGCAAATAAAATAATTGATGAATCACAAAAAGAAATTATCAATAAAAAAATACAAAATTGGGAGGTTCCCCTATATCATTCTATTCCATTTGACCCAGATATTGGAAAAGCTGATTTAGAAGGTAGATCACCTTTTGATTATAATCCAAATTCAGAAGGAATTTTGTCAATTAAGTTTCTATATGAAAAATTAAAAAAATTAAAACAAGAATTATTTGACTTATAGACTATTTACTTTAAAGAATATCTGTTAGATTTAAATCTTGACTTTCAGTAAGTTCTTTCCATTGCTCTATGGCTTCCATAGCTTCTTTTTCATTTATCATTTCTATGGCATAGCCAGCATGAACGATAACATACTTTCCAATCTCGGGATTTTGAATCAATGCGATAATTACATTTTGTTTTAGCCCATCAAAATCTACTAATGCAGAATTGCCATCGATTTTTAATATTTTTCCTGGTATTGCTAAACACATAACAAATATCTAGTTTATAAAATAGTAAATAATTCTAATAATAATGTTGATTTTAAAAAATTATCTTTTATGATATAAAAAACGAATTTTGGTTAAAAATTTATCACGATTATTCTTTACCTGAATAGAAATTAACTAAATCATCCAGCCAATTAAATATTTCCTCTTTTGTAAGACTATCAATATTGTACTTTAAACGTTCTAATTCCCTTAATATATTCCTTGTATCTAATGGGACAGACGTCTGACATAACTCAAATAAATATTCATTACTTTTTGTAACTAAATTTTTTATTTCCGAATCCATTGCATAGAAGAGAGGTTCGTTATCTAATTCATCTACTGTTTTATCTAAATCTACAAGTAGATTTATTAAATCAAATAATCTCCCTGTTTCATTTCCTTTAAATGAACTATTAAAATGAAAGTAATATCCCTTAAAATCATCGATTGGGATTAATTCTGAATATTTATTGTCTATTTTAATAACAGATTTTAAATGTTTATACAGATTTGATGGTGCCCACGCATGCAATTCGAAGCTAGATTCCAGTTCATCACTTCGTATATCCAAATTAAATTTATGCTCATCCTTAAAATAACCAAAAGGAATTATAACAAAGTCTAATGAATTTGATGTGCTATTATTCAACGCAAAATTTAGATTAGAAATTTCATAGGATTGATTAAGGGAATGTCTATACAAGTCAAATTTTATTTTTTTAACATCTGGCATATACATATAGAATAATAATCCTTCAAATCCCTGAAGTGATATGTTAATTGAAAAATTAACTACTTTTTTTATATTAGTTCCATTATTGAATCTTACATTAAGAAAAACATGATAATAATATTCAAGATATTGGAAAAACCAAGGAACGTCACGCTTTAAATTAAACATGATTATCTTAATTACATTTTATTATTTATTTCATATTACTTAATAATCCCTGAGATAAATACAATGGAATTGTGTAATTGTACAAAATTATAAAATTCCAATTTATTAAATAATTCTTTATTATTTAAACTTTACAATCGTTATAATAATGTTAAAGAAAATAAAAAAAAATAAAAATAATTTATAGATATTAGCTTAAAGGTTTTCTATAGCTGTATCGCGCCTGGTTCGATGGTTTTTTAAGCCAATCTCCTCAGAACTGACACCCATAGCTAAAGCTAACAATTCTGTTATATATAGTACCGGAATATTATATTCGGTTTCAAATTTCTTTGAAAGATTACGTTGTTCTCCATCTAATCGTTGGAAACATGCAGGGCAGTTTACAACAATACAATTTGCACCTGCTTTTTTAATTGAATCATATTTTTGCTTTAATATTGCATCTCCATATTCTGGAAATGGACCAGCAACAGCATTTCCACAGCATAAAGCCAATTCATCATAGTCAACTACATTTGCTCCTGAAACAGCAACGAGCTCTTTCAAATTTTTTGGACGTAATGGATCATCAGACTCCATCCATTCAACAGGACGCATGTAATGACAACCAGGATGACAAGCAACCTTTAGATCACCCATCTGCTTCGTAATTGCACTTTTTATCGAATCCAAATTTGACCTTAAAACGTCAACAAAATGCTTTACATCAATTGAACCTTTATAATTTTTTCCAATCTTAGCTAATTCTTTATTGATAGCTTCTTTTTTATTGGAATCATGTTTTAATTGATGTTGTACTCCACGAAGCGTATTAGTACAGCCATTACATAATGAGATTATATCTTTGCCTTCAGCTTCTGCTAAACATAAGTTTCGAGCACCCAAAGCGAGCCAAGCTGTATTATCAAAGCTTTTTACTCCAGTAGGATCTGGACAACAGGCAAATGGAGCTTGTGATGTTTGTATTCCAATTTTGTCTAAAACTTTTCTGGAAGCTGCTTCAATAAATGGAATTCTGTTCCCTATAACACATCCTTCAAACATTTTATATTCTGTCATTTTTTTAACCTCCATTATAATTTTTTATCTGCACCTATTGCCTTTAATAAAGATTGTACTTCATTTACATTTGGTGCTACCACAGCTGGTAAGCCTAATTGCTCACGTCTTCTCTCGATCGCTGGTTGAGAGGGAATAGCTTTCCCACTCTCAAAAACAGTTTTTGCTTGAGCTACGACATTGTCTGGTGCTAATCCAGCCCCAGTAGTTACGTTTTTTGCTAAAGTAATAATCTCGGTGACTTCTATGTCTTGCGGACAGACAGAATCACACGTATCACAAACAGTGCAACCCCATGGAATTAGAGCTGATTTTGTCCCCGCTACAGCCATTACAATATCTTTATACCCCAAAAGCGTAGTTAACACAATTAATCTGGGATCAAAGCAATTTGTAACCTCCCGATAGAAAGGATTTTGAACTGCTGCGACTGGACAATTATCTGTACATCTGTTACATTGATAACAGTATTTGATTTTATCAGATGACACATGGACGTCCATAATCAATTTCCTAAATTCAAAATCTATACCTAATGGTAATGCCATTTTTTTTCACTTTTTTTTTCGAGTTTTTTATTCATTTTTTATTATTTGTTGGTTTTTACCCATGCAAGGGCAGTCATATCCAATCTATAATTTTTATTAGATATTTCATCCTAAACCAACATTTAGCTCACGAGAGTAAATTTCTTTACCTCTCTCATCAACCACAGTGATGTGAGCGGCACACGATAGTCAACAATCAAAACAGCGGACTACCATCTCTAGAACATTTACTACTCCTTCTGGTATATCACTCATTTTTTTGTTCACACTCTATATTAATTTTGATTTAGTTTATCTTATCCATGGATCTGGTAATTTCAATCCTTCTAACGCCTTGTCTTCAAATATTTGCTTAGCAGCATGCATAAGTGTCTTTTCGATCCCCGCGATATTATGGTTAGTGGCAACTAATAGGTTACATTTCTTACATATACCCTCAGCATCCGACCAGATATTATATAAAAGCAATCCTCTAGGTGCTTCAGTCACACCGACTCCATTTCCTTCTCTTGGTTGTACATCTAATGTTTTACAATCAGGATTAACCACATCAGGATCCTTAAGTAAAGTAGCAACCATCTCAATAGATTCAACCAATTCGATGATTCTAGCCCAATGATATGCGAAAGTATGGTGTATTACATTAGTCCCTATTTTTTCTCTCATTGCCTTTAAAGCTCCATCTGCTAATGGTGTGGCCATTTTGTCAGCACAATTAATCATTGCTAAGGTATTTGCTCGATAAATACCTTCAGGATAACCTGCTGGCTTATAGTACATATGTGTCGCGTATGAGTGTTCTGGAATATGTTCTCCTAACGCATCCAAATAGTTCTGAGGTTTATAATCCGTTTTTTCTCCAGTTGGAGAAACAATCCGAATATCTCCGTCATAAATATCATGAACTCCGTTTTTAGTCATCCCTAAATAGTAAGTAGGTACAACTGCGACATTTGCTATCACATTCCAATAATCTTCGACTACTTTTAATGCTATATCAACCGTTTTCTTAGTAAATTCTATTTGTTCATCAACAACCTTGAGAAATTTATCCCTTACATCTTCATCTAATGGTTTTTTCATACCTCCAACTATCGCTGAGATTGGATGGACAGCTTTACCACCTACAGCGGCACATAGTTTTTGACCGAAATCCATCATTTTTAACGCCATTTTTCCAACATCAGGCATTTTATTAATTACATGAACCACATTTCTTTCGGCAGGATTCCCAAAAGGGCCGACTAAGAAATCAGGAGCAGCTAATGCAAAGAAATGAATAGCATGTGATGAATATTGCTTTGCGTTTTGTAATAATTGACGCAATTTGTATGCTGCTGGAGGAATCTGAACGCCCCAAGCATCTTCTACTGCCTTAGTAGGAGTTAAATGATGAGGTATTGGACAAATTCCGCAGATTCTTGGAGTGATTCTTGGAATATGTTCACAATAACGTCCTTCAACAAATTTTTCAAAAAATCTCGTTGATTGGATATTAAATTGAACATCATTTACCGTTCCATCATCATTAAGAACTACCCTCATCCCACCATGCCCCTCTAATCTAGTGACAGGTTCTACTTCTATTTCTTTTACCATTTATTACGCACCTCCTTTTCTTGCGCTTAATGTAAATTTCTCAAAAGTACCAATAGGATCTTTCACCTGAGCAAGTAAATCCTCTTTGGAAAGACTTATATTAAATCCCTTCAGTACTGTATCAGCAAACCTTTCTGCTTGATCAACATTCCATACTGTCTGACCATAACAGCCAGTACATGGAGCATTAACCTTAATGCATAAAGCACCGCAACCAGCTCTAGTTACTGGCCCCATACAAATATATCCCTGTTCAAGTAAACAATCTTCCATATTTGGGAGCCCTTCATAATCGCGTTTAACTTTTGTCATCGTAGATTTACTACCGATAATCCTCGGACACGTATCACAGACATTTGAGATCTCGGTGAAATCAGGGTTATTCTTTAAAAAGATCATTAAGTTTGTAGCAATTTCTTCTGTTGAAGGAGGAAGATTTGCTAAGGGAGTTTCTGGAGCGCCTCTCTTCTTCACTTGTTTCAGAATGTCCCCCGATAGATCAAACCCAGCCATTAAAGGGACATTTAAGAATAAAGCCAAGAATTCAAATAAACTCTTTTTATCTCCTGAACTGATTCCGCTTAGATCTTGCGTCATACTATTTAATTTCTCAGCTCTATGAGCAACTGTTTTTGCTGGTCCCATACATCCTAAACAAGGATTTCCAGCATTTGGACATTTTAATGAACATCCCATACTGGTAATTGGTCCAAAACACAATTTTCCAGCATCTAATAGACATCCAGATTGATTTAACGCACAATCATTACAAAATGCCAAATCATGCATTGGGAATGGCTTTTGACCCAGTAAAAATCCAATTGCTGCAAATATTTGTTCTGATTTTGGTGGACAACCTGCTATATACGCATCCACTTTAATTACCCTATCAACAGGGACAATTTTTGATTCAAAACCAGGAACATGCTGAGTAGGTTCGCCACCACTCTCATCTGCAATACTCTCTACTTGTGAGAATTTTCTGTCAATGCATTCTTGAATATTCCATTGATTAGCTAATCCATGTACGTTACCGTAGCATGAACAACTACCAAATGCAACAATAATAGCACATTTTTCACGCATTAATTTTGTACCTTCAAGGTCCTGTTTTGTTCTAAGACTTCCTTCAATGAAGCCTACAACAATTTCTCCAGGTTCTCTAGCTTTTAATGTTTCATATTTGAAATCAACTACTGCTGGCCAATAAACAATTTCTAACGCTGGTAAAACTGGCAACAATTGTAAATGTAGGTCTATAAGGGATTGATGACAGCCCCAGCAGTCAGAATTTTGCCAAAAAGCAACTTTTACAGCCATTTTTTATCAATTTTTTATTGTATATTTTGTTTGTTTAAATTAGCTAATTTTTATTAAATAAAATTAGTTGAGCTATCTTATTCATAACTTTATTAAAAATTTCTGATTATTTTAGTATTTAGATTAAATTATTTTAAATATATGAATAAATATTCAAAATTAATTTCTCATTAGTTTTGGAAGCTGACATTCAAGTAATTTATTTTAAATTTCAGAATATGAAATGAAACTTTTTTAAATTGTTGTTGTTCAAAGCAGAAAAAAAATTTGCTAAAGGAAATTATATGAATAATAATTCATTATATAAATTATAAGATTTTTCATAATTAAGGCATATTTTATCTACAGAATATCGAGATCCATCATTTTTATGCAAAGCGAAAATAAATTTAAATCCTAGTTATTAAATAACTAAATTTCAATTAATTCTTTGATAATCTAAATTCTTATAACATTTGTTTCAATTTGGCAATTATGAGTCTAAAAAAAGTGAGCTCAAATATAACCCGCTTATCTAATGGAACGGATAGAGTTTTATTTTAAAGGGAAATTAAAAAAACAAATAATAAAATAAATAAATCACTCCATAATTGAATAAAAGAAGAAAACTTAGGTTCTTATATGAAATTAGCCGTAAATCAAGCAACATTAATGAAAACTCCAATGAAAATTTTCTTGGATGCGATAGCTAAAGCAGGTTTTCAAGGTGTTGAATTGAGACGAGACGAGACCTTTGAATATCTTAAGGAATATAGAGTTCAGGATTTAAAAGATTTATTGGAGAATAACGGTCTTGAATGCATAAGTATTAATGCTATTGAATTATTTTCTCTGTGTCCAGAAAATAAATTTAAAAGAATCTTAGAATATACTGAGAGATTAATGAATATCGGAAATAAAGTCAACTGTGATATGATTATTGCTGTTCCAAGCTTTCTTGAAGACTCTTATCTGGAACCTGTAAAAGTTATTTCTAAAACTGTAGACAGACTGAAAATTATTGCTAAATTAGCAGAAAAATATGATTTTAAACTCGGTTTTGAGCCTCTTGGCTTTCCGAATTGTTCTGTAAGAAAAGTTGAGATGGCATTGAAAATCATCGAGCATGAAGAGTTACCAGATATGGGATTGGTTATTGATACATTTCATTATTTCGTTGGTGAACATCCTATAGAAGAATTAGCATCAATTGAGCTAAAAAAATTATGGTTAATCCATATTAATGATGCCATTGAGAAGCCTTATAAAGAATTACAAGATTCACATAGAGTTTTACCTTGTCTGGGTTTTTTTAACCTTGAAATGTTTGTCAAAAAATTAAAGGATATTGGTTATGATAAGTGGCTTTCTTTAGAACTATTCAATGAACAAATTTGGGGCGAAGATCCGTATAAAGTAGCTAAAAATTCAATGGAATCCATACTTAAATTAATTTAGTACCTCTTTTTAACAATCACTCAGGATATAACATAAATTCTTTTAATTTTCAATTCATTCATTCTATTATGAGTAAAAAAAAAGAGAGCTCAAATATAATCCGTTTAGCTCATGGAGCGGGTGGCGTTCTGCAAGAAGAATTAATAGAATTTATAACTAAAAATATACCATATAAAAACGTTAATAACGGGATTGGTATCGAAGAATTAGATGATGGAGCTACAATTCCTTTAATTAATTATGAAAAAGAAATTGTTGTTACTGCAGATGGTCATACAATTTATCCATTATTTTTTCCAGGGGGAGATTTAGGAACTCTTAGTGTCTGCGGAACGGTTAATGATCTTATAATGATGGGTGCTGAGCCCTTAGCTTTAACTTCTGTAATAATCATTGAAGAAGGCTTTGAATTCAACAAACTAGAAAAAATTGTTAATTCAATGAATTTTATGGCTGCTAAGGCGAGAATCGCCATAATTGCTGGAGATACTAAAGTTATGCCGAGGGGAACATTGAATGAAATAATAATTGCCACAACCGGTATTGGGATCAAAGATAAAAACATAAAAATTTTAGATAACAACATTAAGGCTGAAGATAATATTATCCTAACTGGAAGTATTGGAGATCATGGGACAGCATTAATGGCTTCTAGAGAAGGTTTAAATATATCTACTGATTTAAAATCAGACATTTCATTATTACTTGAAATTTATGATAAAATTAAGTTTGAGATTATTAATAATTATATTCATGCAATGAAGGATCCTACTCGTGGTGGTATTGCTGCTGCTTTAAATGATTGGGCGGCAAAATCTAACGTTAGCATTTGGATTGATGAGGAAAAGGTTCGAATTAAGAATCAAGTTATTGCTATATGTGAAATGTTAGGATTAGATCCTTATAATATAGCATGTGAAGGAAGAGCTCTCTTAGCAGTTGATCCAAAATACTCTCAAGATGTCTTAAAGAAAATAAAATCAACTCAAATTGGGAAAGATGCTGAAATTATTGGTAAAGTAAAAGCAGAAAATCCTAAAAGAGTATTTTTAAAAACAATTGTTGGTGGGACCCGATTTGTAGATATGCCGTTGGGAGAACCAATACCTCGGATTTGCTAATAGGTGATAAAAATGAATATTCCTGGCTTAGATGTTTTAAGAAGTAAAGAATTTACAGATAAAATTATTGAGAAAATAAATGAAATTACTAAAGAAATAGATAAACCAGTTAAATTTATGCATGTTTGTGGGACTCATGAACATACTATTTCTAAATATGGATTAAGAACTCTCTTACCTAAAGAAATTGAAGTATTATCGGGTCCAGGATGCCCAGTATGTGTATGCCCTGCTGCTGATATTGATAAAGCAATTGAGCTTGGAAAGCGAGATGACACGATAATAACAACTTTTGGAGATATGATCAGAGTTCCTGCTTCAAATATCTCTCTTGCTGAACTTAAAGCCAAAGGCGCTGATATTCGTATTATATATGGCCCGAATGATGCCGTTAAAATAGCTAAAGAAAATCCAGATAAAGAAGTAATATTTTTTGCAATAGGATTTGAAACTACAGTTCCATTAATTGGATATGAAATACAATCTGAGCCCCCTTCAAATTTTTCAGTGATTTGTGCTCATAAGTTGATACCCGCTGCTTTAGAACTTTTAATAAGCCAATCTCAATTAAAAATCGATGGTTTTATTTCACCTGGGCATGTGTCAACCATAATAGGGTTAAAACCATATGAAATATTTTCCCAAGGATATAAAATCCCTAATGTAATATCTGGATTTGAACCAAATGATGTGTTAATCTCGATTTTAATGCTTTTGAAGCAAATGAGAGATAAAAAGTATGAATCACTAAATGAATATTCTAGATTTGTAAAGCCTGAAGGAAATATTATCGCTCAGAAGATAATAGAAGATGTTTTTGAGCCTGTTTCCTCTCCATGGAGAGGTATTGGAAGAATAAATGAAGGAGGATTGGTCATTAGAGAGAAATATAGTGAGTATGATGCTGATAAAAAATTTGACATAAAAATCGAAAAATCTCAAGATATCCCTTCTGGATGTTCTTGCCATCTTGTTATGGTTGGAAAATTATACCCTTATGAATGCAAATTATTTAGAAGAGAATGTACTCCGATTAATCCAGTAGGTCCATGTATGGTTTCAATGGAAGGTACATGTAGTATTTATTATAAATATTATAGTGAACAAAACTCTTAAAATGACCATGGAAAACAATTATTATATTTATCAGTTCCCCAAACATCTGTAGCAGGAAAATTACAACGATATCCATTTTCATAACTCTTGTTATAATATGTTTTAACGTGCATTCCCCATACAATTTTATCAAAATCAGCTCGGGTTACTCTTTGGGATTCAGAATTTTGAGAAAAGTTTTTGGTGCTATATCCAAGGCTACATTTCCAAAAATAACTATTTTCTTTAAGATAAGATGATTTTTCTCCTTGGTCTTCTTGAACCCAAGAAACAAAACAGATGTCATCTTTACCTTGTAAGCAATTATTCATATATCTTACCCTAGAATTGAAACCACCTTCATTAGCTGCCCAGTATCCTCCCCAATAACTTACAAGTACAATAATAATACAGCCTTTTAATTCTCTAACTGTTGGCCATTTAAAGCTTTTTTCTCGGAAATTTTTAAACGTGAAAAGGGTGGCAGAGGTAAATGAATTAACTATAATTTGATTTAGTTTCTTTATCCCATAAAGTTCTTCGGGCTCATTATTCGAATCAATAATGTTATCTTTAAGCTCAATAAATAGTGTTATAGGCGCATGTTCTTTATTTTGATCATTAGACCAGTCATCTAATACTTTAAGCCAATTAGAAAGTAATAAATTACTGGGGTTGCCATTTTCGCTTAGAAGTGAATCAACGTGGTTTTCTAAATGATATACTTCAAAATCTTCTAATTGTTGTATTTTATTGTCATGTATATCGTATTCAAGACCCCTAACTCCTTTATTTAGTTGTTCTCTTATAGAATGTACATATGAATTATGACTTGTCTTGAAAAATGCTTTATGATAAGGTATGTCCCATAATTCTTCTTTTAGAGACATTTTACTATACTTTCACTTAATTAAATAGTTAGTTCAATAACAAAAGCTTAATTTAATAATACTATCATAATAAAATATTAGTTTTTTTTATAGTAATTATTTATTTAATTAGATTTTAGATTAACTTTGAAAACCTGTAGTTGAGCAATTGAAAGAGCATAAAACAATAGAAATTACGATAACTGGGATTGTTCAAGGAGTAGGTTTTAGGCCCTTTTTATATAATCTAGCAAATTCCCAAAATCTTAAAGGTTATATTTTAAATAGGGGAAATGCAGGAGTAAGATTGGTTTTACAAGGTAATTTTCAAAATATTAAAAAATTTTTAAAAAATATTGAAATAAAGAAACCAAAAATCTCTTTCATTGAGGATATTAAGATAAATTATTTGGATTTTCAAAAAGAATTTAATGAACTAGAGATAAGGAAAAGTGAACAAGGACGTGGAGTTAGCCTAACTCTTCCACCAGATATAGCAATCTGTAATGAATGTCTAAAAGATATGAATGATCCTCAAAAAAAAAAATATTATAAATATCCTTTTATCGCATGTGCTGTATGTGGTCCCAGATATACTACAGTAACCGAATTGCCTTACGATAGGGAGAGGAGTACAATGATTAAATTTCCTTTCTGCCAGCAAGCTGAACCTGAATCTTGTATTCAAGAATATTCGGATTTTACTAATAGAAGATTTCATGCTCAAACTTTTGCTTGTTCTGTTTGTGGTCCTCATTATACCTTGTATAATAAACAGGGAAAAATAATTAATAATGAGTCAATTGATTCTATTTTGCAAGAAACAGCCAAGATAATTAATGAAGGAAAGATTGTTGCTGTGAAAGGTATTGGAGGTACACATTTAGTTTGTTTAGCGAATGATGAAACGATTCTAAAACTCCGTGAAAGAAAAGGAGAAAGAAAGTATAAGCCTTTTGCTGTAATGGTTCCAAATTTAGATGTTCTCAAAAATGATCTAAAAATCTCAACTAAGGAAAAAGAGATAATAACATCATTTCGTAGACCTATAGTTCTTTTAGAAAAAAAGGAATCTTTTGATAATTCTATCATTAGTGAACAAGTAGCTCCAGGGTTAAGCAATGTGGGAATATTACTCCCTTATTCAGGCATCCATTATTTACTTTTTCAATATATTGGGGAAAAATCTTTAATCTATACAAGTGGGAATAAATCCTATATTCCTATGGCTATTGAAAATAAAGATATCTTCATCCAACTTCAAGATTTAGCAGAAGTATTTCTACTTCATAATAGACCAATTTACCAAAGAGCTGATGATAGTGTTTTAAGAATTCATAATAATAAAGTAAAATTAATTAGACGATCGAGAGGCTATGTTCCAGAATATTTACCATTACCATTTGAAGTAGAAATACCTAGTGCTTTAGCTACGGGTCCTGAATTATCGGTAACAGGAGCAATTTTAAGGAAAAATCGAATATTTCCCACTCAACATATTGGAAATGCAACTCATTTAGAAACTTACAATTTTCTTAAAGATGCTCTTTTTCATATTAAAAGTCTTTTACAAGTTAAAGATTCTGAATTAAAATTTATTACTTGCGATGCTCATCCAGCTTTTGTAACTACAAAATTTGGAGAAGAATTAGCAAATCAGTTTAATGTTCCATTATATTCAGTACAGCATCATTTTGCTCATGTTTTAAGTCTTATGGCAGAAAATAGAATCGAACTGGATGAAAAAATTATTGGCATAAGTACTGATGGTGTTGGTTATGGAGATGATGGTAATATTTGGGGCGGAGAAATTTTATTAAGCTCTTATAATGATTATAAGCGGCTTGGTTTTTTAGAATATCAACCAATGATTGGAGGAGATCGATGTACAAAATATCCTGCTCGTATGGCAGCTTCTATTATTCTTAATACTTTAGGTGTAGATGAATCTTTAAAAATCTTCAGATTAATTGGATTAGAAAATGATTTAGAATATAAAAATGATGAATTAAAGTCTATGGTTTCTCAATTCAGCAATGCAGATCAGAAATTTCTATCCGAGAATATACCTTTATCTAGTTCGACTGGTCGAATATTTGATGCCGTTTCTTATCTTTTAGGAGCAGCAAATATTAAAACATACAGAGGAGAACCCGCTATGAGACTTGAAGCTTTAGCATCAAGAGGTAATCCTCATAATATAGACTTAGAAATTAAGTATTCCAGAAAAAATGGAATACGTATAATTAACACCTCAAAACTAATACTTAATATCCTTTCTTTACTAGAGAATTCAAAAAATGCACGAGCAGATATTGCTGCGAAATTTCAAATTGAAATAGGGAATGCATTTGCTGAAATTGCATTAGAAGTTGCTAAAGAAAATCAAATTAATTATATTGGATTGACAGGTGGGGTTGCATATAATTATTCTTTTTCGAGAAGTATTAAAGAAAAAGTGATTAATGAGGGTTTTTTGTTTTTGGAGCATAATTTAATTGCTCCGGGAGACGCAGGGATAAGCACAGGACAATTGATAGGAGGATTATTCAAATATCAAAAAGAAAATTTATAAAAAGTTGTATAAAATATTCCAAATTCATACTTTGAATAATTTAGGGTTTGATATCAAATTAATAATTTCATTTATTAATATTTTTCGATTTAAATAAGTAGTGAAAGTATAATGGGTGGTTTATTCGGAGTTTTTTCAGATTCAGATTGTTTAGAAGATCTTTTCTATGGAACAGATTATCATTCTCATTTAGGAACTAGAAGAGGAGGATTAGCAGTAAAAAACTCCGATGGTTTTCAACGGTTTATTAAAACCATAACAACAACTCAATTTAGGTCCAAATTCGAGAAAGATATTAAGAAAATGCACGGAAATAAAGGTATAGGAGTAATCAGTGATTATGATGATCAACCATTAATAATCAATTCTCATTTAGGTGTTTTTGCTATTGTTATAGTGGGAAAAATTAATAATCTAGAAGATTTAGCAAAAAAAGCTTTAAAGAATAGATCTCATTTCTCAGAGATGCATGGAGGAGAAATTAATCCTACCGAAATGGTAGCAACAATTATTAGTCAAGGAGCTACATTTGAAGAAGGAATTCAGAACGTTTAAGATATGGTTGATGGATCATGTACTATGCTTATATTAACAAATGAAGAAATCTACGCTGTTCGAGATAAATTAGGAAGAACACTGCTTATTATAGGGGAAAAATCGGGGGCTTATGCCATAACGATGGAAACTTGTGTATTTCCTAATCTGCGTTATAAAACAAAAAAGTACCTTGGACCGGGTGAAATAATTTTTATAAGTAAAAATGGTCTCGAACATAAAATCAGACTAGGAGACCGACTGCAAATTTGTGGTTTTTTATGAGTATATTATGGATTTCCTGCATCTAATTATGAAGGTATCAACGTAGAATCGGTTTGATATAAATGTGGATCTTATTTAGCAAAAAATGATAATATTGAAATTGATCTCGTAGTAGGGATCCCTGATTCAGTAACAGCACATGGTTTAGGATATGTTAATGAAGCTAAAATTCCTTTTTCACGACCCTATGTAAAATACACTCCAACTTGGCCTAGGAACTTTATGCCACAAGTTCAATCTATTAGAGACCAAGTTGCAAAAATGAAATTAATACCAATTGAAGAACTTATTAATAACAAACGTTTACTTTTTTGTGAAGATTCAATTGTGAGGGGTACTCAACTTCGAAAAACAATTTAAAGATTATATGAATATGGAGCTAAGGAAGTACATATGAGACCTGCCTGTCCTCTACTTGTTTATAGTTGTAAATTTCTAAATTTCTCTCGATCTCGTTCTGAATTGAATTTAGCCGGATGATGGGTGATAAAAGAACTGATTGGAAAGAATATCCAGGATCCTACAGATATACCGATCCAAAATCTGATAATTATAAAGCTATGGTCGAAGTTGTTCGCACAAAATTACAATTGACGACTTTGCAATATCAGAGACTTGAAAATTTAATTAAAGCTATTGGATTACCGAAAGAAAAGATATGTACATATTGTTGGGATGGCGTAGAATAGAAAGCATTTTAAAATCAAGTTCTACTTTTAACAATAGATTGCTCTAATTCTGCTAATTTTTGTACAGATTTTAATTGATAATCACCTGTTAAACAGGCTAAACATAATTCGTTTCTACCCTTTCCAATCGCTAGAGTTAAATTATCTATTGTTTGATATAACAATGTATCTGCTCCTATTGTTCGTTGAATTTCATCTATATAATTGTCACCATACTGGTCTTGGAATCTTCCTGCAATTAATTCATTTTTAGTAGGAAAATCAATTCCCATATAGCATGGACTAACAATTGGGGGACAACTAACACGTAAATGAACCCGTTTAGCTCCTCCTTTTTCTCGTAATAGTGATACTATTTGTTGAGTTGTTGTCCCCCTCACAATAGAATCATCTAAAAGAATAACATCTTTATCCTTTACAATACTTTTTATAGGATTCAACTTCTCTTTTACAGCAATTTTACGTTTTGTTTGACCAGGCATAATAAATGTTCTATGTACGTACCGGTTCTTCATTAAACCCTCTATGTAAGGAAGCTTTGCTTCTTTTGCATATCCTACTGCGACACTTCGGCCTGAATCTGGAACTGGAACTACAATTGCATTTTTCCTTATCTCAGAATTTTTTAAAATAGGATCATTCTTAGCTAAATTCATACCTAATCGTGATCTTGCCTCTGCGACTGAAACTCCATCAATAATAGAATCTGGTCGTGCGAAGTATACATATTCAAATTGACATATGGCTGTTCTGTTTGCTTTAATTACCATCTCTGAATGAATATCTTTCTGATGACTCAGATGTACAATTTCTCCGGGTTGTACATCTCTTAAAAATAACCCTCCAACAGCATCAATAGCACATGATTCAGATGCAACAAAATATAGATTTCGTTGTTCAGTTTTCAATTCCCCAATGCATAAAGGTTTAAATCCTAATGGATCTCTAATAGCATAAATATCTCCTTCAGAAGTCATTAATATTAAAGAATAGGAACCATCTAATAATCTGCTTGTAACCTTTAGAATTTCAGGCCAATCTTCCGTTCCTAAAGCAATAGATCCGATTAGTTGCGCTAAAACCTCAGTATCAGTATCAGTGATAAAAATGCGTCCCATCTCGTCCATTTTCTTTTTGATTTCATCAAAATTAGCTATGGTTCCATTGAAAGCCATAGAAAATTCAATTTCATTGTTTTTGAAATGAAATGGTTGCATATAAAGAGAGGAGTTAAAACCAACTGCTCCAGTTGTAGCATACCTGTTATGTCCAATGCCAACATTTCCCCAATATTGTGAAATAATTTTCTCCTCTAAAACTTGTGAGACTAATCCATTTTTTTTATATGTAAAAATTGTACCTCCAGTTTTCAAAATGGATATTCCTGTAGATTCTTGACCTCGATGTTGCAAAGCAATTAATCCTTGATACAAAAGATTTGAGACTGAAAAACCAAGATCATCACAAGTTACACCAAAAATAGCACAATGCTCTCTAGGTTTTTCTCTCATTTGTTTTATTTTTCTTTTAAGAAGCATGATATTAGATAGATTGAGAGAATCAGTTTTATTATCTTCAATTAATTTAAATCATATATAATTTTTAATTATTAGTTTAATAAAATATTAAATATTCCAATGAAAAAAGTGTTAAAAAAAAGGAATAAATCTAAATTCTTAGCAATCGCGGTTCTAATTGGAGGAAAAAGCAGTCGATTTGGAAGTGATAAAGGACTTTTTGAACTTTCTGGAAAACCCCTTATATCTTACTTACTTGATAAATTAAGTGAGTTTAAATATGATATATTTCTAGTTGCCAATTCCCTAAAACAAACGCAAAAATATATGGAAAAGATTGATATAAACAATCTAACCGCCTTTATCATTGATGATAAAGATATAACAAGCGATAAAACTCTAATAACACCTATGATTGGTTTATTTTCTACTTTTAAAGAGTTAAAAAGACTAAGATATAAAAAAGTTTTAGTGTTATCTTGCGATACTCCTTTAATAAAAAAGGAAGTATTAAAATATTTAATTGAACGATGTAAAAATTACGATTGTTGTATACCTCAATGGGAAAATGGTTTTTTAGAACCACTAGTGGCAATTTATCCCGTTAAAAAAGCTTTAAAAACGGCTAAAAAAAATTTAAAAATTCAATCATATAAATTAACAAACTTATTAAGTGCTAAATGGAAAACAAATTTTATCTCTATTGAAAAAAATATCAAGATTATCGATGAAAATTTATCTTCCTTTATTAATGTAAATGAATTAATAGATCTTGAGAAAATAAAAGAAATTAATATGAAGGAAAGAAAAAATAATTAAAAAAAAGTTAAATTATATTTTATATTTAGAGATCTGAAGTACCAATGATACCACCAATGAAAGCCAATGCTCCACCTGCGACTAAAAGATATGCACCAAGAGATATTCCTCCAAGAGGAAGGTCAAACGGTACAATACCTGCTACTAATGCACTGTCTAATTGAAATGATCCAAATCCAGCTAAAATTGCTGGAAGTGTCGTCATAAAACTACCCAAAATGATAATAATTCCAATAAACAGTGGCATTATGGATCCAATGATCGCAGCAGCCCTACTTTTTATTCCTATTAGCTGAATAACACCCGAAATCACAAAAAAGATTAGTAGCACAATAATAATGTATATTAAATAAACAGGTAGTCCAAATTGCGTCGCAACAGTCCCTGTATCAGTGAATAAATACGTTATATGCATAAAGAAATTCATGCCATTTCCATAATTTAATCCCGCTTCTAACCATAATATTGCTCCTGGCATATCAACGGTAACCAAACTCAAGAAAAAAGTAGAGACTAGTGTTAATATTGCTCCAAAAATTATTAAAATTTTTCCAGCACCCATATTTTAACACTTATTTTTTTATTTTTAATTTTAATTTTTTATACTAAATAGATCAAATCATATATTTAATCTTGATCATATTTTAGTAATATTAAAATATATGAATAGTTTAGGATAAAAAGTTCATTATTAGTTATTACAATATATATATTACTATTTAAGTACATTTTATGAACTTATTGTTCAAAAAATTAGTATAGAATTATTTGAGTTCTAAGAATGAATTCGACTTATATATCAAATGTTCAAAATCGATCTCCTTATAATCTTTCAATCTTTTTGAGAAACCCAGAAAAAAATGTTTTATAAAAGGCAATAAGGAAATTTAGAAAGCTTTATTAATGATTAAGTTGAATTAAATCTCGTAAAAAACGTTATCTATTATTTAATTAAAAAATTAAATAAGGATAATAAGAGACTAAAAAAAAATTAAAATCTAAAGTGTGTTAAAAAAATGGCTTTTGCTAAAAGTTTTATGTTCAGTTTAATCGCTTTTATTGGATTAAATGTTGTATTTTTACTTCTTGCATACCTAGTATCGGGGCATTTTGATTTATTTATGGCGTCATTTCAAACTGATTTTCTTGGTACTTTGAACATGCTTCTATTTGGACCAATAGCTTCACCAATAGGATCACCGGGACTTATTTTTGTAGTAATAGGAACTGCAATTGCGATGGGAGGAACAATTCCAACGTTTCAAATAATTCTATATATAGGATATTTTGTAGCTCCAATTATAGGTGCTTTTCTCTCAGGATTCTTTGCTGAAAACAGAAAAGAAGCCTTCTCAGGGTGGTTCCTAACTGCAATGATTTGTACAATCTTAGCTATTGTACTAGGTATAATGGCTGTACTTTCTGTAATTACCCCTACTACTGAATATATAATTGGTAATATTGTAATCTATTTAGGTGTTGGGTTAACAGTTGGATTGTTTTATGGTTGTATTGCATTACTGTCAAGAAGAGATTAATAATAATCGATTTTGGATTTTTAATCATTATTTTTTTTTTTATATTTAATAATACTTTTTATTAGGGTAATTTATTGTTCAACTACCAATTCTTTTACTATCTGCTGAATTTTATTTAACAATTCGTGCATTTTGAATGGTTTATCAAGAAAAGCGCATGCTCCAAGTGAAATAGCTTTGTGTTTTACAGTAATATCCGCACTAGCAAAAATAATTTTCTTATTTTTATTAATTTTTAAAATTTCAATCATTGCATCTACTCCATTTTTAATCGGCATTCGATAAATCATCAAAATTATGTCGGGTTTTACTTCAAATTTGTTATATTTTTCAATAGCATCCTTACCATTTATTGCAGTTTCAACAATGTTAAATCCCGCTTCCCTTAGTATTAATCCATATAAGCTCTGTAATGATTGATCGTCGTCTACGATAAAGATTTTTACTATTACAAATCCCCCTTAAGCATTACTAGTTAACTGAGCAATTGAATCATTCCTAAAAACCTTTAACGAATTAATCCGTAGATTAAAATATTCAAATAAAAACTTTTATTTAAGTATAGACATATGCAAAAAAGTAGCAGTTTTCATTTTGAAAAGTATTACAATGATATGCTTAAAATTTATAATAAATCTTTATAAAAATAATTGATTCTTTAAATTATTGGATTTGTTCAAAATGATTATTATTACAAAAAAGTATCAAGCTCGTAGAGATAATTTAGGAGAACTAAAATGAAGGATTTAATAATTAAAAACGGGTTAATATACGATCCATTAAATAATATTGACGGGGAAAAGAAAGATATCCATATTAAAGATGGGATTGTCGTAGAAAAAGTTAATGGGGATGCAAAAGTAATTGACGCTTCTGGAATGATTGTGATGCCAGGAGGGGTAGACATACATGCTCATATTGCAGGAACTAAAGTGAATGCTGGACGTTCATTTCGACCTGATGATAAACTTGAAGAATGTAATGAAAAAAGAACTAAATTGACTCGAAGTGGAACTGGTTGGTCAGTGCCATCAACATGGGCAACAGGATATCGTTATGCTAGGTTAGGATATACTACTGTCGTTGAACCCGCAATGCCTTTGCTTAAAGCAAGACATACTCATGAAGAATTTTTGGTTACACCTATTATAGATAAAGCTGCTTTTCCACTTTTCGGAAATAATTGGTTTGTAATGGAATATGTTAAACAAAAAAATTATGAAAAATTAGCTGCTTACATCGCTTGGATTTTAAAGGTAGTCAAAGGGTATGCTGTGAAAATAGTAAATCCTGGAGGAGTCGAAAATTGGGCTTGGGGTAAAAACGTTAATTCTCTGGATGATCATGTTTTTCATTTTGAAGTAACACCTAGAGAAATTTTAGAAAGCTTATCAAAAGTAAATGAAATATTAAAGTTACCTCATACTATCCATGTCCATGCTAACAATTTAGGACATCCTGGAAATAAAGAGCATACACTTGAGACTTTTAAGACTGTTGATAAAATTAAACCAAAACAAGGAAGAAAATCTGTTTTTCATCTCACACACTGCCAATTTAATGCATATGGAGGTACTACTTGGGGTGATTTCGAATCTGGTGCTGCTGATATAGCTGAATATTTAAATTCACATGAACATCTTACTGTTGATGCGGGTCAAATTATTTTTGGGAAAGCTGCAACTACAACAATGACTGCAGACGGGCCTTGGGAATTTGCTCTCCATCATATCGGCGGCACTTCAGCTTGGGGCTCTAAACCTGGAATTAAATGGATAAATGGTCAAGTAGAAGGGGAATCTGGTTCCGGTATAGTTCCTTATTTATTTGATCCTAAAGTTGCTGTGAATGCAGTACAATGGGCAGTTGGATTAGAGCTTATGCTCCTTACCAAGAATCCTTGGCAAATATTTATGACGACCGATCACCCCAATGGTGGACCATTTACAAGCTATCCACAGATTGTTCGATGGCTTATGGATAAGAAATCAAGAGATGATATACTTTTAAATCAATGTTCTCCAAAAGCGAATACGAAATCTCAATTAAGAGATATCGATCGTGAATTAACATTAGGTGAAATATGTACAATTACGCGAGCAGGCACTGCTAAATGTTTAGGTATGACAGATAGAGGTCATTTAGGCAGGGGAGCGATTGGTGATGTTGCGATATATAATTTAGATCCGAAAAAAATAGATGGACATGCGATAGAAAAAGCTTTTACTTTAGCAACCTATACAATAAAAGACGGTCAAATTGTTGTAAAGGATGGAGAGGTTGTAGCATCTCCAATAGGTAAAACTATATGCGCAGAAGGAAAAGTTAAAGAAAGTGTTATGGAAGCAATGTTAGAAGATGTTAAAGCACATTGGCGAAACCATTATAGTATAAACTTCAATAACTATGCAATTGGCGAGTATTATACTCCAAACATGAAAATTATGAACGGTACCTAAAGATTTTCCTATCTTTATTTTAATATTTGAATACTTTCTCAAGGTAAAAAAAAATTTGATTATCATTTTATTCTATTTTTATAAACCCAGATAGGTTTTCTTTCATATTCAAATATTGGATATCCAATTGCACTTTACCATAATCAAAATTTAGATTTAGAATTTTTTTGAAAATTCAGCTAATTTTATTCTCAAGTTTTTATAATTATATTTAAAATTAAGAGTAAAATATGGAGCCAGCGGTGGGATTCGCACCCACGATGCTGAAAAGCAACGGCTCTGCTTCGGCTAGAGTCAGTTTTAAGCTCTATAGGCCGCCTCCTTAACTACTCGGATACACTGGCATACTTTTTTTTATTTGAATATTTTTATTAATATTATTATTCTAAATTAATTCTTTAAATCACTCTTTGTAAATAATTTTAATAAATCTAAAAATTTTTGGTTTATAAGTAAAAAACAGGCATAATATTATAAAACGGCTAAACTATTATTAAATCAAAATTTAAATAATCCACGAATTGTAATTATTAAAGCTTTTTAAATTATGTAATCTTGTAAAAGAAATTTATTAGATGCCAGTATCTTTAATTCTTATTATAGAGCTAATAAAATAAGTAAAAAAGGATATAAACTTAGTTAAAATTGATTTTAACTCAACTCTTATTAATGTTATCATTATTACTTAAATTGTACTAATATTATATTAATATTTATCCTTGATTTTTTTTTAGCTTTATTATTTTAAGATATTAAATATTTTAATACATGATTTTAAATTATTCTACACGATTACTTTTATAAAAAACTTAGATATGAGTTAATTAATCTAAATGATTAGAATTTCATTAAGAGATCTTACTTTATTAACTAAAAATCAAATTAAGCAAGCAAGTTCTATTATTAGTAAAGCATTTTTTAATGATCCCCTCATGGTATTTTTATTTCCAAAAACAAAAGAGAGATCATTTAAATTATCATCAATGATGGAGCTATTAATTCGATTAGGAATGAAATATGGAATAGTTCATATAACATCACCTAATCTTGAAGGAATAGCTATATGGTTCCCTTCTAATAGATCAAAAATTACTCCATTAATGGGGTTATTAAATGGAGGAATCTCATATTTCTTTAAACTAGGGAGTAAAGCTGTCAAGAAACAAAATCAATTTTATAAATATATTTATTCAAAGCATAAGAAACTTATGACTTCATTTCATTGGTATTTATCAATTATAGGTATAAATCCAATAAATCAAGGAAAAGGCTACTCTAATATATTATTTAATTCCATGTTTAACCAAATTGATAAACAGAATTTACCATGTTTTTTAGATACTAATAATGAGAAAAATTTGCCGATTTATAACCGATTTGGATTTAAGATAATCGAAAAATATGAAATACCAGATAGTAATTTAATAAATTGGGCAATGATTAGAGAATGACATCAAAAATATTACTTCAATTTAGTAGATTATACAATATTAAGGAAAAACATTTATGTTTTTGAATTTTAACTTATTCTTAATTTAATTCCTTCTCAAGTGATCATATGATCAATGAAAAATACAATATCGGTAAGACATTAACTGGGCTTGGATTAGTATCGGGGGGTTTAGATAGTTTAATAGCTTGTCATATAATGCAATTACAAGGAATTAATGTTATTGGTTTAAACTTTATCTCACCCTTTTGTCAATATAATAGAGAATCTACAAATGTAGAATGCAATTTAGATTTATTTAAAGAAAAACTGGGAATTAAAATATATTATTTGCCATTAGGAGAAGATTTTTTAGAATTGATTCGAAATCCTAAATTTGGGTATGGTAAACACTTAAATCCTTGTATAGATTGTAGAATTTACATTTTAAAGAAAGCAAAAGAATTCATGAAAAGAATAAAAGCCAATTTGATATTCACTGGAGAAGTTCTAAATCAGAGACCAAAATCCCAACATTTGAGAGCGTTAAGGATTGTTGAGAAAGAAGCAGGTCTGGAAGGTAGACTTTTAAGACCCTTATCTGCTCTCCAGCTAAAACCCACTATTTATGAAGAGCAAGGATTAATTGATCGAAAACTATTACTAGGAATAAAAGGAAGGGGTAGAAAAATCCAAATGGAGATTGCAAGAACCCATGGATTATTAGATAATTATTATGCTTGTGGAGGATGCCTCCTAACAGATGAGAATTTTACAAATCGTATGAATGATTATCTCAAATTTCATAAAAAGCCAAAAATTGAAGATATAAATTTTTTAAAAGTAGGACGTCATTTCCGATATAAAAATACAAAAATTATAGTAGGAAGAAATGAATTCGAAAATAATAAACTACTAACTCTCAAAAAACCAAGTGATTTAATATTTGAAGCTAAAGGAGTTCCCGGACCAATTACACTTGTACAAGAAGATTATAATAAAAATTCATTAAAATTTGCTGCATCCTTGACTTTACGGTATTCTGATTTTAATCAATTAAAAGGTCAAGTTATCTATGGAACTGATTATAACAATTTAACAAAAGAAATGACCATTGAAATAGAAAATGATAAGATTTTGAAAAAATTTCTTTTATAGCATAATTTCAAATTTTTTTGTTTATATAACTATTACGAAAATGTTAATATAAACTAAGATATAAATAAAACCTCTTTTACTAAGATTTGGTTATTATTGCGTCACTAAATAATTCTTTTAAAATTCAGATGGAACTTTTATAGGTAAATTTGTGTTTTTTATAAACAAAATCCTGTCATAAATAATCAAGATAAATTAGTTATGTTTTTATTATGCGATGCAATCGAAATTGAACAAAAACGATGACAAGTCCAAAGTTATGGAATGTTCTTTACTTCTTATGGAGCTATATTATATAATACATGGCAAGATCCGATTTTTAAATTAATATGAACATTTCTCTCTTTAGTTATCATCCCTTTTGGGCTTTTAATCTATTATGGAATTGCACATAATTTATGAATTAGGTACTAATTTATAGAAGAATTGGACTCCAAATTTTTTATTATAAATTTAAATTATACTTTATTTAGAAAAAAATAAAATTAAAAAAGCAGATGATTATGACGTTATTGAAAATGAGTCTAAATAGGTGTTGAGCATAAACAGAGATCAAGAAGAAAAAGATTTAGAAGATGTTCCAGAAATAAAAAAGTATTTTATGAGAATTTACACTGTTTTATCAAAAGATATACGAGAAAAATTAAAACAATTAAATTTAGACAAGGAAAAGAAAAAGAAAATAAAAAAAGAAATAGCATTTTTATCTAGAGAAAAACAAATTGAATATTTAGATGAATTGAGTAGTAATACTTACAATAAAGATTAGAAAAAGTATAACTAGTAATTATCTCAAAAAATTAGTCTAATTATTCCCAATTCTTTATTGGAAATTTCCTTTTTTTAACTCCTTATAAAAATGTAAAATATAAGAAATAATTGTTATTTTGAATTTTGTTATGAATTATCGATAACAAATTTTTTTAATAAAAATACTTTTACCTTCTTAAGATTATCAATCAATTTGTTTGATCAAACACTTAATTGTAAATACCTTGTTTTTTTACAAAATCGCAAATCAATTTTTACACAACATAGGGGATTTGATAGATTAATGAGCGAAAATGTAGAAAAGTATATAAAAAGAAAGGTCTATAAGTCTACAAACTCTAGAATTGCACAAAAGTTTGTTGACGCGGGATTAGAAAAAATAAGAGCATGTATCAATTGCGGAACTTGTACCGGAAGTTGCCCAAGTGGACGTCGAACAGCATATAGGACTCGTTCTGCTCTCCGTCGTGCATTAACAGGTGACGAATCTGTTTTACAAGACATTGATATTTGGATGTGTTCAACTTGTTATTATTGTTATGAAAGATGCCCTCGTAATATTCCAGTAACCGATTTGATTATAAAGCTTAGAAATATCGCTGTGGAAGAAGGATTTATATTGGATTCACATTTTGGGTTAGCTAATGATATATTCTATGCTACTGGCCATGGTGTACCCGCAAATGGAGAAGCAAATAAAAGATGGAGAGACTTAAGAGAATCGTATGGATTACCACCATTACCACCAACAGTTCATTCTTATCCTGAAGCTTTGAAGGAATGTCAAGAATTAATGAATGCTGTTGGATTTAAAAAATTATTGGATAATGCTGCAAAATTGAAAAAAGAGAGAGCAAAAGCAGAAGAAAAAAAATAAGGATGAATAAATATGAGTAAAGACTATAAATGGAGATATGGGTTCTTTTTAGGTTGCGTAATTCCTAATCGTTATCCTATGATTGAAGCCTCAATTAGAAGCGTTTTCGACCATCTTGATGCTGAACTTTTAGATTTGCCCGGTGCGTCATGTTGTCCGGCTCCTGGTGTTTTTAGAGCATTTCATATTCCAACTTGGTTAGTTATTGCGGCAAGAAATATTTCTATTGCGGAAGAACTAGGAGTAAGTCCACTTACAGGATGTAATGGCTGCTACGGGACTCTAAGAGATGCTTGGTATGAACTTGAACATGAATACGAATTAAAGAAAGAAGTAAATGAATATTTAGCCAAAATTGGGCGTACATATAAAGGTAATCTCGAACCAAAACATGTTGTTCAAGCATTATATCTTGATATGGGATTAGATTATTTAAAAGATTATATTAAACTTACATTTTCAGATTTAAAAGTAGCTGTACATTACGGGTGCCATATTGTAAAACCAAGTGATAAAAGACCTTGGAATGGTGAATATGAAGCTCCAAAATTTCTTGATGAAATTGTTGAATTGACTGGAGCTAAAAGTATAAACTATAAAGATAAATATATGTGCTGTGGTGCTGGTGGAGCTGTTAGAACTGCTGTTAGAGAAGTTGCTGCAGATTTTACCCGAGAGAAATTAGTAAATATGAGAGATGCTGGGGTAGATATCATTATTAATTGCTGCCCATTCTGTGAACTCCAACTAGATATTGGTCAAATTGAGGTAAATAACTTCTATGCTGACATAATCGGAGAACCATTTCATATACCTGTAATATATATTACTCAACTCTTAGGAGTTGCATTTGGAATGGATCCTAACTTATTAGGTTTAGTTAAAAATCATGAATTGCAAGGAGTTACTCCATCTATACCTTATGACTCATTTCTAAAAATAGTTAAAGAACAATTGATTTAGGAGTAAAAAAATGACAGAAACGAAAAAAGAAATTGAGATTACTGGCAATGAAAGACCTAGGATTGGTGTTTATGTTTGCCATTGCGGAATAAACATTGGTGGAATAGTTTCGGTCCCAGATCTAGTAGAATATGCCAAAAATCTTCCAAATGTAGAAATTGCGCGGGAATATAAATTCTTTTGTTCTGATGTAGGTCAAAAAATGATTAAAGAAGATATTGAAGCGGGATTAGTAAATAGAGTAATAGTTGCAGCATGTTCTCCGAGAATGCATGAACCTACTTTTAGAATTGCTTGTAAAGAAGCAGGATTAAATCCATTTCTGTTTGAGATGGCAAACATTAGAGAACACTCAACATGGGTTCATATGAAAGATCCAGAAGGGGCATATGAAACTGCTAAAGATCATATTAGGATGGCAGTAGCAAAATCAAGAGAATTAGTCCCTCTTGAAGTACAGAAAGTAAAAGTAGAACCATCTTGTTTGATAATTGGAGCAGGAATTGCAGGTATGAATGCGGCTTTAGATCTTGCTGCAGAGGGATACAAAATATATTTAGTGGAAAAAACCCCTACAATTGGAGGTCATATGGCTCAACTGGATAAAACATTTCCAACCATGGATTGTTCAAGTTGTATCCTTACTCCAAAAATGTCTGAAATATCACGAGAAAAAAACATAGAACTCTTAACATATTCTGAAGTAACAGAAGTGTCTGGGTATATAGGGAATTTTGAAGTCACAATATTAAAAAAACCTCATTATGTAGATCAAGAAAAATGTACTGGATGTGGAGTGTGTGTTGATTATTGCCCTGTGACTGTAGGTAATGAATTCGAATTAGGATTAGCTACACGAAAAGCAATATATATTCCATTTCCCCAAGCTATTCCTGGACAATATACAATAGATATGGATAACTGTATTAAATGTGGAATTTGTGCAAGAATTGATGTATGTGAACCAGAAGCAATTATTTATGATGACAAACCAGAATATCTGAAAGTCAAAGTAGGAACAATTATAGTAACAACTGGATGGGACTTATATGACCCAACAGAGTTAAAGCAATATGGATATGGAATATATCCAAATGTTATTACGGGACTTCAAATGGAACGTTTATTAAGTTCTTTCGGACCAGTTACAGGAAAACCAGTGAGACCTTCTGATTTAAAAGAACCACACAGCATCGCTTTCTTGCAATGTGTCGGAAGTAGGAATTTTAGAGAAGGAGGTAATCAATATTGCTCTAGAGTTTGCTGTATGTATGCTACAAAACAAGCAAGACAATATAAAGAAAAACATCCTGATGCTGATGTATATATTTTCTATATGGATATTCGAGCTTTTGGAAAAGGATATGAGGAATTTTACGAATCTGCTGGTCGAAATTATGGAATTAGTTATATGAGGGGCAGAATCGCAGAAGTTACCGAAGATGAAGATCATAATATCATTATTCGATCTGAAGATACCTTACTTCAGCAACCAATTGAATTAAAAGTTGACTTATTCATATTATCTTGTGGATTAGAACCGCGCGCGGATGCAGATATAATAACTTCTCTGTTAAGAATTCAAAGATCTGCTGATGGATTCTTTTTAGAAGCCCATCCAAAATTAAGGCCTGTTGACACTTTAACAGATGGGATTTTTATTGCTGGAGTTGCTCAAGGACCAAAGGATATACCTGATGCTGTAGCTCAAGCTAAAGGAGCAGCTTCAAGTGCTGCTGTCTTAATGGCTAAGGGAGAAGTTGAAGTAGAACCTTTTTTTGGTGTTGTTCGACCTGAAAGATGCATTGGATGTGGTATGTGTGTCGAAAATTGTGCTTACGGGGCGATTGAACTTGTTGATGACCGAAGGTTCGGTACTGTAGCTAAAATTAATGAAGCTCTCTGTAAAGGGTGTGGTGCTTGTTCAGGTAATTGTAGATGTTCTGCAATTGATATAAAAGGATTTACTGCTGAACAAATTTATTCAATAATCACAGACAGATTGTAATACTTAATAATAGATTCTTTTTTTCTAAAAAATACACCTTATTTTTTGTATTTCAACAAATATTGAATATTTGATTCAATAATAGATAAGTGGCTTTCAAAAAGCTATGATAGGAATAAAAATAGAAATATAATGGAAAAGATTCGAATATTTTTTCGTTCTATTTCTTAAATTAAACAATTTTTTTAAATTTTCAATTAATAATTTAGTAGCTTTTTATATTTTTCTCGTATTTTTATCCTCTAATCTTTACAATCCATTTATGAAAGAAAAAAAATATCTTAAAATGCGTTCCCAATTTGTTTAAAATATTAATCTACACTTAAGATTTGATATTGTGAGATTTAAATTTTTGATTTTTTAATGGTTCTAGCAATAATATTTCTACAGCTAATACCATTATTATTTTCTATCGTTTAATTAATATTAACTACTTTTAAAAATTGATAATAACGATTTCTAATAGAAACATTTAAATAAACATCATTATAATTCATTTAATTGATATACTATTAAAATTATTTCTACTTAAAGTAATTATAAAATGGTAGAAAAAATAACATAATAGGAGGATATTCAAATGGCAAAAAAGAAAGATGAAGAAGATTGGGATGACGATGATGAGGATGAGGATGATGACGAAGACTGGGATAACGATGGCGATTACGAAGAAGATTTTGAAGATGATTAATGAGATTACTAATTTAAACAATTAAAAAATCAATACTCTTCGCATATCTCTTAAATAAATTATTTTTTTAAAAAAAGAATATTTTACTAATTTTTTCTAAAATTTCCATGTTGCATTTAGATACTCAAATAATTTTTGTAAATCTGATGTAGGAGGCTTACAAGTTTTGTTAATGCAAACATAAGCAGTTGCTTTATTGTCTACCTTAATGAAAAATTGGATAAAGTTTGATAATTTATCTATTTCTGGAAATTCACGTTCGGTATTTCTATGAATTATCACTTTATTTAAAATGTATTTTTGTTGAATTTGTTTTATTAGTTCGATAGTATCTTTTGAATCCGAATCACCAACTATGACTAATGAATAAGTTGGACCAATAGCGAAATCTATAGCAATCAAAAATTGAGTGTATGCCAGAGGACTCGCTTTAATTTTATTAGAGAAAACTCTATTGAGTACATCTGCTTTTTTTTCTAATTCATAATTCCCCGTAATATAACTTAATCTAAGTAAGTTTAACATTGCAATTGAATTCCCCGAAGGAATAGCTCCATCATAAATTTCTTTTTGTCTAGTTAATAATGGCTCGCTATTTTTAGAAGTAAGATAAAAACCACCAATATTTTCATCCCAAAAATCTTCTATTTGAATCTTATGCAATTCAAGAGCCGTTTCTAAATAAAAAATATTAAAAGTAGCTTCGTACAATTCTATGAGTCCCCATATGAAAAAAGCATAATCTGTTAAATATCCTTGAATTTCTGAAGCTCCATCTTTATATCGATGAAGTAATTTATTATTAGATTCTCGAAGGTTTGAGAGTATAAAATCAACTGCGTTCTTTGCAGCCCCTAAATACTTTTTTTCATGGAAGACTATAGCAGCTTTAGCCAGAGCAGCTATTAATAATCCATTCCAATCAGCTAGTATTTTGTCATCTTTATGAGGATGTATTCTTTTTTCTCTTGTTTCAAACAAGCTTAAACGTATTTTTTCAATTTCTTCAGGTGATTCTATATCTGGAAGTGTTCTTAAATGCAAAATATTCTTGCCTATCTTTTTCATAGATGCTTCTTCAAGATAATTACCAGTTTCCTCGACATTAAAAATTTTAATTGCTAAATCCAATTCATCCTTTTTAAGAGTTTTTTCCATTTCTTCTTTTGACCATACATAAAATTTTCCCTCTTCTCCTTCACTATCTGCATCTTCAGCTGAATAAAACCCCCCTTCTGGCGAAGTCATATCTCTTAGAACATAGGAAAATATTTCTTGAGCTGTTTTTTTGTAAAAATCCTTTTTAGTAGCTTGATAAGCTTCAATATAAGCAATTGCTATTAATGCTTGGTCATATAACATTTTCTCAAAATGAGGAACAAGCCAGGTTGAATCAGTCGAATATCGATGAAACCCAAACCCAATATGGTCATAAATTCCACCTTTTCTCATAGCTTGAAGTGTAGTTTCAACCATCTCCAATGCTTTTTCATTACCAGTTCGTTTCCAGTACCTTAATAAAAAGATAAGATTATGCGGTGTGGGAAATTTAGGACGATCTCCAAATCCACCATTCACAGAATCAAATTGTATTGATAATTGCCGATACGCCTTTTTAAGTGAGTGTTCTGAAAATTTCTCACCAGGAGATTCTTGATCTATATTTTGAAGGTTAAAAGTAATCTGATCAGCAGAATTTAATAACTCAATTCTTTGATTAGTCCAAAGATCTTTTATACGTTTTATTAAATCTATTAATCCTATTCGCCCAAACCGAGTCTTTTTAGGGAAATAAGTTCCTGCAAAAAAAGGCTTTTTATCGGGGGTCATGATAATAGTTAATGGCCAACCTCCTGAGCCGGTCATCATTTGACAAACAGTCATATAGATTTTATCTATATCGGGACGTTCTTCTCTATCCACTTTAACTGATACAAATATCTCATTCATCAATTTAGCTACTTCTATATCCTCAAATGATTCGTGAGCGAAAATATGACACCAGTGGCAAGTAGAATATCCTATCGACAGAAAAATTGGCTTATCTTCTAGTTTTGCTTTATTAAAAGCTTCTTCTCCCCAAGGAAACCAATCTACTGGATTCTTGGCATGTTGAAGTAAATAAGGACTCTTCTCATTTGAAAGATGATTTTTATAACTTCTTATTAGTTCACTACTCATTCATGCTTCCCCTTCAATTTCAAGAAATTTATTTTTATAACTATTTAAAAATATAAAATCTTCTGATTTTTTGCGGGGTGGTCGTTGTTTTTCTCCTAATTTCATTGATTCAGAGAGAACTGGATTAATGGTTTCGGAATGTTTTCCAATAATTACTAGTGTAATAAGCCTAAATTCTTCAGGGATCTTTAGGATGGCTTTTGCTTCATCTTCTCTGAATCCTGCTATAGGATGAGCAATTAGACCTAACTCAGTAGCTCGTAAAATCAAAAAAGCAGTTGCCATTCCTGTGTCAAATAAATAATAAAGACGTTCTTTGATGATGCAATCATTTTCAGGTCTACTAAAAACAGCAATAATCATTGAAGCCTTCTCTACCCATTTATTCCCATCTGATAAAGTAGTGAATAACTCTGCCAATTTGTCTTTATCCTTTACAAAAATAAAATTCCAAGGCTGTCGATTTGCACATGAAGGTGTTATTTTAACCATTTCAACAAAATCTTTAATTAAATCATCTTTGATATTAACTGGATCAAGTGATCGATAAGCTCTTCTATTTTTAATTGCTTCTTTAACATCCATGATAAGTTATGTATAGTTTAATTGGTATATATAAAATAAATAAAATTTATTTCCTTAATTCAGTTAAAACCTTTTGGACTTCTTCAGAATGTCCATTAACAGAAACTTTGGACCATATATGTGCTATCTTTCCATTAGGATCGATTAAAAATGTACTTCGAACAACACCCATATATTCCTTTCCTTGAAATTTCTTCTTAGCCCATTTACCATATTTTTTAATGACTTTTATATCCTTATCACTAAGTAATGTAACCTTCAAATCTTTCTTTTCAATGAACTTAGCATGAGATTCAGGACTATCAGGACTAACGCCAATCACAACAGTATCTAATTTTTCTAGTTTTGGTAAAATTCCCGTAAATCCAATCGCTTCAGTAGTACAACCAGGTGTATTATCTTTTGGATAAAAGTAGAGTACAATAAATTTTCCTTTAAAATCATCCAAACAGACTTCATTATTATCTTTATCTGGAAGACAAAAATTAGGAGCATCTGCTCCAACTTTTAACTCTATTAATTGTTCTGTCATAATTATTTCAATTTGTTTAAACTTCTAAATTTTGGATTCAAAAATATACTATCAATTTAAAATTGATTCTTAGAGTTATCAATATTCGTGTTATGAAGTATTAAATAGAAACTAAAAGAGTTTAATAAATTAAAATTATAAGGAATTTTAACTAATAAATTATAAAATCAATTGATACTTTTATAAGGGAATAAGAGTAGACAAGATGAGTGAATTTTTAAAAGATTATATTGTGATAAAAGAGATACCCGTTCGATGGGGAGATATGGATGCTTGAGGGCATGTAAATAATACAATATATTATCGTTATTTTGAAAGTTCACGAATAGCATTATTTCAATTTTTAGATATTTATGAAGAACCTATAACTGTACGTACAGGACCAATTTTATCTTTTCAATGTTGTTATTATAAAAAACCTCTGGTCTATCCAGATACTGTTTTTGTTGGAGCAAAAGTTATACGAATAGATGGATCTAAAATAATTATAAAGCATGAGTTATATAGTAAAAAGTTGAATCGAATAGCTGCTGAAGGTGAAGCGCATATTATTTGGTATGATTATGAAAAAAAGAAAAAAGTAATTATTTCAGATGATTTAAAACGCAGATTTCTGAAAACTTAATGATAATGAAACAAATTGGATTGGTCTATTTACTACTTGCAAATATCTACCTCAGATTATGAATATTTAGATTATATACTATTAAGTTTGCATAAAGAATCTTAAAAAACCATATGAAAGCAATGTGATTAGTACATTATAAAAAATTAATAGAGGATTAAATTTTAGGAATTTTCGTCAAATCTTTCCCACAGACTGGACAAAATTCCATATCTATTAGAATTAGTGTATTGCAATTGGGGCAATTATATAATTCATCTTCCTTATCATCTTCATTAAGTAATGATAATTCTTCAAACTCTTTTCTATATTCTGGATCTTTAATTAAAACTGATCCATCCGTATTGACTTCAATATAATTACTGATTCTATCATATTTTTTCAAATAAAATATTAAATGTAATATTAAAAGCATTAATGTTAACGATCCAGAAACAATTGATATAAGAATTGCAAAAATAATTAGTGCTGGACTTATGTTAGAATCATAATTAATCCATATATATATAAAAAAGATTGAAATACAAAACATACAAAAAAAACTATTTTTTAATTTTAAATACCTCAAGATTCTTTCGTATTTGGCTAATTCCTTTTTACAATTATCGCAGACAGGAATTTTAAAATATATTGGTTTAAATTTCCGAACAAAAAAAATTCTTGTATAAATAAAATCATTTAAGTGAAGATCTTCTTTTTTACATTTTATACATTTATTCGGGAATTTTATCATTAATACTCTTTTTATTGTCTATTAATTAATTTCTATTAAGGATCGTTCCGAAAGGGATGCCGTGCGCTTTCAACATTCTCAATAGCATCATCTACTGTTGGTAATCCTTCCATTGCTTTTCTTATTGAATTACGTGTTGCTTTATAATTATTGATAAATATTCTTTTTCTTGCACTAGCACTAGGATGAACAAAAACATTTACAATTAGTACGATATCTTCTGCTAATTTTTTCGGAAGGATTCCATCTTCAACGGATTGCATCACTGCCTTGGCGATAGCGGCTTGAGCGGGGCCATAAGTTAAACTAGCATGGCGAAGAGATATTGGTTTGATAGTAGGGATCATTATTGTGGCTGGCTTTACTTGCATATTAGGCTCAAGTATAACTTGAAGCCCTTCACGTCCCTCTTCTGGATTAGTTAAAGCTTGAGCATAAGCATTTCCAACAGGTCCGTTCTTTTTACCGATTAGAAGATCAATATGGGCAAGTTCTGCTCGGTCACCTACAAGAGATTCTCCGACTTTCAATTCAAAATCAGTAATTTTCTGAGGTGTTATTCCAATTGCATAAAAACGACTTGTGAGTGGCTTATCTCCCAATTGAAACTGTATTTCTGTTTTTTCAATTAGTCCCAACTTTTCAAGCTCGACTCGTAATTCATCCTTTATTTCATATGAAAGTGTATCACCTACAATAATGGGTTGACGGGTTTTACCTACTGGTATTTTCATCATATTTAGACAAGATTTTGCACCTAAAGCTCCAGAATTTATCAAAAGTCTAGCTAACTTTTGAATTTTTTTCTGAAGTGCTTGAGCTTCTTGTAATCGATTATTCTTCACATGTTCATATATTTCAAGCCAAATTTTAGGAAAAACATTTGCTGAACCTAGAATACATCCAGCAGCACCCCCAGCTAAAGCTCCCAACACATTTTCATCCCATCCGATAAGAACTGAAATTTTATCACTTACCTTTTCTAGTAATGCTGAAAAATATTTATAATCTCCACTCGAATCTTTAATTCCGACAATATTTTCAATATCCACGAGATCCTCCACCACCGTCCAAGGTAATTCTACTCCTGTACAAACAGGTATATTATACAGTACTATAGGAATATCTGTTTTTTCTGCAATTGTAAAATAATGATCATATAATCCTTTCGCTTTTGGTTTTAAAAAATATGGTGTAACTATTAATACAGCATCAGCACCGATGTCAGTTGCACTATTTGTAGCATCAATTACCAATTTAGTTCCTGTTTCTCCTGTCCCTGCTATTACAGGAACCCTACCATTTACTTCATCAACAACAATTTCAATCACCTTTAATCGTTCATCGAAGGTCATGTTAACAAATTCTCCAGTGGTTCCTACTGGAACTAATCCAGTTACTCCTTGATCTATAAGATGATTCACTAAATTTCTTAAGTTCTCTTCATTTATTGATTCATCCTTATTAAATGGAGTTACCATTGCGGGCATAACTCCAGAAGGCCGAAAATCGAATTTACCCATTTTTTCTTACACTCATCCTTATTAATTCTTATTTATGTAAATTTTGAGCTGCAATAATATCAATACCATTTTCAGTCAGTATCCTGGCGGTGGTATTTATTGCAATATATCTATCAAGATGATTTCTTCGCATAAATTCCCAATGACCTGAATCTATTATTTCCTGCTTATCTCTGAAATAATCCAATATATCTGAAGGATGCTCTCTATTCTTATCTAATTCCACATCACCACCTTCATGTTTAGCACTAATATTTTTCACTTTCTTAGCAACTTCCACTAATTCATCTCTTTTATCATACGGTTGCCTTACTATACTTTTTTGAGTTTCAATTACATGATGTTCGAATCTCACAACATCCTCAAATCCAAAATCTTTTCTAATATATGCGGAGAGTTCAAGAGTTTCATTATTAATTGAATTAGCAAGATTAAACCCAATTAAAGGACTTGTTCCATCTTCACGAGCAAACAATTTAGCAGTTAATAAAGTCCAAAGACACGCATAAGGATTATCATTGCCCATATATACTGAAATTTTGAATTCGTTATCAATTCCTAGTTTATGCATGAAATACCCCAAAAGAACAGTTCCAGGATTAACATTTAGAACTTGCTTAATCCCATAGTTAGTATAATAATAAAGATATTCATCAATCCACTTTAAAGCAAAATCATTTGGTTGCCCAACTCCTCCAAAATATCCTGTAATAGTTTCAGGACCTCCTAAATGGACATTTACAGGCATACCATCAGGACCAGGAGCAGTACCTTTTGTATCAAGTGTCTCAACATAGGTTGCTCCAATGACTTGCATAGCAGCGGCCATTGCTAATAGATCACCATCTTCTTCTTGTTCTTTCATTTTTCTTACACGAATTATTCTTCCTGGCATTAAATTTTTATCATTAATCGCAGCTTTAGCTATATCAATAAAGAAAGGAAAATATTGACAAGCAGAAAGTTCCAAGGTTACTGCATAATCTTTATCAAATTCCATTTCTGATAATTTGTCGCCAAGGATCTTTTTCCTATAATCTGATATACTTATAAAAGCATTATTATCTCTTTGTTCGATTAACCATTCGATATCTGCTGCAAATTCTGGTTTTTTAGTTCTAAGTCTTTCTAGTAAATTATTAAAATTTCTTGCATCTCTAGCTTTTTTATTTATTTCATTCACTCCACCGTATTTATCAATTACCTTAAATAATTCATTTATTATAACATTATTATCATCAGTAAGAAATTTATTTATTGCTTCTAGCGCCTTATTTGTAATTTTAAGTTTGTTTCTCAATTCATTCATTTTTTAAAATTCTCTTTTAAAATTTTATAGATTTATCTATTTTCTTATAGTAATAAATTTTTCTTTGAATTTTTTCAAAATATACGGAATTAAGAGAATCGAAAGGTTTAAACTTAAATCTAATATTTCTGTTATTATTAAAAACTAAGAAAAAGAATAAAAATGTATAAATATAGTGTATCAATCCTCGGGACGGGCTTTATTGGCCTCTGTTCTGCAGCTTTTTTTGCCCAAAAAGATATAAAAGTCTTAGCATCGACGCACAATACGAAAAAAGCAGCCATAATTAATGAGGGAATAGCTCCTTTTTATGAAGAAAACTTATAAGAAATTATGAATAAGATTATTTTTAGATTATAACTCGTCAAAATCTAAATAAGAAATTAATTTTTAAACTCTATTGAAATATCTGAATAAGAATCTTCTATTTTGTCTGATATGTGAATTTTTTCGATATTGCATTTAATTGGTACCCCTAGATCATTTGACATCTTTGTTTCAATCATTCCTGATATTAAATAAAAGTGATAGAGAGAATCAGAATTATTTAAAAATTCTGAATTTTTCAATCTAAAAATACCTTTCTTACCTGAGCTGTCAATTTTTGGATCTGAAATTTGGATTGGTTCAAAAATATAATAAGAGGGAAATACATCTTTGAATACTTCAAAATGTAATTGTTTGAGAGGAGATGTCTTAAAATCCTCCAATTTTTTTATTATTAGTTTACTTATTGGAAATTTTATATCACCAAACATATTACGTCCAATTTCTTTAAATATTCTTTCTTTATTCGGAAATTTTATCTTTAAATCTTTAAGGAGAGCCTTATAGAATGAAACCATAAATTTTTTTGGCACAAATTTCGCTTCTGAACTTTTAAACAGTGTATATGCTCCTAATTTTGTGCTAAAGATTTTATCTTGTTTTTCAAGAGTTATAAGATGTTTTTTCACCGAGTCTCTTGTTAGCTTTAATTCATATGAGATGTCTTTTATCGTAACCCCTGATGGGTTTTCATTTATAAAATTTAATACTTTTGACTCAATGTCTTTAATGAAATATAAACAAGCTTTTCCTATCTCCTTTTTATACACAATATCTTTTGATTCTAGTCTATTGAGGTATTTAGAAACTGTATTTCTATTACCATTTATCTCTTCTGAAATTTGTGTTATTGTCATTCCAAAATTATTTTGGTTAAGGCAATCCATAATTCTTTCATTATAATCGTTAGAGCTCAATTTTGTAACCAATATCTTTAAATACAAAATTATGATAAATATACTTTAATGCATATTTATATGCGACGATGCATATATAAATGAATCATATAAATTAAATTAATACTTATTGGAAAATTAAGAGAATGAGTTAAAATGTCAATTAATTTTGAAAAACTATATGAAATTATCAATAAAGAAAAAGTAATTACTGATTCAGATTTACTTAGAGAACTTTATTGTAAACCAATATTAGAAAAAACAAGTGATACTCCAATTATAAGTATTTTACCAGAGAATTCTGACCAGATATCAAAACTAATTCAATATTTCAGAACTTTAATTAATATTAATGTAGTGATTATAAGCAGCACGACTTCCCCTAAATTCCTAAACGACACAGTCTGTCATGATAAAACTATAATTTTAGATTTACATGATATGAAACAAGTTCCTTTTATTAATAAAAGAAATAGAGTTTGTGTTATAGAGCCAGGGGTAACATGGGCGGAACTAATTCCCAAACTTAAAGAGCATGGTCTTAGGCCATTAGCACCTTTTCTCCCGAGACCAGGAAAATCAGTTCTCGCTTCCGTTTTAGATCGAGAACCTCATTTAATTGCTAAAAAGCAATGGGATATTTCAGATCCATTGTTATGTATGGAGGTTGTATTTGGTAATGGAGAAATATTCAGAACGGGAGAAGCGGCAGGTCCATTGGATATCGAAACAAATAGAAAATTTGGGGCTGCTCTAACTAGTCCCCTAGGCCCTGGTCAAACAGATATTTTTAGAATAATACAAGCTTCTAAAGGTACTTATGGTATTGTATCGTGGATTTCTATGCAATGTGATTTTATCCCTGCTAAAAGAAAAATCAGATTTATCAATTCAGATTCAATTAAACCACTCACCGAATTTATATACTCCGCAGTAAGAAAACGATGGATTGATGAAATTTTTATCATTAATGATAACTTAATGAAAGCTATTTTTCCATCTATAAATGGAAATATTAAGAAATACATTTTGATATTTGCTATAAACGGCTATGAATTATTCCCTGATGATAAAATCTCTTACCAGATGGAATGTTGCAACGAAATTCTTAGTGAACTTGGCTTTGAAGCAAGTGATAATATCTCAGGGATAACCCAAAATGAGATCGAACCTCTTCTTGATGGCAATACAATTGATCCACATCCTAAGTTTTCCGAAACATCCATAGCAATAGATATATTTTATAATACAACCCTAGATCGAGTGCAAACTCATCTTAATGCAGTCGAAAACATTCTTAACAAGCGTAGTTTTCCAATGGACCGGGTGAATATCTATATGCAACCCTTGATTCAAGCAAGAGCTGTAAATTTAGAATTTTCAATTATATCAGATAGACCTGATTCTAATAAAATTGAATATTCACTTGAAAAAGTTAGAGCAATAGCTAAGGAAATAGGTCAATTTGCGGATTTACATGGGGGATTTTTCTCCCGTTCATATGAACTTATAAATGACTTAGCTTTTACAGATAAAAATCAAGTTTTTCAAGAGGGGCTGAGAAAATTGAAAAGAATTTTTGATCCTGACATGATTCTCAATAAAGGGCAATTAATTTTTTAATCTAAAGGTGATAAAAATGGAAGAAAGTAAAAAATTACTAGATAAACATACTGATGAATATTGGAGGTGTGCTCGCTGTAGTTTATGCAAATGGCCTCCATTGGCTCAAATAAAATCCGCCGAATTTTCCTCGGTATGCTGCTCTATGGATTATGGCTATTTTCACCCTTGGTCTGGCGGTGGAAAAATTGTAGTAGGAGCATCTCTTTATTATGATAGAATAGCAGTTACGGAGGCTATGAGGGATGCTGTATTACAATGCACTCTATGTGGGGCATGTGATACATCCTGCAAATACTCTACGGACCTAGAAGTTCTTGATACCATTTTCGATGTAAGAAGATATATAGTTGAGAGGATTGGTCCTCATCCTTCTCATAGAAAATACGCAGATGCTGCTGAGAAATACAATAATCCTTACGGCGAACCCCATGAGAATCGACAAGATTGGATCGGCAAGACGGGCGCCAAATCAAATCCAAATTCAAAAACATTATTTTTTACGGGATGTACCGCTTCATATCGGCAGCAAGATATGGCCCAAGCTAGTGTGGAAATACTAAATGCTATTGATTATGAGTTCCAGGTCTCTAAAGACGAAATTTGCTGCGGTTCTCCAATTTATAGATCTGGTCAAGTAGAAACTTCTAAAAAATACATGCAATCTAATATCGAGTTGTTCAATAGATTAGGAGTCGAAGAAGTAATAACTGCGTGTCCTGGATGTTATGCCATGTTTGTAGCAGAATATCCCCATCAATTAGATGAAGACCACATTAAGTTGTGGAAAAAAATCAAATTCCGTCATATGGTTGAAATAATTGAAGAAGCTATTCGGAAAAAGAAGATCCTATTTGATGAAACGGAGAAAAAACCGATAATAACCTATCATGATCCATGTCATTTAGGAAGAGGTGCCGAACCATATGTTTCTGAATGGAAGGGAACTAAAAAGAAAGTGTACAATCAAATTACTATATATGATCCGCCGAAAATTTATAGACGAGGAGCTAAAGGTGTTTATGATGTTCCAAGAGAGATATTTAAAAGAATGAAAAAAGCAATAGAGTTCGTTGAAATGTTTCGAATTAATGAGTATACTTACTGTTGCGGCTCAGGAGGCGGTGTGAAAGCGGCATATCCAGAAATGGCAATACTTACGGCAAAAAATCGTCTTGAAGAGGCGGAATTTGTTCTAAAAAAAGCTTCAAAAGAAAGAGATACTGAGAAATTTATAGTTAGTGCCTGTCCATTTTGTAAAACTAATTTTGAAGATGCAATCTCAGACATGGGGAAAGATCTTCAATATAGAGATATCAATCAATTAGTATTGGAGTTGATGAAAAAATGAGTAGAATAGATAGAAATGAAGTTTTAATCGCAATGCAAAGTATTGTAGGTAATAAATTTGCTAATTCTGATGACTACTTATTAGACAACTATGCATATCAATATCTTGCAGATCTTGCGACTGAGGGAAAATCTAAATTTACGAATCGTCCGATATGCGTTGTTTTACCTTCTACTACAGACGAAATCGTGAAAATTGTAAAATACTGCAACGAAAATGGGTTGCAATTTAAAGCACAAAGTACTGGTTGGGGAGCTCATAATTGTGCCGGACAGGAGAACAAGGTGATAATATTAGACTGTCGAAGAATGAATAAAATTTTAGATGTAGATACAAAAAATATGATTGCAGTGGTTGAACCTTACGTAATTAGCGGTCAGCTTCAAACGGAACTTTTTAAATTAGGTTTAAACTGTCACATTGCTGGATGTGGTGCGAATGGATCCCAATTAGTTACGGTCACAAGTATGTGTGGGCAAGGTTGGACCGGAATTTCAACAGGATTTTCTAATAGAAATATTGTCGGAGCAGAATGGGTCATGCCCGAAGGCATTGTGTGCAGGATAGGTTCTTGGGGTTCGTTTGAGGGCGCTGAGGATCATAATAAAGAAATTGACGCTTCTGAATGGTTTTTTGCTGACGGTCCAGGACCAAGCATACGCGGAGTATATAGAGGTTATTTTGGAGCATTTGGAGGTATGGGTATTTTTACAAAGGCGGCCATAAAACTTTACGATTGGCCAGGACCAAAGGTACTGAAAATTCAAGGTCGCTCTCCAAATTACAGTTTAGTTAAAAATAAGATGCCAGATAATTGCGAGGCTTTTCACATTATTTGGGACGATTGGGAAGATTTCAAGGATGCAGGATACTTATTAGCCTATTCAGAAATATGTTGGGGTCTCTGTAGAATACAAGGTTTCGATCTAGCCTTGGCTGCTGCTCCCAATAATACTACAATGTATACGGAAAAGATTTTTCAAGATTTAGCCCATAGAGGAGGCCACGAATTGATGATAATTATTGTGGCTGATAATGAAAAAGAATTCGAATACCGGCAAAAAGTGTTGAATCATATAGTCGAAAAAACAAATGGCGAATATAATCCCATTACACAGCTTAAGCCGATGAAAGCATTAGCTTTTATGGCAATAGTAAGGCAATGCAATACAACGAGAGGAGTATTTAGAGCAGGCGGAGGTTTTCATACATCTTTAGGCGCTCTGGGAAGCTGGGATTGGTGCGTTGAAGGCGCTAAAATCGGAGAGAGATTAAAACAAAAAGCGATTGATTTTGGGGGATTAGTTGATGATGGAGCAGATAATGTTTGGGGGAATCCTTATGAAGGGGGAACGTTTTCTCATTTAGAAGAGTTATTTATGTATGATATTACAGACGAAACTTCTCGTAAAGCTGCGACTCATTACCTTAATTCGGTAATAGAGGCAAATAAGATAAATCCTCTCGGAATTGGTTTGGGCATAGGGGATATGGAAGGAAGCGTACATCAATGCGATCTATTTGGACCGATTACATGTAATTACCACACGTGGATGAAAGCAATCAAATACGAATTTGATCCAAATAATGCTTCAGATCCAAGAAATTACACTGATGGGAAAAAATTTGAAGGATAATTTTTTTAAAAATTCTTTATAATAAAATAAATCAAGAATATTGAATTTTGTAATTTATTAAATATTGAAACCTTTTTTTTGTAGTCTGTTTTATCAATTTATTTTGAGAAATTATTTAAAAAAGTTTTAATTGGAATTCTTTATTTTGCATTATCATTAGAATTAACGAAAAGTGAATTTAATAATGGTATATAAATATTCCGTGAGCATTTTAGGTACGGGATTCATTGGATTATGCAGTGCTGCTTGTTTTGCTAATAAGGATATCAAAGTTTTAGCATCTACGCATAACGAGAAAAAAGCTAATATGATTAACGAGGGAAAAGCTCCCTTCTATGAAGCAAATTTACAAGAAATGATGGACAATATAAAGGCCACGAAGCCTGAGTTATTACAATGTCTCCTTGATCCAGTGAAATCTGTTCTTGAAACGGATATATCCATGATTACTCAAGGCACGCCAATGCGAGAAGATAGAAGCATTAATTTAGGTTATATCGAGAGTACTGCTCGGGAAATTGGTGAGGCTCTTAAACAAAAAGATTCCTACCACCTAGTGGTTGTGAGATCGACTGTAGTTCCCGGTACTACTAGAAATCTTGTAGGAAAGCTAATAACCGAAGTTTCAGGAAAAATACCGGGAAAAGATTTCGGATTATGTATGCAACCCGAGTTTTTGGCTGAAGGATCGTCTGTTTCAGATACCCTACATCCTGATAGGATTGTTATTGGTGAATTCGATGAAAAAAGCGGTGCAATGCTCCAAGAATTTTATGAATATTTTTATGGAGATCACTTAAAAACATGTCCTATTTTACGAATGAATTTGGAAAGTGCTGAATTAGTTAAATATGGGAATAATTGCTTATTATCTACAAAAATAAGCTATGCTAATGAATTCGCTAATTTTGCAGAATTAGTACCAAATGTAGATGTATTGCAAGTTATGAAAGGTGTAGGGTTTGATTATAGAATAAATCCGAGATTTTTACGAGCAGGTGCAGGCTTTGGAGGCTCTTGCTTTCATAAAGATGTGAATGCAATAAAAGTATGGTCGAAATCTAAAGGATATACTTCAAGATTATTAAAGGCAGTTTTAGAAATAAATGATGATCAAGCTATTCATATAGTAGATATTGCAGAAGAATTAGTTGGAAAATTAGCTGGTAAAAAAGTTACTTTGCTAGGTCTTGCTTTTAAACCGGGTACAGACGACATGCGAGAAGCTGCAAGTATCAGAGTTGTTAATGAATTAAGAAAAAGGGGAGTGACTGATATAATTGGATATGATCCTAAAGCTCTTAAGACGGCAGAAGAGGAAATGGGGGATAAGGTTAAATACATTGACTCTATAGAAGACGCTTTAAAAGGTTCTGAATGTGCACTATTGATTACTGAATGGGATGAGTTTAAAACCCTAACCCCAGACGATTTTAGGCGATTGATGAAAACACCCAATTTAGTAGATGGAAGAAGATTATATAATTATGATAAATTTAATGGTGCTATACCATTTAGAGCAATAGGTAGGATTAATCTCAAATATATCTATTAATCATTTTAAAATGTATCTTAGTTTCTTCTTTAATTAAAAAGACAAGATGTTTGTATAATTTTATAGCTTTTTCATTAACTTTTAGTACTTGTGAACAAACTAATTTATAATATTCTCCTGCTTTTATTAATAAATCTTTAATTAACTTTAATCCAATTCTTTGATTTTGGTAATTTAGTATAATTTTGAGGAGTGATAAAAAGTAATAATCCTATTACGGTTTATCATTTTTCCTAAATCATTCAATTTGAGGGTAAAAGAGATGAAATGTTGTCCCTTTCTCTAATTTGCTCTCCATAAAAATTTTTCCCTTATGAGCCTCAATTAAATCTTTAGCGATGGCTAACCCTAATCCCGTCCCAGATACATCATTCACATTACTTGAGCGGAAGAAACGTTCAAAGATATTAGGTTGATCTTCTTTGGGTATACCACGCCCAGAATCTTTGAATTGAAAGAGGACTCCTGGAGTATCATCTAAATTATATTTACCTCGATAATTTTTTATTACCCGAATTTCCACTTTCGAATTTTCCTTTGAATATTTTATTGCGTTATCAATAATTACTCGAAAAGCTTGATCGATTCTATTCGGATCACCATTTAATCGAATGTCTTTATCCACATTAACAATAAAATCTATTTTCTTTTGCGTCCTTATAGGCTCCATGAGATATAGAATATCATTAATAATATCTAAGGGACTAAATTCTTTCATATCTAATTTTAACTTTTTTTCATCAATCCTAGAAATTACTAAGATGTCTTCTACTAACTTATCTAATAATCGAATGTTTCTTGAGATACCATCCATCAGCTCATTTTCTGATTCCTCAGTAAGATTATTTTTATTTTGATTAATATACTCTATTGACATTAATAAAACCGCGATTGGTGTCCTTAATTCATGCGAAACCATTGAGATTAAATGTGATAATTTCTCCTCTGCTTTTTTACATTCTGTTATATCCATTCCATAAATATTAACATAATTCATGTTTTCGACTGGAGTAATTGCTAGAGTATATGTTCTTCTATTTAACAAAAGTTCTAACTCCTGAATTTCGTTATTTATAAGAACTTGACTGATAGATTCTTCCAATACTTTTGGGACTAATCTTTTCTCATCAATATTAAATAAAGTCTCACCAGTTTTATTGGTATAGATTACACGCTCATTATTTACTCTTAAAACGGGATTTGGGTCTTCAGAAGGGAATTTTGCTAAATTTTGAATTTCATTATCTTTTTCCTTTTTCTCCGTAATGTCAGAATGAATTGAAACAATGACCTTTCCATATTCAGGGTCATTGAATAGTGAAATATTAACATAACACCAAAATGTTGTCCCATTCTTCCTTATGTTCATAAGTTCCCCATGCCATTCTCCTAATTTTAACAAGATTCCCATAATTTCTTCATTTATTTCATCAGGACTCTTATCGGTTGGCGCAGTTATAATAGACCCGTATTCTCCAATAATTTCACCAGGTTTATAGCCAAACATCTCCTCAAATGTGGGATTTGTATACACTACTTTCCCATCATCAACTCTTATAAGAGCTACACCCTCAGACAAATGTGTTAAAATATTACTATTCAATCGTAATTTTTCTTCCATAAGTTTTCGATTGGTAATATCTATAAATGAAATTACAATACCCTCAATTTTATTATCAGCTGTTCGATAAGGAACTATTCGCATTGTATACCAAGTGTTATTGATATTCTTTACATCTATTTCAAATGGAATTAAGGTTTTAAGTACTTTTTTTGCATTCTCCACAATATCCTTATATTCTAAATTAGACGATATATCACTTATTGGTCGTCCAATATCAGTTTGAATTAAATTAAAAATATTCGAAGTCGGAGGAGTAAAACGATTTATATTCAGATTATCATCTAAGAATAAAGTTCCAACGTTAATTGTACTCAATAAATTGTTCATATCATTATTGGTTTTAGTAACTTCAACAATTTTTGCATCTAATTCTGTATTTACAGTAACTAATTCCTCATTTATAGATTGTAATTCTTCTTTGGATGTTTGTAATTCTTCGTTTGTACTTTGAAGTTCTTCATTTGAAGATTGTAATTCCTCATTTGTAGATTTCAGTTCTTCATTTGAAGTTTCTAATTCTTCAATAGTAGTTTGTAAATACTGTTTAGTTGAACTTAATTCCATTTCAAGTTGTTTGATACGCAGTTCACTAATATCTTCAGTTTTTTCTGTTATGATCTTTTCTTTTTCATCTTTTTTAGGGTAAATTTCTTCAAATTGAATTAAAATTAAATCTTCCATAGTTTTAGGTTTTACTATTGGGCTAAGAATCATATTAAATAATAAGTTCTTTCCATTCTCGTCAATTTTTAAATTATCGAAACGTATTTCTTTTTTAGTTAAGGCTAATTTTCTTAATCCCGTTATTAATTTTATTTTATAACTTTCCCGAGCCATATTTAAGATATTTAGGTTTATTTCCCCAGAAGGTAATTCTAAAAATTTGTAAGTATGTCCATATATATATAAAACATTAAAATTTTCGTTAATAATAACACTCGTAGGGGCATACTTCTCAATTAATAATTGTTCTATTAAATCACGATAATTAATTTTTTCGGGTATCTTTATTTTCTCAAGAGGTTTTCGTTTATAATTGTAATCAACCAAGGGAGGGAAAGGTCTTGGAAATTCTCTATCTATTAAATTTACTTCCTTTTTTTGAAAGATTTTCCATTTTTTATCAATTACATTGAAATATTTGGCAAAACCATTTAATGATTCTGAATTCCCTAAAAAGAGATAACCATTGTGGTTTAATGAATAATGAAAAAGTAATAATAACTTTTTTTGAATTTCAGCTGTTAAATAAATTAAAAGATTTCTACAACAAATTAAATTAACATTCGAAAATGGAGGATCAGTGATAGCATTCTGTACAGCAAATACAATCATATCTCGAATATTTTTCTTAATTTGATAAAAGCCATTTTCCATCGAAAAATATTTAGTGATTAAATTAGGAGGAACATCAACGACAATATTATCAGGAAAAATTCCTTGTCGTGCTTTATCTATAGCCCTAATATCAATATCAGTAGCAAATATCTGGATTTTAATTTCTTTCTTTAGCAAATCCATTTTTTCTTTTAATAGCATTGCGATTGAATAAGCCTCTTCTCCAGTTGAACAGCCAAGGATCCAAATACGAACAGCATCTTTAAGATTTTTATTTTCAAAAAGCTTTGGGATAGCTTGTTCGTTGAAAGATTTAAATGCTTCTTTGTCTCGGAAAAAATTAGTAACTCCAATTAAAAGTTCTCGAAAAAGGTTATCTATTTCCTCTGGATAATCCTTTAAATATTGTATATAATCTTTATATTGAGTAATATGACATACAGTCATACGTCTTTCAATTCGTCGAAAAAGCGTGTTTAATTTATAAGCAGAAAAATCATGTCCAACTTTGTTGTGCAAGAGAGTAAATATTTCTTCTATTGTATCTTTAATTTTTATAGGTGCTTCTAATTGTTCGATATCCGAGGGTAAATGTTTGACATATTTTATTAGATATTCAGGCATATCATTTGGAGATAAAATAAAATCAACTATAACATTGTCTATTGCACTTCTTGGCATTCCATCGTATTTAGCTGTTTTGGGGTCTTGAACCATTACCATCCCCCCAACACCCTTTATTTCCCTTAACCCAAGGGTTGCATCTGTTCCAGTTCCAGATAGCACAATACCTATACTTTTTTCTTGCTTTTCTTCAGCCAAAGAGCGGAAAAACTCATCTATCGGCAATCTCCTACCCCTAAATTCTGAACGTTCAGTGAGATGGAGTTTACCTTCTTTTATAGTTATATTTTGATTAGGAGGTATTATATATGCCCAATTAGGCTTAATATACTCTTTGTCTTCTGCTTGAACAACTGTCATTTGAGTATATCTCTTTATTAAATCACTCAAAATACTTTTATGAGTAGGATCTAAATGAGTTACTAAAACAAAAGCCATTCCAGTATCTGAAGGCATATTTGTAAAAAATTGCTCAAATGCTTCTAAACCTCCCGCAGATGCGCCAATACCAATAATTGGGAATTCCAGACCATCTGATACCTTTGTAATAAAGCTCTCCTCCTTATCCTTCTCGTTCAGTTCTCTCTTTTCTTCAAACATTTTTCTGGAAGGATTTTTATACCAATTTAAATTTAAAATCTAAAACAAAAGTACAAGATTTAGTATATAAATTTTTTGAGAAATTTTCATAATTCTTGATTTTATTTTAAACCTCGAAATGAGTTGCACTTTTAGAAATTACCTTAATATTAAAATCCAATTCCATTAAAAATAACCCTACTTTTTTTTATTTTTGTTTGATTAGATTTTTAATTATTCTAATATATAAAGAGGGACGGAAGTTAAGTCACATGATAAAAAACTAATTAATATGACTTTATTTGTTCATTTAATCTTAAGAATGTCTATAATTATTTCTAACCTCTTCAATCTAGATATCTTTTTTAATACTGGGTTATGATCTCCATATAACTCTTCATAATAAACTATTTTCGAAGTTCTATAAAATACTCCAGTTATAAATTTATATTTTTAATTGGCAGCTTTGAAATATTACGACTTTTTTAACCAATGACAGGATAAAATACATGACAGACATCCATTATCTCCTAAACAAATCTTAATATCTAAAACATCCTCCCTACATGTGGGATGATCGTTAAAGGCAACAAAAGTAAGTGCTTGCTTAGGACACACGTTATATATTTTCGGCAATTACCACATTCACTTTTAATTGTTTGATTTACTTAAAGTGGCATGTCTGTTAAAATTGCTATTAAGCGATGTAGAGAACCGTATTTCGGAGAAATAATTAATATTAACCTACCTTGCAGCCAAGACCAGCTGTTTTTGCTAAAGATTTTAAGAGATATAAATTATAATCGTTTAATAGGATCAAACTCATCTTCCTTATGAATAATAAGTTGCCTATACCCCTTACCTTCTAAATAATTCATTATAGAAAAGGTAGTATCTTCTAAAATTAATGAGGTGTCGTTTCCAGAAGCTTTTTTTCCCTAACTTTCCACATTGAGCCCCTAATAAAATAGCATAAAGAAACATATTTACGAAGCTTTTTACATCTGTGGGAAGACTGGTTTCCATTTCCGTTAAAAGTTGCATATCAGCAATACCATGAACATCAATTCCTAACTTTTTAATGTACTTTTTTAAATTTTCAGTCTCAATGGTTTTTTGTTTTTCCATTTTCTACAACTTTACTTTTTCTATTTTTCAATCATTCTTATTTTTATTATTATTGATAAATTTGATAAAATCATCAATGTAATTTTTAATTAAATGAATAAACATGGAAACTAAAAGTTCTATAATTTTTTCCAATTGGTTGAGATTTAGATAGGGTATTTATTTTAGTTATAATGTTAGGTTTTGAACTCAAGCTCGCAAGAGCAATTTTTCGAATTAATTATTTCGTCTCCGCAAGGGCATTTTTTTGGATGCCCATACTTTTCGCATATCTTATTTATCGTATTACACGATATTAAAAGATTAAATTTTGCGCTTTCAGCATGAGCTTCTTCCGCTGTCATTCCTAATTCGTTAAAGAAAAGTAATTCAAGCAAGCATTCGTGTCTTAATAATTCTCTTGCAACATCTATACCTTTATTGGTTAAAATTACTTCGTAAAAAGGTTCATAATTAACATATCCATTCGCTTTTAGCCTTTTTACACAACTACCGAGTGTGCTATGTTTTATTTCAAGCTTGCGAGCCATTTGACTTATCTTGATGGGCTTTTTGATGTTATACAAAAATTTTAATACTTTATAGTCTAAATCTATCATCAATTCATAACCTTAATCTACACTTAATTTAAAAACTAAAAATTTGTTTAATTATATCATCTATTTCATTGTTATCTGGCTTTCCATCATATATTATAGTTCCATCCATAAGTAATAACCTAGTACAATATGGTTGCAACAAATCAAGATGATGATTAATTGCAATAATAGTGATATTGAGTTTATTATTTAGTTCGACCAATAATTTCATCAAGTCTTTTACCATCATAAAATCTAAAGCACTAGTGGGTTCATCAAGGAGTAAAATATTGGGTTTTGAGGCGATTGCCCTGGCGACCATTACTTTCTGAAGTTCTCCTCCAGATAAATGTCCAATGGGACGATTCTTATACGTTTCAAGGTGAACCATGTGAAGTGCTTCTTCTGCTTGCTTTTTATCTTCGGGTTTTAAGGGCTTCATAAATCCAATTTTGCCAAATAATCCCATTTCCACTACTTCTAATACTGTTGCTGGAAAGGTTTTTTTAACCGAAATATTTTGAGGAACATATCCAACATTTGTCCGTACTTTTTTGATGTCTTCAGAGCCTAATACTGTAATCTTCCCGTTGTCTGGTTTAACAAGTCCTATTATAGTCTTCAGAAAAGTAGTTTTTCCCGAACCATTTGGACCAAAAATGCCAATATAATCTCCTTGATAAATATTGATGTTAATGTTCCTTAAAGCAATTATATTCTGATATTTAACAAAAACATTTTCAAAACTTATAACTGGTTCCATTTAATAGCCTCCTTTATTTATTTAAAAGCTGATTTAAACTTATTTTCTCCTCCTTATGTAAAAAAATAAAATTAAGAGTGCAATTATTATTAACCCAAAAGTAACGATAATTCCTATTATATCTATTAAATTTGGTGGATTGATTGGATTGCTTAATGCCCATATATCATACTCGATCATCTGGGTATAATTTGAGATTAATACCTGTTCTTTATTCCAATTGACTTCTACATTCAAAAGGGGAGTGAGTAAGGCAATTTTGGATTGCGTTTCTCTAGCTATTTCATAAACATTCTCAGTTCTATGTTGGGGATCTGTAACAATAAGATGACATCCTTCTTCCCTCATTATTTTTATAATATCTGTGATCTCGATAGCAGAAGGTTCTTGATCTTCCCCTTTTTCAATGGTTCCTAATCGGGTTAAATTTAAAAGATTTTCTTGGAACAAATAGAAATAAGCGGGATGATTAACAACAACTTTCATTCCATTAAAAGTGATTTTGGCATTCTGAATTGTAATTAATAAGTTATCAAGGATAGTTAAATAATTCAAAGTGTTATTTGAAAAAATCCACTTATTTGAGAGTAAGGGGTCTTTAATCCATAGAGTCTGATTAATATTTTGTGCAAAATTTTTCATATTATTCGGATCCATCCAAACATGGGGATTAACAAACCCAAGTAAAGGGTCTACTCTAAGCATATTTGAATCAATTAATTTAACAACATACGCGTCCTCCCATTCAGTTCGCCACCAAGGTTCAAGATCCTCAAGTCCCATGCGAAAGATGATATCAGCATTTTCCAGAGCCAAAATTTCATTAGATGTTGGCTCGTACGAATGGGGATCTGCTGATCCAGGAACAATGACAGGGACATCTTGTCCAATAATATGTTCAACTGCATCTTCTATTATCGTAATTGTTGCCACAATTTTCAGTGAAGTATTTGCTTCTTTAAAAGAATTTAATGGATGGGCAGCTTGCTTATTTATTTGATATGTATTTAATCTAATACTTACTACTAATAAAAAGATGAAAAAGATAACAAATGCTACTCTTTTACTTCTTTTCATGTTTTTCATATTTTTCATAATCAAAATTATTCTTAATTTTATGATGGTTCGTATCTACGATCATTCGTATATAATTTAATTTAAACTTTTAGATAGTAAATCTATAAAAAGAAATTTAAAGGAGTTTTCCATAATTTTATTCAAAATATTATTAGAAAAGTATAGATTTATCATGTTATTTGAAAATTTTTTCGAAGTTTTATTAAAGTATACATTCCTCCAACGTGCGTTGATCACATCAATAATAGTAGGAATTATTTGCGGTCTTGTGGGTGTTTTTATAATACTACGAGGTTTAGTTTTTATGGGAGCAGGAATTGCACATTCTTCATTTGCAGGAGGAGCTTTGGGAATACTCTTGGGAATAAATCCGTTTGTTACAATCTTCCTTTTTAGTACTGGGGCAGCAATGACAATTGGTTTCATAAATGAGAAGGGTTATATAGAGGATAATAATGTTGCTGTAGGGATTATTTTTTCTCTAACAATGGCTCTAGCAGTATTATTTATAAGTTTGATTAAAACATATAATGCTGCTGTTACTGCTATTCTATTTGGAAATGTTTTGATAGTCACAACTGAAGATTTACTGTTATTAATCTCTATTAGTATCATAATCATTATGATCATTTTTTTCATGAAAAAGGAACTATTTTTTATAACTTTCGATGATGAAATGGCCAGTGCAACAGGGTTACCTGTAAGGTTTATTTCTTACATATTTCTTATATTAATTTCATTAGCTATTGTAGTCTCCTTAAAGGCAATAGGGGCAATCTTGGTCTTTGCAATGATTACAACTCCTGCTGCTGCTGCATACCAATGGAGCTATAAGATAAATCGGATCTTATTACTTTCAATACTATTCGGAGCGGTTTCATCCTTTGTAGGGCTGTATCTATCTTATATCCTTAACTTACCATCTGGTTCTACAATCACCATAACTATAAGTGTTATTTTTGTAATTTCTATAATTTTTTCACCAAAAAGGAGAGCAGGTAAGGATATAGGATACAAGCATATGTGTAAAGTCTGTGATAAAGCTGGTGTTGAGGAATGTGAATTCTGTTTAGAAGAGCAGAAAAATAAGAGTGGCAATAAATAAAATTATCGAATGGTAATTTAATACATTAGTGAAGTATATGCTTAAAAAGTTAAGAACGCCTAAAAACTGATACGAAAATTTACAAGAATTTCCTTTTACTCCTAAATATAAGGGGAAATTAAGGAAAAAAAAGTAATTTGAAACTTTCGGGAAGCTCTTCTAAGAAAGTATTAATTATCATCATTTTCATTTATATCTCTTTTTTTTTTCAATTTTATTTTCTTAGATTTGAACATTTTCTTTTTTACAACAGAGGTTTCTTTTGCATTTAATAATCTCATTAATTCCTCTGCTTTTACCCTCAATTTATGCGCCGTAGAGGTAATCTTTTCCATAGAAGCAGTTTGTCCTTCTGCAGATGCGCTTATGTCTTCCACTTTATTGAAAGCATATCGAATTTTATTGTTAATATCATTGAATTACATATTAGTGCTGGAGAAGCATCTGTATTAGCCTTTGCAAAGAAATTTCAAGATAATACTGGTGAAAGTGTTATTAATATTGATGATTTAGCAGCATGGGAGATTGCTAGGACATTAGGCTTAAAAGTCACTGGTCCTATAGGTGCCCTTATCAAAGCAACGCGCTTAAAATTTATTAATGTAGAAAAGTGTAAAAATTTTCTTCATAATCTCGTAGAAAATACTACTTTGAGGATATCCTCTGCTCTTTATTCAAAAATCCTTAAAGAAATTGAAAAAAATAACGATAAATTAAACTGAATACTCAATATTTTCAAAATCCATAAATTTCTTTATTTAGATTCAAGTATTTTGCGAATTTTATATAATCTTTCATCTCTCGACAGCCTTTTAGTAATAGGGTTGTGATCTCCATATAACTCTTTATGATAAAGTGGTCTTGTCGTTCTATAAAATACTCCTATTGTAAACTTATGTTTCTCTTTAGCAGCTTTAATAGCTTCGAACTGTGTATCTGGTTCTTTTTTGAGATATTCAATTTGTTCTCTGTATTCAGCCCAAGTATGGTAGGGAACAGCTGGTTGCAAGACTTCTATGAAAGTGAAACCTTCATGTTCTACTCCTTGTACTATAAGATCAGTGAGATGTTTAATATCTCCAGAAAAACCTCTTGCAACAAAAGTAGCACCTGCTTCAATCATCAACGATATGGGGTTAAATGGTTCTTCGTAGCTACCTCTGGGAGTAGAGGGGCCCTTCCAACCTTTTTCTGCTGAAGGAGAGAATTGGCCTGTTGTAAGAGCATACACGCTATTATTATGTAAAATAAACATTATATCTTGGTTCCTTTTTGCTGCGAACATAGTATGTGCCAAACCTTCCGCTAATCCATTTGCGTCTCCCGAAAAGTTAATTACTTTTAAATCGGGATTTGCTATTTTGATACCTTCAGAATTTGAACAATTACGTCCATGCAATCCATAAATTCCACTTAAATTAAGATAATCAAAAATTTTTGCATGACACCCTATTCCAGCAGTCATAACTATACTCTCTCTTTTGATATCTTTTTGCTCTAATAGAGGGATTGCATTTCTTATCGCAGTAAAAATTCCAAAATTTCCACATCCTGGACACCATGTAATTTCAGCATAAGTTTTAAGATCTTCCATCTTATTGAAGCACCTCCTTTATTTTTTTTGATAATTCAACTGGATCAAATGGACGTCCATCATACTGTTTAATTGTGTTTCTTACCTTTAATCCTGCTTTTTCGTTTAGTAGCTTAGTAAACTGCCCTGTAGAACTCTGTTCTATAACTATATTCTCTTGATCTTTGAATTCTTCCAATTCCCAAATAGGTAAAGGACTTAAATATATTGGTGCAATAATGGTAGGATTAATTCTTCCATACTTGAGAGCCTCTAAAACACTCATGTATGATGAACCATATGTGAAAATATTAGTAGGATTTTCCCCACGAATTATTCTAACAGTATCTTGTCCCTTTAAATATTTTATAAGTGCTTCCAACTTTTTATTTCTTTTATCATGCATGAAAGATATCTTTTCAGCATTTTCTGTTGTTATCCCAAATTCATCATGTTCATAACTATTCCATTTAATTACTTTTTTTGACGGGGGAAACACCATAGGTGAAATTCCATTGTCAGTATCTAAATATCGTTTATACTCACCATTTTCATGCATTTTAGGCTCAGCCCATTTCGCCTTTTCTAAATCAATTTCGACTGTCATACTACTTTCTGAGAGATGTTTTTCAGTAAGTAATATCCCTGGAGTCTGAAATTTCCATACCAAATCTAACATTTCGGCAGTTAGAAAATATGCCTCTCTAACGGTTCTAGGGGAGGCAACTATTCTTAAGAAATCTCCATGACCTGCAGATAAAGCAAAAGCTAAATCAGCTTGTTCTGTATAAGTGGGAACTCCTGTAGCAGGTCCAGGTCTTTGAGATAATACAACTAATATTGGGGCTTCTATGATACCTGCTAAAGAAAATCCTTCTGTCATAAGTGCAAATCCTCCACCGCTTGTCCCAACCATTGCTCTTGCTCCTGTAAAAGCTGAACCAATTGCCATATTAATAACTGCTATTTCACTTTCAGCATGAACCACAGCTAAGCCAAAATTTTCAGCTTGTTGAGCAAGAAAGTGTAAAATTGATGATGCAGGAGTCATAGGATATCCATAGTAAACGTTTAAACCCCCAGCAATTGCTCCTAAGCTGATTGCTTCATTTCCTGTGATAATTGGTCTCTTTTTGTCACCATTCTCTAAGGTAAATTTCTTTCCACAATAAGGGTATACCATATTATAAATTGTATCTGCAAAGGCGATATTTTCTTCAATTCCTGTTGGATATTCCTCTTTAATAATTTGATTCATTTCTTCTCCTTCAAATCCAATTGTTGCTGCTAATATTGCTACCGCACCAACACCTAACATCAATTTTTTCATTGGATATTTTTCTGCTTCATTTGTTAAGGGGATACCAATACCATTCTCAAGTTCTTGTTCGTCTGAATCATAAACCATAATCCCATTTTCTGCAATATCATTGGTATGTGTTTCACAGCTTCTTTTGTCAAAATTTACCACAAGATTTGCTTTCATATAATGACTACTTATCCATCTTGGTGTTGTACTTACAACCGAAAAGTTATGTCCACCCCTTATTAAACTCATATAATCATCCATTTGAAATACATGTCGCCCCATGCTTGAAAATATATGAGCAGCAACAGAGCCTGCTTTTTTTACCCCTTCTCCAGCTTTACCGCCAACAATAAATGTAAATAAATCTGAATCCATTGTTTTCAACTTTAATTTAATTCTATTTTAAAAAGATCTACAAATTATCTTATTAATTGTTTTGCCCTAAATTATTTAAATATATGGCTTATATTATTTTATTTCAAAAATTCTACATTATCTTTATTAAAACAAGAAAAAACCACACGAAGGACATTGCTTTTTCGCACCTATTATAATTTTGCTACAATTAGGGCAGATATTTACGTATTAATTTTTTTTATCTTGTCTGCTTTTGGATTTTACTTTTTCTTCATCAATTTTTACCCTAATCATAACTACCATTGGATCTTCAGCTTGAATAATTCTCGGTTTGTTTTTATCTTCTATTAAGATCAGTTTAAAAAAAGATCTAGTTCAAGTTATTATTTGATTTAGCTATAAATTATTTAAATATTTGGTTTATAAAAGTTCAGTACATAAATTTTGAAAATGTAAGTAAATGCATATATAAATCAAGAAATATCTTTACGATTTAAATACCCAGAAGGCTTAAAGATACATAGTTTTGATTTAAAGGTGTAGTTTATACTAAAGCAGTGAATATTAATAATCAGAATTATTTATCTTTCTTCTGTTCTTGTTTTTTTCCTTTCTCAATTCTTTCCTTATCTAATTTTATATAATGGTGAACCTTATTATGACCCTTATTTGACTGTTTATTATATTACTTGGCGTTTAATTGCTTTAATATTTATAATTATTTCAAACATTATAATAACTAGGGCAATCCGAGGAGCTATAATAATAGGAATTATTGATATTATATTTTTAATATTTCTTCTCTATGTTGACATAGTCCCCGTGTTAAATAGAGAACCGACAATTTTTGGATTTGGTTTTTATCTGGGATTTATCTCATGTTGTGTGTATATTTGGATAATTATATTATTATCTAAGTATGAAAAAGAAAAGTTGAAATCTCTTATTACAATTGGTAAACCTAAGCCCATATATGAGGAAAGAGTGTTAAAAAAAAAAGGAAAATTAGAAGATAGAAACAACCTCATCGGATTTATTAGTTACGCAATGGCAGATAGTCAACTTTTCAACATTAGAAAAATTGCCGAAGAATTGACTAAATATGATAAAATAGAGGATATTCTCTATTTTGAAGAAGATACACAAGATAATTTTATCAAGTATATGGATAGAAATATTAGTAGATGTGATGTAATAATCTTATTTTGCTCTCCAAATGCATTAAGGTCTGAATTTGTCGAAGATGAATGGATGGCTGCCCATGCAATTAAAAAACCAATTATTCCTGTCTTTATAAATAGAGACCATATCCCAACACTTCTGAGAGCGAGAATCGGCGTGAAATTTGATGTTTTTAATCTTAAAAAAAATATTAAAAATATATATGATATAATAGAGAAAAAGTTACACTCCTAGAAGAATCCTTAAACTTTCAATTTCTAAAATAATACAAAACCGCAAGATGGGCAACTTTTTCGCGAGCCCTTTATAATTTTACTGCAATTGGGGCAAATTTTGACATCCGCTCTCTTTTTAGTTTTTTTTGGTTGAGTTTTTACTTCTTCAGCTGATAATTTTGCTCTAATCGAAACCGCTATTGGATCATCAGCATGAATTATCTTAGGTTTTCTTTTAGCTTCTAATTCATGCATATATTCAATAATATTCTTTTTCTTAACTTTACTTAATTCTGCAATGGTAGGAATTTTACCCAATTTAACATCCTGCACAAACTCTTTCTCAAGTTTTAAAATATTAAAACAATTATGGCATCGAAACACATAAGGTATCCCAATATTAGATGTTTCAGCCCATTGAGCCCAACATACTTTATGGGCAACACTTTCACAGGATGGACACATAACTATATTCTTATTATCAGTTTTAAAACATATCGAGCATGTCACTGTATCATCAATACTTTCGGGTGCATCAGCTAAATTTATATAAAAAGGTTGATTATCTGGTAAAATCATTCGTATTCTTTGTTTAATAAATGATGGTTCTGAGACATACTTCTTCTCTGATAAGGTTGTTAATATGGGATCTAATTCTCGAATAGTAGCAATCTCGTAGAATTCACCATTACACAATTTTGTTAATTTCATTAATTTTGTACTTATTTCTGAGTTTGGCAGTCCAATACGCACAACGTCAATAAAGAAAGGCATATCTTTAACAACTTTAATTAACTCCTCTATGGGAGGAAGATAATCAGAGGGGATATCATATGCTCCTTCATCTATCAATATTAATAATCGAAATATCTTTTCAGAAATTTTCTTATATACTTCAATTATGAAGGTTATTGCAATAAAAATTCCACCAGCGATATTTGCATTAGTAATATCCCCACTCATAGATTTCAATGTTTTAAGAATAAGTTCTTGATCAAAAGTGAAATGATCTAAATAATTTGGTCCATCATGCTGAAACACAATAAGGTTAAATCTATCAGAGGGATCTGTTAATTGTTTATTTTTCATAAAATCTGCGATTGAACTGAAAACTTGACGCATTTTAGTAATTTCTGGAGTGAAACCATAAAATATAAGACAATCTTCACTCTTCGTGGATTCCATGTTTTTTGAAGAGAATATAAGTATTAATAAAATTACGATTTATTTAATATAAATTTCGTGTAAAGATTAATAAGTTTAAGGGAAATCTAAATTTTTATTCACTTCTGATATAAGACTTAAAAATTGTAAATTTAGAATAAGTTAAAACCACATTTAGGGCATTTTTTCTTATCGCCTATTATAATCTTACTACAATTAGGACATATACTGATAAAAGCCTTTTTCTTTTTTTTCTTTTTTTTTTTCGTTTCTGGAACTTTAGTTTCTTCTCTCTTTACGTCAATCATTGCTCTAATATCAGCTGCGAATGGATCTTCAGTTTGTACTACTTGAGGTTTGATTTGAGCTTCTATTTCGCGTAAATATTCAACTACATTTTTCTTTTTCATCTTATTTAATTCAGCAATAGTAGGAATTTTACCAGTTTGCACATCGATAATATAATTCTTATCTAATTTCAAGATATTAAAACAATTATGGCATCGATATACGTGTGGAATTCCAATATTAGATGCTTCTGCCCATTGTGCCCAACATACTTCATGAGCTACTGTATGACATGAAGGACACCTCACAATACCTTCATTATCTTGCTGAAAACAAATAGAACAAGTTGATACTTCACTCACTCTTTCAGGGTCATCTGCTAAATTAATATAAAACGGTTGATTTTCCTCATGAATCATACGAATTTCTTGCTTGCCAAATGCCGGTTTTGTTATTTTTTTTTTATATGAAAGTTCCATTAACAATGGCTTTAGATCTTTAATATCACTTATCTCATAAAAATTTCCTTTTGTTAAGTTCACTAATTTGGTTAAATTATTACGTTCTTCATAATTTGGGTGTCCTATATATATAACATCGATGAAAAATGGCATATCTTTAACTTTATTAATTAATTCCTCTAAAGCTGGAAGATATTGAGATGGAATTGCATAAGCTCTATCATCTACTATGATTAAAAGACGAAATATCTTCTCTGAAATCTTTTTATATATGTCTATAACGAATGTAGTTGCTACAAACACGCCACCCGCAATATTTGCTCTTGCAATATCTTTTTCCACTGACTTTAGCATTGATAAAATATTATTTACGTTAAAAGTAAAATGATCTAAATAATTTGGACCATCAGGTAGATATAAAATCAAATTAAACCTATCAGAAGGATCAGTAGCCTGTTTTTTTTCCATAAACTCTGAAATTGAATTATAGACATCCTTAACTTTAGTTATCTCAGGAGTTAACCCATAAAAAATTAAACAATCTTCACTCTTGGTAACTTTGAGTTCCATGATTTAAACTATATAAATTAGATTAATTTTGAAACTTTATCCTTATCTAATATAAATTTCGTGGGAAAATTAATAAGTCTAGGTGAAAATTAAATTTTTTTTTAGATTATAAATGTCTCTTTAAAAAATATCTATAGAAACTAAAGATTGAATTTGTATTATAAATTTCTTTCAGATCGCTTTTTATTATCGGAACTTTTGTATTCTTACACGAAATTTTTTATAAAAATATACTTTCTACAACTTAAGTTAAGTTAAAATATCGAAGGATATTATTAAACGTTTAAACATCTACAAATATTTTACGCTGATGTAAACGTCAAAAATCGTTTCATTTAACAGTGAGGGAATAAAATGCAAATTTACCGCTTAAAAATAAATAAGAACTTATGTATCGGATGTAATGACTGTGTTGTAAGTTGCCCTTTAAATTTTCAACAATTGAAAGAGAAAGGCTATTTAACTAAAGAAAATGCAGTTGTATTAGTTAAGAATGGTTGTGCATACGATATATATATTGAGGGGAGAGATATAAACTGTGATGGATGCGGTGTTTGTTTGAAATATTGCCCCGTTTCTGCGATTGACTTACATTTAGTTGAAGTCAAATGAGGTAAAAAATATGTCATTTCCTAAAATATCAAGATCAATTAGTAAAGAAATTGAGCACGTAAAAGTACAGTTTCTTACGGAAAGTTTAGAATTAATATTAGACAGGAAAAAATGCGTAGGCTGCGGAACATGTTCGAGAGTTTGCCCAAAAGAAGCCATCTCGCGAGGTCCAGTTGCAGCAGCTCGTCGTTTCCCTAGTATGGAAGATATTATCCCAGAGATATATGATCCTAAGAAATGTGTTTTTTGTGGAACTTGTGTAGTAATGTGTCCATTTAGTGCGCTTACTCTCAAAAAAGACGGAGAAATTATTGAATTAAATGATATTCAGATTGTTAAAGAAAACGTGGTTCCTAAAATTGAATTTGAAGCAAAAAAAATAACGGATAATGCTGGAATTGAAAGAATTGCTAAATTATACGTTGATGGTGAAGTTAGCATTGTTGATGAGGAATGCGCTGGGGGTTGTGAAGCCTGTGCAGATGTATGCCCAAGTAGTGCTATAACTGTCCCAGAAAAATCAGATAAAGGTTGGGAAACTGTACCAAATGTAGTTGTAGACAAAGAAAAATGCATTTTCTGTGGTTCTTGTGATAATGCATGTCCTACAGGAGCTATCAAGTTAAAAGTAACGGATATTAAAACTTCCGGAGAATTTAGTGAACTATTTTGGGAGCCTCTCTTAGATAGAATAAAGACTTTAAGGTGGAGTGAACAGGAGGAGGAATAATAATATGAGTATTAATAATTTAATTTTAATAACTTGCCGGACAATTAATCAAGGAGTTGCACTTGAAGGCGGTAAAAATACAAAAGAAAATGTTAGAGCAGCGGGAATTTGTGCGTTTGATAAAGAAGATTTTAAAAAATTAGATTGTTTAGTCGGAACTCCAGTCAAAGTAATTACTGATCATGGAGAAGTTGTTGTTTATTCAACGATTTCCGAAGAAGGCCCCCATCCAGGAATTATTTTCATACCAATGGGCCCTTGGGCTAATCAAGTGGTCAATCCCGATTCACAAGCATGCGGTACTCCAACCTATAAAGGAATGAAAGCACGGGTTGAAGCAATACCAAGTGGTAAAGTTTTAAGTGCTGTAAATTTAATTAAATTATTGAGGGAGGCATAATTATGGCTGATAAAAATATTCGAACTGTTACAGACGTTATTTGCCCATTTTGTGGAACTTTATGTGATGACCTTGAGATAGATATTGATACAAAAGAACAAAAAGTTATTGAAGTACGCAATGGATGTCAGATAGGAACAAGGAAGTTCTTCTCTTCAAATCCAAGCGAACATAGATATGATAAACCCCTCATTAAGGATAATGGAGCCTATAAGGAAATATCTTGGAATAAGGCAATTGATAAGGCTGCTGACATTTTAGTGAAGGCTAAAAGACCTTTACTTTATGGCTTTTCAAGTACTGAGTGTGAAGCTCAAGGCCAAGCTGTAGAATTAGCAGAGTTGTTAGGAGGGGTTTTAGATAATACTGCTTCAGTATGTCATGGACCTTCATTACTTGCAATTCAAGATGTTGGTGCTCCTACTTCAACCTTAGGTGAATATAAAAATAGGGCAGATCTTGTAGTATTTTGGGGTAGTAATCCTGTTCATGCGCATCCTCGGCATCTTGGAAGATATAGCGACTTTATACGTGGTTACTTTAGAAAAGACGGCACAAATGACAGATTTATAGTAGTTGTTGATCCTAGAAATACAAATACTGCCCAACTAGCTGATATGCATATTCAAATAAATCCTAATGAGGATTATGAACTATTAAATGCAATTAGAGCAATATTAAGGGGTGTTGAATTAGATGCTGATGAGATTTCAGGAGTTCCAAAAAATAAGATTATAGAATTAGTCAATGCGTTAAAATCATGTAATTTTGGTGTTATCTTTTTCGGAATGGGACTAACCCAAACTTTAGCACATCATAGGAACATTGATGCTGCAATTTGTCTTACTCGAGAATTAAATGATCATACTAAATTTTTATTAACTCCCATGCGTGGACATTATAATGTCGCTGGGGCAAATCAAGTTTTTGCATGGCAAACCGGCTATTCTTACTCTATAGACTTTTCTAAAGGATATCCTCGTTATAATCCTGGAGAATTTTCCTCTGTAGATCTTCTAATGAGGGATGAAGTGGATGCCTCTCTAATTGTTGCATCTGATCCCGCTAGCAATTTTCCCGCAGCAGCAGTGAAGAATATGTTTAAACATCCAATAATTACTATAGAACCTCACCATACTCCAACAACTGTGAATTCAGATATAATTTTACCACCTGCAATTGCTGGAATAGAATGTGAAGGTACAGCATATCGAATGGATAGCGTACCATTACGACTAAGAAAGGTTAAAGAAGCACCTGGTAAATGTTTAACAGATAAGGAAATTTTAGAAAGTTTAGTAAAAGCTGTAAAAAGCAAAAAGGGGGAGTAAATTTATGGCGGAAGTTAAATTAAAGCTAAAAAAAAAACCTGATTTTCCATTAGAAGTTGAAACTATAACACCAGATAAATTTGCTGGGAAATCAGTAGCAGAAATTAAAAAATTAATTGTGTATTATGGAAATGAAGAAAAAACAATTGGAGATTTTTTTAATGTCACTGGAACTGGAGGAGAAGTGAATGATACTAAGATTTTACTTGATGGAGATCTCTCCAATGTTAAAAGAATTGGAGAAAAAATGACTGGAGGAGAAATAGTGGTCAATGGTAATGTTGGAATGCATATAGGAAATAATATGTCAGGAGGAAAGATATTAGTGAATGGTAATGCTGATGATTGGGCAGGAGCTATGTTAAAGGGTGGTGAATTAGAGATTACAGGTGACGCTGGCCATTACGTTGGTGCAGCATATAGAGGATTTTGGAAAGGAATGGAAAATGGATTGATTAAGATTCATGGAAAGATAGGTAACGAAGCATTAACATGGGTAACTGGCTCAAAACCAGCTAAACGGTTTCCTACACTAATGTGTGGTCGTGCTGGCTCATTCTTAGGAATTCATAGTCATGGAGGCACAATTATTGTGGAGGGTGATTGTGATAGATGTATTGGAGCAGACCAAGTACGTGGAACAATTGTAGTGAAAGGAAAAATATCAAGAATTCTTCCCTCTTATAAGAAGATTGGTGAAGTAAATGAAATTGAATTGATGAGTGGAGAAAAAATTCAAGGAAAGTTTATTGAATATAGCGGAGACCATTCTGTTGAAAAAAATCATTCTAAAATAGATAAAAAAACAGGAAAGATTTCAAACAGCTCCAATGGGAGATTATATGTTGCAACTTAAGTATCTCAAATTACTTTTAGTATTATAAATAAGACAGAGTGTTAAATTGATGAGCAATAAGGTAATTAGAAATAGAATTGGAATAATTTTGTTGATTATTGGTGGAATATTAATGATCATTAGTTCTGCCATAGGTAGCATTGGAATCTATGAATTTCTTCGAGATTATGTTAATGGTCAGATTAACATAGAATGGATTAAACAAGTTTTTAATTTTTTAGTTGAAATTTTAAGGTGGATTGCTAACATAGGAGGAGGAGCAGTGATAGTAGGTGCTATTTTTATAGCTCTGGGTAGTTTTCGATTTGGAAAGTGGCTAGTTAGCATTGGGCTTACTTTTGGCACACTTGCTTTAATTATCTGGGTAATTTCACAAATAGTAAATGCTACAAATTTTATTACTGACCCTCAGATTTTAGGTTATTTAGCGAGGCTTGAAGGTTTTTTTACGTATAATACGGGGTTACAATTTGGGGGGGTTACACTTGCGATTATTGGACGAAATTTCATTAAGAAACCTAAAAAAATAGAAGAAGAAATCGAGGAAAAGGAAGAAATTGAATCAACAACACCTTTACCATTTCAAAATATACACTGTCCAAATTGTGGAATATCTTTACCATTTAATGCGGAGTTCTGTAGTGAATGTGGACATATCATTGAAAAATAATAAAATTTTTCTTTATTTAAAATAGGACTTAGTGGTTTTTTAAATAGATATATTTTTATTATCTGATTTTACGGAAAATAATAAATATTATTTAAGTTAATAAAATTTAAACCTATTTGTTTAAAGGATTAACATTGTTTAAAAGAAAAGTAAAAATCTTTAAAATAAAGAAAGATAAACAAGAAGAAGTAGAAGATATTGTTCTTTATGAAACGCCTATTGATTTGTACGTAAATTCGAAACAATTAGTAAATATTATTTGTCTTGCCAAGGATTTAAAAGAATTATCTGTTGGTTTTTTATTTTCAATAGGAATAATCGAATCGATTAAAGATATTAAAGAAATTAATGTGAATGAATTAGAAAACTCTATTTTTGTGAATCTTAGAGAAAACAGTAAATTCGATATTGAAAAACTCGATATTAATCCCGTAAGTCGTGTTGTTGATACTACATGTGGTATATCATCTCCATGGCGAAACGTGATTAAGGAATGTTTGGATAAAACCAATATAAAAGCAGCAATTAATGCAAAAGATAATATGAGAATTAATGCTAGCACTATATTCTCTGCTATAAAAGAAATGCAAATTAAAACACCTCTTTATCGAGAAACAGGTGGTTGCCATGGAGCAGCAATATTTGATATTAATGGAGATCTATTAAGTGTGAAAGAAGATATAGGTCGACATAACGCAATTGATAAAGTTATTGGAGAAATGTTATTAAAGGAGCATGATTTTGAAAATGTGTTTCTAACTTCAACAGGGCGATTGACAGGTGATTCAATTTTGAAAGTCATAAAAGCGAAAATTCCTATTGTTGCTTCTCTTTCCGCAGCTATTGAATCTGGTATTAGATTAGCCTTTGCTTATGGGATTACTCTAATAGGTTTTGTACGTGGTTCAAGAATGAATATTTATACTCATCCAGATAGAATTGAACTTTAAATACTTCTTCATAGATTATTCTATAATTAATATTGAATATTGATCATATTCAATAAAAATATTCAAGTTATTCTATTTTTTATTACTAAATTAAATTAAAAAAATAATAATTATAAATTCCTATTGACTAAACTGAACCTATTGAATATTAAATTATATGTAAAGAGATTAAAATAATGGAAAAAAAGTGGATTTGGATTTTAGTATGTATAATTGGTGGAATTTTATTAATTATTAGTTCTACTGTAAGGAGTTTTACATTTTTTGATAGATTATTTGGTTTGATAGCTGCTGATGTCGATCCAATAGTAGCAACAATCGTATCTGTAGTTATACAAATCTTAGGTTATATTTCTATGGTTGGAGGAATAGTTGTTATTATTGGTGCTTTAATTGTCGTAATGAATCACTATATAATAGGAAAAATTATTATTGCTCTTGGTGCTGGTATGGGCTTAATTGGGCTAATAATTTTTTTCATTACAAGTATTATTGAAGGGTCGATTTATGCAGATATTGTAGGACTCATAACAGAAATAGCCCATGGAAGCTATGGATTCATAGGTATTATTTTGACAATAATTGCTAGATTGAAATTGAAGAAACCTAAATACTCATAAAAGTAGAATTCTAATAACTTCAATAATATTTTTTTAATTTATGATAACATAGTACTTTTTGAGTTATTTAACAAATTTTTTAATTTAATATTAATAAATCTAAATATTATTAAATGAAAATATATGTCATCTAATATAAGATAATAGAAAGAGGAAAAGATAATGGCTAAAGCAGAAGACTACAAAATGTTTCAAGGATGTGTCATAGGTAACAGAATTCCTTTTATTGAAGCATCTGCACGAAAAGTGTTTGATAAACTCGGAATAAAAACTTCAGATGCTGCATTTGCATGTTGTCCGGATCCAGTGGGATTTAACAGTACTGATCATCTAAGTTGGATGGCAATGGGTGCAAGAAATCTTACCATTGCTGAAGCAGAAGGAAAAAGCATCATTTCTTTATGCAATGGATGTTTTCAAACCTTAAAACTTGTGAATGAGGAATTAAAGCATGACGACCACGAAAAGGAACACATAAATAAAATATTAAAAACAATTGGGAAAGAGTTTAAAGGTACAATTAATGTGAAACATTTCGTTGAAGTATTACACGAATATTTAGATAAAATAAAAGAGAACATAACAAAAGAACTAAGTGGATTGAAGGTCGCTTGCCACACTGGATGTCACTATAACAGACCATCAGAAAAGATTCAAACAGATGATCCAATGAATCCTGTTAAATTAAGAGAAATTGTAGCTGCAGCTGGAGCAACTCCAGTAGATTATGAAGAGGAAATGCTTTGCTGTGGTACTGGAACAGGCAACACAGAAGAAGAACCTGCAATGCAAATCTTATCTAATAAGTTAACAAGTGCTATGAATGCTGGAGCAGAAGCTATGATTGTCAATTGCCCTGCTTGTTTCCAACAATTTGATAATAATCAGAAAAAAGCGGGAGAAATTGGGGGAAAAACATTTGATATTCCAGTTTTATATGTGACTGAATTACTCGCTCTTGTTTTTGGGGAAACTCCCGATGATATTGGATTAAAATTCCATCGAACCAGATTAACAAAGTTTTTAGACAAATATGGTTTCAAGGAACCTTAAAAAAACTCATAAATTTTTATCAAAAACTACTTTTTCATTTATTAATTTTTTATTCGATAAGAATAAGTGATTCAATCTCAGATAATAAGTCTTCTGGTATATTTTCTATAAAACCTTGCGAGGATTTAGGATTTCCTCCACCTTTTCCACCATATTTACTAATTAATTTTTCTATAAGTTTACCAGAATCGATAATCTCACTTAATGATAATAATCTTATTTTATTACTTTCAAATTTTACAATAATTAGTGAATTTGGAGGGAATATTTCTAATGATTTATTTAAAATCTTTATATCAATATTAAAATCGATAAAAAAGAGTGGAATATTATCAATTATTTTAATAGGTGATCTAGATAATGTTTCTAAAAATTTGATTGATAAGTCTTTCTGTTGCTCTTGAATATTTTCAAGGAGTTCCAAACGCTTTTCAATGAGATCTCTGGTCTTTTCTAAAGGTGAATTTAATTTGTTAGCTAGCTTTATAATATCTACATTATCTTTTGAACTCATCAATAAAGCTTTGTTTCCAACAAAATATCTAATCTCATTTCTTTTTTTAAATTCATAAATATATATCTTTCCTATTTCAGTAGTATTTTTAATATGAGTTCCTCCACAACACACTAAATCTAAGCCTTTAATTTCTATTAATCGTATTTTAGATTCATCTGGGATTGCGCTTCTTATTTTCTCAGAACTCTTTCTTGCTTCTTTATCTGAAACTATATTTCCGATAACTTTTAAATTATTTGAGGAGCATATCTTGTTAACATCAATTAATATTTCTTTTAATTGGTTATAACCTATTTTTTGAGATATACTAAGAAAAACCTCTTCAAAAGCAAGATTGGCTCGAATAGTATCAATATTAAATTTATTTTTAAAGACTGCAGAAAAAATATGCTGAGAAGTGTGAGCTTTCATTATTCCATAACGATAATCCCAATCAATTTCTCCATCAACAATATCGCCAATATTAATTTTATTTTTAAGATTAGAGGAAATATGGTGCAATATTTTTTCTCCTTCTTTAGACACTTTATTAATTTTAAATTTGAGATCTCCAATTATTAATTCTCCCTGATCGCTCGCTTGATTTCCACTTTCGGGATAAAATAGAGTTTTATCAAGAACAATCCCCTCTTCTTTAATCCCTAATACTTGAGCAGTAAACTTGGTTTCATAAGCATTTTCCCAATATAATTTTTTAGTCATAAAATTATCTTCTTCGATATTCTCTCTTTTTGAATAAAATAAATATGAAATTATATCAATCAATTATCAAGCTAATTCACATTTTTTCAGTCTAATTATAATTCTATACACTATAATCAAATAACTTTTCCAAATAAGTTAAATCTATCAATTCTTTCTATTTTTACCTTAACGATTTTGCCAAATTCACCATCAAAATTCTCTATAAATACATTTTTATATGCAAAATTTCTTCCAAATGCTTGATTTATCTCGGTACCTTCATGTACAATCAAAACTTCTCCTTTCCAATCTTTCCACTTTTTATTCATATCAGATAAACTATTCCGGAAGATTCCTGATAATCTCGTAGATCTTTCTTTTATTATTTTACTATCTAACTGTTCCATTTGCTTTGCTTTAGTTCCAGGGCGAGGAGTAAATTTGGAAATATTTAGGATTTCAGGTTTTAACCACTTTATAAAGTTAATGGTTCGATGGAATTCATATTCAGTTTCCCCGGGAAAACCACATATAATATCAGTAGATATCGTTAGATTCTTAAATTCTTCCCTTATTAGATCAATTTTATCAATAATATCAGATATTAAATACTTTCTTTGCATTCTTTTTAGAATATCACTACTTCCAGATTGAATTGGAATGTGTAGAAACTGATAAACTTTTTTATGATTAAAGATTGAGACTAATTGATTAGTTTGATTAATTAAAAATTTAGGATTTATCATACCTATTCTTAGGAAAAATTCATAATCTAAATTTGCAATTCTCTCTACTAAATCTGATAAAGTAGTTCCATTGTATTGATATATACTACAGTCTTGTGAAGTTAAATATATTTGCTTTATCCCTTGGTCTAACTGATATATCACATTTTGAACAATACTTTTAGGATCGTAACAATGCAATTTTCCTCTAGCATTTTTTACACAACAATAAGTGCAGGACCCTAGACATCCTTCTGAAATCGGAATTATTCCAGTTATTTTCCCAGGATAGTGATCTATATAATAATGAGCTTTATCAAGCGATTTTCCCGATTTTAATATTATATTTTTCTTTCCACCCTTAATTTCTTGAAAAACTTCTGGAAGATCTACTATATTATTTAAACCAATTACTGCAGCAAATGAAGGAATGATTTTCTTGATAATTCCAATATAATTAGGGGCTATATATGGCAAACATCCCGCAACTATAATATACTTCTTAGGATTTCTATGATATTGACTATGTAATTTTTCTAAACGTGCTTTTACTTTATTTTCTGTCTGTTCTTTAACTGCACATGTGTTAATTATTATAAATTGGGCATTTTCCAATGTTGTTTCATTATAGTTCGATTTTCGTAAAACATTTGAGATAATATATGAATCTGCCTTGTTAGAAGTGCATCCATAAGTTTCAATATAAAATGAATTTTCTTGCACGTTAGTCCATTTTTAAAAAATATAATAATTTATAAAAAGAACTTGATTATTATTTATTTAATCAAAATAATCTATTAAGATGAAATTTGGTTAAAATGTCGAAGAAAATCCGATATGCTTACTGCTCAGTATGCAAACAGGAAGTTGAAGAATCGCGTAGAAAACCATTGGAAATGATGCAAAAAGTAGTGTGGGGTATTGTTATTGTTGGTACTATAGGACTCGCGGCAATTGCTTATGGAATATATTTATCCAACAGACCAAAATCCTATTGCCCTATATGCTTTACAAAATTGGAATATTCAGAAAAACCGTTTGAAAAACCAAAAAAGAAGAGCGAAGATATGACGCCTAAAGAAAGAATACTTGATAAAGCAGGTTTAGAAGTAGAAGTTGAAGAAAAAGTTCCTATTGCTAAGAAATCAAATGTTAAGAAAAGAGAGAAAAAAGATAAGAAGCAAAAAATAATTTGCTCATATTGTGGAGAAGAATTAGATGAAGATTATGCATCTTGCCCTTTCTGTCAAGCTGCCCTCAAATCTTAATTTTTTTAAAAATCTCACAAAATAATTCATTTTCTTATCAATAAACTAATAAAAATAAATAATAGTAAACTTAATAATTAAAATATAGAAATTTGAATACCATATAAATAAAATTTAAAAAATAATAAGATGATATAATTATGCCGCGTGGTGCTCGCAAAGCTCCGGATAGATTACCCGATCCTTTAGATGCATATTCCACTTGGGATCTTAGAATTGCAAAAGTTATTTATTACGGCCTTATTCTTGCTACTGCAGTTCTTGTACTTGGAATTTGGGCAGTAATCCTCACCTTTTTATTCGCAGGTGGTGCGTGGGAATTTTTTATAGGTTTAGAACTTGGTTTCCAAATAGCGATTATAGCCGGTGCTGTTACTGGCCACTTATTTCTACTAGTTCTTTTTTATACGTTATTTCGAGGAGGTATGGTAAAATTATGCAATGTTTTGTTTAAAGACCGTCGATTAGCGAAAAAATGGGAAGATTATAGTACCTTGAGACTTCTTATTGGTGTAGCTTTATTTGGCCTATATATTACCATACTTGCACTTTTAATAGGATTACTCCCAGCTACATTTTGGAATGCACTTTGGAGCCTCTGGCAAACAATGATACATAATTGGGGACCTGGTCTATGGATCTTATGGGTAGGGGGTATGATATTTTTAATAGTAGGAATTATATTTGTAGGTTTTGTTCTCTGGAATCATGGAGTATTTTGGGTTTTAAAACATGTAAAAACGATTGAAGATGAAATGGAAGTTGATGAACGTATAAAGAAAGAAGCTTTGAAAGAAATGGATGATAGAACACTGCAATCAGTCTATAAAAAAGAAACTGGTAAGAAAGCAATACACAGAGGAAAAGAGACAAGAGGCTATATTGAGTGGAAAAAGAAAGAACTGGGTGGATAAATCTAAGTATTTTTTTTTAATTCTTTTTTTTTGTTAATCTTAAACTAATTATATAAAAAACCATATTAAAAAGAAAGGAGAAGATAATGGGCAAAGCAGGATTGATTTGGTTTTTAGCTTCAATTGGAGGCATTTTGGGTGCAATATTTTCAGCATAATTGGTCTTAATTGTACAGGGACGGGTTGCTAGATGGATTTAATATGGGCTATTACACTTGGTATATTGATTGAAGCTGTTTCATTAGTTATTATAGAAGTATCAATAAATTCTTTAATAAAGTAATTTTGACTTAGGGATTACAATTTTATATTAATAAATAGGTGTTTAACTTATCAAATTATTAGAAAAAAAAGAATAAAAGAGAAAAAATATTAATTTTTAACGTCTCATCATTCTAGGGTTCCTAAACAACATTAACTCTTGATTTGGTATTTTATAATCTGTGGTTGCTGTTTTCTTCATCTTTTTATAGAGCTGTTTAACCAACTTCTCAGCAACTCTCATAAAATTACACGCACATCCGAATAATATCATGTATGTAACAAACATTTTATCTTTTGCATAAGTCTCATCAAGAATTTGAATTTCAAAGTTTTTCTGAACTCTCTGACCGTCGATTCTCGCGATCTTCTGGTCTCCGATGTAGATCCAGTAGTTTCTTCCTGGTCCTACAATTCCCTTAGCTGAAACTATCTGTAGTTTATCATCACTCTGTTCTGGAAGTAAAGGCCATGACCAACGTGTGCCAACTAACCTCCACCCTCTCACACATCGCGCTAAGTATATTGTTCTTGGGATTTGAAAGAAAAACACGGGAGCGGGTGTTCTAATTTCATAACTCTGAACCAATGAATGGGCAATACTTAATTCAACACCGCCTTTGAAATTACCACCGCTAGCTGTTTTCGCATCAGTAATTTTCTCTTCCATAATTGTAAATATACGGCATGATAATCTTTTTTCCTCGAGAGGGCTTTCTTCCCATTGCTCTTTATTGAAAGCAATAATATATTTCTTCTCACCATCTTCTTCTATAACTCCTTCAATATCATAGTTCTTACTAAACCAACGAGTCTTTGCTTGATATTTGAGTTGTTGATGTATTCCTAACTCTTCGTCATGCAATCGAGTTCGCCAAAAATTTACTTTCAGTTTTTTAGAAACCTTTTTTGCTGGTGTTACGGGTTTTTCTGGTGTAGATTCTTTTTTAGATGGTCTCGATACTTTCTTTTTTGTTGGGGTTGTTCGTGTGATTGTTCGAGGTTTTTTTGCTGCTTTTTCTGCAGTCTTTTCGATTTCTTCAATAGGATCTTCTTCTGACATATAAAATCACATCTTTCATTTAATTTTTAAAATAATTATTTGTTAAATTAATTTTCATTTGGATTATTAATATTTTTTACGTTAAAGAATTGTTTTACAAAATCATATATACAAATTCTTATTTAAAAGATTTTTGAGTATTATTTAATTATTCTTAAATTATCTTTGTCTTAATTTTAGGAGATCAATTTCCCATTTCATTCGATGTTCAAGAGAATAAAGGTCGATTTAAAATCGAACTTCACATCTGTCAGAATCGCAAAACTTTTCTCCAATAGCTCTATCCCTTGTTTTATCTAAATTAAATGATTTAAGTCTATTCGTTATTTCTTCATATTGTTCTTTAGTAATTTCTTCATAAGGAGCTTGTTTATATCCATGGGTCTTATTGGGAAGGAAACTTACACTTTTAAGCTTATCTTCATAACATTCAAGAACATGTTTAATTTGATCTGCTTCTTCTTCTGTAAATGTAATAGTTATTGATACTTGATTGTCCGACCAATATTTCTGGTATGCAGCAGCATTCTCAGCTTGTTCCCATATTGAAACATCATTTTTAGAACGATCAAAATATTTCTCATGAATTGGAAATTCTGCTACTACTGTATTGGGTGAATACAAATCATTTTCAATTTTATATCCCGCATTCTTAATATGTTGGATAAGATCAGAATTCTTGGATAAACGTATTCTCCTAATATAATATTCTGAATGGGGGTAGTGAATTCCAGGTGGAACTCCAGGAAGTAAGCTCACTGTACCGCTTGGCTTTACCGTTGTTATTTTAATTGAACGTGGAATGCAAAGCCACCCTGAATATTGTTCATCCAGTTCTTGCAGATAATTATAACCTTTGCTACACCATTCTAACACCTTCCGTCTTCCATGTCTCACGAAAGCTTCAATTATTCCTGTTTGTGAAATACCCATCCGTCTGTTTTTTAACATTACAGCATTAGTTTCTTGCCAATGAGTGTTCACTAAAGTAACTGATTTTGAATAGAGATAAGCAAATTTTAATGTTTCTTGAAACTCTTCATATGATTCGTGTCGAGAAGGAAATGTCTCCACAAGACAACATAATTCAAAAGACTCTAAAGTTTGTTCCCCACAAGGGTTTACTCCTGCTGCCTTTTTATCTTTAAAATCAGGTGAATCTCCCATTCTTGAATAAGCTTTAGCATTTTCTAGCCAAAATACTCCTGGTTCTCCATTAACAGCGATTTGGTTTGCAATAAATGAATAATCCAAACCCTTAACCGCGAAAACTGAATTATTACTTGCCCATCTATGCGAATATAATGCTTCTTCGTTTTGTTTACAAGTTACAAAATCCAAGTCTGTAGGATCACCTAAAGCGATCTCAGCACTCCTACGTACATTCCCAGCTACTACACATTTCCCTATATAATTCATAATATCTACAATGTCAACAGAAGTAATCTTTTGACCTATTCGAGATTTTAAAATCTTTTGAACATCTTCTAACATTTGCTTTAAAGGCTCAGGCCCAGAGGCAATCCCTCCGAATCCTCTTATTGGCTTTCCAGCAGATCTGATTAAGCTAAAATCATAATGGGGTAGTTGTTTCCCTAAAAAGAATGCTTCTAACATTAATTTTAATGATTCAACCCATCCTTCTCTACTATCAGGTAATTGAAATTCGAAATGTCCTTCTTTAGGTTGCTTTATTATAATTTTTTCAGCACCCTTAGTATCAAAACCAACTCCTACTCCAAGCATCAATGCATCCATTACAAATTCAAAGGCTTTCGAATATTTTAAATCAATATCTTCTGTAGATGCGAAACCACAGTTATTGAGCGACATTGACCCATGTCGAGCTATGAATTCTGTACCCATCATCCATAAACCTCGCCCAGGAGGTAGAAATTTAAAATTCCATATTTTTTCAAACATTATCTGTGCTGATTTTTGGGCTTTCTCATCACTCCAAGGTAAACTCAATTTTATGCAATGTTCTTTCTGAATTGAATAGCATCCTTCTACGACCCTTCTAATTGTTTCCCAAAATTCTTCTTTTCTATTTTCTTTTTCAATGATTCTCGCGTATGTACGCTTATAGGTTATATATCCTAAAGGGCCCCAATCTGGTTGTTTTCCTTTGAAGTTCTTTAAAAACTCTTCCTCAAGTTTAAATGAAATATTCTCTAAATTAATTGCACGTGCAAATAAATTCCTATATTTGTTTAAGTGTCTTTGAGTTAACTCAACACATACTAATTCACGTATGTAATTTGTTGTAATCTCTTTGATTCCTAGACCAATTATCTTTCGTATAACATCTTCAGCAACTTTTTCCGCTATGTGTATATCCAACCCAGTTTCTTTGTTCAAAATTTTAGCGATACTATTTTCATCAAATTTTTTCTTCTCTCCTTTAGAATTAATAACATGTTTAGGATATAAATCTATTAACGAAAACGAATTGTTGGGCATTTTCTTCCTCAATATATGTATAAAATATTCAATTTGTAATTTTATCGGCTAAATAAATTATTTACTAATTTATAATGCCTTAACCGTCCTATAAACTTATGATTTCTTTTAATTTAAAATTAATGCTTACTTTGTATTAAGCTATTGATTAAGCTCTTTAATGTTTGCTTATTTATTGCTTGATAAATCTATGGAATATACACAAATTTGTACATATATTTTTATTGATTTTGTTTAATAAGATCCTTGATAATTTTTCGTCGAAATTATGTCGCTGTTTCTTTATAAATAGAATATACTGTTATATTTAAACAAAAATTCAGATTTGAATTATTAATTTTTGAATAATTGCTAAATTAGATAGAGATAAAAAATTATTAGACTGTAATGCTATATTTATAATTAGTTAATTATGAATGTGAAATAATATTTGTAAATTATGATAGAACGAGAAAGACATAGAATAATATCGATAACTGAACTGGAAAAGATAATAAATATTGTGTTTAATAATCGAGATGAAATTCTACTGTGTTATTTGTTTGGGTCTTATGTATTAGGTAACAGATCTGAATTTAGTGACGTAGATCTTGGAATTCTTTTAGATAGTACATTTAAAAAACATTATTTATATCTAGTTGATTTAAGTTTGGAAATAGAGAAAGAATTTGAACATAAAATCGAGATAGATTTATGTATTTTAAACAGCGTTACACCTCGATTTTTATATAATGTTATAAAAACAGGAAGTGTTATTCATTCCAAAAATGAAACGCTGCAGCATGAGTTTGAAATAAAAGTTTTATACGATTATTTAGAGATAAAACCAATTTTAGATATGTATGATAAAATGACAGTAATGGATGTGCTTAAGGATTAAAGTAAATAGGGATTTAATTTTAACTAGATTTAATAAATTAGATCAATTAATGGAAAATCTACGCGAACTTAAAGAGATCGGAAAAGAAGACTTCCTTTCTAACTATAAAAATTATTTCACGGCACAGAGAGCCTTAGAAATTTCTATAAATATATGTATTGACATTGGAAATCATATTGTGACACTCAATAATAAAGAAAAACCTGAAACATTTACTGATATAATAGAAATCTTAGCTAAGCATGAAATTATAAGTAATGAATTAAAAACTCACTTTATTAAAATGGTAAGATTCCGTAATTTATTAGGGCAATTTTATTTAGAAATTGATAATAAGATTATCTACAATATCTTACAGAACAATTTGAAAGATTTTGATTCTTTTAAAGAAGCAATATTGAGAAAATTCAAAAATAATTTATTAGGAAATTCGAACAAAGAAAATTCTACTTAAACGAAAATTCAGATTTGAATTACTAATTTTTAGTTCATTTTATTTTTATAAGATAAAACAATAAAAAGACTATTCAATTAATAAAATTGCAAATTAAATATATAAGATAAAAAATGACAATAGTAAATATGTTCGTTATCATTGGAAACTCTGCTTTGTTTCTTTTAGTATATCTTATAATAGCTTTTATAGTTGGTATAATAAAAAAAAATAATGGTATTATGGATATCTTCTATGGGCCTGGATATTCTGTAGTTGCCTTGACAAGCATAATTTACTTTATTATTTTAAATAATGCTGTAAATGTTCGCCAAATAGTAGTTACGGTTTTAGTAATCATATGGTCAATAAGACTTGCTTCATATGTATTCATTAGAAACCGAGGGAAACCAGAAGATTACAGATATAGAGAAATGAGAGAAAGATGGAAAACTAATATCTTTCTGAAAAGTTTGATAAGAATCTACATTTTTCAAGGTATTGTGATTTTTATAGTAGCTTTCCCCGTTTGGTTTGTCAATATGAGTCCAAACCCTGTATTGGTGAGCTTATTAGATTTTATTGGACTTACTTTATGGATTGGCTTAATAGTATGGTTAATAGGATTCTTATTTGAAACATTTGGAGATTATCAGCTCTATAAATTCAAACAAGATCCAAATAATAAAGGGAAAGTATTAGATCTAGGATTATGGAAATATACGCAGCATCCAAACTATTTTGGTGAAGTCACTCAATGGTGGGGAATTTATATCATTGTTCTAGCTGTACCTTTTGGTTGGATTTCAATTTTTGGACCGATATTCATTACTTATATGATAATAAAAGTCTCAGGTATAAAACTGCTTGATAAACATTATGAAGGTGATGATGTCTATGCTGATTATAAAAGAAGAACAAGTTTGCTTTTCCCATGGTTTCCAAAAAAGAATAGATAATAAATTAATTCATTTTTATATTTTTCCACTTATCCTATGATTTTAAATCTGAAAATTTTTAAATAGTTATGAGTATATAAAAAAGAAATATTAAAGAAAACCGCTAAATAAAGAAAATTATAACTCTTCTGTGAAAAACTTGGCTGTATTAAATTCAGAGCAAAAAAAGGATTCTGAAAACAATATTATTAAAGAAGAGATTAGTTTAAATTTACGTTTATGGCTGCCTTTGTTCTACGTCATTTATTACTGTTCATTTTTAATACCAAGTATTATTTTCATGCTTTTTATAATGTTTTTTTATCTACCAAATTTCTTAGAAGTATCAAACTTTATTTCACTTTTTACTAATTTACCCTCTCTTATTGCTTCAATATCGATACCCATTGTAATTATTATTTGCTATTTGATACATCTATTTATTGTAGCTATAATAACTCGATGGTTTTGGAGATACTCAGAAAAAAAATCTCCTTCTAAATCTGGGATCATACCAAGAAATATACCTAGCAAGACGTTAAATTATTATCATTTTCGTAGTTTTATTATCAAGTATCCAAAAAATGCCTTTTCTCGTGGTCCATTTCCCTGGTTATTAAATTGGATGTATAACTTCATAGGGACGAATAAAATAGGAAAAGGGTCTGTCATTGAGGAACAACTTGCGGGAGATCGATTTGTAGAAGTTGGAAAAAATTCTTATATAGGAACAAATCCAGGCATCAGTTCACATTCTGTAGAAGGTGTTTTCGGTAATATATCGTTTGCAAAAATAAAAATCGGAAACAATGTTACTGCTGCGGGATTTAATTGTTTTGCCCCTGGTATTGATATTGGAGATAATTCATGGTGGTTACCTATGACAGGAGCAACTAAATATAATATTTTGAAAGGGAATTCCTTTTATTACGGTACACCCCTTAGAAAGATTTTTAAAAAAAAAGTAATAGAATATTTAAAAATCTCAGAAGAAGATTTAAAAAGAGCAGAAGAACTTAATAAAAAACTGAATATAAAAAAAAAAAATAAAAAAGAAACAAGTGTTAAAAAAGCAAATGAATTCTAATCCTGAAAAAGAAAGATTTGATGATAGCAAAGTAGATTATACAATCGATTTTGTAACTACGAGTGCAATAAGTAAAATTGGTTATAAATTTCTTGTTTTATATCTCCCAATTCTGTGGCTTTCCGGATATATGACTGTTGCTGTATTCTTTGATGTATCAAGTTATATTCCGTGGTATATAAATATGTTTTTAATCCCTGTATGGTTATTTGTATTATATTTTATTTTCGTATTTGGAATCGCAATTTTTACAAAAGCATTTATTCTTATAGTAAATATGCTTCATAAGCCAAAAGAGGGAGTCTTCAGAGCCGAAGAAGGGGATCGAGACTATGAATTTTGGAGATTAAGAGTAGAGTTGAAAAAGATAGTTTTTTGGTTTATGAATAATGGCCCTTTAACATGGATAGTAATGTGGGGCTTCAGATGGATGGGTATTAAGGTAGATTTTTCAAGCCATGCTCAAGATTCTTGGGTGGATGAAAGATTTATTGAATTTGGGAGAAATGTTACTGTAGGCCAAGGAGCTGTTGTAATGAGCTCTCAGATCGTCGGGAAATATTTGATAATCAAAAAGATTTTTCTTGGAGATCACACGGTTGTAGGTGGGTTATCACTTATATCTCCCGGCACAATTATGGGTAAGGAATCTGTGATTGGAGCATTTTCTGCGACAATTCCAAACCAAAAAATAGAACCTGGTTGGATTTATTTAGGCCCACATTTTGCTAGGAAATTAAAACCAAATAAATATGCAGAACAAAGACGCGATGTTATATATGAAGTCCGTGTAGATGATGAAATAAAATATGAAATTAAACAAGAAGTCAATATAGATGAAGATAAGAAAAAACTCTTGAATAATAATATAGAGGATTAATGATTATGTCAGTACCTTCGAGTTTAAAAGTAGGACCAAATACAACTCTTATCTTAGCCAAGAAAAGATATTTAATCTTTTATATCTTTTTAATTTGGATTAGCATTTTTACAATACAGTTTGAATTTTGGTTGTATTGGAATTGGCTGTACGGTCCTACACTTACTGAACCGAAAGTATTCATTCATTTCTTACTTTTATTACCTTTTTTAGTTTTTGTAATGTATCTAACATCAATTTTAGTATCATTATTCTTTGCCAAAATGATTTTAGTAATCATTAATCTTATTCATAAACCACGAGAAGGAGTGTTCTTAAGACATCACTCAGATAAAGATTATAGATATTGGAGTCTTAGAAGTACTATAAAAAAATGGCCCTTATGGCTATCACACAAGTTTCCTTTTCCTTTTATGAATAATATATGTTTTAAAATGTTTGGTATAAAAACTAACTACTCCAACTCTTTATTTGAAGGATGGGTTGATACAGAATTCATTGATTTTGGAAAAAATGTTGTAGTTGGACAGGGGGCAATAGTCCAGTCATCCGTTATTTTTGGAAATTTATTTATCATAAGAAAAACCATCATTGAAGATAATGTTATGATTGGTACCCAAAGTGTTGTTATGCCTGGAACGTATATGAAAAAAAATTGTATTTTAGGGGGTCATTCAATGACCACCGTAGGGCAAGAATTAGAAGAGAATTGGATTTATTTAGGGGCTCCAGCCAAAAAGTTTAAAAAAAATGTATTCTCTGAAGATGGATTGGAAGAGATTATTAAAAATCAAGGAATAGGTGAAATTAAAACAGAAGCAAGATTTGAAGGATTATATACTGTGCGTAAGGATAAAGAGATCAAAAGTGATTAAAAGTGAAAATTGGATATATCCAAACATCTCCACTATTTGGGGATAAAAAATATAATTTTGAAGAAATTGAAAAACTGATATCTGGCATAAAAGCAGATTTACTAGTATTACCAGAATTATTTGCGACGGGTTATACTTTTGTTTCTAAAAAAGAAGCAGTATCATTAGCAGAAAGTCAAGAGGGTGAAACTGCTCAATTTCTCATAAATATTGCTCAATCGACTGGAGCAATAGTTATTGGCGGATTTATCGAAAAAGAAGGAGAAAAAGTATACAATGCTGGAATAATGGTTTCAAATAAAGGAGTGATCGGTTCATACCGGAAAATACATTTATATTATAAAGAAAAACTGTGGTTTTCACCGGGAAACAAACCCTTAAAAGTGTTTAATGTAGATGGAGTAAAAGTAGGAATTATGATTTGTTTTGACTGGATTTTTCCAGAAACAACGCGAATCCTTGCTCTTTTAGGTGCAGATATTATTGCTCATCCTGCAAATCTAGTCCTTCCGTATTGTCAAAAGGCAATGATTACGAGATGTATAGAAAATCGGGTATTTGCAATAACTTCAAATAGAATAGGTGAAGAAAAAAGAGGAGATGACCGTTTTAAATTTACTGGTAAAAGTCAAATAACCTCTTATGATGGAGAAATTTTATCATCAGCTCCAGAGGATAAAAATTATGTCGTTATAATCGATATTGATATTCAAAAAGCTAGAGATAAAAAACTCAATGAGTTCAATGATCTATTTGAGAACCGACGTGTAGAATTTTATAATCCCATTGTAAAATTAAAATGAAGAATCTTTTTAATTATATGAAATCTATATGAAAACAATTTTGATTTGGAAAAGTGTGGCTAACTTTAAAGAATAAAATCTCATTTTTTTTATTTTATTCCCACCAAATCATTATTTTTTATTAATCTTTTCAAGAACTTGTAAAATTTCATCGTTTTCTGGAATGTCATGCATATTTTTCCCGTAATATGCGTATTTAATTATTCCTTCCTTGTCAATTACTAATAATCCAGGCATACGACCCAGTTTAACCAACTTTATTTCTTGCTTTAACATAGCAGCGACTTTTTTTGATTCATCATAAAAAACAGCGTACTTTCTTGCATATTTTTGTTCCATTTTTTGAGCATTTTTTTCATTATCTACTAAGATTGGATACAAAAACCCATCTAATTTTTCAAATTTTTCAATGTCTCTTCTTAATCTAGCAGCATGCCATCGACAGAAAGGTCAATTGATATCTCTAAATAGCACAATTATTACATTTTTTTTATTTTCAAAATCTCTGATGTTGATTGTTTCACCTCTAGAGTTTGGTAAACTAAACTCAGCGATCTTAGTACCAACTAAATTGAATTTATCTTTCAATTTGATTTCACTTTAATTTTTATTTATATTTTAAATAAAAAATAAATAAATATTGTTTAATTATTTAGTTCTTTAAAATTATAATTTCAATTTGAAAATCAATTTAATGGTGATGAAATGGCTCTTGACATAAATTGGTTAGCCGTTGTAGTTGTTACATTGACATATTTTGCAATCCATTTTTTTTGGTACTTTCCTTCAGCATTCGGTAATTTATGGCTTAAATTAGTTGGAAAAGAAAGTGAACCTAAATCTAAAATTATTCGAGATACTATAATAATGATTCCAACTAGTTTTATAACTGTTCTTTTCATCACGATAATGATGGAATTAACGGGCATGAACGATATCGTTTCTGCATTGCTACTTAACCTACTTTTATGGATTGGATTTGTAGCTACAATCGCTATAAACCAAACTAATTTTAATGATAGAGGATTTAAACTTTTTCTAATGGAATACAGTTTTTATCTTGTAGGTTTTATAATTGCTGGATTAATATTAGCAGTTTGGATATAATCTCCTAATTTATCTATATTTTATTAATTAACAAATTTTTTTTTCTTCCATTTAATGTATTTATTTAATGAACTTATAATTTTTAGACATACAAGTTAAAAACTAATTTATAATATTTTAACCTATGAACTCTATAGAAAAATCAGAAGAAGGTTGGTTAATACCAAAATCTCCAATATCATTTGAATATCTAAAAAGATTCAATCGTAATATGGGTATTTTACATTTAGTGCAAGGTTTACTAATGGTGCTTTTTGGCTTTTTACCTCAACTAGCTTTTTCTAGGGACATTTACACTTTTTACCTTAAGTTTGAACTTGTTGGACCAGACTTTGTTATTTCGCCTAACCCTACAATACTCTTTGTTTTTAGCGCTTTAGGGGCATTTGTTGGATCCTTTTTATTAATGTCTGCTATTGCTCATCTGTTAATTGCTTACCCGCTCAATAAAAGTTATATTAGAAATTTAAAAAGAGGAATAAATAAGGTACGTTGGTTTGAGTACGCTTTTTCAAGTTCCGTGATGATTTTCTTAATCGCTATTTTTTTTGGAGTGTGGGATTTCTGGTCATTGTTTATGATTTTTGTCTTAAATGCTCTGATGAATATGTTTGGTTTAATGATGGAATCATACAATGTATATACGAGAGAAAAAGGTGAAAAAGTTAAATGGGGTCCATATTATTTAGGTGTTATTGCTGGAGCCGTTCCTTGGATTGTTATTACTGCGTATTTTATAAGTACTGAAACCATTGGAGGAGAAGTACCACTATTTGTCTACCTAATATACGGAATTGAATTGTTCTTCTTTAATACATTCGCTATCAACATGATATTGCAATATAAAGGAGTAGGAAAGTGGAAAGATTATCTGTACGGTGAAAGAGTATATCAACTTTTGAGTCTTGTATCTAAAACTTTTCTAGCATGGTTAGTATTCGCAGGAGTATTTAGTCCAGCTTAATTAACCAAAATAATATAGAAAAAAGATTATTTTTTTTTATTTTTTTTTATAATTATGCTTCTATTATATAAAATGGCCATTTTTTTAAAATTCCTTTAGGATTTTTACCATTTCGAACTTTTTCTAAGACTTCTGAACGCATCACTAAAAAATCTACTGGATTCTCATTAATTAATTCGATTTTAATTTCATTATTTAAGATAGCTTCTTTAAAATTATCATTTGCAATGCAATCAAGTAATTTTTTCCTATAATTCTTCAAATTATAACAATTACTCTTGTCATTGGAATAAAGAAACAGCCTGCACGAATTATCTGGACCTTGGCTTTTTCTAACTAATAAAAGAGAATCAATATTCAAGTCACATTTCTCTTTTAAACAATTTAATAAAAATCGTGGATTTTGAATTTCAAAATTAGAAAAAGTAAAATATTCACCAGCAAATACTCTATAATGCGAGTCTATTAAGACTTTTTTTGATAAGTTTATTGGATATTTTAATTGAAAACTTGAACGTAAAATTTTTCCTTCTATTTTGGGAAGACCTTCCTGATTCTTAATAGAAATAACATCACCCAAGTCAATATTAATTAGAACATCTGATTTATTAAGTCGAGAAACATAAAGTTTACCTATGTTATTTTTCGTTCTTGATACTGCTTCTTTATTTCCTTTATGATCTATTACGGGAAGAGTTAATGGAAAAATATACATTTTATTTAATCGAGAAAGTTCATAATCTCCCTTGCTTATACTTGCGGCAAATGGACCAATTTCAGAAGCAACATAAAGATTTGTAAATTTTTCTTTACCCTCCTCCCATTTCATAAATTTACGAATTAATTGCCAATCTGATTTTGATAGTGAACTTATACTAAATACTAAAGTTGCTTTTGAGATCTTTTGAGATAATTCTTTTTGAATTTCTTTTGAAGCACTAACTAATCCATTTTTTTCAATTTTTAATAGAAGGTCTTCAAGTTTTGGATTTTGAATTTTATTTATTAAATCAAGTGACCTTTTTATCCCATCTTGAAGTCTAATAATATCTGCCCATCCTAAAATTGTTAATGCTGGTGCAGAAATAACTGAGATATTATCCATTGTTAGAATTTTAGATATTATATCTAAGTTTCTTGAATTTTTATATTCATAAAACAGATATACTTTTGGTTTAATAACGGATAGCATGATTCTTTGAGAAAATTCCGACGAGTAAAGTGAAATAAATTCTTTTCCTCCCTGTTTTTGAATCCCATCGAATTTCAATCTAGAAGGAACAAAAATAATTGCAGAAGAATTTAAATCTAAACCACTCGATTCAAAAATTGCCTGCATGCCAGGTACCCATTGTCTTTTAACAATATCTTCTGACATATGAAACCATTTTAGCATCGATAATTTACTGTTTGTAGTTCCTGACGTATGACAAAAAATTAATGGCTCAGAAGCTTTATCACTATTTAGAAAATCATTTAAATCTATTGAGAAACTTCTAGAATCAGTTGTTTCAGATTTTATCCTATCGAAAAGATCTTCAATAGATGATAGTCCCGAAAGTTTTAATGATAATTCTTCATATTCCTCTCGAGAATCTATTTCAAGCCAATGTTTCCAATTTGTCCTTTTTATATCTGAAAAAGATTTATTGAAGTTATTTTGAACATTTTCATCAAAATCATGAGATTCCAAAATATTCTCCTACATTGTAAGTTCTATTTTAATACATTAATGGTTAAAAGTAACGATATTTTCAAAATCCAATTAGAATAAATAAGGAAAAATTGAATTATATTATTTTTCGAAAATATTTATTTGTTTTAAATATAATGGAAAATACCATATAACCCAGACTCAGAATCTTGAAATATGGGCAAGTGTGGTGGCAAATAGGTAAATATTATTAAAGAAAGTCCGAATCCTAAAATAATTATCCACGACATAATACTTATCCATCTTGGTAACTTATTTAATGTTAAAATCTTATAGCTAACTACTTGACCAATAATTACACCAAAATAGAAACTTAAAATATCTATTATAAGAATTTCTGTGCTAAGAATAGCTGTATATGAGTAAAAAATAATTAAAATGGTAGCAATGCTTATTATAGCAGAGAGACTTTTTGCAATGATAATATTATTTGCTTTTTCTTTTATAAACTTATATTCGATTAAAGAAAATATTACTAGCGGCCAATAGGGGAGTTTTAGATGTTCCCACACACTTTCATTAACTGCAGTAATTGCCCCAACAGGAGGCCAAGAAAAAAGCCATTCAAATACAAAGTGGAATAAAGATCCAACGATAATAACAAAAACCATACCCAAAATTTCCCATTGTAATAGTTTATTTTGCATCTTTTCACCTTTAAATCTTTAAAAATGTAATCTACTTAATTTTGGTTAAATAGAAAATATAAAAAAGTGCATATTTCTGTATTATATAATAGATTTAATTAAAAAATAGTTCTGTTTAGATTCTATAAATTTATTCTAAACTGTAACTTATCTTTATTAGAACTTATATTAATTTCTTTATTATTTCTAGATTGAAATTTGTTATTAGTAAGTATCAATTAATAAGTATCAATAAATAACTTTTGTGGTTTGATATGAAAGCAGCTGTATATGATGGAAATAAAATAACGATAAAAAATGTACTCGATCCAGAAATAAAAGAATCTCAAGCCTTAATTCGCGTTAAAACGGTAGGAATTTGTGGAACAGATTTAGCAATCGCAAACGGACATTTGCCAACGCCTACTCCAATTATTCTAGGTCATGAATTTGCTGGAGACGTTGTAAAAGTAGGTGCAAAAATTAGTCATTCTTGGTTAAATAAGAGAGTCACTTCAGAAATTAATAGCAATATTGATTTTAATTGTTATTATTGTAAAAAAGGGCTATATACTCAATGTGTATCTCGTAAAGCTATTGGGATTGATATAAATGGAGCTTTAGCAGAATATATTGCATTAGATTCTTATTTATTGCATGAAATTCCTGATACAATCCCTTACGATGAGGCTACATTTATCGAACCTCTCGCTGCAGCTTATCAAACATTTGAAATGATGCCAATTGATAAAGATGATAAAAATATCGCATTATTTGGTCTTGGAAAGTTAGGATTATTAATAACTCAAATAGTAATATCTAAAGGATTAACATTAATAGCTATAGATGGTTCAGATAAAAAACTTAATCTTGCAAAACAATTTGGGGCTCATCATCTAATCAATAGGGTGACATGTAAAGATGTTTCCGATGAGATCATAAATCTGACTAATAATTTAGGCGCTGATATTGTAATTGATACAACTGGTAATCCTAATGCACTGAGGGAGATTGTTGCTTCTTGCAGAACTAGAGGAAAAATTCATGTAAAGAGCACTCATGGACTTGAAACACCAATTAATCTCACTGATATTGTTGTTCGCGAACTAACGCTTTATAGCAGTAGATGTGGACCATTTGAAAAAGCAATTGATGGTTTAAAATCTGGTAATATACAAGTTAGGCAATTAATTTCGAAGAAGTTCAAATTAGATGAAATAACTGAAGCTTTTAACTCTTATAAAATGAGTAATGATCATATTAAAACTATAGTTCAAATATAGAGCTGTTTTATTTATCAAAACTCAAAAATAAATAAGATATTTTCAAAAAACAATGAATATTTTAGAAAATAAATTTTAATTAATACCTATACCTTTAAAATTATAAATTGTTTCTTTTAAGGAAAAATATTTATGGATACTACAGAATTACCATCGATTGAAAGTGTTCCAGAGAAGAATAAAATCAGGGAAGAAATTAAAACTCAATATTTTTGGTATCTTATTGTGCTTTTCACAATATTTCTGGCTTCATTAGTTATTCCAGCAATTGTTTTTCTAGTGTATGTATTTTTCTTTTTTTTACCTAATTTTTTAGAAACTTCAAGTTTTTTAACTCTTTTTACTGAATTTAAACCTATGATAGCATTGATCTCTATGCCTTTAGTCCTCATTGGTTGTTATCTTATTCGACTATTTTTTATAGGTTTAATTACACGTGGTTTTTGGTATCTAACTGAAAAAAGATCCCCCAGTAAAGATGGGATTATACCAAGAAATTTTCCAAGTAAAACATTAAATTATTATCAAATTAGAGGTTTCATGATTAAATATGGAAAAAATGCGTTTATGAAAGGACCATTTCCATGGCTTAACAACTGGTATTTTAATTTTATAGGCGCAAGCAAAATTGGAAAGGGTACTACCTTGGAGGAATCTGTCACTAGTGACAAATTTATTGAAGTGGGGCGAAATTGTTATATAGGAGTTAATTCTGCTTTAGCTAGCCATGTTATTGAGGGAATTTTTGGAAACATCTCCTATTTTAAAGTAAAAACTGGAGATAATTTTACTGCCGCAGCTAGTAATGTTTTAGGCCCCGGTTCTGAAGCGTATGATAATTCTTATTTACTTCCTTTAGCCTCAACTACCAAACATAGCGTAATTAAAGGAAATAATTATTACTGGGGCATGCCATTAAGAAAAATTTTCAGGAAGAAGATTATGAATTTTTTAAGAATATCACCAAATGATTTAGAGAAAGGTGAAAGTATTGGAAGTTACAAAGATAAAAAATTGTTTAAAAAATTGAGAGCTCAGAAACTTTCGAAGCAATCTGAAGCTAAACCCAAGACAGTATTAGATAACGGAGACTTAAGGAAGGAAAATATTAATTTAAATAATTTAGATGAAAAAGATTTAAAAATTGATTTTACTACTAGTAGTGCAATTTCAAGAGTAAATATAAAATTTTTAGTTGTCTATCTCCCAATTTTTTGGCTTTCTGGGATGTTAGATACCGTAATCTTTCACATTTTCACGCATTATGTTCAAAACTGGGTTTTAATGGCATTTTTTCTACCAGCGATATTAATTTTTATGTGGTTTATATTCATTGTAGGGTGTTTTTTCTTTAGCAAACTTTTCTTAATATTAATTAAATTAATACATAAACCAAAAGAAGGAATATTTAAAGCTGAAAAAGGAGATTCTGATTTTGAGTTTTGGTGTTTGCGGACTGAATTAAAAAAAGTAGTTTTTTGGCTTATTCGAAATTGGCCTCTCCCTTGGATGGACATTTTGGCTTTTAAATGGTTCGGAATCACAATGAATTTATCAAGTACGTTATGGGACTCATGGTGCGATGGTGAATTTATTAAATTTGGACGAAGAATAATTGTAGGGCAAGGTGCTACTGTTATGTCCTCTATGGTCGTCGGGAAATATTTAATTATTAAAAAAACCATTCTGGATGATTATGTAGTTATTGGAGGTCAGAGTATCGTAGCCCCAGGAACTATCGTTGGTAAGGACTCAGTAGTTGGTGCTCTTAGTACGACTACCTATGATCAGATCCTTGAGCCTGGATGGATTTATTTTGGAATTCCTGTCATTCAATTAAAAAAAAATAAATATTCCGAAGAACGTCGAGATATACTTATGAAACGGGACGTTGATGAAGAAAAGAAATTTGAAATTGAACATGAAGTCAATATTGATGAAGATAAAAAGGAATTCGCATAAAAAAACATTAATATTTTAAATTATAGTTATTTTCAATTGTTCCTTTAAAAATCTCTTTAAGTGATCACACTTTACTTTCAAAACCTGTTTATTTTGATAGAAAAGATTATTTCTAGGGCAATCTTCATCAAGTTTACATTTTAATTCATTTATATCAAAAATTAATGGATAAAATCTGCAACCTTGAGGACGGTATTCATAAATCGTACAAAATTTTGATGGATAGTCAAAAAAAACACAATGTCCTTTAATATTTTTTAGTTGATGATGTTCATCCTTGTTTTTAAAGCAAAAATCTTGCTTTATTACATGATCTTGAGATTTTCTTATTATCAAATCAATATCATATTCGGAAAGAATCATCTCTGTCTCTATACAACACTTTCCACAATTTTCGCAATCATTTGACATGGTTGTTTTTTCTTTTTGCCTACGACTCATAACTTTAAAAGAAAAAAAAATATCTATTAAAGTATAATAAGTATTAATTGTTTTTTAATGAAGAAAAAATTACCGAAATATATACCTCGTAATAAGAATCAATGGTAAAAATGAGTGAAGAAATAAAAAAAATTAAACCATCTGATTCCTGTGAACCTAATGATGAAGTTATAAAAGAAGAAGTAAGTCTTCAATTTCATTTATATATTATTATTTTCGCTATTATCTATTATATTTCATGGGTTATACCAGGATTTGTATTTTGGCTATATTTTTTCTTCCCTTTTCGAATATTCTTTTTACAAAATATTGGTTTTTTATCTCTTTTTACTAATTTAAGTTCTCTAATAACGTTAATAATTATGCCATTAGTCATAATTGGCTGTTATTTACTCCATTTAATTCTGATTGGATTAACAACATGGTTTATTTGGGGAATTACAGAAAAAACTTCACCATCAAAATCAGGTATCATTCCAAGAAATATTAGAAGTAGGACAGCAAATTACTATCATATAAGAAGTTTTATGATAAAATATGGAAAAAATACATTTACAAAAGGTATGTTTCCATGGTTATCTAATTGGTTTTTTAATTTTGTTGGGTCAAACAATATTGGTAAAGGAACAACGTTGGAGGAATCTGTAGGAAATGATAAATTTATTAACATCGGAGAGAACTGTTATATTGGTGTAAATTCTACTTTAGCTAGTCACCTAATTCAAGGAATCTTTGGAAACATCTCTTATTTTAAAATTAATGTTGGTAATAATGTTACTTTAGCTTCAATGTGTGGAATTGGTCCAGGATCAGAGATATATGATAATGCTTTTCTATTACCATTAGCTTCAACCCCAAAACATAGTGAGATCAAAGAGAATAATTACTATTTTGGACTTCCTATGAGAAAAATCTTTAGAAAAAAAATTATAAAATATCTTGATGTCACCCCAAAAGATTTGGAGATGAATGAGAATATTGAAGGGTATAAAGATGAAAAATTGTTAAAAGAAATAAAAAAGAAGAAGCGTTATCCGAAAAATGAGGCCGAAAGTCTTGATAGAGACCAAATTCTGGGGGATCTCCAAGAAGATAAAATAATAACTGATAACTTATCACCAGATGATTTAGCGATTGATTTCACTACAAGTTCCGCAATAAGTAGGGTAAATATTAAGTTTTTAATTGTATATTTACCTATTTTTTGGCTTTCGGGGTTAATTGTAACCATAATTTGGTATTGGTATTCTAGAGCTCAAGTTTCATCAAACTTTCAATGGGCATTTTTCTTTTTCTTCCCGTTTGCTTTGTTTGGACTAATATATATCTTTATTGCAGGATGTCTTCTTTTTACTAAACTATTTTTGATTATAATAAATTTAATTCATAAACCCAAGGAGGGTGTGTTTAAAGCAGAGAAAAGAGATACTAATTTTGAATTTTGGATGCTGAGAACTGAATTAAAGAAAATTGCATTATGGCTTTTTCGAAATTCTCCATTTCCATGGACAGATGTTTTTGCTTTTAAACAATTAGGAGTTAACATGGATTTTTCAAGTCATTTAGCTGATGCTTGGTGTGATTCTGATTTTATTAAATTTGGTCGTAAAGTAATGATCGGGCAAGGAGCGACTATTATGTCTTCAATGGTCGTCGGAAAATACTTACTAATTAAAAAAGTGTTTTTTGATGATTATGTTATGGTCGGAGGACATACTACAATTTCTCCGGGAACAATAATAGGAAAAGAATCTATTATTGGGGCGATAAGTTCAACTACCTTTGATCAAGCTTTAAAGCCCGCTTGGATTTATTTAGGAATCCCCGCGAGGAAATTGAAAGAGAATAAGTATGCTGAAGAAAGAAGAGATATAATAATAAAACGTCAAGTAGCTGAAGCAAAAAAATTTGAAATGTCGTATGAAGTTAATATTGATGAAGATAAAAAAAAGTTAGTTAAAATAAAAAAAGATGAGCGCGAGAAATGAGTGTACCTAATACAATGCGAGTTGGTCCTTTCACGGCATCGGTTCTTGTAAAAAAACGATATTTGATTTTTTATATCTTGCTTATTTGGGCAAGTGTAATTCCAATACTCTTAGAATTTTGGATTTATTGGCGTTTTTTATGGAATCCAATTAGACCAATCCATTTTTATACATTTCTTCCACTTTTGGCTTTTCTGATGTATGTTACACTTGTTTTTTCCTCCATAATTTTTGCTAAAATCTTATTAATTATTGTTAATGTAATCCATAAACCTCGAGAGGGAGTTTTTTTACGAATTCCTGAAGATCGAGATTATAGATATTGGAGTCTTCGGAATACTATAAAAAGGTGGCCAACTTGGCTTGCTCACAGATTTCCTTTCCCTGGATTTTTAGATAATGTTTGTTTTAAAATGTTTGGAGTGAAAACCAAAATTTCGAATTCCTTATTTGAGGGTTGGGTGGATACTGAGTTCATCGATTTTGGTAGAGATGTAGTTATTGGACAAGGAGCAATTGTTCAATCTGCTGTAATTATAGGTAATCTCTTAATAATTAGGAAAACAATTATCGGAGATGATGTTAGAATAGGTTCACATGCCATAATTATGCCAGGTACCCATATTGAACATAATTGTATTTTAGCTGCTAATTCTGTAACTACGGTAGGACAGGTTTTAGAAAGAGGATACGTTTATGCTGGTATTCCTGCAAAAAAGTTTAAAAGGAACTATTTTTTTGAGGATGGGTTGGAAAATAAGATAGGTCATGTTGAGGATGTTGAGGCGTTAAGAGAAAAATATGAACAGATTTACACTAAAAGATATGATAAAATGAAACTTAAAGAGCGTCGTGAGTTAAAGAGAGAAAAGAAAGAAGAGGAAAAGAAGAGATTTGACTATGCGGCTGATGAATGGGAAGAATTTGACGATGGATTCAATATTTAACAAAAATTATTATATTTCAGTTAATTTAGCATCCTTATTTTATGTTAAAATAAAATACATTCTTCTATTACTTTTTCCTTTATTAACGGTCTTAGTCACTTCGATTTTACCAATTTCTTTTAGATGATTGACATGAGTACCACCATCTACTTGCTCGTCGATATCTCCTATTCTAACAATACGAAATTCCTTAATATTCTTGGGTAATCCTACAGCTAAGCGTGCTAATTCTGGTTTTCCTAAAACTTCATCTTTAGTCATGTAATCAATAGTAACTGGTAAATCCTTCTCAATGATATTATTTGCCTCCTCCACAAAATCTCGCAATTTTTCAGGAGAATAATCTAGCATTGAGAAATCCATTCTTGTTTTATCTAATTCGATTTGATTTCCCGTAATTTTGGCATCAGCTCTTTTATAGAGGATATTACTAATTAGATGCGAAGCGGTATGGTATCGCATAAATGTATATCGTCGTTTCCAATCAAGTTCACAACTAACAGCATAACCCTCCTTCAACCCTGGTTTATCTACTTCATGACTTATTTTTCCTGAGAACTTTCCAACGTAAACTACTTTAAATTTTTGATTATCTTTTATAATAAAGCCTTCGTCCCATGGTTGACCACCTCCTTTAGGATAAAAGGCAGTATTATCAAGAACGATATATTTATCATCTGTGACATTTAGAACTTTTGCATTCCAGCTTTTAAGGTAAGAATCATCCATATAGAGTGATCTAGCCATAAAAAGAAAAAGAATACTTTACCTTATAACTTTAATCCTTTTCATGAATTTCAGAAGGTTTTGCGCCATCAAATAATTCTAATTTTAAAAATTTAACCTTTTTATTACATTGAGGGCAATGGTAATATCCTGGTTCCTTATTTTCAAAATGAAATCCACATTCTTTACAAACAGCGTAAAACATATAATAAAGAAAATTTAATTTAGTATTTAATTTATTTCATAAAGTTCATTAGGCTTAGCACCACAAAAAGCTTCAAACTTAATAAACATCACTTCTTTGGAGCAATTAGGACAAAAATATTTCCCAGATTCCTTAATTTCGAAGGAATATCCACAATCTTTGCATACTACTGCTTTCATACTATAAATTACTTTAATAAATTTTTAAAAAATTCTTATTATGAATTAGATACTGGATAAATATTAGTTAAATTTATAATAGGTCTATCGTAAAAAAAATGAATAAATAATAAGTCTTATATAATTATTTATACGGATTTAGTATAACTTCGTAAATTTAGAAAGTTAAATAAGGGAAAATATATGAAGTTTGTTGAAGTAGCGGGTACTAGATTTGAAGTTAAAAATGGATTTCTTGATTTAGTTCTTTTAGAAATAAAGGATATTAATGAAATACAAGGATTATCAAAACTAAAAGATTTAAAGAATTTAGAATTAAGCTCAAATGAAATTACGGTAATTAGAGGGTTAGATAACTTAACTGAGTTAGAAGTCTTAAATTTAGGGAATAATAAAATAGTTGAAATAAAAGGATTAGAGAATTTAGAAAACCTCAAAATTCTACATCTTATAAGTAACCAGTTAACAGAGATAAAAGGTTTAGATAATTTAAGAAATTTAGAAGAATTATATTTAAGGGGAAATCAGATAGCAGAGTTAAAAGGTTTAGATAATTTAACCTCATTAAAAAGGCTTGATCTTTCTTGGAATGACATAACAGAAATCAAAGGTTTGGAAACTTTAACAAATCTTGAAGTAGTATGGATTGCGGGAAATAAAGTGGAAAAAATCAAAAATTTTGAAAAGTTAGAGAAACTTGAAGTATTAAATCTTGCTGGAAATCAGATTAAGAGTATTGAAGGGTTGGAGAACCTAAAGAGTCTCAAATCTCTTTATTTAAATAATAATTTAATTCAAGATATCCGTGGTCTAAATACTTTGGAAAACATGGAGACACTATGGCTTAACACTAACCAAATTTCAAAAATTGGAGGATTAGACAATTGTAAAGCTTTAAGAATTCTAAATTTAAAGCAAAACAATATAACCCAGATAAAAGGATTATATTCTTTAAATGGATTAGAAAATCTCTTTCTTTCAGAGAATAATATTGGAGAAATTAAAGGTCTTGAAACGCTATCTAAGTTGGAAACTCTCGATTTAGGTCAAAATCGTATAATTCAGATTAAAGGATTAGAAGCTCTAATGAGTTTAAAGGATTTGTGGTTAGCAGACAATCTAATTCCTCAGAAAGTATTAGATCAATTAGGAGGATTAGATTCGGGGGGATGTGCAAACGATGCATTGAAATTTGTTCAGTATTGTCTTGTTAATTTATAACAATCTTTTTAGAAATTTTTTAAATGTTAAAAAATAATAATACAAATTATATATCATATTCAAATCTAACTTAAAAATAGAATTTTAAAAAGGTAAATAATTATGGCATTGACTCCATTTGAAATAGCAAAAAAGCAAATCGATATTGCTGCCGAAAAAATAGGATTAGATCTTAATTTAGCAAAATATCTTAAAAGAGTTGAGAGAGCCTTAATAGTTACTATCCCTGTAAGAATGGATGATGGATCTATTGAAATTTTCGAAGGGTATAGAGTTCATCATAGTACTGTTAGAGGTCCTGGAAAAGGGGGTATAAGATATTCTCCAGAAGTCAATTTAGATGAAGTTAAGGCATTAGCTACATGGATGACTTGGAAATGTAGCCTTTTAGGTTTACCATTGGGAGGTGCTAAAGGAGGTGTTTGTGTAGACCCAAGAAAATTATCTAAAAATGAATTAGAACGCCTTACGAGGAGGTATACTTCTGAAATAATTAATATAATTGGCCCTGATATTGACATCCCCGCTCCAGATGTTAATACTAATGCTCAAGTTATGGCTTGGATTATGGATACCTACTCAATGAATAAGGGAAGGTCTATACCGGGAGTTGTTACTGGTAAACCTATTGAAATAGGAGGTTCTGTTGGTAGAGAACCTGCTACGGGAATGGGATTATTTTTCGTATTAGAAGCTCTATGTGAAAAATTAAGTATAGACTTGAAATCACAAAATATAGTAATCCAAGGCTCTGGTAATGTAGGGGGAACCATTGCTGGATTATTATATAATGAAGGATGCAAAGTAATGGCTATTTCGGACATATCTGGTGCTCTATATTTTTCTGAAGGATTGGAAATTAACAAATTACTAGAATGGACTCAACAAGGAAAGTATTTAAAAGATTATAAAGATAAGAGATATAAATTAATTACAAATGAAGAATTACTTGCTTTAGAATGCGATATTTTGATTCCAGCTGCTCTTGAAAATCAAATAACATATAAAAATGCTGATAATATCAAATGTAAAATTATATTGGAAGGAGCTAATGGCCCCGTTACCCCTGAAGCAGATAGAATTCTGTTTGAAAAAGGGATTCGTGTATTACCAGACATTCTTGCTAATGCTGGTGGTGTTTGTGTTTCTTATTTTGAATATGTTCAGGATATCAGAGCTTATTTCTGGGAATTAGATAGAATTAACAAGGAATTAAAAAAGATAATTTTAAGGGCTTTTGAAGAAGTATATATGCTTTCGAAAGAAAGAAAAATCTCTCTTCGTACAGCTGCTTACATTATTGCCGTCAGTAGGATTGCTAGAGCGATTGAACTTAGAGGAATATTTCCTTAAAAATAATTTTATTCTTCTATTTAGCATTTCCTAATTTAATAACAATTCTAAATTTCCGATATTCATCTATTGCTATTATTTAGATTTAAAAATAGAAAAATTAATAAAAAATTTATAGTTTAATGTTTAGATTATAGTTTTTTATTTAAAAGATTATTACTCTCCAAGTTCTTTTAAAACATCTCCAACCATTCCATTAATTTCTCCATATGCTATTGCATCTTGAAGATTGCCTTCAATCTGCAAGTCTCCACTCATATAAGCACTAGTAGCATCAATCTCACCAGAACCCATACCCGCCCAAGTAGCACTTGTTGCTTTCATGGTAACACTTGGGTCTTCAGCTTCACCTTCAGCATACTCTACTTGCCCTTCTCCAAATTTTACCCAATATTTATAACCAACATCAGTCCATACAAATTGAACAAGAGTTAGATCCATATCTTCTACTTCTTCTTTTATATCTTCATTTTCAACAGCAAGTTGTTTAAAGGCTTCACACAACAAAAGAGCATCAGAAGGATTTCTTTCACCAGTCCCATCTCTCATATCTTTTAACTTTTTAAGTAAGTCATCACTAACCATTTTTAAAACCACTTTTTTTTTATATTTTCTAACATCTTTAATTAAAAGATAATTAATTATATTTGGAATATTTTAAAAGTTTTTATTTATTCAACAACCCTTTATTTGCGTTATTCAACACTAGAGATTGACCCAAGAGAGAGATTATCCTTTTTTAATAATAATCTGATTAAATATAAGGATTAGTAGAAAAAAATAAAAATGAAGATTTTAAGGTTATAAACTTTGGCCTAGTACTTCTATACTACCAGTTGATGTAGAAACCCCAAAGGTATACTTATTAATTGCATCATGATAATCATTAGAAGATATAACTCCGCTCGCCTTACTCATTCCTCCGGAACCTAAGGAATTGTATGAGATAGAGCCTGTGCTCACAGAACATGTAAATTCTGCTCCTACACTACTTAAAGAATCATCGTACACTATATCAATACTCCCCGTAGATGCCCCTATTGTTCCTGTAATGCTTGCATTCATTTCTATATATTGTAAAATTTCGATATCAATACTTCCCGTATTTGTATGAATATTCCAATTACAATCTTTCACGTATCTCATGTTATAACTTTTAACTGTTATTGAACCAGTTGATGCAGTTCCTATTAATTTATCACCAATAATGCATTGCGAAAAGTTTAAAATAAGAGACCCTGTTGATGTGTAGGCAGTTAAGCCATGAGTAAAATTGGCTTGTCGAGCATAAATTTTAATTGATCCCGTACTAGTACTTACTCCTAGAGTTCCTTGAAAAGTTGCATTTTTCGCAGAGTTTAGTACTAATGATCCCGTAGATGTACCTAAAGAAGTATTATTAATAATTATATTATCTGGCACATTCATATCTATCGCTCCTGTACTACTAAATGCATTTATATCATAAACTACATCAGTTCTAAGAGTAACATTTAATGTAATTCGGTGTGAAAGTCCAAAAATGAACACTGGATTGGCCTTCGCATCAAGTTCGAATGATATTGGAGTACTAATATTTATCCATTCAATAGGATAAAAAAAATCTGAAAATATTTTACCCTCAACAAAACCACCTACAATTTTAATATCTAAATCAACTTGCACATAATAGTCAGTTGGTGTAGTATTATATTTAACATTTATTTTTCCGATATCACAGATTAGATTTAATTTCTCTATTGGCAAAGGAGCTCCGGGTTTATAGTAGTAAGAATCTGCATATTCATATTCTCCCCATGTAGTAGCTATTACAACTCCAAATGCCGTCCCTCCAGTAACTATACACGCAGCCACAATCATCAAAACAATATTAGTTTTCTTTTTCAATCAAATCACTTTCTTGTGTAATTTTAACCTATTTTTTAAGTTAATTTAGTTTTAACCAGTATTTAAATTAACTTTAGTCTGATTTTTATAAAATATAAACAGTACCAAAGGAAGTAGATCTCTAAATCCTATTGAACATTGACTTTTTA
>JAHPZE010000040.1 GCA_019058365.1 Promethearchaeota archaeon | reverse complement strand
CGAATTGGGCTCCATGCGAAAGAATGTTTCTTTTTAGCCATTTTTTATTCCTCCAACTTTTTTATTCAAAATTTTAAAAATTTAAATTTTTAATTTTTTTTGAAGTTATTAGTAAAGTTTCTTAGATAATATAATATGTGAAGAGTTATTTAAATGTTATGGCAAATCAGAAGAGTTTGAAGAGTTAAATAAAAAAAAAATCACGACAAAAAATTTTTATTATAAAAAATTGCCCATCATCTGTGATCATTCAATGGTTGATCATGGTAAAAATATGAAATGTTTTTGTTGGTATAACCATTATTCAAATATTAATTTTGGCAAAATTGCCTTTTATCTTAGTTTGGCTATTATTTAGTGGCGAATTAATAAATATCTAATTGATAAAAGTGATCCGCAACAAATGTTAATATCATTAATTATGTGATCATATAATGGTCAACCCGTCAAAAAAGATATGTTGATTTTTATAGAAATAAAATTATTCCAATATCAATTATGGTTAAACTATCTATATTATAGTTTTTATAGTGATTCAATGGTGAATGAAAAAATTTTTAATTAAAAAAAATAATCCCTTTTGAATTTTATAGGATTATTTATTTGATCATATCAATTAAGACATAATCAAATTAAGAAGTAAAAATTAATTTTAATCTGGAGATCATAGAGTCAATTGAAAAAGTAAAAATGATATATTTAAAATGGGAATAAGAAAATTTGGAATTTTAAGGGAATAAGGAAATTTTTATAGATTAAAAGAAAAAATAATCTGTTTTATTAAATAAGATATTCCTAAAGCCATAAGCTTTAGGAAAATATCTCTACGGGATATTGATATTGAAACATAAGTTATACATTTTTATTCATATTATGACAAAATAAAGCACAAAAAATTTATCTCAATTGATTCAGTTCTAATCTTGCTGTTATGAAAAGTTTTTTGAATATTTAGACAAATTTATAAAACGAGAATACTTACTAATTTATTAGTTTAGGAGAATCCAATCTCAAGCAGTAAAAATGATCCCAAATATGTATCTCAAAAAAGAGGACTAAAATGGAGAATGAAGAGAATTTTGTTAAAAGATTTTTAGGCCTTCAAAATCTTCCAAATAATCAAAAATTTGATAAGAATACAATAAAGTACATAATAGATCATCCTTACTTTCAACATATAAACCAAGAGGCTATAAGATTCGCAATTAGAGCAAGAAGAGAAAAAGCATCAGTCGAAGATGTTAATTTAGCAATAGATCTTTATATTAAAAAATATCCAGAACGACCACAAAAAATATTTCTAGAAATATTATTTATTAAATTAAACACGATGCGCGAACAACAAATTGATCTTGGAAATTATATAAGAGAACATCTTAATACTTCTTGGGAGAGATTAGCGGAGATATACAGCGAATATAAAAATACAAGCGCTAAAGGAAAGAAAAAAGCGTTAAAAAAATTCATAATAGAATGTGTTAAAATTATTGGTAAATTTATTACCAGTAAAGTAATCTAAATAATTTCCATAATGATTTTTGAAATAAAATTAAAAAAGGTTAGATGGGTATGTTCTTACTATAATAATATTGAAAAGAGACTGAATAAAATCCTTACTTGCAATGACTATTTCTAATGGAATAGTTTCTGTACTCATGAATTTTTAATTTTCCCGAGAGCCTCTCTTACTTTCTTTCGAACTTCATCATCTTCATCTTTTAAAGCTTGAGTTAATGATTCTATAGCTCTTGGATCCCCGATTTTCCCAAGGGCTTTCACTGCTTCACTTCTAATTTCTTTTTCTTCGTCCTTCAAAGCTCGAATGAGTGGTTCTACTGCCCTTGAATCACTGATTTCCCCAAGGGCTTCTATGGTTTCCCTTTCAATATATCCATATTCATTCTCTAATGCTCGAATGAGTGGTTCTATTGCCTTTGGATTTCCGATTTTCCCAAGGGCTTTTGCTGCTTTCATTCTAACAGGTATATCTACATCCTTTAAAGCTTGAATAAGTGGTTCTACTGCCCTTGGATTCACGATTTCCCCAAGGGCTTCTGCTGCTTCTCTTCTAATATGTCCATATTCGTCCTCTAAAGCTCGAATAAGTGGTTCTATAGCCCTCGGATCCCCAATTTTCCTAAGAGCTCCTGTTGATTTATAACGAACATCTGTATCTTCGTCCTTTATAGCTTGAGTTAATGATTCTACAGCTCTTGGATCCCCGATTCTCCCAAGGGCTTCCGCTGCTTCACTTCTAATATATCCATATTCGTCCTTTAAAGCTTGAGTTAATGATTCTACAGCTTTTGGATCCCCGATTTTCCCAAGAGCTTCTGCTGCTTCTCTTCGAACTTCTCCATCAAAATCCTTTAAAGCTCGAATGAATGGCTCTACTGTTCTCGGATCCCCAATTTTCCTAAGAAATTCTGCTACTTCCCTTCGAACTTCTCTATTGCTATCCTTTAAAGCTCGAATGAAAGGTTCTACAGCTCTCAGATCCCCAATTTTCCCAAGGGCTTCTACTGCTTCCCTTCGAACTTCTCCATATTCGTCCTTTAAAGCTCGAATGAGAGGTTCTACTGTCAACGGATCCCCAAATTCCCTAAGAGCTCCCGCTGCTTCCCTTCGAACTTCTCCATCAAAATCCTTTAAAGCCTGAATGAATGGTTTTACTGTTCTCGGATCCCCAATTTTCCTAAGAAATCTTGCTGCTTCCCTTCGAACTTCTCTATCATTATCCTTTAAAGCCCGAATGAATGGTTCTATTGCTCTTGGATCTTCGATTTCTCTAAGAATGTTCGCTACATTCCTTCGAATTTCATTAGTTTCATCTAAATTATCCAAAATTCGAAGGAGTGACTCCACCGCAGATTTTCCAATTACTCTAAGAGCCAAGGATGCCCCCTTGCGAACTTTTTCATCTTCGTCCTTTAAAGCTCGAATGAGTGGGTCTACTGCCCTTGAATCTCCGATTTTCCCTAGAGTTAATGCTGCTTTTGTTCTAACAAAATTATCTAAATCCTTTAAAGCTTTTATTAAACCTTTAACATTTTTTTTTTGAATTAATTTCTCTATATTAGGCATTCTCATTCAAATTTACTTGAATATTTTGGATTATCCCAAAAATGTATAAAAAATTTTTTATAATTAATAATCCTGCCTTAATATTTAAATATTTTTGATAATTCAGATAATAATATTAGTAGAATATGGAAATATATAATACACATCAAACTTTTGAAAGAGTTCTTCAATTTGGATAAAAATATTCTAATACTGGAAAACATATTAGAATTTTCAAGACAAAATAATAGTTAATTTCGATATAGATTGAGTAAAGTGAAATAAATCGAAATTCTTTCCAGTTCTTAGCATCATTGAATTTGAATCTATTTGATCATATGAATTAAGGCATAATCAAATTAAGAAGCAAAAATTAATTTTAATCTGGAGATTATAGGGTCGATTGAAATATTATCAACGATAAGTTAAGTATGGGAATGAAAAAGTTGGATTTTTAGGGGAAAAAGGTAAAATTTTATAATTTAAAAGAAAAATTTTAATTAATTTTGATTATTTATATTATCAAAATATAACTTATTAATTCAATAATTTAGATTTTAAGAGGATTAAAATGTCGGAACAGCAGATTATGGTCCCCGGGGCTGTAGGAGTAGCTATCAAATGTAAAGATGGTGTTGTGCTTGGAAACGACCGTCGAGCCACATGGGGCTATACAGTTACAAATAAATCAACACAAAAAGTGTTTAAAATTACAGAACACATAGGTTTAGCTGCATATGGTTTAATTGGAGATTTTCAAATTCTTGTAAGAATTTTACGAGCGCAAGCTAATCTCTACGAATTAGAGACAGGAGAGCGAATCTCAACAAAAAGTATGGGTAAGATGGTTTCAAATTACCTTTACTCGCGTAAAATGGCTCCGTTATATACAAATTTGGTGATAGCTGGAATGGATAAAGATGGACCCAAATTGTACACACTCGATGCACTTGGTTCACTTATGGAAGATGATTACGGAACTGCTGGAACAGGAATGTTACTCTCTATTGGTATTTTAGAAGCAGAATATAAAAAAGATATGACAGTTGCACAAGGTGAGAAACTTGTTGAGAAAGCAATTAGAAATTCAATTAAACGAGATGCTATGACCGGAAATGGAATAGACCTTTTAACTATAACAGTTGAAGGATCTAAAGAGAAATTTTTTGAGATTAAAGAAACGGGAGAATAATTGCTCAAACTCATAGCTCTTATATTTCAAACGATCTACCTTTAACCAATAAGAATTTATTGTAAAAAAGCTTACTAATTATTAGATACTTAACGCTAATAACAGGTAAAATCAAGTTGAATTTTTCAAATAACACCTTTGATGAAACTAGAGAAATCCTTAGTTTTAATAAAGATGAGATTTTAGAAATTAAAGATACACTTGGAAAGCTTAAAGTTGAAGACGGTGGGGAAGATAAGATTGATACCTATGTAAAATCAAAGTTAAACCTTTCTATTGAATTATTAGATCAATATTCAACTTATTTAAAAGACATAACTAATTTTACAGAACACTATTTATTATCTACCACAAGTTCAGATTTTTTTTATTTAAAAACAGAAATATTGAATGAATTAAAAGTTATAACTGATAATTTACAGAATCTTAACTCAAATATAAGAAATATTAAAAGAATAACAAAAAATACTACTCTCTTAGAGGAATCATTAAAACGAATAGAAGATCTTCTTATGGATAGTACCCATCTGGGTTCTAAACTGCAGGAATCTATTAAAGAGATTAAAACTATTCAAGAAGATACTACGAAATTATGGATAGAAATTAACAGAATTAAAAATTTAAATTTTAAATTAAATGATATTCCTCATGCTTTAGAGGACTGGAATGAATTAAAAGAACTTGTTATTTTTGTTAATAGTTTAAATGAGGTATTCTTAAGCAAAAGAAAAAAAGATAAAACTGAGAAGATTTTGACTTTTCATTTTGATGATATTTATCAATTTTTTCTCTCAAAAGATGATAGCAAAATTAATTTTTATTCTGATTTAATTTATCTGTTGTATTTAAATAACATTTTTGAGCCATATCAAGGAGAAGAATTCATTAATATACTTGAAAGGAAAGAAGTAATACAAAATTTAACGGATTTCATACTTCCTCTACTTACACAGTTAATTATAGATAAATTACATGAAATTATTATTGAAATTGAGGAATTAAATTTAAAAGAAAAGGATTTGAGTATCAATTTAAAAACTTTAAAAGATCAAAAAATTAGTGAATTTCTACCAAAAATAGTTGACTATTATATTGTTAGCTTGGAAAAAGGATTCCAAGAGAAAATACACAATGTAATGGAAACAGATAAATTTGAAGAAATTACTAATTTTTATTACCAGAAAATTGATAGTTTTTCTTCAATACTTTATGATATTGAAGATTGGGCATTACGCATTGAGCCTCTTCTCAATCCTTATGAAAATATTACAGTTGGATTGCGAAAGATTTTTTCAAATTTAACCTCTGAAATCTTTCGTAGAAAAAATGAATATCTCTCTTTTATTAAAACCGTAAAAGATGAGGAATTACGAGTTGAAATAAGAAAGTTTGTGTCTGATAAAATCTCAGAAGTTAATGATTTAATCAGATCCTACGAGGATGAGGCATCTCTAATAATTAAGGAAGAATTTCCACAATTAAAAAGAATTAAAGAGATTTTAAATGATTACTATCAACAAATCCAAAAAATTAAAGATGATGTTTTTAAGAAATTGAATTCTATGAAATCAAATGATATTGATATATATCAAGTCATTAAATTTTGGGAAGAGAGTTTAAATCGTAAAAAACAACAGTTAACGTTTCTTATATCACTTCTTCTGAACAAATTATTTAAAAGCTTTAAAGAATTAATTGAAAAAGAGGGAATTCTGTTTGCCACAATTACTGAAATTACCGAGCAAACAGAAAATTTCGAGGGATTACCTCTTAACTTTGCATTATCTTCCTTTCTTGCAGAGAAATTAAGTGAAGAAGAATTAAAAGAAAGAATTTCAGAGATAAAATCTAAAATTAATCAATTAAGTAATTCTTTAGGTCTTTATCAAGTAGAAGTATCAAAATTGGAAACGATCCTTGCAAATAGAGTGAAAATAAGAAAGGGTATATCAAAATCTGATGTTCAATGTACAGTTTGTCATAAATATATAAATTTTGCTGATGATAAGGTGATTACTTGTCCTTTCTGTGGAAGTACATATCATTATTTATGCGTTGCATTTTGGCTTTCGAAATATAACTCATGTCCAATGTGCCAAAATAATTTTCTTGAGCCTCATTCAGATCTCTTTGAGAATGAAGAAGATCATGAATTTGAGCAATATTGAACATACTAATTTTTTTTAATTCGTAACTTAGTAAGAAATCCAAATTAATTGCTAAATCATACACCTGGAGGAAAGATAATAATATTCACTATTAAATACATACCGAAAATTACCATAAAAACGCCACAAATTATTAAAACATATTTATAAATTTTAGGATTCAAGGATTTTCCACCGAGATACACGAAGACTGATATCGGAATATACCAGACAAAATCACCTAACTCATGTCCAAGAAAAAATAAGATTAATTCTAAAGGATTGGCAAAACTTACATGATAGTTTATCAATAACCCTAATCCAATAAAAGCCCACCAAAACTCCCAATATGGATTAGATAGACTCACAACAATCCCTCCTACATAACTATTACCTTTAAAACCCTTAATATCTTCTTGAACTAAATCTGTGGTAAAATTTGTTTTATATACGTCTTTTACTACGAGAATACCATAAATTAGTAGAAAAGTCCCCCCTATCACCCCGACTGTTGTCAGGAAGATAATATTCTGAAAAAAAAGTAATGCTCCTGCTAGCAATCCAATAATTAAAGCAAATTCAATTGTAGCATGCCCTAAAAGAATAAAAATTGCCGAAATATAACCTCTTTTTTGTTTAATAGATTTATATATAGTAAACGTCAATAAAGGTCCAGGGGTTAATGCCCCCGTAAGAGCTACTAGGAAGGATATTGTAAAAATTTCAATCATGATAAAAAGAGAATTAAAATAAATTATAAAGATAGCAACTTGGTTTTAAGAAAGTTCTAAAAGATAATTAACTAAACAGCTTAAATACGACGGCTAATACAATTATGACTATTATCAGAATCGGTATCGTTAACAGCAAAAACCAGAAATAAGCTTTAAAAAATCCTTTTCTAAAAGACTTTACACCATCTTTCCAATCTTGTTGAGTTTTTTCCTGCCAATTTTTTATATCTTGTTGAATTTTTGATTTACGAGTGTCCCATTGTTCTTTTGTTTCTAAATTGCGTTGTTCCATCTCAGTATTCCATTGCTTTAATTTGTTATCCCATTCTTGTTTTACTTTATTAAAGAACCCATCGACTTTTTCTTTGTTTTCTTCCCAAAATTCTTCATTTGTTTTTGCTTGTTTTTCTAAAGAAGCAGTAAACTTATTAAACCCATCCTTAGCGCCATCAATGAAATTTTTCCAGCCTTTTAATAAAGGTTTTTGGTCTTCTTTTTCAGAATCGTTAAAATTATTTTGATTACTCATATTTTTTCTTTAATTCATTCTAATATTTAAATTCAGTAAATAAATTTCAATTATGTTCCAAAATTATTTATTCATAGATAAGTTCCTTTATAATTTTTAAAAAGTGTTCTATTAATTATGAAATTTGACATTATACAAAGAACCCCCTTATACAATACCTTATCAGAAATCGGAAAGAGGATTTTTCTACCGGAGGGAATCTTCTATTGGGCTGGAAGAGCAAAAAAAGAGGCAGAAATAATTGGAACTTTAGGATCTGCTTATGGATTTGAAAAAGATTTCATTGATGGGGGAAATTCCGATTGGCTACCATGTTATCTCAAAGAAATTCCAAAATATTCTCGATTCTCTGTCAAAGAGATCATACCATATCCTTCTATTGGTGGTTTACTTGAAACAAGAGAAATTTGGAAAGATTGGATAATCAAAAAATCATTATATGGAGAAGAAGATGAATCTCTTTTATCTAGATTAACTAAATATATAACAACTCCAGTAATCACAGGAGGAGTTACAAATGGAATTTTTCAAGGTTGTGTAATGTTTTTAAATCCAAACGAGTATATTATCATGCCAAATAAGAGATGGGGTAATTATGATAATATAATTAACAAATTTATTGGAGCAAAAACTCGAACATTTGAATTCTTTAAAAATAGTGAGATGAATATTAATGGAATGAAAACTGCGATTAATGAAGTTGCTGAAATTCAAGATAAAGTTGTAATTCTACTGAATTTTCCAAATAACCCTACGGGATATGTTCCTAAAAAAGAAGAGGCTTCCAATCTCATTAAGATGTTAAAAGATAGTCAAAGAACCCTTGAGAAACCTATAATCGTATTGGTTGATGACGCCTATGAGCCATATGTTTATAAAGATGATGTTTTGAGCAAGTCTATTTTCTATGATCTTCACCAATTAGATGAAAATATAATTCCAATTAAATTAGATGGTATTACTAAAGAGCTCTTATTATATGGTGGGCGAATCGGTTTTATCACTCTTGGATTAAAACCATCTTGGATAGATAATGATGACCAATTACAAAAATTAAAGGAAGAGATAAATAATAAACTAGAAGGATTTATTCGCGCAGCAATATCAAATTGTAACAGTTTTTACCAAGTACTCGTCGATAAACTTTTTCAGGAGAATAGTATGGAACAAATCATCAAATCAAGAGACCAAGTAAAGAAGTTACTTAAAGAGAGGTATGAGAGTATTAATTTTGAGTTAAAAAAAATAAAAAATCCAGATATATCTATTGACCCTAATTCAGGTGGATTTTTTGTTTTTGTAAATTTGAATCCTGATAAAATTAAAGCACCAGAATTCGCAAATCACTTATTAAATAAATATAAAGTAGGTATTATACCAATCGAAAAATTAGATGAAAATATAAACGGTGTACGTATTGCTTATTGTTCTATAGATATTAGTAAAATACCAGAATTAGTAAAAAGAATAGATTTAGCTCTTAATGATTTTTAAAGTAAGTCTAAAGATAAATACATATATATTATCTAAATTTATAAAATAGTTAGAAATAAGATTTTTTTAAAAAACAAGAACGTAATTTTAAAAAAAAAAGGTTGATATAATTGAAACTTTTTATGATTGACCAAGGAAATTTAAAGGAAATCAATAAGCTAATCTTTTCAAGCGGGGATGTTTATTTATTAGATGATGAGAAAACAATTTACATATGGATTGGGAATAAATGCTCAGTAGATGAAAAAACTGCTGGTGCTGCTCAAGCAAGAACACTCGATCAACAACGTGGAGGAGCAGCAAAGATAATCACGGTAGATCAAGGACAAGAACCAAAAGAATTCCTTAAGGCAATAAATCCTATGGGAGCAATGAAAATTGTCGAGAAAAATTATGCAAAAACACTACTTAAAGATGTCACAACTGGAGATTTCGCACAATTTAATGAGTGGAAAAATGTGCTTTATCGCGTTTCCTCAGAAGAATTTGAGGATATCAATGCCATGAAAATGATTCAAGTTCCCTTTAAAAGAGAGTCCTTAGACTCAGAAGATTGTTATGTTGCCGATTTAGGAAATAAAGTTTATATCTGGCAAGGAAATGCATGTACTACTACTGAAAAAGTTAAAGCTGGACAATGGGCACGTTCTATAGATGCTGAAAGAGCTGGTTTGCAACAAGAAACAATCTTTGAAGAGGGTGATGACACTGAATTTATAGCTGCTTTAGGCAAAGGAGAAAATTATAAGGAGTCTGACGCCGTACAACTAAAAGCAGAATCAGTATTAGAAGGAGAAGATGAAGATGACAGAATTGCGAAAGCGATCCAACCAGAATTTAAATCAAAGGTTGAAGAAGTATCTCCAAAAGAAGTAAAAGAAGAAATTTCTGAAGTTAGAGCTTCAGGAGCAGCTCCTGGAATACCCGGAAAAACTGATGCTTCTATCTTAACAGTTGAGCATATAGATGGACGTAGGAAGTGTCCTGAATGTGGTAATGAAAACCCTCTCATGATTCATGAGAGTGTTGATAAAGGGAATATCATTCTCGATTACCCACGTATGTACGGTAAAAAATACCGTTGTGGGGAATGTGGCGTTGAGTGGCGCGAAAAATAAGTTTATAATTTTTATTTTTTATTCTTTTTTTAAATTCTTTAAAAATCTCTCGAAATTTTTTGTTATTATTAAATTCTTTGAAGATCCCGTCTCATTAACTTGATTTTCTTTTTTAATTCGATAATCTCATTATCTTTTTGCTCAAGATCAGATCTAAGTATCATTTTTTCATCTATAACCTTTTGAATTTCTTCTGAATGTTTCTCTTTTAGTTGTCGTAATTCTTGTGAATCATCTTGAAATTTTGAAGCTGCTCCTTCTAGATTTTTAATTTCGTCTTGTTTATCATCTAACATACTCCGAAGATTAGCTAATTCCATTTCAAATTTTCCCATGAGATTTCCGGATTTTTTGTGTGCATCTTCTAATTTTTCTTCAAGACGTTCAATTATTTCTTGGTTGGTAATATTTTTTTGTTTTAACTCTTCAATTTCTACAACTAATGATTTATTTCTCTCTACTTTTTTCTCAAGATCCTTTTTGACTAAATTGAATGTTTCAATTTGTTGTTGGAGATCATGTATCTTTTGCTTCGCAGTTTTTACATCATTCTCAATAGCAAAAATTTCTTTTTCTTTTTCTGTGATAATTTCATCTTTTTTTTCTAATAGAACTTCAAGTTTTTCAAATTTTGATTTTTGAATTGAGTCATTTTCAAGAAATTGCAATTGTTCTTTTAATTCATTGATCAAAATTTCTTTTTCATCTAATTTATTAACTATATCTTGGTTTTCAGTTTGTTTTGATTGAACTTGTTCAATTTGGGTTGTTAAATCTTTTATTTTTTCAATTTGATCATTAATAATGTTATTTAATTTTGTAGATTGCTCATTAAGAGTAGAATTTAAATTTTCAATTTCATCATTTTTATTCTCAATCGTTTCGTATAATTTTTGAATAGCTTGTCCTTGAACAGCTTTTTGTTCTGCTTTTTGAGATAACTGTTGGATGCTCTCTTCTAAATTCTGCATTTTTTCATTTTTTTCATGGATTTTTCCAAGTAATTTTTTATTTTCTTCCATAAAAAATTTGAGTTGTTCTTTTAAGTTATCATCAGTGTCTAAAATTACTTCTTCTTCTTCAGTTTCCTCGACCCAGCCGAGTGTTGACAAAGCATCAACGATTGATTTATCACTATCTTCCTCATGAGGTTCGCGTTCATCTGACATATGTTTAACAACACCTTTTATTCTATTAAATTTTTTTATATATAATTAAAAACACCGTATATTCTATTAAGTTTTTTTCAAAAATACCCATTTGCGATCTAGCCAGAATTTTGTTAGATATCCAATGGTAAGTGCTATAATAAAGCTTATCTCTAGGGGTGTATTGAGAAAGTTAGTTAACAAGAATTGAATTCCGATATTCTCAATCGTTGTTATAATAGCAAATCCAAAATATTTAATAAATTCTATAGAAGTTTCTTTTAATTCTGTCCCAGTTTTTTTAAAAACTATAAATTTATCTAAGAAAAACTTGATGATATATGTAATTCCAACAGCAAATATAGAACCAATTAGTTCTGGCATTTTAAACGTTTCAGTTGAACAATAAAATATATGGAAAAATTCGATCGTGCCATAAGTTTGACAAATAAAGGGCGCTATAACTAATTGGTTTAATTTTTGAATTAAATAGTTGAGTCCTATCATTACTGCTGCAAAAACAAGATAGAGCGTCATTTGTCTTTTTATAGCATTATTTTCTGACATAATATGCCCTCATATTATATTTTATTTAATTTTTCCCCACAATGATAACAAAATTTTGCAATCGATTTTGAAATTTCTCCGCCACATCTCGGGCAATATCTGATTATTACGCTTTTAGAATTCTGGAAAAAAAAATTCTTAGTTGTTCTATTTTCAGGATCAATTTTATTTTGACGGGTAGTTCTAAATGAGAAAGGTAAAAAGCAAATAATTGGGATAAAGAAAAAAAAATCAATAGTAAATGATAAAATAGCAAATAGTATAAATAATCCAATAAAAAGCAGATTTAAAACATTATTTCGATTCATTGTTATTTTAAAATAAAGAGCGATTAACAAATTTAAATTATTTTATTCTTTTAATCTTCAATGCGTTTTTTCCAAGAATCTTTTTTTGATGATAAGTCTTCACTTTTACTTTCAGGAGTTATATCACCAGAATAGTCTAAACGAGTCTGGATATTAGACGACATCTGAAAAGGAAGTCTATTATCTTGTTGAGTTGGGGAGACCATCCCCATAATTTCTTTTAAATAACTCTGTGTTTTTGTGCCCTTTCCTGTAATCTTTTTATATAACTTTTTTACCCCATATATTAGTAAAGAAAAGCCAAGTGAAAAAAGAATATAAATAGCAATCCACCCATCGCCAAAAAAAAGGATTGGGAAGGGTAACAACCCACTTCCATAATCGGCATAGACAAATCCAAGAATAGCAAATATACCAAGAAAAATTATACATCTAAAGCACATTGGTACTAGTTGTTTTTTCATCATTTGTTTCATATATTGAACTGATTCTTGCTGTGTTTGTGCTAACAATTGATAATCACCTGTAAGTTGAGCGTTTCTAATACGTTCTTGGATATTCAATGCTTTTTTCCTCATTTCACTTAACGCTTGTTTTCTTAATCCTAATATATAATTAAGAATCATCCCTAGGATTATCATACCAATAGTTATAAACATAATTTGGATAATAATTACTCCATCTGACATAATACAATCACTATATTAGGAAAATTATATTTAAAATTAAATTTTTTGAATTCATTATTGACTTTATTCATCCATATAAATCCTGATATAAAAACTAATAATATGTAATAAAACCTATTATCTTAATCCACCATCTATAAATCCTTTAACATATTTAGCATATACAGTTTTCCATCGAGTCGGGATTGACGATGCTATAGCACAACCTAACCGACATTTATTACAGAAAGGATAATTATCATGCATTTTCATTATTTCTTTCACTTTATCAGAATAATAAATCGTAGATACTGGATATTTTAAAGCATTAAATTTAATTATCGGGTGAATTTTGCATGGATAGCTAATAAATCCATCATGACTAATGAATAAATAAGCTTCCGCTACATGACAGCGTAATATGTTTTGATTATAATTTGGGTATCCTCCAAAGCCTTTTTTAACTACCTCAACACTTATAGGATCTGTTAATATATTATGATATTTTTTTCTTAATATTCGAATTTGATTAGCCCATAAAGATATATCTGGCATAATTTCTTGAATCTCGTGGATATGATAACTTTTACTTGGGTAATCCCGAATTATATCTTCACATGGATAAATTTCAATCGAACATCCTAACTTTTCAGCTAATTGGCACATATCATCCATTAAATGAATGTTATCTTTCATGACCACTGTACTAATAATAACTTTGATGTCATTTTTATTTGCTAAATGAATTGCTTCGATAACCTTATCATACACTTTAATTCCTCGCATTTTATCATGTAATTCTGCAGTTGGATAATCTAACGAGATTAAAGCATAATCTAAGCCTTCAATCTTATGTTCTTTAAACAATTTCGGTAATAAATATCCGTTTGTAGCCATACCGTTCATGAAATTATGAACTACACCAGTATGATATATTAATTCTGGCAAATCTTTTCTAATTGTAGGTTCTCCACCTGTAAAAGAAAGGGCAAGTACACCTAAGTTAGCTAATTCATCGATAAGAGATTTTATTTGCTCTGTTGTCATATCTGTTCCTAAAATGGATTCTGGTAAAGAATGGATTGAACAAAAAGAACACTTCCCATTACAACGCAATGTTAATTCTATCTGAGCTGAATATGGTAATTTTTGATTAGTAAAATTATTTAACACAAAGTTTCTAATGTATTGAATCCACGTCTTAATTCTCTTTTGAGGAATTAGATATTACACCGTATATACGAATAAAATTAATGATTAAGAATTTAAAGTATAATGAAATTAAAAATCTAACTGAATTTGCTTATAGGAAGATATATAATAAGAATCATTAAAAAAAAAAAAAGAGAAAATAAAAAGAAAATTGTTATATTCTTATTTAATGAGCGCGTATATTAGTATTCATATCCACATTGTTTACAAATGTATTTTTTTCTGCATGTAACTTTTTATAAATTACATTTTGCATAAATTTTTACGCCGCCCATTTGATGCAATACTTGGTCTCTGTCTTCATGTGTGGCAAAAGCTGTCCCTCCACACTCTGGACAGATTCTTCTGCCTTCAACAGGAGGTTTCTCTTCCATACGTGCTTCTTCCTCTTGTTTTTCAACAATTGTTGAGGGTTTGACTGTAGTAGCTACTGGAGCAGACGCAACCGAAGGTGTTGGTACCGAACTTAGGGAAGAGAGCTCAGGTTTTAATAATTTATCAAGTTTACCATTAATATCTTCAAGCAATTTCAATACTTTTTGTTCGAATTCTGACAAAATATGTCTCCTTTGAATTTTATTTTTAAAAATTTATTCTAATTTTTTTAACATTCTAATCTTAGTTTGATTTTATATATTTTAGTAAAATGAAAGTATGGAAAAAATCAATTTATGAAAAATTTAAGAGTTACTCCTTAAAAAAAAAGAGAGTAAAAAACTTCTTGTTATTCGATAAATACCATTTAAATGTTAAATTATCAAATTTCAATTAAATCTCTACTTGCAATTATATTAATATCAAGTCCAAGTATATGTTCAATAAGAGTGTCACCCATTTTGATAGGGGCTTTAGTTTGTGTTTGTGCGATTAATTTCAAGCTTTCCTCTAATTTGTCTTTTGGGATTGGTTTATCTGATCTAACTGGTATTAAAGGTAAAAAACCTTTTTCTACTCTCATAGTTGTTGTAAGAATTCTTTTTGGAGATATAAATTCTTCTCTTGCGTATTCTTCACCCCTTTTACAGGAGTGCCCTTCAATAATAAGCTCTCCGGAGATATTCTCAACATGCACAAGACAGCCGGTGGGACACACAATACAACGTATATCTTTACTTCCTTCTGGGATTTTTGATTCTGACATTTTAATTACCTTTTAAATTAATCTTCTTCAATTAAAACCTCAGGCCGAGGAATTACTTCTACCTCCAAGTTTTTACAATCGAGGTCTATTTGGTGTTCACTTAAATTTATTTTTAATTCAAGCATTTCGCTAGGAATAACATATAACCTCTTTCGTTTAAAAATAATCTTGTTGTTTTCATCTTTAAATTGGATAAGAAGTCTACGATCAGGTCGCTTGACTCTAAACGTAAAAATTATATCTTTAGCCGTATCAGCCCGATTAATCAAATCTGGCTTTATATAATTAACATTTTCACCTGGAATACATTTTATTTGATCTTTTTCTTTAATTTTCTTTACATATCTTTCCTTAACATACTCAATAGCATTTAAACCGGCTCTTTTTGCTTCTGCTGTTACCAAATCTACTAAATCATGTACTTGTAGAACATTACCACATGCAAAAATTCCCTCAATTGTGGTCTCTAGATTATTATCCACAACTGGACCTCCCATATGTGAAATCTCCGCTCCCGCTTCTCTAGTTAACTCATTTTCAGGAATTAGTCCAACGGATAATAGAAGCGTATCACATTCGATAAATTTATCAGATCCTATGACTCTATCAAAATTTCTATCTACTTTTGATATTGTTATTCCTTGAACTCTCTCCTTTCCATGAATCTTTGTTACAGTATAACTGGTTATCAATGGAATTCCATAATCTTCTAAACATTGTACTTCATTTCTTATTAAACCACTTACATAAGGTTGAATTTCCACCACAGCTTTAACTTGACAACCTTCCCAGGTTAAACGACGAGCCATAATCATACCAATATCTCCACTTCCTAATATAACATATGTTCTACCCGGGAGGTAGCCTTCAATGTTAACAAATCTTTGAGCTTGTCCCGCTGTATAAATTCCAGCGGGTCGAAAACCAGGAATATTAATTGCTCCCCGTGTCCTTTCACGACATCCCATAGCAAGGATTATAGCTTTTGCTTTAATTTCAATAAGTCCTTCCTTTTTATTTACAGCATATATTATTTTATCTGGGGTAATTTCAATTACCATTGTATCTAGTTTATAAGGAATGGTAAGATCCTTAGCTTGATTTATAAATCTTTGAACATATTCTGGACCAGTTAATTCTTCTTCAAATTCATGAAGTCCAAATCCATTATGAATGCATTGGAGAGTTATTCCTCCTAGTTCTTTATCTCTTTCTAATATTAAGACATCTAATTCTGCTTTTTTAACAACTATAGCAGCAGCTAACCCCGCAGATCCACCACCTATAATAGCAACATCTACTTTGAGTTTTCTCATTCTCCCTTAGCACCTCTCCTTTCATTTTTTAATAGGAAATCTTTTGTTTTGCCAACTATAATATTAGTGTCTTCTCCTCTCTTTGTAATTTCTTCATAAGATTTGTTTAGTTCTCTAGAAAGGATCTCTATAACACGAGGGCGACAGAATCCACCTTGGCATCTTCCCATACCGGGTCTACATCGGAATTTAACTCCATCTACAGTAGTAGCTCCTACTGGAGCATGAATTGCATTAATTATTTCTTTTTCAGGGATAGTTTCACATCGACAAATAATTCTCCCCCACGCTGGATCTTCTTGTATTTTTTGATCGAGTTCATTTTTAGTGAAATCTTTAAATCTTTCTGGTTTGGGGCGAATTGGGTTATAATCTTCCTTCACATTTAATTCTACTCCTAATAATTCCAGGAATTCAATAACCTTTTCTGCGATTGCAAAAGTTGCTGTCAGACCTGGGGATAAAATCCCTGCTACATTAATAAAACCATATATATCTGTATTATCAATTATAAAATCGTACGTATCGGAAACTGCTCTTAATCCCGCAAAATTTCTAATTGAGCTTCTTGCAGGGATACCAGGAACTAATTTCAATCCACCTTCTAAAATTTCTTTTAGCCCCGCGGTAGTTGTTGAGACATCCTCAGGATCAGTTAGATTTTGAGCATTAGGCCCTACAAAAGTATTTCCATGCAATGTTGGGCAAACTAATATCCCTTTTGATACTTTCGTAGGAATTGGGAATAGAATCTTATTTAATTGAAGAGCATTACGATCAAAAAGGATATACTCGCCCTTTCTTGGCATTATACTAAAATAATCTAAACCTAACATTCTAGAAATTTTTTCAGCATACAAACCAGCAGCATTAATTAGATTTCGTGTCTGAAATTCACCTTTATATGTCCTTACATTAAAAATATAATCCTGATGCTTTATTTTAACAACTTCATGATTTCTGAAAAACTTTACCCCATTCATAGCAGCATTTTCAGCCAAGGCAAATGTTAATTCATATGGACTAGCAAGCCCTGCAGAAGGAGCATATAAAACTCCAACCACTTCATCTGTTAAATTTGGTTCCATTTCTTTTATCTTCTTTTTGTCTAATATGACCTCTAGTCCCGGAATGCCATCCTCAGTGCCTTTTTTTCTTTCTTCTTCTAAGTGTTCAATCTGATTATCCTCTAATGCTACTACAAAGGAACCAATTCGTTTGAATGGGAAATTCAATTCCTTTGCCGCTTGAGTATATAATTTATTTCCTTTAATACATAGATACCGCTTAATATATTCTCTTTGAGCCGCATAACCAGCATGGATTACCCCAGAATTAGCTTTAGTGGTTCCAGAAGCAACTTCTGCCTCCTTTTCTAATAAACAAATGTTCAAATCATATTTTGAAAGCGTACGTGCTATACAACAGCCGGTGACACCGCCTCCAATAATTATAACATCATAAATCAATTATGTAATAACCTTTCAATTAATATTATTATTACAAATAATAGTAATGGTTATTAAAATCTAATCTTAAAAAATATAAATACCTTGTAAATTTATTAAAGGGAAAATAAGTCTAATTTGCAAGATTTAAATTTATTTAAACATTTTTCTGGCTTTTTTATTAACTTTATGCTTTAGTACTATAAAATGTAAACGAGCAAAAGCCAAGTAAGATTAAAAATGATTGCTAATAAAATCAAGATCTTTGTTACGGGATTGAATAACGTACTTTTTAATGATTTAGTCATCTTTAATTTTAGTTCATTTTCGAGTAGGTTTTCAACCAAGTTAGAATTAGGTTTAGCTTCATTTTTCATATGAATGGATCCTAAAAATCGTGGTTTTGACAGATTATTGATAATATTTTCCATATTATTCGAAGTTAGTAAGTGATTTTTAGTAAGAAGTGGAAGTTCTTTAAATTCATCTTTAATTACTGATTGTTTCTTATCTGTTGGGTTCATTCTTTTTTCCTTTTATATTTTACTTATTTTGCTAGTCATAATTAAAAAATCAAACTAATCTTAAATTTTTTTCGATTATAAAAATAAATTGATAAGATTTGAAATGAGATTTATTTCTAAAAGAATAAAATATATCTAAAGTCGTTTAACTAAATATTATAAAACCTTAACGTAAATAATTCTGATATGGACCCTCAATATAACAAAATCTCTGAAGAACTATTAAATGAATTCAAGAATATTGTTGGAGAAAATTTTTTTTTTAACAATTATGAAATTAGATATAGCTATGCTTTCGGCTGTTCAATCTTTAATAAAAACTGGGTTCCTGATTTAATATTAATTCCTCAAAATACTAAACAAATTTCTGAGATATTAAAATTATCAAATAAGAATAATATCCCAATAACCCCTCGAGGTAGCGGTACGAGTTTATCTTCTGGTTCATTAAGTCCATATGGTGGTGTAATCTTGGATTTAAGTCAGATGAATGAGATTCTTACAATAAACATTGAAAATAATTTTGTAGAAGTTGAGCCAGGAGTAATTTGTGATGAGTTAAATGAGACTTTGAAGCCGTATGGATACTTTTTTCCTCCAGATCCAGGTTCAAGTTCTGTTGCTACTATAGGGGGAATGGTCGCAAATAATGCTGGAGGGATTCAAGCATTCAAATATGGGGTTACTAAAAATTATGTTATGTATTTAGAAGTAGTATTGCCAGATGGACAGATTTTAAATTTAGGGTCAAAGGTCTTAAAATCAGTTTCTTCGTATAATATTAAAGATTTATTTATCGGTTCTGAAGGTACATTAGGAGTTATTACAAAAATTGGCTTGCGGATCAGACCATTACCTAAAGCTAGGAAATTGGGTTTGTTCATATTTGAAAATGTTGATGATTTGAAAAATGCAGTTCTAGAACTTAGACGAAGTGGTATCGTGCCCAATTTACTTGAGTTCATGGATAAACTTATTTTAAAAGCTGTTACCGAATATTTAGGTGGCGAATTCTATGATTTTCCTCCGGGATATGTATTATTAGCTGAAGTAGATGGAAATTCTAAACTAGATGTTAATGAAGCATTTTCTATTATGTTTGATATTATTATTCAAAAAAATCCGATATTCCATAAAATTGCTATGAATGAAGAGGAAAGAGAAAGGTTAATCCTCGCAAGGAAAGCTAATCTTCCAGCTCTTTCAAGAGTCAGACCAAACACATGTGTGGAAGATTGTACAATTCAAATTTCTGAATTTTCTGATGTAATTAAGAAAATTGAAGCAATCCCTAAAAAAATTAATGCTAAAAATTTATTAGTGGCAATTATCTGCCATATGGAAGGAAATCTGCATCCCACATTTTTATTTAATGAAAATGATGAACAAGACGTAAAAGATTTTGAAAAAGCAATAGATTATTTATATAGAGCCATAATAATACCCGCAGGCGGAACTTTGACCGGTGAACACGGAATCGGAAAAATCAAAACACCATATCTAGAATTAGAACATGGATCTGAAGTAATTGACTTGATGGTACAAATTAAAAAACTCTTTGATCCTAATATGATCTTAAATCCTGGAATTGGGAAAGGGGATACGCGGATGTTAAATATTAAAAATCAAAAGCGTACCCTTGAAAATCAAAGTGAAAGTATTTTAGAATTAAAATGTATGAGATGTGGCTTTTGTATTTCATGTCCATCAAGAATGGATTATCATTTAGAAACCTATAGTCCAAGAGGTCGTTTAAACCTCTTAAATGGTCTAGTCCACGGTGATTTAGAGTTAAATGATTTAATAATTGATGTTTTACATGCTTGTACTTTATGTGGACTCTGTCAAATTAAATGTCCCGCTGGAGTTAATACAATTGAAATTTTTGAAAAAGCCAGAGAAATTGTTCATAAAAAAAGTGATGGGTTATGAAATTAGATTATGGTAAAGTAGGTGTTGAAATAACCCTTAATCCCGATTGGAATGTAACCATATTCCATCCTTCAGAACAAAAACCAATTCAAAATCCTATTGAAAAAATTAGGGAATCAATTAATAACCTAATTGATGGTTGGACACTTAAAGAAATAATCAAAAATAAAAAAAATATAGAAAAAGTATGTATTGTTGCAAGCGATGCCACCAGACCAGTTCCTTCACATTTAATTCTTGAAGCATTAATCGCAGAATTAAACGATTGTGGAATTGTTGACAATCAAATAATAATCCTAATTGCCACAGGATTGCATCGTATTTCCCGTAAAGAAGAATTAGAACGAATTTTGGGAAGTAATCTTTTAAACAGGATAAGAGTGGTTGATCATATCGCAACCGATGAAAATTCATTGATCAATTTAGGAAAAACAACTGATAATCATCCAATTTTAATAAATAAACTTTATTACAAAGCAGATTTGAAGATTTTAACTGGATATGTAGAACCTCATTTTTTTTTTGGATTCTCGGGCGGGCGGAAGTCATTAATTCCTGGAATTGCGGGAACCAAAACTCTCCAAAATAATCATTCTGCTGAAAATATTGCATCTCCCTATGCTAGATTTGGGATTTTTAAAGAAAATCCACTACACAAAAATTCTATTGAAATTTCAAGAAAAATAGGAGTAGATTTTATTGTAAATGTGTGCATTAACACACAGCATGAAATAGTTCAAGTAGCTGCTGGAAATTTCGAAAAAGCTCACGAAAAACTAGTAACTTATCAGTTAAAACACATCTTCAGAGAAATAAAAGCGCCATACGATATAGTAATATGTGGAAACGGAGGATATCCCCTAGACCTTAATCTATATCAAGCTGTAAAAAGTATGGCAATAGGAGAAATGGCAGTTAAAAAAGGAGGAACAATTATATCGGTGAATGAATGTGCTGATGGTATTGGAGTTGGACAAGATAAATTTAAGGAACTGATATTTTCAGGAAATTCTCCCAAAAAAATCTATGAAAAAATTCTTAATAAAGATATTATCGTTCCGGATCAATGGGAAATCCAAATCCTCGCCCGTGTTCTTATGAAGGCTGATATTTTCGTTATTTCAAAATTAAAGGAAAATGAGATAGGGAATATCGGCTTGAAATATGCTGAGACTGTTGAGGATGCCGTGAATGTTTGTTTAAAAAGGTATGGAAAAAATGCTTCAATTCTTATTTTACCCAATGGACCTCAAGTACTCCCATTACTGAAAGAATAAAGTAGTAATAGTCTAAATCTCAATAGAAAATTATACTTTCGCCATCATTTAATATGTTGCTTTTAGACCAAAATAGCACTATTTTAACTGCACTTATATTCTATAAATCCCACTAAAATCCCCGTATTTCGTACGTACGTGGACATATCACAATTTTGTATAGTTAAATATTTATATAATGAAGTGACTTAAATAGACATAGTCAATAACAAAATATTTTTACAAAAATATTAAAATTATAATTTAAAATAGATATTAATTTATACCAAACTGATCACTATAATCACAGAATAACACGCTGATTGATCAGTATTAATATTGATTAATACTCATACAGACGCAAAAAATTAAAGCAATAAAAAGTGAACAAATATGAGCTATAAAGATAGACTACGTTCAACTAAAACAGATTCTGAGGAATTAAGTTGTAGTTCAGATGCTAATTGTTGTAATAGTCCTTGTATTGAATCAAGAGACGGAGATAATGTGTGTTTGAATTGCGGAATGATCGTTAGTAGGAATTTAGTAGGAAATGAACGACGTGCGTATACGGTAGAAGAAGTAAATAAAAGGAGACGTACTGAGCCAAGGTGGCGAGAATTTGGGCCAAGAACAATGCTCCCGAACACTAAAATTGACTCTAAGGGAAGACTTATTGGAGCTAAAGGTAAAACTCTGTTCTCAAGATTATCCAAAATTCAAAATTCATTAATTTCAAGTATAGAACGAAATTTCTGGGAAGCTAAACCAAAATTGAAGATGCTTACTTCCAAGATGAATATCCCTGAATATATCAAGGAAACAGCTTGGAAAATTTATAGTGTTGTAGCTAAAAAGAAATTAACAATGGGGCGATCAATTGATGGCTTTATTGCTGCTGCTTTATATGCGGCAATTAGAGTACACGAATTCCCTAGATTACTTGAAGAAGTTTGTGAAGCATCAATGACTCCAAGAAGAACTGTACACCGTTCATTAGGCATGATCGTTAAGGAAGTACTTCCTGAGTTAAATCTGAAGTATAAACCTATAACTGCAGAACAATTGGTCTTTAGATTTGGCAATGACCTGGGTTTACCGATGGAAACACAGAAAAAAGCCATTAATATGCTTGTAGAAGCTTCAAAAAATGGATTATTACGAACAGGTAAAGACCCAAAAGGATTAGCCGCAAGTGTTATCTACATGGCTGCAAAAGCTGGAAATTGTCGAAAAACACAGGCGGAAGTATCTGAAGTAGCCAAAGTAACAGAGGTAACTCTTCGTAGCCGCTCCAAACAAATAAAAAGCAAGCTGCATTAAAGAGATTCCATAATTCTGAACGAAGAAATTAACTTTTTTTTATTTTTTCTTTTTTTATATATATTTGTAGTAAATATTATTAGCTAAATTAACGTAATTATTCAGGCTTTCTTACTTATTTATTCTAAGTTATAAGAAATTATTAAAATAACTCAATATAAAGTATATATATAATATTATTACTCCAATAAAATTGTGATAATTTTTGGATAGTATTGAACTCATTTTAAGTATTTTAAGTGTTGTTATTGGTTATCTTTTAGGATCAATTTTACCCGCTTTTCTTTTTGGTAAATTAAAAGGGATTGACATACGAGAGGAAGGTACAAAGAATGCTGGAACAGCTAACGTATTCCGAGTTTTAGGGTTATCCTATGCTATACCGACTGCGTTATATGATACATTAAAAGGGCTTTTAGCTATGTTAATAGCATATAGTTTAGGAGTAAATTTTATTTTTTGGCAATTAAGTGGCATTGTCGCTATAATCGGGCATATATTTCCATTTTACATTAAGTTTCGGGGTGGTCAAGGTGTCGCAACTGCCACAGGTTTGTTACTATTCTATTTACTAAATTATATTTTCGCTAGCGTAGAAATTTTTTTCGTTATGCTTTATTTAATATTGCTTGTTGTAATTTTCACATATGTGTGTAATATTGGAACTCTGTTATCACTTATTACATTTCCTATATTGGGGTTTGCTGTTTTTCAAATATATCCGAATAGCCCGTACAATCTCTTTTTTGTTTTAGTTCTTATTCATATTGCTTCAATTGGGCTCTATAAAATAATAAGTGAAAAGAAAATTGTAATTGAAGATAAGACATTTAAAGCTTCATGGTGGCGTGTTGCTATTAGACCAATGGCAATTTTATTTGTCATCTATTATGTTATTAACTCAAAAATAGCAGCACTTACGCTAATTGGTTTGGTGGCTTTGGTTTTTATAATTCTTGATTTAGTTCGATTTTTTCATAAACAGACGAATATATTCTTAACTGAAAAAATCAGATCTATTTTTAAAAAAAGTGAAATCAGTAAATTTTCCTCTATGACTTTATTTCTAATTGCTGGTTTTTTTAGTGTACTTTTATTTGAGAAAGTAATAGCAATATCAGTGTTGATTTTCCTTATATTCGGAGATATTTTTGGGAAGATATTTGGATTAGCGTTTGGGAAACATAAGATATTTGATAAAACCCTTGAAGGTTCACTCGCATATGCTGGTGGTATACTCATATGTGGATATTTTATATTTAATCTTTTTGATATACCATTGGTAGTATTATTATGTGGAGGGATTATGGCACCTATTACTGAGCTGTTTTCATTTGGAATAGATGATAATTTCTCTGTTCCCATAGTAACTGGAGCAGTAATGACTGTTGTGAAATTGTTCCTTGGAATATAAATAAATGTTCAATTAACTAATCTTAATATTTTCTTTTTCTTTGGAGAAAAATAACATTATATAGGAATATTTTTATCTTTTCTATATACCAATGAGCTACATAGAAAAGAAATATAAACAAAAGATCAACGAAATTTTCGAAGAATTACCAAGTTTAGAAAACCATCTAATTGAGCTGTTGGAAAAAAATTCGGTTAAAGTTGTTGACGAAGTAGCTCAAGTTTGTGCTCAATTTAATAAAAATATTAATCTCATTCTGAGGAAGTATTATCCTGAAATGAAAGAAATGAAGGATAAACTCGAAATTAAATCTATATTAAAATTTTATTATGATTTAATCGATAAATTGACAGATTTAGTTCGAAATATTGAAAACTTTCAGAAAATCGACCCAGAATATTATGATAAATTAATTGAGTTCATAAATGATAAAGAAAATTTAATAAATGGAAAATATAGGACAATCTGTTCTCAAGAATTAACAGCTTTTTATGATCCAACTTCACGAGCAAATTTAGAGAAGATTATATCAGAAAAATTCTTATCAAGAAGTAAGGAGTATTTTACATTTGGTTCTTTAGAGGAAGAAATTAAGAAAATTGCAAAAATTGCAGGCGCATTTCAAGTTTCAATAAATCCTGCTGATGATTCAATTAAATTGGAATTAAGGTCTGCCAGATCCATAATAAAGTATTCCGTATCTAATGAAAGTGATCTTAAGACACTGGAGAATATAGGAACAGAACTACGACGGTTTTTAGAATCCAAAAACTATGATGTAATAATAAAATTAGGGATGATTATTACAGACGCACAATTGCTTTCAGATGAAATTTAAAAAAAAAAGTTAGGAAATTTATTTGAAAGTTAGAACAAATAAAGACCAAGCATAAATAATATCTAAATTATCGGCACCTCTACCGACTACTGATACCGTATGTGTACCAGCAGGCATAGTTGAATTATAATTTTGCATTGCCACAGAAAACCGTATTCCAAAAGTACTCGCAGCGTTGTATCTCTCAACATAACATCGAGGATTATGCCAAATTATACCATCCACTTTAAACCGAAACTCAATAAATGTATTTGGGATTGAGCTATCATCAAAATTAACTTCTCCCATAAAAGAGAATTAAACCGTCTCTCCCTCAGTTAAATTAAATTCAATTTTTAAAAAAGAATCCGAGAGCCAAGCTACACCGGCGGGAATATAAATTCATGGACCTTGCATATAAATATTAGTTAGTACTAGGAATACTTGGAGTTGCCGTTGCAGGTGTCAAGAAAAATTTGTCTAATATAAAATATCCTCCAAAACCGAGGTTAGTAATTAAAGCTATAATACCTAAAGCTTTTCCACTACCTTTTCCCATTTTTATCAACTTGGATTGTCATTAAATTAATTTTTTTTGTATGAAAGAAATAACATCTCTTTTTTTAAAGTTTTCATATTTAGTAACCATGTATTTAGTCTAACCTTTCTGTTATTGAGACTCTATTCATCTCAAAAAATATATAACTCTTGAATTATTATAATTGATGACTTTCGATGGTAAAAAAGAAAAGAGAAGCTCCTATAACAGGAATAACAGTTTCAAAAGAAGAAGATTTTTCTGGTTGGTATACCGAATTGATTAATAAAGCAGAATTAGCAGATATAAGGTATAATATAAAAGGTTTTGTTGTATATAGAGAATGGGCGACACTCACGATTAGAAAAATGTATAAAAAAACAGAAGATTTGCTAGATAAAAAAGGTCATTTTCCACTGACAATGCCTTCTCTTATTCCTGAATCAAATTTTTTATTAGAAGCTCAACATGTTAAGGGATTTGCTCCCGAAGTATTTTGGGTTACTGAAGCGGGGAGTTCTGGTAAATTACCAGAACGTTTAGCATTACGTCCTACAAGTGAGACCGCTTTATATAAGATGTATGCATTATGGATAAGAAGTTATAAGGATCTACCATTTAAAAGATACTTATCCTGTCAAGTTTGGAGATATGAGGGAAAAATGACAAGACCGTTCTTTAGAGGAAGAGAATTTCATTGGATTGAATCACATAATGTATTTGCTACAATGGAAGGGGCAATGGAACAAGTTAAAGAGGATATGGAAACAACCTATCAAATTCTTCAAGATGAATGCTGTATTCCTATAATCTTTTTTCAGAGACCAGAATGGGATAAGTTTGCAGGAGCAGTTCACACTTATGCTGCTGATGCTTTAATGGGTTCTGGAAAGGTTCTACAACTGCCATCAACACATTTGTTAGGACAAATTTTTTCAAAGCCGTTTGAGGTAAAATTTATTGACAAGGATGGAGAAGAGAAATTTGGTTATCAGACATGTTATGGGCCTGCTCAGAGTAGAAACTATGGAGCCATGATTGCGTATTTGGGTGATGATAAAGGCTTAATTTTACCTTTCGATTTGGCGCCAATTCAAATTATAATTATACCCATAATTTATAAAGAAAAGGAAAAAATCGTGCTGGACAAAGCAAATGATATATATAACCTCTTCAAAGATAAATATGTTGTTAAAATTGATGATTCAGACGAGTCAGTGGGAAATAAATATTATTATTGGGAACTGAAAGGCGTACCTATTAGAATCGAAATTGGACCAAAAGACATAGAAAAACACCAAGTAGTAGTTGTAAAAAGACATGATGGTAAGAAGTTCGAGATAAAAGAGAGATTATTGGGGGATAAAATTGATGAAATTGCCCAAAATTACACTAAAGAAATAAAAGAAAAATCATTAATAGATTTTGAGTCTCAAGTTGAGTGTGTTTATGAAAAAGACGCAGCAATTGAAGCTATTAATAATGGAAAAATTATTGGCTGTGGTTTCTGCTCAATTGATATGGATGGGTATCATTGTGCTGAAGTGGTAGAAAAAGAAATTGGTGGAGAAGTTCGGGGTAAAAGGGTTGATGAGGAGAAACATGAGTTTGCTTCTTGTTTAATATGTGGAAAACCTGCTGGATGTACTGTCTATATTGCTAAAAGTTATTAATTTAGTATTCAATTTGATTTTTAATTTTTAAATATAAAATATTGTTATAAATAGGAAGAAATATTATTCTACTCAATTGAAGTATAATATTTGATAAATTATGGTAACTAAAGAAAAAGTATTGAATGTACTTAAAAGTAGCGTTAAACCTCTACGACCTGGTGAAATTGCAGACCAAATAGGTATTGAATCTAAAGAAGTTTCTAAAATTATAAAAGAATTACGAGAAGAAGGAAAAATTTATTCTCCAAAGCGTTGCTATTATGCTTTTAAATAAGACTAGAAATTAAGTATGTTAAATTTTATTCCTATTACTATTTTGAAAAACTGATTAATCAGATTATAAATTTTGAAAATTCTTTAAATTTAAAAAAAAAATAGATAAAACTTCAATGAGAATGATGAAGTGTTGTGGCTCTTTCTTGACTATCTTTTATAAACTTAGTCTCGAAATTCATATATCCACAATTTAAACATTTTACTGTCTTTGGTGGGAAATAGCTCATAACTTTAGGCATTTTCATTGAAGTACAATTAGGACAATAATAATGCATTTTTTTTAACACTTTGATGTGGTTTATTATTATCTTAACTTTAAGTTTTTAAAAATCATTAAAAAGTACTATAATTTAATTTAGATTGTAATGAATGATTTTGTTCACCCTATTTCGGATGAGTTTAAAGAAATTTTTTTTATAAAAGGAGCTAGAGAGGGTAAATATCCTTATTCACATTCTTTACTTATAGGTGATGTATTAATTGATACAGGAATATCTAGCAGACTCTTAAGAAAACTTAAAAGACTTTATCCTATAAATACTGTATTACTTTCCCACTGGCATGAAGATCATACTTCAGGAAACAGATTATTATCCGAAGTTAAATTTTTTACTCATTCAAAAGATAGATTTTTGATTGAAAACGTAAATAAATTTAATGAATTTTATGGGATCTCTAATTCTCCAGCAGAAGAAGAATTTGAATGGCTCATGGAAGGTTTAAGACTAAAAAATACTAAGATCGATGATTTAATAGAGGATAATCAAATTATTAAAGTTAGAAACGGTTATAATATAAGGATAATTCATACTCCTGGTCATACAGCAGGTCATTGTGCATTTTTAGAATTAAACTCTAAAATCGCGTTTTTAGCAGATATTGATTTAACTAATTTTGTATTTTATGCTGGCATTGACTCAAATTTAATGGATTTTGAAAATTCAATTAACAAATTAAGTCAATTTGACGTTAAAACAGCAGTAACGGGTCATAGAGGAATAATTGATGGTAAAAAATCAATTAGAGAAGAATTAAAGAAATATTTATCTATTATTCATAAACGCGATGAGCGAATTTTATCCTATTTTTCTGAAACCAATCCGAAAACTTTAGTGGATTTTAAAAATCAAAATATTATTTATAAATATTATAGCCAATTCAAGGAATATGAAATTATTGCTGAAATGATAATGATCCAAAAGCATTTTGATAAATTTCTTGAAAATGAATTAATTATGTTGAATAATGATGGCTATACATTGAAATAATGAAAAATAATCAAATCTACAAAATTTTATACTAATAGCCTAAATAGAAATTTATTCAAAATAGAATTTTATAAAATCTTTTTAGACATTCTGTATTTTAAATTGTATGGTAAAAGAAGAGCCTATCCTCTTTCAAAAATATCCTATGTTAAAGAACAAGGTTCCTTGGATACCTTTACTTACAAATTTGCCAACACCTATTGAAAGACTTACAGAATTGGAAAAAGGGTTTGAATTAGACGGTGGAGAAATCTATATTAAAAGAGATGATAAAATTCATCCTATTTATGGTGGAAATAAATTCAGAAAATTTGAGTTTATATTTGGAAAAGTGTTAAAAAAGAAAAAAAGAGGTGTAGTTACAATTGGAGGGATTGGAACAAATCACGGATTAGCGTGTGCAATCGCTTGTCATGAATTAAATCCACCCTTGAAATGCCATCTTTATCTTTTTCATCAACCATTAACTTGGCATGTTCAACGTTTGTTATTATTATTTGATTATTTTGGTGCGAAACTTCATCTAGGCAAGGGAATGATTGGTACGTTCATCAAATTTTTATTCTTCAAACTAATACATCCAAGATATTTTTTGATGTTTCCAGGAGGTTCTCCCTTATTTGGAATAGGAACTTCTCTTGGGACAGTTGGGTTTGTAAATGCGGCATTTGAGTTAAAAAACCAAATTAATCAAAATATTTTTCGTGAACCTGACGCAATTTTTGTAGCGGGAGGAACGGTAGGAACCGCAGCTGGACTTGTAGCAGGTTGTAAGTTATTAAACTTAAAATCAAAAGTACATGTTGTAATGGTTTCTTCAAGTTTAACCTCGAATCCATCAGCAGTGAAAAGGAATGCTAATAAAGCTATTAAATATTTGAGGAAGATAGACAAATCAATTCCTAATATAACAGTACCAAAGGAAGTAGATCTCTAAATCCTATTGAACATTGACTTTTTAT
>JAHPZE010000039.1 GCA_019058365.1 Promethearchaeota archaeon | reverse complement strand
AGAAAATAAAAAAAGGGGTTAATTTATAATTGATCATTCATCTATAAAATTAACCAAAAACTATTTTATTTTTTTTTTTAGCTATTTTGATAGAATAATTTTATCAAAAAAAAGCGAATAAGAAATTTTTATAAATATATATTTAGCTTATCAACATCCTCTTGAATTCGTGATATACGTTCCTTTTTTCCTTCTTCTTCTTCAAATCCTTGTATATCTTCTTCTAAATCCAACCGTTCTTCTTCATATGCTTGTTCAATCATCATTCCATACCTCATAGCAGCAGCAATTATTTCAGGAATTAAAGAAATCATAGCTCTAAAACTAAAAATTCCAGATAAAACTGAAAGTCTATTTATCATTTCACCAAATGGATCTTGTTCCATTTCAGGTTTTTTCATTATGTCCATTATTCTTTTAAATAACACCTCGTAGAATAATTCCTGTTCTTCTCTACTTAAATTTGGTTCTTCCTTTTCCATCATGATTACCTCGAGTTTTATATTATATTCTTAAATTAAGAATTAAATTTAATTGATTTCAATTTAAATTAATTTATAAAAAAGTGTTTAAAAAAAAATATTCATGAATGCTCGTGAGCGTTTTCTTGCTGTTTTTGATGATATAAACCGGAAAAGTTTAGATAAAATTCCCACGCATGTTCAATATATAACAGAGGGATTTATCTCCGAATATAAACATGAAGTTATGCAAGATTATCATGGAACATTATTTAACAACATGTATTTTGATATACCTCACATTTTAGGGTTTGAATCAATTTTTGCTCCATTTCCATTAAGTTATAAGATTAGATCAATTAAAGTGTTAGATAAAGAAGGAAATATAATTAAAATTAAAGAAGATGGACAATCATTAAAACGAAAGTCAGATTATTATGAAGGAGGATTTATTGACTCAATTGAAATTTTGGAAGATTTATGGGCAAAGTTAAAGATAATTGATAATAGTAATAATATTACAAAAAGTATTAATCATTTTAAAAAATTGGCTCCTTTTATATTTCCAGTATTAATTGTCGATGGCATTTTTGATAGAGTTTGGAGAAGTATGGGAATGTCTCTTTTTAGTAGAAATTTCCGAAAAAATACAAAACTCTATAAAAGACTAATAGAATTTTATGCTGAATTAGCTAGAATAAATATTGAAGGTTTGATTAACGCAACTGGAGATAAAGGGAAAGTAATCACATTATTAGATGATGTTGCATTTAAAGGTCGCACTATGTTATCTAAAGAAAGATGGAATCAAGACTTTTTACCTTGCTATAAAGAGATTTTATCAATGATTCTTGATGCAAACTTAATTCCTATAATTCATACTGATGGTAATCCCACAGAATTAATTTCTTCATTTCAGAGTGCAGGTTTTAAAGGATTACAAGGTTGGGAAGGAGGTGCGGATCCACAATATATTAATGATCATTTCCCGGAATTTGTCATAATTGGATTTGGGGACGTTAGTCATATCCTTCCATTTGGAGATCAAAAGCAAATTGAATTTCATGTAAAGAAATTAATAGATATCTTAAAGGAAAATAGACATTTTATAATAGGTCCAAGTACTGTTATTTTTCAAAAGATCTCCCTTAAAAATGTAAGGATTTTCATAAATACAGTAAAGAAATATGGAATATACTAAATGATTTCGCTTATTACACCAAGATAATAAAAATAAATTATTTTACATATAAATAACTATTTAATACAATTTCAAGTTTTAAAGCTATAAATTGAATTAGAAGGTTTTATGCTAATAATAATATTTGCTTTAATTATTCTCTTTCTTATAAACATTCTCGCTTATTGGATAATTGTTTTAAAAAAAAAAACTATTTATCATAAATTTCGCGAATTTTATAAGAAAATATTTCCATTTATTTGGATTATTTGTATAGTTCTTATTCCAATCATAAATTCAAGTTTGTTCCAATTGTTTTTTAATGAGAATGTCAGTTATTTTCATCAATACTGGTTATGGTTTATATTAATAGGTATAATCATAATTATTTTAGGAATCAGAATTCAATTATTAGCAAAAAAGTCGTTAAGAGCTGAAACAAATGAGGGAGAGAGCTTAAAATTAATAAAAAAGGGTGTGTATGAAATTGTAAGACATCCGCAATATCTATCATGGATTTTAATATATTTAGGCATTACATTTATTATGGATTCTTTTATAGCTGTACTCTGGTTTCCAATCTTAGTTATTTTAACAGAAATCTTATGCTTACTAGAAGAAAATTATCTACTTTCACCAAAATTTGGAGATTATTACAAGTTATACAAGAAAAAGATCCCTTATAGGCTAATTTCTCCTCCGTATAATTACATATTTATAATTATGGGAATTATAGTAGCTTATATTGGATTATCAAATATAATTAATATTTAATGAATTAAAGAGGTGGTGTCTAATAAAAATAGCATTATTAGCTACAGATGGCTATGAAGATCTTGAACTACATTATCCACGAATAAGATTGATAGAAGCGGGGTATGAAACGGAATTGATTAGCTTACATAGGAGAGAAATTAAAGGGAAACATGGATATCCAATCAAACCTGATAAATTAATAAGAGACGCAAATCCTAATGATTATAATGGAGTGATAATCCCCGGAGGTACAAAGAATCCTGATTATCTTAGAAGGGATAAGGAGGTGCTTGAATTTGTTTATAAAGTCAATGAACAAAAAAAATTAGTAGGTGCCATCTGTCATGCTGGTTGGGTTTTAATTTCTGCAAAAATTGTGAGAGGTCGTAAAGCAACTAGTTATTTTGCAATAAAAGATGATATGTTAAATGCTGGAGCTATATTCGAAGACTCTCCCGTGATGATAGATAATAATTTGATTACTTCGCGTATGCCAAGTGATTTGCCTGATTTTATGAAAGCAGTTTTGAATTTCCTTAACCATTAAAGAAAATTAAAAATAGTAATTGGATTATCTAATATAAGGTTTTAACCCGATGGATATCATCTTTGAGAATTTCTAAAAAGTAGTTTATTTGTTCAATTTGGTCATGAATTATTTCAATTTTTTTATCTATTATCTCTGAATCTGATAAATCTTTTTTCTCTAATTCTTTTCTTACGATATTATACGATCTAATCTGATTTAATATGTTTTGCATTCTTTTTATCTTAATTTCAAATAATTTCTTATACTTTTTTAGATCTTCTAACTTAGTTTCAATACTTTCAACATAATTGAAGCACTCGTCAATATTATCTTCTTTCTTCAATTTTTTTATGATCAATTCAATACTTATTAAATAACTAATTACTAATTTTTGTTGTTCCTTATCGATTGATTCAATTTTAAAACTTGATTCAGAAGCTAACTCTTCAAGTATATCTGAAGTATATTTAATGTTGATTTTATTTGAATGTTGATTTAGATTTTCATTTACTATAGTAGATTCATCTACGAATTCATAATCATCAAGATCCGTTATTAATTCTAATTCACCCAATTCCACTTTAGTAATCAAAGGGGAAAATTTGACTTGAAGTTGTTTTTTACCAAAGAATTCATTATTTTGTCGTAAGATTTGAGTGTACATTTGTATAAATTCATGTCCAATAGGTGCAAATAAAACTCCTCCGTTTTCATCTAATTGATTTAACAAATGGTTTATCTTCGATTCTTCAATTGCTCCAGTTACTAAAATTTTTTGCCATGGGCTTAATTCTGGCATTCCATTTAGAGGATTTTTTACTATAATTGAAATATTATCATCTAAATTTAATTTCTTTAGATTTTCAGAGGTAAATTTAGCGATTTCAGAATTTGCTTCAAGAATTATAATTTCTCCCTTAGGTGCTAGTTTATGTGCTAAAGCTGCGATATATCCACTTTTAGCTCCTAATATTAACAAATCATCATTTTCTGTTAATGAGAGTCCTTGAAGCATTATTGTTATCATATGAGGAGCAGAAATTGTTCTATAATTATTAGGATTTTGCTCATCATAATAAAATAAATTTGGTACATCTTCATATAATTTAACTATACTGACAAATTTATCTGGAATAAACTTTTCTAGAGGTACATCCATAAAAGCTTTAATTAATCTTTTATCTTTTAAGATTTCATTTAAAATTAAAGAATCTAATAAACGTTTTTTCTTTAATTTCAAGCTATCTTTAATTCTATCGTTTCTGTCCAAAATTTGTCCCAATTATTTATATTAAAAAAATAATATAAAAACAAATTATTATACTTTGTTATAATAAATCTTAACTGTTTCAGTACGCTTTCGATTCATATGATGATTTTAGATATTGAGAATTTAAAGAATGCAAGAATAACATTAACTCTCATATTTATTAATGTTTTGATTTTTTTTCTATTTAACTTAGGTGCTCCAGTGGATATTTTTTTGATTTTTGTTCAAATTAATAGAAATGTAATAGAGAATTACCAGATCTGGAGATTATTTACATCCATGTTTTTTCACGCAGATCCAATACACCTATTTTCTAATATGATTGCCCTTTTATTATTCGGTGCAACTGTAGAAACTAATACTCTTATTTCAAAAGTTCAATATTTAATAATTTATTTTGTCTCAGGATTAATTGGTAATATATTTTCATTACTCCTACTTCCTTTAGATGCAATCAGCTTAGGAGCTTCAGGAGCTATTTTTGGCTTATTAGGTGTTGCATTTGTCATGATTGCGACAGATTATCAACCACTCCTGTTTTTTGCTTTATTTTATCTCATATTTTTTATTGTTTATTCATTTACTCCAGGTATTAATTATTGGGCACATCTTTTTGGTCTAACAGGAGGAATCCTATTTGGCTACTTATTTTATACACGCAAGAAGAAAATTAGATTTATTTCTTAAATTTTATTTAATAGTTCTGCCATAACATAAACCATAAGTATGTATTATTGCTTAAATTCATAAAAGCACTCTTTAGGATCGATTATTTCTTCTTTTTACTTCTCATTGCTATCTCCATTGAAAAATCTTTTGGACAAACTTCATTAAGAGAGCAAATCTCGCACTTTGGTCTGATTGGTATACATATTTGTTGTCCAAATCTTACAAATAATCTATTCAATTTTAACCAAAATTCCTTAGGAATTGTATCTCTTAATACTTTTTCTGTTTGTAGAGGATTCTTGGTTTCTACCCATCCTAATCTGTTGCTTATGCGGTGTACGTGTGTATCCACTGGAATAGCAGGCACTTTAAAGGCATAAACTAATACACAATTAGCAGTTTTACTACCTACCCCAGGCAAACTCATCAATTCTTCATAATTTTCTGGAACAATGCTGTTGTATTTATCAATTAAAACTTGTGATACTTCTTTTATTCGAGCAGCTTTAACCTTATAAAACCCTGATGATTTTACAAGTTGCTCAATTTCTTCAATATCTGCTTCAGCGATTTCTTTTGGAGTATCATATTTAGCAAATAATCTCTCAGTTGCAATTCTAGTATTTGCATCTTTAGTCCGTGCTGATAATATAGTTGAGATTAATATTTTAAAAGGGTCTTGCTTTTTTCTAGCTAATTCGTCTAAATGAGCTTCTCCTTCTAATTGTTTTTCAATTTCATCTAATATCTCATTATAATTCATATTTCCTCATTTTTTTTCTAAGACATAAATTTTTCTTTTTATAATTTGACCCTTTTTGGCATCTATTAAAGTTCTTACTTGTTGCTTGCGAAATTTAAGTTTTGGATTAGATTTATTATTTATCCTACTGAGATCTAACATTGGTACAATTCTAAAGTTATTCTTAGTAGCAATTTTCTCAATATTTACTTGAATATCATTTCCATCAATAGTACTAATAATTGGGGATATAAAACAAATTCTGGAATTAGGTTTTAATATTTTATAGGCTTCTTTGAGAAAATCATCATATAATGGCGTTAATTCAGTCTCTATTAAATTTCTAGCTTGCGTAAAGTATGGTTTTTCTGTATAATATGGTCCTAATTCTGGTTCAGTGCAGATACCATCAAAGAAATAAGCTTCAAATTTATTAGACATACTTCTAGCATCTTGTTTTACTATTCTTTGATGAGTAAGTGGAGGAATTTCTTCTTCCAATAACTCCAATAACCAATGTATATTACGAATTGTGTTATTTACTTTCATAAAATCATTATCTGACCCAAAAATTTGAAAATCTTGTAATAGAGCAAACAATGCAATTGTTCCATTTCCAACAAATGGATCCAGAATTTTCTTATTTTCTCTATTTTCAAATATGTTCAAAAAGTTTAACAAGGTCAATGTTAACTTTGGAGAAATAGAACTTTTAAATTCTTTATGAGGTCTTCCTTCATCAATCTCTTTTTTAAAATTTGGATCATCTGTAGTAAATGTTCTTGCGAGATACACACCTTCTTCTGTAAACCCAAAAATTATTTCTGCTCTATTTTCATTAAGCAGGTCATATTTGATTAAATGATGAGGAAAAATTGGATTCAAATTACCTGATTTGATATTTTCTTCAGGATATTGATAGTATAATGCTTTTTCCGCACCCTTTTGTTTAAGAATTTCCATAATTTCTTTATTTAGAAATGGTAGAAAATGTTTCACCAGAACTTCAGTATAATAACTGTCGTCATAAAGATTAGGATAAATAGAAACAGCAAAAAACATACTTTCATAAACTTTAGGAAAGATTCCCTTTTTTCCAATAATAATGTTATCAATAATATCAATGATCTTCTTTCTAATCCTCTCTACATGTTTAAATTTGTACATTTGAATTGGAAAGGCTTCTTGGATTGTAGTAATATCGATAAAATCAAAAATCTTTGAGATTTTTTGACATCCGCCTAAATTAAATTGAATCTCCATTAGTTTATTAATATAATGTGGATCTTGATGCAAATCCTTAAATTCTACTATTGCTATATTCGCAGAATAGTCAATTATTCTCCCTTTATACTTAGAATACTTAAGATAATTATCCAATTCTGCCAAGGATAATTGCCAATTGGAACCTAACACAAAAATAAATCTTTCCATAATTAAATTAAACCATTATCTAAAAAATAAAATAATAGATTCAATTTCTATTTTTCGAGTTAAGCTAATGTTGTGGTTTATTGTTTTTTTTTCAACCATTCTCGAAAAGCCTTTGTAGCCTTTCCGTGCCAAATAGCTTTTTTAGGATAAGTCTCCTCAAACCCTATAATATCTTCGTCTGTAAAATCAACTGATGGCTTTTCCTCATCCTCATCAATATCTTCCTCATCTAAATCTATAGAAATTTCATACGTCTCTCCTGTAATATCCTCTAAAGCACTCATAATATCTTCAAGATCTTCCTTCTTTCTTATGAGAATTGGAACTTTTGCCAAAACTTCTTCTTCAGTAATTTCTCTTTTTACTTTTTCTTTAGCAGCTTTTTCATATGCTACCTTTTTCTTTAATCTCTCTACTCGTAAATTTTTAATTTCATTAATAATTTCACTGTAATTATCTTTGAAGTATTTTAAACTTACATTAATAAGATCTGAAATATTATCCCATTTCTCTTGTTTAATAATTTTATCTGCCCAATAATATAATTCTAAATTTAGTTCTATTGTTACTGCTTTTCCTTCCGAATCCAAGCTTCCTATTAAAAAATTTAGAACATTAGCTATTAAAAAATTATTATCTAAAGCAGAAAAACCGTATTCATGTGCGAGAGATGAAAAAATACTAATATTTCCAAAACCAACTACTTTTCCTTTAAAATATTCAACTACAACCATTAATGGAATTTTAGGGCTATCCTCTTCAATCCAAGATTCTCCATCAAATTTTTTCCGCCAGCTGTTTAATCCAGACTTCAATACCCAGTCAATTTTTACATTCTTCTCATCTTCAATAAAATCTAAGATTTTTACAGAACAAGAACTTGAAAATACAATCCTTTTTAATTGTTCTGTTATAACATGAGGATTAAATTTTGTGATAATAGGTCTCTTTTGAAGATTAACATAATTTACTGAATCATTAATCTCGTCTGATTCAAATTCAAACCCGAACTTTTGTGTTAATTCATTTAAATTAGTACTACTCGTATAATCTCCCCCAGTGGAACTAATAATTAAGAGACTACCTCCCTGTTTGACATAACTCTCAAGAATTTGAATTTCATTTGGTGTTAAATTTGAGTTCTTTGGTGTTGAAAGAATTATTATATTATACTTTTTTAAATTGTCTAAAGAAACAAAACCGGCTTCAATTTTCCCCAATTTATATCCGGATGTAAATAAAAATTGTGTAAATTCACCAAAACTAGATGATTCTAATGTTAAAATATTATTATGACTGTAATCTAAACCAATAGTTATATTGCTAGTCAACTTTAATCCTTCTTATTAATTATGAATTCAAAAAAAAATTGGTTGTCTCTTTTTACTTCTCTATAAGATATATTTCTTCTATTCTATAAATAAAATTATCTAAATTTTAAATATAAAAATATCCAAAACTATATGGTATAAATTTGGGCCATAGCTTTTAACAATTCTATGCGACTTTAACTCACAATTATATCCTTCTTTTTGAGCGATTTCATTAAATTCGTTAAAAAGCACGATATATTTATCTTTTTCAGCCACCCCTTCATAATGAAACACTGTTCCATTATTATTAACTAAGCTTAATGCCTCTGTAATATATTCTTTTGGAGCGGGAAATACTCCCATTATTACTCTGTTAGCTCTAATTCCTGATTCACTAAGTTTTATTACCTCAACCTTACAATCCCCATTGATTGGCACAATTTTATCTTCTAAATGATTTATCTTGATATTTTCCACTAAAAATTTATACGATTCAGGGTTAACTTCAATACTATATATTTTTTCCACTGAAGAATGCTTTGCGATCGGTAACGAAAAATAACCTATTCCTGCGAACATATCTACAACAATTTCCCCACTTTGTATAAGTGTTGTGAGAAATTTTCGTTCATTGATATTTCCCTTACTAAACATGATTTTTGTAATATTAAATCGATAAGTTACATCATGCTCTTTATGTTCTACAATAGGGTTGTTTTCTCCTGCAATAAATTCAATCTTTTCTGGTTCTCTATAAGTTCCTACTATTTTGCCCTTGTTAATATAGATAGATTTAATTTTTGGAAACATATCTAAACAGGCTTTTCCAATGATTTCTTTCTTTTCAAGGAGGTTTGGATTGAGTTTTAGAATTACTACTTTTCCTAAAGTTTGAAATCCTCCTGGAAGTAATGAAAGTTCCTCTTCAGATAATTCACTTTTTAATTGTTCCTTAAGTTTATCTTTAAAACCCATTTATGCTTAAAATTGCAAATTATATTGATACGAATTAATAATTAATCAAGTTAAATTATTATATAATAACAAATCAATCTTATTATAATAAATAAGATTTTAACAAAATTTTTACAAAATTATCTTAAATTGATGAAGATGAAGAGTTTAAATGATCCAGAATTTTTAGTTGATGAGAATAAGGTATGGTTTACTGGAGGTTATTGGCCTGAAGGTGTACCAAAACAGTTAAAAGACGTTGAAGACGTTGAAATTTTACCAATGTGGGAATATTTTTTAAGTGTTGCAGATTTATACGGGACATGGGATAAAGATAGTTGTATATTTGTATATGGTCCATATATAGAACGTGTAAAATTAAAAACTATATTTGATTATGCAAAACGGTTTGGAACCTTTCTCTATAAGAATTTGGGAATAAGAAAGGGTGATGTTGTTGCTATTGATTTGCCTAATTCTATCAATTTTGTGGTTGCTTATATGGGCTGTCAGTATATTGGTGCAATTTCACAAGGGATTAATCCACAGTATAGACCAATGGAACTTTTACATTCATTAACTATGACAAAAGCCAAAGTATTTGTTATGATGGATATGTTATATATCGCGGGTCCTAAAGATGTGCTTCCAAAAACTAGCGTAAAATATGTGATACCTTCAAATTTTGTAGACTTTTTCACTGCAGATCAAGCTACAATTGAGAAATTAGGTGTTCCAAGTGCTCGAGACAAGATACCTAACGAAACTGAAAATTATAAAGTATATTGGATGGATAAAATAATAAAGGAAACACAACCAGAAGAAATTGAAACTCAGATAGATCCATGGACAGATCCTGCAATATATCTAATGACTGGGGGTACTACTGGACTTCCTAAAGTTGCGATGCTTTCACATGCTAATCTAAGTGCTAATCTAAATATGGTTAAACCTTGGACGGGTCTTGGGCCAGGTGTGGTGACTATCGGTTCTATCCCCTTTTTTCATAGCTTTGGTATGACTTGTGTCATGAATGCTGCTCTTGGTATAGGAATGGTTATGATTCTCTTCCCAAAGCCACCTTCAGATGATGCTCTATGCGAAGCAATAAATAAGATAGATGCTCCTGAAGGAATAATATATACAGGAGTCGAAATGTTGTTTAAAAGGTTAACAGACTTTGTACAGGAAATGGGTGTTGATGAATTTAAAAAGAAATATGATTTTTGGAAGAAATTGAAATATGCCACGCAGGGAGCAGGCCCATTACATTCTTACGTAAAGGATCCTTTTGAGGAAATATTTTGCCCAATACGTTCGGGATATGGATTAACGGAAACTTCACCTATACAAAGTGTAGCTCCTTTCTGGGGCCCAACCAAATCTGGAAAATTAGGATTACCAATTCCAGGTGCAGATTGGGCTATATTTCCTTCTGATAACTTTGAAGCAGGTCCTATCGCTGATGGAACTAAAGAAAGAGGTGGTTTTGGCATTGAAAATACAGGAGAAATTTGCTGTGCAGGGCCACATATTATGTTAGGATATCTAGGAGAACAAAAAGAACAAGAAGATAATTTGAAGATGTGGGGTGGCAAACGCTGGTTGCTAACAGGTGATATTGGATTTATGGATGAGCATGGATGGGTTGAGATACGAGATCGTAAGAAGTCTCTTATTAAAGTTGCAGGGCATTCAGTTTTTCCAAAGGAAGTAGAAGAACTTATGGGTCAAAATGAAATGGTAGATGAGGTTGCTGTTGCCGGATTACCAGATGAAATGATGGGAGAAGCAGTTAAAGCATGGGTTACTTTAAAGAAAGGTTTCAAAGCTGACAGAGACATTACTAGTGATCAATTAAGAGAATGGTGCCAAAACAACATGGCTAAATGGAAGTCACCCAAATATATTGAATTTGTCAGAAAGATGCCGGTTAGTATGACAGGTAAGGTTCAAAGACGTGAATTGCAAGAAAAAGATTTAACTAAACTCGAGGAAGGAAAATCAATTAAAGGTTAGACAGTTAAGTTTCCATTAATTTAAATCTTTTTTTACTTTAACTTTTTTATATCAATTTTTTTTATGTATTTCTTAATATATTCCCATTTAATAATTCACTTAATTCCATACTTCTCTTCTTCCCAGAACTCTTATTATCTGCCATTGTAATAGAAAATAAAAAACCATCTGTAGTTTCAATTCTTACGACATAGATTTTTCCTATTTTTATATTAGATACATTATTAATTTTTAATAAGGGAATCTTAAAACCATCAGTGAATTTATCAATTATTGTTTCTATTTCCGTTAAATTTATATTTGATTTTCTAAAAAGTGATAATTCTTGATTTGTTAATAATATCCTTCCAAATTTCATTTTGAACTGCCATTCCCTCTCCACTTCTCCTTCACAGAAATATCCTTCTGAATTAAAAAGCAATGACATAGAAATTTTCTTTTTTTTTTAATATTGAATTAATGTATTCAGTTCTCTTATTTGTATTTTTCCTTCATGATTTTTTACTCATAAAATTTAATAGATAATATTAAATAAATTTTTAAGCCTAAAGTAGTACTAAAATTATTATACAAATTAAATAAATAAAAAATCAAAAAAAATGTCGCTACAAAAAACTAGAGAATTTATGCTTCAAGAAAAAATGATATCTTTAAGGGATAAAGGTAAAATAATGAACTTAAATAAAGAAGTTATTGGTACATTCGCAGGAAAAGTAATAAAAATAGGTAACACTTACAGAATAAGAGATCTTGATGAGAATCCAGTATTAACTGTTCATGAAAAAGTAATTTCAATGCGTTCTGCTTATACATTCTATAAAGGTGGAGAGCAAGATGAGGATAAATACATAGGTAAATTAAAAAGAAAACTTGTGGCAGTTAAGCCGAGCTATTGGTTCGAGGATCGTGATGAGAACAAAGTTTTTACAATGAAGGGAAATATTTTAACCTTAAAATTCAAAATCCTAAAAGATAATAAAGAAGTCGCTGAAATTCGTAAAAAATTATTTAAGAGTTTACTAAAGGGGACTTATGGAGTAAAAGTGTCTCCCGATTTAGATGATGATTCTGCTATGCTTATACTTGGAATCGTCCTTATGATACATCATGAAAAAGAAGAAAATAGATAATTACTTCTTCATATCTTTTTTTTAAATATTTTTATGTCTGTATTATTCTGGAAATATAAAACCAGATAAATTTATATTTATATGTTTTTATGGTTAACTTACAATTTTTTATTTTTTCTACTTTTAGTGGGGTTAATTATGCAAGTTCAACAGTATGCAATAGAGGTAGCATGTCCACGATGTGGTATAGAAAAAACTATCCATGTTCCAGAAACACTATTTGCTGAAAAAAAATTTGGACATATAAAAATCCAAGTCCCGAAAGGAGCTGTTTGCCAAGATCATATATTTATTGTATTTTTAGATGTCAAAGGGAGGGTTATTGGATATGAAACTGTAGATTTATTAATAAAGACAACAGCTGAAAAAAAAATACATGAAGAAATAGATATTGAAGATAAAACAACAAAGTTAGAAAGATTTATTGATGATATTGGATTTAACTGCCTTGCGGGTCTAATCCATTCAAAGTTATTTAACTATCCTTTATACCTTATTATAAATAAAGAATTTAAGGTAAATCTGGATGTTATAAATACTATGCTTGATGAAATAATGCCTGAAGCATATAAAAATAGAAGAACCTTGAAAATCATTGAATTTAATAATAAAATTTATCCTACAGCTACTTATTTTTATGCTTTAGTCAAAAATCAGAAAAGATCTGCTTTTTTGATGAATCCCAGCAAACTTATAGTTCAAAAACCTTGGAAAACAGGTCTTGAACTTGAACAGTCAATAATTAATTCAGCACTAAAAAAACAGGATCAAGATGAACAATTAAAATTTTTAACCTTTTTCCTAACTAAGTTTTTGGAAGATGTTGATAAAACAATCTCTATTCTGGAAACCACTAAAAAAATCTCTAAGAAGGAATTAGTAAAAAACTTAAAAGAAAAGTCTCCTTTATCAACAGTTACAAAAACCCTAGTCGATTTTATTAAAGAGTTTATTCACAGAAGAAGGTCTCCTGAAATAGCTCAAAAAATCCAAGATTAAAATAAGAGGAAGTAGGGTTTTTAAAAAAAAAAGAGGTTAAAGATTCAAATTTTTATAGGTTTTTCCCATAATTTTGTAGATATTTATATATTCTTTGAAGAGTTTATCATAAATTTGACGATTTTCTGGATTGGGCGTAAAAACGTTTGATATCTCACAACATCTCTGAATTTCCTCCCATTTAAGGTATCCTAATCCTACAGATGCAATAAACGCAGCACCACGAGCTTGTGCTTGAATTGGATTCTTTACTTTTTTTATCTTTCTGTTAAGAACATCAGCAAAAATTTGGCACCATATGTTACTCTGACCCCCTCCACCGATAATATTAAGCTCTGGAATTATAATATCTCTCTTTGATATATTCGGATTTTCTTGCATTTTCCATTTCTGGATAAATTTCTCTATATACATAAATAACCATCGTATATTATATGCAACGCCTTCAAAAATCGCTCTTATTATATGCTCACGAGACATCTCTAATGATAGATTATATAAACCACCTCTTACAGTATGATTATCAACAGGAGCTCTTTCTCCAATAAGCCAAGGAGTAAAGATTAGATTATTTGAGCCAGCAGGAACCTTTTCTACAATTCGATCAAATATTTTATAAACATCGGGAACCACTTCCTCTTTTAATAACTCATCTTTATGATACAATATGTTATCCCTAAGAAATGATAGAGCACCTCCAGCGATTTCTTGTTCATTGGCAATAAAATATCTTCCCGGAATTGCAGATGGAGCACTAGCCATATTATGATTAATATCTGTTTTTTTATAAGGAACATGGCACGTTATCCAATCAGAAGTACCAACATAAATATGCGTTTCATAATTATTAACCGCACCTGATCCAATTGATGCTGCTGGTAGATCTGGAGCACCCATAACAACTTTAACGTCTTTATTCAATCCTAATTCATCAGCCACGCTACTCTTTAGTGATCCAAGTATATCTATTGAGGATTTAAGTTCTGGTAATTTTTCTGGGTCTATTTTAAAGCCTTTGATAAGCTTTTTTGAATATTTTACATTATTAATATCTCTGATATCTGTTATCCAATGAACGTGAATTGAAGCAGGGGAAGCAGCAAACTTTCCCGTAAGTTTTAAATTAATAAAATCTTGTGGTTCTAAGAATTTAAAAGTTTTATTATAAATCTCTGGAAGTTCGTTCTTAATCCATAATATATGTGCTATAGGATCCTTCCCAGTCTGACTGGGACCCCCTCCTGTTCGTTTTATCCATTTTAAAATTTTAGATAACGAATATCCTGAAACTTGAATTAGGCTCTTATAAAATTTTTCAATATACTTTGCCCCTCTTGTATCCATCCAAATTATTGAATTCATTAGGTGATTTCCATCTTTATCAACAGCAACAGTTCCGCTCCATTGACTGGTATTGCATACCCCCACAATATCATCAACCGGAACATTCCCACTATCAATTACTTTCTTAGAGGTTTTTATTATAGCATTCCACCAATCACTTGGGTTTTGTTCGACAGAACCACCTTTAAGAGCATATAACGGAGTTTCTTCAAAAGCCCATTCAATGATCTCCCCTTCAGTAGAAACAATAGCAGATTTTGGACCACCCGTTCCATGGTCAATTGCTAAAATATATTTTTTTTGAGAATTAGACATAATTTATATTAATGATGTTAAAGTAAATAAAGATTTTTTTAGGTAACTCTTAAAATATATCTTTTATCATTACATAAAAATAAACTTAATTTTTGATGGTACAATTTACTAATTAATTTAGTTACCAAAATAATGTTAATTTTGATTTACTATGTCTAGTATGAAATATGAAGAAATGAAAGCTAAGATTGAAAACATTGTGAACCAACCAATTAAAAAGTTTAAACAAGAGGAAATAAAGGGGATAATTGAAAGGTATCATAAAAATCATCCTAAATCCAAAGAAGCGTATGAAAGAGCACGTAAAATCATTCCTGGTGGAGTTGAACATAATCTTGCTTTTAATCATCCGTTTCCCTTAGCAAGTAAGCGAGTATATGATTGCTATATGGAGACTGTAGATGATGTAGTCTTAACAGATTACTTAATGTGTGGTGGACCAATTATTTTAGGTCATCAATATAAACCATTAATTGATAAAGTTGTTGAAGTTATTCAAGAATTTGGGCCTTGCCATGGAATAACTAATGAATATGAATATTTAGCAGCTGAGCAGCTGCAAAAACATTTTCCTTCATGTGAAATTATTAGATGGTTACAATCAGGAACTGAAGCAGATATGCTTGCTATAAGAATAGCAAGAACTTTTACGAACCGTAAATGGGTAATCAAAATTGGTGGATCTTATCATGGTTGGTCTGATCAACTCGTATATGATATGCACGTTCCTGGAACAAAGCTATTAGAATCCCATGGAATTCCAAAATCAATATTCAAATGGATTGATTCATGCCCACCCAACGATATTGACACTTTAAGACAAATGTTTAAAGAGAAGCGTAAAGTTGCTGCAGTAATAGTTGAACCTATGGGCGGAGAATCCGGAAGCCTCCCCGTAAGACCGGGATTTAATAGAGAAGTAGAAGAATTATGTCATGAGAATAAAGCTTTAATGATTTCAGATGAGGTTGTATGTGCTTTTCGACTACATATGGGTGGAGGACAAGCATATTTTGGTTATACTCCTGATATTTCAGTGTTTGGTAAAATCGTAGGACATGGCTTTCCTTCCGCTGCTGCAATTGGAGGAAGAGCTGATGTAATGAATGTATGTGCCGGTGGAGTTGGTGGGGGTAAGAAAGCTTATTCGGGTGGAACAATAGCAGCAAATCCATTAACATGTGCAGCGGCGTATTATGCTATTAAATTTGTAGAAGAAACCAATGCAACAGAAAAAGCTATAAAAGCTGGTACAAGATTATCTAATGGATTAAATAATGTATTTGAAAATTATGATTTGCCTTGGTTCTCATATAATTACGGAGGAACAGTTCATTTTCATACTAGTTGCCTATTCGGACTTGATTTGGGTGATCCAAAACAAGCGGGAGAGCTTCCAAATAGAAAAGATTTTATGGGTGAAATGGGGGCTGCTTTGGTGGATCAAGAGATTATATCTGTAGCAGGTAGTAGATTCTACACTTGTATGCTTCACACAGATGAAATTATTGATAAAACAATTCAAAAAATTGATAATATTTGTCAAAAAATCGAATGAGCTTCAAATTTCAAAAGCCCATTCTCCTTTACGCATAATTGGTTCAATTTTTCCATTTTTTAAGATTCCATCAATATCCATTTTGTTTGATCCAATCATAAAATCAATGTGTGTTTTGCTAATATTGCCACCAGCAGCAGAAAACTCCTCATCAGACATTTCTCTGCCCTTTTCCAAAGCAAATTTAAAACCTCGACCTATAGCAATGTGCGAGGCAGCATTTTCATCAATTAGAACATTATAAAAAAGCAATCCTGATTGTGATATGGGGGAACTATACGGCACGAGCGCCACCTCACCTAATCGTTTAGCCCCTTCATCGGTTTCAAGAATTTTATTTAGATATTCCTCTCCTTTTTTTGCAGTTGCTTCTACGATCTGTCCCTTTGAAAAAGTTAAACTAAAATCTTTAATCATAACATCAGTGGGTAGAGGTTTTGTAGCAGTCACAATACCTTCTGTTTTATCCTTATGGGTTGTTGTGAAAACTTCCTCAGTGGGTATATTTCCTACAAAATCAATACCACTTTGGGTTCTAAATCGACCACTTCCCCAAATATGACTTTTAGGTAACCCAACTATGAGATCTGTCCCAGGACCAGCCAATTTTAGTGATTCATATCGCTTTTTATTCAAATAATTACTCCTAGCTGCGAGTTGTTTTATGTGATCCTCCCAGGCAGCGATAGGATCTTCATTTTTTACCCGACATATTTCAAAAATTATCTCCCATAATTTCGCTTTTTGTTCTTCCGGAGCAACATCAGGAAGTACTTTTTCTGTCCAACCATCAACGGGAGCTGCTATTCCTGACCAATTCACTGCACTTTGAGAAATTAAGTCACCAAAAGTTTTTCGATGTTTAAGATACATATTACGTGCAGTTGACATCAATTCTGTATCATAACCCTTGAGTAAATCGGGATTCCAGGCAGCAAAAAGAAGGACAGAATCTCCTTCTTTACCAAATTTATATTGACAATCAGTTCGCCAAGTGGGGTATTCTTCAAATGAATCTCTTGGAGCGTGTTCAAATCGAATTTTACGTAAATTATCGTCATCCCAAAAGACTTCCACAAATCTAGCTCCTGTTTGATATGCTTTTTTTGTAATCAACCGTACTAAAGGAGCTAATTCTATAGGTGTCCCGTAACTATATGCTGTAGGTCCACCGATTAATAAACGTTGTCTAGGTTGAACATTCAGACCAATTTTTACAATTACTTCTGCAAATTTATCTAAATTTTTTTCGAATTCTGAGGACATTTAATTCACAATAAAAATTGACATTTTATATAATAAGTATTATTTTGCTTTAAATCTTTTAATAACTATCGGTTTAAAACAATAATAAGTTTAATTAACTATGGGAGAACAAAACGAAATAACAATACCTTCAGGTTTATTTAATAAAGATGGCTCCCTTGTACAGAGGGGGTGGGCAAGAAAACCAATATTAAGTTATAATAAAGAAGATATTGGAAAAGGTTGGTCTCGTATCAAAGAGTGGGATCATTTCTCTGTATTAAACAATCAATTTGGATTTCAACTTACAATCGGGGACATTGGATATCTTACTCAGATGAGTTATGTATGGCTTGATTTTGAGAAGAATGAACGAGAAGGGAAAGGACAATTTAAGTTTTTTACGAAATCTAAACTCTTGCCACTTAGTTCTTTAGAAGATTATTCGATTGAATTTCCTTCCAAGAAATTTTGCGCAATAATTGAAAAAAAAGGAAAGCAGAGAATAATAACTATTGATGACCCAACTTTCTTAGATAAAGGTATTAAAGGAACTATTATTCTTGATGATAAACCAGAATGGGATAATACCGTAGTAGCGACTGGTTATAAAGATGATCCTAGACTATTTTATTATAATCATAAAATAAACATGATGCCGGCTGAAGGATCACTTCAGATTGGCGAAAAAGAATACTCTTTCAAGCCAGATACTTCATTTGGTCTGATGGATTGGGGACGTGGAATTTGGCCTTATCACACACATTGGTTATGGGGATCAGCGTGTGGAATTGTAAATGGAGTACCAGTTGCCTTTAATATTGGATATGGTTTTGGAGATTTATCAACTCATACGGAAAATATCATCTTTTATGATGGAAAAGCTCATAAAATCGATGAAGTAACTTTTCATCATGAGGATCGAGATCCTACTAAACCTTGGAAGTTTACCAGTAATGATGATAGATTCAATATGGTTTTAACACCTCTCATTCCACATAAAGAGAAACTCAATTTTGGATTGATTTATCTAAATTCATCCCTACTTCATGGATTATATACTGGAGATATAATATTAGATAATGGTGAGAAAATTCATATTAAAGACATTTTAGGTCATGCTGAAGATATATTTTGGCGTTGGTGATTTTATACTGAATTTACAATATAATCGAAGTATTAACTTGAATAATTCCATAGCTTGAAAAAATCAATTAAAATGATATAGAAATTTGGGAATTAAATTATAGTATGTTCTGTTCTAGAAATGACTTCATCTTGAATTTCTTTTCCTAAATCAGTGAAATAAGCGGAATATCCCCCAACTTTTACAATTATATTTCTATATGGTTCTGGGTTTTGTTGAGCTGTTTTTAGTACTTCTGTAGATACGACAGTAGGTTGAAGTTGTTGACCTCCTAAACTATAGTAAGTTTTTAAAAGAGATATCCATTTTTTTTTAGTTTCTCTTGTTTTTCCAATCCCAGATGGATGCATTCGTATGTTAACTGCACAGCCACAAACATGCTGAAAATCAAGAGCAGCTACTGATCGCATGACACCTGTTGGTCCATTCTTCTCAACATTATATGGATTACAGCTTGCTGCAAATGGTTTCCCCGCTAGTCTACCATCTGGCGTTGCGATACCTATTCGTCCATCATACGTGTGAGAAGTCATTGATATAATAAAAGGCGCATAAACTCCTCCTCTATAAGTTTTATAATTATAAGTTTCCTCAAATATTCGATTTGTGACTTTTCGAGCAAGCTCATCACATTCAGGGTTTCCATTTCCCCATTTTCCTCCAAGATCTAAAATTAGTTTATGGATTTTTTTATATTTATCGGTGAAATTATTGTCGATTGCCTCAATTAAATCTTTAAACGTAAATTTTTTTTGCTCAAAGATGAGTTTTTTAATTACAAATAATGAATCGACCATATTTGCAATACTATTCATTATAAGTATTCCTTCCGCATCGTAATATGCTCCTCCTTGAGTTACATCCTTTTTAGTCTTAAAGCATCCTCGCATGAATGCAGATATGAAAGGTGCAGGAAAATAATTCGCAAATAATCTATCACGAATAGTAGTTGCTTCTACTATTTTCTGAATAACAAAATTTACTTGCTGATTAAAAGCATCGAGAAATTCATCGAAAGTATCAAAATTGTCAGGGTTTCCCGTCTTCAATCCAACATCATTTACTAAACCCCCAATTGTTAAGCAGTTACCATTTCGAAGTGTCATATCCAGAGTTCTACACAATAAGAGAGCTGAAAAGCCAATTCCTCCTGTTTTCCCTGGACTGCACATATCCACACATCCAGTGATTGAATAGGCATTCGCATCTTTTTCAGTAATACCTCGATTCTTTAATGCTTCAATACATACATTATCATTTAATACAGATATGCTTGAATATCCATTGTATTGGATTTCAGCAACCTTCATATATAATTCTTCAGAGGTTTTATCATGAAAACGGACAGCAAAATTAAGGGAAGCTTTTGATCTATCAGCTGCTTCTAATACAAGATAAGTAAGATCGTTTGTAGCATCTTTACCATCTTCGTTTAAACCCCCTACTGTCACTGGTTCTGAGCCTTCAAATCGTTGGCTAAAATCGCTTACAGCATTAGAATAAGGACGAATATTATGACTCATTATATTTAAAACTAACTCTTCAAGTAATTCTCGTGCCTCTTCTCGAGTGATAAGACCTTTTACAATGTCTGAACTATAAAAAGGATAAAAAAGTTGATCTAGACGACCAGGACCATGTACATTAAAAGGTATAGCTAAATCTACAGTTGTTTTGACAACCCAAAATAACTGTACAGCTTCTCGAAATGTAGTAGGTGGATAAGTTGAGATTCTTTTACAAATTTCATACATCTCTGATAATTCTTTCTTTCTTTTAACATTACTAGTCTTATTTAATTCTTCCTTTATTTTTTCTGCTAATCTATGGGCATAAATTATTACAGCATTTAGCGTTATCTTAATGGATCGTAAAAATTCTTTCTGTCCATCCTTTAAACCTTTATTATTATCTATCTCATCTTGTATTTCATTCTCCATAACTAAGAGTCCTTTTTTCAAGACCGTTTCAAAATCAAGAACTAGATGACCTTGCCATACACCAATCACTGCACAAGGAGATATTACTATATCATTTTGAGCTGTTTTTAAGGGTAAATGAGATAAAAATTCATATGCTTCCCCAGTATATACCTCAGAATTTGCATATTCTTTTTCTAGAATATCAGCGAGTGTTTTTTCTTTCCAATAAGGAATAAGTTCTGTAAGAAGGAGTTTTTTATCTTCGTCTTTAATTGTATATGGATTTATTTTTCTTTCCTCTAACGTTTCAGTTCCAAGTGTTGTAATAGGAGCTCCTATTTTTTTGGTATTTTCAAGTAATTCACGAAGGCCATCGGATCCAATTTTTTTTATCATATATGACATGTAGTTTTTATTACTTTCTTTCATATACTTTTTCATTGTTTTTGCATCAAGTTCAATTTCAAAAACTCTGTTCCATAATCCACGTTCAATGTCAACTGGTATTCCGATGAAGTTTTCTGTCCATTTTCCCGCTATTTGATCATCAGGATCTATATATATAGTCATGTTTTCAAGAACATTCCTCATTGAAAGTGCAACTCTTACACCAAGAGAAAAATCTTTGTTTTCAGTTTCCTTCCATTTCTCTGTATAAAGTTGTGCTCTCTCTATTGAAATTAAAGGAGTATCATCAAGAAATCTTCTTCTTATTCTTTTTATTCTCTCACTCGCATTATCAATAAATTCCATAATTTTTTACCACATTTTAAGGTAAACTGTTAGAGATTTAGATTGTTATAAAATTGTTAAAAATAACTTAAAGTTTCTTAAATCTAATTAAAAACTATATAGTAGAAATATTTATAATTTGTTATTTTGGGATAAATTAAGAGAAATAAAAGAGTCGTCAGTTTAATGATTAATAACAACATGAAAAGAATGTTGTTCAAAAAGATGTGTAATATTTTGAAGATTTTCTTCTGAGAGTTCTCCCATATCTCTATATAAATTCCCCATTCCTACTTTTTCATATTTGGTTTTTGCTAATTTATTATATGGCATTAGATGTACTGGTCCATTGTAATTTATTTTATTCAAGAAGGATGCTATACTGTTAAGTGTATTTTTGTCTGTATTTACTCCTGGAATTAAGGGTATACGAGGAATTATTCTTTCACTACCGATTTTTAAATGCAAGGTTGAGAAGTTTTCTAAAATCTTATCATTCTGGACACCAGTATATTTTTTATGAATTAAAGAATCTATATGCTTAATATCAAATAAAAACAAATCGACATTTTTAATTAAATCTTCTATTATATCATCGTTAAAATAGCCACATGTTTCTATTGCTGTATGGATCCCTTTTTCTTGCAGAGCTCTAAGTAATTTTAAGAGAAATTTTATCTGCGTCGTAGGTTCTCCTCCTGAAATCGTCACTCCTCCTCCCGAATTATCATAAAAGGGTTTATCTCTAAGCGCAATTTCAACTAATTCTTCAATTAGTATTTCTTTTCCAACCATTTCCATAACTTGATTTGGACATGCTTCGACACAAGTTCCACAAGTTGTACAAAGTTTTTCATTTCTCACAATTTTATCGTTTTGTAATTGAAGAGCCTTATTAGGACAAGCGTTAATACAACTTTCACATTTTAAACATTTTTCTTCAAAATAAGATATTTGGGGAGTTAGTTTTTGTGATTCAGGATTTTGACACCAAACACACTTTAAAGGGCATCCTTTCAAAAAGATTAGAGTTCTTATGCCAGGTCCATCATATATCGCATAATTTTGAATGTCAAATATTATACCATTCATTTGCACATTTAAACCATATTATGTTCAGTTCTTGAAATTATTAAAGAAAGTGCTTCTTTTATTAACTTCTTGATTTCTTCAAATTTACCTTCAGAGATTAATTCTTTTCTTACTATCCAACTGCCTCCACAAGCAATTACATTAGGTAATTCCAAATAATTATTCAAGGAATCACTATTTATTCCTCCTGTAGGTAAAAATCTCATATCAGGGTAGGGACCTGCTAAGCTTCTAAGCATTTTTGGTCCACCAGAAAGATCAGCGGGGAAAAATTTTACTACTTTTATACCCCGGTCAAGTGCCCATTCTACCATTGTTGGAGTATTCAGCCCAGGAATAATGGGAATATTTTGCTCTACGCAATAATCTACAACTTTAGGATTGAAGCCTGGAGTTACTATGAATTGAGCACCAGCTTCTACAGCTTTTTTAACTTGATCAACTTTTAGAATTGTACCTGCTCCAACAAAAAGATTTGGTAGTTCTTTAGTAAGTTTTTTAATGGATTCAGCAGCTGCTTCAGTTCTAAACGTAACTTCTATAACTGGAAGTCCTGCTTCAATTAAGGTTTTTCCTAATGGAATCGCGTCATTCACATTATTTATAATAACAACGGGTATAATTTTAAATTCTTTGATTTTTTCAAATACATCCATTTTTAAACACAAACATACAAATTTTCAAGATTAAATTGAATATAGAAATTAATTTTCGTTTTTTAAATTATCACCTGTTAATTTTATATACAAAATCGACCTCTGATACAATAATTTGAAGTGCTTTAGAACTTTTTTTCTTAAGTTGATCTAAATCATCGTAACTAACCGTATTATAAGCAAACATACCAAAATGATGTACTATAAGATTGATTATACCCACTTCTTAACAAAGATCTTGCACTTCAGAAATTTTAAAATTACCAGCGATCCCATCGATATCCCTCTCTTTCTAATGTTGCTGTAACACCGCCTATTTTTTCATGTTGTTCATAAACGATAACATCAAAACCTTCTTTAGCTAATAAAGCTGCTGCGGCTAACCCTGATAGACCAGAACCAATAATTATACATCTCATTGTTGAGATTAAGATATAAATTAGTAAATATTAATTAAAAAAAAGGAAAAAAAAAGAAAAAGTTATTGTCTTTCTAAGCCAATCTCTATTAACTTTCGTTTATTCTCTGCAACTTTCTTAGGTGTAATATCATACCATTTCCAAAAGATGAGCAGTGTTATGAGCATTAAAATAGCTGGAACTATTGCAGTGTGAACCCGAATACCAAATAATGCGTAACCAGTTTGTATAGGCTTAGCGGGATCAAAACCTGTTAACACATGGCTTAATGCTATTGTAATCGCTATGAAAGTCTGACCAAACTTAATGAAAAATGCTTGGAATCCATAATAGATTGTGTATTGAGTCTTTCCCGTACGAACTGATACATCATCTAACACATCCCCCATCATAGGTGGATCAATATACCAATTTGCTCCAATTCCTACTCCAAATAGGATCAAACCAATGACCCAACCTATTAAATCAGTAACAAAGATTAATGGTATAAAGGTTATAAATAATACAGCACAGGCGATTATACCTACTTTTCTATTATCATTTACTTTATGAGCTACGAATGTCCATAGGGGCACTGAGACTAAAGATCCAACTAACATAGAAAGTAATAAAACGGTAATACTCGTTTGATTTAATAAAACATAAGTAACAACATAGTACGCAGAAGTTTGAGTCATTACAGCACCAACTTGATAACCAAAGAAGTGAGTCATTTTTAACATAAAATTTTTATCTTTTACAACAGTTAACGTGGATTTAAGAAATGGTTCTAATTCTTGTATTTGACCTGACTCTTTACGTTGAAGCCGTAAAGCTCTCACATGCTTATCTTCGAATATCCCTGGTAAAGTAAACAAAAATAAAATTACTCCAAATCCTACACTAAACCACGCATTAGCTATATAACCAGAAGCAACAAGAGTTTCTTCACCTACGAAGAACATTGGTGGTACTGCAGCCAATACTAAACCTAATATACCAAGGATAGTTCCGAAACCCTGAGTTGTGCGTCTTTCACCTAATGTCCTAAACTTATCTGGGTATATAGAAACGATATTTGTATCATAAAGTGTAACCAGCGTATCATAAAAACATAATGTACCTACATACCAGCCAAAAATTGACCACTGATTTTGCTGAACTATTGTTGGTGTTCCATACCATTGAGCTGGTACTAAATAAATTAATAAATATGATATTAACCATGGAATTACAGTGATTACAATCCAAGGAAATCGCTTATAGCCTTTTTTTTCCCATGGCATATGGATTTTCTCAAGTAACCATCCAACTAAAGGGTCATTTACGGCATTCCAAATAGAGTAGATTACAAAAGCTAATGCTGCTAATAATGTAGGCAACTGGATGACGCTTTCATAGAAAAAGAACACAGAAAAACCGAAAGCAGCATATATCCATTGATTCGCAAGTTCACGCGCCCCATATGAAGCCATTATTCGTTTTTTATAAGTATATTTTTCTTTTTGTGTTTCTGTCAATTTTAAATCTCCTTTTTTAAATACACTCAAAAATCTTAAGATGTATATTTTTTTAAAATTTAATATTGTATTTGATTTAAACTTGAATATTTATAAGAGTATAGTTTTGGATGAAGTAATATATAGAATTGATCAGTTAAGTCAAATTAATGATATTCAATTTGAACTGTGGAGAGTCTCTTAATTGCTAATCTTTTCTGATCCCATAACTCCTGTGCTATTTTAACCCAATTATCAAACTGACTTATATTATCTGGATAATTTTCATAATGTTTTTTGATCTTTCCAGCAAGTCCATTAGCTTGTAGTAGTCTTTTCATATGTTTGAAGGATAATTTTCTTCTGATTAATCCTCCTAAGATTTTAAAAATAAATTTTAACATTTCAACTACACTCATCTCTTCTTCATATTCTTTGTTTGGTTCGGGAATATCATCTCCCTCACCAGTTTGGTAAATCAAACCTTTCTTTAGAAAATAATTCCATTCCTTTTCATTAAAATTTAAAACTCCAGACAATTGTGTAAAAAGACCTGCAAATTTAGCGCCTTGATCTCTAAAGTACTTCACATTGATGTCCCAGAGTACATCCCTAGTTAATTCCTCTCCATTCTTCAAAGCTTTTTCTATAACATCTGAAGCAATCATGCATAATACCCAAGTTGCAGTTACACCATGGCCAGAAAAAGGGTAGGTAATTGCAGCAGCGTCTCCAATACATAAAAATCTATCTGCAACTAAAGAATATGGTGGTCTTCTATATGGAGTACTTCCTTGTTCTTTTTTGATTATTTCATAAGGAGGTAGATTTGCTCTATTAAGAAAATCTTCACGAGCTAAACGGGCATTTTCAAAAGATCCTGGTTGACCAACCCCTAATATTGCTCCTTCTGGCTCATAAGAGGGGCCAAACCATAATAACCACCAATTATAACCCGTGTCTATAGCTGGGTGAGGTTCTTCTGGGTTTTTCCATTTGATATATTGTAAGAGGACGTACATAACGTCATCAGGACCTAATTTGAAATTCTCTACACCATAATCTTCAGGCAAGGATGTTCTAATAACAGCAGCTTTACCTGAAGCATCTACGACTAGTTGTGCTCGATATTCTATATTCTCTCCAGCTTTTTCAGCTTCTAAGCCAATAATTCTACTTTTTTCAAAGATCAGATTTTTAAATTTACAATTAAATTCCAAATTAACACCATCAGATTCTAATACTTTATACATCTTGTTTAAAAATAGTGTTAAACGTACAATAGTTTGTAAAGCTCTGATTTTTAATTCTTTTTTGAAATCTGGAGTAACCACTGTCGAAACGTCCCTAATTTCAATACAATCTGAAGCTCCTACTTGAAACGGTGGAATTCCTGCTTTTTCAATTCTATCTGATTCAAAATGAATCACATCTAATCTTTTTCCTACATCTTCTCTCTTATCCTTTTCGATAATAACCACTGAAAATCCCTTTTTCGCAAGGAGCCATCCTAAATAGGTACCAGCAGTTCCAGCACCCACAATAAGAATATCACATTTTTCAACCATATTTTTTTCTTCTCATCAATATATTTTAATTTTTTAATTCTCAACAATATAATCTACTGTTTATGAAGAGATATTTTAAATTAATGATTTCAAATACAAAAATTATTTTACTTCTTAATATTATTGCCAGATAGTTTTAGTATAATTCTTGTATCAAATTTGATTTAACAGGTGAAATTTTTTTAAAATAATTGTTTTTGCTCCACATCCTGATGATGAAAGTTATGGCGCTGGGGGTTCAATTATGAAGTGGATCGAAGAAGGTCACGATCTTCACATTATTTGGTTTACTGATGGTAGAGCGGGATATCGAAAAGCAAGAAAAGAGAATAAACTTGAGGATTGTGAAGAAACAAGAATAACAGAGGAGGAACTTGCGAAAATTAGATTAGCTGAAGCAAATGCTGCGGGTGAGTTCTTAGGGGTAAAAAAGGAAAATAGATATTTTCTGAAATTTTATGATTCTGAATTAAATAAAAATATTGGTAAAGCTGTCGAGCAGATTAGAGATATTGTGAGGGGTGCTGATAGATTTGTAATTCCAAGTAATAACAATAAACACCATGATCATCAAGCTACTCATGATATTGCAGTTAGAATTGCTGAAGAGCTCAATTTAAAAGATCTTGAATTCTACGTTTATACACTCTATAATCCATTAAAAGCTCAAGGAGATCACTTAATTAAGATCAAATTAGGAGATTTAAGATTTAAAGTGTATGAGGCATTAAAAATACATAAATCCCAATTTTATTCTAAGGATATGGGATGGCAAACTGAAGCTATGAGAGAAGTACGAAGGCAAAGATTTGGAGTTTTCCATTTGAAAGATAAAGGAAAATTTTATAATTTTTAATCTAAATAATTTCTTTGATGATTTTGTTTTATTACTATGATTGATCAAGAAAAATTATTCGATGCAGCTCTCATAATCAAAAATTCTAGTTATATTGTTGTATTTTCTGGAGCAGGTATTTCTACAGAATCTGGAATTGATGACTTTCGAAGCCCAGGAGGCTTATGGGAAAGATATAATCCTAATATATATGCAAGTTATCAATACTTTTTAGAAGATCCTTCTTTATTTTGGAAAATGCATAAGGAAGTTGAAGATTTAGTTGGTACAGCAGATCCTAATCAAGCACATATAGCTATTGCTGAATTAGAAAAAATGGGAAAAGTAAAAGCAGTTATTACTCAAAATATCGATATGTTGCATCAAAAAGCAGGAAGTGGAAAATATGGAGCAAATATTTATCAATTACATGGAGAATACGGAAAACTTCATTGTGTAAAATGTAATAAAGAATTTAACTTTGATGAAATCAATACTAAAGACGTGGATTATCCTGTATGTGAGTGTTCTGGGTATATTAAACCGAAAGTTGTGTTATTTGGTGAATCCCTCCCTCATGGTGTTTTAGAAGGTGCAATGAATGAATGTACCAATGCAGACTGTCTAATCGTTGTAGGAAGTTCTCTTTTAGTGTCACCGGCTAATTTTATGCCATCAATAGCCAAGCAATATGGTGCTCAGCTTATTTTCATAAATCGAGAAAATACAATTATGGATAATCTAGCGGATGTATTTTTAAAAGGTAGTGCTGGTGAAATATTTACTGAATTATTTAAAATAATAAATTCTTGAAATAAAATTTAGGATTTAAAAGAAATTTCTAAATTCATTCAGACTTTTTTATTTCTCTATGTTCTTTAGTAATTAGAAATCTAATAATTTCAGTTATATTTTTAATTCCATGATATTCTTTGATTGTTTCTAATTTATCAAATACATCTTTTTCAAGAGCAATATGAAATTCATGTTTTTCGTTTTCCATTAGTCATTTCATGAACAGTTTGATATAATAAGTTTACTCTTTTTTGGATTCTCTATGGATTCTTTTGGATGAAAAATGGATAATTATATATACTAATTTAACATTATTAAATCTGGACGATTATAGCATAGAAGTTCTTTGATTACAAAATCTCTCATTCATAATTTTATACAATTGAAACACTGAGGACTTCCATCATTTACATAATCTCTCATTTATAGGGATTAAAAAAAACTTCAAAAGATTAAAAAAGTGGATTATGTTTCAAATCATTTTAGCCTTTTTGGTTCTTATTGGTGGAATAGCTCTTATTATTTACTCTAGTATTAAAGCTGTTAAACATTCTGCTATTCTTGCTGCTGCCTTAGGAGTTTCACCTTTAATAATTGGAGTATCTCTAGTTTCTATAGGAACGGATATTTCAGAAATTTTTAATTCACTTATATCTGTTGCATTAGGGCATGGTGATATTGATGTTGGTGATTCTGTAGGTTCAGATTTGACGCAACTTACTTTAATTTTTGGAATTTTACCATTAGTTTCTGGAATGTTCTATATTCATAGAAAGGATATAATTGTTTTAGGAGCATGTGAAGTTTTATCATTAGTATTAATCTTTACTATCGTTGAGAAAGGTTATATTACTAGATTAGATGCCATTTTAATGGTCGGATGTTTAGGAATTTATATCTGGTTAATTTATAACGCTAATAAGGAGAGTATTTTACATAGAGTAGAAATGATTGAAAAAATTGAAACCCCTAAAAGTAAAAAGTTTCACCTATTAATAGCAGCAATGGGTTTTGTTGGTGTAACTTTAGCGTCATTTATGATTGTAGAATCAGTTATATTTATTTCAAATTACATAAACATCCATGAATACATCGTGAGTTTCTTTGTAGTTGCTCTAGGCACCTCGCTTCCAGAGCTGGCAGTTGATATCAATGCTTTAAGATTGGGGCATCATCAAATCGCTATAGGTGATATAGTAGGCTCTTGCATAGTAGATTCTACGCTTTCTATTGGTATAGGACATGTTGTATTTAATCAAAATCCTAATTATATAACAGCTGCATTTGCTGTTCCTACAGTCTTGTATACTTTAATGGCAAGTTTCATCGTTTTTATAACAATTGCTATAAGAAGGAAAATAGATAAAAAAGCAGGAATTCTATTTATATCGCTTTATTTTACATCTTATATATTTCTGTTTACATTTTGGATATGAATTTAAATTAGATATAAAGAAATAATATTTCTCATGATTTTTTATTTAATTTACTTAATAATATTGATGCATCTTTCATGGTTAATGCTAAACCCTCCATTAAATTTACAAATTTGTAAGACAAATAAATTTTTCCTTCAAATATTTTACTTTTACTAATCTCTATAATTTCTTCTATATTTAAGATATTCTTTTTATCAATTTCGATCCCTAATGTATCAATATAAATACTCGTTAATTCTTCCAAAGGCACTTCACTGGTTATTTTTGAATAAACCCAAAATTTTGATAGTGCTTTCCCTTTAGCCTTTCGTTTTTGGGCGTCCTCTATTTGTTTCATTCTTAATTGTTCTTTCTTTTTTACTTCTATAGGATCCTCATACTCCATAACAAATTTTTTAAAAACATTCAGATAGGATTCTGCATCAGCGATACTAACAACAGAGGGAAAAAGAATAACAAGAGTTAGTGTGGAATTTTCCACTTTTAGAAATTCGGATATTATTTTCTGATTATTTTCCAATTCAATAATCATTTTCTTTAGTTTGAATTCACGATTTACTTTTTGAAGTTCAAACTGTTCTATCATATTAAGAAAGATCTCATCAGGCAAAGAAAAATATAAGACGTTTCCTTTTTGATTAAATAATGTACCTCCCAGAATTACTCCATCTTCCTCATGTTTCTTTAAATTATTAATAATTTTTTTAATGACTAAAGAAACAGCATAAGTGACAATTTCCTCAATAATTTTACTACCTGTTTCATAAATTTCTAGATTTTCTACTTCAAGGTCAGCATTTTGATAACCTCTGACACTGAACGATCTATCTACATACGCTTGAAAGCCATGTTGGCATATATAATTTGAAGGGACCGAAATAGTTAAAAGAGTTTTAGAATTTTCCACCACTTTTTTAGGTACATTCACTAATTTTTTCTTATGACATACAGGACAAATTAATTCTATTCCTTTTATATCCTCTTTATAAATCTCGTCTTTTTTTAACAAAATACATCGATTTTATTTATTCATTAAGGTAAATCATTTTCAAAATTTTCTATTTTTTCTATACTAATAATTTTTGTGGTTTAATAAATAATAATAATTATTTTGGTAAATAAAATTTACATAATACACATTGATTTGCTCTTAATCTCCTCTCAGGTCCAAGAATTATTAATCTTTCATTCATCTCCCCTCCGCATTTAGGACAAGTTTTCGAAAAATTTTCCTTAATTGAATTTAATACTTTTTGTATTCCCTTTTCTAAATTAAGTAATTCTTTAGCATTTTGAATTATATTCTTTGCAGAGATCATACCAATGCCTTTAATCCAAGCTAATTCCTCAGCCTTAGATTGGGCAATTTCCTCAATGCTTTTAACTCCCGCATTCATTAGTCTCTCAGCCGCAGTTGGACCAATGCCACGGACCCTTATTAATTCTTCAATCATGTATGAAGCACAATTTTACGATTTAAGAAAAAAAAATATTTTTTAAGATAATTCTAATTTTGAAGCTTGTTTTGAATCTATTTATATATAATAATGTTAATTAGTCAAAATAAAATTTAAGTTAAAAAAACTTTGATAACAGTACCAAAGGAAGTAGATCTCTAAATCCTATTGAACATTGACTTTTTAT
>JAHPZE010000038.1 GCA_019058365.1 Promethearchaeota archaeon | reverse complement strand
AAACGAAGAACGTTGAAAACATTTATAATTCTTCATTCATTTATAAAAATACCCTAGTTTTTAGATATTCTTTAAAAAGTTAATCATATTTGCTTTTAAATCCTTTTAATTTTACCATTACTTCATCAAATAGTGAACCAACAATAACTTTTTCTCCAAGAGCTTTTAGTTCCTTAGCGTATGCTAAAATTTGATGAAGAACTGGTCCTGGTGGTAATGCATCTCTCCTTCTTTCAAGCATATTTCCAAAAACTTCGCATGTTGGAGCTCGATCAATAGCCTTATATAAATCAATAAATAAATCGTGTATTTTTCCAGCTTGGGAGTCTGCTACATGAGCTTTTGGAGTTTCTGTTCCAGCTTGAGGTATTTTTGAGGAACTTGATGACTCTCCTGCACCCCTTCCTCCAACAATAACAACAGGTTCTGATCGAGGATAATCACCCACACCAGAGCAATTATAATTAATACTCACTGAAGAACCCCCTTTTATCTCAATAACTTTTACATGTAATTCTGAAAGATCTCCCACTTGCACTACTTCATGAGTTGCTCCAGTAGGCGGTGTAAATTTAGTCAAACTAAAGCCGATAGGAATAATTTCTTTAACAAGAATATTTTCTAATTCTACATCTCCTTTGTTTTGAACTCTAACGTCAATGCTAAATTCTCCTTCAGATACTCCTGGTTTAATACTTTTTAGGGTTTTTAATTTACGTTTAACATATCTAACTTTTATTTCTGACTCTTCATCTGTAGTTCTAAAGAAGAAGTTGCCTTCTACGGGACTATTGATCTCAATTTTCACTGGAGTCACGTATTTTGTTTCAGTAGGTGGTCGAGGATTCCTTGCAAGTAGTGGATATGAGATTACCATTTGTTTACTTGGAAGAAACTCATTTGCAAGATTAAATAATTCGATAGAAATTAGATGTTTTTTAGAAAAATCTTGATCATTAGGTTCTATTAGTATTTTTTGGACGAATTCTTCTCTAGAACTTATATCAATATCAGCTAATAGGATTTTTATTTCATTAACTAAAGGAGGAATAAAATCAGGAGGAAGCTCATCTGATAAGATAAACTTATTGATTGGAGAGGAACCATTATTTACGATAGTATTTGTAATTGTCATGTCAGTATTTGCATATGCGTCTACTTCAGGTGGATTTATAGCTTTATCAATAGTGGCACTTACAACTTCGTAGAAAGTAGACTCTTTTACAATTTCACCGATAACCCTTGGAATCACCACAAACAATGGTGTAAATCCAATTTCAGAACTCAATTCTGGTACATCCTTAGCTTCAACTTGAAAGCCAAAATTCCATGATTCATCAGGATTTAAAACTCTATCGGGTGTTTGAGAAACTAAGGTTTCAACTCCGGTAGTTATTGTTTGCGATACTTTTACGTCTTCGAGTTTCACTTGGAATCCAGATTCATTAATAAATTCAATATTACAATCCCACATACCAGGCTGAGAGCCTTCGTCTCTATCGATTCCACTCATTGAATCTGTAAGCCCCCTCACATCAGGATTCATCATTGTTAATTTATAATTATTAATTAGATAATTAACAGTTAACATTCCAAGTTCTTGAGTCGTTAATTTTTTCATATTCACTGTAAAGAAAATCTCAAGCTCAGCTTTACTCTCAACATCCAAAGATGTTAAATCCCATTCAAGTATTCGTTTCCCATCTTCTTCTTTTAAATTTGCATCTCCATTACTAGGATTCCTCATTTCTATTTCTTGAATAAAGGCTGGCATATCTCTTTTAACTTTAATATCGAAGATTGGTAAGTTTAAAGGGTTTGTTAGAATGAGTTTCAATCCGCATTTGTTATCATTTTTATAGAGAAATACATTATTTACTTTATTAGAATCTAATTTATCAGTATCAAATATTTCCTCAACCTTTAAAGAAGATTCTTTAATTTCTTTAATTTCATACTCTTTCTTAAAATTTTGTCCAGGATTTAATGTACCTATATTTAGTTCTTTAGATTCAATGGAAGTATTCACGTTCTCTTTAACGTTACATAATAAATTCCATAATCTACTTCTTTGTGTTGGATTTTTTACAACCAGCATTCCGTTACCAGAGATTTCTTTATAACTTTGTAAACCATCGAGAACAATATGTTCGCGATCGGTTATGTCTATAACAACTAGATTTTCTGACATTCGATAATCTTCTCTTATTTGTATTGTTTAAATTTAGAAAAATTTATCAAAATTTGTTATCAAAATTTACTAAATAATAAAATTATGCTAATTTAAAGTTATTTACACAGAAAGATATTTTATATATGAATTTTAAATGATAATAAGTCATTATGAATAAAAATAATAAGTAAATTAGTTTAAAATACTGTGGTTAATGAAAAATTTTGGCAAGTCGTTAGAAAATTTAATGCTCTAATGAAATATGCAATTGAGGGGCCGAATTGCATATCTGTTTGTCATGGTGATTGTTGTTCAATCAAGATCGATGTTCCCAAAATTCTAGCAAAAGAATATATAAAACAAGGATATGCAATTAAAGATGATTTCATTAGAGGTGATGTTTTTAGTTTTAAATTAAGATTTGATGAAGCGAAGGGAAAGTGTTTCCTATTTAATAAAGAGATTAATGGTTGTATAGTTCATAATTCAGGAATTAAACCTCCACAATGTTGGATTTACCCTACTAATTTTTCTAATCCCAAGCATAAGGAAATCAGCTGTAAAAGAGCAAATGGATGGAAAATAATAAATGTTGAAAAAGCTAAAGAGGCAGAAAATCTATTACAGTATTATGTCTTTCTATGTAAACTTGAAGCAAAGAAAGAAGCTAAATTAATTAATACTAGATTAAATAATAATTTATGTAAAAATAATTTAAAAAGTTTATTAAAACATACACCTCCAAGTTATTTATCTGGCTTTAAGGATACTTGGGGTTGTATTTCAATTTTACTCGCTCAAGGACTGACTTTACAAGTGAAAAAATTTTGTGAAAAACAAAATAACAAATGTGACTATATTTTAAATAACAATTTCTTAGAATGTCCATCAATATGCGAAAAGATATCAAAGAGATTACTTGCCTTTTTGCAACAAAATTTATTAAAATATGTAAAAAAGAATCCTGATTCTGAGGGAGAATATCCTTTTTTCAAATTATATGAATTCAACAAAAATGAAAAAAGAGATCTTCAATAAATTCTAAATATTTTTGTCGGTAATCGCTTTCCTATTTTCTTCAAATTTTCCTATATATGTTTTCTGCGTAATACATCAGCTTAAATAATATTTAGATAAATATTGAAATAACATATCAATAATACAGATGAATTAGTCTCAATAATAAAAAATTGTGTGTGTTCATGTCATTAGGAGATAAAAATTTAAATGAATTAGCAAGAAATGTTTTTAGTGAGAAGTATGATTTTGTCAAAGGCCCATTAAAATATAAAGGAAAATCTGGAAAGTCTTGGACTTTTGATGCACTTGTAAAGAATAATCTTAATACCTTTGGTATATTCATTCGAGACTGGAAAAGAGAAATTTCAATCACACAATTACGCCAACTTCATAAAGCGTGTATTGATACTAATATTCAAGGTGGAATTATGATTTGTAATATTGTTACCGAATTCTCTCGAGAATATAGTTCACAATTTGGAATTCAACTTCTCTCAAGAGGGCATCTTATCTCAACATTGCGAAGAAGAAAATTCCAAAACGATTTTTAAGAATCCAAATTATAATTTAAATTGTTTAAGTAACAGCTTCGTTTAATTATACTTTCTTTATGTAATATTTGAGAGTTTCAAATTAAACTCTCTATATTTTATAGAATTTATAAAAAGATAGATTTCTATATATCAAAGATTTATAAACCAACAAGATAGAATATTATTATCTTAGTATAAAGAAGAAATTCAAGTGAATTAATTTTGATATTTATATATCAATTTAAAGAAGAGTTAGAAGATTTTGAAGAACTGGAAGTTCATGAAAATGTTCCATTATTTGAATTATTAGATTCAGATAAAATTTTATTGTTTGTAGATATGCATAACCGAAAGGTTTGGATTTGGGAAGGAAAAAACACAAATACTCGTATGAAATTTATTTCAGCCCAAGCAGCACTACATATAAGAGATAAATACGACAGAACATTTACAATTAGTTCCGTAGATGAAAAAGATGAAACTGCTGCGTTTAAAATAATTGTTGGTCTTTTATAAGTTAATTTTTTATTTTTGATTAATATTAGTATATTTATATTAATCGAAAGTATCGATTTTAAAGATTTAATTTAATCTTTTTATTTAAAATATAATTGTATAACTATGGAGTTATTTAAGGAAATAATTGGTATTAGAGATAGGAAAAATAGACCGTATGGTAAGATTACTTCAAAAGGAAAATATGATGAGATGTTAGATAAAGCAAAAAAGATCGCAAATGAACTCGCGAGAGAAGGGGGAGTAATTGGTATAACACTTTGCGGAGGTCTAAGTAGAGGATATGCTGACGAATTGTCTGAAATTGATCTGAATGTTTATCTAGAAAATGAGGTTTATAATGATTGGATTACGGGTATTGGCCCTATTCCTCAGAACGATGCTTTATGGAAGGGTGATTACATAGATGTTGAGTTTATTTCATTTGAAAATGAAATTAAAGAAAATTGGGATTTAATTAAAAAGTGGGATGCATCCTATAACGTAATACTATTTGATTCGGAAAAAAAGATCAAAGCTTTATTTTATGAAAAAGATGTTTTTACTTCACAAGAAAAATATCAATGCATCTCAGAAAATTTTAACAAATGTATGTATATTGGAAATTTAGTCATATTACAATGGATTAATAGGGGGGATCCTCTGGCAGCTAATCAATTAATAAGTAGCGCAATATCTGGCTTAATTGGTTTGGTATTTTTAGCTAACAATGAATATCCTCCTTATGAAAAGTGGGCTTTAAATTATTCCTACTCTCTTAAATGGTTGCCTAAAGGTTGGAAAATTAGAATTTCTGAAATCATTCTTACAAAACAAATTTCAGTTGAAGAAGTTGAGAGAAGGCGTGAGTTATTTATTAAATTATATAAAGATTGCTGGGAGAAAATTGTTGGTAAAGAATCAAGGGATTTAGAATTTATTGATATTATAACTTTACAAGAATTACAATTTATTGTAGATAATTCACCGGTTTCTATTGAAAATTTTGCACACAGTTTTGATATAAAAGACTTATCATATGAACCAATATATAAATTTTCAAATATTATTACACGAGATGGAAAGAGATTTATTTCCTTTAATAGAGAAAAATTTATTGAAGAACAAAAAGCAAATTTCCCTGATATATTAGAATGGAGTAAACCTTTACTTAATAAGTTAAAATTAAAATAAGAGAAGCATATAAAATTGAATCAGAAGAAAGATAACCCAGAAGAGGAATACACATTTGAGTTTTACGATGAGGATTATTCTGAATCTTTAGAAGTAGAAGTAGCAGAAGTTTTAGAAGAATATAATGAAATCAATTTTAAAGTAGATTTAAATGAGGAACAGCTCAATATCATCAATAACATTAGAGGACCAATGTTAGTTATAGCGGGTGCTGGAAGTGGCAAAACAAGAACAATTACATATTCAGTTGCAAAACTATTACTATCAGGAGTAAGACCAAACGAAATCATGCTTGTAACTTTTACTAATAAGGCTGCAAATGAAATGATCAAACGTGTGGAAACACTTTTAGGAAAGCGTCCAAAAGGAATTTGGGGTGGAACTTTTCATTCAATAGCGAATCGTTTTATTCGAAGATATGCTAAAATGCTAGGTTTAAAAGCAAATTATATCATAATGGATGAAACTGACGCGCGAGCGTTGATGAAACTCTCAATAGAGAAAGCAAATGTGCAAGAAATCGGAGAAAGATTTCCTACTTCTAGAATAGTAAAAGATATCTTATCATTTTCTATTAATTGTAATAAATCAATTAGGGATGTTATTCTTTGGAAATATTCTCAATTTGACAGTGAAAACGTTATTAAAAAATTAGAAGAAGTCTTTAAGATTTATCGAGAGAAGAAAGCTCAAGCTAATTTAGTTGATTTCGACGATTTGTTGATATATTGGAATCAGTTATTAGATGAAAGAGCCGTTGCTCAACTAATTGCGAAGAATATAAAATATGTTCTTGTGGATGAATATCAAGATACTAACTATATTCAAGATGAAATCATATATAAAATAGTAAAGCAGAATCCAGATCAAAATATTATTGCAGTAGGAGATGATGCTCAAAGTATATATGCATTTAGAGGTGCAAACTTTCAAAATATCCTCAATTTTGAAAAAAAGTATAAGAATTGCGAGAGATATACAATAACTTATAATTACCGGAGTATACCTGAGATATTAAATTTAGCTAATAACTCTATACAGCATAATGAAAAACAGTTTAAAAAATCTATGCGCTCCACGCGTATCAAAGGTCTTTTGCCATACCAAGTAAATTTAGGCGATGATATTGACCAAGCAAAATTTATTGTTAACCAGGTTTTAAAGTTACGCTCAGATGATTACAATTTAGAAGAAATGGCAATTTTGGTTAGGGCAGGTTCTCATACTCTAAGAATTGAACTTGAATTAAAAGCAAAAAACATACCTTATGAAGTTCGAGCAGGAGTGGCTTTTTTTGAAAGAGCCCATATTAAAGATCTGTTAGCTCATTTAAGAATAATTGAGAACCCTTATGACGAAGTATCATGGTCTAGAATATTTTCAATCATTCATGGGATAGGGACTTCTTCTGGTTCAAAAATATTTGAAGCAATATCTAATATAGAACATCCAATTGATGCTTTGATCAATAAAATGTTTTATGTTGAGAAATTAAAAGGATCTCGTATATCTAAGGAGGGAATAAAAAACCTCATTTCTTATGTAAAAAAACTGATTGATTTTTCTCCTGATGACAATCCATCAAAGGCCATTAAAGATTTAGTAGAAGTTCTAGAGGATCATTTAAAGTCAAAATATGATAATTGGCAAGATCGTATAGAGGATTTAAAGCAACTAAGTATTTATGCCCAAAGTTTTAACACTATCCGAAAATTCTTAGAAAATTTAAGCTTAAATCTATCTAATTTAGAATCTAAAACGGTTCATGCAGGCGAACAAACAGAGGAAGAGAATCCATTAATATTATCTACGGTTCATAGAGCTAAAGGACTTGAGTGGCGAGTAGTGTTTATTCCTATGTTATGTGAAGATTCATTTCCTTCAAGCAGAACTATAGGAGATCAAGAGGCATTCGAAGAAGAACGTAGAGTATTTTATGTCGCAATAACAAGAGCAAAGGATCAATTGTATCTTATTTCTCCTTCCATTAAAAATACATACCGGGGCCCTCAAATGGTAAGGACATCACAATTTATATCTGAATTAAGCCCAAAGGTCTATAAGAAGTCTTCAGTTCAATTTAAATCTCAGAAAAGAAAAGGACAAATTGATAAGAAAGATTTTTTCAAATCAGCAATAGATCTTTTATAGACCACTAAACTTGTTAGGTCCTCGAATTTTATTTATAACGACAAATAATATGTTCAAAAAACTAAATAATAATTGTAAGTCTGGATTAATACAATTTTTTATTTATTTAGATTAAATAATAATATTAATGAATAAGAGAAGGGACTAAAGATAAAAATGATAATTAGAATAAATCCAACAGAAAGCGTTATTGAAATATTTTATGAGAATTATGTACATCTTCATGGGTTTGTTAAATTAGAGGCTGAAGATAAAACCGAAAAGAAAGACTATACAATAATAATCCAAATTCTAAAAGAATATACTATTCAAGACTATATAATGACTCGGCAAAAGTTAAAGAATGTTAAAATGACAGAATATATTACCGCAGAACTTGAAACTGAATTACTATATGTGATTCAAGGACGCCCGATAATTCTCATGGAGAGAGATAAGAAGTCTAAAAAAGTAAAAAATTTCACTACAAATATTTTCTTTCTTATTGAAGATATTATGGAGAAGGGTGTATTAAAACCCCATTCAATGAAAATCTCTGAGATTCAAGATGATAAAGCTCACTATTTAGAGACCATATTTACTCCTGATGGTGTGTATATGGGTTCATTGGCATCTGAAGCCAATGTAAATGTCTATTTCCCCTATAAATATCTAATGTATCATTTTTTCATTGCCGGAGCAACAGGTACTGGGAAATCGAATTTAAACCAAGTTTTTCTTGATGGCCTCCTGCAGCATAATGCACATGTTATTTTAAAGGGAAAGGGAACAAAGATCTCTATGTTAGCGATTGATATGCATGACGAATATGCTTTAGGATGTATAAAATATGGAGTTAATGATATTTGTAAAGCTGCAGATTATAATAAAAAGCTTATTGGAAGTTGGTTTTATCTTTATCCTAATAAAGGAGTACCTCCGGCTCCAATAAAAAGTATGGCTCAACCTTGTATTATAAATTATCAAGAAATAAAACCGGTTGACTTATACGCTACAGGAACTTTTAATGATTTACAAGTAGGTGCGGTTCATTCTGCATATAGTGAGAACCATGAAGAATATATTGAGAATCTCTTAACAGAAGGATATTCTCCCTTACGTGGAGGGCATAGTGATCCAACTATGGCGGCTGTAAGAAGGAGACTTACTTGGTTAGAATATTCTGAGATGTTTCGATCTAACGCAAGTAGCAAATTACCAGAGATAGTGAAAAAGTTAGAAAAAGGTGGTATAATAATATTTAATGTGTCCATGATCTCAGATTTAGAGCAGTTTTTGTTCAATAGTGTGTTAGCCAGGACCCTATTTGACATTAGAAAAGCTTTAAAATCATCTACGGATATTGACACATTAAAAACAAAACTTAAACAAACTTTACCTGAAAATTTCTATAAAAATTATGAAAACTCAATTGATAAATTATATATTAAAAGTGGAAAGGAAGTTAAGGACCCAACTGATTTACCAATAATTATATTTACAATTGAAGAGGCACCTAGTATATTAAGACCAGAAATGATGAGATTTAGTAATGTGTTCAAAGACATTTCTCGTCAGGGAAGAAAGTTTAATTTAGCTCTTGAAGTAATATCCCAACAATATTCCCCTATAGATGACACAATATTATCAAATATGAATACTGTAATTAATTTGCCATTGAGATCTGACAAAGAAAAACAAGTAGCTGCACGGAGTATTGGTGGTGGAGTTCAACAAAGTGATCTTGAATCTCTTACTGGTACAGTTGGAATTGCATTAATCTCAGGAATTTGGCTCACTAACTTCCAAAAACTTAAAATTCCTCTATATGATGATTATTTTGAAACTACTTCAAAATCCTTTTATGAGGATTTTTCTAAAAAAATGAGAGAAATAAATCTAAGTCCTCCTCCAACAGGACTTCCTTGATTTTGATAATTATATTGGGTGATTTTAATTTCATTTGATTTTGAATTAATATCATTGGAAGAGTCGATGAATAATCGACCGGAAGAATCTCTTAATCCTGACATTAAAGAATTTATGGATTTTATTAAGTCTAATAAGATTACATGGACAGAAGAAGAAAAAAAAGAGTTAGAAGATCCTGATCCTACTAGCAGTGCTGAAGAAAAACTTAGAAATATGGGGGCTCACTTTAGTAAAATGCCTCATATAAGAATTGAAAAGCATTTAAATGATTATGTAGATAAGGCGTTTAAAATTATTGGGTTTGATGAGAGTTCAAATACATTACCTGGAACTTATGCTATATTAGGATCATTTAAATTTGGAGAGGGTCAAATTACTCTTACAGATGGAAAATATAATATTGAAAAAATAATGTATAAACCAATTACTACTTATATTGAAGATAACGAACATAAATTAATCATTTACCAAACTGTTATTGAAAACTTTGTGAAAGCAATTAAAAAATTCTTCTATATTGGAGATCTGAAAAATTTTATTGATGAATTAGAAGAATGGTATGAAACTACTTTTAGTAACAAAATAAAGAATGCTATAGATAACCATGCATTTTATTACCCTTCTATAAAGCATGTAGTTGATAGAATAAGAACCGCTGATGAGATTTTGAAATCACTTATAAGAATTAAAGAGGAAAGTAATTGGGGGAAAGTTGAAAACGTTGTATTCCTAGGTGATGGTATTCAAATGTTCCGGCATCATATTTTTCCACCACAAGCTTTTACTAAATTCTTTTTTAAATTTGTTGAATCTTATAATATAAATTATTATACTATTTCTAAAACTTGCAGATTAAGGGATGCTCAAGGTAATTTTATTTTACCAATTTGGTCAGAAATTATGAAGGAAAAAAATTTCTTGGTAGAAATGCCTGATCTTTCAGCGTATACTAAAAGTAAGGCATATATCGCTAGAATTCAAGAAAATAGCGCAGCACTAAGATTTGACGTACCAGATTTCTTAGATACAAAAGATGCAAAATATATATTACAGAATATAATGCCCTATTCCCCCAGAGGATATCCTTTATGTTTAAAAGGAGCTCACGAAGCAAGTACATTATTAGTTTCTGAATATAACAAATTAGAAAGTAAGTTCCAAGAATTAAAATATGATGAAAGAACTAAAAAATATTCCGAATCATGGAGGCATAAAGTATTAGGAGTATAAAAAGGTGAAATAATGGTAAAATTAATTCATATGGCAGATACTCATCTTGGTTATAAAGCAAGGAGAGGAACAATTAATAAATGGGCAATAGAGAATTATTCAAAACCTTATGAACAAGAAATTTATGATTGCTTTTTATCTGTCATGGAACAAATTTCTAAAATTAAAGACATTGATTTTCTTGTTCACTGTGGAGATATTTTTCACCATCCTTCTCAATATAGTTCATATCCCCCTCCTGAACCCGCAAGAAGAATTTTAATACAAGGTTTACAAATTTTTTTTGATAATACAAAAAATCAAATTCCATTTATATATATTGAAGGAAATCATGGAGTTTTTCGGGGATATGAATATACTCCCTTAGAATCACATCTTAATAAAGATCAATATCCAAACCTATATTATTTTAAAGAGCGAGATCTAATAAGAGCCATTAAATCAAATATTCCATTATCCTTAGAATTCGCTGATAAGAAAGTAAGATTCTATTTATTTCCATATTTCGAATTTAAAAGTTTTGAAACTTACACATCTGCTTATAATAATTGGATAAAAAACCAACAACCAAAGGATAACGAATACATTAATATTGCCGTAGCTCACGGTTCTGCGAGCGATGATACATTACACAGCAAAGTTAATTCTGATGATTTTAACTATGATTATGTTGCTTTAGGGCATGAACATGGATTTAAACAATTATCGAAAAATCATTACTATTCGGGAGGGTTATTGCCTCTGAATTTCAAAGAAAGGTATGAAAATCAAGGTTATCTCATTGTAGATATTAATGAAAGTACAAGAGAATTAATAGTGAAAAGAATCTCTACGGATGAATTACTAAAGAGACCATTTGGAATTATAGATATTGATGCTAAAGCTAAATATTCCATTACAGATCTAGAAAACCACATTTTAAATGAAATAAATAAGTTTATGGGAGAAGGGAATTTCAATCATCAGACATCTGCTAGGTTAAAATTAAATATTAAAGGTGAAATGACATTTGAGAAGAATTGGCAAATTAATGAGATGATGGCTAAAATTCGAAGAAATTTATTTTCTCATCCTGATGAACATAACATATTGCAATTAATCTGGAAAGTGTTGGATATTTCTGAAACTCTTGAAGATGATCTAAGTACAGGATTAATTCTCGATTATATCCTTGAAAAGCCAGATGATGAATTTAAAACTTTTGTGAGAGAAAAACTGAGTGAAGATGAAACAGAATATGATATTGAAAAGTTAACTGATTATGGGATGAACGCGATAAAGAGAGCCCTAAGACTAATGGAGAAAGAAAAAGAGGTATAGCCTATCTATGTTGCTCACTAAGCTTACTTTTAAGAATTTCATGGGTTATAAACAATTAAATTTGCCAAAAGGGGGCGAAGATTTGCCCAATGGACTGATACTTATAAGCGGAAAAAATTCTTATGGAAAATCAACAATCTTGGAGGGAATTCTTTTTGCATTTTTTGGACCGAGGATCTTTAAAGGAAGAAACGCAGATTCATTTATAACCTATGGCGCGCAAAAATCCGAGATCTATGTGTATTTCACCCTTGACAAGAAAAAGTATTATATCTTTCGAAAATGGGGTAGAACAGGAAGTATTACAACAAAATTATTTGAATTACCAGAAAATAAGACGAATTATCAGGAAGTAAAACGTTTTAATGTTGAAAAATTTTTTGAAATTTCATCAGAACAAGCAATGAGTACTGTTTTCGTTCGCCAAGGAGAGGTAGAAGAATTGGCTAATAAAAAAGGAGCAGAGTTACGAGATATGCTAATTGATTTATTTCGCTTGAATATTATTGATGATGCTATTTCTTTTTTAGATAATGAGTCTAAAGGAAAAAAATATGAAAAAGAAAATCTTGAAAAATCAAGAGTACCTATAGAGAGGATTAAAGAAGATATCAATCATATCGAAAAAGAAAATAATCAATGCAAAGATATTATTACAGAAAAAGAGAAAAAAAAAGATATTTTTGAACAAGAAATTAGGAATTTTCCTTCAAATGAATTAATATCAGAGTTAGAAAATTTATATAATCAAAAGAAAATCGCATATGATAAATACTTATCATATGAAAATGATTTCAAAGTAAAAATCAAGAAAACTGAACTAAATTTTGATGATTTTGATTCTCAAGATACAATAGTTAATAAAATAAGATCATTAGAAGAGAATAAAATCAAACTACAAAGAAATAAAGATAAATTAGACAAGAAAAGGGAGGCAACATTTAAGGGTTTAGGGAAAACAAAGGGAAGAATAGAGGACATAAAAAAATCTATGAATAAAATGGAAAAAAGTTTAAAGTTTACGATAAGAAAAGAGGGGAAAGAAATTGCACAATGTCCGACCTGCCAAAATGAGTTAACAAAAGAGCATTATAATGAAATGATTATGAAATTCACTAATGATATAAATTTAAATCAAGAAAAGATTGATTCCATCACTAAAATTTTAACTAATTTTGATAAGGAAATTAAACCACTTCAAAATAAATTAGATAAAATTAAAAGAAACATAACTATATATCACGGTCTTAAAGATGATTTTCAGAATTATGAAAAATATGAATCCGAATCAAGAAAAATTGAAATGGAGTTAAAAATTTTCCTTTCAAAAAATGGAACGAAATTTAAGGATTCACGTATTGAAGGGATCAAAAAATTGTCAGTTGAAAAGGAGAAATTCTCTACAGAGCTAAAAGCTTTACTAAATGATTTAAAGGAAAAACAGATAAAACTTCAAAATAATCAAGAAAGAATAGGAAAATTACAAAATGAAATTCAAAAAATGAAAGATTTAGCAAAAAAAATCGGGGAATATGAAGTTGATATAGATCATATTAATAAAGCAAAAGAATTTGTCCGCAGATTTGTAACTGAATATATGGTTGTAAAACGGTTAGTGAAAAACATAGCGTTAACCACTGATAAATATATAAAAGATTTTACTTCTGGACAATATAGTGATTTACTACTTGATTTAAGTGGAACAAGAAAAACAGGTTTATCTCTTAGAATTAGAGATAATTATAATGGAGAATATGAATCCACAGAGATCCTTTCAGGCGGAGATCGTACTGCTTTAGGAATTGCGTTACGTCTCGCTATATCAGAATTAATGAGTACTATTCGTCCCACCAAAGATTCACCAAGAAGAAATCCAAAAGTTGACTTTCTTCTATTAGATGAACCTTTAGCAGCTTTGGATGAAACTCGAAGAGAACAAATTCTCAAGCATTTAATAAAATCTAAATCATTTTCTCAAATTTTTCTAATTACTCATACCACAATACCACAAGATATATCTACTTCTAAAATAGTTGTTGAAAAGGATTTATCTACAGGAATAAGCCGAGCTAAGTATGAAAAACCTTCAATTATTATTTAATAAATAAAATTCTTAAAAAGAAATTGAAAATTAAAAAAAAAATTGTTATGATTGGCAAGTGAATTTATAAATCTCTTGCCTTTACTGTCTTTCTATTATTAGCTTTTGCTCGTCTTATAGCATTATCAAGATGTTCCATTATGATTGCATTTAAAGTTTCCCCATCAAGAACACCACTGCTAGTGTTGCACCCTTTACCCTTAATAAATTCTCTTACCTTAGATTTAACATACAAAGGTTCTGAAGCCTTTTTCGCCATTTTTATCTTCCTCTTTTAGAATTTTTTTTAGTAATTATTTAAAATCGGATTTAAAATTGAAACAAATTATGATTTGTTAATTATTATTTTCCTAACTGTATTATTAAATGTTTGTGATTTTAGCAAAAAATTCATAATTTCTTTTCTATTTCAAGAAAACTGATAGAAATCAAACAATAATAACCTACAAAGAGATTTATTAACAAGATAATATCTTTTTAAATGATAATGGTTTAATAAAAATCATTCTTCTCTTCCTTCATAAATAAAAATTTATTAATTTATTATTATAATTTTGGTTTTGAATTAAAATCTTTTTTTAAAAAACTTAAATTAGAATAAATCGAAAGAGTATAATATTAAAAAAAAAGTAAAAATTGTGTTATTTTGATTCAGCGAAGTAAAGATAATTTCACTGTTTATTTCGGTGGAGCAAGAACAATTTCAATGCTTGAGACGTTGTTATTTTGTCCGTATGCGAAATTATCGGTCTACCCGGTAATTCTTTCGCCTTCTAATTGTTCAGTGCTTAATTTGATGTCCCTATATTCTGTACCTTTTAAGAATCGATTTCTCAAGATTTCACATACATCGACAGCATGAGAAATAGCTCTACCTCGAGCTTTAACAGTACATTCCTCGCCTTTATTAAGGATCATCATAGTGGCCATCACATAGTTCATTGTTGGACGGCGGCCTACGAAAACAGAATTGGTTTCTTTTTCTTTTGCCATTTTAATTTCCTCTTTAGTTTTTAATTTTTAATTGTATTTCTTTACTTTTTTTGCTAATTTGCGTTTGCGTATTACGTTTTATAGTTTTATTGTATTTTTGATTTTAAATTACGTAATAACATTTTCTTGAAATTTTAGAAATGTTTTAAATTTTATTGTCAGATTAATAAGGATTTTATATATTTTAAAAATCTAAGTTAAAGGGGATACTTACTAATAAAAGTAGAAAAAAAATAGAAAAATTAATTTATAGAATTATATACCTTTCAATTTTACGCCTAGAAAGAAGAGAAACCAAGTAAGAAAAAATAGTATCAATCCAATAATGAGCCATGCATTGTATGCACCAAGATTAAATACTGGTAAAATGCTTGTCCAAATACCCATATATAGGTCTATAAAGATAAAAATTCCAAAAATCATTAAAAGACATGTTAATATTACAATAAATTTACTGGGAGGAGTCCATCCCATTTGTTTTACACCTAAATTTTTTCTTTATTAGAATTTTACTATAAAATTTTAATAAGTTAATATTTGGTTTAATATTTTATAAATCTATATATACTTTTTGAAAAAATGAATAGATGATTGCTTTGCTATTAAATGGAAGGAATTATTTATTTTTTAGTGAAATCAATTTCAATTTCTCTGACTAAATCATTATCCTTAGCTTTTGGATTATAGATTAGGCTTTGTTCTCCCTCTTTTTTATCTTTATTCTCATCATCCTTTTTTACTATATCCCGGATGATGCTTATAAGTAGTAAAGCTGAAACAATCACTAAAAGTGGAATTAATAATCCAGACTCAGTGAGTATGATTTTTACCCATCCAATATAGGGGATCCGTCCTACTACAACACCTAGAATTCTATTATCTGAAACCCAATCATTATCTGGAAAGAGATTTGCATCCCCTTTCGTGCGGAAAAACCAACCATTATCATACTTTTTATCAATAACTCTATGAACAATTGGATCAGCAGGAGCATTTGGCCAACCAGGCAACCCAACAGCATTAAATACAATAATATCACCCTCCTTTCCTTCAATTGTACCATTTTTTATTAGAGATGGATTCTTTCCTTCTAGAAACAATAAATCCCCTTTAAGTAGGGTTGGTTCCATGGACCCGCTTACAACAACCACCATAGGTGTGTTTGTATGTAATGCTGATTGCATTATAAAATAAATCAAAAAGGATCCTGAAAACGCAAAAGCAATTAATATAATCGCAATTATAATTTTCCTTTTAGAAGATGGTTCCTTTTTCTTCAATCTTTTCTTGGTAAATGCTGAGGGTAAATCCTTTTTCTCCATAACAAAAAAAACAGTTGTTCTATGGTCAAATTAAATAAAAATATCAATATAAATTTTCTTAACATAACAAATGAAATTTGGAATAATTAAATTCGCCATTTACAAATTTAGATTTTAAATCATATCAGAAGAGAAACATTTTAAATAAAAAAAACTAGAATAAAATTATCTAGATTGAAGGAATAAATACACTTTAATTAGGGTTAAGAACGGTAAAATGCTGGAAAGAAGTTACTCGTTTGAATTAAGAGATAAAAATCATAATGATATTCAAGATATAATGAAGAACGTATTAGAAAATAAATTGTCTTTATCAACTGATTCTGAAAGACTGGGAAGTTCTTTGCTCAGAATAAATTATTTTGATACTAAGATTGATAAAGACGAACAGAAAAATAATAGGATTACAATATTACAGGAACCCGAAAAAAGAGTTTATATTCAAATAAACGGAAAATTGACGGATTTACAGGTAAACCAATTATGGAATGAACTCGAGAAAAAGTTGAACATCTCAACATCTATCTCTAAAATCGAGGAATCAGTTCCTTCAAAAGAAGATATAGTCCAAGAGATTAAAGTTTTAGTTAAATTAAAAGGATATATTATCAAAGATGAGGATGTTCAGAGGTTTATAGAAAATTTCATAGAAGAGTATGATAGATTACCACAAAAAAATGAATTTCATTCAATAGTTAAAGGATATTTGATAATGGTCAATCAAGATTATCTGCTTGAAAAAGCTGAATCATCTATCAAAAATGAAACCTTACTAGAAAGCAACAAACCTGTTTTAGCTACTAATAGAGACGATTTATCTTTAAATTCTCAAAAAAATAATGTTGTATTGCTCGAAAATCCTGGTGGGCGTAGAAAATGCCCTAATTGTGGAAATGAGGGGCTTATACATGAAATGATTGATAAGAGCGTAATAATCTTGGACTATCCTAAAATATATGGTAAGAAAAATTGCTGTGCAGAATGCGGCCATGAATGGAGAGTGCACTAATATTCTGTTTAACATTTCTTCCCAATATTATACTACTCTAAAATAAATTATTCAATAAGCTCTAAACTTAAAATTATACTCTCATATTTTAAAATTTAAATATAATTTTAAATAGTTTATAATTTAAAATAATGATTATAGATTTTGAAAATATTAAAAATCACTTGGATAATCAGATCTGAGAAAAATGGAAGATTATGCAATTATTTATAATCCTGAGTCTGGTAAAGGAAAAGGGGCAAAGAAAGATATCAATTTTATGGAAAAATGTCTAAAAGAGTTAGATATTTCATATAAATTGTTTGAAACTGAATATATGAGACATGCTATAGAATTAGGAAGGGAATTAGCAAAAGAGGGTTATAGGGTCATTGGGGCTGGAGGAGATGGCACTTGCAATGAAGTTATGAATGGAGTAATAACCTCAAATACTAATGCATTATGTGGGTTTATTCCTATGGGATCTGGAAATGATATTCCCGCCGCTATTGGAATCCCTCCAGATATAAAGAGATCTTGTGGAATAGTCGCTGAAGGTAATAGTAGTAAATCGGATATTGGTTTTGCAAAAACAGACACGGGCATTGAGCGTTACTTCTTAGGAATTGGAAGTCAGGGGTTCGATAGTGATGTAACCAGAAGATTTAATGAAGCAAAAAGAGGAAAGAGCTACGTTACTCAGACTCTTAAAGCTTTATTGCCATGGAAGAATAAACGAATTAAGGTAACTATGGATAATGATACTTATGAAGGATATGCCAATTGCTTAGCGGTTGCGAATGGTCCATCATACGGAGGATTTATGTACATTTGTCAAAAAGCTAGAGTTGATGATGGAATTTTTCATGTAAATATTGTCGATATTAGTAAATTTAAATTGCTTAAACATTTTAATAGGATGTATAAAGCTACTCTCCTACCTCATCCAAATATTTATGAATTTACTAGTAAAAAAGTTAGAGTTGAGATGTTAGATTCTGAAGAATCTAATCCTTATATTTGTCAAGTTGATGGAGAAATTTTAGATCCGTTACCTGTTAATTATGAATGTATTAAAGAGGGATATGAATTTATTCGCCCACAAGTTGATGAAGTAGCAGAAGATTTTAAGAAGGAACATGGTAGATACTTCTGGGAATGTAATTACGATTAATATACAAATTTTTGAGATTAAAACCTTCAATGCCAGATTGGGACAATATTTTTTCTGAAAAGGGTAAAGTTTTCACTGAACCTCACCAGGATATGGAGAAACTTGCTAAACTCTTTGAAAAGAAGGGAGTGCAGAGGATATTGGACATAGGATCTGGAACTGGTCGCCACCTTTTATATTTCTCAAAGAAAGGATTTGAAGTTTATGGTATGGATGCGTCGCCTAAAGGAGTTTCGATTGCAAAACGGTGGTTATCAGAGGAAAATCTAAAAGCTGAAATAATAATTCATAGAATGGAAGAAAAATTTCCTTACAACGATGATTTTTTTGATGCTATTATCTCAATCCAAGTTATCCACCATAATAAAATGAAAAATATCAAAAGAACTGTAAGTGAAATTGAAAGGGTTTTAAAAAAAGGGGGCATTCTCTATATAACCTTTCCAAGGTTAGAAGGTAGATCTGGATTAAAAAAGTGGAAGTTAAAGGAAATTGAGAAAAATACTTATATTCCTCAAGCAGGGCAAGAAAAAGGGCTCCTACATCATTTTTTCACTATAGAGGAAATTCATGAGGTATTTCATTCATTTAACCTATTAGAAATTTATGATGATAGAAAGAGACATCGAGCAGTTTTAGGTATTAAGAATTGAAAAGTTTTTAATTCTCCAAGCTATTACTTACAGAAATGTCTAAATTCGAAGATATACAAAAAATTAATAGTTCAAGTCTAATTTGGTGAAATATCCATATAATTAATTTTTCGGCATGTCCGATTCTTTTTCAGATATTTTCTTTGTAGTATTGTGCATTAATACAGCAATCCCGAGAATAGTAAACAAAATAATAACAATTATAATTACGTCTATATTTGGTACATTTATATCTTGACTCCACGGATAATTCCCACGATATAGATTATTTGGATCATCAATATAGTTATTGTAGATGAATTGTTCTACTGTTTTACCCGTAATTTCAAGACTAGTATTTGAAATATGAGAAAGATCATCTTCAGTAGTATGATGATAAGGCCAACCGGGATTATCCCAAAAATTAATTATTAAATCGGCTGAAGGAATTTTCGCACTCACAAACGCTCTATGATCATCTATTATCGAGGCACTTTCCGGATTCGATTGAAATTGATTAGTATAACCTAATTGTCTTCCAATTATAAATATCTCATCTAATAATGAGGATGTAGAGTATTGTTCATTAATAAACTGCAAATTTTCTCCTCCAACCATATCTAATAAAATCATGCAATCAAAATCCTCTGTATCTGAATCATAAAAATTTTTAATATCTAATCCAAATTGCTGAGAACCTTCACACCAATCCCATTCATCTATTCCATAGGCATTATCTTTTCCTTGATCTTCAGCATCAAAAAATAAGAACCAGATTTGACAAGATAAATTAACTCGCTCAGAATAAAGTATCCTAGCGAGCTCAATTAAAACAGCGCAACCACTTGCTCCATCATTTCCCCCTGGAACAGGATTGTTTCTGTTTATTATTATGGGATCCTTAGTCGCTTTAGCACGAGAATCATAGTGGGCTCCTAGTATTACTATATTCGAATTATCTTCATTTAACTTAAAAAGTACATTTTGGCAATCAATCGAGTGAATAGTAAAATTATGTAGAGCATATGTGAAATTGCTATTAATTTCTTTAAATTTAGAAATAAAGTAATTAGCACAATTTACGCGTTCTGGGGTTCCTGGTATACGGAATCCAATGTCTAACTGATCCTGCACATAAGAATAAGCGTTATCACCATTAAATTCTAATTCTATATCATAATTTTGAATTGATATGTTATGTGATGGAAAATATAAGTAAATAACAGAGAATATTACAATTGATGAAAATACGATTGGAATTAAGATTTTGTATAATTTTTTTATCCAAATTCACCTAATAATAAAAAATGTTTTTGAAAAAAACCTGATAATTATTTAAAATAAAAAAAATAAAAAATTTGAATTCATTTAGGCTCAAAACCTAAATCTACTCTTGTTTCACCTTTGATATCTGTTTCAATAAAAGTTGCTCTAACAGGCATTCCAATATTAATTGTTTCAGGTTTACTTTCATTCACTCCTATCAACTGTCCGCTCACCATTGGACCTTCGTCTAATTTTATTACTGAAAAACAATAAGGTTTATCTCTATTATATCCCTTTTCAACAAAAAATGGAGTTCCTACAGTAATACTTGTGAAAGCTGCAATTTTACCATTTCCTGACATTTCCATCCATTCCATATTTGCCTTATAGCATTTAGTGCATAATTTTCTTACAGGAACATAAGTAGCTCCACAATTTTTACATTTTGAACCCATTAATTTCTTTTCGGATAAATAATCTATATAACTTTTTATTGTAAAATCTCTCTCACTTTCAGTCATTTTTCACACCTCTATTTTTCAAAAATTGTCACCACACACGTTGCTCCTGAACCACCTAAATTATGAACCATCATTCTCTCTACATCGAATTTTACTTGCCTATTTCTTTCCGCTATACCTCGCATTTGTTTGAATACTTCGACACAAAATGCAGCACCAGTAGCACCTACAGGATGGCCTTTACTCTTCAAACCTCCACTTGTGTTTATAGGTAATGACCCATCTCGTTTAGTTTCTCCATTTCTAATTGCTTCAACAGCTTTACCCTTTTCATAAAAACCTAAATCTTCTAATGCTACAATTTCAGCGATAGTAAAACAATCATGAACTTCAGCTATTTGGATATCTTTGGGTTTTAATCCTGACATTTCATATGCTTGTCGTGCTGCTTCTTTAGAAGCTATAAAACTAGTTAAATCGTCTCGATCATGTAAAGATAATGCTGCACTACCTTGACCAGTGCCAGTTATCCAAATTGGAGTATCAGTGAAATTTTTCGCTACGTTTTCAGCTGCTAAGAATACACAAGCCGCACCATCAGTAATTAAGCTACAATCGAATAACCTCAAGGGATAAGCAATCATTGGATTTGAGCTGCTTTTAAGATAGTCAAACTCATCCTTCCAATCTGGAATTTTTCCACCAGATTTTTCGATTTTAGCGATCTTACTTTTCATCATATCGGAAATAGAACTTTGCATTTGAGCATATGGATTTTCCTTCCCATTTTCATGATTTTTTATTCCAACTCTCATTAAATCCTCCACTGTAGTTCCATATTTATGAAAATGAGCTGATGCTATAGTTGCATATAATCCTGGAAATGTCGCTCCAGCAGGATATTCGAATAAACTATCTGAGGCTGTAGCTAAAACATCAGTTACTCCAGTAGTAGGTAATTCAGTCATGCACTCCACACCACTCACCACAATAACATCATGAACTCCTGATGCAATTGCTAAAATTGCTTGTCTAAGAGCAATTCCACTACTGGCACATGCTCCCTCAAAACGACCTGCTGGTTTTGGGACTAACCCTACCAAATCTGCCATTTGAGGTCCGAGATGGCCTTGGTGATTAAATAGATCTGAAGAATAATTACCAACATAACAGGCATCAATATCTTTAGGATCAATACCATTATCAACTCTACTTACTGCATCTAACCATGCATCAACCCATAAATCTGGATTCCGCTTTAGAGGAAAATGTGCTCCAAATTTACTCATACCAGCACCAATCATGGCTACTTTTCTCGCTAATTTTCCCATTATTTCACCATTCTTAAATTTTTAATATTATTTTTTTATAGATTATAAAATTGAATTTTAGAAAAATTAAATTTCTTATTATTTTCTTAAAATGTGCTTCATTTATAATGAAAATTCCTTAGGAGGGTATTAGTTTTAGTAATTAAATCAAATTCAAATTTATAAAAACTTAATAATCACATTTTTAAAATTATAAAATTTGAATTTATCAAAAAATTTTAGCGAAATAAATAAAGTTTCCCAGAAATAATTTTAATATAATTTTTATTTTTTCTTAATTTTTAAATTTTAAATTCGGTTTTTTAAAACTAAGAGAATAAACTTTATGAGATATAAGGAAAAATTAGTCTTAGTCCAAGAGCAAGAAAAACTAGAGCACTTCGGAAGTTTATCAATATCTATAAACTCTTTAAAAACGATAGCCCTTTTGCAAATGATAGTATGGCATTGTTACTATTTCGCTGGATTCCTTCCATTACAAACACATTCGAATATAATCATCAAATCTTTTATTGAATTAGGTGATTTTTCAGGGGATATGTATGCCTTTTTAAGCGGGCTTCTTTTAACATATATTTTAACTAAATCAAATTATGATAACCATTCATGGAAAGAATGGTATAAAAAAAGATTAGTTAGAATATTTCCAATCTTTTTAATCGCAACTTTAGCTTATGTTGTTTTTTATTTATTCGTTAAGGGTCATTTTTATTCTATTAATTCAATACTAATTCACATGAGTGGTTTGCAATCGATTCCTACGCAGCCTCTTTCAGTTTTTTTACGCATTGAAAGCTCTCATTGGTTTATTACATTTATCCTGATTTGTTATTTAATTTTTCCTGTATTTTATCATTTTTTGAGAAAAAACTTTAGATTGACAGTGCTATTAACACTAATCTTATATGTAATTTATCTTGCTTTCTCTAATTCAATCTTTTGGACATTAAAGAGAGATATTTTTGCAATTTTTCAGCAAGATTTATACTGGTGGCAATTTGGCGTAACAACTCTTCGATATTTTGATTTCTTTTTTGGGATGATTATTGGATATTGGATTGGAAAAGAACCTGAAAAAAGCTATAGATTTTTACAGAATCGCAAATCGGGTTTGCTTGCATTTAGTTTTTTTATTATCCTAATGATAACATATGTTATTTTTACAATATGGAGATATACCTTCCTGGACTTTCCGATAATACTTTATAATCCGCTATTAACCATTACATTTTTTATATTCATAGTTAATGCTTTAAATAAAAACAAAAGAATCAATCGAATATTGGTATTTCCAGGAGAAAAACTATATGAAATATTTTTATTTCACCCGTTGATTATTTACATAACTGCCAGTGTTTTTTTTGATTATTTCGCATTTGAAAAAACAACAGTATTATTAGTTTTATTAATTCCCTTAATCATTATCGTAAGCATCATAGTCGCAATTCCATTTTATTATTTAGGTAAATATATTAAGAATAAAAAACAGTATCATATGGTTTTTGTTATAATCTCTATTTCTCTTATTATTTATGGAATTATAAGCATAATTTTAGGTATTAGTAAGGGAGTTTTATTTAATTTCGGACAAGAAATTTATAATCTAAATGCTTTAGTCTTATATCTCATCATCATTATTTTAATTAGTTCAATATATTGTATCATTCTTTTTATTAAACGTTATAAAAAGAAAAAAATTTTAATTTCTGAGCTTTCTACGAAATCTAGTGAGATACTATGATTTTAGAGTATAAGGGTTTTTGCTTTTGATTCTGGATGTTATTTTAGGTTAACTAATGTCTTCATTTAAAGATATTGTTTTTGTATCATTCATAAAAGTTTCATAATTTTTTTTTTGGCTAAAGTCCTATTCTTTATTAGAATATAGATAAATATCGCCCAAACTAATAATTGATAATAATAACGATGTATTAGCATAAAAGTTATCGAAACCAATATAATAGTTAATAACCAATTTTTTCTTTTGAAGCCATTGTATGACAATACAGTATCAAAATTAAAACATATCCATAGAACAATAAGTGGGATCAAAAAGGAATAATAATATTTATAGGTCCCTCTTGGAAAAAAGAGGTAAGTTAAAAATGTTGTATAAATGATAATATTAAGAAATTTTTTCCAATCTAAAATATTCTTCTGATACCAATAGTATATCATTACAATAACTGCGATTTCTATAATTATTAAACCAACATACGAGAAATTAAGAAATCCAAACACATAAAATACTTCATATGGTGCATTTAAATATATTAAAAAATCATACCAAAATCTTGGTATATTGTAATGTCCATATAAGGGTCCAAAATAGGGACGTAAAGTTGGTCTAAATGTTCCATATGCAGTTAATGATATTATATAATTATTAGGAGAAATCAAAATCCAAGGCAAAGAACCTATAAATAATGTTAATGTCAAAATTGCTGAGTATTGAAGAAATTTCTTTATATAATTCAAATATGTCACCTTTTCTCTGCCTAAGTTAGATTTTAATATAAGATAAAACAGAATTGGTGGAACTAAAAGGATAACTATTTGTTTGAAAAGAATAGATATGGATAAAAATATTATGGCATAGTTGAACCGATTAATTGAGATATAATATAATGATAAGACGAAGAATAATGTAATCAAAGAAGAGTTTAATGCCATACCCCCACTATAAAAAAGATACAATGGGCATAATGCTGTGCTAATAAATCCCCATTCCGCAACTTTTTGTTCAAAAACTTTATTTAAGAGATTATATACAACGATAGGCAATAAAATATTTGATAGAAGTAAAGGAACAACAACCAAATTAACATTAATAAAAGATGGAATAATTAATACATAAAAAAAAAGAGGTGGATAAATGAAAGGACGTAAATGTTCAGGATTATTGACTAAATTAATTAAATTTAAGTAAGGTAACCACTCTTTAAATAGAAACTGACTTGCAGTTGGCTGATACCAAAATTTAAAATCTGTGTACGGTTCAATAGTTTGCGTTAGAAAAACAAACCATGGATCATCAGAACTCACTTGAGACAACCAACCAGAAGATTGGATTAATAAAAAGATAGTTAATTGGATACAGATTGAAATTATAAAAACAGTAATTAGCTTTTTTTTATTGGAAAGATTTGTCCAATTTATATACATACATGATACCTACGACTTTATATTAAATATATCAAAAAATCATAATTAAAATAATTTTGTAACCCCTCCTTTAGACAGTTTAATCCTGAGACACCTAAATAAATCATAGGAAAAAATCCGTAATAAATATACTTTTTAACCGCAATTCCCAAGAACATTTGACTATATATAAGAACCATAAAAATCCCGTATAGTTTCATCCATTTAAAGATCTCTTCTTTTGTGTTGAAGGAAATCAACATTATAAGGATTAATCCCCATATGCCAACCGTCCATTGGAAGAAGCCATTTCCTTCAAATAGATCTATAATTCTCATTTTAACGAATATCATTATCATATCAACTGAAAGGTATTCATTGCCTTCGTAATATAAATCCCAAACGGTTCCAACAACAGATTTTGGTATAATATAGACGTGCATTAAGCTATAAACTAATATACCAGGTAAAATGTACATTAAGTTTTTTAATAAACTAAAGTATCTTACTTTTTTATTCTCAGATCTTACTCTTTCGAAACATATATGTAGAATGAATACTGGTATTGTAAACAGAATAGTTTCTTTTATTAATAATCCTAACACTAGAAAAATTGAATATAATGAATTTTTTGAAGATAAAATACAATAAAAACAAATCATTAAGAAAAGAAATGCCAGAGTATCTACATTATATATTTCATAAAAATATATATGATAAAAAGGTGAAAAGAAGAATTGAAAAATAGATCTATATATAACCTCAATGTAGTTTAAGAAACAGAAAAAAAAAAGACCTATTATTGAAAGCATTTTACTGAATTTTAATCGTAAGGTGAAAAAAAGTACAATCCCGGTTAAATAGACTGCGATAAAATTAATAAAAAAATAACTTGTTCTTAAATCGAACGGTAATAAGCCAGCTAAAAATGGCATTAATGGTCTAAAACAAAATGGTGCAACTATCTCACGTCTAAATATAGATGTGATATCATTTGACATTCTAAAATAACTATCCCAATCATAATCTAATTCCCCTAAAAAAGGAATATAAACGATTGGAATTATTATTCTTATAATAATCAAATATAAAAGAAATATAATGAAAACGATAAATTCTGTTTTGTATTTAAACAGAACTTTATTTAATTTTTTAAAGAAATTCATCTGAATAAGTTTGTTTAAATTTTTAGTATCTAAATATTTATTTTTTTATTTATTTTCTCATGGTTTATGAATCAATGTAAATTTAAGCTTAATTTAAAACTGTTATCACATTGCATCACATTCGGATCAATTAAGATTTAAATTTATTCAAAATGAAAAATAATTATTAACTTGCAATAAATTCAGCCAGTACTGGTAATTATTAATAGAATCTACAATATTTTTAAGGAGATGATGATAGTATTATATTTAAAAATAAAAAGTGAATCGAATTTAATACAAATTTGTAAACGGCGTTATTAATGAAAGCTTTAAAGAGAAATAAATCATATTTTATTTTATTTATACTAATTGTTACTACAATAATAAATAGTACCTCAATGAATCAATCTATTCATCAAAAACCTCGTTCTGCTGGTTCTACACCTCCATCATTTTCTAATTTTTCTCCCGATGAAACAAATGATATAACACCAGATGTAACAATACAGGTAATTGATTCAGAAAGCGGCTTAAATGTTGATTCGGGATATTTTGCTTTCGCCACAAATGGATCTGAGCCTACAAATTTTAGTAATCCATATAGAGACGATTTCAATGATAATAAAATTGGGGATTTTTGGTCATTTCGCAATCAAGATAACGGTAGTTTTGTAGAGAGTGGAACAAATATAACTATTACAGATCTAAACGGTGACCATACTTGGGGTGGCAATTCTCGTAATGCTCCTTTCATGTATCAAACAATCTCGGGTGATGTTACGGCACAAGTAAAAGTATCCGCTACTTTACTGGAGGGATGGGACATTGCAGGACTATTAATATGCGATGAGCTTGATAATTTTTTCTTATATCAATATACTTTTGTACCATTTGGAGCAGGATCGTATAATATTGCATTATGGTCTTCTATAAGTGGTATAGGTTCTCGTATAGCTGTATACACAGTGGGTCTTGTAGATGACCTCTGGATGCGAATAATCCGCTCTGGAGATGAGTTTGCAGGATTCTATTCTCTCGATGGAACTAATTTTAATCTTTTAGGTTTTAGTGACGTACCCCTAACTCATTTAACTCAAGTAGGTATGTTTGTTGGGGATAATACAAATGCTACATTTGATGATTGGGAAATAACACCTTGGATTGAATGTACGGGTACCAACACTACGACAAGTACTGAAACTATGACCGTTCATGAGGTCCCCTTCAATCATTATAGTGAAGATGAAAATAAAATCAAGTTTAAAATTAATGATATGAATGATAATATTGCTATATCGAATACATATACAGTCAATATCACGGAAATTAAAAGTCCAGTAATTTTTAGCGATTTTCAGCCATACCAAACAGATGTTGATAATCCAGCAGCGCATATTTCGATACAGGATGAAACGAATGGAATCGATAAGTACACAGCTCAATACGCCTTTTCAATTAATGGGAGAGAACCAACAGCATTTATGAATCCATATTCCGATGAATTCAATGATGGCAATCTGCAAAAAAGTTGGGAACTTCAAAATCCTTCAAATGGCATTTTAATAGAAGATACAACTGGTCTTACCTTTACAGATTCAGGTGACCACATCTGGAATTCAACAATACATGATGCACCCTATATCACTCAAAATATAGCGGGTTCGTTTGAAGTTAATGTTAAAATGAATATAATTAACTTAAATGAAAATAAATCAGCAGGGATAATTGTTTATCTTGATGAGATGAATGCTCTTAAATTAATTATTAAAAATGAATCAGATCAAGTCAATATTTCGTTTTACTATATGAATGGTATTTCAGATTCTTTAATAAATGAGGTTATACCTAGTCAATCTAGTCCAATATGGCTTAGAATTATTAGGGAAGGTGACAATTGGATTGGTCAGTACTCTATTGATGGTGATACATATGCGGTATATTATGATGTTGGATCAATTAAAATAACTTCTTGGGATGGTGCTTTTGATCAGTCGGATTACTACCCTATTCCGGGTGCTGTTGCTAAAGTGGGAATAATTGTTGAGCATGGTGCTTCAATAATGTTCCAAGATTGGTTTCCATCACCCGAAATCGTTGTAACTGGTTCTGATGGATCAACAGCTAAGGAAATGATATCAGTGAGTTCTGTTAGATTCGATGAATTTTCTGAGATTAATAATAAAATAAGATTCTGTATTAACAGTTCAAATAATGAGAGATCTCTTAGTCCAATATTTACAGTTAATTGTACATCTATTTACGAATTTAGAGATCATACCCTTTTAGCTGATGGATCAACACTTAAAATTATTGATGGTACGGGAAATACCATCTGGTCCTGGTCTACTCCTATTAGTGCTGCAGATCTAGAAATGCTTCCTAATGGAAATATTTTAGCAGTAGATTATGGCGGCGCTACTTCTGCTAATGCTGTAATCAAGGAAATAAATATTACAACTTCTGACGTTGTATGGAATCTTTCAATCGTTGGTGGTCGTCCACTAAACTTTACGCATGATGTAGATTATCTCGGATACGATGAGAATGGACATGAAACATTCCTAATTGCTGATACATCTAATAATCGAGCGATAGAATGTTATAGAAATGGAACAATTAAATGGGGGTGGAACGCTGCAGATCATTTTATTTATGGTCAATCTCCTGATGGAGATCCTTTGCTTGAAGGAGGATGGGATTGGACTCACTTAAATGATGCTGATCGTTTGCCTGATGGTTCGACAATGATCAGTTTACGAAATTTTGATATGGTAATAATTGTTAATACCTCAGGTAATATTATTTGGGAATATGGAGAATATGGAAATTATACTCTCTGTCACCATCAACATAATCCCGAATTCACACCTCAAGGTACGATCCTTATAGCAGATTCAGAAAATCATCGTATAATCGAAGTTAATAAGACTACTAAAGAAATAATATGGGAATATGCCCCTACCTCCACTGAGGATGAATATTTAGGATGGCCTCGCGATGCTGATATATTGCCTAATGGAAATCTGTTAATTTGTGATACAGCGCAAATGAGTAATGGAAATAATAGAATTTGGGAAATTGATATGAATACTAAAGAGGTTGTATGGTATTATGATACATTAGGGGCTAATTATGATGCTGATCGCTTAGATACTCTGTTTCCAATAATTAATATTAAAAGTCCTAGTAATATAACTTATATAGGGTCTATCTCAATTACAATCACTTTAGAAAATCAAGATCCCTGGTATGATGAGATGTATTATCGAATTTATGATAATACTGACAAAAATTGGCTAACAAGTGGAAATATAACATATACTGGTCCTACTCAGGTATTCCTGAAACATTTACATTCATATACACTTCACACATGGGCAAAAGACATAGTAATGGAAGGAGGGGCACATCCAACCAGCAGGGCAATAGTACAAAGGGATTATGATGTTGTAAAATTCAAAATTAATTTAAGCTCTCAATATGACCCCTCCAAACCATTTCCCGGAAATACTTTAATTTCTCCTAATTTAAGAGAAGTCAGTCCAGAAGGAGATGTTTTATGGTCTTATCATGAAGAAGGTAAAATAACATGGGATGCTGAACGATTATCAAATGGCAATTATCTCTTTAGTATTTGTGATGATGTTCTCATAAATCCTACAGCTCCCTTAGTAAACAATATTGTTGAAATGACACCAACTTATGAAGTGGTTTGGAATTATACCATAACTGGTCCAGAAACTCATAATCATGAAGTGCATGATGTTGATAAATTATCTAATGGTAATTACTTAATCGCAGATATGAGTCAAGATAGAGTAATTGAGGTGAATTCTACATATGATATTGTATGGGAATGGCGAAGTATTGATCATCTTTCTCATCCAGAACCGATTCCAGATGACTGGGTCCATTTAAACGATGTTGACAGATTACCGAATGGAAATACATTAATAACATTGCGGAATTATGATACGGTAATTGAGGTTAATCCTGCTGGTGATATAGTTTGGCAATATGGAGATTTATTATATGTTAATCCCCTTCTTCCTGCTCAAAACCATTCAAAACTTTTTGGACCACACAATGCGGATAGATTAAAAAATGGGAATACTTTGATCGCAGATTCAATGAATCATCGGTGTATAGAAATAGATCCTATTGGTAAAATAGTGTGGGAAGTGAATCAATCTCAAATTGATTTACTATGGCCAAGAGATTGTGATAAATTGCCTAATGGGAATGTACTTATTGCTGATTCTTGGAGAAATCGAATAATAGAAATAAATTCAACATATGATATTGTATGGGAATATGATATTTCTGGTTGGACTTACGATGCTGATCGAATTGATTCGACACCACCTACCATTCTTGTTCATTCCATAGCCCAAGAAGATATTTTAGATAATTATATTACTGTTAATATTTCGAGTCCAGATTTAGATACAGATACAATCTGGTACGGTATTTTAAATAAGTCATCCAGTAATTGGGTGGATCTTTCACCTCAAGGAGGTACAGCAGATTATCAGATCTATGAGACAGATCCTGATATTTGGTTTCTTGAAGATGGAGAATATATTTTATGTGTATGGGCAAATGATACTGGTTATCCAGCGCTTGGTGGTGATCAGCATATAAATACACGAGAGGTTCAGATTAACTTTAATGTTGGTTATGGTTTAAATATTATAAAACCAATTTCAAACCAGATCTTTAATAATATAACCTTTGAGTTTGAGATTATACTTCGTATATTGGGCACTCTAAATTGTACATGGTATACTTTAGATGAGGGATTACATAATTACTTTTTTACTGGCTTAACTGGAACCATTGATCAACTCGTTTGGGATTCCATGCCAGAAGGAAATGTTATTATTCGATTTTACGCAAACAATTCTTTAGGGGGTGAAATCCTTAATATGTTAACTGTTATTAAAGATACCATCCCACCAGCAACAAACATTTCCTTTAATCCATATAGTGGATCTAACAAAGTATTAAACTCAACCTATTTCACTTTGATTGCGGATGATGGTCTTGGTACTGGTGTAGCAAAGATCAAATATAAGATCGATGATGATGAATGGGTTGACTATGTTCAGCCATTTAATTTATCAAATTATACTTTAGGAAATCATATAATATCATATTATGCAGTAGACAAAGCAAACAATACTGAATCAATAAAGAATGTATCAATTAATATAGTTAATGTGAAATATAAAGGTATTGATCCCATTATTATCTTCGCAATAGTAATAAGTATAACTTCTATCGCAGCTATCAGTGTAGTAACCTTGTATATCTTAAGAAAAAGATTGATCGCTCGACGGGAATTTAGACAAGAAATAGAATAATTTTTTTTATATTTAGTATCTAAGTATTTATTTTTTTTTCTATTTTTTTCCGTGTTCGGGGAGC
>JAHPZE010000008.1 GCA_019058365.1 Promethearchaeota archaeon | reverse complement strand
GTCGTTCTCAATCCTAAATCTTAAATAATTTACTAGTTTTTAGGGATCATATTCAAATTATAAAGGGGGATCGAAAAATATACAAATTTATGAAATATTATTAAGCAAATAAAGAAAATATTGAGGAACTTAATGTGCCAGGGGACCCTAAGCGAAATGAAAAAAAATTAAAGGGATCAGAGGAAAAGTATAAATTAATTTTGGATAACGCCAATGACTTAATTACTATTATTAATGAAAATTTGAAACATGAATATATCAATGAGAAGGCTTATTTTGATTTATTAGGATATAATAAAGAAGATATAATTGGAAAAACTCCTCTCTCTCCATTACATCCAGATGATGTGAAGAAAGCGGCTAAAGCATTAAGAGATGGATTTAAATATGGTGAAGGAAGGAATGAAATGAGGGTAAAACATAAAGATGGTCATTACATCTGGTTTGAACATAAAGGGAAATCGTTTATTGATACAGATGGAAAGAGGAAGGCAATAATAATTTCTAGAGATATTACGGATCGGAAAAAAGCTGAAAAGATAATTCTTGAAGAAAATAGAAAATTGATGGAAATCAGTCAAATTAAAAGCGAATTAGTAATGATCGCTTCACATGAGTTTAAAGCACCATTGAGTTCCATTTATGCAGCATCCCAACTTCTACTAAAAGAGTTTAAAGACCAATTTAACACCAAAATTTTAGAATTCATCGAAATGATATATAGGAGTAGCCAAAAATTAAGACAATTAATCGAAAACCTATTAGATGTATCTCAAGTAGAGTCGGGTAAATTAATATTAAATCTTCGAGAAGAAAACCTAGTTGAACTTATCAATGAAAGTTGTAATGATTTAAAATATTGGGTTGATAAGAGGAATATAAATTTAAAAATTGAGCTTCCTAATGAAATAATTGTAAAAATTGATAAAATTAGAATTGAACAGGTATTTACTAACCTCCTTTCTAACGCAATAAAATTAACACCTCCTAAAGGCAATATCTATATAAAATTGAATGTAAATAATCAATGGGTGGATCTTTCTATAAGAGATACTGGTATCGGTTTAACAAAGAAAGAAAAAGAATTATTATTTCAGAAATTTGGAAAGATTATTAGAGTAAGTGAAGGATTAGATATTGAAACTGAAGGTTCTGGATTAGGATTATATATATCTAAAGAAATCATAGAACTACATAGGGGTAAGATTTTAGTGGAGTCTGAAGGAAGGAACAAGGGATCAACTTTTACTATACGATTACCAATATCTAAATGATATTTTGTTTTTCGAAATCCTTATTATTTTTTTCATTTTATTTTTAATATTAAAGATTGTTTCAGCAATTATGTAGCATAAATCCTTTAATTCAGAATAAAATTCTAATGTACCATTTTAATAAGTAATTATGGAGAAAGTTGATCATTTTATCGAAAAATTAAATAATGTTATTCCAGTAAGCCTATTTGGACTATTTTCAATCTTATCTGGCATTTTAGGAGATATAGTTGCACGTGTAATGTTTCCTGAATACAATTTTATGGAAATGGCAGTAAGTACATTATGTTTAGGACCTGGAGGCATTTTTTTTAATCTTGGAAATATTTTTTCTGGTATATTCGCCTTGATTTTTGTAAATTATCTTAGGATGACTTTCAATAAGAATGAGAATAATTATAAACTGATCATTGGAGCTAATATCTGTGCTAATATTGCTTGTATAAGTTTTATATTTTTAGGCGTGTTTTGTGGCTCTAATATAATAATTCAGTATCTACATGGTACATCGGCATTAATAAGTTGGGTTCTCGGATTTTGCTATATTACTATGTACAATATTTTAATAATACAAGATTTAAAGTATTCAAAGTATCTTGGTTATTTTGGTTTTTTTGTTTCTTTTGCCTTTGCTTTGTTAATTATCCTATTTTTTTTACACTTATTTCCTGTTTTAAGGTTTATAATGGAAGTATTACCTTTAATTGAGTGGATTGGAACAGGCGCGGTAATTCTTTGGTATTTCCTTATTCCTACTTATATGCTTTATAAGAAAATTTAGTCAAATCGATGAAACCTTCTCTTTCTAATATTGGAGTGTGTAAATTATAAAGAAAATTTTTATTAAGTAAAACATGTAGGGAAAATAATATGGAGAAAGTAAATGATTTCTTTGACAAACTTTTCAATCTTATCCCGGGGTATATTTTTGGATTGATTGGATTTACCGCAGGGTTTCTAGGCAATACTTTAGCGTTAATTTTTACCCCAGAATATAAAATGTGGAAATATTCTATAAGTGTTTTAGGGGATTTAACGGGTGGAATATATTTAAGAACAGGATTTATAATCTCAGGGTCATTAGCTATCCTATTTTATATTTACCTAGGAAAAATTTTAAAGGATGATAATGTGAATGAAAGTCTAAGAAAGAGTGCTATTTTCGCTGGAATTTTCTCCTCTATTTGTGTCGCACTTACTGGTACTTTTTCTGGTGTTAACGATTTTATTAAGTTTTTACATGGGAACTTTGCAACACTTAGCTGGTTTGGACATACAGCAGTATTTATACTTTTTAGTTTGGCTATGGTAAAAAATCCTAAGTTCTCTAAAGTTCCTGTATATATTGGTTATATAATTGCGGGAATTTTTATTGTATATCTAATTCCATTTCTTATAACAAATTTCTGTAATTATTTCAAAGAGATCTGTTATGCATTTGGACAGAAAGTGTATCTTATCATGCCTATATTTGAATGGGTTGTGTATTTTTCTATCTTATCTTGGATTTTGTGTACCTCCAGTTATATGTTATACAATAAGATTTAATTAATACTATGATGTATTGTATTCAATGAAATTATAGTTGTGACTATATAATGGAACATGTTGAATTTGAAAAAAATATTAAGATTGATAAGAACGATGCCTTAATAATTGTGGATATGCAATATGATTTTATCCCCGGAGGATCTTTACCAGTAGAGGAAGGAGATCAAATCATAAATGGGATTAATGATATTGCTAAATTATTCAAAAAAAAGACAGCACAAGTGGTGTTAACTCAGGATTGGCACCCAAAAAAACATTTATCTTTTGCTAGTAATCATCCTGGAAAATCTCCAGGTGATGAATATATATCTGATAATAGAGCTATAGGCCCAATCTTATGGCCGGATCATTGTATTCAAGGTACTAAGGGAGCAAAGTTCCATAAGGATTTAAAAGTTGATTTGGCTGATAAGGTAATTAAAAAAGGAATGAATCCGAGTGTTGATAGTTATTCTGGATTCCAAGATAATGACAAGAAATCTGAAACAGGTTTAAGAGAATATTTAAACTCAAAAAAAATTAAAAGAATTTTTGTATGTGGTTTAGCATTAGATTATTGTTGCTATTACACTGCTTTGGATGGTTTTAACTTTGGTTATAAAGCCTATTTTTTAGTAGATCTGACTAGAGGTGTTGATTTACCAGAAGGAAATATTAAAACTGCTCTAGAAACTATGAAAAAGACGGGAATTAAATTCGTAAACAATGAGAGTTTTAAGTAATAAAAATAGTTATTTTACATCTATCTTTTCCTCCATATAATGAAAAATAAATTTCATTATAAATCAATATTAATAGTTTGTAGTGTAAACACGGCTAGAAGTTGTATGGCTGAGGGATTTTTAAAAGATTTTTTCTTAAAATGTAATTTAGATATTAAAGTAAAGTCATGTGGTATATCATCACATGCTAGAGATGGTATGTTGATATCATTGGATGCCAGAATGGCTATGGAGGAGGTAGGAATTAAATTATCAGAAAATTCATTCTCAATCGATTTGAAGAAACATCCTGAAATTCTTGAAGATGCTGATCTGATTCTCACATTGACTGGTAAACATAAAAAAGAAATCTATGAATTTTTTAACATAGATACCAAAGAAATATTAACAATCAAAGAATTTGCTGGAGAAAATGGTGATATTGAAGATCCGTCAATGAAAGAACTTGAGGGATTTAGAGAAACGCGTAATGAGATTATTGAATATTTAATGAAAGGATTAAACAGATTTGAGTTTTAAAAAATGATTGAATATGTAATTATTGCAATATTACAAGGGATTTTTGAATGGCTCCCTATATCATCAAGTGGTCAGACATTTATTATATCCATGAATTTATTTGGTATTTCTGCCGAAGAAGCATACAGTCTTGCAATTTGGTTACATTTAGGTACTACTTTTGCTGTTTTATTAAAATTTAGAACTGATTTTGTTAAAATATTTAAAAGTTTTTTACCAAAAACATACATCGTGGATGATATCGAGATTAAAAAAAGAAATTGGCTTATTTATGCTACGATTGGAACCGCAATTACAGCCCTACCTCTCTATTTTATATTTAGAATAGTTATTTCAGGAGCATTTACCGCCATCCAAGGAGACTTAATAACACTAATTATTTCAGGATTATTAATTATTACTGGTGTTATTTTGCTTAAAACACGAAAAATCTATGGAAAAAGTACTCTTGAAGATACTCTCCCAATTGAGATCACTAAAGATAGTTTTTTAGTGGGCTTAGTTCAAGGTATCTCAATTTTACCTGGGATTTCCCGTTCAGGAGTCACCGTATCTTCAGTTTTATTAGAAAATTATAACCAAGACACTGCGTTAAGGTTAAGCTTTTTAATGTCAGTACCAGTTGCTATTGCATCAATAATAGTTGATATTATTTTTGGAGAAGGTTCAGTTTTCGGGTTAATAGATCCATTTTTAATCATTTTAATGACAATTATAAGTTTTTTAATAGGTTATATAACCATTGAAATTTTACTCCGTGTAGCTCAGAAAATTAGTTTTGGGTATTTTTGTATTTCTTACGGAGTTATCGCATACTTAATTATAGTTCCCTTTTTAATAATTCCTTAAAGAGTTAAAGCATAGTTTTCAATATAATTCATTAACTCTTTTTCAATATTGGGAATTCCTCTAAAACTGGGAAAATCATTTAAATCAATAAGGTAAAATTTATCTTGGTCTAAAGGTCTTACTAAATCAAATCCAAAAATCTTAAGATTTAGCTCTGTAGATAAAATTTTTGATAATTTATAGATATCTTCTGTAATTTCAAATTCCTCTCTTTCAAGCAATTCAACATCAATGCTTTCGGGTTTTTCTCTTAAATATTTATAAATAGGATTTTCCCTTTTAATACCGAAAACTCTATCACCTATTACATATACCTTTCTCTCAATACCATCACACTCGATAAATTTCTGAATGTATACATCATAATATAGGAACTCTTTATATTTTTCGATAAATGTATCAACTTCATCGATATGTTGAACTAAAAAATTAAATCTATTATATTTATCATGTTGATAATGACTCTTAATAACTATGGGTAATTTGGGCAAAGCCCACTTTTTAAATAGAGGTATATTTGATAAAGATTGATTCCATGATTTGGGGATTGAAAAATTTCTTAATTCCTTTTGATGGGTGTTTAGTGCTTTCCTTAATGCAAAATCAAGAGCAATTTTGTTTTTACACGTTAAAACTGTCTCTACATTATGTAAAGTTGGTATATTATATAATTTAGCGAAGTGTAGTAAATCAATAGAACACTCATTTCTTACTTTTGCAATAATTAGATCTGCACTTTTAAAGTACTTAGGCATATCAGAAAGGCAGAAAAACTCTTTTGAAGGATCATGGAGCAATAAATCAAATTTTTTTATCTTTTTTAATTTACTAATTAGCTTTTTAACCACTTCATGGTCTTGTTTTGCGGAAAATACTATTTTTTTGACCATATTTTCATATACTATTTATGTTATTTATGGATTAAAACTTCTTTTTTATTAAATTTATCAAACATTAAATTTAATTCTATTATATTAATTTCCTTATTATAATTCCATGAATTTATTAACTCATTATCCACTTGAATTGAACTTGGTCTTTTTTCTGAGTAAATTAATAATTTAACAACTGTGTCTCTTATGTTCTCGACTAAAAAATTTAAGGAATCCTCGGTAGCATTAACTTCTAAGATTAATTTTCCCGAACAAGTAATAAATTTATCAGGGCATCCAATTAAAGACATTCCATTTAACGTGATAGGACTAATTATATAATATTTGTAACCATATCTTCTCAATCGACCTACTTCAATAAACTCATCAAACTTAATTCGATTTGAGATACCAGAATGATAATCGTATATAATATAATCTTCTTTCTCAAATCCTAGTTCTTTCAGTGTAAAAAATGTTTCTTTGACTCTTTTTGGCCAGATATTAGAAATTAAGATATAGCTCCAAGTTAAGTTATTTATTTTGGTATAAGTATCACAAATATAATATTTTTTATGTTTCTTAAACATTAAATCATTTGCAGTTAATGGCTTATCAGGTTTCAGTAATAATCCGTCATTTCTGCATGTCTCTTTTAGAAGTGGCCAATTAAGATTTTCTTTTTTATCTCCAGGAGCCACAACTCCAGCATTTAATATTTGATAAAGACAGTTAAAATTAGGAAATTTCTCACCAAATGGTCTAAATTTAACATTTTCCATTGTTTTTGAACGGAATACATCTGGATGGGAATTAATTCCTAAAGCATTAAATAGTATATTCGTTTGAGTAGAGTGAATAAATCTATAAGTTAAAGGCCATCTATGATTATAATCCCCTGAACACCGAGAAATATTAATATTTGAATGCTTTATACTATATAGCAAGATTCCAGGAGTTTGCATGCAATAGTACACATCAATCTCATTTTCCTTAGCAGATATAGCCATATTATTCAACCAATCATCTTGAGCATTAAAATTTTGTCTTAAAATTGGAAGACTAGCAATTTGATTTTTCATCCAATCTTGTTCATAAACTTCAATGCCACTTTCTTTAGCATGGTTCATTAACCATTCCCAGAATTTTTTTTTCAGAGGAATAGCATGATTTTTGTACGTCTCAAACTCAAATTTTTCAACATATGGAGATCTCGCATCCCAGCGTCGACTATGAGCTGAAATTGGCTTTTGAAATTTTTCACGATGGAATGTTTTTAAATCTGTTGAGAAATTTTTTGGATCAACTTCCCAACGTAATGTATTACCATATAGTCCTCCTCCCATCAATCGAACAAGAGGTCTAAATAGTGTTGTAAAAATCTTATTTGTATGTTTTAAATACCACCAACTATCAAAATTGTAATAATTTATCGGTATATTATTCTTATCGAAATATTCCTTAATTGTCATCATTGTTTCTTCATAATTCATTCCTTTCTCTGTGTTATAATAATAGTACCCTCCATTATCAGTCCAGTATCCTAAATATGAAGTAACGACATTAGCATAAAGACTCTTACGCTTAGAACCATGATATCTTAATAAAATATCTCCCAACCGTTCTAATGATTTATTTATCCCTTTACTATAAAGAAGAATAAATCTTTGCGAAAAATTCTTTGGCAATTCTTTAATTTCTCCTTGGATACCGCAAGAGATTCTATTATTTTTATCCTGTGAGATCATTGTGTTTAAAAAACCATCCAGTGGGGATAATACAAAACAGTTTAAATCATCATCATAAAATAAAACAGGGGCAGATGTAGCACCAATTTTTCTAGAAGGAGGACAAAATATCGTATTCCTAAAAGTAAATATTTTTATATTAGTACTTATGTTGAGAAATGAAGGGAATGATGTAATAAGTTCTGAATTTTTGCCTGAAGAAGTGTTTTCTAAACCTTCTGGAATAAGAAACTCAAATAGAATGAAGTTTTGCTGATTATAATGCTTTATTGATATATTTACAAATCTATCTTCATCTTCTAATCGAAATCTGGCATTTATAGTTTTGAATACGCCTAATTTATCATTTCCATCTCCTTCAGTAGTAGAGATTAATTTAAGTAACTTAGTATGGGTTTTTAAAGTATCACAATTACAATATTCGTTTGATTTATGCCTTATTTTTATATTTCCATTTATGAATTCTTTTTTTGTACCAAATGAAATTAAGTATGTTCCAAGGGTGCTTTCAAAATCTATTTGAAATGTGTGCTCTTGATTTTGAAGTGATTTCAATTTTTCTTTCGTTTTAAAATCCTTTGAGTTAAAGATATAGCTAGCATTAAATTTTGGAGAAACAAATAGATTAAAAATCCAAGGTAAGAGTAAATATATGATAATAATAAATAGCATTAAAAAGAGTACAATTAAAAGAATCAGATTTAAAGTAATAAAATTAAATTCTATTTAAATCACCAAAACTCCTAATTTTTATTATATCCTTTGTAGATATTTGTAAAAAATTGAAAAATTTAATAAATTTAATTTAAAATTAGTATTAAATAAAATTTTTCAAACACAAATATCTAAAATATTATCAAAAAAATCTAACTTATTTTGTGTAGATTAAAATCTCGATAAAAATCTTATCTGTATTATGTCAATTTTGTTTGTTTTTAATAACTAAGTATTTTAAAGCTTAATGCTTTTTTAAAATGATTTAAATATTATCATTTTATATTAGAAAATATTATGGCATCAAAAATTAATGTGTGCCTAATTGGAGTTGGCGATGTAGCTAGCGCATTAGTTCAAGGTATTGAGAATTATAAAAAAAATCCTGACAAAATTATAGGTACTTTACCAGAAATTAAACAATATAGTATTAATGATATTAATTTTGTTTTAGGAATTGATGTTAATTCTGATAAAGTGGGTAAAGATTTAAGTAAAGCTATTTTTGCAGACCCTAATTGTAATATGAAGCTATTTGAACCCGATTATTTAAATGCTCCTGTTGTAAAAGGCCCAATTATAGATGGTTTAGACAGCAATATTAAAAACATAGTACCCGTAGACAATAATCAAAAACCTGTGAACATCATTAATGAAATAAAAAATAGAAATACAGATGTTACTGTAATCCTCCTTCCAACAGGATCGCATGAAGCTGTAAAATATTATGCTATGAGTGCACTTGAAGCCGGCTCATGTGTTGTAAATGGAATGCCTTCACACGTAGTAAAAGATCCAGAAATAGTTAAAAAAGCTGAAGAAAAAAGCCTTTCCTTAATGGGAGACGATGTAAAATCCCAAATTGGAGCCACAATCATTCATAGAGCTTTAACTAATCTCTTTCCAATGCGGGGAGCTATATTAGATAAAACAATTCAACTAGATTGGGGTGGTTCTAGCGATTTTTGCAATTTGTTAACCCCGATGCCAGATGGATCATTGAGATACGAAAAAGGAAAACGCCAATCTAAAACTGAAGCAGTAATTGCTAATCTCCCGAATCGAGATATGATAGACTGCCGAATTTCTGCTGTAGATTATATTCCTTTTCTAAAAAATCAAAAAGAGGCTTATATGAGGCTGGAAGGAAGAGTTTTTGGAGGAGCACCAGTCAGAATTGATATTACAATGTTTGTAGAAGATGGTAATAATTCCGCAGGAATTATTGCAGATTGCATTAGGATTAGTAAAATTGCGAAGGATAGAAAAATGGGGGGAATACTTCATTCTGCATGCTCTTTTTTTGCAAAACATCCTCCAGAACAATTAGATGATTATGTTGCTAAAAAGAGACTTTTAGAGTTTTTAGAAAATAAACGAGAGCGATAAGTAGTTTATATGTTATGAATAAACTACTATCTCAAGTTTTAACCTCTAACTGAAACACGTGTTTTATAGATTTGTTGTCGTAATAGTAAAATGTTATATACATAATCTGATATTAGACTCACTGCTTCAGGAATACTTCTAAAACTTGGAAAATCATTAACATCTATAATATATGGATTTCCTTCATTTGTTAATATGTAATCAATACCAAAAATTGAGAGCCCCATTTTTCTGCCTAATCGTAATATTCGTCTCTTTAATTGTTTGTCAATTGGTACACGAATATGAATCAGTTCTAAGGGAGATAAATTTTCTTTTTGTCGTAATCGATTATGGGAAGTTATTGAAACTGTCCACCGGCCAATTACATATATTTTGTAGATAATATCGAATTTACCTAAATATTCTTGGAAAAATAACTCATTTTCTTTAAACTTTTTTGTTAGTTCTTTAAAATCATGTGAATTTTTAGCTATACCAATAATTCTATCATCTTTTGGTAAGTCTGGGATATTATGTCTATCCAATTTAATCACTATTTTAATACCATTAGAACAAGCTTCAAAGGCTTCTTTAAAAGAGTAATAACAACGAGGGACACATATTTTCTTACTTTTTTGCTCAATACTTCTAAATGTATCTCTTCTACTTTCACATGTCTGGACTGCATCTAAACTATTTAAAAGAGGGATATCAGGGGTTATCTCTCTTATCGTTTCGTAAATTTCTTGATTATCTTTTTCAGAGAATAATTTGACAATTATAAATGATATAGGGTATTTCTTAATTTGTTTCTTGAAATGTTTAACGCTAAATATATTAGAATCCTTTTTTAAAAGATTGATTATCGAGATATTATAGTTCTTATTAAAAAACTTTTTGATCTCTTCAAATATTTCGAGATCGCGATTACAAATAGAGCCTATATAAATTCTACTAAACTTATTTGACACGTATAAAACCCTATTAATTTGATAAATTATGAGTTAATTATGGTATATAAATATATTGATTAATTAGTAATTTAGAATGTGTTTGTAGAAAAAAGTCTCGAATTTTTAAAGATCCCATTGTCTGTACTCTATGTTAAAAGGTTTAAAATTTTATTTTAATTGTATTTAAATTATATATTTTTTTTATTTAATGAAATAGAAAAAAACCTTTTTTTTTTTAAAAAAAGGCTTCAAAGGTAAAATTTTTGAAAAAAATAGGAATAATTATTGATAATTATCATTTAAAGTACAAAGTGGCAAATTTTCTAGAATATCTAAAGTCTAAAGCAGATGTAAGAATATATATTGAAGCGAACTTTCTCTTTAATAGTGAGAATATAAATTACGATGAAGACTTATTCTTTCTTAAGGCCAAAGGAGATTTAGTATTAACTTTAGCTAAATCTATTGAAGAATGTACTTCTATTCCAGTAGTTAACTCTTATAAAGGTACCTGGTTGGCAATCAATAGATTTTTAAATAGTGTTTATTTAAAAAAGGCAGGAATCCCTATTGCTGACTTTTCATTAAATCCTAAAGGAAGTATTCCACCATTCAGGGATTATATTATAAAAAATATTATAGATCAAAAAAATTACAAATTTAAACCAATAATACATAAAGAAAATGGACGAATTATAGTAGCTGATGAGAGAGCTTTAAATGAAGTTGACAAAATTGATCCGAAATATAATTATCTTTATTATCAAAAATTTATTAAAAGTAAATGGGAATATAAGATCTATGGGATTGGGGATGGAATTTACTTTTTTAAACAATTGCCTATACTTGTTAATCCTAATAAAACTGAATCGAGAAGAGAAATTGATGAGATTTCTGAATTAAAAGAGTATTGTTATAAGGCAATGGAAGTAATGGATTTAAAAGTGACTTCATTAGACTTTCTAAAATCAAAAGGGCAATTCTTTCTAACTGATATAAACTGTACTCCAAATTTTAATTATATTAAAGATGGCCATAAATTTGTGGCAGATTATTTATTGAAACAAGCAAAAAAATGATTTAGCGAAGGAAAATGAATATTGGAATTTTATCGAAAAGAAAGACTATGATGACAGGACAGCTAAAAGATTGTTTAGAAAGTAAAGGATATATCGTTTCGATCTACACATTAGAGAATTTAATTATAAATGGAACCCTTTTAAATAATGACTTTTATATATTAAAATCAAAAAGTCTATTTTTTTTATATGCTGGTTTTTTCTTGGAAGCAAATAGTATTCCTGTTATACCAAACCCCCAAATATCATTTTTGCAGAAAAATCGAATACAGTCGCATTTTCTAATGAAAAAAGTAGGGTTATTAGCACCAAAAATTTATTTAGGTACAGCTGATACGTTTAAGAATCAATTAGATTTAAAAGATTTTCCATTTATTTTAAAGCCAATCATGGGTTCAGGGAGTAAAGGAGTTAGAATTATTAGATCATACGAGGAATTAAAATCAGAAAATAACACAATCTTATACTTGGAAAAATATATTAAGGGAATTCATTATAATGTGTACTTTATTGATAATGAAATCTGTACTTTAATTAAACCTCCATTATCAAATGAACATGTTGATATGAAAAAAATTGAAACTCCAGATGATATAGGAGATATAATTAAAAAATGGAAGGATTATTTTAACGGAGATCTATTATTCGGACATTTAGATATTGTACGAGAAGAAATTAGCAATAAATTATATGTTGTAGATCCTGGAAGTTTTCCTGAGTTCACCAATTGGAAGTGTGAAATTTCGCCCGTTGAAAGTATATGCAATCTAATAATTAATAAGTATAAAAAATTACACAAAAATCAAAATAATATTTAATTTTTTTACATTATTATACATTTAAAATGAGTAAGCAAGAACAACTAGAAAAATCCAAGATTTATGGAAAAGAACAAAAAGTACGATTATACAAGATAAAACACTTCATTTTTGATTTTGGGGGGGTTTTTATTGAAAGGACCTTTGTTTTAAAGAATTTACTTGATATGATCGAATCAGATTTAAAGATTTCAATTCCTCGTGATGAAAACTCATATAGTAGAAAAATTAGAAGACATCTAAGCTCTGGAATAATTTCTACTCAGGAATTTTTACAGAAAATTTTTGAAAAATATTATTATCCTTTTCAAAAAAGCGATGAAGAATTATCCCCCAAAGAAGCGGATGTAGAATATTATACTGAGCTTTGGTTTGATTTATATTCTCAAGTAACAAATATTTCCTTAGAAATGGCAGAAATAATAGAACGTTTACATCAAGCAGATTACACAGTAAGTTTAATGTCAAATACCCATGATGTCCATGCAAGATCGAACTATTTAAAAGGATTCTATGATATTTTCGATAATGTTTTCTTATCAAATGAAATCGGTTATGTTAAACCAGATATGGATAAATATAAATATGTTTTAACAAAATTAGATACAAGTCCAAAAAAATGTGTCTTTATAGATGATAAAATTCAAAATTTAGTTCCAGCTCGAGATCTAGGATTTATAGTAATTAGATTTGAATCATTTGAGAAATTTAAGAAGCAGCTACGCGAATTAGGAATAGGAAATATTAGTAAGAATCTTCGCCATAAAATAAAAAAGAAATATATGCAATATAAAAAGACTAAAAAGGAGTATAAAAAAGCTAAAATGGAATATAAAAAAGCAAAAAAAAATTATCTAAAAAAAAAAGGGAAATCCTTAAAACGGAGAATGAAATACCAACAAAAACATGCTAAATATCATAAGAAAAAAGCTGAATATAAGAAAGAGAAGGAGAAAAAGAAACAAAACCTTGTAACAAAAATTCAAATTACATAAAAATTCAGATAAATATCTATTATTCTTTACTTTCTTCTTTATTTTCTTGTTCTTTATTAAATTCTTCAACCTTTTTCATAACAGACTCTGATGGTGTTGTTGGTATGGGTATTTTTTCATAGATTTCTATGAATTTTATGTCATCAATTTCTTCCCCCATATGAGTTTGAAGATCCATCGCAAGACCAAATTTAACATATGTTAAATTCTGAAAAAGGAACATTTTAGGAATAGTTATCTCAAGAGTCTTACTCTTAGGAATATAACTTACTTGAAAATCAGACACATTTTCTTTCGGAATTCCTTTGTTTATCATAAAATATTCTATTTTTTCATTAAAATCTTCGATTTTATCTATAATTTCCAGATTATAATCTATATTTTGTCCCGCTAAAGGATGGTTATAATCAACAATAACTCTTCCTTGTACAATATTTGTTATTATACCCCTTTGTGTTTGTCCTTGAGTTTGTTTAATAAACTCTTTGCCAATTTCAGGATTTTTTCCTTCATTTAATCTCCTGAATTTTGCTATACCTATTCTTTCAATTTTTTGGGGATCGCGTTTTCCAAAAGCCTTAGTAGGAGGAATTCTAACAGATTTTTTCTCAAAAAAACTCATTTCTTTAATAGTTTCAGTTAGACCTTCATTTACGAATCCGGGTTTTCCCACGATAACGAATTCTGGAGTATAGTATCCCCTTTTAGCCTCGTTCTCATCATATATACCTGCTTTTTTCGCATCATCTTCAGATGAAACTCTAAAAATATGACCCTTTTGAGTTCGTGCTGTTATTTTAACAAGGACAAAATCTCCGTCTTCAACTTTTATTCCCTGCAATCTATTTTTCTTCTGTTCCAATTTTCTAACTTCTTCCTGGATTTTTTTTTCTTCATCTTCTTCTTTCTCAATTAATGCTGTTTCTCCTACTTTTACTTCTGGTTGTATTAATTCTTTTGCACTTTCAATTATTTTTTCAGCTGTAGACTTCCCAATTCCTTTTAACTCAATTAAATCTTCTAATTTGGAGTTTGCTAATTTTTCAACAGAATCAATTCCCGCTTCTTTTAATATATCAACTTTTTTACCAAGGCCTTTAATATCTTCTAATTTTTGAGACATTTCAACTCATTTATGTTTATTTTTAAAAGTAGAGGTGTTAAAAATTAAATTTTGTAATATTTAATTACTTATAGATTTTTCTAAAATAAAGAATTCGTTATGATAATGGCTCAAATACTATTCCTAATTTTTGAGCATACATTTTTACCTCATGCATTTCTTCAGATGTAGGACTTCTATTTATTTCTTCATAATTAAATGCCTTATATTGAGGTCTATATTGACCCATGATGTTCATTACAGCTTTGGGGAGCTCTTTAGCAACATAATCTAATATTGGTTTAGTACAACATTCGATATGATTTGGCATCACTAAATGTCTAATACAGATTTCTCCACTTCCCTCATCATGGATTCTTTTATGATTTCTAGCAACTACATCAAAATAATTATCAATTCCAGAATATTTTTTACCACATTCATTATTACCATATTTAAAGTCAGGTAGCCAAAAATCCATAAAATCTATTATTAACGATAAAGATTTATCAGTTAAGAAAAAATTTGAGTTCCATAACTGACAGATATTAGATTTTTGAAATTTTAAACTCCCTACAATAGTGTGAATGTTAGGGATGGGATCTCCTCCCACATAATTTACATTTATTGCACCTTTATCAACAAGTTTTTCAGTAATAGATGCCAATTGGAGAGTATTAACTTTTTGAGCTACATCTTCAATTTTTTTTTTCCCTTTCCATGCTTGAGAAATATCATAATTTTGACAAAATACACATCCAAAATTACATCCTTGAAAAAAAATAGTACCACTCGGAATTAATAAGGGTTCTTCACCCATATGAAGGAAAGCAGAAGACACATATGAATCTTTTGAGATTAAGCAGAATCCCTTCTCACCACTCATTCGATTCGCTTTACATTGACGTTCGCAGAACATACAAGCTTGCAAATATTTAATTGCTATTGTTTCGGCGAGAGTTATATAGTTAATTTCTTGAACAACACGATTTTTCAAATTATTTGAATCCTTATTAAGAAGTTTGTTAAACTCAAGGGATTTCTCTTTCAATAAGCTCTCAAGCTTTTCTACTGGATCACTTAGGTTAAAATCGCATTTTACACTCTTAGCAACCAAATATCTAGCTAACAGTTTCCCATCAAGTATTCCTCTATATTTTGAAAATCGTTTAAATATTTCTTCATTTTTCCATACAGATACAGCTTCCGGTCGAAAAACTCTAAAAACCATAATAAAATGATTAAGGTTAACTAATTAAATCTCAAAAGAGAGCCATTCGATAATATTCGATAAAAATTTAAGATTATCTCCCGCATCTAATCCAAAATCGTCTTCTAAAAGCCAATCTGAGGAACCAATAGTAACACATCTCCCGTTATAGAATTCAGAAACTACACATATAGGTACGGGCCCAAGAGCTCCAATTTCATCATCACTATAATATTTAAATTCAGCTTTTTCAGAGGTAACAATTAAATCCTCTACTTCCTCTTCTGTAAGTGTAAAAAAAGTGCAATTAGGTAAGACAAGTTCAGTAATCCCTTCCGTTATAGGATGGTTAAATAATTCTGTTATTAAAACATTCTTTTTTTTAATAAGATAATTTGAGGGTGCTTCTTGAATAACTCCATTCCAAAATCTTCGAACACCAGTCATTTTATATAAGACTCTAATAGACCCGTGTTTCATTGGAATATCTTGATCCCCACCCTCTCCACTAGTTAATAGGAGTCCTCCGCCTTCTCCGATATATTTTTTAATTGCTTTTAATTCGTCTTGTGTAAATTTATCTTTTTTCCCATCTTTAGTATGTTGGATATTTCCAATAAATAAAATATCAAAATCTTCAAGCATATCAAATTCAATTGGTCCTTCAGTTTTATCAATATAGCTAATTTCAAAATCATCTTCCCCTAGTGCGAATTCTGGAAACTCTTCTAATTTTTCTTTATGAGACAAGTCTACGATAATTTCATAAGGCATTTTAATACACCGCTATTTTCTTGTTTTCTATTGATTAGTACCAGTTTTAATTAATAATTCCAAGTTCTATTAAGAGATAATCCTTCTAGCTTAAGAATATATAGTATATTTTTATAAAGTAATGCTATCCTTATTATTAAATATTTTCTTTTAAATTTTTTTAAATGAAAATTATAATAGGTAAAACTTAAATAATAAGAATAAAAATAATGAAATTACAACTTTTTAAATGTAGTTTCATATAGGTATAAATTCTCGCTCGGCGGGTTCAGAAGCTTTAATGACAGCAATATCTATGCCATTACCAGATGCCATATCTCGAATAATTGAAGCGGTAATCGCTTTTTTTATAATTTCTTTACCCTCTTCAATAGTTAAATTATCTTTATACTTAGCCTCTAACACACCATAAGAAAAATTCTGCCCACTACCGATTGCGCAATATTTTTCAGGTAAGATGGATCCATACGCACTTATATCTAAAATAGTTGGTCCTTCCTCTTCTGTAACTCCACCTAGTATTAAACCTACTTCAAAAGGAAACATCTTATTTTGGTATAAAATATTTGATAACATTTTTCCAGCAGATTTTATTAACATTGGTTTGCCATCATGTTCTAATTGATATATAGTAGTTTCAGCTTGTAAAACGTCGACTAAGTACTGGCAATCTGCTACGGAGCCAGCAGTTGTGATCCAGAAGTGTTCCTGGATTTTATACAACTTTTCAGCAACTTTACTTGCTACAAAATAAGCCATTGTAGCTCTTTTATCTGTTCCTAATATAACGGCATCTTTTACTGTTAATCCTACTGTAGTTGTTCCTGTTTTTAAAGTTTGAGCGTTATTTTTTTGAGATTTTGAAATGCTACTTATAGAATTTCCCAAAAATTCAGAATCCGCTGGCTTTAATAAATCTTCTTTTCTCATAATTTCATTAAAGAACTCTCGTTTTTATAATTTTTTTTAATTTTTTATTAATTTTTTATCATTTTAGCATTAAGTTTTTTATTATCGAATCAATTAATTAGTATACAAAATTTTAAAGACTTAAGATGTATGATGTAGTAATTTCTGGAGCAGGACCAGCTGGCTCTAAATGTGCTGAAGTTTTAGCAAAAAGTGGATTTAAAGTCGCTCTAATTGAAAGAAATACCGGTTGGCGTAAGCCATGCGGAGGAGCTGTAAGTTCAAGAATTTTCAAGTATTACCCTCAATTACGAAAATTAGATTTGATGCCTATTACCGGAATAACAATTTATTCTGGAGATTATCATAAGTTAGAGTATTCCTGGAAGGATATAACAGAACCTTCATTGACTGTAGATAGATTAGAATTCGATAATTTCATAAGAAATATAGCTATAGATGCTGGGGCTGAACTCTTTGATAAGAATCTTTCTTTTGATTTTGTGTTTAAAAATAATCAGAAAATTGGAATAAAAACTAAAACTCCGAATGGAACTAAAGAATACTTAGGTAAGATTATAGTAATTGCTGATGGAATGAGCTCAAAAATAGCACCTTTGTCTGGATTGAGAAACAAGTGGAAAATTGATGAAATAGGTTTATGTAAGTGCGCAATAATGGAAGGAAAAAATTTATTAGATAAATCTGCAATTTCATTATTTTTTAGGAGATATAAAGGATATGGTTGGATTTTTCCATTAGATGAAACTCATTTCAATATTGGATGTGGTACTTGGTTGGAGGCAAATATTGATAACAATTTGAATCAAGCTTATAATGAGTTTATTCATGATCCAAATTTAAAGAAATTCTTTCCAAATAAAAATTATAAAGAGATTTGGAGGGGATCATATCCAATACCAGCATTAGGAGTTAAGGAAAAGAGTTTATTCAAAGACAATATTATGATCATCGGTGATGCTGCTGGTTTTGTATCACCTATTAGTGGTGAGGGAATACATACTTGTATAGTTTCTGGAAAGGCTGCGGGGGATACCGCAATTAGAGCTTTAGAAAATGATAATATTTCTAATCAAACTCTAAGGAGCTATAAGTCTTATCCAAATGTCAAAAAAATCATTAGAAATTTTAAAATGAAAGTCTCAATAGTAGATTTTTTTTATGAAAATAATGGTGTAAATCTTAACAATATGTTCCACTTAGCTGAAACTGACGATCATATCAGAGATGAGGTAGTTAATATGTTCCTATTTAACCAAGCTCCAACAAGAGACTTTTTATCAAAATTAAAATCAATGAAATAAAAACAATAATTTTAAAATTATTTTAAATAATAATTTTTAAATGGCTGAATTAATTGGATATATTTTAACTCTTGATGCTATATTTACATGGGCTTTAGCATCATTAGTATACAAGTGGGGGCTTGGAAAAACTCAACCAAAAGCAAATTTATTTTTTAGATTATGTTGTACCACTCTTGGAACCTTCGTGTTCTCTCTAATATTTGGGAATTATCTTATTATAAAAGATCTAAATAATTCAGAATTAATTGCCTATTTAATCGCATGTTTAATCTCAGGAATTAGTGTAACCATTGGAGATTTGATGTATTATATGTCATTAAAAAAAATAGATGCTTCACGTACTTATCCCCTCGTGCAAATCTCATTAATTTTTGTAATATTCTTCTCTATTTTCTTTTTGGATGAAAAAATCACATTTTCAATTATACTTGGTGGCGTCTTAATACTCTCAAGTGTTTTTATTCTAAGTACAAAAGATAAGTCTGAAAAAACTGTTATAAAGAAGAGTGTAAGAGAAAGAATTTCGGAAGATTTAATTATAGGTGTTTTGTTAGCAATTGGTACAGCTTTTTTCTGGGCGCTTGCTTACGTTTCATTTAACCAAGCTAGAATTTTAAGTGGAGATGTTTTTATTTCTAATTTTTTTAGAGTAGGCTTTGGTATGATCGCCATAGCGATATTAGGTCTATTTCAACGCGAGTACTATGCTGGATTTAAAAATGAAAATAGGAATAATTTAAAATATTTTATTTACATCGGAATAGCTGGAATATTATCTTTAGGTTTCGCAGATGCTATATATATTAAAGCCGCAGAGATTAATGGATTGATATTAACATCCACATTTACGGCAAATACACCTATGGTTCAACAAATTTTTTCAATTTTAATTTTGAAAGAAAAGTTTCGTAAAAGGTTTATAGTTGCTGTGATTTTAATTATTATCGGTAATTATATGATTTTATTCTTGTAATAAGAGAAGTTAATTTTATGTTTAAAATAAGTAAATCTGTTTTAATATTTTGAATTTTCAGAAGAATTAATAGAGACATTAAAAATAAGAATAACTATTTTATAATATATAAGAAATATTCATGAGAGTGATACTTGAATTATAAACTTGGATTTGATAAATAAAAATAAGATTCGTGCTGACAACTATATTACTATTTTATTAGTTGTTTGTTTTCTTCTTTTTGCCATATTTTTCCCTTTAGATGCACTTTTATCCATTATAGTCTATCCATTTGCATCTTTAACATGCCTGGGTATTTTAAATATTGTCAGCGTTCTTGAAAAAAGGAATAATAAAAATCACGGAAAACTTAATAAGATTTTATCAGGAATTATTTATATTAATTTTTCAGTATTATTCTTATATTTTATTCTAACACAACCTAATATTACATCTCAGAGAATAGTTGCATTAATTGCATTTCCGATGTTGATTGTAGCATTTGCAGGTATCATAAAAGGAAGTATAATTGATATCTACTCATTAAAGTATCGAAGAGTGAATATATATATTGGTATAATTACATTTATAATTTGCATGTTAGTTTTGTCAAATATAATGAATAATTTCTTATTTAGTATTATTGTATTTTCTCTCACACTTTTAATTAATATTTTTAGCCGAGCAGCTTTATACTTAAGCGAATTTGGATTATCTATTGTGCATATTAGGAATTTGAGACTTTTCCTATATATTATTTCCGATTATTTGATAAATATAGATAGAAATGGGAATCTAATATTAAGGAAGATTGAATAAGAAAAGGTTTTAAAAAGAATTTGTTTTGTATGAAGATTTTTAAATTACAATTTCTTATTTAAAAATTGATACATTTTTCAGTAATCAAATCAATTTATCAATTAAACTTTTTTATTCAAATTAGGATAATCAAGAATGGCCAACTATGAAATCGTAAATAAGGATAAAGTTCGTGCTGATAGTTACATATTAGGTTTTCTCGTTATATTTTATTTGGTTTTTCTTTTAGTTTTTAAGATCGAAGCTATCTTCAATTTTATCGCTTATCCTCTTGTAGCACTTTTGATTCAGGGGTTTTTGAAGATTATTAGTGGTTTAAATAAGAGAAATAGGGAAAGAGGGAATAATTTTACTCAAATTTTACTAGGAACAATATACATAATTTTCTCATCATGGTTTTTAAGATATTTGATTTCATTCCCTAATATTACTCTTCAAACTCTCATCAATTTAATTGCTTTTCCGATGATCATTGTTGGGATTGCTGGTATTATTAAAAGTATAATCATTAAGATTTATTCATTGAAATATCGAATTATAAATACTATAATAGGGATTATTACTATAGCAATATGTATAATGGCTTTTGCTGCTCCACTCATTTTTCCTGAAAGTTTCTTTCTATTTCACATTATTGTTTTTTTAATTATATTAATACTTAATGTTTTAGGAAGAGCTGCACTTTATTTAAGTGAATTTGGATTATCGCTAGTATCTTTTAGAAATTTTAAAATCTTTTTCTATATAATATCTGATTATTTACTTCAAGTTGATAGTAATGGAAATCTTATTTTAGACAAAATAAAGTAGGAGATTTGAAAATTTATAAAATAAATGATTAGAAGAATCTCATGGATACTGAGCTTAAGTCGATTAATTACTTTAAATAAAATAACTTAATGATTATGATACAATTCTATTTATATATTCAAAAAATATAAATAAAAAATAATAAAAATGATTCTAAACCATACTATTTAATTCATTGTATCATACTAAAAAATTTACGTAATCTGAAAAATGTGTTAATTATGAATGATGTTCATTTTAATAAAGAAAAAGGTTCACAATTGAAATTATTTACTCCTGGACCTGTATATGTTCCAGAGAGAGTCTTAAAAGAATTAGCAAAACCTAATGATACTCATAGATCAAAACCCTACTCAGAAATGCATCAAATGGCAACAGAAGGCCTTCAAAAGGTATTGTATACTAAAAATGAATGTTTGATTTTTACATCAAGTGCTACAGGGATAATGGAAGCGTGTGTTAGAAATTTAGTTAAAGATGATGAGAAAGCATTATTTTTTTCAATTGGAGCTTTTGGAGATCGATGGTATGAGATAGGAGTATCAAATGGAAAAATATCTGTTAAAGAAGGAGTTGAATGGGGGAAAGTGATAACTCCCGAGGTTGCTCAAGAAGCTTTAAGTAAAGATAAATATCCAGTCGTTTTTATTCAGGCAAATGAAACATCCACTGGTGTTTATAATCCCATTGATAATTTAGCACCAATAATCAAGGATTCAGGCGCTTTATTATGTGTAGATGCAACTTCTTCAATGGCAGGTATTAAAGTGGAAGTTGATAAATTGAATATTGATGTTTGCTTAGCTTCTGTTCAAAAATGTTTTGCTTTACCGCCTGGACTTGCTGTTTGTTCCGTATCGGATGCAGCATTCGATAAAGCAGAAAAAGTAATAAATAGGGGTTTGTATTTCGATCTTATTGGATTAAAAAAGAGTAATGCAAAACATCAAACTCCAGCTACACCCCCTATACCACAAATAAGAGGCTTAACCGCTCAATTAGATTTTATATTGAATGAAGAAGGTTTAAAGAAGAGATTTGAAAGACATGAACAATTAGGAAAACAAACGCGTAAGTGGGCAAACGATATCAATCTCGAGATGTTTCCTGAAAAAGGATATGAATCAAATACAGTTTCTACAATAAGAAATTCATTAAATCTTGATATTCCAAAAATGGTTTCTATGCTTCTAGGCGAAGGTTATCGAATTGTTAATGGATATGGAAATTTAGTAAATAAAACATTTCGTATTGGACATATGGGAGAGATTCAACTTAAAGATCTTGAAGAAATGTTAAAAATTCTTACAGAAATTATAAACAAGTTAAAATGAACATGATTTAATTTGTTATATAAATGATTTTTTTTTATCTTTCTTTTTTTACACAGAGTTCAGTATAATTAAACAAAAACTCTTTAAAGATTTGTAAACTAAAAGAAATATTCAATCTAATTAAATTCAATCCGTGTGATGTAAATGAAAATATTAATTAGCGATAAACTTGAGGATGATGGGATTAAGATATTTGAAGCAAATGGATTTGAAGTCGTAAAGAAATTTACAATTACTAAGGAAGAACTTAAGAATGAAATTGGAGATTATGATGGAATAGTAATTCGTTCAAGAACAAAATTAACTGCTGATGTATTAGAAAATGCAAAGAACTTAAAAGCGATTGGTAGAGCAGGAGTTGGTTTAGATAATGTTGATATAAATAAAGCAACTGAGATGAACATAAAGGTTTTAAATACTCCTGAAGCTCCCGCCGTTTCTGTGGCAGAATTTGCATTAGGTTTAATGCTAACATTAGCAAGAAAAATTTCCTATGCTGATCGTACAACCCACGAAGCACAATGGAAGAAAAATGAATGTTTAGGATATACCTTAAATGGTAAAAAACTTGGCTTAGTAGGGTTTGGAAATATAGCAAAACATTTAGCAAAAATTGCAATTGTTATGGGAATGGAAGTTGGGGTTTATTCTAGATTTAGTAAAGGACAAGTAGCCATTGATGAGGCTATAGAAATTGGATGCTCAATTTATCCTTCAGTTGAAGATCTATTAAAAGAAGCACAAGTTGTTTCATTACACCTTCCTTCTTCACCTCAAACTGAAAATATAATCAATGAAGAGCGCATTAAATTAATGAGGAAAGACGCTATAATCATTAATACAGCAAGAGGTAATTTAATTGACAATAAAGCTTTATTGAACGCATTAAAGAACAAAAATATTGCGGGTGCTGCTCTTGATGTGTTTCGTGAAGAACCATTAAATGATCAAGAATTAATTAAATATGATGAGAATCTCGTGCTAACACCACATATAGCATCCCAAAGTATTGAAAATCAAACTGCTGCAGCTATTATGGTTGCTGAAAAAATATCAAATTTCCTAAAAAGTAAATAACTAATTATTTTTTTTAATTTTCTACTAAATCGTGTAAAATTAACCCTGAAAGAACTTTGGGATCAAACCAAGTAGATTTTGGCGGCATTACCTCTCCTTCATCTCCGATTATTTCCAAATCTCTGATATCCACTGGATATAAATTAACAAATAAATCATTTCCTTCATCTGCAACATATTTTTCCATTTCTTTAGGATCTTGTTTACCTCCTACAAAAAATATGTTTTCGTCAGAACGAGGATCTTTAATACCTAAAATGGGTTCGAGAATTTTATCTTGAAGAACGGCAGCATCTAAGCTATCTCGTTTAGTTTTAAAATTTTTATTTTTAACTACTATTTTATACCACTGTCCTTTCAGGCATATTGCTAATTCATTTTTCTTCTCAGGATTGAATGCTTGCTTCATAGAAATGATTTCAAAATTACTTTCTAATCTTTTTAAAAAATCTTTCTCTAATATTGGTAATTTTCTGATAACACGATTATATGGTAAAATCCGGATTTGATCGTCCGATGCTACATAGGATAATAAATATTGCCAAGAAGCTTTTATTTTTATATCTACACTAGATTGCTTAAATCTTATTTTACGGTATTCTGCTGCACTAGCAGCTCTGTGATGCCCATCCGCAATGTATAACTTTTCGTTTCTAAATAAATCTTCTAATTTTTGAATTATTTTGTGATTCGTTTCTTGCCATAGAAGATGACGATATCCGTACTTTTCGAAATCAAATATTGGTTCTTTCTGTTTAATTTTTTCAATTAAAATCTTAATTTTTTTGTTAGCTTGAAAAACAGTCCAAACCAAACCTGCAGCCACATTAGATGACACAATATGATTTGTACGGTCTTTAAGTGGTTTTTCTCGAGTATTTTCATGCTTAACTATGTTTCCATCTTCATAATCCTGAAGATCAACTCCTAATATTAAACCTTGATGACTGAAATTTGCGGATTCTTGTCGATATACAAATATACTTGGTGTATCTATTTTCTTAATAATTTTTTTCTCTTTAAAATTATTATATGCTTTAGCAGCATTACGGTAAATTTCATCACCTTCTCCATCTGGTAATATAAGGTGTATTAATGAATTAGGTTTTTTCTTTAACTCTTGTTCTTCTTCTTTACTAATAATATCATATGGATTAGTACAGAATTCTTCTGGATTAATAGGAATATAGGGCTTTAAGGGTGTTATCTGTACCATAATATTAATTAAATGCTTCAAGGATATATATTAATTTCCAAATTTCCATACCTTAAAAATAGCCCTCAATAAATAAATAAAGCTTTTTATTTCGAAAATTATTTAATACTAATCTCTCTTAATTATGATAAGTCTTGTTAAAAAAAATTAATAAATATTTTATCCATATAAGTATCATAAAAATATCTATTTTAAATTAAATTTTGGAGAGAATACACAATGCCTAATGATTTAAGAAAACAGCTGGACAATATTGAATCGAGTGAAAAAGAGGTTGCTGCTATTAAAGCAAAAACTGATGAATTAGCTGCTTTAGCAGAACGACAAAAACATATCATAAGTGAACAAGAGGGAATAATTGAAGAACAAAAAGCTAAAATTTCAAAAATGACGGATATTCCAGAAGATATACTTGAACTTAAAGAATTAATTGGTGCACAACGACAGCATATTAATGAAAAAGACCTTGAATTAGAATATGCGAAAGCTGAAGTTGCCCAATCTCTAAAAGAATTAGAATTAATAAAAAAACAAATTATTCCAACTCAAAAAAAATTAGAAGAAGCTTATGAAACGATGGGGAATTTAAGAACCGAATTAGCTGAAAAAAACTCTGAATTAATCTTAAAAAAGGAAGCAATGAAAAATCAAGAAACAAAAATAAAAGAATTAGAAGCATTTACTGATAAATTTAAAGAAGAACAAGTTAAAATGATAGAAGAAATGGAACAAAAATATAGAAATGAGACCCAAGAATTAAGATCTAAAATTAATAAACTTGATTCCTTTTTAATGGACAGCAAGTTAACATCTACAGAAAAGATTTCTGAAGCAAAAGATTTTGCTTCCCGTTTTGAAAGTATGAGATCAAAATATGATGAGCTAATTGCCAAAGTAGGAGAATTAGGCGATAAAAATAGAGATGCAAATGAAGAAATTGAGAAGCTAACTAAAAACCTTAATGAATTAAAGACACTCCAAAAAGATAATATAGATAGCATCAATTATTATGAAAAGTTAAAACCCTTAATGGAGAAGGAACCTCTTTTTAAAACTTTCTTAATAGTTGAAGAAGTTGGAGGAATTACTTTAGAAGATCTTAAAAATGCCCTTGGTATTCCAATAGTCACAGTAAAAAAGAATGTGCAACAATTAGAAAGTATGAGTCTTATCGAAACAAATGATAGAGGAAAAATCGTTATAAAAAGAGAGGAAGAGCTTTAAGTTCCTTCCAATTTCAAATTTTAATAATAGCATTGAAGTTTTCTGATATCCCTTTTAAAAATTATTCTATCGATAAAATAAGGAGTTAAAATAGATTGCTCTAAATTTTTGCTAACTGATCATACAAACGTGGTAATACTTCTTTATACTTATCATCTGGAATTTTTTCAAGTATTTCGGCCGAAATTGTTTTTAATATCTCACGATATTTACCAGGTTTCTCATCTCGCCGAAGTAGAAGTGCCACGACATAATTTTCCACGGAAATAAAATCTTGTCCAACTCCAGAGAAGAACGATACTACTTTATTATTTTTAAGAGCAATTGACGCAAAACCAGGTTTTAAAGATTGATACCGATGTGAACTGTAAACTTGTGTTAACAAGTTGTTTGTTATTTTTAGAGTATTCGGATAAAAGCCTTCATTAATAGGACCAATCTCATTATCCCAGCGAATTACAAGAATACCTACAGGCATGATTTTATACCATTTAATTTAAGTTATATAAGATAAGTACGTAATTTTATTTGTAGACTTGAATCATTACTATTTATGTTATTATTTTAATATCTTACTTTTATTTATTTCTTTTTATTTTTATGCATATCTTATCTGACCATTAACACAAATCAAATCCCTAATATAAATTAAGCTAAGAAAAAATTTAAATTAAAATTATAACTTTGATTTATTGTTACCCTTAAAAGCTTAGAATTACCGTTTTTAAAATAAAATTTCTTATTTTTGCAATGGAGAGGTTACCGAGCATGGTCAAACGCCATTTTACACCAAAATGGGTCAAGACTATAGGTGCTGGACTTAAGATCCAGTGGCAAATATTCAGTTTATAACTGGATAGCCAAAAGGCCTTCGGGAGTTCAAATCTCCCCCTCTCCACACCTTTTTCTTTATTCTGGAGTAAATTTTAAATTCAAATGTATATTTCAAGGTTTCAAAACATGTTAGGGTTGTCTGAAGGTGAAGAACTTCCCACCTCAATCTTTTTATTTCATTGAATTTCTGTTGCTTTATTTAGGTTAACACTTGGTTTTAATAATCTTAAATATAGCATTCTTTATACCTCAAACTTACGACTTAATTTTAGTCGCTTATTTATATTTGAATTTAATGTTTAATTGAGCTAAGTTATAATCTTTAAAGCCTTACAAAAGGCCATCAAATTTTAATAAATTCAAAAAAAAAGATTTAAAATTAAAGATTTAATCTGAATTTAACTTTTCATTTCCTTTTTTAATTTCATTACAAGAGGTATCATTTTTGTTGCATCCATAGCAGGAGTAGTTTTCATAACCGTAATATAACCAGGTTTTGCAAGTCTCCATACCATTGAACCTTTCGCAATCTGTTCCACATTCTCGGCTTCTTCAATAGTGATACCCCAATAATCTGAGGTACTGATATAAAAGCCTATTTGTTTAACTCCTTCAACAGGATAAAGTTTTTTACTCATAAGCTTTTGGGCAATTTCAGCCAATTCTGAGGGATCAAAATCTGGATTTAATTCCCAATAAGATATAAAAAGCATTTCATTTACCACCTTATTAATATAAGTTTTGAAATCGCATCTGTATAAGCTTTCAGTCTATACAGTATGATTCATTAGTACTTCCTATATATTTAATATTTTCCAAGTTTATGATAATTATTGAGCAAAATTATAAATAAAAAGGTACTATTCAATATACATAGAAATCACAGCGATGGGTACTGATTCTTATTCCGGAGTATCTTTCTTTAGCATTATCAATCGAGTATATTGTTATTATTCATAAAGAATCAAAAGAGATTATTTACTATAAAACAGCTGGTGATTTTGATCCAGATTTCCTTGATATCTTTCGAAGCTCAATTCAATATGAAATCTTAGATTTGCCTTTAGTAGAGGGATCAATCGAACAAGCAACTTTGGAAGGCAAATATTTAATAACACGTACGGGAAAAATGATTTGGACTACTATTATATCCAATCAAAAACCTATTATTATTGCGAGAGAAGTTTTAACTTCTTTTTGTAATAGATTTGAAAAATTATACAATCACGAGCTTAAAGAGTTATATTCTGAATTCAACGGAGATATTTCAATTTTTCAACGTAAATCGTTATACAAAGTGAGTGTGGATATGATCGTTGATGATGAATTTCACTTACGTCTTATATTGCCATATAAAATGGGATCTACTAAAGGAAAAGAGATATCTTTAAAAATAAAGGAAATTCTCCAAATTGCTAAGGATGTTGCTCATAAAAATAAAGGGCGAATATTACTTGGCCCACTATTTACTAAAGCATGCCAAGTTCTAAAATTGGATAATGTGGAGATTGCAATGTTAATTTATAATTTAGTTGAGAATGAAATATTTGTAGTTATTCCACTAGAAGATTCATAAGAGAAATTTATTTTACATTTTTAAGTGTTCATGTTAATTTTTTAACCCGAGTAAATTGAATAAACATTAATATTAACAAATTTAATTATTATATATTTATTTTCTAAAATTTAGGGAGATATACATATGAAATTAACAGAAATTATTAGTCTTACCGAAAATCATGCAAAAAAGTTAGAGAAAGAAGGAATTTCTACAGTAGAAGATCTTATACCTCTTACATATAATGAAATTAGAAAATTGGCTAGAAAGATAGGAGTGTCAGTGAAATTAGTTGATACATGGCAAGAACATGCAGATTTAATGCGGATCCAAGGTGTAAGCCCTGAAATGGCTAATGCATTAAATCTTATAGGTGTAGATTCTGTGAAGGAATTTGCCTATAGAAATGCTAAAAGTACTCTTGAAAAATTAAAACAATTTAAAAAAGATAATCCTAAAGCTCTCATAAAAATGCCTACTCAAAAAGAAATTGAAAGTTGGATTAAGGCTGCCAAAGATCTTTCAGGAACCCCTGAGAAAAAACCAGCGAAGAAACCAGTGAAAAAAGAAGAACCCGCTCCAAGCCATATACCTAAAATTGATTATGTACCCATCGAGGAATTTAAAGGAGATTATGGAAAATACGGGCCAGATTATTGGAATAATAAATGGGAAACCGCTCCAATCATATACACTGGCAGAGCATTAAGAGCAGAAATGTACAAGAAACAAATAGATGTAGATGTTAAGGCTTTTATTAAAAAGAATGATGCTATATTATGGCATGTTATAACACAGTTGGGATTAAGAAAAGAAACACCTAACAAAACTGCATTAGCTATTCAAAATTTCGTCTGTAATTTTCTGAAGTATAAATATGATGATTTAACTGCTGAAGTACCAGAATTTTGGCTGTTCCCCTTCGAGAGTTTACAAGCAGAGATTGGAGATTGTGAAGATGGAGCAATTCTGATTGCGGCTCTATTGATCAACGCAGGCATCCCTAGTTGGCGCGTAAAAGTATCTGCTGCTGAAGTTTTAGCTGATCCTGTTTTTGCCCCATCAAATTCTGAATTAGGAGGTCATGCTTATTGTCTTTATCTCGCTGATAGACCCGAATCCGAAAGGAAATTAGAATGGGTAATACTTGATTGGTGTTATTTACAAGACCCAGAGGTTCCAATTGAAAAAAAACCACTTGCAGGAGATGGTGGAACAGAGGGTGCTTATAAGGATGTTCTCTTTACATTTAATGATGAGTATAGTTGGGCTCAAACAGCGCTAGAAGTGAAAGAGGGGAGGATAAGTCAGAACCGAACTGCTAAAAAAGATGAAATTTTAGCACCTTTAGAGGATATTTTAAAGCACCTTGCAGATGAAGAGCTTAAAAAAATATTCAGAAAATATGGTATTGAAATTGAATGATTAACAAGCTTAAATTATCTTTATTCTAATCTTTTTTAACTTCTATTTCATCAAATAATGATTTTCCACATTGGGGACAATAAGCAACTTCTCGACCAATTTCAGTTCCACAATTTTTACATGTTGTGTTAAATTCTAATGTTGGTGGGATATTTTGCATCACATTTATAAGAGTTTCATTGAGAGCATTTTGTATTTCTGCTATCTTTTGGCTCTGTTCTTTAATAGGAAAAGACCGAATAAAGATTGATGAGAGTTCTACTAAAAAATTCTCAACAAACTTTAACTGGTCGTAGTAGTTTTTGTTCACCTTAAATTTTAATAGTTCATCTCCTACTTCAGTTAAGGAATAAACTTTTCTTAATGGTCCAATTGGGCTTTTTACTTTCTTAGCTTTCAAAAATCCATCTTTCTCTAATTTTCTTAACAGTGGATATATGGTACCAGATTGAGCTTCCCATGTACCAGCGAAACTTCTATTTAAATTTTTTATTAAGTCATAACCAGAAAGCTGTTCACTATTGAAAATTGTCTCAATAATAGTAAATTCGAGAGGGGTAAGTTTGCTTTTTTGAAGATTGTCAAGGATTTCCTTTTTAATTATAGAACCCAGTTCTTCAATATCGTCTTCAAGATCTAAAAATTTACCTAACCACATTTTGAAATTATTTTTGTTGATTTCTTTCTTGCTTTTTCCTCATTTTTTGTAATTCCTTTTCAATTGCACGCTCTTTTCTTGATCTAAGCTTCCCACCTTCTTCAGCTTTTCCACTAAAGTATTGTATGTAAATTACTATATGTAAAATAACAGCTGTACCCCAAAAAATTGCAGGAAATATTACCCAATAATATTCCGAAAGTGTTGCAAAATTAATTATAAACAGAAATAGCATAACAGAGACAAAAGATACTATGTGATAAATCACTCCTCGTTTAGCCATTGGATAAACTCCTCTTGCATATAAGAGATATGCTAAAGTATGCATATTAACTCCTATTAACCATGAAAAAAAGGGAAATATGATCCAATAAAGTCCTGGTGTAAAGACTAAATCTACTGTAAAAAGTAAAAAGTTAACAATGATAAAAATAGACACATGGATCCTAACAGAGAACCTAAAACTTACTTTTTGAGCAGCAATTTTTCTTAAACTTTCTTCTGAGAATGCATTATTTTCAATCATAATTACATCATAATTCTTGGAAAATCATAAGTTTAATTCCTTTAAATTCTAGTATCTATACTTGTATTTATACTTGTTGGATCTACATACCAATAAAACACGCATAGCAACCTTAAAATCTTTAAAATTACAAATTATAGAAAGAAAGTGATTTCCAAATTTTAATGATAGATATGAAAATGACTCTAAAGTCTTTTTAAAGTCTTTAATTTAAGTTATATCTTTAAAATAATACTAATTATATTCGGAATAATAAAATTAATCAAGATGATTAAGTGTAGCAAAAAGTATAAATATCAATTTTTGTATTTTATTTAAATCCTATGCAATATTAGACTTATAACTTAATAATGTCATCACTATCAGAATATCTTGGAAAAATAGAGGATTGGGATCACCGGGCATTTTTAAGTATTTACAAAAGTGATTTTAGTAGAAAAACAAAAAAATTCGCCATTGTATATAGCTTTTTCGGCTCCATGTATTTTTGGGGTTTGGTTTGGTTAATATGGTATTTCTACGGATATATTACAAAAGATTATTATCTCTTAGTGCTATTTACTGGTGGTTTCGAACAAAGTATCATTATTCATAGCATCATACGTTATAAGATAATTAGAAGAAATCGCCCATTCGTTACACTTCAAAATGAGGGCGTAAAGAAATATGATGATTTTATTAGAATTCCATATATTATGAAAGAATCAGAAAAACAATCATTCCCTTCAGGGCACGTAACCTTTGTATTGTTTTTTGGTTTTATATTTGCTTATTATTTTACGCAATTTTTTTGGATTATTTTATCTGTTTTTATTATATTAGATATTATTATGGCAATTTCAAGATTAATATTAGGGGTACATTTCCCGATAGATGTATTTTTTGGATTCTTTTTCGCAATATTATATGCTCTTTTGTATCTTGGTATTACTTATACATATTGGGTTACTTTTTATTACTGGCTTGGACAAACTTTCTCACCTATAATTCACTTCTGGTTATAAGATTGAGTAGATCTAAAACAACGAGAAAAGTAATTAAATAGTACTCCTAAGTTAGTTAATAAATTGAAAAATGTAGTTATAAACATAAATCTTTTTTTCCTTGGTTTTTTTTCCTAATTGATATTATGCGATTAACTTTAAAGAATGGAAAAAAGCAATCAGTAACTGAGCATCACAAATTCACTTCAGATTTCAATTCAGTTATATTTATTGTAGTGTGGAATTCCCTTGGTTTTTTTTTTATAGAATATATAATGAATTACTATATTTATTTCGTCTTAGGATATCCTGCGCCTAATGTAGGATTATTTTTTTCAGCTATCACGTTTGGAGGTTTAATCAGTTCAAGTTTCATTGGATATTTAACCGATCGTTTTTCGAAGCGAATTTTAGTAATGATAGGGGCGTTTGGGAGAGGTTTATCTTATTTTGTTCTCTATGCTTCTATAATCTTACAGTCATTAATAGGAATGTATATAAGTGCATTTCTTTTAGGTGTGGGTGCTCAAATTTTTTGGACTCCTTTAGATACTATAATTTCTGAAAAATCCTCAAAATATCATCGATCTTCAGCTTTTGGAAAGAGAAGACTTGCCTTAGGGATTGGAATGGTTCTTGGTACGGTTATAGGATTTACAATTTTTAGTTTATCGAATTACTTTATTCCGAATAATGCTTTTTTAATATATGGAGCAATTCCTATCTTCGGGATCTCAAATATTTATGCAGGAATTCAATTCTCAAGGAAAGTAGATGAGAATAAAAAGTTTGAATACCCAAATATAGAGAATAACAGTATAGTTGAATCTGAATTAGAAACTTCAGACGAGGTTTCAAAAAAAACACCAAATTTGTTCTATTTTTTAGGAATTATTATCTTATTCTCTGGTTTTTTTTTAACCGCAATTAATTCTGGATTATATCGGCCTTATATTCAAACTTATGTACTTGCAAATATAAATAGTAATGCAGAATTAGTGGCATGGTTTTATTTGCCCACAGCATTAATCGGGGCTTTAATCGCACCTAAATTAGGAACATTAGCTGACAAACTTAACACATATTTAACTGTTATTGTATCAAGTTTTCTTGGAGGTGTGGTTACATGGCTCATTATTAATTCAGGTAACTTATGGGTTTTTTCTATTTTACTTATTATCGACCAGACCATTATGTTAACAACTAGCTTTATTTTCATAAATTTCCTTAGTCGTGTCTCGATTAAGCATCGAGGAAAGATATTTGGGATGATTACTCTTTTTGAATCAATAGGTATGATAATAGGTCCTCTCTTAGGAGGGATCGCATGGGAAACTATAAGTCATCAAGCACCTTTTATCATTTCAATTATTGTCGAATGGTCATTAATTTCTTTCTTTATTATAGGAATGAAGATCCTCAATCCCTATCTTGTCGAACCACTCGAAGACAAAAAATTAAGGAAGAAAAAAGAAAATTCTGTATTAAACGAATAATTAATACCATTCAACAAACTCGTCTAATGGACGTCTCTCTCTTTCTTTAGCATGTACTTTTTCTCGAGCTTCATCAATATGCCCAATAGCAATAATGCCCATTAACTCAAACTTGTTTATTGGAAGTTTAAAAATCTCATTAACTTCTTCTTTTCGATCTAAAATTTCTCCGATCCATGCACCCCCAATATCCTCTTGTGCATGAATCCCCAACAGAAGATTTTCCATGAATGCTCCAATAGCTTGAATATCTTTTACTCTATCATACCCTCTTTCAAGATCCAAGAATATCACTAAATTAACATAAGCATCTTCGATAATACCTCCATATTTAGAGAGCTCCGAAAGCATTCTTTTAACAGTGGGATGAATAACTATGCATACTCGCCAAGGTTGACTATTATTTCCAGAAGGTGCCCATCGAGCGCCTTCCAATATATTTAAAATTGTTTCTTTATCAATTTTCTGATAGATGAAGCTCCTAGTGCTTTTTCTCTGTTTAATAAACTCGATAAAATCATTTTTAATAAGATCCATATTTAAAAAATAAGATCCATATTTAAAATATTATTTGGATATTCGTCTGGATATTTCTTCTATTTATGTTTATTAGAGATTATTAATACACTGAATATAAGAATTTTAGACTCCTTCCAGAAAAAAATATTGAGGTTATATATATGGGTAAACTTTGGGGAAAAAAGGAAGACAATGAGCTATTAGGCTCTCCACAAGAAACAATGGGTTTTTCTAAAGAATATTCTTCATTACTTCATAATTTTATAATAAGAAAATATGATTTCACAAATCTTAACCAAGTAGAAGATATAAAGAACCAATTACTAAAAAGAAAAATATTGATTATTAATGCAAAAGAAGTTCTTGAGAATGTTGATGTTTCAGAGCTTAAAAGACGAATAGAGGATTTAAAGTCCTTTCTACGAGAAAATGGTGGTAGTATGGGAAGGTTAGGAGATAATTATTTAATCATTACCCCCAATGCACATGTCAAAATTGCAAACTGATATTTCATCTTTTCTTTCTTTTTCTAAGAATTTCTACAAAACTTTCGATTTGATTGAGAACTTGTGTTTCGTTCATCTTACGTGGGTCATTCATATCACTAGTAATAACAAGAGAAGGAATATCTGCTTCATCCATTAATTTACGCTTTAAATCATACATTCCACATGCGTTGGGGCGGCATGATAGGTTATCATGTAGTATAACACCATCTATTTTCCAATCTTTTACTGTTTCTTTGAACATTTCTACCCTTGTTTTTAAATCATAAATATACCAAAAACTTAACACTAATTCAGCCATTGTTTCAACAGGTTTGTTAACAACCATCTCTTTTGTGACATTTGGGTTTGTGTATTTCGTGAAAGCATAAACATAAGGTTCATAAACAATAATTGCATTCCATCGTTCTAAGTTTGAAAAGAATTTTAAATTATACCAAAAAGGGATACCTTCAAACATTAACCTGAAATCTTCTTGTTCTAATGCTCCAATTCCATTATCTACACGTTCTTTTGCTTCTTTATACATTCTTTTATACAATTTTATAGGAGATTTTAATCCAGTCATCGTAAACAAAGGAAATAATCCTCCAAATGTATCTCTTGTAGATACAGGACAAGGAATATTTTTTCTTAACTCAAAAACATCTTGCCAAATCTTTCCCATTTCAAAAGAATTTATTGCGACCTCTTTTCCCTTTTCCGGATTATATTCGTGACCAGTTACCTCTGTAATAAAATCTAATAATTCCCAAAGCTGTTCAATTATATATTTCTTAAAATATTCTCGTTGTCTGTTGGTTGTATTACTTACGACATGAGGGACATCAATAGTAAAATGAGGAACATTGAATCTTTCTGCTTGTACTTGAAACCAATTAACATGAGTATCACAAATTACGTCACTGGATAACATAAAAGATGGTTTTCTTGTTCCACCTACACTCATTTCTGCCTGACTTACTACAGCACCAACATTAGTTTTGAAATATGAACAAAGATCATAAGAATATCCTTCATCTTCTGCGATTTCTATAAAGTTTTGAGATTTCTTTAAAGCTGCCGAAATGGTTGCTGAATTTTCCGGTAACATTGGTTGTACATCCATAGTATATAAGAATTCGACGGGTGTACCTGCTGTTGCCCAAGCGGTAGGCTTACCATCTCTGTAAGCTTGTTCAATTGCTAAAAAATGCCTTCCCATCTCGTTCTTTAATTTATTTGTTGCATTTAACATCTTACCACTTTTTTTTACTTTTGACAATTTTCCTTACACCCTCTAAATTATTTCTGCAAATGCTTCAAATCTCGTTGCTAATTGTTTATATGATTCTCTATTATATTCCATTTCAACAAACAAATATGGAATTTCTAATTCTTTAAATTTTTTACTAAAATATGGATGTGAATATAGGATTGGTTCACAAAATTTTTGAGCAATATTTATGACACCATCAACATTATATTTTTTCGCCAAGAAATTAAGTGTTTCAAACCTTTTATATGAAGGAAATTTTGTAGAATATATAGGCTTATTTAAATGATATTTGGCTAGAGCATAAATAGGGTCTTCAGTTTCATCTACATTATCCCAAAAATATTTAGTTCCGATACATAAATCATCTATTATAATTTGAAATCCGAGCTTTTCAAGAAATCTAATGAACTCTGTATCATCTATTACTGAACCTGTTAACAAAACTTTCTTTAAGTTTTTATCCAAAAATGGTTTATTTGTCTTTAACTGCTTAAGCTTCGTTTCCAGCATATTTAAAGCTTTATCTTTATCCATTTGTTGTACTCCCTTAACTAACGCATGAAATTCAGAACCTTTTAAAGTCATTTTTATTCTATATTCTGAAATATCTCTCAATAAATCCCTGATTTGGTTCATCTTTTTGATAGCTTTACTTATTTTCTCGGAGGTAATATTTATATTAAACGTTTCTTCTAACTGAGAAATCAATTCTTTCATATCATCAATAAAGAATTTTAAAGCTATTTCATTTCTTTTCAATGGAACATTCAGAAAGAATAAAAATGGTAAATCTATACATTCTAACCATATATCGAATTCGCGATTAGTGCAATCACACCCGTGAGAAGTGATTATACCCTGGAAATCGTCTTTAAACCCTTCTATAGCTTGTTGGAGTATATTTCTTGCCCAAACACAATGATTTGGAGGTACGTGTTCATTTGCTTTATCTATTCCTATTGTTGGATTTCCAAACAGTCGAATTGGGGTCATATCACCAGCAAGAATGATCTCTTCTGGAGTTTCTACAGAAGCATCAAAATAAGCGATTTTTATCATATTTACCCAACGCAAATTAAAATATTATCTTAAAATCCTATAGTTCTAAATCTTGAAATATTTAAAAAAATATTTATTTAACCCTTCTATTCAATAAGTATCAAAGAATAATTTTGAGATGATTTTAAATTCATGTCTCAACCCACCATATCACGTACACTAAGTAAAGCTATTTTAAAACCAGAGGTTCGTATTAAATTAAAAATCTGGAATACGTACTTAACAGGGAAGCTTATTAAATTTGATAATTACATGAATCTAATAGTTAAAGATGCTAAAGAAATCTATTTTGGTCGAGGTGGGAAGAGAAGTAAAGATTTAGGGGAAGTTTTTATACGAGGCGGTAGTATAATTTTCATTGGTCAAGATCGAGAGAAATTAATTTTCGCTCAAGATAATGAGGAGAAATTAATGCATAGAGAAGAGATTGAAGATATATAGATAAGAGATGATTGGAAATGGGAAAAGGAACACCTAGTAAGGGAAAGAAGAATAAAGCAGCAAGTCATAAAACTTGCCGACGATGTGGAAAACACTCTTATCACCGCCGAAAAGGATTTTGTGCCAGTTGTGGTTTTGGACATACAGCCAAACTCAGACAACCAGGTTTTCGCAACAGATATCGAAGTTTTAATGGAAAGAAGTCCTTCTATAGATAGAAATCTTATTACTTAATAATTAGATAATTCATTTTGTTGAGGATAATTCAATTCTAAAATTATAAATATAATTGCCTAATTTTCTAACTTTAAGGCTTTTAGTTTAAATTCCATTTAAATCAAATTTTCTCAGAATATCTAATTTTACTCTAAAAATGAGCTCTAAGAATGAATTAATGTCTAAAAATCTCAATGAAGAACTTGAGAGATTAGAAAAATTTAGTGATATTATCGGTACTGCTCTAGTAAATCGTAATGGATTACTTATTTCTTCAAGATTACCAAGAGAAATTGATGAAAGACGATTTGGAGCACTTGCAGCAACTATGTTTGAAGCAATTGAAACCGCTACTTCAAGTTTAGAATTTAATCAAATAAAGAATTTAACTGTGGAATATCAAGATTATCAGTTTATAGTTGTAGAGGTAGATCCTAATACAATTTTAGTTTCTTTAATTGACTTAAATGTAGATTTAGGTTTGATCCTCATCGAGATTGAAGAATTTGTATCAAATATAAAAAAAATTATACAAAAGTGATGTAATATTTTAAGTGAAAAACAAAAAGCAAGATACTCAAGACAAATTATATCTCCTGTAATTGGAGAGGAAGGTCAAGAAAAATTATCAAAAATTAAAGTTCTACAAATTGGAGCGGGAGGTTTAGGCTCACCATTTGCTTTATACCTCACAGCTGCAGGAATAAACGAGTTAACCATAATTGATAATGATGTTGTAGATATCTCAAATTTGCAAAGGCAAATCCTTTACAATGAAACCCAAATTAGAGAGGATAAGGTAAAATCGGCAAAAGAAGTATTATCGAAACTTAATTCAGACGTTAAAATTAACACTTATAAAGACTATGTTGATGAGGATTCCATTCAGAAATATCTTAAGGAGAAAAATTATGATTTTATAGTAGATTGCAGTGATAACTTTAAAACAAAATTTTTGGTTAATAAAATTGCTATTGAGAGTAATTTACGATGTGTGATTGCTGGAATAAAGGATTTTTACGGTCAAATTATTACTATCAATCCAAAAGAAACAGCTTGTTATCAATGTGTTTTTCCTAAACCACTTGAAACTCCCCCAAATGAGGGTCCCTTACCCGTAATTGGGGTTACTCCAGGAATTTTGGGAACATTGGAAGCGTTAGAAGTAATAAAAACGGCTTTAGGGCTTCCAAACTTGGAAAATAAAATTCTAATGGTTAATCTTATAGATTTAAGATTCAATATAATCGAAATTGTTAAAAGTGAAAAGTGTATCTGTTCAGGATGAGAAAATAGAGTATTAACTCATTTTTTATAAATGACTATATTTTGGATTCTGCTCAAAAAATGCTTTAAACTTTTTACCCCTGTCCGCATAGTCTCCCGAAGTTTTCTTACCAATGAATTCTTCTTCTTCTGGAAATTCTTTTAAGAATTTTGCTGGTACACCGGCCCATAACTGTCTTCTAGGTATTTCTTTATTAGTAGTTACCGCACCTGCAGCAATCATAGATCCGTCATTCATTTTAGTGTTATGAAGTACATTGCTACCAATACCAATCAAACAGCCATTTCCTATAGATATTGGCCCATGAATCATCGCATGATGCCCGATTATGCATTCTGACCCAATAGTAACTGATGTTCCCATTTCCATATGAATAGTAACATTTTCTTGGATGCTTGTATTTTTATCGATCCTGATAGGTCCTGAATCTCCTCTTAAAACAGCGCCAAACCAAATATTACTCAATTCTCCAATTGTTACATCTCCAATGATAACAGCAGTTGGTGCAATATATACAGACTCATGAATCTGTGGTTTTTTTCCAGTTCTTGGACATGGCATTATAATTGGCATTTTTTTCATTTCAAAGTATTTTTAAATTTGAAGAATTAAAGTAGAAATAATAACATTTTGATAAGTATTTTTATAATAACTGTGATTAACTCTCAGAATCTATAAAAAAAAGAAAAAATTAGAAATTTTGAAATTTTGATTCTATTCATTGATTAGTAGAAGTAATGAAGCTTAAGAATTTTTATATGTTTGCTTTCATATAATAACAAATCTAATAAAATAATTCAAAATATATCTTATCAAAGTAATGAAAATGGAAACATCGTCCATCGATAGTAAAATTTCTAAGAAAGATAATGACGAAAAAATCTCTAGCGAAGCAAAAATCTCTAAAAAAGCAATCGAAACTGTATTATCACAGCATAAACTTGAAGTGAGAGACATTGAAATAAGCCCTGATGGAAAATTCTTAATATCTTGCTCCGCATGCGAAGAACATGAAGATCCATATTTAATTGTGTGGAGTATCGATGAACTACTAGAGGGTGAAACTAAGCCAGAAATAATCCTTCAAGCAGACAAAAGGAACAATGCATTTACAAATGTCACAAATTGGCTTTTATGCATCGATTCTGCGGTTGTGGAAATAGGAAATATTAACTGGTGGGTAATATGTGCTGGGAGTATAATTGGAGATATATACATTTGGTGCTTTAAATTTACACCAGGTACAAGAAAATGGGATTTTAAAAACTATAAATCATTTATCTTTACTGGAGGAAGTGAAGACCCCAAGCAATATCCAAAATCTATTTTTGATATTAAGATTCAAAAAAATCTAAATCAGAATAGTTTGCTTCATATTTATTTTGTATTAAATAACATATATACTACAATATGGAAAAATAAAACTGATGATAACACATTAAATGAAATGAGAATTTCCATAGATGATTCAGGAGTGATTTCTAAAAACGAAGAAACAAAAATCATTGGGACAAATGATGTTTGGATTACAAAAATGACGATCAACAGAGATTTGGAAGAACATTTTATAATCACGGGTTCCAAAGATGGAAAGGTAAAATTGTGGAATATTTCGACAGAAACAGATGCTGTATTAATAGGGGAACATGATGGCGCAATAACAGATATAAGCATTATCAAAAATGGTAAATGGATCGCAACTTCTTCTACCGACACTACGATAACTATCTGGGAAAGAATCAATTCAAATTTGTATACCAAAAAGAAGGAACTCATGGGACATTCTGAAGCAGTTCTAACTATAGATGTTCAAACCGATGATAATTATTTGATGTCAGTTGCTAAAGATGATACTATCAAAATCTGGGATTTAAATGAATTTAACTGGATAAGAAGCATAGATATGCATTATTACATGAATATACATGAAGAAAATATAAAACACAAAACAAAAGAGGTTCAAGTAAAAGGATTAAATTTTGTAAAAAATATTAAAATCACTCCCGATAATCGTTATATCATTGTCTCAAAATATAACAAGATTGTAATTCTACGTAATTTTGGTAGTGTATGGCACTTCATTCAACAACTAAAGTTCCTAAAAATGCATGATCAAGAGTTATATCGAAAGATCTACGGAGATAATTTAAAACAGATTGCTAAATATAGCCCTGAAAACTTAGACTCTCTTAATAAATTATATAATATTATAAAAAAACGCTTAATAAAAGCAAGGAAAATTGAGTTAGCAAATAAAATAGAACAAAAAATAGAATATGATATGCGAGAGCTTGGTAATTTCTTTATCCCATCTTTTATGAAGTTTGAGTCAAAATTGAAATCCCAAAAGGAATTTATGCTGGGAGTAAAACAAAATTATGAGGCATATTGGAATAGTATTAGAAATTCGATCTTCAAATTACCAGATATTCCATGGAGCTTCAAATTATATATAACAACTTCAGAAATGGGTGAAAAAATTGAGGATTCTAATTTTGTAGAAATAACAGGTCAAACAGGAGATCCCCCATTCATCATTTTAAAGGATAGAAGCCAAACTCAAATCCGATTTTTAATAGTATTAAATAAGGTTCCAACAACCTTCATTCCATTAATAAATAACATCAACATTGATATTGAAGATGATCGAGGGGATAAAGACAATCTAGTATTTTCAGATTTCACTTATTCAAAAAATTTCCTAAAAATTTTAGCCAATCCAAAACATTCATTAAAAAAATTTAAGGAGATCAATGATCCCGAATACATTTATTATTCAGATTGTACATTTCAGATTGATGAAGGCTACTGTGTTGAAGATTTTGCTAATATTTTCATAAGGAAAATTACAGTAGAATATACAAGTACATTAGAACCATCAGAATCGACCAGAAGTGATAAAGAAGATTACAAAATTATTGAAGCCTTTAAAGATAATTTCATATATCCTTTAACCCCAAAAACTAGTGTTAAAATTGGCAAAGGTATAGTATCAACATTAGGTAAAATGATTGATGAATATTTTGCTAAAATCATAATTGTAGAATTTTTATTAAGTTTTTGGGGTTTTATTGAAGTAGGATTACCGTCTATTATCCCAAATTTTGAAATGCCCGGATGGATTTCAACACTCGTGAATGTCGCTTCAATCGGGATTATTCTCTTGATTTTCATAATGATGATAATACAGTCACGTGGTTCAAAAAAAAGAGATATTGATATAGATGAATTGGATGAGAAAATGAGAAAAAGGAGGAGAAAAAAATATGGAAGTAAATAAAAAATTAAATATTATCATAACCTGTTCAGTTCAGAATGATTTTATTGAACCGTTAGATAACAACATAATTGTAAATGACGATTTGAAAGTAGGGTATGAACAAGTCTCAAATAAGTGGATGGAATATTTCTTAAATCAGAATAGAGATACTAGTGAAGCAAACCTCGACAAATTTATACAATGGTTGAAGCAAAATGTTAGTAATGAGCCTATTGAGACACCTCTATCTTACCATCATATTTTAGAATATTATAGACAGAGAGTTCATGTTGATTATGATGAATCTAGAAGATTATGGGATGGAGATAAATTACCCCAATTTATACGAGATTTAATGAATAAAGCATCTGAATCAAATTCAAATGAAACTAGTGGAGTAGAGTATCAATGTATTCATTTAAGAGATTGGCATGACCAGACCGATGAAACACAAAAAGGAGAAATGGATCTTTTTGGGCCTCACTGCATAAAAGGTACTTATGGAGCGAAATTTATATCACCATTGAATGAATTAATTCAAGAACATCATGATTTTAACGTGATAATAAATTCAAATAGTCTTAGTTCATTTGACGAGACAGATCTCGAATCAGTAATAGAAACAATTATTAAAAATGCAGGGAGCTCTCATAAAGAAGTAAAAATAGGAGTTTTTGGAGTTATAACTAATGTAAAAGTATTTCTTTTAACATTTGAACTAATGATTATCCATAAATTTAAGAATGTTTATGTCTGCGGTGATTTCTGTGCGGGATTTGACAAAGAAGGGCATAAAACAGGTATTAATTCAATGAGTAATATTTTAGCAGCAAATATTGTAGATCAAAATAGATTTAGAGAAATCTTTAATATATAACAAGTTATTTTTTTTCTTTTCTTTATTATTCTCTTTAGTGTTATTTTTTATTACAAGAGAACTTATTTTAATTTAAATTTTTTATAAATATTAGAATATTTGAAAATAATTTAATAATAATATGACTACAAAACAATTACAGGAAGAAATACTCACCTTAAAGAAAAAAAATGATGTGGTAATTTTAGCACATTATTATCAACCAATTGAAATACAAGAAATTGCTGATTTTTTAGGGGATTCTCTCGGATTATCACGTACAGCAAAAGAAAAAGTAAACTCAGAATATATAATTTTTGCGGGAGTCGATTTTATGGCAGAAACAGCCTCAATACTTAATCCCAATAAACATGTACTAATCCCTAATCCAGAATCTTGTTGTCCTATGGCTGCTTTCCTTACTCCCGAAATGGTGAGGCAATTTAAAGAAATACATCCAAGTTTGCCTACGATTGTGTATGTAAATTCAACTGCAGCTGTAAAAGCTGAAGCAGATATATGTTGCACATCTGCTAATGCTGTTAAAATTGTTGAAAAGATTAGCCACGAGTTTGATGTGAATTCTGTTTTATTTGGTCCAGATGCAAACCTAGCAGATTATGCTGAACAAATCTCTAAGATAAAAACTATAAAAATGCCAGATGAAGGTCATTGTTATGTTCACTCACAAATAACTATAGAAGATATTAAGGCTGTGAAAGAGAAATATCCTAAAGCAAAACTTATAGTTCATCCTGAGTGTATTAGGCAAGTTAGAGACTTATCAGATTACGTAGGGTCTACTACCCGAATGTATAATTATGTTAAGGAAAATTCTGCAAAAATAAATGAATTTATAATAGGAACGGAAGTTGGGCTTTTAGAACGTTTAATTCAGGATTTTCCAGACAAAAACTTTAACTTAGCAAAAGAAAAATTAGTATGTTATAATATGAAAAAACATAATCTTGAATTAATTAAATATCTTTTAGAAAATCTGGACGATAAAGCATTTGAGGTTAAAGTCCCTCCTGAAATCGCGAATAAAGCGATTAAACCAATTGAGAAGATGCTTGAATTTTCTTAATAAGTTTAAAAAGAAGAATATTGAGTAATTTTCATGAGTTAAACATATATAAAATATCAGAATTTTATTCATTTCTGGTTGCTAACGTAAGTATATTAAAATTTAATTCTAACTTTGAACTATTTAAAATTGCTTCCTGTAATGTTTTACCCTCTATTGACATAGATAATTTTTTTGATTTTGCAACACCTTCCATTAATTTCTCTCTTTCTATGTCTAAAAAACCCATTTCTATAGCATTCTTAATTATCAGATTTAATACTAATAATTGAAATTGTTCTTGAATTGCTTCCCATATTAGCCCCATTTCTTTTAACTGATTAGCAATTTCTTCAGCCATAATGTCAAGATCATATATCATATCATATATTCCTTCTTGTAGATTAATAATTTCATCTATTAGTTTATCTTTTATGAGTCTAATTGTTGTAGTTCCCAGTAAATCCTCTTCATGAAAGAAAAAATCATCTTGTTCACGTTTAATTAAGTAAAAACCAAATTCATTTTTTACTAGTTTTACTCTAGCAAGATAATTAATTGCTTCTTCTGAAACTTTATGAATTATGCAGAATTGTTCCAAGTCAATTTTATATCCTGCAAATTTTTGAGTATTTTTCTCATCTAAATGCCAATACTTTCTAGCTAATGCACCTTGGCCCAGAATTGAGTTATAAAATATATAAAATAGTGATAAATATAAATCCTTATCCTGCTGTAATTCAAAAAAATTATCTCCAATTTTCGATACAATTCTTACAATATGTATTATAAATGGATCTTCTACGCTTATTTTTTTATAGAAATTTATTAAATCCTCAAGTTTCTTGACGTTTTCTTTTAATTCATTCACAATAAATATTTCATCTTTTAATTTTAAGGGTGCTTCCCCTAGTTTTTCTATTCCTTTATCAGTAATTACATAACTTCTGTATTGCTTGTTTGTTACCTTATCGGTAATTAACCGTTGCTCTATGTTTTTATTTTTTCTATGAAAAGTAAGATATTTAGAAACGGTTGATCTACTTAAATTTGAATATTTCACTAAATTTGTAAATCTTTGTGGACCTAAATTTCTAAGAATAAATAATATTCTCCTACTATTATCTTCGATGTTGCCAGATTTTTTTAATAATTCAATCTTTAACTTTTTGGATATATTCCAGGTTTCCATAATAAGAATGTATAAATAAAAATATAAAAATTTATACTTTTTTTCTGGACTTAGACTAAAAAAGGTTGAAAAAACAAATATATGTAAATTTAGTATATATTAAGAATAATATAAAGTAAAATTTTAAAAATTAGAAATTTAATGTTAGAACTTGGAAAATTATTAAAATATAATTAAAATATTATAAGCAAATGACAATAGAAAACCCCAATATATTAAATAGGATAAAAACCATTGAAGAAAGGTTAGATAAAATTGAACAAAGGATTTCAAGTTTAGAAAACAGAATAGGCAGGTTTCCATCACCCCCATTACCAAAACCAGGCCCTATACATCCTCCAGGACCACCAGGACCACCAGGACCCCCTCCAGAACCTTTTCGATTTTAACTTATCTTCTAAAATTGTTTAGAGTAGATTAAGAGCTAAAAGTGTATTATTTAAACTGAAGTTCGGAAAATTAAACGATAATCCTTATTTTATTAGTTGTATAATTAATATCTAATTCAAATCAATTTAAAAATAATAAAAAGGGTGTGATTAACAATTACTCAATATCGTTTCAGACTTACGGGAGTTCCTCCAGATCAAGCTATTAAATTGATAGAACTAGATCCAAATAGTTCAATTGCAGAAATTAAAAAAACTGTACAGCAAGAGTATAAATTAAATCCAATTTTAGCCATACAATTCATTTTTAAAGGGAAAGTACTCCCTGACCAGCTAAAATTCGCAAAGATAGGAATTCATCCAAAAAAAGATGTAATTACTGTTATGGCTACTCAAGCTGGTGGAATTTAAATAAATCGTATATAGTTAATGTATTTATCACGGGGTTATTAAGAGAAAAAAGCCGGCTTTCTTTTCTCTTTTTTTTATTTTTTTTTATATTTTAAGAAAAGGCTTATAATATCTAGTTCGGAAGTTTAAAATGTTTATTTATCACTAACTAGATTATTTTCTGTTTCAATTTCAGGTTTTTCTTCTGGTGGTTCTGGTTTCTCAATTTCTATATTTTTCAAATGAAGGAATTCTTCCATTTTTTCATCTCCAATTTTATCGGGAACTAAAGCGTTATTATTCACCAAAAATTCTTTAAAATCATCTAATATTCCTGCTACTTCTTCTGGATAAAACTGTTTTTTAATGAGAAATCCTTTCCTCTCTAAAGAATGTTCAGAGTACCACCAATAAAAAATCACTATTAGGATTATATTCAAGAAATTGTTAACTAAATTAATCTGATTTCTATTAGCGAAAATTCCTGTCAAAGTTCCTGCACCTGTAATCATTATAATTTGCCCCTCAATATATAAAACAGTAAAAGCGAAGAGGAAAAAGGGCATATTGTTTGAATTAAATAAGAAAGAATCATAGACTTTTTGGCCTAAACCCCTTAGAACCATTATTGCAGTAAAAACCAGGAGTAAAATATCAATTAGTCCTGAAGTAATATCAGGTGTTGTAGATGCTTGAGTTACATTCAATAATGCGTTGAAGAAGCTAAAAGATCTAAACCAGAGTAGAATCCATATCAAAATGTAGAACATAGAAGAAAATGAAGTAGTAGAATTATTTTTTCTACTTCTCTGATATAATGTAATTAAACGCCAAGATGTAATAATTAAGAGTAGAAGTATAACTAAACTGCATCCAATGAATAATGTTCTATCTCCTCCTGGAGCATATTCTGGTAAAAATCCAAAAAAAGTGCCAAATTCAATTAAAATGGGTACGATTAAGGCTAAAATCAGAAAAATAATATTGATTGATTCTTTTTTTTTCGAAGATCCAAACTTTTCAATTACTCTATCATCAATTTTTTCAGAAATATCATCAAAACCTCTTCTTAAGAAAAAGATTTGACCAAGATTCCATCCAAAATATATAACTATAAAAAGAGCTGGAAGAATCACATCCCATCCAAGAAATTGAATTGTTAAATTAGTAGACGTCCCCATTAAAAAGTAGGGGAGTATTATAAAAAAACTAATAAAAAAGTTAATAATAAAAAAAATTAGCTTCCATTTATCAAATTTTTTTTCGGAGCCAAATAGATATTTGTTTAATTGAGGAATTAACCCTTCAAACATTAATAGGATAAATGTAATAGCCAAAACTGTGGCTAAAAATAATATTAAATTCCCAACAATTTGGTTTGGAATAAGACTTAAAAGACTAATTAATAAGGAGGATACTAAGAAAATTATAGTGTATAAGAAATGGGAATTATTAAATATCTTATGAAAATTTTTATCTAAAATTTTTTGGACTTTATCACCAAATCGTTTTAAACTCATTAAATTTCACTTTTTTTGAATTAAATAATATTAATTTTTAAATATGATTTCTTTTCATTTTAATAATTCTTGCTATAATTTATTTTTAAGCATTATTATAAAAGGTCCTTTCAATGAGTTATAAAAAAAATCAAAAAAGATCTTGAGAGAATCACATCTAATTATAAGATTCGTGTACTTATCTTTCTATAATTAATAAATCTTTAAATTTTTCAAATTTTGAAACTAATATATTCATAATTTCTTTAGAAAAAGATTTAAAATGCGACACCTCCCCTGTAAAATCTTTTAGAATGTCTTCATAATTTTTCAAGAATTTTTCAAGTATCGTTTCAGAAAACTTTTCTAACTGTTTTTTATGAATATTTTCATTATCGCATTTAAGTACAAGATGATATTGAGATGTGTGAGTGTAGAAAAAAAAGATAGAACGATCTAGCGTTATGAATTTCAAGCTTTCTTTAAATTCTCGTTTTGTAAATTTGCAGATAATATCAAAGTAGCTTGCGAGGGTTTGTTCGTCTTCAAGTTTATCATTATTTAGGAAATTATGATAAAATAAAGCAATTCCTGCTTGATTAATAATCATTAATTCCTGAATCATGTCAAATAACTTTCAAATATAATTTTTAGTTAACGTTAAACTTCAATTTTTCACTGACTTATGAAACGAATTATTTTTCTACTTTTTTTGAATAAAAAGAATTCTATACGTCTTTTCCTCTAGCATTAATTACACATAACTAGTATTTAAAAATGCATATTATTGATTTGCTCAGAAGATAGGGCAGATTTTTGTCGTTGCTTAGAAAAACTATGAGTTTTAAACATAAGCTTTCTGATAATATAATTAATAATGAATTTATTTTACTGTTGAATGAGAAATGGCTTGGGGAGGATCGTTAAATAAAAAGGGATCTGATTATATTAGGATCCTAAGAGAAGCAGATAATGTTGTTTCTTTTTTAGAAAGAATTAAAGAAGATTTAAATTCTGGAGATCAGGAAAATTTATCCAAGACTATTGAAATAATCACTAATTATATTTCAAAAATCTCAGAAGGGAAAGATTAAGGCTTTATATTTGCTTCATAATTTCTTTTAAGATATTGATAATCTGATTTGCTGCTTTCTGAATCGTAGATGTAAGATTGAATTCAAAGAAGGGAAGATCGATATTTTCATTTCGCTCCTCAAGTGTAATTTTATCTTCTTTATACAAATTTAGCTCAGAGAAACCTTCAAGACTCTCTGGTACGATTCCTATCATAAAAACAGTTAAATCGGGTAATTTTTCTAATAATAAGTCAACAACAATATGAATTGGTATAGTATGAGTTGAAATTGGAACATAATCTTTAAAATTTTCTCTTTCAAATATAGCCACAGTGCCAGGAGGTTTGTTTAAAGTACAAGTGTCTAAAAGAATTAGATGGGATGCTTGGAAATCTATAACTTCATCAATTCTACCCATTGGATCAATTCCAGCATTAATAAATAGAAATTTATCATTTGAATAACTTAAAAGTTCACTAATTATATAAGGACCTATAGCATCATCACTTAGTTTTTCTTCTCCTATACCCATAAAAACAATTTTCTTTGCATCTCTTAATTTTAATAAAAGCTTTTCAAGCATTTCTTTCATATTTATATAAATTTTTGATATTTTAAAACACCTATGTTAAAATTAGCAAATTAAAAAACTAATATTGCATTTATTTATTATTAATTACATTAAAATAGCATTCTCGCTAAGGATAATCTCTCTAAAATCAAAAAAGATGGTAATCTTTGGATATAAAAAATAAAGAAGGCAACATTTCCAATAAACAATTCAAAGAATTTATAAATAGTTTAAATATTGGATATTTTAAAGAGGAATTAATGGGAGAGTTATTAATTCATAATATTGCTCTCAATACAATCTTAGGATTGGATCCATCAATTGAATTAACTGGATCTTTAGCATCTCAATTTTTTTCTGATCCTGAAATTCAACAAAAATACTATAATGAATTAAAGAAGAACGGAACTGTTAAAGATTTTATTGTAAAGATATGGAACCCAAATGGTATGCTTCTTTATATTCAAATAAATTCTCATCTAATTAAGGAAGGAGACCAAGAGTTTGTAGAAGGAATTGTGACTAATGTCACTGAAACATGTATACTAGAACAAAATTTAAAAGAAACCGAAGAAAAATTTAGCTTGATTGCGAATAATACAAATGATTTAATAGCAATTTTAAACCAAGATTTTGAACATATATTCATCAATGAAAACGCATATTACTCAGTGTTAGGTTATAAAAAGGAAGAAGTAATTGGAAGGAAGCCAAGAGATTTCGCCCATCCTAATGATCTTAAACTAATCTCTAATGTTATGAAAAAAGGATTGATTAAAGGTGAGCTACTGGAAGAATTTAGAATTAAACATAAAGATGGCCATTACATTTGGGTGGAAACAAAAGGAAGATTTTTAATAGAGGATAAAAAAATAAAAGGAGCTATAATGATTTCGAGAGATATCACTGAGCGAAAGAAAAATGAAAAAAAAATACAAGAATCTGAAAGTAAATATCGTACTTTATTTGAATCTAGTACTGACGGTATTTATTCAACAGATATGGAAGGAAATTTTATCGAATTTAACAAAGCGTTTCTAGAAATACTTGGTTATTCCAAGGAAGAACTATTGACTCTAAATATTCGCAAAATAACGCCATCAAAATGGTATGAAATCGAAGATGAGATATTATTTACTCACTTAGCAGTTGGTGAAAATAAAGTCTATGAGAAAGAATATATACAAAAAGATGGTAGTTTATTGCCAGTTAGTATTAGATTTTGGATTTTATCAGATGAACAAGATGATCCTTATAGAATTTGGGCAATTGTACGAGATATTACAGAGTCTAAGCAAATGGAACAAAAGTTAAAAGAAATTAATAAAATAAAGTCTGAATTTTTAAGTAGAGCTTCTCATGAGTTAAAGACTCCATTGATTTCAATCAAAGGGTTTACGGATCTGATATTAACCTTGTATTCAAAAGAATTAAATCCTAAAATTATTTCAAATTTAGAAGAAATTGATAAAGGATGTGAACGATTGCAAGCTATAATTAATAATCTTTTACACACTTCTAAATTAGAATCCCCAGATTTGAAGCCTAGACTAGAAGTAGAAGATTTATCGTTTCTTATTAATTACTGCGTAGAGAATTTACATCCTTTAGCTGTGAAAAGAGAACATTCAATTAATGTTGAAATTCACGATTCTATAATATCTAAATTTGAAAAAGAAGAAATTCATGATGTAATTTCGAATTTACTCATAAATGCTATAAAATTTACTCCAAAAAAAGGGTGGATAGATATAAGAACTGAAATTTTAGAAGATTATGTAATTGTTTCAATAAAAGATAACGGAATTGGTTTTACAGAGGAAGAAAAAGCAAGGTTATTCAAACAATTTGGAAAAATTGAACGATATGGTCAAGGACTTGATTTAGGAATTGATGGAACTGGTTTAGGATTATATCTTTCAAAAAGAATTGTAGAAGCTCATGGTGGGAAAATTTGGATGGAATCTAAAGGGAGAAATAAAGGAAGCACTTTTTATTTCTCACTTCCACTTTTTATTGATTAATTTTAGAATTTCTTACTTATAGAACCTAAAGACGAATTTATCTCAAATTTTCGATATTTTTAATTATCTAAAATTTAAAATAGAGAAAAAGGCATGGAAAAATTCATTAATTATAATAAATTCATAATTAATGTTTTATGACAATGGATTTATCCGAGAAAACTGAGAAGGTTCAATTAGAGGGAATAATTGAAGGAGATAAAGTTATAATTACTGATAAGAAGGGAATTGAAGAATTTCATCACACTTCATTTATAGGAACCATTGAAATAGATAATAAGGGGCAGGAAATTTTAACACTTAATCCTATTGAGGTATTACTCTTATTTGAGAGGAATAGAATATTATTATGGGAAAGTAATGATAAGAATAAGTTGCTGTATGATTTTGAAAATATATTAACTTATTTTACTCAATTTGATGAAAGATTGTGGCATAAATATATAATCTACAGCGATTTAAGAAAAAGGGGATATATTGTCCGTACAGGTTATGGCGATGGAATCGATTTTCGAGTATATAAGAGAGGAGCTGATTTTGAAAAAGATTCGGCGAAATTTCTTATCTTTCCAGTATTTGAAGGGAATCCAATTGAACTAAGGGATCTGGATAAGATGTCCAGAGTTGCTATGAGCTCTCGGAAAGATTTAATAGTTGCCACAGTTGATCGGTTATCAAAACCTATTTATTATAGCGTAAAAAAATTCCAAATTTTGAATAAAGAAGACAATAACGACGATTTAGATAATGTCAGATAAATTTGTTTGTGATACATCAGTAATTTTTAATGGTCAAATTCTTACCTTAATTGAGGATGGAGAGTTAGGAGAAAAACCAGAAATTTTTATTTCAAACATAGTTGTTGCTGAAGTCGAGTATAGGACTAATATTCATAAAGATATTGGATTTTTTGGTTTAAGAGTTCTAAAAGAATTAAGAAATCTACATGATAAAGGCGAAATTATATTACACATCGTAGGTAAACGCCCTTCCAGAGAAGAAATCAAAATGGCTCCAGGAGGAGAATTGGATGCTTTGATTAGAGAGTATGCAAAAGAGAATAATGCTATTTTAATAACCGCAGATAGAATACAAGGAGATGTCGGAGAATTTGAAGGATTAGAAGTCCTTTTTGCTTGGGAAAAAAAATCAAAGGAAGAACTCTTACCTATATCTTTAAAGATATTAGAATATTTTGATGAGGAAACGATGAGTGTCCATCTCAAACAAAATATACCTCCTTATGCTAAAAAAGGCTCTCCCGGAAGTTGGCGATTACAAAAAATCAGCGATGAACCAATATCAAATAAGTTGATAGAGGATATTGCAATGGAGATTGCAGAAGTGACTAGAGAAGATCAACATTCATTTATTGAGATTGAAAAGGAAGGTGCTGTGGTGGCACAAATGAGAGAATTTAGGATAGTTATTACACGCCCTCCTTTCTCGAAGGATGTTGAAATTACGGCAGCACGACCTCTAGTAAGTTTACAATTATCTGATTATTCAATTGATAGTAGGTTACAAAAAAGATTGCATAAAGCGGAAGGAATACTTGTAGCAGGTCCACCAGGAGCGGGAAAATCAACATTTTCAGCAGCATTAGCAAATTACTATTTGAAACAAGAGAAAGTAATAAAAACACTTGAAAGTGTTAGAGATTTACAAGTAGAACCAGAAATAACTCAATATACTAAACTAGAAGGCAACCTTGAGAATTCTGCAGATATTCTTTTACTTGTAAGACCCGATTTTACCATTTTTGATGAAGTTAGAACAACAAAAGATTTTCAAATTTATTCCGATTTTCGCTTATCTGGAGTAGGGATGGTTGGTGTAGTTCATTCATCTTCGGCAATAGATGCCATTCAAAGATTTATAGGTCGAATAGAGCTTGGAATGCTTCCATCAATTATAGATACAATAATTTTCATTGAAGGTGGAGATATTTCAACAGTTTTTGTATTAAAAATGACTGTTAAGGTCCCATATGGTTTCAGAGATAAAGATTTAGCAAGACCTGTGGTAGAAGTAAGAAATTTTAAAAATGATCGCTTAGAATTTGAGATTTACAATTTTGGAAATGATGTAGTTGTAAATCCCATAAAGCTAAAAGAATCAAAGTATAAATCGGAACAGTTTAGGGAGCTAACTAGATATGGGAAAGTAAAAGGTAATAAAGAAAGAATTGAACTTAATATTGAAATAATGCTAGATAAAGTTATTTTAAGAGCAAGCCCAAAATTTGCCAGTCAAAATATTGCTGTTTTTTCTGGTAAAGAGGAAATTTTTACTGGCTCCCTAAGTCGAAAGGCAGAGATTAATTTATCATTATCTAATAAAGAAGGAAAAAAAATTGTAAAAGAATTTGATAGGAATAGAGAAATTTATGCAAGAATAAAATAGAATTACTTTTTTATATAAAACATTAATATAACGTGTAACTTTCAAAAATTAACTGGAAATTTTCAAAAATCAATTTGAAAAGGTTTCATCGAACCTACAAAAGTCGATTTTTTGTAATTTTCTAAAATAAACGAGAATTTCATAAATTTAAAATATTTTTTATCGGAAAAACTCTCACAGTTAATATGGGTGAGGATTAACTTCCTTGAATGATTCTTCAATAACATTAATATATTCTATTTCTTATATTATTATCAAAATCTTTCTCGATAACGTTCACGAAATCTCCCAAGGTAGTTTTGAAGGGAAAACAGACGAACTTAGGGCTGTGTTTCACGCCAATCTTCACATCGTTACGATTCGTGGGATCTGGCAGAATCACCTCGGTACCCATACACTCGAAGAAAGTCTTGAACGCCGGCCACGAATTGTCCATATTTGGAAAAGAAACTTTCATAACAAAATAGCCTCTCAAAGGTTAAAAAGAGATCCGATACTAAAAAACGAATTTCTTGAAAAAAACTCGAGTCCATTCTTAAGGGCGAATCCTACATCTAATTTCTTTGATGGATTCAGCATTGTTAAAACCTTTGACATTGGGGTTTCAATACTAGATATGAAATATTCAAAATTGGATTTCGGCTTAAAATATATATTTTTTATTTCATCCGGGACCACATACTTGACATCTCTAAACAAGGGATTAGTTTCCTTGTTACCAACCATTAAATCATGAAATGCCTCGACTCTTGTTCTAAGTCCCTCAAAACCAGAACTTCCATCAAGACTAATATGAATTTGGGGCATGAAAAACTTGTCCATGTTTTTCTCAGCTTCTAACATTCCCATGAGGGATATTTCAGGCATGCAAGTAAATGGGAATATATGGACAAAACCATCAAAACCTTTTTCTTGAGACTCAAGATAACTTCCCATATTCCACACAGCCTCCCCCCCAATATCCATTGGAATATACTTTCTTGCAACACGTTCAAGTCGTCTTCTTCGTTTGCTGGCGTCAAGTTTGTACATGACCCAATCAAAGACATCATACTGCTTGTGAACCTCGATACCCATGACGCCTAATTCTCCCATCAGATCATAATTAACCCATTTCTCCAACATGACTTGGATTTCCCCAGTATAACAAACCCTCAAAGGTTCCATTTCCTTGTCAATAGGAATCTTGCGAAAATTTTCATCTATCGTTCTATCAAAATTAGATAATTTCATCAAATTATTTTCGCTATCAAGTAAATTCATCAAAGCATGAACTACTTTGGTAGTCATTGCTTTGTTTTTTTCTCGACATCTAACAAGTCCTTCAATATGGCTTATTCTTTCAACATAGTATGCTTTGACCAAGAACAAGAGTGTGTTTCTTAAAATTTTATAGTCATCAAATTTTCTTCCTGTTCTTTTTTCTAAATCACGAAATACCCTTAGCCATTCAAGATTTCGAAAATCATCTTGACGTAGATAAAACATTCTAACATCCTTGAATCCCATATTTTTCAAGATTCTTTTCTGGACGACAGCATAAATTCCTGCTCGACATGGGCCGTAGTCAGCAATCATCGCAAAATCTTTAACATCATAATTACGATACAGGTTTATCATTTCACCAAGAATGACTTTAAATGGAAAACAAACGAATTCAGGAGAATTTTTAACTCCTTCACTAACGATTTCAGTGTTTACTAGAGGAGGTTCAACAACCTCAATACCAGGAAGATCATGGAATAAACCTTTGAAAAAAATATAGCTCCAACCCATTCGTGAAAATGAAAGTCTAACATTTACCATTTACCGCACCTACTATTCCATCGCGCAAATATCCTATCATCCTTTTCTCTTCCAGTTACTCTACTTTTATCTTCTTCTCTGACAATGTATTTAACTGTACATCTATTTGGACAATCAGGACAGACAAATGAACCTGTAGCCAAGTTCATTTCACTAACTTTTAGGCCATGAAAAGAAGATATTTGTCCATTTACATGTTCCTTTGCCAAAATAGCTGAACCAAATGCTCCCATTACATAAAAATTTTCATGAATAATGACTTCATACCCCAATTCTTCTTCAAAAGCATTTTTTATTCCGGAATTTGCTGCAACTCCCCCCTGAAATACAAAAGGAGGGGAGAGTTTCTTGCCTTTGCAAACATTATTCAAGTAGTTTCTAACAAGAGCTTTACACAATCCCTTGATAATTGATTCTTTAGAATATCCTTCTTGTTGTTTACTAATCATATCAGATTCGGCAAAAACTGTGCATCGTCCTGCAATTGAAACCTCCTCTTCTGCCCGAAGAGCGTAATCCCCAAATTCCTCAATTGGAACCTTCAGCCGAATAGCTTGGTGATCAAGAAACGAGCCAGTTCCCGCAGCACAAACACTGTTCATGTTAAAATCTGTTACGATGCCATTTTTCATCAATATAACTTTGCTGTCCTGTCCCCCGATTTCAAGAATTGTTCTCACGTCAGGGGTATAAGTTGAAGCTCCAATTGCATGAGCAATTATTTCAGGTTTTGCTACATCTGCACCGATAAGAGCTTTTATTAAATACCTAGCGGAACCTGTTGTCCCCACACCACAAATACTTTTTTCGATGTTATCGGGAAGGACTTCTTCCATGTATTTTAGATTTTCTTGTGTAGAAACAATGGGAGAACCATCATTTCTGGTCCAGGTAGCATACAATAATTCACTTCTCTCATTAATTATTGCACATTTCGTGGAGACACTTCCGACATCGATTCCTAAATATAACTTGCCATCCACATCATCTGAAAGAAGATTCTTGATAAATTCTGGTTCATTCATTTGTATTTCTTCCTCCTTATCATTTCGACAAAAGATTCTACTCTTGTGATTATTTGAGATTCTCCAGTGTGTTCATCTAATGTGAGATCAATATAAGGCTTATCTTTCATGTCAAAATCCTGCATTACCAATTCTTGAATTAAAGAATCAGGACCACATGCAAAAGAAATCAAGAAAATACCCCCATCAATCTCTTCATTATGGATAACATAATCAGATAATTGCATCAATTCATCTTCATTATCCCAGAAATTTTCAAGATTATCATCAATTTCAACTCTTCTTGAGAAGATTTCCTTTGGAGCATTTTCAACACTTACAACATCAACAAAATTGGATTTGAGAATATCCATTAATCCATGATTAATAATTGGTTCATAAGTATTGTATGGATGGCCAAGAACCATTAATTTAAGTGGATAATTTTCATAATCTTTGTTAAGTTTAGGTCGAAATCTTTTCTTAAACTTATAATTTGGATATTTTTCAAAAGGATACATTTTGTAAAGTGCATCAGGAACAAGAATTCCATCTTCAATCAACTTATGGAATTCTTCAAGTTTTTTATATCCATTCTCATACGCAAGTTTTGATTCTTCTTTTGATTTATCTAATGTTTTTCCAAAATCTATTGCTGATTTCATCATTGAATGTTCCCTGGCATTAAAAACCCATTCAATAACGGGAATATTAGAAACTGCTGAGTGTTGAGTGACATCTGGAAGGATCAGAAATTTCGGACAATAATAATGATCATTACTATTACTAATGAATCTTGGAGCAAATATAAAATCTAGATCGGGGTGATTTGTCGATAAATAATTCACATGGCCATAATGAATCTTCATTGGAATGCATAAATCGGTTGCAGATTGATTAGATCCGTTGGTAAGAATTTCTTTGTTTGTTTCTGGACTCACAATAACTTCGCAACCAAGACTTGTAAGCATTCCTTCCCATAATGGAAAATACTTGTAGAAATACAGGGAACGTGGTATACCTACCTTCAGTCTTTTCGTCTTTTCAGTCTTTTTCTTATAATTCGTCTTTTCGTACAAGTTTCGAAATAGGTTCTTGGGATCCGTTCGTTCTTTCACTTTATCGTATAATTTCTTGTTATATACCTTCCAGAACAAGTCTTCCTCGTAGAAATTGTGAGTTATCAGGGTTTTCATTCCCCTGAGCTCATGAACCTTTTCTTCTAGCGCTTTATAGAAGTTAAATCCCTTTCTTTTTTGCTCGAACCCGTAGATGGCAAAATCTATGAATAGTTCATCCTCGATGGGAGCGACCATGTCTTGATTGATCCATGGGTAGAACTTGTACCCATCTAGTTTGTTTTTTTGCATGCGGTAAGGGACGATCCAAACCGGGAAGTAATCAAATAACTCCAGGTACCAATTGAAAAATTCTTCCGCGTGAGTGATTGGTATGAAGACATCAACAATCACATCCGGTTCTCCCCCATTCTTAGTTAAAAATGGCAATCGTTCGCTGATCTTAAGAATATTTGTCGATCCAAGTATAAAGGGCCCTACTAACCACCGGACTACTTTATTCTCAAAAATTCCTCCAGCAACATTCCGTATCGACCAGTGGCAATCTGCATCATACCTGAAAAAATAATCTATGGTGAAGAGGAAGTCTCGTTTTTTTTTCATCGCACTTTTGTAATAAATATCGTAGAAATATTTACTCTTGTAAGGAGCTTCCTCCTCATCAACGAAGCTGGCAACGCAGAGTACGTTCATATTCTCGGAGAAGATAAGCCCGTCCATCATTTCTATATCCTGCTTTTCGTAGTGTTGCTTGATAGCTTCCATGTATTCACTAAAAGTTTCGTAACGGATGTAATCGATGCGGACGCACTCTTTTGCTGGAACGAGTCTGAACTTCAGGAGCGTGATGATTGCAATCGTGCCGAAACTCCCGTGCAGCATCTCGAATATTTCATGGTTATCACTTTTCGTGCATAACATTATGTCACCTGTTCCTGTCACAATCTCTATTTCTTCACAGGAATCGAAAAATCCCCCATACTTGAAAGACATGGATTCAACTGAACATCCTGCTACTACCCCGCCTATCGTGATTCCCTTGAGCTCGGAAACACATTGCGGTACGAGCCCATACTTTAAGGTTTCTCTTGCAAGCCTAACAAAAGTAACCCCTGCTTCTGCAATACACGTCCTTGTATCCGTGTTTATCTCAATAATGTCTGTAAGTGACTTCACGTCTATCGGCTTGTCACTATAGATCGGATTATCCGGCTGTGGAGCCATGTGGGAAACGCTCGCCTTTTTTAGAGAGAAATATTCCCCCGGCTTCGCGTTATCGTACGCATTTCTAACCATTTCAGAGATCGCTTCTACTTTTCTTTTATGTATTGCTAGTTTTTCTTCGCTCATGTCAAACACAGGGTTGGGATTATTGCACGAAACTCATGCATCTGGAAAATCATTTTTATATATAAATATGACTTAGTTAAAATTTTTTTTTATTTTAAAATCTAATCTAAAAATTAAACAAAAACTATAAATAAATAAGGAAGAGGTTCTCCTTTACTTACAGCTTTATCTATGATCTTCTTCAAGTGTTTGATCCTAAGAGATAATATGAATTTCTTAAATTTTGTTCTTGCTTCAAAATGATCACTTCTGAGATCGTCATAATATGTAAATAAAAATTCTAAATCAAGTGTGTTTAATTTTTGCTTCATGATTTTTTCTCTTTTTTATGTAGTTTTAAATCCATTTCCACTTCAATAACATTAATATCTTCTATTTCTTATATTATTATCAAAATCCCAGTTTTATAAAATTTAAAGAGTGTTTCATAATCATGTCTAGTAAGTTTGATGAAAGTGCTGATGCAGCTATCTCGGAAATAGTTGTGGGAATAATACCTCCAATAATTATATCCATTTTTGCCAGTACAGATTTAAGAGATTTCATTTGGATCTTTGATATATCAAGCATAGTTGGCATAATAATTCTTATTCTAGAAATGCCTCACTGGGCAACTTCTTATATCATTGGATGGTTATTAGGAATATTTTTACTAGCAAGCACCGATTTGTTAACAATTACAGATATTCTGATATGTATTATACTAATTGGAATTCTTGTTTTCAGATTTTTAAAATGGATAGGAGTATTGAAATGAGTAGATTAAGGTTTAGGATTTCTTTACTTCTTTGGATATTAGGATTTCTTTACTTCTTTGGATATTAGGATTTCTTTAACTAATCCGCCCGTCAAACAGTTCAACATTATATTCTTTTAAAAAAGCATACGAACTCTTTACATTTGGATTCATTTGATGAAAATAATTTTCTTTCAAGGAGTCTACCATTTTTAAAAATAAATTCTTTTATCTTTTTTATCTGACTTTCATCTATTGTTCTCATTGAAAATATCACATCATATAATAAAAAAAAATAAAACAGAGCAATAAATTATTAATTTTTATTTACTATTTCTTTTACCTTTTCCATTATTGGTGGGAGTACTTCTTCAATTAAGTTATCAAACCTTATATCTGCTGCGTGATCATAAGGAGTATCACCTTTATTTAAAAGAATCAGTTTAGCACCATTTTGTTTTGCAATCCCTGGCATATTTGCTGCAGGTGTAACTACTAAGGATGACCCAATTACAAAAAACACATCAGAATTTTGAGATCGTTGTATCGATTCTTCGAGTTCGTCATATGGTAATGGATCACCGAAATTAACAATACTCGAAATTATTCTTCCTTCACAGAAGGGGCATTTTGGCTGACCTTCTCGAACTGGATGTGTTCTATATCCTGGACCCCATACATCTTTGTCCCAACTAGCTTCTTCGAATAACATTTTTTTATTACATGATAAACATTTCATGAAAAATTGATTCCCATGAAGTTCGGCTAATATATCAAAAGGAATCCCTGATTTAGCATGTAATCCATCTACATTTTGGGAAATTAGATAATTAAGCTTTCCCATTTTCATTAACTCTACAATTGCATGATGATTAGGATTCGGTTTCACTTGATCCCATGCAACTTTTGACTTAGGGGGTGGTAATCCCTTATCACGACGAGTCCAAACGCCATCTGGGCCTCTATAATCTGGTAATCCACTATCAGTAGAAATTCCAGCACCAGTAAAGACCACCAATCGCTCTGATTCAGCTATCCATTTAGCAGCTAAATCAATTTTTTCTTCAAAATTCATAAAAAACATAAAAAAAATAGAGTTTAAAAAGATTTTTATAATATTTATTCAATATCACTTAAATTCATACTTTATTCTCTACTAAAGAGAGCGGAATTATGATAAAATAACACAGATACTGAATTATTAATTTTCATTTTTAAATATTAAACAATAATTCTTTTTAGCTGGATCTACTCATCTTACGAAATTCTCCAGATTTCATTAGATCACAAGGTTTAAGATATTCTAAATTAGCTTTTTCAGCGAATGATTCTAATAGTTTTGAAAGCCTTTTATACCATCTTTTTCCTACTTTGAACGGACCTGGGATATGATATCCAGCAGAGACTGCATCGTCAATGATTTCATAATTATCTACAATTCCTTCTTCAAGAAGCTTGCATCCTTCATTTAAATGTATTGCTGCAACTATTTTAACATCCATGAGACCAGCTTTTTTCTTTCTATTTATTATTGGTTTACCTTTGGACCAGTCATAAAATCCTTTACCAGATTTCTTTCCTTTACACCCTTGTTCAATTAAATTTTTAAAAACAGGACTAGGTGCAAAATCAGATGATAAAGTTGAAGCAAAATATTTCATTGAATTATAGACTGTATCTATACCCATGATATCACACATTAAACAACAACCCATAGGCATCAATTTAATGACATCAGCATCAACCTGCTCATAAGGAATCCCCCGCTTAGTAGCTTGTTCAATAACCCATTTGAAATATACTTCTCCAGTACCTATCACTCTATTTACTACAAATCCAGGTGACTCTTTTTCAAGTCTAATAACCATTCTTTCTCCCATTTCACAAGGTAATCTTTTAGCAATATTATATCCGATATCCATAGTTTTATCAGATGTTTCGGCTCCTCTTGTAATCTCAATTAGTGTGCTTCCCATTGGGCTAAAAAAATGCATCCCCATTACTCTCTCGGGTCTTCCGGAGGATTCTCCTATTTTTGTAATACTCATTGTTGATGTATCAGAAACTAAGATTGTTTCATCTGGTGAAAATTCTCCCATTTTTTTAAAAATCTCTTGTTTTAATTTTAAAATTTCTGGTACAGCTTCAATTACAAAATCTGCATCTTGTACTGCTTTCTTTAAGTCAGTTTCTTTAACCAATTTACTCATTAGGATTTCAGTAGTTTGATCTTCTTTCAAAAGCCCCTTAGATTCAAGTAATTTTAAACCTACAGATTTACTATTAATTATCTGATCTACTGCTCTTTCAATCGATTGCATTGTTCTACTATTAAGAATAACCTTATCAAACCCAGCCATCAAAGCAACTTGAGCTATTTTATGTCCTTGTACACCTGCTCCAATAACTGCAATATTTCTAATATCACTTATATCAACCATTTTATTTTGCCCTCCTTTTTAATTAAGGGGGTTATAGGAATTATAATTTTAAGTAAAAGAAAATATTTTACATTTTATTTAAAATTATGTTGACAAATTGTAGATTGAAAATTGTATTTTTATCTAAACTTTTTTTAACTCTTTTCATTAGTTATTTAAATAAAAAATGAAATAAATTGAAATCTACAATTAATAGGTTAAAAAAATATGTTTAAACCTCATTTAATCAAAGAAGATGATTTATATGGTAAATCAGGATATATATTAAACCATTTAACTCCTAATGTTTACCAATTTTACTCTGCAGGACCTGGTTGTCATGTTTATTTAATAGTAGGTGATGAATTAAATGTACTTATAGACACTGGTATTATTACAAAATTCAATAGTTTTAATTATTTACTTACTACAGAAATAGGTTTAAAATTAGAAGAAATTAATCTTGTTATCAATACACATGAACATTTTGATCATATCAGTTCAAACGCCTACTTTCACTGTATTACAGCAGCACATAGGTGGGCAGCAGTAAAAATCCAGTATAGTGATGAGTTGATAACTAAAGGAAAGAAATGGGGAGTAGATTTAACAAATTTAACTATAAACATTTGGTTTGAAGATAGAAATATAATAGATTTAGGAAATACCATATTAAAAGTAATTGAAACACCAGGCCATACATCTGGATGTATATGTCTTTATGAACCATTTAAACATTATTTATTTTCAGGAGATACATTATTTAAAGGAAGAATTACGAATATTTATGAATCCGGTTCAATTTCAGAGTATATCAATTCGCTTCAAATATTAAATACTCTTAAAATAGATAGTTTTTATCCAGGTCATGGAAATTATCTCATTGGAGAAGAATTAGTAAATAAGGAAATAGAATCTTCTATAACTAATGCTAAAATGGAACTAGAAACTTTTATTGATAGGATTAAAACTAGACCCTTAGAAAAAGTAAAAATACCCCCTTCTCTTTATAATAGAGAAGAAGAAGATTTATAAAATTTTTAAATAGGACTTACATCCATTTAATTTTTTTTGCCGCAAATAGTACAGAATTTCAATTTTATGCTAAAAAATGCCCCACAAGCTTCACATTTCTGCAAATTTCTTTTCAATAAATTCTTAGCAACGGTTAAGAATGTTTCTTCAACATTTTCTCCCGATTTTGATGAAGTTTTAACAATTTCCTTGCACCAATCATAATTATTACAATATTCCATTGCTTTTTTTATAGATACTTCTCTTTTTTCCTTTAAATCGATTTTAGTGGCAATTAATAATTTTACCACATTTGGCATAGAATTGTCTTCGATAATTTTTACCCAATTTGCTATACCATCTAGAGATTTTTCATTTGTAGTATCAAATAAAATCAATGCTGCAGCTGCACCATTAGCATACGGAGGAAATAATGTACGATATTTTTCCTCTCCTCCAAAATCCCATATATTTAAATCTAAAGCAACTTCACTGTTGTTATCCATTACAATAACTTTTTTTCTTTTAAATGCAACACCTATAGTTTCTTTTATACGTTCATCAAAATTATTATCACAAAAGCGAGAAATAAGAGAACTCTTTCCTACATTTTTATCTCCAGCTAATATCACTTTAAACCGATACATTAATTATCATTATTGAACTTAAAAATCTAAAATAATTTAATGAAATGGTATTATAAATAAATTTGTTTCTTCAAAAGAATTATTTTTATTATTAGATATAAATTAACTATTCAATCTTACTTAAATCTACACCTTTAGTTTCTTTTAGAAATATGAGAACTAGGAAAAATACTGCAATGAATAATTAGGATTAGGTTTCACTTGATCCCAAGGAGGGCTCTTTGGAGGAGAAAGTCCTTTATCCTGTCTAGTCCAAACGCCATCTGGGCCTCTATAATCAGATAATCCGCTCCCAGTAGAAATTCTTGCACCAGTAAAAATTACTAATCGTTCTGATTCAGCTATTCATTTAGCAGCTAAATCAATTTTTTCTTCAAAATCTTTAAAAAACATAAAAATAATAGACTTTAAAAAGATTTTTGTAATACTTATTCAATATCGCTTAAATTCACACCTTTAGTTTCCTTTAAAAATACTAAAACTAAGAAAAAGACACCAATGAATAATAAACTAAAGATGAAAAAAGACAGTTCTAATCCTTGAGTGAATGTAATTATGCTACTTAATATAAGTCCTACTGTTATACCAACTGAACTTGTTAATGTTTTTAATCCCACTCCAGTCCCTCTTGATTGAGTAGGTATAATTTCTAATGCTATAATACTAATTAAAACACGAAGTCCCCAATATGATAAATTTGCTAATCCTGCTCCAATCATAATCATTGTTAAAGCACCTTCCGAAAAATTAACTCCAAGAACAATAATAAAAATAGAGATAGGAAATAGAATAGAATAGAGATAGCATAAGGGTCTTCTTCCAATTCTATCAGCAGTTACTCCAGTAATAAGATATCCTATTATAGATGCAATTCCCATCACCCAGATAACTGTATCAACATCTTCCTTAGTAAAATTATCAGATAAAAAATCCTCTCCCACTAAAATGAAGAGATTATTCAGACCTATTATCAAACTTATAATAAGAATTACGATAAATTCCTTTCTTCGAGAAGATTTAAAGATTTTCTTTATATTTTCTTTAAACGTTTTTGGTTTTTGTGTTAATAAGGAGTTATCTTCCTTTATTTCTAGATACTTTGAAGTTTCTTTAAAAGTAAAGAAGATGATTATGCTTAATGGAATCCCTAATAATATTGAGAAATATGTCATACCTCTCCAATTTATAATAATATCATGAAATGCCGGTATTAATAACGCCCCCACAACTCCTCCAATCAGAACTAAGTTTGTATAAAAAGCTCTTTTATCAGAAGGGCTCTCTTCATTAATATATATTACCCATATATCTGAATTGAAGAAAAAATACAATAAAAACAAAAAAATAGTATACGTGATTATGTTAGTTGAGAAATTAATTAGTAAGGAAGCAAATCCCATTCCAAAGACAGTAAAGACTAAGAGTAATTTTCTTCCTACTCTATCAGCTAAATACTGATTTAAAAATACTAAATACATTCCCAATGTTCCTATAGCTACAAAAATTTGAAAAATTGAGATTGCTGCATTCGAGGATAAATCTGGAAAAAATTCTCCAGATATTTCGGAAACTACAACATTTAGATTATTTGTTGTATACGTATCAAGTATTTCAACAAATATTAAGATAAAAATCATATATTTAAAATAGGAGAAAAACTTTCTGCTTACTTTTTTATTATCTCTCATGTTAATATTTTTCTACTGTAAAATATTAAAATCTTTTTTTTTTTGATACTAAAAAAAAGAGTATTTTATATAGATTTTTTTAAAGGATTGATCGATAGAGATTGTATTTAAATAAATTGAGCAGTTAATATAACGCCTTATAAATTTTTGTTTTAATTAAAGTTTAAATAGAACTTATTTGATATTTTAATTGGTATAACAGAGGTTGAGGAATATTTTATCATATACTATTAATTTTGATATGGAAGCTTTAAAGCATACTGAAAAAGATTATGAAAATATTGAATGTACGGTATATCAATCCAAATTTATTGATGAAATATCCACATTTTTATATCTTATCATAAAAATTCCTAAATCTGCTATTAGAGGTATCGTTTGGAATGCATTAAGAGATTGGCAACTAAAGAATAATAAAACTATAGCTAAAATAGCAGAAATGCCAATTGGGATAAGGTTAAATGCGATTAAGGAGATATTTTACTTTGGGAGAAATATTTTAAAAAGAATGTTAGAAGATCCCAAATCTACAGGTGAGATTATTATTGACATTGCATTTGAAAAAGCATTTAAATATTATCTTAATTATTTAAATAAAAATTGTTTCTGAACAGTTCCAAGTAAAAAACAAATGATTATAAATTTATTTTGAAAATTAGTTTTTTTTATGATTTTTTATATCTAATAAATTTATGAGAATTTCGAAGTTTCTTTCAAGGTTATAATACTTTATCATCTCAAAAGGTTCATCAATATTATCCAGAGTTCTTAGGTCATGAGAATCACATCCAATTGCAACAGGAATTTCATATTCTCTTAATTTTTCAAAAAATCGTTCATATTTAGGAGAATAAAATGAAGGATAGCTTGAGTTAAATTCAAAATAAATGTTATGTTTTATGAGAAATAACATTAAAGTATCAAGGTTTCCCATAATGAAATAAGAAGGATCGAAATGTGCTAAGCCAAATATTGCGAATTTATCTAAATTTGTTAATTTCCAATAATAAATTAAATTTTCAATAAAAGCGATTGACTCAGGGCTTTGAAGATACTCAAACAAAATCAGATCAAATTTATCTGCTTGAATATACTTTTGTATAAATTGCATAGAGCTAGAAAGATCTACTTCTATGCCTTTTAGAAGAGTTAATTGTTTATTATTTGCTGATAAATATTCCTGACAACTTGAAATTTCGTCTAGATAAGTCGAAATTATGTCAGAATTCTTCAGAGTCGATACCCACGCTTTCCAAGAGTTAGTAAAATGATCTGTTATAGCAATATAATCTAATTCTAGCTCAATTGCTTTTTCTATAATTCGTTTAATTGTTTGTTTTCCATCAGAATAATTCGAATGAATATGGAGATTAATTTTTGGAAATTGCATTTTTCTTATAGATAAAAAGGAACAGATTATATTCCCAATGTCTTTGTTTCTTTATTAATGTATAAATTAAAGGGTCCACTAAACAATAATGTCGCACCAAGAAAGACCAAAAGAGATAGAAATAAATATTCTCCAGTTGCTTGAGCTATAACCGTACTACCAATAGTAATACTATCAATTGAAATTATCTCATATACAAATAAGGAGACTAAAGCAAAAATGAAAATTGCAGAAATAATTTGAATAATGCCAATAATGATATTCGCATAATAAATAGATTTTGCTTTAACTTTTTTGAGTTCGATGATTCGTCCAATTCCTATATCTATGGCTACTTCATCTTTATTGATCTTTTTGATAAAAAAATATACTACTTGTTTTAATGGAATAACATCAAAGAAAATAGTGCCAATTATAAAAAAACAAATAACAATTAAAATGCGTAATAAGATAAATGAAAAAACAGCAGCAATTCCAGGTATTGGTGAATTTAGAACGCTTAAATTATTTAATACCCAAATAAAGATTCCAACTAAAATTATAGCAAAAAATTTTAATCCAGCTAGGGTTAGAATGATTGAATGACGATCTGCAATTGTAAGTAAGTAATATGTTATTCCAATACTTAAAATAATTAATCCTAAGAAGATTGCACTTATATCTAAGAATAAAGCAAGTATTAGATAGAAAGACATAACGATCACTGGTAAATAGGGATAAAATGGAGCTTTAAAAGGTCTATCAAGTTCTTTTCTCTTACGTCGTAGATTAACTGCGGCAAAGTTTATAAATGCTAATCCTATGAAATAAATAAATGTAGTAATGTTGGCAGAAAATCCAATATTAGCGAATGTTAAAGCTAATATAGTAAATGAAATTGTAATTAAAGACGTTAGGATTAAAATATAAGGTTGTACATTTGTTTTTTTATTTACTTTTAAAAATTTCTGCGATACATAATGATCCCTAGCAAGAGCACTAAAGACTGCTATCGCAGAACCTAAAGCAGCATTCATCATAATAAATGTCGAAATTATAGCGGCTATACCCATAAGCAAATATCCTGGAAAACCCATTATATCACCACTTATTAATGTTAATAAAATAGAGGATTTACCTAACTCTGATTGTTTATTTCCAAGATTAATCAGTACAGTAAAAGTGGTTAAAAGATATATGCTCAATGTTATCATAATTGCGAGAATATTAACTTTAGGAATACTTCTCGAGGGATTTTTTAAGTCTGCATTTAAGTATGCCAAGTTTGAGATAATACTTGCAAAAAAAATGAAGGTAGATGCAAAAACAAAAATAATCCTAAAAAAATCTAAATCTGAATGTAAAAAACTTGGATTATAACTTGGTAAATTAATATTTGGCGCAATAATTAAACCTGCAAAAATAAATATACCAAAAATTATCAATTGAATTATTGTCAAAGTAATTAAGGTCCTTAGTGCTAATTTTTGGGTTCTGAATACCACAATCGCGATGAACAATATTGATACAATTGCTATTAATAGAATAAAGGGTATATAAAAGGGTAAATTAAAAAATTCTTGAATAACGATTGCTAAAGCTTGAGCTGAAAATGAAAATGATGCTATATTAGCAATCCATAGAAAAAAGCCAATTATAAAAGCAAGGAATCCTCCTAATGCTTCTTTACTGAAATTATATGCACCACCAGAAATAGGCAAACTAGTTGATAGTTCACTAGAATTTAAAGCAGTAAAAAATATCAAAATTCCTCCAAGAGATAGACTAATTAATACACCAGATCCCGCGTCATTTATTGCTGATCCTAATAAGATAAATATTGATCCTCCAATTCCACAACCAATCCCATATAAAACACCTGCCCATAATCCAATAGTTCGTGTTGGAAGAATTCTTTTTTGCTCTTTTTCAGTCAAATTTATCTCATTTAATTAATGTTCAAATTAAAAATTACAATATTATGATATGAATTTAATATATTACGATTTTTCTAAATGAAATATACCTGAAATAATAGATACTATAGCACCAATTAATAAGAATAAACTCATTAAGTAGTTATTTAAATTACCTAGATCAATGATATTAAAAAATACACCCATAGCCCATATTATGAAAAAAATACCAACACCAATTAAGATACCTCCAAAAAATTTAGAAGCACGATAAATAGCTGATAAAACTTCTAATCTATGAATTCTGCTTTCCTTATCTCTAATCTCTTTCTCTTGACTTTCTAATTCTATTTTTAGTTTTTGCAAGATTGCTCTAGAATCATTGGTACTGCTTTCAATTGCTTCTTTTGCTTTACTTAATTTCTCTTGATCAGTTTCCAGACGTTTTAATTTTTCTGTTAATGCTTCTAAGCGCTTCTCTCGTTCAATATATTCAGTATTTGATGTTTCAATGCCTTTTTTTAATTCAGCTACTCGTTTTTCATTAGCTTCGATTAAATTTTCCTTTGAAATGATTTGTTCAATCAAAGAATTAGCTGTGCCATTAAGTTCTTGTATACGGGATTCAATCTCTATCATTTGTTGTTGTTTATCAGCTAACTGTATTTTATATTTAGCAAGAAGTTCCTCATATGTTTCTCTTTGTTTTTCCATTTCAGGAAAACCTTCTTTGTATTCTTCGAGTCTTGATTCAATTTCTTTAATTCTTCTTTCTTTTTTATCAATTTGTTCAGTAAGCAGATTTTTTTCTTCTTCTTTTGCTTCAATTTCAGAATTCGAATGTTCTAATTCAATTTTATTCTTGCTAATAGAGACTCGCAAAGTCTCATTTTCAGCTCGTTGACTCTTTAATTTCTTTTCTATTGCTTCCGCTTCTTCTCTTTGCTTTTCAAGTAAGTCTTCACCTGTTTGAATCTCTTGATTCATTTTAGATAATTTAGTGCGAAGTTCATCTTGAGTAGTAACCTTTTCTTTTATTGAATCTGTAAGTACAATTAAATCTACTTGTCTTGTTTCATACTGTTTTACTAATTGTTCATTATTTTTCAAAAGTTCCATATATTCTTGTTCTAAATTCTCTTTACTTTCTGTAGTAATGCTTAGTCTTTCCTCTAAATTATTCATCTCATCAGTTTTACTATTATATTTTTCCTCAAGCTGTTTTATTGTATCTTCTATCGCACTAAGATATTCCTCTTTGTCATCTACCTTTTTAGTAATAGAATTAAGTTTTTCTTGAGCTTCTTTTATCTCTTCGCTAATTTCTTCGATAGCTTTCGTCTCAGTCTCTTTCTTTTCTACTGCTTCTCCATTTGTTATGGTCTCTGATATATCTTCAATGCTATTTTCAAATGTTCTTAATTTTTTATCTATCATATCTCTTGAGTTTTTAGCTTTAGATAAAAATTCCTTATCAACTCTGTCCGTTTCCCTTTCCGACTTGCCTTCCTTTTCTTCTCCTTTAAATTCGTCTGTCATTTTATAATTGTTGGATTATGATAATTAATACCTCATATAGAATTAGAATATGTAAATTTAATTAGTTTTTGCAAATGCAAAATTTTTGGTAAAATATATCTCGATTTAAATAATCGATCATTATAGATATACACATCTAATAAGTTTCTTATGTTAAAATACTTATTCAGATATTTAAATGTTGATTTTTTCTTGTCTATATTTAGGCAATAGGATAAAATTAATGAATAAATTTATATATGATTATGTTTTAAGTAGTAAATTGGATTATTCTAAATCGAGAAACAAATATTTATGGGGTTTATGTGTCTTTTGACCGGATTGAATGATATCGGTAATACTTTATCTATGATTCGCATTTGAACAGGCACACTAACCCCGCTTAATTTCATTTTAATTTATAGGTTTTGCTAACCTATTTCGCTTTTCATCAAAATATAGTACATAGTTTTTTCCTAAAATTTTTTCAAGAAAAGGGTGGAATTCGGGATTTTTATTTTTCAACCATCTCATTGCATGCTTCACAGTCCAAATTAATCTTTTTTTTTCTATGCTTAGCCCAATTTCAGTAGAAATTTCAGCATGAACTTTGATTTGTGCTTTATTAATCCAGGATTCCATTAAACCCAAGATCTTCTCGGGCATATATTTTGATAGATCTTTAAGATTATTCCCTACTGATTTTCTTACATAAATAGAAGGATCTTTTCTTAAAATTGTGAGAAGTTCTATAATTTTATCATTTTTTGTAGGATCTCTAAGCCATTTTACGGACACGTGAGGTCTAAGGCTTTCTGAAACAAGTCTTCTGAGATTTTCATTGCTACTTTCAGCCCAATTGGATAATAATTCAAGGGTTTTGTTTGGAGTTTTTTTTAAACCTACTAAAATTGCATCCACAATTGTCTCTCTAACTATCCAATTTCTATGACATGCGTATACTTCTATTAATGGTATCATTTTTTCAAATTCTTCAGGAAATGATGTTATAAATTCTGCAATAATATGGAGAGCATAAAGCTGGAGTATATTACTATCTATATTTTCTCCATAATCAAATATATTCTCTACAAGCTCAATAATAAATCCTATGTTGGTTCTTTTCTTATTAATTAAGTTTTGAAACACACCTTTAGCGACATGGTTAGATATAAATTTAATTCCCTTGCCAATTCGTTCTTTCTCTGGAATCATATCATACTCTTTATTAAGTAGAACATTAATTTGGTCGAAAAATGTGGTATTGATTTGCCAATTTCCTATTGTTTTACAAAAATCTAACGTTCTCTCTTGAATTGATTTAGCAGAACTAATTGACATATTTATCAATCAATCTTTTTCATGAATTTAATAACATTTTCGTATGAAGTATTAGCCATAGGACCAAAAGATTCTACTTTAAGGGCTCCTACTGCATTTGCAAAAGTTGCGATTTTTTCCATATCCCAACCTGCTAAGTATCCAATGATAAAAGCCCCTCCAAAAGAATCTCCTGCTCCAGTGGGATCTCTTTCATCTACTTTAAATCCTTTTACTTTTTTACCATTACTTTCATCAGAAGTAAAAATAGTACACCCTTCTTTTCCTTGTTTTAACACGATAATTTCTGGTCCCATTTCAAGTAGTTTTTGACATGCTTTTTTTGATCCATTTACTCCAGCTAACATCTCAGCTTCTTCTCCACTTGGGAGTAAAATTTGAGTAGTTTCTAACACTGGTTTACTTATTTCTAAAATATTTTCGATCCCTAACATTTCTGGTCTAAGATTTGGATCAAATGTGATAATGACATCTGGATTAGATTCTTTTGCAATTTTAATTGCTTTATAACATGCATCTCGAGAGTTATAACTTATGGAAAGGGCACTTCCCATAATATGAAGATTTTTTATGTTCTTGAAGAATTCTGCTTTAATATCATCTGGAGAGGTTTCACCAGCAGCACCTTTAGCAAAAATAAATTTGCGAGAGCCATCAGAATTATATTGATTAAATGCTATTCCAGTTGTGAAATCTTCACTGATTCTTATTTGGGAAATATCAATTTCATCAGTCTTAAATTTTTGAATTATGCATGACCCAAATTCATCATTTCCTATTGTTCCAATAAATCCCGCTGTAAATTTGAAATTCTTTCCCATACGAGCTGCTGTATCAATATATATTGCTGGAGCCCCACTAGGGAATGGTCCCCTATATATCGCACCAAGTTTTCCATGCGGAGTATCTTTTTCTTCACGCATGATTTCTACTAATAATTCACCAAGAGAAATAATATCTGGACACATTCTTACCATTGGACTTTTATCTAATTAAATTATTTTTAAAAAAAGATTTTCTGTAAAAGAAATTATCAAATAAAAATTATTTAATAAATTTCTGTTTAAAGGATTCTATAGTGCTTGAAATTTCATTAATATGAAGTTTTAATTCTTTAGGATGTAATTCTCTCAATTTATCTAAATTATCAATGATCTCTTTCATTTCATCAATCCAAATATTCATGAGAATTTCTTTTTCTTTGTTTTTACACGCTAGTTTTATTTCTTCATCAATCCACTCTTTTACACTTTCATATATCTGTTTTTTAAGTACATCCACAGTTATTTTAACTAAATCTTGTTCGCTTTTAAGATCCTCTAATATAGGTTTCAGGTTGTTTTGATATTCTATATTTTCTTCATTGAATTTTTTAAAAATATCTCTCAGAACATCCTCTTTGGTATCAAACTCTTCTTTAAAGACATTTAACTTATTTGAGTAATCATTGTTCAGTGTTTTTATATTATCTTTAAGAATTTTTATTTCATTTTCAAAATTATCGACATATTTACTTAATTGCGTATTAACTGCATTAAATTTTTCTTCTACTTCTAATTTCAGCTTTTTAAAGGTTTCATCTAACTTCTGATAAAGAGCAGTGTATTTTTCTTTTAATCCCCCTTCAAACATATCTGCTAAATCTTCAATTTTCTTATTAGTTAAAGTTCCTTGCTTATCCACTTTCAGATCCAATTGTGTGAACTGTACTTTCGTTCTCTGTTCTAATTTATTGCTCTGTTCAGTTAATTTTTTCTCGAGGTTGTTAATATTATCATTTAGAGTTCGATTTAAATTATTTATTTGTTCTAATATTTTTTTTTCAAGATTATTGACTCGATCACTTGTTTTTTGTGGAGACTTTTTAGTTTGCTCATTCAATAGCTGATCAAGTTTATTAACTTGTTCCTTTAATTTCTGATAATCTTTAACATTAATTTCTTCTGACATTTTATTCATTATTTTTACATTTTTATTGTGATTATCCAATTTTTCTAGCTAAAACTTCTATTCATGTTGTATAGATTGTTCTTCTTTAACCTTAGATAATATTTTTACTAATTCAAACTCTTCTCTATTTAGTTTTAAAATTAAATCTTTACTTACATCAAAATCTTTCTTAGTGATCGTTAAAAGATTTAATAAGTTGTCGATTAAATCTTTAACTGATTTAGCATGCGATTTTTGAATACGTTTGATTGTTTTATCTAGTTCCGAAATATTAATTAAAAACTGATCCATAACTTCATTTTTTTGAGTTTCATTTTTTTCTAATTCTTGTCTCAAGAAATCATAATATTTCAATTCATTGATTTCTTTCTCAACAATGCTTTCTTTTTTAACTTGTGGTTCTTTTTTTACCTTTTCTAAAACTGAATCAATGTTCGATAAATTTAACAATTGATCTTTTAACTGTTCTTCACTTTTTCCAATTAAATTAAGAAATGCTTTAGATGTTTCGCTAGGAACGAGATCGGGATTCAGTAACTCTGATTTTCTTAAAAAAGTATAGATTAATAATTCAAAACATTGATCAACCCCTACACCCGTTTTAGCTGAAACTAAATATACATGATCTCTTTTAGTCAGAAGCTCTTTTAAGGTTGTAATAAGCATTTTATTACTTGATAGTAAATCTATTTTATTTCCGACTAAAAGTGTAACAATTTCTTCAGAATAACGGTTTATGTTTTCTAAATACTCTTTTTTTAAATTCATAAATGTTTCTTTTGGTTTTGTGAGATCGAAGACTAAAAGAGCTCCATCAATATTGGTATATAATTTTGGATTAAAAGGGTTAAATGCTCGTTGACCTCCAGCATCCCAAACCGTAATGCTTATAGTTTTTTCTGTTTCTTTTATATTATACTCTTTTTTAGCAGTTTCATTCCCAATTGTTGGTAAATATTGTTCTGGAAACTCTCTCCCTAAATATGTGTTAATAATTGAAGTTTTCCCTACACTAGCTTCTCCTAACAAGACCAATTTTAAATTAACAGTTCCTTCCAACGCAGTAATCGCCTAGAAAAGAGATTCAAAATTTTTCATCAATAAGTTACTGGTTTATGAATATCTTTGATTATTTAATTTATAAAAACAAAAAGAAACTTATATTTAAATATATTTAGAAAAACAATGTTGAAAACTTTACAGTCTCGATTCTAATTATTTTAAAAAATAAAAAAGCATTTCTTTAAAGAGAATACTATCTAATTAATCGTTTTTTAAGTAATAAAAGATTTATATTCTTTTCTTATTTCTCACTATCACTATTATAATCTTATTATAAATATTAAAACAAGTAAAAAGTTGTTAAAATAAATGGGGTTAAAAACAAACATAACTGAAATGCTCGGAATTAAGCATCCAATTATTGCAGCTCCTATGGGCCCATTTTACACTAAAGAATTAACTGTTGCTGTTTCCGAAGCAGGAGGATTGGGAGTTTTAAGTCATACCAATCTATTCGGAAAAAATAGTTTAGAAGAAATGAAGAAAGATATGGAGTTTGTAATCGAACATACTGATAAACCATTTGGTTTTAATATAAGAACATCACGATTACAACTAGATGCTCCAGGACTCTGTCGTGGGATTTCAAGATTTATTATGGATAATCCGAAAATAAAAGAACAATGTGTTTACGCAGTAACAAGTGCAGGGTCAGCTAAACAATTACCAAAAACAAAATCATTTCAAAGATTAAGAGAAAGTGGTTCTAATATTAAACATTTTCATGTTGCTCCAGCATTATGGCTAGCTGGAAAGTGTATTGACGCGGGAGTTGATGGGGTTGTATTGACAGGATACGAAGGTGGAGGTCATCAGTCTTACGAAAAAATTAGCACATTAGTGCTTCTTCAACAAGTTAAGCGAAAGTATCCAGATCTACCGTTTATAGCATGTGGAGGATTTGCAAGTGGAGAAGGTTTAGCTTCAGCATTAACAATGGGAGCAGGAGCAATTGCTATGGGGTCAAGATTTATCGCGTCAAAAGAGAGTGAATTTCATAAGAATTATAAAAACATTGTGCCATCTGCGAAAGCAAGTGATACAATATATGTAACAGGGGTATTAGGCCCAATAAGACTTTGGAAAAACAATTATTCTTTACACCATGGAGTTGTTTCAAGTAAGGAAGAGAAGTTAGCAATGGAAGCACAGATAACTCCTGCTATGGCATTAGAAGATCAGAAATTTTATGAAATAACTTATGATGGCAATATTAATGATGGAGCAGTTCTTTTAGGTCAAAGTATAGGTATAATTAATTCGATAGAATCTGTTCAATATATTATTGATGATATCGTTAAAGATGCGGAAAAAAGGCTAAAAGAAGCTAATTCATATATAATTTAGAGATTAATTCAATAAACACTTAAATTATTTTTTTTCTTATTTTATAATATTTCCTAATAAAATTTTACTTTAAGAAAATGAATTCAAAAAAAAAAATTCAATTGATTTCAGAAATATTGGATAGATACGATGATGGTGTATGTTTCTACTGTGGAACCATCCTAAATGGTGACATGGAAGCGGATGAGTTTGATGAGGGCTATTCTGATGATTGGTGTCCTGAATGTTGTGAAAGTATTGATCCTGATGATGATTGGGAAGATGCATGTTTAAACGCAATAGACAAAGTCATTCATGATGAAAAATTTAAACCATAAATAAAATTTCGAAGTTAAAAAAGTGTGTAAGACATGGTATTTTTAGAAACAAGAGTGCTTCTAGAAGGTTTGTTATTTCCAGAAAGCCCGCGATGGCATAATGATAAATTATGGTTTTCTGATATGGATAACCATAAGGTAATGACTTTGGATCTTAATGGAAATACGGAAACAATAGTAGAGATACCGAATCGTCCTTCTGGTTTAGGTTGGCTTCCAAATGACAGACTTTTAATAGTTTCAATGGAAAATTGTACTTTACTTCGTCTTGATCCCGAAGGAATAACAGAACATGCAGATTTAAGTGGTCTGGCAACATTTTATTGTAATGACATGGTTGTGGATAAAAAAGGAAGAGCTTATGTTGGGAATTTTGGTTTTGATTATTTTAATACTAAACCATTCAAACCTGCAGAAATTGTTCTTGTAGACTCTAATGGAGATGCCAGAGTTGTTGCTGATAATATAGCTTTTCCAAATGGAGTTGTTATTACACCAGATGATAATACTCTGATTGTTGGAGAAACATTCGCTGCTCGTCTTACAGCATTTGATATTATGAAAGATGGTTCTCTTATAGAGCGTCGAATATGGGCTAACCTCAAATCACTTGCTCCTGATGGTATTTGTTTAGATAGTGAAGGTGGGATTTGGTTGGCTGCCCCAGGTAGACATAGGGTTGTACGTGTTATTGAAGGGGGTAAAATTACTCATAAAATAAAAGTTGAAACAGATGCTTATGCATGTATGCTTGGTGGATCTGATCGTGATATTCTTTTTATTGCCACCTCAACCCATGAAAGGATAAACGGACGAATAGAATATGTGAAAGTAGATATACCCGGTGCGGGGCTTCCTTAATTTTTAAACTTTTTCAAATAATTTTATTAAAACTAAAAATTGATTTTATAAAAATATGTCAAATAATAGAAAAGAAATTGGACCGTATGATTATATTGAGTATTTTAAGAGAAATACAGCGTTAATGGTCTCAATGGAAAGAAATGGAAACCTCAATGTTATGGCTTTAGATTGGAAGACTATTGAAGAATTAAATGGTAACCCTGTTATTAGAGCACAGGTCGCTTATAGCCGATATACTTATCAATTACTCACAGAGGGAGTAAATGAATTTACTATAAATATACCCTCAGAGAATAATTATGAGGTAGTAGATATTGCGGGTTCTTATTCGGGTAGAAATACTAACAAATTCAAACAAGCAGGATTGGAAACCATTCCGGGAAAAAAAACAAAAGTACCTACAATAAAAGATTGTATCTTAAGCTATGAATGTCAGATTATTCATACGAGTAAATCAAATATGAGCAGTCACCATTATTTTTATGGAAAGATTCTAACTGCTTATGCTTCTAATGAAATTGCTAAATAATTATTTATTTTAGTGTAAATTTATTTTTCACAAAAACACCCTGAACTATTTACAATCTTTTCACCACAAGGGCATTCTTCGGGAGGGCCATATTTTTCATAGATTTTATTTATTGTTTCACATGAAAAAAGTAAGCTAAATTTTTTACTTTCATTGTGAGCTTTAGTTGGATGGAGTCCTAATTCATTATATAACAGAATTTCGAGAAGCCTACTATGTCGGTTCAATTCTTTTGCTAATTCAATACCATTTTTAGTTAAATTAAGAAAAATAAAAGCTAAGGCTATAACTCCAATACTCCCTAAAACACTAAATAATATAATCCATAGAAGAATTTATTATCACTTCAAATAGAATTTGAATTATTTTTTTAATTTTTTTATTATTATAAAAAAGTTTTACGATTCATCGTAAATTTTTACATATAATCATATAAATTAATCTCTATTAAATTATCTCGCAAAAGAAAAAAGGTTGTCAAAAGAAATTAATAATAAAAAAACCCAATTAATTAATAAATCAAAATTAATATTTGTCTTAGAGGTTATTTCATTATTAAAAAATCACTAACTCTAACTTGTATAGAATGCAAAAAAAAATTTGAATTTACCTCTATTCAACATAAATGTCCTGAATGTAAAGGATTATTATGGTTTGACGTAAATTTAGAAAATTTTAAACAGAAGTTCTCTAAAGCTGAAGCTATCAATAAATTTTGGGATTATAAATTTGCACTTCCTCAGATAGAGGATAATTTTATTGTTTCATTAGGGGAAGGAGGTAGCCCATGTAGAAAATCAAAAAGATTTGGAGAAAAATTAGGATTAAAATGTTTATTTTTTAAAGACGAAACTCAAAATCCTACAAATTCTTTCAAGGATCGTGCTGCGGCATTATTAACTTCCCATGCGAGAAGTTGGGATTATAAAAAGATTATCTGTGCTTCAAATGGTAATCAAGGTGCCTCATTAGCAGCCTATACTTCTGTTGAAGGAATGGGTTGTTTGAATATCATTCCAAGAATAATTGATGTAGGTAAAAAAGCCCAAATAATCGCTTATAACTCCGAATTAGAAGTAATTGGAGAAACTGTTGATGATGCTATTGAAGAACTGTTAATACGGGAGAATATTACAGATTTCTATCAAGGTACTCCCGATTTAAATCCACTTACTCTTGAAGCCCAGAAAACCATTGCTTATGAAATAATTAAACAGATTGAAGATCCAAGTTGGATTTTAATCCCCATGGGAAGTGGAGAATTATTAGTAAGTTTATGGAAAGGATTTCATGAACTTCGGGATGCTAATGTCATAAATAACATTCCAAAATTAGTAGGTATACAGTCTCAAATATTATCTCCCATTGTAGATGAATTTCTTAAAGAAGATAACATTAACCCAATAAGCAAAAGATTGGATAAATCTCTTGCTTTAGGAATATTAGTAAAAAAACCTATTTATAAAGATTTAGCTATTAGATGCATAAGAGAGAGTGAAGGTACTGTTATAACTATTCCCGAAGATAATATTTTGAATTCAATTGATAAGCTTATACGATATGAGGGAATTTTTGCTGAGCCCGCTTCTGCTTTAACAGTAGCGGGATTGCAAACCTTAAATCAAAAAAATACTTTTGGAGTTAATGAAAAGATTGTATGCTTAATTACAGGAAGTGGACTAAAAGCACCATATGTGTTAGAAGCTATCTCCTCTCAAACAAAAACAACGGGCAAAGGATCAATTATTATTACAAAACTGAAAATTTTATCGCAAATTTCATTAACGAGTATTAAGGGAATTAGTGGTACTAAAATTCAAGAAATTATGGGAACTATAAGTTTAGCAGCAATATATCAGCACTTGAAAGAATTAGAATCTAAAGGATTGATTTCTCGAAAAAAAGAAGGAAAAAATGTGTTATATTATATTACTGAAAGTGGTAAAAAAGTCTTGGATGTTCTTGATGTTTTGATTACACTACTTTAAAGTATACCTTATTCATTGTTTCCTTTATCTATTTGAATAAATACTTTATTAAATATCTGTGGTAGAGCTTCAATTATGTTTTTTCTTGAAGCAGCTATAAGTAAAATTGAACCTATTGCAGCAAATCCAAATTGAAAAAAGTTACCAGGCATCTCGACCAATGCTACGGCAATTCCTAACTGAAGTATAAATGCTTCATAAATAAAATATCCCAAAGGAATTAAAATTCCACCAGTTAAAACTGCAATTATATCATGATAAGAAACTCTCCCTTCACAATCTTTGGGATTTGCAATAAATCCAATTAAAAATCCCTCGATGCCTTTAATAAGTAGAGTAGCAGGAGCATAAATTATCCACGGTGAAAAAATGTCTGCTAGCATGGGTCCTACGCCACCTGCAATACCCCCTATAATGGGTCCAAATAAAAGGGCCGTGAACATTACGGCAACATCTCCAATATTAATGTAACCTCCAGTAGCAGGAATAGGAATCTGAATCCAATATGTTACAACAAAATTTAAAGCTGTAAAAATACCAATCATCGAAATTAAAAATGCATTATCGGGTATATAATAACCAAAAAGACTTTCGTGATTAAAAGACCTTTTTTCTTTCACTATTTTACTTTCTTCTATCACTATTTTTCACTTCATATATATAAGTTTGAACCTATATGTAAGTTTCAACTTATGTTTATCTTATCTTATATTTAAATGTTTAGATTAGGAGCTAAATTAGGAGAAAAGATCGTTATTTAATACAAAATTAAGAAATTAACTTTAAAAAAAAAATAGGAATTAAAAATTAGAATAAACCATAAATTTATTTCCTGAGCCAAGACTGTAGATTTCAAACTTCGTTCCTCGCTTGGTAATCGCCATCATTTGTATCATCGGAAAGAGATAAATCTGGGATGTGATTTGGGCATCTTTATCCTTTTCATGTTTTCTATAATCAGTCTTCGCGGCTCCTATAGTCTTACTGATATTTTTATTCATATACCCTAAAGATGCTTCTGTTTTAGACTCTAGTTCTTTAAAATCACTGAATTTTATTCCTTCAACATCTTCAATTATTTTATGAAGGTCTTCGCCGATTTCTTTTTCATATCTTGTTTGAGCACTACTATGTAAAATTGGGATTCCAGTTACAACAGATTGAAAAGGAACTGGAAGAATTTCATATTTATACATATTCTTATGGCCTCCACACTCCTTGCATGGTTCTGTTCTGTTACCCGTTCCATAACACGCACCACAAGGGTAGGAAAAGGGTTTTTTTTCTTTTTTTTGTTCTTCACCAACTAAAACTGTAAAAATTTCCTCGATTTTTCCCGTTCCTTTACATGTTTTACATTTATCTTCGAGATATCCTTTTCCTTTGCAATTTTTGCAAGGAACAGCTTGAATTGACTCAAAATGAGGGACTTTTTCATTACCTTTCCAATTTTCCTTATTAATTTTACCAGCACCTTTAAAGGAATAATATTGTTCTCTTCCTACTCTTGGAGCTGTAACTAAGTTTTCTTCTTTCCCTGTTGGTGCAGGTCCAAGTGATTTTTTAACAGCAAAATATATTGCTGCTTCTTTCATTGTATCTTTAACATATTCTGCTGCACTTATAGCATCTAAAGAAAAAACTGCTCCTTTGGTTCCAAATTGTTTTTCCATCTTTTTTCGATCTGTTCTTGCAGCTTTCTCCTTCCATTTCACCCAAATGTCATCAAGATTGGGCGTTTTTATTCTGGTTGACATTTTTTTTCACTTATAAAAATTAATTGTAAATTTGATTAACTTTACTTAATTGATTTAGAATTATAAAAATATAAAATAGTATGATTTATATTCTTATATAGAAGAAAATTAAAAAAGTAATTAAACACAAGAGAAAAATAGAATAAAAAATGTCTGCTGAAGAACGTCAATCTGTTGAATACTTCCTTGAGTGGATTAAGAATCAAGGTCTTTCGCAATGGATAGAACATTTCCTAAACCAGAGCGATGAGGCTAAACTTAGGCAAATCAAAGAAGTTTATGATAAAATTAAACAAGTTTTCGGATTCTAATTTTTAATTTCTTTTTTATTATCCTAATTCTTAATTTATCTTAAATTGATATTAGGTTTTTTAGAATTTAGTAAAATTGAATTGTTGGTATTCATTCTAATTTAATATTATCCATAAATGGTTTCACATTGAGTATTCCTTCAAGATCTTATTTCATTGTTTTGGATAGAAATCGTGATTCTAAAAAAGAAATACTTTTCAATGTAAATTTCTTTTACCTTAAATCATTTAAAAAAAAAAGATTCACATTTACGTATGTAAATGAACCTTTCTTCAAGGGTACGGTATTATTCGGATTAGATTTTAAAAATAAGATGAGACCTCTAAATTTCAATAAAATCGAAATTGATGGAAGTACAAAGCCTATTGATCCACATTTACTAAGAAAGTTTATCATTTCAGAGAAAAACAAATTTATTGCATTCTCAAGCCAGACTATGCCTAAAGATATTTTGCCAGTTAAAGAAATGTTAAATAGTTTTCAATATGATAAAGATAAGATAATTAACTTAACTATTTGTGATTCTTGTTTGGATAAAAAAAAGTTTACATTGCTAAATGAGAATTTGCAAATTAGAGCTTTAAAAAATCAAATTATTTGTTCTAAATGTGCTTATGATATTGTTGTGAATAGAATTAAGCTTACGGGGATGATTTCTCAAGAAAAAATCAGTCCAAAGTTAAAGAGTTTTTTAATGCATATGTTACTTAAATTTAGAGATATCAGAAAAGTATTAAGTGCTTTTAATGCAGATTTCAATCCAGTAAATAATAAAGAAATTACACTTTATGATATTGAAAAAAAAACTCCGGTTAGTAAGAAATATCTTAATATAAGAATAGAAAATCTAAATATCCCTCTTGAACTTAAAGAAACACTTAAAGGGTCAAATATATCTACCCTATTACCAATTCAAGCAATATCAGTTGAAAAAGGTTTGTTAATGGAACGTTTTGATCAATTAATTATGGCGCCTACTTCTGGAGGCAAAACTTTAGTAGGTGAATTGGCTGGTATTTCGAGTGTTTTGAATAATAGAAGTGCTAAAATGTTGTATTTAGTGCCGATTGTGGCTTTAGCTAACATAAGAACAGAAGAATTTAAGGAAAAATATAAAAGACTTAAATTGAAAGTTATCAAGAGAGTTGGAGAATCATTATTTGGAAAGAAAGAGGCGGATAATATTCAAGATTTAACTAATGCCCATATCATAATAGCAACTTATGAAGCAATTGACTATATTTTAAGGAATGGGAAAAAAGAACTCTTAGGAAATATTGGTACAATTATTATTGATGAGATACAAACATTAATTGATCCTGAACGTGGATTTATATTGGACGGTTTAATCGCGAGACTAAAAACACAATATAATTCTCAGTTTTTGTATTTGAGTGCAACACTGGGAGAACCAGAACTACTTGCAAAAAAATTGAATTGTCAATTAATAAAATATGATAATCGCCCTGTTCCAGTTGAACGCCATTTAATATTATGCTTGAATGAAACCCAAAAGCAAAAATATATTTCAAAATTAGTAAAATCTTCTTTCTATGAGAAATCTATGTATGGTTTTAAAGGTCAATCAATCATATTTTCAAATACCAGAAAAAAATGTGAATTAATAACATCTTATCTACAAAAAAAAGGTATAAATATTTCCGCATATCATTCGGGTTTAACTAATGAAGAAAGGAAAGTTATTGAAGAAAATTTTCAAGCTCAAAGAATAACTGGTGTGGTTGCAACAGCGGCTTTAGCAGCGGGAGTAGATCTACCAGCGCGTCAAGTAATCTTTGAGTCGTTAGCAATGGGTATAAATTGGTTATCGGTTGCAGAATTTGAACAGATGCTGGGAAGAGCAGGGAGATTAAAAAAGCATGAAAAGGGTTTAGCATATATTCTTGTTGAACCTGGAAAAGTCTATTCTCCTAAAATGAAACTTACTGAAGAAAATATTGCGATAAAACTATTAAATGGTAAGATTAAAGATTATGAGCTTGTTCCCGACGAAGATAAATCTCAAACAGAAATTCTTGCATTTATTTCTATGTTTAATCAATGGATTTCAAAAGAACTTATCTATGATTTTTATAACCATTTAATTAATGTTCATTTTGATTTAGAAGACGTTTTAAAGAAATTAATAAGTTTTAGATTAATAAGGATAAAGGAAGATTTAACAGTTAAATCTACCCGTTTAGGAAGAGCTATCGCTAATTCTTTTTTAAGTGTTAACGAAAGTCTTAATATCATTAAAAAATTGCAAGATAATTTAGCTACTCCTTTAGATATTGCTTTAGACTTAGAATTTCTAAGAAATGTTTATTTATCAAAAAACATCGTTGCAGATTTATCTAAGAATATCAATATGAAATATTTTTCAAACAATTTATTCAGTGCTAGTGTGTTATCCTTAATGAACGCTGACTATGTTAAGAAAAGAAAAACATTCTCACGTGATTTTATTGATTTTTTAATGAAACTAACAAGTGATATATTTAGTTGTAGCTGTAAAGATAATCCATATTGTGATTGCGGACGTTTAAATCTGGAAAACTTAATAGTTAATCTACGTATTAAAGAAGATATGACAATTGAAGAGATCTCTAATTATTTGATTAATGAATATAAGATATTAGTTTTTAAAGGAGATCTTATCGATTATTTAGAGAATTTAATCTATAGTCTGGAAAGCATTAAAAATATTGCAGAAGGTATATCTAATTTAAATGAAAATTATGTAAGAGAGATTAAAGAAATTCCAAACTTAATAGAAAGCATAAAGTATTAAGTTAAGTGTATTTCTACTATATCATTGTCCGCTAAAATGTAATCTAAACCAACTTTTTTACGTTTTTGACGTTCTCCTTCTCGTATTATTATAGCATGGTCGAAAGAATCATAAAAACTTCTATGAATTTTTAATGCAACTTCCTTAACAGTAGGATTTTCATCCATTATCAATGGTTGTTCAGCAACAATTCCACCACTCATAGTATAAATTTTAATTTTCTTTAAGAATTTTAAGATTATTTCACCAAAATCTCTAGGAAAATTCTCTTTTTGATAACTTGTCCCTAAAATTATAGGAAATTTATCTGAATACTTACTTTTTAAATTTTCAAAAATATCTTGAGTATGAGAAAGATCTCCCTTAGTTCCTAGTAAAATTACTTTTTTATATACGACAGAAGGAGTTAAAACGTCTATCACATTGTCAAGAGTTATTTCACCATAAATTTTTACAATACCATTACGAATCCCATTTTCATATATAATCTCTTTTATTTCTTCTGTTAATACATCAAATCCTTCAATCTCCTTTGCCTCTTTAGTCAGATAGAGCACTTGAATTTTATTTGCTCCGGTTTTTTCAATAATTAAAGGTGGTGGTGACACATTTAATCGTATATCAGCTTTAGATAATTCATTTAATAATAAATTCATTTGTTCTTCAAAATTTGTTGATAAGTCTATACAAAAACATAATAAATCGGCTGCTCGAAGTTGTGATAGGATTTCTTTTCCATTTCCAACTCCATCAGAGGCACCCTCCATGATGGAAGGCATGTCGACTATTTGAAACCGGATTTTTTGATATTGATAAATTCCAATTTCTGGTAAAGCTGTAAATTTACCAATTTTTTCTTCTGCAGCTCCAGTTAGAAAATTCAGAAGTGATGTTTTTCCGACTCCAGGAGTTTGAAAACTGCTGATTAATATCACTTGAATTCCTTCCTTTTTTATTGAAAAAGGACTAATAATTTTTTGTGTAATTTTTTGTTTTTGCTTACGATTCTCTAATTCACGCTTCATCTTTGCTAAGCGGGATTTATTAAGCGCAACTATTTTTTCAGTTGCTTTATGTTTAGGAACTAGAGACAAAAATTCCTCTAATTTTTTGATTCTATCTTCTAAAGCCCCAGCATCTAGATACTCTTGATATTTAGCTTTAGCTAGAGGAGGTAAATTGGAACTCAATTTAAAATCCTTTTTTTATATTTAAAATAAAGAACGAAATCTATCTTCTGTTTTAAGTTTTAAATCTCCTAATGTTTCATTAATTCGACTTTCAAATTGCTTAAAATATTTAGGTTTTTTCGAAAATATATCATTAAGTGGATATCGATTGAGAAAATAGGACAAAATTTGATTTAATTGATCTTTTACTATTGATGCATCTGTTCCTTTTTCTATTATTGCATATGATAATAAAGGTTGTTTATTTTCAACATCATCATTAGGTAATTGAATCATCTCGCAATAGCAAACTAATTTAAAGGAAGCCAGACTGATTATTGAAATATCATCGCCAAATACTTCAGTAGTAAAACTTTCAAGTGCAGTTAAAAATCCAGCACGTAAGTTTGGATCTAATAAATTGTCTGAAGATGAATAATACTTAATTTCAACTAAATTTCGCATTCCCAAATTAATTCCTACTTCAAGAATTGCCATTTTAATAAAGGATGTTTTTACTCTATCTAAAATATGATAAATTTTCTATTCTTGTTTAATGTTTATAATTAAAGTTTTTAGTTCTATTTTTTTTTTAAGCTTTAATTAATATTATTTTTATCGTTTTTTTAGATTAAAATTGATATTATAAGTACTAATATTCAATTAAATTCTTCTATAATTGATTTAAATTCTTAAAAGAAGGAGTCTAATAGTTACATTTTGGTTAGATTCAATTGTTTTTTATAAGCTGTAAAAGTATTTTGGAGTAGAAAATGAACTGTGAGAGGCCCCACCCCGCCGGGAGAAGGTGTTATCGAAGAACATTTTTCAAAAACATCTTCAAAATCAACATCCCCACATAATCTACCATCAATTCTGTTCGTACCAACATCGATGATCACAACACCTTCTTTAATTCTTTTTTTTGTTATAAATTTTGGTTTACTTACTGCAACAATCAATATATCCGCGTTTTTAATATATCTATCAATATCTTTTGTTGATGTATGGCAAATGGAAACAGTGGCATTCCTTTTTAAGAGTAAAAATATTAGTGGTTTGCCTACTAAATTTGATCTATTTATAATAACAGTGTCTTTCCCCTTAAGTCCTATATTATAATTTTCTAAAAGTGCAATTATTCCTTTAGGAGTACACGGAGCTAATTCTTCATTATAATCAAATAGTTTCCCTCTATTAACTGGATTTAAACCATCTGCATCTTTCAAGGGTGATATTTTCTCTTGAAACTCAGCTGTAGCCACTTTTAATTTTTCTGGAAGTGGGATTTGCAATAAAATACCATGAATAGTGGAATCTTTATTGAGTTTGTCAATTTCATATAGAAGTTCTTCCTTGGAAATATCTTTTTCTAACTCAACAATAATGGAATCAATACCTACAGCTTGGCATGTTTTATGTTTAATATTTACATAAACTTGAGAGGCGGGATCATTTCCCACAAGTATAGTAGCTAATTTTGGGTGCTTTCCTGTTTCCTCTATTGCTTTTTTAATTAGCTCTTTTAATTCTGAATTTAATTTTTCTGCTAATATTTTTCCATCTAAGATTTTATTATGCATGATCCATCCTGTGTATAATAAAATTTGAAATTTAAAAAAAACAATTATATTAACATCAAAATATTGTATGAACCCAAAATGTTTATATTCTTGTTCTTCTCCAAAGAAATATAGCTGCTACAATAACTAATCCAATAGAAAAAAGAACTATTCCTAAGATCCAGTAATTAAATTCTACCATCCAAATTTCACTGAGGAAACTAGATAAAGAACCTAATATTTTTAATGTCTCAAATGCATAATAGCTGGCTACAATTGAGGAAGTTTTTTGTTGATATCCCTCAGTGTTCTCTGCAAATCCACCATCCATGAAATTCTGTCGTGCTAACACCCATGTTTTTATAGTATTTTTAAATAATTTAGTACTATCAATTAAAGAAACTGCTTTTACACAATAATATGTGCTACTCAACAAAGCAATTGAAGCATAATCATCTGGCATATATCCTCCATAATTGTCAAGATCCGCAGAATCTATAACATAGAAAGATTGGAGATACCCTATTGTTTTATTAACACTATTTAAAGCTTCTATTTCTCCTAATTCCTCTAAAATAAAAACTGCAAAACAGGTATCTACCATAGTAGAAGGAAGACTTTGATTGCTTCCATATCCACCATCACTATTATAACATGAAAGAACCCAGTTCTTATGTATTGTAATATTTTCTATTGGTTTTTCTATTAATGAAAAAAGTTGAATACAGTAATAGGTTGAAGTTAAACTAACTAAGTCGGTAGTGTTTGAATAAGAAAATCCACCTGTTATTTGTTCAGTATCATTTAGAAATTCATAAATTTTATTTTCTAAATTAAGATTAATTTCATAATCCTGATCTAAAATATTTAGCGATTTCATTAAAAAGAATAAATCATATAAATTTTCTTCATAATTATTAAACATATCCTCAATGTCATCTTCTAAAGTGCTTTTAAGTGTTTCAATATTATGTGGATTTACTGCAAAATAATTTAATATGTCTAATGCATAAGTTGTTGCTTCAAAAGATATGCTATCATCGCTATCAATAGCATTAGTAAAACCCTCACCTTGGATTTCATTTTTATATATAAAACTAGTTAAATAATACTGCCGTGTTTTTGCCAAGGCACTCGGGATTGCATTTATAGCCAAAAATATTACAATTGTACTAATGATTAAACTCCGATATTTATGCTTCAAATAATAAAACCTATCTGTTAACTTAAAATTTAATTTTAAAAATATATCTTGAAATTAAAAAGTAACTATATGTTTAAAGAATTTAAAGGAATATTTCAATTTTACATAATTAAGTAAGAAATACAAATAAAAATCCAAATATCTTATTTTTTACTTAAAGAATCTCGCTAATATCTCTATATAACAGATCCCTATTTGTTTGGAATTGTTCATAAGTAATAAATATCTGTTGGAAAGAAGGTAAACTTCCTAAAATAGCCGCACCAGTAAAAATAGCAAATTGAAGGTTATCGGGTACAAAAAATTTGATTATTTTATTAGCAGATTCCATGAATTCAGAAAATTCTTGAGCAGGTGATTTTTTTGAAATTTCTTCAGGGATTTGAGTTTTTTCTAAATTTTCCATAGATGCTCCACAATAAGGACAGAAAAGTGAAGATATATCAGTTATTTCTCTTAAGCAATGTGGGCATTTATTTCTTTTTTTATTATTTTGATTTAATGCACCAATCTTTATTTCAGGTAAAATTAATACTCCTCCACATGAAGGACATAATTCTTTTCCATCATTTAAGTTTATTAAACTGCCACAATGTGGGCAAGTATCTTCTTTTTTCTTTGAGATTTCAACAGCTTGTAATTTGATTAATTCGCTTTTCATTGCAGAGAGAGGTGCGACGGGTTTAGGAATCCTACCTAGTTGAGAAAGAAGTGGATCCAATTCTGATTCAAAGCGTTCTTGAAAGCCACTATAGGAAAGATTTCCTCCGGAAAATACTATATGTGATAAAAGATCATGCCAATATTGATTATCTATTGCTCTTAGACAAGCAATAACTGCTTGAGTTATATTCATTATATTTGTATAGCCTAACATAGATGGATTAAATAAAACTTCTGGAGCTTGATAGAGAATATAAGTCGGAACGTTGATGCTTGAGCCATCAGGCATCGGAACATTAAACATTTCTCCTGTTGTAGAAGGTTTATTAGGATCCAATACAAAATAGCAATTCTTTTCTTTTATCTCTTGAAGAATCTCATCAGCAGCACTAGAAGAAATACTTACACCTTCTCTCATTAGGAGACTTTTTAAGTTTTGGTTAACGTCTACACCCGCTAGTGGAAGTTTCTGAACGGCATGTTGGACCATCTGTCCATTAACTATTGGAACTATCCATGTCATTCCATCTCCACTTTCAATTACGAGCGCAGTTGTCAATCCAACGCTAAACATAGACAATAACGGTGTTGGCATCATAACTAAACTTTTAACTTGATGAGTTTCAAAGAAAAGTCGTGCAATATACTCCTTAGTATCTCTATGCATAAAAGGAGATTCACAATAAAATACAGGATAATCCGATAGATTCTCTATTCTAAGCAGTGAATAAAAAATATAATTTAATACTTCATAGAAACTCTCCCAATCCATGATCTCCCCCCTTGCTATAGGGTGTTTTATTTTAAGAACGCCACGCATTCGAGATACATCATTTCCAACATATATACTTCTAGCACTTACATCAACCATCACAGATTTATATTTTTCAGTTCCTGTAATGCAAGGAAAAACAAATCTTGGTCCAGGCTCTCCCGAAAATCCTATTTTAACATATGCTGAACCAATATCAATTATAATTGGTGTGCCAGGAAAAGGTAGTGCCATTTTCTATCAATAATGCAATTTATTTGCTTTTTCTTATTAATAATCTAAAATTAATGATTTTTATAATTTTTTTATAAAATTAATAAATAAGAATTCTTTTAATTATTTTTGAAAAAATTCAAGAAGAGTTTTTAAGATTCCATTTTGTATAACTAAGCCAACTAGCTCTTTTTTTTCATCTACAACAGGAAGTCTTTGAATATTATTATCGAACATTATTTCTAAAACCTCTTTTAATGTGTTATTTTCTTTTACAACAATAGGTTCTGGTGTCATTAAATCCTTCACAGTTGTATTCGGTGAATCTAAACTCATCGCAAATCTAGCCAAACGTATATCTCTTTGTGTAATAATACCAATAAGTTGTCTATCTTTACGATCTTTCACAACAGGAAGTCCACCAATATTTTTCCTGACCATTAAAAGTTCAGTGGTACTGATTTTTTCTTTTGGAAAAGTAAAAAGTGGATCTTTGATCATAATATCGCAAACTTTTATTTTACTTAATTGCGTTAAACGGTCTTCCATGTAAAAACCCCTTTTTACATAATTCTTTGAAAAGATTAAGTTATTTAGCTCCTTATTGAAATAAATTAATAATGAAATTAAAATATATTTATTAGCTGATCTTCATTGTCTCTCCAAGTTTTTTTTCAATTTTTGTTATTTCATTTAGATACTTCTGATAAATTTCTAAGAGATATAGCCCCCAATCGGTTAATTTTACCCAACCACCTCCACCACGACCTCCTTTACCCGTTATCACTATAGCTTTACCTGTTCTTTTTTCTATTCTTTTTAGTATATTCCACGCGTATTTATAAGAATAATTACACTCTTTTGCTGCGTGAGATAATGAACCTTCTTTATTTTTCTCAATATTTTTTAGCAACTTCGCCCATCCAGAACCCAATATACTTTTATTCTCAAATTCCAACCAAAATTTCATACCTAGTTTTATTTTAGGTTTTAATTCCTCAAGGTTGGGTTGATTCTCCATACTATTATATGTTAAGTTTTGTATACTTAATAATTTTATATTTTGGAAAAGAAAAACATTAAAGTCAAGTCTATTTTATCTTTTTAAAAAACTTTTATTGGTAATTTTATTATGTTTTTTTCTAGTACTGACTCTGAAAAAAAGGGAAAAGAAGTAAAATCAAATCTATACTATTTTGCTGAAAATCAGATGCTGGATTGCAATCAATACATTATCAAAGATCCAAATACGGGTGATTTAGCTTTATTTGATGCAGGGAATGGTATATCTCTTAAAGGATTATTCAAAGGAATGGAAAAATTTAATCTTAATCCATCTAATATAACTAAAGTCTTTTTAACTCATGAACATGTAGATCATGTTTTAGGCCTCTATCCCTTAATGAAATTAAGTAAGAGCAATCCCATTGAAATTTTTGCTTATGGTGAAACGGCGGAAATCTTGACAGGAGGAGATGAATCTCGAATATTTCCCGGAAATTTTGGAATGAATCCTAAAATGTTTGGAGTCGAAATTATTCCATTAGAAGTTACTGATTTAATTAATATAAAGGAGATTAAAATTTCTTCTGAATACAAGTTCCAAATCTATTATACGCCCGGTCATTCCTTAGGATCAATTTCTTATTATGATTCTGACAAAAAGATTTTAATCCCCGGAGATTTAGTTTTTACGGGAGGTAGTTTTGGAAGATATGATTTTCCAGGAGGGTCTTTAAATACATTAATTAATTCAATTAAATATGTAAATAATTTGGATGTAGAATATTTACTTCCTGGTCATATGGGGATTAGTGATAAAGGTAACCAACAAATTGCGTTTTCCTATAAAATGATACAATCTATTAGTTTCTTTTAGTAAAAAGACTCTATTTAAGGCATATTGAAAAGATACTAATATTTAAATAACACATCTATCTATTATTTTTATAATCTTCTTTAAATTAAAATACATAATTAGTGAAAATTTATTATGTCTAAACAAAAAAAACAGCCAAATGAAATATATTTAAGGACCTACCCCAAAGTTATCTTTTTTTGGCCTTTACTCGTCACAAGCTTCATTTTAATGTTTATCCAAGCAGTAATTAAAACCCCTAATGACGTTCTAGGATATATCTGGTTTATAGTGTTCTTTGTAAATATATTTGTAACTGCATTTGATTTCTCATCCACTAAATTTTTTGTGCTAGTATTAGCTATTGTTATTGTCCTCTTAATTCTTGTTTTCTTAGTTCTACCGAATGTCACATTCCAGATTACGAGTATAGAAATCAATTTAGGTCTGCCATGGGAGTTCTATATGGTGATGACTTTAATTTTAGCTTTCATCCTCGGGATAATTGTTATTAGTACGAGATTCGAATACTATAAAATTGAAATGAATGAAATTTATCATAAAACGGGTATTTTCAGCTCAGCCGAACGATTTCCAGTGAAAAGCTTACGTTTCAAAAAAGAAATTCCTGATGTCTTTGAGTTCTTCATGTTAAGAGCTGGAAAATTTACTATTATGCCTGGACAAGCCGATGAAGTTATGATCCTCCCTACTGTACTGAATGTCAATAAAAAAGAAAAACAACTTGATTGGTTGCTTTCTCACGTTTCGGTTGAACCAGATGAAATAGACCAATAGAATTATAAGAAGTTACACTACTTTTTTTTTAATATTTTATTATTTCAATACTAAAATAAATATGGATAAATTTAAGTTTTAAATAGCTTTTTTAAACACACCTATGTCTCACCCACCAATATTTTTATTTGATTTTGATGGAGTTATTATTACTCAGAAGGCACTTGAATATACAGCATTAATCTATTTAAGAGATACATTTTTTAAATGGAGAAATACAGAAGGAGTGAGGCTTATTGATTTTGCGAGACTTTTTGAAGAGTCAGACTCAAAAAATAAATTAGTAGCTTTTAAAAGGATAAATAAAGTATATAAACCTTTTATTCCCAGTATCTGGAGAAGAAACATATTCTTTATTAAATTTAGGCATATGTATCCAAAATATGAAAAATATGAAATCTTAAAACCAAATCTAGAGTCGATTTTAACACACCTTAAAAAGAGGGGTATTTTATTAGGAATCGTTTCAAATACAAGTAAAAAGAGATTAATTTATTTTAGGAATAAACTAAATCTAGACAGGTTTTTTTCTGTCTTTATCTCTCGCGATGATACTCCTTTTAGAAAACCTAATCCATATCCAATTATCACTGCATTAATGAAAATTAAGAAAAGCTTTAATTACTCAATAAATAGAGATAATGTATATTATATCGGTGATCTTCCCGCAGATATTGAATGTGCTAAGAATGCAGAAATTAATAGTATTGCTTTGCTTTCTGGGCATGGTACAAGAAGAGGTTTAGAACAATCTAATCCAACGTTTTTACTCCAAGATATTAAGAATATTATAGAAATTGAACAATTCAAAAAATTCTTATTGGACTAAACACTTAATTTAATTAAGTATGTTTAATCTTGAAGATTTTGAAGACAGCTTAATTCTTGAAAAAGTTGATCAACTTAACAGATATTTTAAAAAAAAAAAAACTGATAAAGTCAAAAAATTAATAGAAGAATTTCAAAATCTATTGGATCAACAAGAATATGCTGTAAAAATTACATATATTTTAAGTATTTTGGCAGAAAATCGTATAGATCTCATTAGTGAAGGATTATTACAGAAAATCAAGGTTTTTCTTCACTCTGAGAATATAAAATTAAGAGTAAACTCATTAATAATTATAGGATTTTCTCTGATTGCTAAACCGGTTTTAATTAAAGAATATTTTTCTATAATTATCGAACTTCTAACAGATCAATGTGAGGATGTACGTGATAATGTTCATTATTTTTTAATGGAGTTATTTAAGAAAAATCCAAATTTGGTAATGTTTAGCATAGATTTTTTACTTGAAAGTCTTAAGATAGAAAAAAAGGATGTTAATATTATTTCTTTATTAAATTTTCTTGATTACTGTGAGGATTTGGAATTTGATCAATTATATAATTTAAGAATTATCTCAAAATCTTTAATTATCTCATTTGATGATAATAGAAAATCTAAAATTTATAATAAATTAGTAGCGCTATTGAATAAATTTTTCCCAATGCAAGATGCACACGAAATGGAGTATCAAGATGCTAAAAAGATTATAAGATCATTGGATAGGCATTTTTTAATGAAAAAACACAATTTTACGGCATTAAGTAAGAATATGGGGGTATCATTAAAAGAATATTTAAAAATTTTTGCCAAATCAAAACAAAAGGACAAAAAGATCTATTTCTATGTAAAAACCAAGGATAATATAATTTATGTCTATGAATTAGAAAAAGTTAAACTAAAAAGATTTTTCGCGGAAGAATTGAAAATATCTGATGAAACCCTTTACAGAACATTTTATCAAATTATAGATAACAAGTCAGAATTAAAAATCTTTATAAAAACATTAATTTCTCTAAAGCTCATTGATGGTTACTATTCGAATATAGGCTTTTTTTATCCTTATGCATACATAAAATCAAAATTTTTAGAGGATTTACATATTAATGCTTCTATAAATATAAGAAGGTTTAAATTCCTCCCACAAAATTTTATTGATAAAATTACTACAGATATTTCAAATTCTACTAATCAAAAATTTTTAAAGAGTAAAGACCAAGAAATTTATTTCTCATTAAAAAATATTCAAGACAAGATTAATTCTGAAGCAGCAAAAAACAGTATAATAGAACTAAAATCATACCGTGAGACATTATTAGAAGAAGATTTTATAAAATTAGTTAAAAATATCCCTAGAGAATATCTTTCAAAATTTCATAAAGGTACACAGTGGTTGACTAATCTGGGTAAACAAAAAATTACCATTGAAGTTCAAAATTCTAGAATTGTAGGTTATTTTGACATATCTAAAATTTCAGATAAATTAAATATAGGAGAACTTTTACTGTTAGATGTTTTTGAACAATTTGTAGATTATCGAAGTGGAATTTGGAATAAAAAAAAAAACATTTTCTACTATTCAAAATTCCTAAAAGACAAGATCAAAGAAATTAGTATAATTTCTGATGAAAATAAGAAATTACAGCAAATTGAAAAGATCTCTGACGAGTTAGATATTGATAGAAATCATATTTTATCTAAAATAGATGAAAACCTACAATTAATTGCGGAAGAGATAAAACAAAAAGATCAAATAAAAATAGATGAATACCTTGAAAAAACTGGAATGGAAGTTAACATATTTTTAAAATTTATTGATGATTTGGGCATTTCCTACTTTAAAAAAGCTGATTTATTAATATTTAATTTGCAAAAAATAGAAGACGCTAAAAATGACATAAGATATATGTTAATTGATAAAGCAAAACATGATGATTATATTTCTTTAGGAACATATGATATTACGTCAACTTTAATAGAAGATCTTATTAATAATTTATTAGCTGATGGAAAAATAAAAGGGATTTTTTATGATAATGACGGAGAAGTTATTTTTTATACTGAACGTGGGATTACTAATCTGTTATTAGAAAATAGTTTTCTTTTTTCTTTTCATGATTTATTTTATGGTAAAGACTTAAATGAATCAGAGATTAACTTGATAAGAGATATTTTTGATAGTTTAGTTAAGACAAGAAAGCTAACAGGTGTTTTTGATGAAGAGACTCTAAGCTTTTCAAGTAATGAAGTATTGTTTGCTAAAGATTATAATACAGTTTTATTTGAATTTGAAAAAATGGTCAATAATTATATTAAGAAGTTTGAAATTGAATTTCAAAAAGTTAGGAAGATCCTAACAAAGAAGGAAGAGACTATTTATCCACAGGAGATAAGGGTTATTCAAAATATAATTGATAAGATTAATGAAAAATACGTCAGTTGGAGAAGCAGTTTGGAAACATTCATTCGTAAGACTAACAAGAAATTATTAAGAGATCAAGGTGTAAGTGTAAAGCAATATAAAAATCTTTTTTCAGGAGAAAATAAAGAAGAAGTAAAAGCTTTAGAAGACGACCCTGAAGTTAATGAACTTTTAAATAACTTTAATAGTTGGATAAAAAGAATTAATAAATTAGAATTAAAATATCCAAATATAATATTTTACCAAAAACGGTTAATTAATAATCCAAATGATGAAGAATCTAAAAATAAATTAAACGATTTATTAATAGATTTAGACTTAATCTAAAATTCAGCTTTTTTATTTTTCCAAATTTGAGAGAGTATCTTGTCAACGTCTATTTTATCATTTGATATAATCTTATAGGTTTTAGGATTGGTTATTCCATTTAATGTTAAAATTCCTTCTTCTTCAAGGTATTTTAAAGCTCTCCAAATGAAATTTATCTTAGAGCGATTTGAGGATTTAACATTATAACACCTTCTAATTCTCTTAGTATTTACGAGAGTTACATTATTTTCTATTAATTTATTTATCGCTTCAAGTGTATCTTTCAAGTTATCAAGAAAAAAATCCATTTCTAAAAGAGCTCCATCTTAGTAAGATATGATTAGATTAAGTCTCCTCATTTAAAATATTAATTTAAAATGTCAAATTCAAAATATTGAGTATTATAAAATTATCTTTTGAAATTTATAAACCTTTCTTACTACAAATACTTTTTTTCAAAAAGATTAATTCTTAAAGATATAAAACCAAATTAATATTAAGTTTAAAGCTTTTTAATGGCGGAATACTCTTTTGCCACAAAATACTAAAGCACAGCCTAATTCATTTGCACGTTTAATTACAGCATCATCTCTAATGGATCCACCAGGATTAATAATAGCTTTTGCCCCAGCTTCGACTGTAACCTCTAAACCATCAGGGAATGGAAAAAAGGAATCTGTTCCCATAAAAGAATCTTTTAATTCATCTTTATGGCCAAATTCTATCGCTTTTTGAATAGCTAATTTAACTACATGAACTCTACTTTGTTGTCCAGCTCCAATTCCTATGGAATAAATTCCATTATCATAGATTTGAGCAAAGCATGCCGAATTCGATTTGGCCCATTTAGAAACTTTATATGCAAAGATTAAAGCCTCCTTTTCAATATTATTCACCTTTTTCTTACTTACAACATTCCATTCTTTAATAACAGATTTACTATCATATTGTTGAATAAGGACTCCACCTAGAACACTTCTAATTTCAAGACTTTTATAGATATCATTTCTTTTATCAAGGAAATCTTGATATTCAATTATTATCATATTTTTTTTTTGTTTTAATATCTGCAGAGCATCATCTTCATATGAAGGTGCCATTAATACTTCTACAAATATTTTTTCTTTATTTACAATAAAATCAGCTATATCTTTTGTCAATTCTTTATTAATTCCCCAAATTCCTCCAAATGCTGACAATGGATCTGTACTGAATGCTTTTTTTACCGATGATAATTGATCCTTTTTATCAATTGCTACACCATTAGGACTTGTATGTTTTAAAATTGCCGTTGTGTAATGTTCCGTACCAAAATCCAGAAGAATTTGCATACAGGAATCGATATCTAGATAATTATTAAAAGAGATTTCTTTTCCACTAATTTGTCTTAAGTTATGAAGACCATGTTTTGCAAAAGAATCTTTATAATATGCTGCTGTTTGATCCCAATTTTCTCCATATCTACAATCTTGTACCTTTTCATATACTTTTATAATTGTTTTGGGTAACAAAGCTTCTGGATTGTAATATTTTTGGAGATAATTTGCAATCGCAGCATTATAATCTGCCATAATTGAAAAAACCTCTTGAGCGAGGAGAATCCGAGTTTTTTCAGTGATAGCTCCTTTATTTTTCCTAAGCTCATCAATAATTTCTCCATAATAATCAGGGCTTGGAACCACGATAACATCTGGAAAATTTTTTGCTGCAGCACGAATCATGGTTGGTCCTCCGATATCAATCATCTCCAATGCATCATCAAGAGCTATGCCTGGTTTTTCAATTGCTTCTTTGAATTGATATAAATTACACACAACCATATCAATTGGTTTAATATCATATTTATTAGCGTCATCAATATCTTTCTGCAAACCTCTACGATATAAAATACCACCTTCGATTTTTGGATGTAAAGTTTTAATTCTGCCATCAAACATTTCTGGTGAATCAGTAAACTCAGAAATTTTTGTATATTTAATACCATTTTTCTCTAAGAGGGCTCCAGTTGTTTCTGTAGAGAGAATTTCAACTTTGAATTCACTTTTTAATATCTTAGCTAACTCAATAATCCCACTTTTATCAAAAACACTAATAAGAACTCTTTTTATAGCTTTCATAAAAATCTAGTTTGAATTAATTTACTTAAATAATAAAAATAATTGTTACAAAGAAAAGTTTTTTGTGGTTAATACTTAATTAATAGAGCTTTAATAAGTGAAATTAGGGTTAAGATTGTAGAATTTAAAAAGATCTACTATTTTTAAATATCGACACAAATGTAGAACAACAATTTAAAATTTTCCAATAAGATCGTGTGGTGATGTTTCACGCTGACCAACAATTGAGACAATTCCAAGTGATGCTTTTTTCATCTCTTCAATAGATCCCGCGCCAGCATAAATCATTCCATTTGTTAAACCTTCTTTTAGAGTTGCTAAAACTCCAGTTACATCCCCCACATAGGGCACATAATCACTAACACCTTCAGTTAACATTTTTGAGCTTTCTATATAACGATCTGCGATATATCCTGACACTCTCGCATCTTTACTTCCCATTCCACGATAAACCTTTACCTTTCTTCCAGAAATGGTATCTATAAAACCAGGAGATTCATCAGTACCAGCAAGAAAATGCCCTGACATTATTAGATCTGCGCCAACAGAAAATGCTTTTGGTAAATCACCTGGTTTAGTGAAACCCCCATCTGCAATTAAAGATAGTTCCTGATTATAATCTTGTATAGCATCAGCTACTTGTGCAGTAGCATATAATGTTGGAGCACCTACACCTGTTTGTATTGAAGTTGTACAAATTGACCCAGAACCCATTCCCACTTTTAAACCTATAAACCGTTCTTCTACAAAATCGCATTTTGAAATCAAATATTCAGCAGCTTGGTAAGTTCCAATATTCCCTAAAACAAAATCAGATTCCAAAAGTCTCATTAACTTCATTGTACCGTTAATATCATCTCTTTTATAAAAATCAGCTACGTCAATAAAGAAAATATCTACATATTTATCAATTTCCTTCAATAATTCTTGAGCTTGAGAGGATTCTGGGAATTTAGGAGACAATGCTATTGCACATAATAAATGACCTTCATCATCCTTCGACGCAAATGGAAATTCAGGAGCTAAATCTTTCTTTGTAATTAATCCTTTTAATAAACCATGCTCATCTATAATGGGTAATTTCTCTTTACGTGATTTGTATAAAATTTTCAATGCTTCTTCCCTAGAAGCTCCAGGTTTGATAGAAATTACTTCTTTGGTCATGTAATCTTTAATTACACCATTATGTATATCTTTTTCAAAGAAAGGAATGTCTCGCTTAGTGAAAATACCACATACTTTCTTAGCTTCATCAACTACTACGATCCCGCTTATATTATAATTATCCATCATAAATTTTGCTTTAGCAACTTTTGCATAAGGGTTAATAGTTGCTACATCGTCAATTACAAAAGATCTAGCCCGCTTAACAATTCTAACCATTTCTAATTGTCTTTCATAAGAACAATTACGATGTAAAACTCCAAGACCACCTTGTAAAGCCATTCTTATTGCCATACTCTCTTCAGTGACAGTATCCATAGCCGATGATAATATTGGAAGTTCGAGATGATATTTTCCTAAGTTTGAGGATATATCAACCTCATTTGGTGAAAAATTTGTAAATCCTGGAAGTATTAGTACATCATCAAATGTAGCTATAAGATCCTTTGAATGTATCTTTTCACGATAATAATTCGACATTTTGGTTAGCCTCGTTGAATATTTTACTATGTTCTTATTATAACGTAAAAATATATATTATAATATTAAAGATATTCGTATTATGACAAACTTATAAATTTTTGGTATTGCCTATTTAATTAAAGGTTCTAAACTATGTATGAGTTGGAAAATTTTGAAAAAATAGGAAAAAATATAAATTTAGACGGGGATATCCCGTTTGTTGAAGATTAGTAATGAAATCAAGGCTAATATGATCGTATAACTTGAGAGAAACACGATTTTTATAGGTATTGCATCCCAATTACTATTAACAAGGAGATTTGACATGTCGGAGTAGTAGAAAATACTAATATATTTAATGCCTTCCATACTCTCGCCAAAACTCTGCCAGAATTGACCAACTGCATAGAAAAAGATAATTGTACCAAAACTTAAAACAAGAGATTTCTTAGTATCCATGAATGTCGAGAAGAAAAACCCAGTAGTAACAATGCCTAAATTTAATAAAATCATTACAAGAAAAGCTGTCAAAAATTCTGCCCATGGAACTTCATTAGCAGCAACATTTGGCATGATAAAAATACCTAGAATTACTGCCAACATTACACCTAACAGGATTATAATAGCTCCCATAATATGATATAAATATTTCCCTAGCGAAAATTCCCATCGTTTAATAGGTTTGGACAGCATTAGATCGATTGTTCTATTATCAATTTCTCTTGGAATGTCTTGGGAAGCCTTTAGTACAAAATAAATTCCAAAAAAGAACAAAGACATTGAAAAAAGATATATATTCATTAAGCCTCCAATTGTGCTAAGTGAGTAAAATTCACCTATCATCTGCCTTATTGCTTCTGGATAAGATTCAAGTAAATCTTCGAAGTCAGCAAAAAATATAGGATCAAAAATTGAAACAAACCACATGTAAAATAATCCCAGTAATGCTGTATAGAGGATAATGCCTTTTTTATTTGACGTAAGTTCCTTTAACATAATTCTAATTGTGTTCATGCAGCTTCACCTCCTTCTGTAGTACTATCTTTGTAATATTGCATAAAAATATTCTCTAAAGTAGAATGGGTAATTGATATATCTCTTATAGGGGCTCCATCCCAGTCATTCTCACTAATTTCATGTAAAACTTTTCGAGTCTGTTTTGGGGGGACTAGAAATTGAAGCTCGACGTGGTAGGATTGTTTCACAATAGCTTCTGGAACCTCGGATGCTAAAAAGTTCGTAAATGCTTCTAAACCTTTCGGTGTTTCAAAAATTAATTCAATATTTTTTAAATTCTTTGCTTTAAGATCCCTAACATCTGAAATCTCCACAATTTTTCCTTTTTTAATAATTGCCACGCTATCACAGAATTTTTCTATTTCTGGAAGGACATGAGAACATACAAAGACAGTACAATTTGATTCTTTCTGGCGTTCAGATACGATTCGATAAAATTCACTCTGATTTAATGGGTCAAGTCCTGAAGTTGGCTCATCCATGATTAATAAATCGAACTTGCCCATTAACGCTACTAAGACTCCTGTTTTCTGTTTATTGCCTTTGCTTAGGTTGCCCATTTTTCGCTCCATTTCGATTTTAAGACGGTTAGCTACCTCATCTACAAATCTCCAATCAATTTCGATTTTGTAAAGCTTCGCAAAATATCTAATTAATTGAGTAGCACTCATTTCCTTGTAGATTCCAAGCTCCCCAGGTAAATATCCAATTCGATTTCGTATTTCTACATCCTTTATGGGATTAACTTTTTGTCCAAGAATAGTTATATCACCAGCATCAACATTTAAAAATCCAAGTAAGCATCGAATCGTCGTAGTTTTCCCTGCCCCATTTGGTCCAAGAAAACCAAATCGAGAACCTTCTGGAACTTCAAAAGAAACACCATCAACAGCTTTAACTTTTCCCTTGTTATAATATTTTTTTAGATTTTTTACTTCGATTGCGTTCAAATTTATCAACTTTTAGAGTTTTTTATTTTTCATGAATAATAAAAAACCTAATAAAATAATATGAAATCTGCATATATAAATGTTCTTCATTTTTCATGAAAGATGAAAAATTATAAATAGTTGTTTGCACATTAATCATATTAAGGAATGATAGATAAGAAATTTTTGCCTAGAAAACATATATTCCAGGGAAAGATTAAAGAATATGAGCAAATATTAATTGAATTTGTGTTAGATTCTGGTAGAGCGAAGAGTATTGATCCAAATCTCCAATTAATTCTTGGTTATATTGGAATACATAAAAATTTAACTCAGAAACAGTTAAAAGATTTGACAAATCTCTCTGCAGGTACAATCTCAAAAAAATTAAGAGAGATATTAGAGCTTGGTGTTATAAGAAAGGAAAAAATTCCAAAAACAAATAAATATTTATACTTAAATGCCCCCGAAAAATACGGAGATACTGCTGATGCAACACTAGAGGAATTCATAAAAATTAATGAATTTCTTAAAAAAAAGATTATTGACATAGAGAAAAATAAAGATAAGAAAGGAGCGGAGTTTCTTTCCGAACGAATACAAAGCTTAACAGAAACTTTTGAAACTGTTCAAAATATCTGGTCTGATATAGAATTCATATTTAAACAAAAAAATAACGAAAATCTACAATGAAAAAAGAAGAGAAATTTGACCCTGAAATTAAAAAGATAGAGAGTGAGATATTTAAAACATTATTAAAGTATACTGTTTTTTCTGTTCGGGGTGAGATAGCTTCAAAAATACTTTTCTATTTTATAACTCGAAAGGATTTAACTCAATCTGAACTCCAAAACTTAACAGGCTTTTCTGCGGGAAAAATTTCTCAAGAGCTTAATAATTTTCTGGAGTTTAATTTAATAAAGATTTCTAAAAAATCAAAACCATGGATTTACTCTATGGAATCAGTTGTCGCAGAAACCTTTAGTAGAGCAATTAGCCTCTTGAAAACAAATATCAAATGGGAGGCAAAATTCCTCGAAATGAAAAATGATTTGGTAATTAATAGAGAAGAACTTCAAAATTTAAATGGATATAATGAAATAAAGGATTTTATTGATGTAAATTTAATGAGATTTTCTGGATATAAGGCTGTAATAAACCTTTGGGAAGATCTTAAAAATAAATATAAAAAAGAAAAAAAAAAATAATTCCATTTATTTATTGACCTTAATCCTAAATAATCTTTAATTTTATTTTTTTTAATAACTAATTTTTAAGTTTCAAATTTCATGAAAACATTTAAATAGATTCCTAACCTATATTTAGTTAAGAAATGACTATTGAAGAAGATACTGAAACTAATAGTCACCTTTTCAGTGATAAACTACGAAAATATGAAGATAACCTTGTGGAATTACTCTTGGATATTGCTAAAAGTAAACATGTTAATCCCAAGATATCAACAATTTCCTCTTATCTCTTAATTCATGAAAAGTTATCTCAGAAAGAATTAAAAGAGTTAACTGGGTTTTCGATGGGCTTAATTTCTACATTTCTATCAGTTATGACGGGTACAGGAGTTTTTCAAAAAGAACGTATTCCTCATACTCATACATTTACATATTCATTTACTGGAAAACTTGAAGATCTTACGACTAAAGGGATTGAAATCGCATTGAGTTCTTTTGATCCTTTAGGAACTTATTTGAAAAATAAAAAAGAAGAATTAATAAAATTAATAGAACAATCTAAAAAAGGAGCACAACATCTTTCAAGAAGAATTGATGAATTGCTTGAAACTTTTGAAATTTATAAAATTTTATTCCCATTAGTGGTAAAAAATTCAACTAATGAAACAACAGAAGAAATAGCTTCAAAATATTTCAAATTGACAAAAAGGGAAGAAGAAGTGAAAAAGATTTCTTTTGACCCAGAAGTTTATTTAGTTGAGGAAGATATGTTAAATCAACTCGCAGTATCTCCTATGTTTTCAAGTCGAGATCCTATGTTTATTAGGATTCTCGGATATTTTATTACAAGAAAATATCTTACCCAAAAAACTATACAAAAGATCACAGGTTTATCTGTAGGGAAGATTTCTGAAGAAGTCAATTTACTCTTAGAAAATGGATTAGTAGAAAAATCAGAGATTTCACCTAAAGGCAAGATTACATATGGTGCTGAATCCGCAGGAATGATCCTATTAAAATTCTCTAGATCAGTGATTAATAGATTTGCAAAATGGAATGATATGTTAAAAAAAATGAGAGTAGAATTAGAAGATAATAAAAATAATTTGGAAATATTAAATGGCTATACCCGGATTTACAAAATAAATGAGTTCCTTATAGACTCAATATCTAATTATAAGATTTTCATTGATACGTTGGATAAAGTTCTTGAAGGTTGAAATAGACGTTTTTAGCTCTATCCTCAAACAATCACATTCTTATTAAGTTTTTTCTTTCCATCTTTTGGATTCTTGGGTCATTAATAAAAGAATCTAATGTTTTTATAAACATATTTCGATCTTCTTTTATATTTGAAGATTCTATTGTACAATAATTAGATACATGGTCGTTAAAGACTTGAGAAGTAACATTTTCACCTAGATTAGCTATGATGTCCCTTTCTTCTTTTATATTCTCTAAAGGGCTCAATAACTCAAATACTCCAGATTTCCATTCATCCCAAAGAGGAGTCCCAGGCAAAATATTTAAAGTTCGGAACCGAAAAATGGTTGGGTTAATTTCAGTTAACACTCTAGCAGTTTCTTTCACATGCTCTTCTGAATATTTGTGACTACCTAACCCTAGAATGATGTATAATGATAATTTAATTCCAGCTTTTAAAATTTTCTTTCCTGCTTTTATCATAGATTCAGCATTAGTTCCTTTTTTCATAATTCTTAATATTGTATTTGAACCACTTTCTAAGCCCATATAAACAATATCTAATCCTGCATTAGCTAATGTTTTTAATTCTTCATCAGACTTTTTTAGAATATCTAATGATTTAGCATAACAACTTACTCGAGGAACATTTCTTAACTTAACTCTTACATATTTAATGATTTCGGCTAAGTATCCGGTTGGTGCCGAAGTAGGATTCCCTCCCGCTAAAAAAACCGGAAATCCATGATAATTCGATTGAGCATATTTATCAATATCTTTTTTAACATCTTCTAAGGATCGTATAGCATAATCTTGAGTAACACCATAAACACCTTTATATGTGCCACAAAAACGACATTTATTCCACGAACAGCCACCAGTTACAGGTATTAAAACTGAATAAGCTTCTACTGGAGGTCTAATGACTATTTCTGAAGGAGGGATTTTAGTTGTCATAAACATTTTTACTATCTATCTTTAAAAATTGCAATATCACACTTACTATTTTATTAAATCAAAATAGATTTTTAGATATTATCATTATATTTTACAAGAAGTTAATCATTGGAAAAGGAGAGTAATTTTGAATAATATATTCAATTGGGATTTTAAATATCCTTCCAAACGAATGCCTATTTTAGCAAATAATATAGTGGCAACGTCCCAACCTTTAGCTTCACAAGCAGGACTTCAAATGATTTTAAAAGGAGGAAATGCTGTAGATGCGGCTATTGCTTCTGCAATCACATTAACTGTCGTAGAACCCACTTCTAATGGGATAGGTAGTGATGCTTTTACAGTTTTGTGGGATGGTAGGAATGTTATTAGCTTAAACGCATCTGGTAGATCACCATCAGCATGGACACCAGAACATTTTTCACACTATAATTCAATACCTGTAAACGGATGGGATTCTGTAACCATACCAGGAGCAGTTTCAGCATGGGTTGAGCTTTCGAAGAAATATGGGCAACTAGAATTTAAAGAATTATTTCAGCCTGCTATTAAATATGCAGAAAATGGATTTTTAGTTTCACCAATTGTAGCAGAAATATGGCCTTTTCTCTCAAAGCAGTTTAAACGACGATCATTCCCTGATTTCCATAAATCTTTCATGCCTAATGGAAAAGCACCAAAACCTGGTGAACTTTTTAATTTTCCCGCTCAAGGAAAAACATTAAGACTTATTGCAGAAACGAAGGGAGAAGCTTTTTACAGTGGAGTTTTAGCTAAAAAAATAGTAGAATATGCTAAAAATACAGGAGGTTTAATTACACTTGATGATCTAGAAAATCATAAGGCAACATGGGAAGAAACTCTTACAACAGAATATAATGGAGTTACTCTTCATGAAATACCTCCTAATGGACAGGGATTAGCAGCTTTAATTATGTTAGGAATTTTAAAAAATTTCGATTTAAGTGCTTATGAATCGGATTCACCAGAATGCTTACATTTACAAATCGAAGCGATGAAATTAGCATTTGCTGATGCTTATAGATATATATCTGATCCCACAACTTTAGAGTTTGATCCTTCTTTTCTATTAAAACCAAGCTATTTAAGTGAAAGAGCTAATTTGATTAATTTTAATACAGCTAAACAGTATGATGCAGGTATACCAAAATTTGGTGATACTGTATATTTAACTGCTGCTGATGCTGATGGAATGATGGTTTCATATATACAATCAAATTATGAGAATTTTGGGTCTGGAATTGTTATTCCCGGAACTGGAATAAGTCTTCAAAATCGAGCGAGAGGTTTTAATTTAATCGAAGGTCACCCAAATCAAATAGGTCCGAATAAGAGGCCTTTTCATACAATAATTCCGGCATTTGTAACAAAAAATCGAGAGCCCTTAATGTCATTTGGCGTAATGGGCGGGTCAATGCAACCACAGGGGCATGCTCAAATGATGATTAGGATATTTCAGTACGGTCAAAATCCACAAACGGCAATAGATGCCCCTCGTTGGAGAGTAATGGATGATCTTAAAGTAATCCTTGAAACGGGATTTGAAAATAATATCTATAAAGATCTATCAAGACTAGGACATCAAGTATCTAAAGAGCGCTTCTATAAATTTGGAGGAGCCCAAATAATATATAAATTTGAAAATGGTTATCTGGGAGCATCAGACTGGCGTAAAGATGGGCAAGCAGTCGGATCTTAAATATATTTTATTAAATTAAAAAGTATCAACATTTTCCACTTTTGAAACTCTTATTAATAGTATAGAGTATCGACATTTCAAGCAAATTATTTAAGGTTCACATAATTTTCTCAATTAAATCTGTTGTTAAATAATTTTATTTGGTAAATCATAATAAAATTGAATTGAATTTAAAATAATTAAAGAGAATATGAATCTATGGGTTATGATCGAAAAGATATAGTATTTAGTTTTAAAATAGTAATATGTGGCGCCAGTTCAGTGGGCAAGACATGTTTATTTAACAGATATTGTTTTAATTCATTCAATTTTGACACATCCCCGACAATTGGGATAAATTTTCATTCTGTATATTTAGAGATTAATACAGAAAAAGAATCTGAAATATTGAAAGAGAATTATATAGTTAATTCCATTTTTGATTTTGGAGGACAAGAAAGATTTGTCCCATTGATTCCTAAATTTATAGAAGGTGCTAATGGAGCCTTATTGGTATTCGATTTAGTTAACTACCCCTCCTTTCATCAGTTAGATTTCTGGTATGATAAATTAATTGAGAATGCTGTCGATTCAAAGATTCCTATTCTTTTAGTTGGAAGTAAAAGCGATCTAATAGATAATACACCCGATTCTGAAATTATTGTTGAGGAATTAATTTACAACTATGTAAAAGAGAGAAAATTAGAAGGATTTTATAAAACATCTGCTTTAAAGAATCATAATGTTTTAGAGGTTTTTAAAGAGTTAAATAATTTGATGTTAAAAAGACAACATAAACCATATATTGTTGTGTAAAATCGGAAGCAATTTTTTAGTAATCTCTTTGAATCACAAAATCTGAAAATTCGTTAAAGAATTTTTTTTGTTCTTTGTTTAAATCGGGATAAATATCTTTTAAGGTATTTTTAGATTGCTCTACTAGATTTTTAGCTAAGTGCTCCGCGATCATTAAAGCATTGGTTTTAGTAAATATATCTTTAACTTCTTCAATATCATTCTTAGTTAATTTATCTTTATGATATATTTCATTCATTCTTTTAGATTGGTCTTCATCCGTATTGCTAATAGCTAAAATATATAATATTTTTTTCATTTTCCCTCTAATATCTTTTTCTAAATCAAGAATGTCATCACGAATAGAATGAGCTTGTCCTATACTTAACATAGCATCACTTAAAGGTTTTATTTGATAATGAAGATTTCCTTTAGCTAAAATAGCTCCAATTTTTGTAGATTTCTCGAATATTCTTGCTCTTTGGCACTCCGCAATATTTAAATATTGTTCTAATGTCATAGTAATATTATTATAACTCATGTACTCTTCTATTAATTGTCCTTTCAATAAATAGTCCATTGCGTTTGTATACTCGTTAATTGCTAATAGTTTTAATTGTTCTGGAAATTTAGAAGATTTTAATATATCCAAACCTAAGAGATATCCTTGCGTTCCACCCAAAATTGACATATCTCTTCCATACAATCCACCTATTTCATCTTTTTTTAGGAGATCAATATCTTTATAAACCTGTTCTAATTCATTCTTTAATTGTATATGGAAAGTAGGTTTACCTCTTCTCACCATATCGTCATCTAAAAGATCATCATGAATTAAGTGTCCATTATGTAATAATTCAACTGCTATGGATACTTCGCGAATTTGATTCATTTGATCTTCTAAATACATGGGATTTACAATTCCAGCAAAAGCAGCTGTTAACAGAATTGGATGAATTCTCTTTGCTTTCTCATTTAAAATAAATTTCTCTAATTGAGTTATAAAATCTTGAAGAAGTATGTCTTTTTCTATTTTGTATAATTGATTAAAATATTTCTTCAATTCATTGTTAACAAAGGTTATTTCTGTTTTAAAGAAATCTTCGATCATAACTAATTCACAAAAAGTTCATTATTAATATAAAACATATAATAATGTAATTTAATTATATCTAATTCAATTAAATTTTAAACTAAAGACGATGAAGTTAGCAGTTTTATCAGATAGTCATGATCATATGAATAATATATTGAAAGCAGTATCTATAATAAATGAAAGAAATGTGGATGCACTTATTCATTGTGGAGATTATGTGGCTCCATTCGTAAAGAGATGGTTTGATAAGTTAAATAATACGATAAAAAAAAATTTTTATGGTGTTTTTGGGAATAACGATGGAGAGAAATTATTTTTAAAACAAAATTTGGGACAAATATGTGAATTTGCTGAAAATGGCAATGAAATGATTTTAGAATTAGGAGGAAAAAGAATCTTTGTATCTCATATGCCAAAACAAAAAACGATCGAAGCTTTGGCAAATTCAGGACATTTTGACATAATTTTATCTGGTCATACACATTCTTTATCAAATAAAAAACTAGAAAATGGTATTTTAATTGTTAATCCTGGTGAATTATGTGGTTATTTAACGGGAAGAGCGACCTTTGCAATTATAGATACTGATAAAATGGAATCTGAAATAATTGAATTATAGAATTCAATTAATTTTTTTTATTTTTAATTATAATAATAAGTTTTATTTATCCAATCATTTATATAAAATTGTATTAAAATTGATATCATATCTTTATTTAAACTCATGAATCTCGCTATCTGATGATGGAACTATCACCTTATAAGATTTATGAAAATTTTAAAAACAGAAAAATAGATAAAAAAAGAGCTTCAGATTTATTAATCTCAATAATTGAGGATTATCATGAATATGAAGAAAAAACTAGAATATTAGGAATTAAATTTTTAGGGTTAATACATCCGAATGAAAAAAAAATTTTTGACTTTCTTGAGAATATATTAATTTCGGATTTGAATGAACAAATGCGGGAACAGGCTGCTAACGTTCTAATTTTTAATTTTCCGGAAAAAGCAGTCAAACCAATAGTATGGGTGTTGAAACATGATAAAACAAATAATTTTCTTTTTTCGATAATAAAATCCTTGGAAAAAAGTGCAAATGATAAATTAAAATCAGTTTTAAAAATCAAACAATATGTTAATTTCAAAGGAAATATAATTTTTCCTTCAGAATCTAATATTATCATTAATCTCAATAATAAGAACATCGATAAGATTGAGAAAATCAAAAATTTAGAAAGTTTAACAGAATTAAAAAAAATTTATCTCAACTATAATCAAATTTCTGAAATTAAAGGCTTGGAGACACTAAAAGAGTTAAGATATTTACATTTACAAGGGAATAAGGTCGTTAAAATTAATGATTTATCTAAATTAAAAAAACTTGAGTCTTTGTACTTAAATAATAATGAGATCTCTAAAATAGAAGGAATTAGTGGTCTATCAAACTTGAAATCTTTACTACTATTTGATAATAACATTTCTGAGATTGAAAATTTAGAAAATCTTTCGAACCTAGAAGTATTAAACCTACGTAATAATCAAATCTCTGAAATTAAAGGTCTTAAAAAACTTTCTAATTTAAAAAGGCTAGATCTTAGTAATAATCAAATCTCTGAAATTAAAGGGTTAGAAAATCTTAACAGATTAGAATTTCTGGATATAAGTCATAATGAAATAGATGAAATAAACGGATTAGAAAATCTATGTAAATTAAAATTTTTAGATATTCGAAATAATAAAATAATAGATGTTAAGGGGTTGGAAAAATTAAAGAAATTACAACATCTATATATAGGATTTAATCAGATCCCAGATATTGCAAATACAGATATATTGAAACATATTAAAGTGCTTGATATCAAAAATGCTGAAGGAGTCTTTATTCCGAATTCTTTATGGGATATTTACCCAGAGAAATTAAAGATTCCTTCAATTAATGTAAGAGACATCAAATTTATCCATAAAAAATTTGATTCACAGTCCATTATTGAAGAAATAAGTAATGCTAACAATCATGTAGATTTTTTTACAGACTCCTCTTGGATTGTTATCTGGAATAATAATGAATATGAAATATTTAAATTAAGTAGGTTAGGAGATATTAAATGGATACAAAGAAGTAAAAAAACTTATTTTCGCTAAATAATATTAAATAAAGATATACATTTCTATAATCTCAAACTTTTCCTCTATACTTTTATTTTATCTATTTTTTTTAATATTATGTCATTACCTTTAGAAGGGAAAGTTGTATTAGATCTAACGAGAATGCTACCTGGACCATATTGTTCAATGATACTTGCTGATCTTGGTGCTAATGTCATTAAAATAGAAGATCCTTATTACCCCTATGGACATCCACCTCCATTCTTTCAAAAAGGAAGAGATCGTGAAAGTGCTTTTAATTTTATTCTTAATAGAAATAAACAATCTATTACACTTAACTTTAAAAAGGAAAAAGCAAGAGAGATTTTTTATGAATTAGTTAAAAAATCTGACGTTGTTCTTGATACTTTTAGACCTAAGGTAACATCTAAATTGAAAATTGATTATGATACATTAGCTTCAATTAATCCATCAATAATTTGCTGTTCCTTGACAGGATATGGTCAATATGGACCTTACGAGCAAATTGCAGGTCACGATCTCAATTATATAGGAATATGTGGGATATTGGATTTAAATAAAGAACGAGCTGTATATGATAACAATAATAAGGATAGAAAACCGTTGAATCCAGGTGTTCAAGTTGCTGATATTGGGGGTGGATTAGTATCAGCTATAGGGATTTTAGGCGCAATAATTGAAAGAGAGAAGAGTCCTGATAGAAAGGGACAATTTATTGATATATCAATGACAGATTGTGTGTTTTCTTTTATGCCTCTTGTAGCTGCATTTCATTTTTCCAAGAATTTAAATGACGGCGTCGAAACCCAAAATCCCCTACATGGTGATTTTCCTTTTTATAATGTTTATAAAACAAAAGATAACAAATTTTTATCCGTTGGTATTGTTGAATTTAAATTCTGGCGAGAATTCTGTGAAGGTCTTGAACGTGAGGATTTAAAACCAAAACAATTTGTTAAAGGAAAAGAAAGAGAAGATCTGTTTAAAGAGTTACAAAAAGAATTTTTACAAAAAACTCAAATGGAATGGATGGATATTTTTAAAACTTTAGATGCATGTGTTATGCCAGTAAATTCATTTGCTGAGGCTTGTAATGACCCTCAGATTAAGGCACGTAATATGATCTTAGAATTGGAGCATCCCAAGTTTGGAAATATCCAAAATGTGGCTTCACCTATAAATTATTCACGAACTCCTTTAAAAATCAGAAATCTTGCTCCAAAAATTGGACAACATACAAAAGAGATACTTAGAAACCTTGGCTATTTAGACATTGACATTCGAGACTTCAAAAAAAAGGGAATTATTTAAGTTTTTATCATAATATATGGAATTCAATAAGTAATATCATAGATGTAATTAAAAGAGAAAAAATGGTAAACACTATTAATATAATAAACATGGGCCAATCTTTTAATTGCCCATAAAATCCTGCTGCGTTTATCGTAGAATAGATTACCATTCCAATAGCTATAAAGAATATAGCCATACCCCAAGGTTGATTCATTATAAATCCAATTCCTCCGATTATTAGCATAACAGCTGTAAGAAATTCAGCAACTAAGTGAAAAAATATTTGAGTTGGTTTGGTTTTAAGGTCTGGTACTTCTCTCTTTATTAATAAAAGAAACCACATACCGAGCATTGTGATTCCTATTATAATTGTATATAATGAAGCAATTAATTCAAGAACTATATTAATCACCTTCAACGATTTAATTGAATCAAAATTATTAATTATTATATTTACTTAAAGTTTCTGTAAATATAATATCTTAAATTATTGTCCAGTAATGAATATTTTATTAAGCTTTTGAATTTAAGAACTTGAATACAACTTTGACAGCATGAGATTCAGATTTAATAGCTAATGTATCAAATGCATCCTTGTAAGCATTAAGTGGAAATTTATGGGTAACTAGCATCTGAGGATCTATTAATTCTTCTGATAAAAAATTTAAATAATGCTGAAATGCATGCAACGATTTATCACGGAATATTTCTATACCAAATGCATTTGAACCAACAACTTCGAGTTCTTTAAAATAATGAAGAGTATTTTCAAACCTTTTTGGAGGACTTGCACCTAAAAACACTAATTTGCCTTGAGTGCAAAGTATTCTCTCTCCAATTTCAAAAGTCTCTGCTGAAGCGATAGTGTCAACTATCCCATTCACGCCATCTAATGTCCATTTAAGACCCCTTTTAGGTGTATATAATTCAACATTGTTATATGCAGCTATTTCTTCAATTAATAAATCACCTGAGCTTAAAAAAACATGGTCAGCTCCTAATTTTGTAGCTAATTCTCTCTGAAATTGATATCGTCCAATCCCTATTATATGTTTTACTCTAAAAATGTTCTTTAAAGAAAGTATTGTAAGCAAACCTATAATACCTAAACCATAAACAAGAATTTGAGAGTCAGGGTTAGGATTTAGCAATAATAGGGAATGAAAAGAAACAGAAAAAGGATCTGCTAAAACTGCTTGTTCAAATGATATTTTTTCTGGTATCAAAAAACATTGAGATTCATGAACTGATATGTATGGACTAAACCCTCCATATCCACTTGTAACACCTAAATGCATTCCTACTGGAAGATTTCCCTTCTGGAAATTTTGACAATGTTTAAAATCACCTAAAGAACATCTTGAGCATATGGGTACGATTCCTCGAGGAATGCATGAAAACCACGGAGTGATTACCACGCGATCTCCCTTTTTAAACTTTTTAACTTTAAGCCCAACGCTTTCTATAATACCGACAGGTTCATGTCCCATTATCTGAGGAAAAGAAATAAAAGAACGTATAGGATTATCAAGTGACCCCTTAAGTTTTAATTCAGTCATGTCACTACCACAAATTCCACAAAAAACGGTTTTAACAATAACCCAGTCTTCTGCAATTAATTTTGGATATGGAATATTTTTTAGAGATACTGGTCCTCCCGATTTCCAAAACCCTTTAGGATTTATTTTTCCTCTGATAAATGACTTTAATAACTTGAATTTTTTTAATTCGAATATTAATGCAGGGATGAAACTCTTTTCCTTTTTTGAATTCATATGAATTTATACTCCGATTTTTAATCAAAATAAAATTTAACTTTAATAGATTTAAATTTCTCTTGATTTCTTGCAGTTACAAACGCTTTTTTATAATCTTTTAAGAGAAATTTATGTGAAATTATTGGTGTTGGATCAATTCTTCCCTCTTCTAATAATCGAAAATAATGATAATATGCATGCTCTCGAGTACCCTCAAAATTTTCTATTGCAAAGGCATTACTACCAATAATATTTATCTCTTTAAAATACCATGGGGTCCATTCAAACCTCTTAGGAACATGGACTCCTGTTAATACAGTTACTCCGGATCTCTCCTTATTATTCTTAAAATCTACTAATCTTGATTTTACGATACGTAAACCTGTTTCTAATGTTTCTGCAGATGCAACAGTATCAAATAAAAAATCAATTCCTTCTAATAACCAAGGCTTATTTTTTTTTAAATAATAAATATCACAATTTAAGTAGTCTCCAACACTTTCGATGACTCTGCTTGGAGGAGATGATTTGATTACAAGATCTGCACCAAATTTTTTTGCCATTTCTATTTGATGTGGAAATCTAGCAATAGCAATTACAGTTATATCTTCATAAATACTCTTTAAGAATTGAATTGTTAGTAGCCCAAGATTTCCACAACCATAAACCCCACAAATCGATCCTTCTCTAAGTTCAACTTTTAATATAGAATGAAGCACCACTGAAAAAGGATCTGATAGAACAGCTTGCTCCCATGACACGGAATCAGGAATTTTTATTGCCATAGTTTCATGCGCCGGGAAAAATTCTGCAAAGCCCCCTGTAGCATCCCTACTAGTACCTGAATGAATTCCAGGAGTGAGAATACCTTTTGTAAAATTTCTACAAAGATATTTATTTCCATCTTCACACGCACTACAAATCGGTTTAATTTCTCGCGGTTCGCAACTTATCCATGGATTTAAAGCAACTCTATCACCTGGCTTTAAATTTGATGATTTTCCGACTTTATCGACAATCCCAACAGCTTCATGTCCTAAAGTTTGAGGCCATGAAAGTAAAGCAGTTATTGGATTATCAATGTTTCCATCAAGAAAGATTTGTTTCTGATCAGAACCGCATATCCCACAATATTTCGTCTTCACAATCAACCAGTTGTTACTTTTAAGCTTTGGAAAAGAAACTTCTTTCAATCGTACTGCTCCAAGTTTAGAAAGATATCCTTTTAGATAAACTGTTCCCAATATTTTAGATAATGCTAATCTGTAAAGTTTGTAATTAAATACGAGTGCTTTCATAATCCGTATTCACTAGATATGATATAAACAATTAAACTTTTAATAATTAAAGATGTTTATTTAATAATAAAAATAATTTCCTTGAAAAGTGTTAATTAATTAAAACTAAATCTAATAATTGAGATAATTTTATTCAAGAGAACTATTATAATATTTTAAAGATTTTATAATTCATTTTTGTAATTACATTTATAATAACATTTATCGAAAAACCTTAGAGCTATGAATGTTGATATCACATTATATGAAATGATTAAAGATTCTGGAATAAATTTAATTTTATCATTACCTTGTATTTTACTAAAGGGACTTTTAGAAGAAATTGATGATAGACACGAGATTCAAAATATTCCAATAACTCGTGAAGAAGAAGGAATAGGAATTGCTGCAGGTGCCTACTTGGGTGGACGAACTCCGGCATTGTTGATACAGAATTCAGGCTTAGGCAATTCAGTAAATGCTATAAAATCATTACTACAATTATATAAAATTCCAGTTGTTTTTATAATGAGTCATAGAGGCGCCGAGGGAGAAAAAATAATCGCACAAATTCCAATGGGTCAGCTTACTCCAAGTCTTTTAGATATATTAAATATTAAAAAATTCATTATTGATTCAGTAGAAAAAATAAAAGAAATCAAAACAGCTGTTGAATTTAGTAAGAAATCCAACCAATCAGTGGGAATTCTTCTAAAAAGGCAATTATGGAGGAAATAATATGAAAAGATATGACGCTTTAAAAAAGATTGTGGAGTCGTTGACTAATGAATTCATCGTATGCAATCTTGGTGCTCCCTCACGAGAATTGTATAACATCTCCGATAGAGACTCAAATTTTTATATGTTAGGCTCTATGGGGCTAGTTAGCTCTATAGCACTAGGAGTTGCTCTCGCTCAACCTAAACAAACAATTTGGTGCATTGATGGAGATGGTTCCTTACTAATGAATCTCGGAAGTCTCAGTACAATAGCCAATAATAGCCCAAATAATCTAACTCTCATAGTTATAGATAATTCTTCTTATGGATCTACTGGTGATCAAAAAACTTATACAAATGGTAAGACAAAATTAGATATCATCGCAAAAGGAGCTGGATTTGAATCAATTACTATTATCGACAAAGAAAAAGATATAATTCAAAACCTAAAAAACTTGGGTACTGGATACCATTTTGTACTCATTAGAACTCAACCCGGTAATGCTCACGTAAGCAACATCCCTTTACTTCCTGAGGAGATTAAAACTCGATTTTGCAAGGCAATGCGGAACTTCAGGCACCTGAAGAAAAAAATCTAAAATCATAAAAATCAATATCAAAAAATACAAAGAAAGAAGTATTGTTCAAATCTTTTAATTTGGAGAATTCAAGCCAGATAGTGTTCTAATTGTCAGAAAAATGCTCACGGAAAAATATATATAATAGCATAGTATTCTATTAATAAACTTATCATTTGTTTGATAAATTTATATAAAAACAATCAGTAAGAGCGAAATAAAATGAAAAAAGAGTTTAGAGGTTTTTTACTTCTTTTAATTATATTTTCTACCTCAATTATTGCTTATTCAATTATTTTAAATTACCAGAATGAGAATAATGGAAGTAGTATAAAATCGATAGAACCATATCCAAATCCTTCTTCCACTGTAAATATTCCATTTAAAGTGGCTTATGCGAGGAATCCTTCAGTACTTGACCCTGTTGATACGTGGGATATCTCATCAAAAAATGTACAATACCAAGTTATAGAGGGGTTAGTTGAGTACGATTACTCCAATCATTCTAGTTTTGCAATAAAGCCTATGCTTGCTGAATCATGGGTTTGGGATAGTAATACTCAAATCACGTTTACATTAAGACAAGGTGTGCAATTCCAGGATGGAACAATCATGACTGCTGAAGATGTGAAATGGAATTTTGAAAGAGTACAATATTTTATTAATGCCACAGGTGCTCTTCCTGGTAATACCACACAAGCATTTCCAAGCTCAGTATTTTTTCATGTTGACGGTACTCCTATCTTTGATTCATTTATTGCGGATGATAATATAGATCCTTATGAATTTACAATAATTTTAAGTAAACCATTTGGTGCGTTATTAGATTTACTCTGTTTTGGAGCCACACATATTTTATCACCTGAGTCTACGCCTAGATATAGATATCTCGATTTAGCAACTGATGATTTAATTGGTACAGGTCCTTTCGAATTTGATAGCTTTGTATTGGATGTTGAGATACTATTCCATGCGTTTAGTAACTATTGGCGAGGAGAAGCTAGAATTAAAGAGATGATTTGGACGATCATTGAAGATGATACAACAAGAATGACTGCCGGGTTAGCTGGACTATTTGATTATATTGGTGGTGTCACAAAAACATATATCGATACGTTCAGAGCCGATCCAGCCTTTCATGTGGAAGATGTTGGTGAAGATCTCTGTTATTTCTATTTAGAAATTTACTGTGGTCCAAGAGATACTGCTGGTTCTATGATTGTACCAGGTAATCCTCAATATCAGAAAAATCCTGCATACTTAAGACGAGCTCTTGCATTAGCAATTAACTATACATATATTTATGAAGAAATTCAAGCTGGGTATGCTGTTGAGGGAACTACCGCAGTTCCTCGAGCTATGCCAGGATATAATGCATCAGTTATACAAGCTAGTGATGATAGTTTCACATGGGAAGCCAATATCGTAAAAACAAGACAACTTTTGAAAGATAACGCTGCTGATATTATTGCTCGTGGCGGGATCGATATTTCTGGATTTGATGTCAATACTGATGGTGATTGGACAGGTCAAAACATCCTTGGAAGAAATCTTGAAGTAAACAGGCACTTTGGAAGTAACACCAATCTACGATTAAATCAATTAATGGCAAGCAACTTTGATTTAATTGGAATTCAGACTACAGAAACTATAAGAGATTGGGGTGATTATTTAGACACTGGTGAACAAACTCCTTGGGAGATGGATATTGGATATATAGGATGGTGCCCAGATTACTTAAATCCATTTGCTATGATTGATCCATTATTTAACTTAGATTCTGGTGCATGTTTCTCACGAATTAACGATACTAGTACTGGCGGTTTAACTGAATTGATGGATGCAGCCGCAATCGAGACTGATTATTCAACACAATTAGACTATTACATGAAGTTCCAATCATTAATTTATGACGTAAACCGCCCATTAAATCCAGCTAGTCATGTTCATATCTCAGGTTGGGTGTACTTAGTACAACAAGTTCATAAGGCAGAATTAGAAAACTTTTCTTATAATGTGATGGGAATACTTGATTTCTATTCAATAGAATGGGCACCCAATAATTTCAATTTGGATTCTGATGCAGATAGTCCTGATCTTGATGGAAATTTCAACTTAATATGGACCAGTTCTCAAGGAGCAGATAATTATTCGGTGTTTACATCTAATAGTTATATTACTGATATCAACGGAGGTCTTACTCTTATTGCTGATCAGAACGCAACCTCACCATACTCTATTACCGGATTGTCGGATGGAACTTACTATTATATTGTTGCAGCATATAACGAGTATGGGTACACATTATGCAATTGTATTAATGTTACTGTTGTAGGAGAAATTCCAAAACCATTTACGTTGTTATCCGACGCTGATACACCTGATCCTGATGGATATTTCAAATTATTATGGACCAGTTCTCAAGGAGCAGATAATTATACGGTGTATACATCTAATAGTTTTATTACTGTCCTTGATTACAGCCAAACGCCACTTTCCTATCAAAATGCAACCTCACCATACCATATTACCGGACTGTCGGATGGAACCTACTATTACATTATTGCAGCTTATAATAAGCATGGGTATACATTATCCAATTGTGTTAGTGTCACTGTTTTACTTGAAGAAAGTAATGGATTAGACTTTATTCCAGGATACAATGGATTCTTACTCATGCCAATAATTGGACTGATATCCATCATTCTGGTTTTCAGGCACTTTAAGAAAAAAAACTTAAAATTTTAAAATCAATATCAAAAAATTAAATTAACTTTTTTTTTTATCTTTCTTCTTGGATTATTCACGGTGGATCGGGTAATTAATTATTCGAAAAATCTCCACATAAAATATTCTTATTAAGGATCAGATTGAGTTTTTTTAAAAAAATTATGAGCTTTTTCTATTCTTTTATTAGAAGTCTTTTATAATGTGATAAAACTACTTATTATGAACTAATCATACATAATTTTAATTAAGTATATACTTATTACTTTTTTAGAACTAATTAATAAATTAGGAAAAGTTGATATGTCAGAGAAATTCAAAAAACCCGATAATAACAATAATTCAGGAAATGAAAATACGGAATCTAATTTAGAAAATGAAGATACTAAAGAAGAAAAGCATATAGAAAAAATCAGTAAATCAATAGTTATCAGAGCAGATGCTTATAAAACTATAATTTTATATGCAGGTCGTTATGCAAATAAATCAATTCCTCCAGAGCAATGGAAGGAGATCTATGGGATTTTAATTGGAACTTCTGACGAAGAATTAGTATATGTAGAGCGAGCTGAGGCCCTAACGTTTGGTCATGCCACAGATGTGCAATTAGATGAGAGACATTATGGATTTATTGAAAATATTCAGGAAACGCTCGATAAGGAAGGAAAAGGATATTATATGGTTGGATGGTTCCATAGTCATCCTGGATTAAACTTATTCTTTTCTTACATAGATTTACTTAACCAATTAGGTTTTCAGCAAAACAACAATGATTTTTGTGGGTTAGTATTCGATCACACACTATTAGGAAAGAAAAAACAGGAAATTATAAAAAATGAAGATGGTTCTGAATATGCAATGACTAAATATGATACTGGTTTTGAAATTTATCGAATAACTGATGTTACTATGGACATTAATGATCCTCAGTATGATACGAATTATCACAAAGTGGATTATGTTGTAGATGGATTAAACAAATATTTTTTCGCAAATGTGTTATCAGAACTATCAGCATTAGTTACAGAAGGAAAACCATTGCAATCTGCTTATGGAGAAGATAAAAAACCACCAGAAAATACATTAGTATCATCAGAACAAGAAGCTAAAGAATCAATTCACTTTGACGATGAACTTAGTAGTATTTCAAATAAAGAGTTCTTAACTGAAATTCCTATGACAGAAGATATAGCATTCGGTGTGGATGATTTCTTTTACGGTGAAATAGATGCGAAGAAAAAGCAGAAAGAGATAAAATTAAAAGAAGTAGCAGAACAATTGATTTATGAAGGAAACCAAGCTTTTGAACAGAAAGATTCATTTGCTGGAATTGAAAAACTTAGACAAGGTATTAACAAGTATAAAGAGATTAAAGATTTTGATAGAGTTTTAGATTTATTAAGAATTGTTTCACATATGTGTATATCAAATGAACATCTCATTTTAGCTGACGAATTTACAGATGAACTTTATAAACTTGCTAAGAAACAAAATCACCGTTTTTATCTGGGAATAGCACATTATACTAAAGGATATCTGTTATTGAAGAGAGCTGATAACGATGTTTTAGAGGAAGCTTTAAATAAAATTCAAGATGCTGCAATAATTTTTGAAAAAGAAGGAGATTTTGCTGGTGCAGGAATGTGTTTTAACAAAATTGGTACAATTTATCAATCAAGGCTTAATAAACTAGAAAATGCTTGTTTATTTTATAGAGCAGCAATTGAGAATTTTAATAAAGCTATTTTAAAAATGCATCCATTAAGAACATCCTTTTGGAATAAAGCAGAATTACTTGTCCAAAAAGTTATGGAGTTAAGAGATATTGTCGAAGAACTATTACCAAACCTCGAAAACGTTGAATTGAAAAATAAAATTGTGAATGATCTCAAAAACCTACATTATAATTTTTAAATTTCATTCTATATTTCCAAAAATTTTATTTTATTAAATGCAATCCAAAAAAATTATATTTTAAGAATAATTATCTAGCATACTTCTTTTAGTGATCTCAGCATATGCCACGACGTAAACAGAAAATTAAATATTCAAGGAAAATTGCGTGTAAACATCTTGAACCAAAAGGTAATATAAGCACAAGTCTCCAAGCTTTATGTTATTGTCCTGCTAGAGAATTAACTTTGGGCACTCGAGCTTATGTTTGCCAAGTATGTGATATATATGATCCAGTTAAAAACAATCAGCGATTTTCTGATGTATATGAAGAAAGTAAAAAATTAGCAGAAAAGAGAATTAAAGAGAAAGAAATAAAATTGGAAGTATTTGAACTCGGAGATATAATATCCGATGAAGAAATTGATTTATCTATTGATGAATTTGATGAAGAGGATGAAGAAGAGCCATTAAAATTTGAAAAGAGAAAAGCGGGAAAAGCAGAATTGGAGGATTCAGAAGAATTTGGTGAAGTAGAGTGTCCGTTCTGTGGAGAACTATATGCTGACCTTGCCTCCCACATTAAGATCTGTGAGTTTGCACCTGATGATGCAAGTATCGAAGATATTATGCCTTCTAAACCAAAGAAGAAACGAAAAAAAAGTGATGAAAAAGCTGAAGGAGGAGAAAGTAAAAGTTCAGGAAAACAGAAATGTCCTTACTGTGGAAAGGAATTTCTACGTTTAGGAAGACATCTAAATTCATGTCCAAAGAAGTCTGCTGATGCTGATGATGAAGAAGCTGATGATGAAGAAGATGAAGAATGAACTTTTTAAAATAATTACTCTCATTATTTTATGATAAAATGGAAAGTAGGGAAGAAATATATTACTGTCAACCTGTATTTCGGCCACCATCCGAAGCGTATTCCCTATTAATTCAATTAACTGAGGGTTGTACATTTAAATGCGATTTTTGTATGTCAAATCTTCGCAAAAAATTTTTGATTAGGGATGTACAATTAGTTAAAAAAGATTTAGATATTGCCAGAAAACAATATGGATCAAATGTGAGAAAAATTTTTTTCTTAGATGGGAATGCAATGGTTACTCCTACTGAGAAATTATTAGATATAACCAGATATGCATATTCACTTTTTCCAAATTTAGAAAGGTGTGGTGTTTATGCTCACTCTAAAGATATACTTAAAAAGTCAGATGAGCAATTAAGAATGTTATTTGAAGCAGGTCTTAAAATTGCTTATGTTGGGTTTGAGTCTGGTTCTGATCGTTTACTTGAAATGGTACACAAACAAGTCAATAAATCAGATCATATTAAAGCTTCTAAAAAGTTGATGGAAGCAGGGATAACTTTATCAGCGACTTTGATAAATGGCCTTGGTGGAGGAAATAATCCTGAAATTTCAATAGAACATGCTTTAGAATCAGCTGATTTGGTTAATAAAATCTGTCCTGATGATGATAGAATTTGGTATATTGCATTCCTAACACTTATGGTACCTTCTGGGACTGAAATCTTTAAAAAAAAGATAAAAGGAGAATTTCTAGAGATGAATTCAATAGAAATTCTTCAAGAGTTAAAAAATTTCATAAATCAAATTGAATTTCATAATAAGAGTGCAAATTGTATCTTCCGGAGTAATCACGCATCAAACTATTTACCCATTAAAGGTATTTTGGATAGAGAAAAAGATGAGATATTAAGTATAATAAATTATGGATTAACTCATAAAAATATATTACGCCCAGAATTTTATCGGGGGCTATAATCAATTTAAAATAAGGAAGTTTTAAAGAACTTTATTTTAAAAACTTGATCTTTTAAAAACAATTTCTTGAGTTTTAGGGATATACTCTTGTACTGGACTTTTTGGTTGCTTTTTTATAATATTAATAAAATCATATAGTTGGTCCTGGTTCATAGCCATTTTATTAGAAAGATTAGAAAGTGAAAGTTTGTCAAAATCTTTTGAAAATTCGAATAATCTATTACGTATTAAGTTTTGATAAGTTAATGAGATTAACATCTTTAAGTTTGGGAAGTTCTCGGATTTAATATCTCTCACAAACTCAAAAATCTTATCGGAAGCATCATGGTAATTCAATATTTTATAGCAACTCAATATTTCATATATTTTTTTTATATATTTAAAATATTGAGTGATCTTAGAACTGATATCTTGAAGATGGTATTTATCGAGATTATGATCTACCTCATTTTTTAACATAGCTAACAATTTTGAAAAGCTTTCTAAATTAGTTTCATCAATTTTTTCTTTCAAGAGATTATTGAATCTGCGTTCATAAACCATTCTATGATTTTTTAATTCTGACTGTATTTGTTTACTTAGCTCATAAAAATCAAGAAGTTCTTTTTCAGTACTAAAAGCATCTTTATGTTCTTGAATTAATATCAATGCTGATCTTACTTTTTCTAAAGCTGAATTATAATCTCCACTCTTTACTTTTTTTAGAATGATAGATTTATAATAGTTTAATTCTTCAAAAAGATTCTTTTTCTTTTTGAAATTTTCAACCTTAGAATTAAAGCTCATGTGCTCTCTATAAAATTTCTAATAATATATATTCTTATTACATCTAAATAGAATAGATCCAAAATTTAAATTTAATATTAACCATTTAATAAACCATTCTTTGCATTATTATAAAACATAAAATAAAGAATTCTAATTGTAAGGTAACCTCATAATTTTTATATTTGTTATTGATTAATTGACTGAGCGATTAAATCAAATAAATTTGTAAGTATTGAATTTGAAATAATAAATAACTTGTCATCCTGGTTATATGTGAGCTCTTATATTTGATGAGACAAACACTTAAGATTTAATAAAGGAAATAATTATACTTCAACTGAGAATGATAACACCGGCAAACTAGGGTTAATAGTCAAGGATCTAGAATAGAAAGGGGCAAAATTACTTTTTAACGCTAGATAATAGTAAACAAATGAAATAATTAATTAATTACGAGCCCCGCATAAAGAACAAACTTCCGCGTCTCCGATAGGATTACCACAGTCCTTACATCTTCTTACTTCGTCCATTATATCTTTTTTCTCAGATATATCTACTTTACCCTCTAATTCTTCTATTTTTTCTATTCCCTTAGAAAATATTGTACCTGGTCTGTCACCGGGCCAAATAATATTAACAATAATACCTGAAACCACTAAAATTATACATATTACTATAAAAATAGTTAAGTTATGACTAATATTTTGCTGTAAAAACGTTATTGTAGCAGTTATCCAGTTTACCATAAAAGTCCCTACCGGTATAACAATTGGCATGAAAAAAATTAAGATAGCACTAAAAATATCAGCAAGAACCAGTAAAAATCCTAGTATTTGAAAAATTATTTTTTATCACCCATCTTATGCTTTCATTCTATTCTCTCGAATTTTCTTTCTATTAATACTAAAATCAACAAGATCATATATTTTTAATACAATTGTTAGAAAATAAACTCCCATATATACTAAGACCATTGTTTGGAGATTTAAAGATAGAAATCCAGGATATCCAGATATATTAAAATTAAATAGAATTTCGGTGGCTCCAGAAAATTTGTAACTCCATAAATATAGACAATTTACAATAACTTGGATTAATGCAAATACTGTTCTTCTTATTGATTGCTTGGGGGAAGAATATGAAAAGAAAGCACATCCACTAATTATTAATCCAAAAGCTACTATCCAAAATATTATATTTTCATAGTTTTCCTGAGTTAATGTTATTTCCCCCACTAATGGTATTTGTAAATTTCTCACCCAATTAAATAATAAAAAAGGAAGTATAATTGTCGTAACAACATAAACGCTTGTATAGATTGTTCCCCTAACCATATTTTTTGTTGCTCCCATCTTAATGACCTCCTATAGATATGAATAATCTCCTATTGATATATTAAGCATACTAAATGCGAGAGAATGTAATCCCAAAGAATAAGTTAAACCTACAGTAAAATTAGCAAAGAATTCTACATCAGGGGGCGGCGTTCTATACCAATTTATCTTTGTAGCATTGGGAAACGAAATAATATTGCTCATATCTCCTGTGAAATTGAAAAGTCCTTTATTACCTTTTATTATAGTTCCATAATCTTGGTGTTTTTCAAAAAACTTTTTGAAAATAGTATCATTTTGACCGGGTAGAGTATAATTTATATGTTCATATCGCATTCCGATCTTAATATCTACCTGAAGATTTTCTAAATCAAAATAACCAGCATTAGTGATATTAAAAGGTAAAGAAAAATTAAAAGCAGTAAGCTCACCCGTTAAATTGTTAAAATCCACGTCAAAACTTGCATCAGTATAGTCAACTCCTATATTGTTAGAAGAAGGATCAAGTATTATAAGAGCGGATAAACCACCTAATATAGATACAACAGTTACCGATAGAGTTAATAGTAATATGAATATCCTAAATAACAACCTAAAAACTCGAGATGGTCTCATTATATTCGGGAAAAAATATTTTTAGTAGTTCTCTAAGGTGTTTTTTTTTAGAATTATCTAATTAACTTTTATTAGAGTTATTATAAATATAAATTTTCTATTTATATTTTTTAACAATTTAAGTTAGTATATCTTAGATAATTCGATTTCAAATTTACTTGATTTTGACCAATTTACAAAAAAACTCTGTCCATATTAAATTTTCGTTATATTTTATCCACTAAGCTTTAAAGAACTAATAGAATTTTATATCATGTTTCTATAACCAATATCTATAAGTGAATTTAAATTTGTTAATTAAATAATTAGAATATATAGGTAATTTAATTATTATTTTTTAAAAAAAATCTCTATAAAAAAATTGATAATAATATGATAGATTTAGAAAATATTCACGCACACTCGAATAGTTATGAAGTCGTAGCTGAAAAAATGAATACATCGATAGAGGTTGGTTTAACTGAAAATGAGGCCCAAAAAAGACTTGAGGAGTTTGGAAGAAATGAACTAATTAAAGAGAAGGGAAAAACAGCTCTACAAATCTTCATAAGCCAATTCAAAGATTTTTTAATATATCTTCTAATGTTTGCAATATTAATTTCAATCATAATTGGAATATATGAATCTACTCGATCTGGTGTAGCCTGGCCTTCAGAATATACTGATGCTATTGTCATTGCCGCAATTTTGATAGTGAATGCTATATTAGGATTTTATCAAGAATATCAAGCAGAGAAGTCTCTTGAAAGTCTTAAGAAATTAGCACCACATTTTGCTAAAGTTCGTAGGGATGGAAAAGTTATAGAAATTGGAGTAGAAGATGTAGTTCCTGGAGATATTGTACTCTTTGAAGAGGGGGATAAATTTCCTGCTGATATAAGACTTGATAAGCAATTTTCACTTTATGTTGATGAAGCAATTTTAACAGGAGAGTCAAAACCTGTGAAAAAACAATTAAAACCTGTTGATAAAAAAATGATTTTAGCTGATAGGACCAACCTTGGATATATGAACACGATTATAACTCGTGGAAATGGAGAAGGAATAGCCATCGGAACAGGAATGGCTACAGAAATAGGTAAAATCGCTGAAAGTTTGCAAGAAGAAGAAATAGAGCTTAGTCCATTTCAGAAAGAAGTAAATAGATTTGGTAAACTTTTAGGTTTGATAATTATAATAATATGTCTTGCTGTTTTTCTCGTAGAGCTATTTATATTACTAATAACAGAATTTAATCTTGAAGAACTTATTACAGCGTTTGAAATATCAATATCATTAGCAGTATCTGCGGTTCCTGAAGGTTTAATCGTTGTTATTACAGTAGTTATGTCTATAGGAATGCGTAAGATGGCAGATCGTAATGCTCTCGTTAGAAAATTGACTGCTGTCGAGACATTAGGAAGAGTGAATGTAATTTGTTCGGATAAAACGGGTACTTTAACAAAAAACGAAATGACAGTTGTAAAAGTCTATATAGGGGGTATGGAATATAACGTGGAAGGTGTAGGTTATGCTATTGAAGGTAAAATTGTTGGTGAAAAAGGTAACCAAGTTCAAATTGATGAATTTCTGAAAAAATATTTAGAAGTATGCATGTTTTGTAATAATTCAAATGTTTCCTTAAAAAATAATGGTACAAATGATACAGATGTCGTTGGAGATCCTACTGAAATTTCATTAAAAGTGTTAGCAATGAAGATGGATTTAGATACCACAACAGAGAAAATTGATGAGATTCCTTTTAGCTCAGATAGAAAAATGATGTCAGTAGTAATGAAGTTCGATAATAGATTATATTCATTAATAAAAGGTGCTCCTGACGTTTTGTTAGACAACGCAAGTCAGGCAGTTTATGAGAATCAAATAAAACCAATTAATGAAGTACAAGACAAAATTCTTGCAAAAAATGAGGAATTTGCTAAAAATGCATTAAGAGTATTGGGAATTGCTTATAAACCATTAAATGAAGATTATAGAGAAGAAGAAATTGAACAAGATTATATTTATCTCGGTTTAGCAGGAATAATCGATCCTGCTAGAGATGAAGTAAAAGATGCTATCGAAGAAGCGAGAATGGCAGGAATTAGAACAATCATGATTACAGGTGATCATAAAATTACTGCGATTGCAATAGCACATGAGATCGGTCTAACTGACTCCAGTGAAGCAATTACGGGAATAGAACTAGAAGAAATGAGTGATGATGAACTCCGGGAAAGAGTTAAAACAGTGGACATTTTTGCGAGAGTTTCATCAGAGCATAAACTCAGAATTCTACGTAGATTGAAGGAGTTGGATTTAGTGGTTTCAATGACCGGAGATGGAGTGAATGATGCTCCCGCTGTGAAGGGGGCGCATGTAGGTGTAGCGATGGGTTTAAAGGGAACCGAGGTGACGCAAGAAGCTTCAGAAATGATATTAATAGATGATAACTATGCAACAATTGTAAATGCTATAGAAGAAGGTCGCGGAATATTCGAGACAACTAAAGGATTCTTCCGATACATGTTAAGCACTAATTTTGATGAGATCTTTTTAATTCTTACAGCATATATAGTATTAAAATTATTTCCACTTGTGTTTCTTAGCATTCCAGTTGCGCCAATTCAGATCTTATGGCTTAATATAGCGACTGATGGAATTCCTGCCATGGTACTTGGCTTAACACCGACGGATCCGGATGTAATGAAAGACAAACCAAGAAAAGGTTTTACATTGATATCAGAGATTAAAGGTCCGGTTCTTCTGCTTGGAATTTATACTTCAATAACAGATATTTCACTCTATTTACTACTTTGGGGTGTATTAATTCCAAGTTGGACTGCCAGTGGAATAGATCCTGGATTAATCAGTGGTGCAACAATTTTTGGTGTAACCTATACAGCAGAAGAATATGCAATCGCATTAACACAAACAATAATATTCGCAAATTTAGTCATTTGTGAACTGCTGTTTGTTTACACATGTACATCAAATATCAAACCATTTTATTTATTTCCAAATAAACATTTATTCTGGGCAACTGGTCTTTCTTTTGCTTTACAATTGCTTATCTTATATACACCAATGGGAATAGGATTTCATGTCGTACCATTAAACCACTATTATTATTGGATAGCACTTCTCCTTGGTGCTTTTAGTGTTTCGGTCATGGATGAGGTTCGGAAATGGCGACTTCGTAGGAGGAGAGGAATAACAATTTGGAGAAAATCTTAAAATCTTTTCTTTTTTATTCTTATTTATTTTATATTTTATTTTAAAGCTTTTTTCATTTATCCCTACCTAATTCTTTAATTCATTTTAATTAATTTTATATTTTTTTTATAATTCTATTTAATAATTAGAACTAAATAATTCAATATCCTAATACGGGAATTTAGAAATGAATATAGCTGAAGAGTTAAAAACTAAGGTTGAATCCGGTCAAACGGTACTAACTGAATTTGAATCTAAAGAATTGTTAGAAGAAATTGGAATTCAAGTTCCGTCTCAAAAATTAGCAACTTCAAAAGAAGAAACTATTGCCGCAGTAGAGGAGATTGGGTTTCCTATTGTTATGAAACTCATGGCTGAAGATGTTGTTCATAAATCTGATACTGGAGCTGTTAAGTTAAACCTCAAAACGAAAGAAGAAGTAGACAACGCTTATGATGAATTAATGAAAATTCCATCTCAGAAAGAAAAAAAGATTTCGGTACAGAAAATGGCAAAGGAACCAATAACGGAACTTATTATAGGTATGACCACAGACCCTCAATTTGGCCCTGCTTTAATGTTTGGTATTGGCGGGATTTTAGTAGAGCTTTTAGAGGATGTTAGCTTTAGAATCGCCCCAATTACAGAATATGATGCCAAAGAAATGATACATGAGATTAAGGGCTTTCCTATATTAGATGGATATCGGGGAAAACCTAAAGCAGATATTAATGCCATTGTAGAGACTTTAATGAAAATATCCGATCTAGTTACAAAACATGAGAATATTAACGAAATGGATTTAAATCCGGTATTTATCTACGAAAAGGGATTAATATGTGTGGATGCTAGGATTATCTTAAAGGAGAAAGATACTACCAGCTAATGAGACTTAGATTTTTAATATTTTTCAAAATACTTATATAGATATTTTTTATAAAAGTTCTATTTATCCTCTCATAATTTCTCCGTATGAGATATATTTAAAGGAACTAATTGCGATATTTCTTATAATGTTTTTAATTATTTTTTTCAAATTTAACCTACAAAATTATTAATATTAATTGCTAATAAAATTATAAAAATATTAAATTAAATAGAAAAAATTGTTTAGGCTTATGTTAAACTCTAATATTAAAAAAAATAAACGGATACTAATTCTTTTCTTTTTAACAATAACGATAAGTTTCTTCAATGTTGAGGTCTACAACTGGAATTTTACTAATCCAGTTACGGATATAGATTCACCTTCTGAATATGAAATGTTTAATGAGGTAAAGACTTCAGATTATTCTTCTAGTTATAGTAATACTGGTAATGATATTAATGTGTCTTTACATCAGTCTTATGTGAATAATTCTTTTAATACTATTGTAAATACCTCAATCGTAAATGGAAATAATTTTACCTTACCTTGTCCGAAAGATATTTACTTTAACTCTACTTTTACTAATATAACTATTAAAGATATTTATGCTCCCAATAAATCTTTAATTATTGAGGATAGTAGCCCAAATGGAGCCGAAGATTTTTTAAATTCAGTTCCTTGTACTACCTCATTAACATCAATAGGAGATGGATATCTAGAGAATGTTTCAGTTTATTTAGCAAACTCACATCCTACTAAAAATGCAACTGTTCAAATGGTTTTATATAGATCTGAATGGGTCTCAAGTAGAAGTAAACCTTTAACCGTTGTTGATCAGTATGATTGGTATAAAGATTTAATAACATTTAAATTTCCAAATAATACTTATGATTGGTATACAGTTACAGGACTTCATGAGTTTCTAGATAATTCTTTAACAGATAATAATACATGGTTTATTGGTCTTTTTGATATTGGTGTCGCTGCAGGAGATGCACTATGGTATTATACCAGAGATCAAAGTACCCTTGGAGGTGATGGCATTGATGAAACAGAAAGTTATAAATATTCTGGTGGTGATTGGCAATTGGTTTCAAATATTGGTCCACCTTCTTCCTATGTTGATTTTAATATAAAGATAGAACTATCACCTTATGGAAATATTCCTAATGCAACTGATATTACTCTCAAAATTAATGGTGATCCTGTCTCAGATATTGATAGCGGGTATGGATATTGGGAATCTACTAAAGTAAATGGAAGTAATTCTGGATATTTACATTACAATATTTCAGCAAATTGGTGGGATGTTACGTGTAATATCTCTCAAATTCAAATCAATTTTACTAAAACAAATTTAAAAGCAAGCTCAGAGTTTAATATAGCTGGAACTGGTCAGCTTGTTGATTGGAATGTTACACGAAAAGCAGGATTAAATTATTTTGATACACGTTTCGATAAATTTCAAATTAATTTCACTATTCCCGCTACTTGGCACGATAGTAGTATTAAGGTTTTTAATGGAACTGATGATAGAACGTCAACGATTACAAAACGATTATTAGGAAATGGGTATAGAGAAATAAAAATACCAAATGCCGGGAATGGTACTTATTGGTTTTTAAATGCTACATCCGATAATCTCATTAACACAATTACTACTTTTGTTGATGGTATACCAATAAATGATGTTGCTAATTACACTGACATTGTTAGATTTAATGTTACTTTTACTGAGGTTATTGGGAATGGCAATCTTAATTTAAGTGTGTATAGTCCAGCACCTAATTATTTAAATCATACAAATATTGTAGATATATCCGCATTGAATCCAGATACAGAATTTAATGTATCGGATTGGGATATTTCTAATAATGCGTCTCAATATGGTGTTTTTACTACATATTTAGCTTGGAATAATGGTACTGCAGCTGGATTTTTAATAGGAAATTTAACAATTTTAGGAGAAACAGAATTAAAATTTATCAATTTACCACCATTGACATTTGACGCAAGTGATATTTTTAATATTACAGCTTTCTTTAACGATACAGGATATACTGGATCACCTCCTAAAAATATATCTGATGCCACTATTTCTTATAGAATTAATTCTAATAATTATAGAACCGACAATATTACCATTTTGGGTGATGGGCTTTATAATATTACAATTGATTGTAATGACGCCGAATTTAATTCAAATGGCCCCAATAGTATTACTATTAATGCAAGTAAGCAATACTATAATAATCAAAGTGAGACAATAGATATTATAATCTTGGGCGAGACTTCTTTAACAATTATTGGACCTCCAAATGAATCTAATTTTGATTCTTCAGATACATTCAATATAACTATTCAGTATAATAATACACTTAGAGATGAGATAATTACGAACCCTTTGATTAATTACAGTCTTGATGGAGGGAATACTTATCGTTGGGATAAGATATATTCTATTGGAAACAATAGATTTAATATCACAGTGTTCTGTAATGATACTGATTTTGGAAACTATGGTTTAAGAACGATAATTGTGAATGCGAGCAAACAATATTATTATAATCAAAGTAAAAATTTAAATATTACAATTACAGGTGTTACCAAATTAAACTTTACTAAATCACCTGATAACACATTTTATTATTCAGATGAAGTTTTTAATATAACAGCTTATTATTTCGATACATCCAGAAATCAGGGATTAACTGGTGCTTCAATAGAAGTAGATGTTCAAGGAGAAGGTCTCTATGATAGTAAATATATAACAGAAATTGGAAATGGGAATTATCGTATCATAGTAAATTGTAGTGAACCAATATTTAATAGATATGGCTTATTCACTCTAGCAATAAATGGGAGTAAACTAAATTATTATGATTATATTAATTCAAGTCTTGAATTGATTATAGGAAATACATCTTTGGAAGTTTTAGATCCCCCAGATGGTTCAATTTTCAATGATAGACAAATATTTAATATAACACTCCAATATAATGATGTAGTGAAAAGTGAAGGGATTGAAAACGCTGAGATTAATTATACCCTCAATGGGGGGCTTAATTGGAGGCACAATAATGTCACTGAGATTGGAAGTGGTAGATATAATATTACGATTGATTGTAATGATACTCAATTTCTTAATTTTGGATTTATCGATATTATCATTAATGCATCAAAGCAATATTACAATAATCTATCAATTCCTTTTAATTTCCATCGACAAATAACAACTTTAATTGACCCATCTAATTCCTTTGATTTAGGGTCGATAAGAAGGGGTCTGAATGTGTCATATACGTTTGATTATATGGATTATTTGGATAACTTTATCATAGGGGCAACTTGGAGTGAGATGAGTCCATCATATGGTTTCTTACCATTTTTAAAAGACTGGAATAATGGGACATACACTATATACTTGAATACCAGTACTGTTAATGTAGCAGATTCTCCTTTTACTTATATATTTAACATTTCCGCCATTGGAAAAGAAACTCAAATTATAAGTCTAGATATTGAGGTTACAATTATTCAGACACAAATCGAAAACCTCATAGGAACTGATGAAATTGCCAGGAATTCAGGATTAAATCAAACGATTTATTTTTATTTCAATGATACTATAACTGATCAGCCAGTTCTTGATCTTACTACGTTAGATGTAAATGTGAAAAATTATGGAACAGGAACTATATGGAATACGGGAGATTTTAACTGGAAATTGATTAATCCTCTCAATAATGGTAATTACATTCTCAATATTAGCTTAAATGGGTTGGATTATGGGTGGTATACTTTAGAATTAAATATCTCAAAAGATCCTAACTATAATTGGAGTCTAGCTTACTTTAACTTTTATTTAAGGGGAAATTATACTCAAATTAACATGATCTCAGTTTCTGATCCTGAGGAAATACTAATACCCACCGGTATTGGATATAATTATTCAACCTTTTTAGGAAGCGATTTAAATGTTGAATTCAATGTGACAGATAGAGAATGTGGAGATAAGGCTATTACTGAGGGAATTCCGGGATATAATATTATGATAATATACAAAAATCTTAAAACAGAATCAACTGGAATACTTCAGGGAAATTTTAATTTTGTTTGGCAATCGGGGACATATGGTACTTATATAGGAAATATTTTATCTTCGACATTACTGGAGACTGGAAGCTATTTAATTAATATTACATTTGCGAAACTTAACTATGAAAATACAACCTTCAGTTTTAATTTAACTTTAGTAAATTCACAAATTAATATTATATCAATTTCTAACTTAGGAGGGCAATTAGAACCGTCTGGGGTTGGAAATTATTATAATTCTACTATAGCTCTTGACCTTAATTTAGAATTTAATATAACTGATGATCATGGTTTAAATAAAGTAATTGCGAGAGCTTTAGATTCACGTGTAGTAAGATATATAAATTTAGGAACAGGAGAGAATGGAACCCTCTTAGACTTTCTAGCATTCAACCTACCTACTTCAACCTATATTGGAACCATTACTACTTCAGGTTTATCCATAGGCAATTACTTAATCAACGTATCAGTAGTGATTTTGGATTATAAAGTAATACCATTAATTTTCAATTTAACAATTGTCTCGGCAGAAAGTAACCTTATATCTATAACTAATGTAGGCAGTCAATTATCGCCCACTATCCCAGGAGGTTTTTATGAACCTACTATAGCAACCGATGTTATTGTTGAATTTAATACAACAGATGCCCATTTTGGAACTATTATTCAAATTGCACCAGGGGTATTTTATACTATTTATTACACCAATATTGATACGAGTGAGAATGGTACAATAGTTCATTTAATTACCGAAGGTGCCTTAAGTCATTCTGGAAGTTTAAATATCTCTTCATTTTCAATTGGAAATTACTCTGTTACAATTATTATTAACAAATCAAATAACATAGTCTCCACCTTTAGTTTTAAATTAAGAATAGTGTCAGCACTTAGTAATATTATCTCTATAACTAATCCTGGAGGTCAATTACCAGCTATAGATAGTTTCTATTATACTTTTATTGGAAGTAATATTGGTATTGAATTTAATACAACAGATGCTCATTTTGGAACTATTATTCCAATTGCACCAGGGGTATTTTATACTATTTATTACACCAATATTGATACATTAGAAAGTGGTACAATAGCTCATTTTATTACCGAAGGAGCTTCAAGTCATTCTGGAAGTTTGAATATTTCACTATTAACTCTTGGTAATTACTCCTTTTCTATTATAGTAGCAAAATATAGTAATAATGTGACAACAGTGAATTTTCTATTAAGAATCATAGATAAATATGAGACTAGAATTATTGTTTACAAACCTGAAAGTGTTAAAGCTGGACTTCCGTTTACATTACTTATCAAGGCAGAATATTTTGATGGTTCTTTTTGGTTACCCATAGATGGATCAAACATGACTGTGATTCTATATTATAATAATGGAGCTGGTGATTCTGAAGATTATTCCACTAACAGTACTGGAGAAATAGAAATTATAATACCTACCTATAGTGATACTTTAACATTGAATATAACGATTCAATTAAAGAGTGCTTATTATCACCAAGGATACAGTACTAAAATATCAGACATTGATATTAAACCTATACCACCAGGTTTTAGTTTTAAAGATATTCTACCTTATTTAATAATTGCGGGGATAGCTATTGCTGCTGTAGGCGGTTCAGTTGGTATTTATCGGGGTGTAGTAGTTCCCAAAAAACGTGAGAAATCACGTATCCTTACTGAAGTTAAAACTATTTTTGATGATGCAATTAACTTAGAACACGTTTTAGTTTTATATAAGGGAACGGGCACATGTATTTTTTTCAAATCGTTTGGTTCTGAACAAATTGATCCTGAGTTAATTTCCGGTTTTATTTCAGCAATAAGCAGTTTTGGTAAAGACTTAGTAAGCCAAGAAGAATTGAATGAGATATCTTATGGTGATAAAATGTTACTCCTTTCAGACGGAGAAAATATTAGAGTCGCTTTAGTATTAGGTAAAAAAGCGTCACTTATTCTACGTAGAAATTTAATGGAATTTATACATTTTTTTGAGAAAACTTATGCCAATGAGCTACCCAATTGGAGAGGTCAACTAAACATATTTAGAGATGCTGGTACTATTATCGATGATATATTAAATACTTCAATTATTTTACCACATGAAATTAGCTATGAAATTTCTAGTGCTAAAACACTAAAGAAACCCCAATCTAGAGATGTTTTAAAAATCGCAAATACTCTAATGAAAGATTCGGAAAGGAATTTCTTCTTTATTGCTACATTATTAAAAGAGGCCACAGAAAAAACAGGTAAAGAAACAGCAGAGATTTTCATGGGAATCAAAGAATTAAGAGATAAGAAAATTTTGATGCCAATAGAAATTGCCACTATAGAAACTCCACCAATTTCTCAGCAAGAATTAAATCTGATTAACCAGAAAGTTACTGGATTGGTTAATTTATCATCAGAAGACAGACAAAAATTAGTCAATGATCTTGCTCAAATGGGTCCCGCAGAAAGAGAAGCATATTTTGTGAGTTTGAGTGAACAACGTGAAATTGTATCTGCTCCGATCGAATTACAACCTGAAGCTGCTGAAATTGTAACCATAAAAGGAGCCAATAAGGAAATTAAAAAATTAAAAAAGAATGCATTGAAAGCAAAGAAAGAGAATGATTATGATTCTTCTTTAAAAATTCTCCATAATGCTGTAAAAATTGCTACAACCTGGGAATTGGCAAGTGAGTCTCTATTATTAGACGATCTAATACGTATGACTAAAATCGAAGATCTTAATATTAAATTAAAATCACTTGAAAAAGAAGCTAAATTAGCTGCTAAACAAGAACACTATACTGAAGCTGCTCAGAAATATAAAATATCTTCAAAAATTGCATCAGAAATCTTTAAGTTAGGCGTAGATGATATGACAAAGGAAGTTAAGAGATTAACAAATAAAGCAAAAGAATTTGAAAAGCTACTCTAATTTATTTTTTTTTTATTTTTTTCTTTAATTAAGATTCTTATAGTTATATGCATAATTTTCCTAAATAAATGAGGGTAGATCTTAAAAATGGTAAATACATTTATATCCATAATAGTAAATAACAATATTTAGAAAATTTCAATAATGTGATTTTTAAAATGTTCACTGGATTCATTAAAAAACGAAAAATTAAAAAGGAAAAGGACATAAAAGAGATTAGCGTTTCAGAGGGCCAAGTTGATAGCACGATTATAAAAAAAGAAGATAGTAATATTGAACTTGGAGATAAAAATTCTCAGAGAATAATACATGACAAGAAACCCATTGTAGATTATCGGGAGTTACAAAGAATACAAGATAAAGTTAAACCGAATGGAAATGTTAGAGAACAAGATCAAGTAAATAGTTTATTTTCATCCAATTTGAATCATGATGAATCTCTGATAGTACCATTAAAAATTAGAGAAAGTATCGAAAGAATTATTTTAAAGATCCTTTATGATCAAAAAGCAGTAAAATCTTTAAAAGAATTAACTGAAAAAGCCTTAGATAGAGCAGCTAAAGAGAGAATTACAATTTCTGAAAAATCTATCAATTTGATAATTCATCAAATGAATAAAGATGAAAAGATTCAATTCACTCAAAAAGATGGCTGGAAAATAAGAATTTAATTTTAATTTAGGAGTTCAACTATTTTTAATGTTGTAACTAATCAGATATACCATTTTCAGTTATAGAGAAGATAGCATCTGCTTCTGGTAGATGTGGAGCATCAACAATTTTAGCGATTCTCTGCTCTCCTTTACCCTTCCTTAAATAAACTCTAATTGTAGAACCATGTGCCACAATATTTCCCCCAGCGGCTTGTAATGGGTTTCCATAAAAAACATCAGGCTTCGCTTGAACTTGATTAGTCACAACAACTGCTAAATCTGAATATATATCACATAATCTTAATAAATCGTGCAAATGGGAATTAATTGTCTGCTGACGATTTGCTAACGTTCCACGTCCTATATACTCACTTCGAAAATGCCCAATTAAAGAATCGACTACAATTAATTTAATGTTCCTTTCTTTAATTAAATTTGCAGCTTCTTTAATCAGGAGGATTTGGTGATCACTATTATATGCACGGCCAAAGATAATATTCTTCAACACTTTCTTATGATCCATATCTAAACCTTCAGCCATTTGGATAATTCTTTCTGGTCTAAATGTACCTTCAGTGTCTATATATAAAGCATTTCCTTCAAGACCTCCATTTTCTTCGGACAATTGAACATTTACGCATAATTGATGCATTATTTGAGTTTTCCCAGTCCTAAATTCTCCAAAAAATTCTATCACACTACCAGTTTCAACACCACCACCTAAAGAGTCATCTAATTCTTGACTACCCGTTGTTATTCGAGCTATATTTTTTCTATGTTCCCACACGTCTTCTGCGGATTTAAAACCAATATGTAATTGTTCCATACTCGATTTAATTAATTTTTCAGTTGTTTTTTCTCCTAAACCGCTTTCTTCCTGAATAATTTTTGGTGGGGTAAATGCGATTGATTCTAAACTAGAAAAGCCCGCTTTTATTAATTTGTTTAATGTGGCTTCTCCTACACCGGGAAGTTTTTTAACAGCATTAATGCATTCTTTTAGACTCTCTCCAATGTTTGGATCAACTTCCCTATCTAAATCTAAATCATCTTCCAATTGATTTTCAACTTCAATTTTATTTTCTTGATTATCATTTTCATTAAAAGCTTCAATCAATTCTACTTCATCATCATAATCATCATTATTTAATTTAATGTTTTCATCTAAATTGTTTTCATCGTCCCCATTTTCAAATTTAGCAAAATTTAAATGTTCTTTATAGATTTTCCCTTTTGTATGATTACGTTTGCATTCTTTACAATAATAAGGATTACCCATCTCAAAATCATTATTCTCTTCAATTTCTGTTGCCTTGGCCATAAAAAATCATCAAAATACGTGTAATTTTTATAGATACTATTTATTATGCATAGTTGGATGCGTCCTTATTTTAATTAAAATAGAGTTCTAATTTTCAAATTTACTTTTAATAATGAAAAAGCAAAGAACGACAAAATTCTATAATTTTTGAGTGTGGATAAGATTTCTTTCTCTCTATGGTTAATAAATAAAATAATATATACATGAATAGATTATATAAAGTTATCATCAAAATTACTAATTTACACTGGATGAAATCTTATGACAATAGATGTAAAATTTGAATGTTATCCAGAAATAAGCGATTCAATGGTAGAAGATTCTATTAATCTTATTAATAAGAATAAAGAGAATTGGGATCCTCCTTTTTTCTTTGACACGAAGACTTATATAGATCTACCAAAACTTCAAAAAATTACAGAACAATTTATTACTGATAACCTTAAAAATATTATAGTTTTAGGAACAGGAGGTTCAATTCAGACTTTACTTGCTTTAAAACATTTAGCAAAAAGAAAAATATTTCCTGTTACTAGTTCCAGGGCTGTAGAATTAAAGGGATGTTTAGATAAAACATCTCCAGAAGATTCAATTGTAATTCCAATATCGAGAGGAGGGGAAACCATAGATATTAATTCAACTATTGGAACTTTTCTTAAGTTGGGCTACAAATTTTTAGGACTCTCGTCCATGGGCACTATGAATACAATTCTGAAAAAAATAGATTGTCCTATATTAGATGTGCCTAATCTTTCGGGACGTTATGCTGGGTCTGTTACTAATGTTGGAATTGTTCCAGCTTATATGGCGGGTATCAATGTCAAAGAATTTTTAAATGGATTAGAAAATAGTTATGAAGTATTTTCAAAATATGAAAAGCAGCCGTCTATAGAACTTGCAACATTTCTATTTAACTTATATAAAAAAGGTTATAATGTGGTCTTTTCAATGCCCTACTCAAAAAATCTTGAAGGCAGCATTGGATTATGGGTTCAAGGAATATCGGAAAGCACAGGAAAAGATGAAAAAGGAATGATTGGTACATATCAATCTGCTCCAATTTGCCAACATTCTGTATTAGAATATCTTTTGGGAGGAACCAAAGGAATCGTTATACCGATATTATGGACTATTAAAAATGAAAATCCTGACGTTTTTTTAACATCATCTGTTGCACATGTTGATGGCCAAAGTGCTCAAACTATCGTTAATTATCAAGCGAATGCGACATTTCAAGCTTTAATTCAACAACAAGTACCATCAGCAAAAATTTCAATTGAAGGTCCATCGGAGGGTAATATTGGACATCTAATAGCGTTTATACTGTCATCTATTTATTATCTTTGTTTACTATTAAATGTAAATTGGGCAAATAATCCTAAAGTAATTATAGGAAAAGAGATATGCAATGAAGGTCTTAAACAAAAAATTACTTCTGAACAAGAAATAAAAATAAGAAGAGAAATTGCACAAGAGAAATTTAAAGAATTTTTCTAATTTATTTAACAGAATTCATTTCTGATGGACTATAATAGAAAAATTATAATCAAATATGCTATACCAACTAAAATGAATGATGAATAAAAAACTAATAAATGATTATCAAAGATAATTTTCCTTTTTATAAATCCAAGATTGAGGGTAAAGGTAAAAAATACATAAGGAGTTAGGATTCCATATATTAAGAGTGGTTGAAAATATCTTATAAAAGGTTTACTAAAGAACAAAAAGATCACCATAATAAGTATAGAAAAGAAGGTAATCTCAATGATCCCTGCTTTTTTAAGTCTGAAGAAGATATAAGATAAGCTAATAATAGCAATAATTATTAACCTAATATACAATGGCAATACATCTTCACCAAGTTCATTCCATAAGATATAAACTGAAAAATAATTATCTATAAAGAAAATTGGTGAAATAAGGAAAACAAAAACAATAGGCACTATACAAATTAAAAACTTTTTCATTTCTTCCCAATCTTTTTCTATTAAAAACTTGAGAAAGAAAAATCCTATAATCGGTAAAGTATAAAATTTCTGGACAGCAGAAAACGCTAGAAAAATATAAAATAGATATCTACTCCATTTTTCTTCTCTAGGGTAGAAAAACAATGCTATAAAAAAAAATATAAAAAAAAATGAATCCGTTATGTGATAACCACAATTCTCCAAACTAAATACATTATTTAAAAAGAAAAATGGATTTATCAAGAATAATCCATAAACATACATTAAATTAGACATTTTGAAACTTTTTAATACAAAGTAAAATAATACAACTGCAATTATTTCTAAAAGAAAAGCCCAAAAGGCGAATATTTCAACTATTCCAAAAGAGATTACTCTAAAGAACCCTAATAAAGACATAGTAAAAGGAGGATAATAATAACTTCCCCTAAAATTAATGGCTACATCTCCCCAACTTTTTGATGGATCTATTATGTGAGTATAATAGTAAAAAGCAAGCATAAATAAGCGGATTCCGATTCCAAAACTGATAAAGATAACTGCTTTATAATCCAATAGCCTTTCTAAGAATGACTGAGTTTTAATGTCATTTAGATTATTTATATTCGTACTCATTATAAATAACAACTTAGAGTCTTTTTTATATGGATAATCAAAATGGAAATTGATTTTTAATTTTTTTGTATTTTAATATTTCGGGTTTTAATATTCTACTAAAACCTTCATTGAATCTAAATATTTATTAAATTCCGAGTTTTATTAAAATAATATTTACTAACATTTCTTTAAGGTAAATTCTTCATAAATATGATTAAAATATTTATTCCAGTGTACAATGAAGAAAGATTCATTAAATCAAATCTAAAATATATGCTTAACAGATTTTTGAATTTGTTATATGATGATTTCATAATTTATATAGTAAATGATGGTAGTATTGACAAAACAGGTGATATAATAGATTCAATGAATTTTAAAAATCTAATTCATCTTCGATGTAAAGGACCAACAGTCAGGGAGAATCTTGCTAAAATGATTTTAAAACATGCTGAGAATAATGATCTAATATTTTTTATGGATGCAGACCTTTCAACAGATATGAGCGCTATACCTCAATTATTTAAGACAATAAAGCAGGGTTATGATATTGCAATTGGGAGTAGATATATTAAAGGTTCGAGACTGAGTAGAACGCCATATAGATTTATTGTTTCAAAAATTTTTAATCTATTTTTAAGGATTTATTTTTCTTCCAAAATAAACGATCATGAATGTGGATTTAAATTATTTAAGGCAAATATAATTAAGGATCTAATAAAAGATATGGGATGGAATTTACAAAGACGAGCATTCTGGGATTCTGAAATGCTTATTAGAGCTCAACGAAAAAAATATAAAATTAGAGAAATTCCAGTTATTTGGCGAGAAGGTCCAAAATCTTATATTTCAATAAAAAAGGAAAAATCAATGGCTACCTACATATTATTTTTAAAATTTAGATTAATAAATGAAGGAAAAACAATTATGGATAGTTAGTTCATTTTTTACAATATCCAATTAAGGATAACCCTAAGGGTAATTTATATCCATTTTTAATTATCCGATTTTCGACAGTTAATATTTTTAAAAATACTTTTTCTATTAGTGAAGGCAAATTAAAATAATCAGTCTTTGGTTTTGATTTCTTTTTCAAAAACCGTAAAATAGCAAAAGGAATAAATAAGAAAGAATTCCAGTAACTAATTTCTATATCTCTAAAATTGTTTAGAAGTTGGTACATTGTTTTCTTGTTGTATCTTCGGACGTGTTTTAAAGCCTTGTCATGGGCACTAAATAAAAAATTAAAAGCTGGAACAGTAAAAAATAAGAAACCACCTTTCTTTAAAACACGATAAACTTCAGTTACCACTTTTTTGTCATCTTCTATGTGTTCAAAAACATCAAATGAACATACTACATCAAATTGTTCGTCAGGATATTGTAAATTTGTAGCACTACAAACTTTTTTCTCTTTGAATAAATCCTTAGGTATTAAGTTTAAAGCTCTTTTATTTATATCACATATAAAAATATCTCCATAGTGATTTAAAATATCTAAATCTGCCCCTGTACCCGCTCCAATATTTAAGATTTTTAAATTCTTGAGATTCATCTTCAATAATAAGATATTAATAAGACGTTTCTTACTTTTAAACCAAAAATTTTGTTCAGTTTGGCCCTCAATATAATCTATGTAATCCATTATTCTAACTAGTATTAGATAATATTATTTGAATTATTTTGGATCTTGATTTCCGAGTTATTTAATTTTTCTAAATCTCTCAATTTAAAATTATAATGAAATATTGAATAACCACCAAAAAAGAAAAGATAAGCACTTCTAAATGAATGATCAATAATAAATATAGATAATATTTCCAAGAACTCAAGTTCAGGTGCATAGAAAATAAATACAAATAATGCTCCAATATTTTCGGACACAATCCAACCACCAGGTGTTATTGGAAATGTTTTACTAAAGAAGGTTAAAAGTGTAGCTAAAATTATAATTATTATATTTAAGCGATAACCTAACAAGTAAAAAAAGAATATTGCAATTGCAGCATCAATTATCCAAGTTGGGAATCCAAGTAAAATAATATTTAGTAATCCTCTTTTATTACTTTTAAAATTCCTTATTCCACTTTTAAAATTCTTTAAAAATCTTTTAATAAGATTGGATAATTTTAATGAAACTTTACTAACAATACGCACGAAAAAATCTGTTTTATATATTATAAGGATTAACAAAATCAAAATCCCAATTATTATAATCGCACCAAAAATTAGATAAAATTGTATACTTTGACCTAAAAGAATTTTTTGGTTGATATCATTTATATTGCTAATGTATAGGAAAATCAGAGCAAAAATGCTAATCGAAAATAATAAAATTAAATCTAAAATACGTTCTATAGCAATACTACAGACTGAATCACTAAGTCTGATATCTTCTTTATCCTTTATAAAAAACATTTTTGCTATATCTCCCATCTTTCCAGGGGTTAAATCATTGATAACAAATGAAATTCCCAATGAAAAATAACACGTGGAATATTTAACTTTTAAATTTAAATTTTTGAATATTAGTTTTAGCTTATAAGCTCGGACTATAAATGCAATTGTATAGGTAATAATAAATAGAATAGTTCCCCAAACTCCAATAGCAATTATTTTAGAGATTAATCGAGGAAAATCTACAATAAAAGCCATAAATATAATTAAAATAATTGTAGTAATTCCAATTATTAGATTTTTATATTTTCTTAACCAAAATAGAAAACTACTTTCATTTTTTTCTATCATAAGATTAAAATCTGAAATTTTTTTTTAATCTTAAAGTTTTATAATATATAAAGTCATAAGAATTAATAGGATCTAAATTAATTAAACCAAATTTTATCTTAGTATTATTTTTAACTTCTATTAAAGAGTATCATATTCACTAAAATTATTAGAAAAAATCTTGAAAAAAGTAGAGTTATTAGCACCCGCGAAAAACTTTAAGGCAATAAAAGCAGCTTCAAAATATGCAGATTCTATTTACTTTGGTGTTGAAAGATTCAATATGCGGATGAGATCTGATAATATTGCTTTAAATGATTTACCCAAGATCATCGATTATTGTCATGATAACAATTTGAAAGCATATTTAGCGACAAATATTTTAATATATGATAATGAAATAAAAGATGTTAGGGACACTATCGAAAATGGGAAGGAAGCTGGGATTGATGCCGTAATTGTACATGATTTAGCAGTAATTCAAATTGCTAAAGAGTTTGGAATCCTCTTTCATATTTCTACTCAATGTAATGTATCTAACTCTTTATCAGCTAGATTTTATGAAGAACTAGGTGCTGAGCGAATTATTTTAGCTAGGGAGTTATCACTAGAAAAGATTAAAGAAATTAAACGAAATCTAACAAAAACAAAAGTTGAAGTGTTTATTCATGGAGCAATGTGTACATCGATTAGTGGAAGATGTTATTTTTCTCAAGATATTTGTGGAACTGCTGATAAATCAGCCAACAGAGGAAATTGTGAGCAACCTTGTAGAAGAAAATGGTGGGTTCGTGAAGAATCAGGCAATGAGTATATTTATGATGGAATAAGATTCATGAATTCAAGAGATTTATGCACTATAGCTTATATCCCTCAATTAATTGAAGCAGGAATCGATAGCTTTAAAATAGAGGGAAGAATGCGTCATCCACATTATGTAGAGATCGTTTCTAAAATATACCGAGATGCTATAGAAGCGTATTATAACGATACATTCACTAAAAAGAAAGTAGGACAATGGGTTACAGAATTAAAGAAAGTTTATAATAGAGGGTTTACTTCTGGTTTTTATTTTAACAGAATGACCGAAAAGGATCATCAACATAAATCACCAACAAATTTATCTCATTATAGATATATAAGAATCGGACAGGTTGAAAAATACGAAAAAAAACCTAATCTTGCATCAGTTTCGCTGGATAATGGATATATCTCGATAAATGACGATATAATCATTATGGGTAAAGATACAGACACTTATATTCATCAAAAAGTTGAAAAAATTATGTATCAAGAAAAAAGGGTTAATAAATCCCCAAGAGGCATGAAAAAGAAAAAAGTTATTGTTGAACTTGAAGTAAATGATAACGTCATTGGAAATGGAAAAGATAAGGTTTATGTATTTACTGACAAAACATATTATAAAAAGAAATATTCATTATGATTTGTTCATATTATTTCAAATAAGAACTCATTATTTAATATAGGTTTTTTTTATGGAAAAAGGTAAAAAGAAAATTGTTGAGTCGATTCCTAATTATAGTGAAGGTCAGAACAGTGAAAAAATTGATTTAATTGTTTCTGAGATAAAAAATACCCCTAATACTCGTATTGTAGATGTTGAATATGATTCTGATTATAATAGAGCGGTCATCACTTTTGTTGGAACTCCTGAAGCTGTTTTAAAGGCAAATATCGATGCTGCTAAAAAAGCGATTGAATTAATTGATATGAATGCACATAAAGGCCAACATCCTCGAATTGGTGCTGTTGATGTAGTTCCTTTTGTACCAGCGCAAAATGTTACAATGGAAGAATGTATAGAATTATCAGTAAAGTTTGCTGAAACCATGGCAAAAGAAGGAATACCCGTGTACCTTTATGAAGAATCTGCTCGGAAAATGGAGAGAAAAAATATTGATAATATTCGTAAGGGAGAATATGAAAAACTTAAAGACGCTATCAAAACGGATCCAGAACGACAACCTGATTTTGGTCCATCTGAGTTTCATCCTACAGCTGGTGCATTAGTAACTGGAGCAAGAAATCCATTAATAAGCTTTAATATTAATTTAGATACTAAAGATGTTGCAATTGCGAGAAAAGTTGCCAAGTGTATTCATTTACATTCTGGTGGACTGGTAAATATAAAAGCGATGGGTACAGAACTGGCAAATCGAGATTATGTACAAGTCGGAATTTCAAATATAAATTATAGAAAAACTCCATTATATAGACAAATGGAATTAGTAAAGATAGAGGCTGCTCGATATGGAGTATCAATAATAGGTTCTGAGTTAGTAGGTGTATTGCCACTAGGTGCGGTTCTGAACTCATTAGAATATTACTTGCAACTTGATAAACCTGATAAACTAGAAGAAAAACATTTATTAGAATATTATTTTGATTTTTAAGAAATTAAGTTGAGAAATCGTTATCAACTACTATTTTTCCATTTTTTATTACTTTTAATGCTAAGTTTACGCCAAAATGATAAGGTAAGAATTGGTGATTAGGTACATCAAAAACTATTAAATCTGCTTTTTTTCCAATTTCAAGACTCCCAATCTCATCTTGTCTTTGAACTGCACACGCGCTATTAATAGTTGCTGCTGTGAGTGCTTCTGCCGGTGAGAGCTTCATATGATAGCAAGCTAAAGCAATTATCATTTGCATTGATTCTGTCCAGCAATTTGGATTAAGATCAGTTGCTAGAGCAATAGGTATTCCTAATTCTATCATTTTTCTTGCAGGTGCATAGTCATCTAACATTAAACAAAATGGTGTTCCTGGCAAGAGTGTAGCGATAACTCCCGTTTCTGCCATAGCTTTTAAACCTTCATCATTAGATTTAAGTAAATGGCCTGTTTGAATTGCCTTTATTTCAGAAGCCAATAATGCACCATTTGTATCCACAATCTCATCAATGTGAATCTGAGGTTTTAAACCGTATCTAATAGCTGTTTTCAATACTTTTTTTGTTTGTTTTCTTGTAAAAATCCCTTCTTCACAAAAAACATCACAATATTCAGCAAGATTTTCTTTCGCAATTTTAGGAATCATTTCTGAGATAATTAGTCTAACATAGTCATCACTTTTATCTTTATATTCCGGAGGTATTGTGTGTGCTCCCAGAAAGGTTGGAATTATATCTAATGGGTGTTGTTTATTTAAAATTTTTATAGCTCTTAATTGTTTAATTTCACTTTCAGTAGTTAAGCCATAACCAGATTTCGTCTCTACTGTAGTTGTCCCGTATAACATCATTCTATCTAAGATTTTCTTACCATTTTCAACTAATTTTTCTAATGGTGCTTGTCTAGTTTTGTGAACAGTCTTTAAAATTCCTCCTCCCGCTTTTAAAATGTCAATATATGTCTTCCCCTCAAGTTTCATTGATAATTCATTTTCTCGTGTACCATCAAAAATAATGTGAGTATGCGGATCGATAAATCCGGGAGTAACCAGCTTATTTGTGGCATCTATCTTGATAGAGATTTTCCCAAATTCAAATTTTGATATTAATTCATCAGTTGTACCTATAAAAATAATTCTATCATCCTTAATTGCGACTGCTCCATCATTAATAATTGCTAATTTGGACATATCTCCGTATAATCTTGGAGCGCCATATTTTGAGTTCATAGTAACAAGTTCATTACAGTTGTATACAACTAAATCTGGATCAACACTAGTAAAAACTTCTTTTTTTGAATATGTTGATGTTACAAACAGCTTGATCAATCTCTTAAATTTTTTACGAGATTTTTAATAATTCATTACTTTTGATTATATCTAATGCGGAGTTAATATATTCGGATAAAATAGTATCTTCATTGATATGAGGTATTCGATTTCGTATGTATTTATGACATTCTTCTAGAATTATGCTAGATTTCAATGGTCTCCTAAAATCAAATGCTTGAGCAGCACATAAAAGTTCAATTGCAAGTATTTTTTCTAGATTATTTAATATTTTAAAAGCTTTTCTTGCACTTATGGGAGCCATACTTACATGATCTTCTTGTCCTCCTCCTGTAGGAATACTATCTGCACTTGCTGGAAAGCAAAATGATTTATTTTCACTAACTAAAGCTGCTGATGTATACTGTGTCATCATAAATCCTGAGTTCAAACCTGCCTTCTCAATTAAATTTGAAGGTAACCCCCATTTTCCTTCTAGTAATAAGAAAATTCGTCGATCAGATATATTACCCAGTTCTGATGCTGCTAAGCATATATAATCTAAAGGAAGAGCAAGAGGTTGTCCATGAAAGTTGCCCCCACTATAGGATTCCTGTTCACTAAAAATAATCGGATTATCTGTAATAGAATTAAGCTCACATTCTAATTTTTCATTCAAATGCAATAAAGCATCTCTAGAAGCCCCATGGACTTGTGGGATACATCTAATAGAATAAGGGTCTTGAACACGTTCACAATCTTTGTGAGACTCAACAAATTGAGAATTCTCCAGAAATTTTCTAATTCTATTTGCAACTATTATTGCTCCCCTATGGGGTCGTAATTGTATCAATTTCTCTACAAAAGGTTGAGGTGAACCTAAATAACCCTCAAGCGTTAAAGCACTAATAAGATCAGCATGATCTAGACAATTTGAAAATTTTTCGGATATTTTTACCCCATATGCGGAAATAAATTGTGTGCCATTAATTAAAGCTAAACCCTCCTTTGCGTGAAGCTTTAGAGGATTCATCTTTCGTTCGGTTAATATTTTCTCGGTTGGTGTATAATTTTTGCTATCTTGGGTTAAAAATCCTAATCCAATTAATGGTAAAAATAAATGAGCTAATGGTGCTAAATCTCCAGATGCACCAACTGAACCCTGCTTAGGAACTAATGGGATAAAATTATTATTAATATGCCAACAAATTCTTTCTACTACTTTAAGAGAAATTCCAGAATATCCCATACATAATGCATGAACTTTTAGTATTAACATCAGTTTTGATATTTCAGATTCTATAGGTGATCCAACACCTACACTATGGCTTTTAAGAAGATTTTCCTGTAATTTTCCTGTTTCTTCTTTTGATATCCTAGTTCTACATAGAGGCCCAAATCCTGTATTAATACTATAAACTAATTTTTCTCCATTAGCAATTGATTGAACAGCCTTGTAATTTTGAAGAATTCGTTCTTTTACCTCTTCAGTTAGAATAGCTTTAATAGAACCTCTTGATATTTCTAAAGCTTTTCCTACGGTTAATTTATCCACTCCATATCTAAAATTATTGTTCATTATGATTCACTTTCTGACTATAATTATTAGACTAATCTAAAAGTTAGACATTCTTCCATTTAAATTTTTTAAACAATTTAAATCGATTTATTTTTTATTTGAGTTTTTTAAATAATTACCAATAATATTATCTAAATCTTTATCATCTGCTATAAAAGGCAATGTTAAATGTCCTCTATTTTCATTTTCGATATTCCAAGTATAAGCCGTCTCAAAAGCATTACTGTTTCTAGCCCAGCTTCTTCTTGCTATACCTCCCATTACATCCCATTCTATAGCTGATTTGATAATTTTATCAACTTTTTCAGAACCATCTAAAACTAATCCAAAACCTCCATTAAAACATTTTCCAATACCAACCCCACCTCCATTTGATAAAACTACGTATGTCATACCACGAATTGCATTACCAGTAAAACAATGAACTGCCATTTCTGCCATTATATTACTTCCGTCTCTAATATTTGACGTTTCTCTAAAAGGAGAATCTGTTCCAGAAACATCATGATGATCTCTACCTAACATTATTGGCCCGATTTCTCCTTTCCTAACTAATTCATTAAATTTTAAAGCAATATCTATTCTTTCTTTAGCATCTGCGTATAATATTCTGGCTTTTGTACCCACTACTAAATTATTCTTTTTTGCATCTTTTATCCATATATAGTTATCTCTATCTTGAGCACTCCTTTCTGGATTAATAGAATTCATTGCGACTTGATCAGTTTTATCTAAATCCTGATCTCTTCCAGAAAGACATACCCATCTAAATGGTCCATAACCATAATCAAAACATATAGGTCCCATTATATCTTCCACATAAGATGGAAAAATAAATCCTTCGGCAGGATTATTCTTAATTTTAGCAATTTCATCTACTCCGGCATCAAAAACAGCCTTCATAAAAGAATTACCATAATCCCAGAAATAGGTACCTCTTTTTGTCATAATTTTTATCAATTCAAATTGTTCTTTCAATGATTCATCAACTAATTGCTTAAATCCTTGAATGTTAGTTTTTATTAACTCTCTACCTTCTTTAAAACTAAGTTGAAATGGAGTATACCCTCCATCATAAACCGCATGACAAGAAGTTTGATCCGAAGCCAATTCTACTTTAATACCATTTTCGACAACATATTTCCATAAATCAACGATATTTCCATTGTATGCTATAGATAAAGGTCTTTTTGTTTTTCTAGCATTATCGACCCATTCAAAAATTTCTCTTAGATCATCAGAAATTCGGGAAACCCATCCTTGTTCATACCTAGTCTTAATTCTTGATTCATCAACTTCTGCAATAACTCCAATTCCTCCAGCAATTTCAATCGCTTTTGCTTGTGCTCCGCTCATTCCACCAAGTCCAGATGAGATATATAAAACTCCTTTTAAATCTTTATCCTGTGGAATGTTGAGATATAATCTTCCTGCATTTAACAAGGTAATATATGTCCCGTGAATAATTCCTTGAGGCCCTATATACATCCATCCCCCTGCGGTCATTTGTCCATAATTAGTTACACCCAAAGCTGCAGCTGTAGCAAAATCGTCTTGATTGTCGAACATGCCAACCATTAATCCATTTGTAGAGACTACTCTTGGAGTATTAGATGGGGTAGGGAAAAGCCCAACTGGATGGCCAGATGCTAAAACTAGTGTTTGATTTTCAGTTAATTGTTCTAAATACATTTTTACTAATCGATATTGCATCCAATTTTGAAAAACTTGCCCAGTTTCACCATATGTTGTTAATTCATATGGATAAAGGGCAACATCAAAATCAAGATTATTATCAATCATTACTTGTAGAGCTTTTCCTTCAATAATTTTTCCATTATATTCATAAATTGATTTTGCTTTAATATTTCCTTCAGGTCTATATCTATACCCATATATTCTTCCTCTCGATACTAATTCCTCTAAGAATTCAGTTGCTAATTCATCATGGAGGTGAGGAGGTATATATCTTAACGCATTTTTTAGAGCTAATTTTGTTTGATCTTGAGTTAAATTATAACCTCTAGATGGTGCTCTTCTTATAGTATCAATGAATTTAGGATAATGTGGCAACTCATCTGGTAATTTGATTTTCATAGCTTTAGAAATATCCATAGTTTTATCTAACTCCGTTTAATATATAAATCATATTATTTTATAGTTGCTACTTACTAAAACAAATTTCATAGGTTGATTTCTTATAGATTGAGAAGCTTTTTTGATAGAACAAAAAGAACGATTTTTAAAAGAAAGAATTACTTAAGGATTTTGATCCCTCTAAGTTCTAATTTATGTAAAAAATCTAAATATCCTTTCAGATTATTCTTTTCGATATTTAAATATTGAAGAAAACGTAATGATTCTAGTGACTCTGGTAATTCAGTCAAATAGTTAGATCGTAGAAAAAGATATTTTAAAGTTTTAAGTCTTCCTATAGATTCAGGAAGATTTGATAATTTATTATTGCCTAAATATAAATATTTTAAAGATTTTAATGAACCAACTGATTCCGGAATCATTTCCAATTCGTTATAATATAAGTATAGATGTTTAAGAGACGTAAGAGAACCTATTGTTTCTGGAATTGAAATTAACATGTTTTTCCCTAAATCCAACACTTCGAGTGTTGTAAGGAAACCTAACGATTTAGGAATCATTTTTAATTTATTAAAACCAAGGATTAGGGTTTTTAGTATAGGAAGTGAACCAATCGTTTGTGGGATCACTTCTAGCTTATTTGTTGAAAGATCTAATTCTAAGAGTGATGTTAATGAACCTATTGATTCTGGAAGATTTTTTAATTGGTTCTTACTTAGATCCAATATTTCAAGAGAAGAGAGAGATCCAATACTTTCTGGCAAATTCTCTAATTGATTATCATATAAATTTAATTCTTTTAGAGATTTTAAAAATCCAATTGAATTAGGTAATTCTATTAGTTTATTAATATTAAGCTTTAATGTTTCAAGTGTTCTAAGATTACCAATTGAATCTGGAATATTTATTAAATTATTACGCCCGCATCGTAATATTTTAAGCGATGAAAGCCTACCAATCGATTCTGGTATCATATTTAAATTATTATCAGATATCTCAAGCCTTAATAATGATTTAAGAGAACCTATTGAATCAGGAAGTTTAACTAACTTATTACTTGAGACACTGAGATTTTCAAGAGAAAATATTGAGCCGATATTCTCGGGAAGATGAGTTAAATGATTTGAAGTTAAACCTAGGTAAATTAAATTTTGTAATTCCCCTATAGATTTTGGTAATTTATCCAAATTATTTCCCTTTAAAAAAAGAGATGTTAATGATGAAAGATTACCTATTGCTTCGGGAAGATGAGTTATTTTATTATTTCTTAAATTTAATCTTTTAAGTGAAGTTAGTTGGGTAATTGAATCGGGAAGCTTAATTAATTTATTGTTTCCTAGAAAAAGAATTTCCAAAGAATTCAGCATTCCTATGGTTGTAGGTAATTCCACAATTCTATTGCCGCTTAAATCTAAAGTTTTTAATTTTTGCATCTGACCAATTGAATTTGGGATATTTTTTAACTTATTTTCACTTAAATCTAAAATTTCCAAAGATGTGAGAGAGCCAATTGTTTCAGGTAAAATTATTAATTGATTCGTCTCTAAATGTAGTTCTCTAAGTGAAGAAAGTAAACTAATTAAGTCTGGTAATTCTACTAAATGATTTTCACTTAAATCTAAAATCTCAAGACGAAGGAGAGAAAATAATTCTTCAGCTACCGAGCTTAAATTATTACCTCTAAAATATAACTCTTTAAGCGAAGAAAATAGTCCAATTTCTTTTGGTATTTCTGATAAACCACAGGAATATAAACTTAAACCAGTAATATGCCCATTTTCTGCATAATATCCAAGTGAGTAGCGTTCTATTTTAGAAATTTCTAATATCGATTCTCCTATTTGATTTTTTAATATCTCCAATGCATCTATTTCATTTTCTGAAATTGCCATTTTTTTTATTTTAATTTCAACAGTATTTTAGAAATATTATCACTTATACTTTAAAAATTAATATAATCTGGTTATATTTATGTTTATTAATTTATAACTTATTTACTTTAAAAATGCATTTTATATAGTGTGGAATAAAATAAAGACAGTACCAAAGGAAGTAGATCTCTAAATCCTATTGAACATTGACTTTTTATATA
>JAHPZE010000037.1 GCA_019058365.1 Promethearchaeota archaeon | reverse complement strand
TCTTGAAATCATTGGAGAAGCTGTAAAACAAATAGATGAAGTCTTTAAAGAAAGTCATGATGAGATTGAATTGAAAAAAATAGCTGGTTTTTGAGATATATTAATTCATCGATATTTTAATATTGACTGGGATATCGTATGGGATATTATCCAACATAAGGTTCCTGAACTTAGAGAAAATATAAATAATATATTATAAAACAGAGTTATTCTTAATTTTTTGCTAAACATGAAAAGAGCTCTTTAATATATTACTTAGGACTTCATAGTTTTGTATCATTAATAATATATTGATAGTTATTTAGTTTTGTGTAGCAACTAGGGTCTCTATCTTCTAGCATAATAATATAAACTAAGGTATTTAAAAGGATTTTTAGTTTTTTCATTTAAAAACGATAAGAAAAAGGGGAAAAAATGGATGTTTATTCTATTTACAGTTAATTATAAGCAAGAGCGATGGTTTGAAGGAGATAATTGACTTTATTAATTATAATTTTTACTAATTCTTGATTAATAATAATTTATTTATTCAAGAACTCAAAAGGAAGATCTATGAAGGAATATATAGATAACTATCATCCAATCTCTGATCAATATTCCAAAATAATGGATCGTTTTACAGGAAAAAACGTACCTTACATTATTCCAAGATTAAAGAAAATTATCCAAGCAGATCCAACTTATTTTGATCCATATAATTCATTAGTGGATCTATTAATGCTCAGTGGCAAGGAATCAGAAGCTTTCAGTTATATTAAACAAGCATCTCAAAAAGCATTAAGTCGAATAGTAGATAGAAAAGGAACTTGGCCCGATAGGTTAAAATGGAGTATTATTGAAAATAGACACATAATAAAAGCTATATTTAATAGAGCTATCCTTTATTGGGATGAGGGTCAATCAGAAGAGGCTTTAAATCTTTTAAGAAAATTATTACGATCAAATCCACATGATAATATTGGAGCAAGAGACTATATCCTTGCTATTAAAATGAACATGACATATGATGAGTTCGAAGAACGCTTCAATAAGGACGGATTTTATGATTTAGATCTCGTGGAATGGTTTGATAAGAATTATAAAAAGTTTCCTGATGAATTTGACTGGTGGGAAAGGAGAATAAAAGATTTATAAAAGAATTTTTTATTGAAGTAACCCTAGTTAAGTAATTTAACTTTTCTATATTGTTCTCAGTTATTTCACATATCTCTCTCGTAACTTATCTAACAAGTATTATCCTATAACTCTTAATGTTCTAAAAATCACTTTAACTAAAACTGAGATCTTAATTTTCAATAAATAGACACTTTAAGGCTAGCTTTAAATTCTAACCGTTTCACGAAGGATTAAAATATCCAGAGGAATATGCAGTAATATGTGTGTAATATTTTAGGAATTAAGTTTGAAATGAATATGTCAGTAATTTCTTACTTTTCTGCTTTTAACTTTTTTAAATAATTAATTGCTCTAAATAAGTGTAATTCAAATAACATATCGTCCTGTGGAAATTCCTCTCTGACTTCTTTAACTAAATCTTTTTTTTCTTTTTCAGAAATATCCAAGTTCTCTAAAAGTGCCTCAATATCATATAACATGTTATTCACCTCTATAATTCTGGGGGAGCAAGGATCTCAATAGATTTGTATCCTTCTTTTAAATTTATCAAATTAACTCCTATACGAGTCTTTCTTTTCACAAGATGTTTAAAATTCCAACTTATTAAAATATCAATGGAATGGACCGTGGTTAAAGCAAGTAATAAAGCATCATTTTCAAATCTTTCTGGAATGAGCTCTTCAATAATGTAGAGAGTTTTCATTCTTTCAACTTCAGCTGTTATTTCCAGTTTCTTTCCCTTAGTCAAAAATTCTTTCATTTTATTTTTTAGCTTTTCATCTCTTATTGCTTCTATTTCTTCCAAATTTATATTAGAAAAATAAAGCTCAAAGTTATCAATGTTCTTCCAGAATTCCCGTGTTTGGTTTTGGCGAATAGTGTCTCTCTCATCTAATATAGCACTATAAACAGAAGTATCCAATAAAATTTTCAATTTTATCATTAGAAAGCCTCGTGTAAAATCACATTTTATAAAGTATTTAAAATATATATATCTTAAAGCGCATTAAATTTTTCCATCATTTTATAAAACACAAATAGTTATCACCATGATTTCGCGTATTTTGAGAAAAATTTCTCATATTTATCATTATGAATTTAACTAATGATTATGCCCAAAGTAAAATTGGATAAAGCATTAGCTGAAAATTTAATTACATCAAAATTAAGTATTCTAAAACAATATATCGATGAGATTCTAGCTCGTTATAATGAGTCTTTCTCTAAAGATTTCTTAGAAAAAGCACGTAAAGGGATTTATAAAAATGCGGAAGGAGATGCGGTGGAATTACGCCAATTACTATTAGAATATATTAAATTACAAGAGATCTTAAATAATTTATAAAGCTGTCCGTTGACGCATATTTATGGATTCTCGAAAGAATCTTGAAATAGCTCGAAAGATTATTATAAACGATTATAATAATTTTATAAGAGATCTAACCTTTGATAAGGACCTTCCAGTCTTGAAAGTTGAATTTTATAGAGAAATTTATCAAGAAAGAAAAATTAATGAAAATATCAGTAATTTCTTACTTTTTATCCTTTATTTTCTTTAAATAATTAATAGTATAATCAAGTAATTGATTAATTAGATAATATTAAATAGTCTATAGAATTATAGTAGCCATAGCTCTATAGGAGTGATAATTTGTGACAACTACAATTCAAATTGATGATGAGACAAAGAAGAAGTTATTTGCCATCAAATTGAGATTAGAAGAGCAAAAAGGAAGTTCTGTAACGTATAATGAACTTATTGAATATCTTATAGAAAGTCAACCCCTGAATTTAATAAGAAAAATTAGTTTACAAGAATTCAGATCATTAAGAGGGATTTTACCTAAATCTGCGAAAGCTCTCTATTTAGAAGAAAGAAAGAAGAATTTGAAAAGAGAAGAGGATCTTGCTCCTTTGAATGCCGGTGAGAAGTAATTTGAATAAAATTAAACAAATTCTTAATGAAACTCATAATGTAGTGTTAGATACAAGTGTTTTGCTTTGTTATTTTATGGATGAGATTCAAGATATTAATTCAATATTAGAAGAATATATTTTTAAGCTAGATTCGAGGATAACGTTATATGGTCATAATTTGATTAAGACAGAACTATTTTATATAACATGTAGACTAAAGGGAATGAGCGAAGCAGAGAATTTGGTAAAAAAATTAGAGGGCATACTGAATACTATAAGTGACATTTGGTTATACAAAAAAGCTGCTAGTATTAAGTGCAAATATCCAATAGCTATTTCGGAATGCTTTTCAATTTCTTTAGCAATCCTGCAAGACTGCCCCGTATTTTTTCTTCAAGAAAAAGAATTACCGGGAGAATTAATAGAAAAAATTAAAAAAGATTATAGTGTCAAAATCTATCGGATTGCGATATGATGTTAGAAAAAGAAGAATTAGAGAAAATTAAAAAAAAAATTGAAAGTGAATTTCTGAATGATTTTGCTTTGCAACAAATTCATATAACAAGGAAGATCATTGCTAAAGAAGCAGAAATGAAGGATCTAAGTTATCTTGATTACACTAAATTGAGTATGAAAGATGTGGAAGCAGCTAAATAAATATATTTAAGTTTATTCTCATTATAATCCGTTTTTAATGAATTATATTGATATTGTACTAATCTCGGAATTAATTCTTCAATTTACAGTTGGCAGTCTTATTGGTTCATTATCAATACTCATGATATATGCATATCTTGATTCGTTAGAATAGATTTCCGCGAGATGATGAATTATATAGTTTCAAATAAATGACTAATTATCAAATATAAATCTTTTTAAACAGTATAGTCGATATAGATATTATATTCTGAAACTCTTAAAGATGAGATATATGAGCAAAAAAGATAAAGAGAAAGATGAGGATGGCTTAGATGCTGATGAAAGAGCCATAATAGACAGCATTGATTTTGATAAAATTGCTGCGGATGTTGCTGCGAAAAAAGATGAGATTGTAGCGAGTGCTGTAGCAAGCGCGAAGAAAAAGACACGAGAAAGTGCCGGAAAAACAAGGAATTATGGGATTGCTTTCTTAATAATCGCATTAATCGTTTTAGTCGGCGGGATACTTTCATTAGATGCAGGAATTGGGCTATATTTACTGATATCAGGAGCTTTAATATTGGTTTTTAGTATATTCTTACTAGGCATTGCCCGTTCAAATAAAAAATTATGATCACCAATTTTTTTTATTTTTAATTTAAACGAGCTTGAGCCATTTTTATATCCTTCAAATAGTTCAGCAACTTGTTACTCATATATAACCTCTTGAAGGATGTGTTGTTTTAAGTCTTCTTTTAGGCTTGGTTTTGATATCACATCCACTTTCATGTTAAACTATAAAATATAGATTTAGAAGAAGGTTATTCTTAAGAAATTAATTCTCCATATTCTAATGCATCCATGACGAGGGAAGAAGTATTCCTAATTTTTTCAAACTCTTCAGGAGTATAACAGATATAATCGATATGTGTAGGAAAATTAAACCTTTTTAATAAAACAGCCATTCTTTCAATGAAGGGAATCTTTAGGAATTCTTCTGATACAATTATGACATCTAAATCCGAATCTACGTCAGCATCTCCTTTTATTCGAGAGCCAAAAATAATTATCGCTAGGGGGGTATATTGTTTAATAATTTTAGGTAAAATGGTTTGTTTAAACTGCTTAACTAATTTATCACGTTTCATTTTTTAATAACTCCTCATATCTATCTTTTAATTGAGTAAATATACTTTTTGCTTTTTCTAATTTACTCTTAGCAATGGTTTCGTTATATAAATCATATGGTACTTTTTCAGAAACATCGGATATCGAGAAAAAGTATAATCTATAGTTAAATCGATCAGGTGATCTAAAATTTGACTCGATACATTTAATTTTTTTCCTAATTCTTCAATATAATGAATTTTTGGAATTTTTTTTCCTTCAAGTGCAAAAATAGCTTTTAACAATTTTTCAACCGATTGATGAGAGAGAAAGGCAGCTGTATCAAATCCACCAATACTAATGTTTTTTTCAGCTATTTCTAAATCATGTTGAGCTTGTTTCAACCATTTAAATGCAATTTCTTTATTCATATAAATTAAAATAATAAATAGTGCATATCTTCTTACAGTATGAATAGCAATTAACACTTAAATTTTTTAAGTAAAAATATCAATAGAATAAAAAAAGTTGAGATTCGAGTCAATTTTTTAATAAGTTAATCAAATTAAAGTACTAATAATAATTATTAAGATCCCATTCTTATTCAAGAACAAGAAATAAATTAATTTAGATGCGTTTCTTATATTTAATTAATAATTATGACTCACGTGAAATTGGATAAAGCTTTAGCAGAGGATTTAATTACATCTAAATTAGGAATTCTAAAACAATATATCGATGAGATATTAGCACGCCATAAAGAATCTTCCTCTAAAGAATTCTTAGAAAAAGCACGTAAGGGGATTTATAAAAATGCGGAAGATGATGCAGTTGAGTTACGTCAATTACTGTTAGATTATACAAAATTGCAAGAGATATTAAATAATCTATAAAGCATTTCGTTCAGAGATAAATGAATTCTCGAAGGAATCTTGAATTAGCTCGAAAGATAATTATAAGCAATTATAACAATTTTGTAAGAGATATAATTTCTCCAATTTTGAAAAATCACATATTAATTAAAGAGTTATTTATTAAAATCACAATATAATATAATACTATAAAATACAATGTGATTGTTATGGATATAATTAGGATTTTAAATAAAAATAGAAATATCATTGAAAAAGAATTTTCTGTGGAAAAGATTGGAATTTTTGGTTCTTATGCTAAAGGAATTCAAACCGAATCAAGTGATATTGACATTTTAGTTGAATTTAAAAATCCTACTTACGACAATTTCATCAATTTGGCGTTCTATTTAGAGAATTTGTTTGGAAAAAGAATTGATTTAATTACAGTAAAGGGATTAAACCCTTATATCTACCCATTTGTTGCGAAAGAGGTTATATGGTGTTGAAAAATCAAAAATCTTTGCTAAAACATATTTTAGATGAACGGATTTTATTCTTAAATATACCAAAGATATTGAGTTTGACTTTTTAATTCATGATGAATTATTGCAAAGAGCTATTGTTAGAAGTCTTGAAATCATTGGAGAAGCTGTAAAACAAATAGATGAAGTCTTTAAAGAAAGTTATGATGAGATTGAATGGAAAAAAATTGCTGGTTTTCGAGATATATTAATTCATCGATATTTTAATATTGACTGGGATATTGTATGGGATATTATCCACAATAAGGTTCCTGAACTTAGAGAAAAGCTAAGAAAAGCTGCTATTAAGCATCTACAACTAAATTAATAATTTTCACTTTTTATTTTGTTTAAAATATTCCCTTCTTTTACCTATAGGCAGTTTACTGCCACAAAACTTATAATAAATCGATTAATTTAAAATTATCTTTCATAAATGAGCAACCTAATTTAATTACGCAATTAATCGAAATATTTATAATCAATATAAAATAAACTCGATTTATTAGAGAAAATTTACAAAAAAGTAAAAAGGCGATTAATAATATCAGAACCTACAGATAAAAAACTATTTCGAGGGCCTCTTATTGGCGGAATTCTTTTTATCATTTTGGTTTTTATATGTTTATATGCTTCTAAATTTGCTTTCCCGCTGGTTTTTTCTATATTAGCAGTAATTAATCTAATTTTGGGAATATTTTCTTTCATTATGTATGCTATTAGACCTGAGTTTTGGAGGAAGAGACTTTTGAGAATTTGGGAGAAAAGACATATAAACAAGAATCAATGAAAATGTAATTATATGGGGAATAATAGAAAATATAAATCATTATACAATTATTTCTTTTTATCTGCAATTATATTGTTTTATTGATTTTTACTTCTTTTTTTTAATTTTATTTAATATTGATAAAAATGTAAAGAATTAAATATCATCTCATCATCAGAAAAGCTAAAAAGAGCTGCTATGAAGTATCTACTATTAAATTATTAATCTTCCTTTTTTCTTTTATTTAAACTATGTGAAGATATTTCTTATAAAGGATACGAGATATCCTTTATTTTTGGGGGTTTTTCATTGAAATATTGTAATATATCTCCCAAGCTAGCTTCGCTTTTTGCTAGTATGCATAAAATAGCGTTCTCTCCTGCCTTTTATAAACTTATTATCCCTTCAACACACTCTATGAGAATTCTCTTTAGTTTTCCTACATCAAGAAATATTAACATCTTTATCGAAATTATAAATTATGCATTTTTTTTTACATCTTTAGAATTCTTCATAGAGAACCTTACTGAACTGCTTAAATTAGTTAATTTTTTATATTCCTAATAAGATCCTGATATGTCTTAATAATTACTTTTATGAATGTTTTCCCAAATTATTTATGAAATGATCTGATATATTCTGCTATTTTTTTTAATTCATCCATCTTGTTTTCTAACTCAACAATCCCACTTCCAAGTTCCCCTGAATTAAACGAATCTTCAAACCCATATTCTATTGATATTCGCTTACATCCTTGTATAAGTCCCGATCAACAAAGAAGTGAACAATAATTCTAAAATTTAAGAAAATTAAATTTAAATGATAAATTAAATAAAATTTAAAACCAAGTTAGCTATAAAATCACTTTATTATTTTTTAATTTTTTTAAAAATTTTATAATCAGCACCCAGTTCGTCCTTTTGTTGTTATTATATTAAAATTTTAATATCTTCTATTATATTTTCTTAATGCTAAAATTTGTTACTCATAAATAGGAAAAACCTGATATCAGCTTCGGTAAATGGAGATTTAACGAAAGTATGGATTATACATATGATATGAATATTTAAAGAATATTAACCGTTTCATGATCTTTTGTATACTTCTTGATAATAACTGTATGTATTGATTGATGATACATAATGAATTATTATCCCTATGAAATAAAATTTAACTGAGCCTTATAAAATAAGAATAAAAATTTTATAAGGGTGAATTATATTTATATTATAGAAAATGGTAGAGAAAATAACAATAAAGTTACCAGCTAACCTACTTGAATTAACTGGTTTAAATTCCAAAAACCTAGAAGAAAAAAGTTTGCTAATCTGGATATTAGAAATTTATGCAGAGGGTAAGATCACCCTCTCCAAAGCGGCTAATCTTTTGAGCATGAAAGTGGATGAATTTTTATCAGAATTTTATAAACGTCATTTTAAACACTCGGGAGGTCCTGAATCCGTAAAAGAGGCACAAGAAGAATATGATGTAGTTCAGAAATTAATAGCTGATGAGTAACTTTCATGATTATCCTCGACAATAGTGTATTAAGCTCATTTAAACGTCTTAAACTTCTTTCTCATTTAAGGAAATTATTATCATCTGCAATAATTTCGGAAGAAGTGTACAATGAATATACCATTCATTGGCAGAAGACAATTCCAAAATGGATCAAGATATTGCAACCAAGCAAGGATATACCCTTGAAATCTTTCCCTATATCTTTAGGTTCGGCAGATTTAAGTTTAATCAGATTAAGTTTAGAATATAAAATTCCTATAGCCACTGATGATAAATCATTACGTCAATTCGCTAAGAATTTAGGGATTTCTGTCACGGGCTCACTTGGCTTATTAAAATCACTCTATCAAGGTAAAATTATTAAGACTAGAAAAGAATATTTATTTTTTTTGAATTCTCTACAAAAAGATATTTATATTTCTGATGAACTCATGAAGTGGGCATTAGATGAATCCTAATATGTGTTAATATTCATTAATCACTTCGGTTATTTCACGAATCCCTGTTAAATTTTCTCTTTTTATATATATGACCTTGAATTAACTTTAAAAAACCCTTATTTAAAAATAGAAGGAGATCGTCAAAACCGAAAAGGAATGCTCTATTCATTATTTTAAAACTTTAACCATTTCACGAATGTTAGACTTATATATTGTATAATATTATTGAGCACAAGTGTTAATAATCAATTATTAATATAAGAAAAAAAAATAAAGTATTAAATGAGATTTTTATCTTTTCATGTAGATTATTTTCGATATAAAGTAACAGAGAAAGGTCGTTCTAAGGTAATTGAGGAAATTTTAGAAGAAAATAAAGAAAACCAAGTTGACAACGCATTAGTTCTTTTTATAAGCATGGAAAAATCAGATGAGGCAAAAACTGGGATAATAGAAAAAGAAATTATCGAAATTGAAAAAATAACTAAACAATTAAAAGTCTCAACTATTGTGATAATACCATTTGCTCATCTATTTGGTCAGCTTAGTTCCTTAGAATATGCTTTTGAGTCTTTCAAAAAAGTTGAATCCCTATTAAAATTAAAGGATTATTCTGTACTCCGACTTCCTTTTGGATGGTTTAACGAATTAGAAATGAAAGCTAAAGGGCACCCTTTATCTCGAATCTCTAGAATTTTCGAATGATCACTATTAATAAAGACTTTCCTCTCTCAATCTAAGATTGAGATTTGATTTTAATCTCGAAATATTTCTAGTGAAATTTCTTTTTTTAAATATCTAATCTCAGTTATTTCACGATCCTCAATTAAAGCTCATCTAACAACGTCTTCTCCAGAATCTTAATGACCTAAGAATCATTTCATTAAAGACTCAGCTCTTATTTTTCATTAATTAGATATTTTAAGGTTAGCTTTTAGTTCTGTAACCGTTTCTAGAAGATTCATATATTTTGGCATAATATGATTTCATTTAATTATTCCCTTATTTGAAAATATGCACACGCTTACTTAATAAAAATTGAGATTGGCATTATATATTTATACTTAGGTCACTATATAAAGACATAGAAATACATTTTAGGATTTCAGACTTTATAAAAATTGAGAATTATTTATGATTGATGAAGAAAGAATAGCTGCTGATCCGGAAATTTGTCATGGTAAACCTCGCATTAAAGGAACAAGAATTATGATATCCCTTATTCTTGAATGGCTAGAGGCTGGGAAATCGTTTGAGGAAATCATTGAAGCATATCCACAATTAACTAGAGCTGATATTTCAGCCGCTATTAGGTATGCACGAGAGTATATCGAGGAAAAAAGCAGTGCCAGAATCTCATAAGTTAAAATTTTTATTAGATGAGAATGTCTCCTCTAATTTAAAAAAAGAACTGATTTCAGATAAATATGAAGTTAAAACTGTTCAAGATTTAAATAAAAGAGGGGCTAAAAATAGTGAATTGATGGAGTTAGCAAGAATACAAAAATGTATTCTGATTACTTATGATAAAGAATTTATGTATTATAAGCACAGTTTTGATAATTACATAATTATTATCGACATTCACCCATTAATTGATGAAAATGTACTACCTGAGTTTCGAACTTTACTGAAAACACTTGATATTAAGATGTTTAAAGACAATATAATTATTTTAAAACAAGGAAAAATTGTAGATAAAAAGAAGAAATTAACACTGCGCTAATTTTGGAATTAATTCTTCAATATTCATTTGTATAAGATCATTAAGGTCGAGCTTACGGTCTGTAAAATTTAAAATCTCTACTCCAACGATATTCTCATTCTTACCATAATCAATTATAATTCCTTCTGCTATTTCATCTGAATTTGAGATTTTTTCATTTGAAAATCGAATGTAGAGTGCATTTGCCATCTTATCAAAAGAGAAGTTCATAGTTATTATAAAGGAGCAATTAATTAAATATTTATTCTATAATTTTGAGATTATATTGAGTGTAAGTTTTTTTTAATTCTCGGTTATTTCACGAATCCCCATCAAAAAGCAGTTTCAATCAATTACTACCTAATTTATAATTAATAATTTTAAAGTTCGGGAATTAAGAACTCGATTATTTTATAAAACACATGCTATTTTTACTAATTAAAAATTGTAACCATTTCACGAAGATAAATATTAGAGTGCCAAAATTGAAGTTATTATTTATGTAATATTGTATGATTCTATATCTAATCCAAATTGCTGGAAATGTCTTTTATTTCGAGTTATAATTTTATCAGCATTCATCATTTTAGCTGTTGTACCTATTATACAATCTGCTAAATCAAGAATAATTCCTTGAGCCCTTAATTTTCCTTTAATATCTCCAGATTCTTGGAGAATTTGAATATTGAGGGGCATAATATGAAACCCAGATAACACTTTTTCAATTTGATCCTTAATTTTCTTATAAATAGTTTCACCCTTCTTTTCTTTTGTATATCCTAATCCATCATATATTTCAGCAATAGAAATAATAGAAATACATAAAATCTCCTCTTTATATTTTTTTAAATGTATTTTTACTCCTGATCTACCACGCCAGATATCAATTATGACTGTTGTATCAACAATAATCATAACTATTCTCCCCATAATTCAGAAAATTTGGATATCGATTTCATTGCGTCATTTTTTTTTGCTTCGATGATAGCTTTTTCAAATTCGTCTGCTAACTCAGATGAGAGATCTTTGGCAATACCAAAAAATTTCAAAGGATCTTTCTGCTGATTTGCAATCAACCGTTCTATTAATTCAGAAAAGCTCTCATTAGGGCTCTTTAGCTTTTTCAAATTTTTATAAACATCATCACGAATAGAAATCATTTTTGAAGTCATATAATCAATCATTTAATGACTAAATATTTATATAAATATTTATATCATAAGAATTAATAAATTTTTATTCAATTTTATTTTTCAATAAAGAGATACTTTAAGTTTTGCTTTTTGTTCTCTAATCGTTTCACGAAGAAATATCTTAATATTCGGTTATTTCATGACAATTTTCACTTAAAGATATACCGAAACTTTATATGAGCAGAATAGAAATAATATTATAAGAATATTTTATCCTTATATTGAGTAATATTTTCTGGTCATTTCTACCTGAAAAATTTTAATTATCTACGTAATCACTGTGAGAATTTCTTGGCGCACGTAACATATAAAGGAAAGAAAATTAAGGTTATAGATAAGGTTTTAGATTTATCCAGCAGAGGGATTGAAAGTATTACTGACATTGTAGGATTAGCCCAGCTAACTGATTTACACGAGTTAAACCTAAATACTAATTATATTACCGCGATTAAGGGCTTAGAATGCCTTAAGGGCTTGCGGAGGTTATATCTTTCGTATAATTGTATCTCAGAGATTCGAGGACTAAATAGTCTGGTAAATCTGGAGGTATTAGACCTTAGTAATCCGAGGGAATATCTCTCATATGATCGGTCAGGGGACGATTATCTTCAATCGAGAAATTATATTTCACCAATTACAGAACTTAAAGGGTTAGAAACCTTAGTTAACCTAAAAGTTTTAAATCTTAAGGGAAATAAAGTCAAAAAAATTACGGGATTGGAGAATTTAAGCAATCTTGAGACGTTAGATCTAAGTAAGAACAGAATTAGTATGATAGAAGGCTTGAGTACATTGAAAAACCTAAAGGAGTTATATTTAAATAAACAATTAACCGATAAAATTTATTTGCGTCCATTAGGTTTTACTACGTTTTCCATAAAGGGGTTGGAAGGCCTTACAAATCTACAAAAAATAGACCTCAAATGCGACTGGGAGTTTGAGATTAATGAGTATCTCACGGTCAGATTATCAGGTGGGACAAGAAAACCCACGATCCATGTAGCAGGTAAGCGAATTCGGGAATGCGCATATTTATTAAGTGAGACCCCTACCGAAAAATTTAGTTATGTGAATGTGCTCGAATCTATAGACGATATTGATGTTAAAATGGTCCTTATAGATGTCCATCCTCCCGAAGACCATTTTTGGGGCATTTGTTCAAATTTACAGGTGTGGGCAGAACATAATTATAAGACTCTCCTTCTTAGTATGTTTTTAGCCTTTCCCTTACTGAAAAAGTTGACTGAAGCCGGGGATCTGATCGCTAAGAGCGCATTTAAAGACGAGATTTCTAGGAGATTTAGGAGCGGTCATCTCCATGTAGCTATATTTTTAATTGAAGAAGGATATATGGAGTTTTTAAATTATGAAGAACAAGAGTTTTTATTTAAAGAATTAATAGAGACCTCTAATAATAGGAGTCCTAAAAAGTGGAATAGTCTGGGTGTTAGGTTTGAGAAATTAAGTAATTATGATAACGCAATTAAATGTTATAAGAGAGCTTTAGAACTTAATAGTGAATATGAGATAGCATTGAAAAACCTTAAAAGATTAATATAAGAAATAAAAATAAATAATAGGCTTCTAACAGTTTGGAAAAAAACGAGATCCATAAAATGGTCCTTTAAATTCTGTAATCATATCAGAATATCTATGGAGAGAAACTTATTTAAACATAAAATGAAATATATATTATAGTTCATGTAATTCTATAGAAAATAATCTAATAATCATTATTCCCTAAAATTCAATGGTCGTAGAATCAATTTATGAATTACTTAAAATTTAATATTCAATACTTAGACATCTTAAGGTTAGTTTTAGGTTCTGTAACCGTTTCACGATCTTTTTTTAACCTATAAAAAATGAATTAGAGGTTGCTTTTAAGCATATGGCGAAATTATTTCCCCATATTCTAATGCGTCTATGATGAGCGAAGATCCACTCTTAATTCTTTCAAATTCCTCTGGAGTATAACAGAGATAATCTATATGTCTAGAAAAATCAAATTTTTTTAATAGGGAGGGCATTCTTTCAATGAAGGGAATCTTTTGGAATCCTTCTGATACAACTATGACATCCAAATCCGAATCTAAGTCAGCATCTCCTTTTATTCGAGAGCCAAAAATAATTATCGCTTGGGGGGTATATTGTTTAATAATTTTAGGTAAAATGGTTTGTTTAAACTGCTTAACTAATTTATCACGTTTCATTTTTTTATTTTTTTTATTATTTGGTGGATAAAACCTAACGGGAAGAAGAGGATAGCTTTGAATTTTTTTTTTTATAAAAGGTAGTCTTATATACTATACTTATTAATTAACTTATCAATAAGGAGAACCACAATGAAAATAAAAAATATTTGGCTAAATTTGCCAGTAAAAGATGTAAAAAAATCAAAAACATTCTTTAAAGCAATTGGCTTTAAAGAGAATCCAATGCATGAAAATGCTGATCACTTAGCGAGTTTTCTGATAGGAGATAATAATTTTGTGATGATGCTTTTTCCTAATGATACATTTAGAGGGTTCACAAAGAATGAAATTGGAGACACCAAAAAAGGAACAGAAGTGCTGATCAACATCGATGCTCAAAGCAAAGAAGAAGTTGATGAGATGGCTAAAATTGTTCGCAAGGCAGGAGGAAAAATATATGATAAACCAAGAGAGTCACAAGGCTGGTTGTATGCCTTCGGTTTTGAAGATTTGGATGGTCATCGTTGGAGTATGCTTTATATGGATATGAGCAAGATGCCAAGTTCTAAGGAGGAAAGATAAAATGGCACGAGCAAGTACATATCTTAATTTTCCACGCAATACAGAGGAAGCTTTTCTTTTTTATAAATTAGTATTTAGAAGCAAATTTAATGCACCTATTCAACGCATGGGTGATATTCCATCACAACCTGGAGAACCAAAACTGGTAGATGCAGACAAAAAGCTTGTCATGCATGTTGAGCTACCCATCCTAGGCGGTCACATATTGATGGGAACTGATGCGCCAGAATCAATGGGATTTTCAGTGCGTCAAGGAAATAACATATACATCAACCTTGAACCAGATACTCGCTCTGAAACTAAAAGATTATTTAATGCACTTTCAGCAGGAGGCAAAGTTGAAATGCCACTAGTAGAAATGTTCTGGGGTGGTTATTTCGGTTCGTGCACTGACAAATTCGGCGTTCAATGGATGTTTAACTGTGCGAGCGAGGATTGACCATGACCAATATACAAGTTAAAACTTCAATCAAATGTGATATTAAGAAGGTCTGGGAATATTTTACGAAGCCGAAGCATATTGTCAAGTGGAATCACGCGTCTGATGATTGGAATTGCCCATATGCCGAGAATGATTTTCATGTTGGAGGAAAATTTCTTTACACAATGTCAGCAAAAGATGGAAGTGCAAGTTTTGATTTTGAAGGTGTTTATACAGATATAAAGAAATTTAAGCTCATCGAGTATGATATTAATGATGGCAGACATGTAAAAGTACAAATCACCTCCATACCTAATGGTACTAAAATAACTGAAACGTTTGAAGCTGAAAATACTAATCCTGTAAAGCTACAAAAAGATGGGTGGCAAGCAATTCTAGATAATTTAAGGAAGTATACTGAAAGTGATCAAGTGATTTGAAAATGGAAAAAAAAGAAATTAGGATCGATTATTGTAAGTCCTACAGTCAAAAATGAGTTAATTGCAGATATTGACAGATTTTCAGATGCTAAAATACTAAAACATACTATAGATAATAAAATGATTGAAGAAAGAAAAATAAAGTTGAATAATGTTATCTCTTCTAGGACTCTAGGGAAAGGTGAAAATGAAACTATTATGATTTGTGTAAAAAACAAAGGGATTCCTGTAACAGATGATTATCAAGCTATCAATTATGCTTTGAATTGTGGTTTAAAGCCTAAAACGTCAGAATTAATACTATTAGAATTATTAGAAAAAAATATTATTAGCCATAAAGAATTTCAAATATCTTTTAACGAATTAGCGCACATAAAATCATTAAAACCTGATATTGTATTATTTTTTAAAAATAGAGCTGAAGAAATTATGAATAAATAATTTAGAAGGAGGTAATATAAATGACAAAACAAATGAATTTAAGATTAGACGAGGATTTGATAAAAGAATTTGAAGAACTTGCTGAAAATGAGAATCTTGATCGCTCCTCATTAATAAGAAAAATCTTAATCGAAGGACTTCAAAAAGAACGTTTTAATTTTGCTATTAAAAAATATGTATTAAAGGAAATTTCAATAGAGAAGGCAGCTGAAATAGCAAAAATATCTCTTCATGAATTTATTTCTAAAATGTCTCAATTGGGAATCCCGTCTAATTTATCTTTAGAAGATTTTAAAAAGATCATGTAAAGATCAACAAGAATTAATAAATACTTCAAGAAATGGTAATACTTAATTCCATTTTCCTTTTTAATAATTAAAATCTATTTTCTTTCTAACTCTTTTAGTTTTAAATTCAAATATTTTATATTATTGTTGTCATTGATATTTAGTCTTAATATAAGATTTTCAATGTCAAGCCAATCTGTTGAGAAAGCTTCTAAAATTGCTTCATTACTTATCTGACTTTGTATTCCACCAAGTATTTTTTGGGTTCGATTTTTTTTGAAATATCTTGAGTAAATTTTCATTGAAATCAGACTCTGAATTTACCTTTCCATCCTTGGTTTCAAGAATGGTATAAACCTTATACATTTTTTAAACAATACCAGAATTAAATGAAGAGTCGAATCATATAATTGATATGAATATTTAAAGAATATAAACCGTTTCAAGATATACTAGCGTTCTGATATTCAGTTCAAGTTCTTTTTGATTTTAAATATTTTAGATATTCGAGCTCTTTTTTCTCATGAATTTTAATTAGTTCTGCTTTTTGAGAAAGCCAATGTGGACCATCCAAATGGTAAAAAAACATTACAATTGTGCCTAAGATCAAAAAGATGGAGGGAATGAATGCGAATCCCATCATAATTCCCAATTGAGCAGAGAATTCTTGAGTCTGTTGCTCTGAATCGAATCCAAAAGATGATATTATTAACAAGAACAGCCAATTTGCGAGGGAAATTGCTGGTTTTGTAATCAATGCATTTATTCCGGAATAGGTTGTTTCTCTTCGCTTTCCTGTTTTAACCTCGTCGTAATCAACAATATCGGCTACGACAACTTGGTTTGTAAGCATATATCCGGAAATTCCGATCCCTATTAGAATAAATCCAATTATGGCAAGATTCAACGTCCATCCAATGAAAAACGTTAGAATAAAGCTCAATCCTGTCCACATTAATGACAAGATAAAAGTTTTCTTTACACCATATTTCCCGATTAGTTTATTAAAAACCACCAAGAACGCAAAGATCATTATGAAGACTACTATTAATGGAATTGTAGCGATAATACCAGTTGCGGTTAAAACGTACTGTGCGTAATAAAAAATGGCAGTAGTAAGGATTGTTAGAGCAATAGTAAAAGAAAAGTTGGATACTTCAAAAATTAGAAATGGTCTGTTTTTAAAAGTTTCTTTTATACCATTGATGATTGGAAGCGTATCTTCCATTTGGGTATATTTATTCTCTTTTAAGTAAAAACTGCTTATGAATATTATTATAGCGGAGATAATGCCCACAAAAATCATCGTGATGAGAAAACTTGTAATCTCATCAAGTGATTCATATCCAGTTAACAAGAAAATGGGCAATATGAAAGAAATTAAAAGTGAGATAGAAGTTAATATATTACTATATACTAATAAATTGCCTCTTTCTTTTGCTGTTATTGTCATTTCTGCTGGAAGGGTAAAATTTATGAGCCCTAATATTGTAAACATAGTATCAAAGACAAATAGAACGATAATTAAATTGAAGAAAAGGCCTATTTGATTATTTGTCCCTACAAATGGAAACCAACATAAAATGAACACTATTCCATAAATCGGAGCACCAAATCGAATATATGGGATTCTCCTGCCATATTTTTCTGATTTAGTGTGATCTTCTATGAAACCAAATAAAGGATCATTGATCGCATTCCAAACTGAAAAGATTAACCAAGCGATACCAATTAATTCAGCGTTTAGCCCTAATATCGTGTTATAAAAGAAAGTTATCGCTGAAAAAGCAATTTGAGATGGTAAGCTAATACCCGCTCCAAAACCCCCGTATGCTAATTTCGATTTTAAAGTTAATTTTTCAGTTGGCATTATTTTATCAAATTTAATATGGATCTCTAGTTATAATTAAATCTTTGGGAAATTCAAAACTTTAGACGAATTAAAGTAAATAAAAAAAATATATTTTATCTAACATCTTAAGATTCTGTTATTTCACGAAAACATAGAATCTATCCGTTTAAAGAATTCAATCTTACTAGTTCTATCTTGATTATATTATTTTAATAATTATTAATCACTTAGTCTAAGAAATCTTTAAAATTAGGAATTTAAAAAAAAATTTAAGTATTTTTTTTTAATTGCTTTTTTACTATGAGTATACCAAGACAAAAAGCACAAATTAGAATGATTATATTATAACCTGGAATATCGGGTGTTCCTAACAAATCTCGAATGATATCTAAATACTCTTCAAGGCTAAACAAATTGTCTGAATAAAAATCATACTCAAATTCACCATCACCATTGAGATCTATCTGAATCCTTACACCTTGTCCACCAGTTGACAGTGAAACCCAATCTATTGAAATCTGAAATAAATCATTTGCTGCAATTGGGATGTTAATAGCATTAAAAGTAACAATGGAGCCGTGTTCTAATGAAAAAATTTCTAATCCATATTCTCCACTCCCTATACCAAAAACTTGAAAACGATAATTAGTATCAATAGAAAATAATGCAATTATAGAATTATTTTGATCATATATAGAATTTGGAATCTCGCTTTTAATTACACCATTAATAACTCCAGTTATTCGATTAAGAGAATCATATACACGGAGTTCACCAGGACTATGTAAACTTGCAGAAATTTGTAATGTTTCATATTGAAGATCATTGAAAATTGAAATCACTTCGTAACCTGAAAGTGCAAAATAATCTCCTACGAAGGTGCATAATACATCAGCTTGGGGCTCAATATTATACCATCCTAGAGGAAAACCAAAATTTAACCTCACCCAAGCATGATATCCATCTCCAGTTTCATTAACACCTATAGTAACATATACTTCTGATTGATCCCATCCATTTGCTCTCAATAGTGAGACTAATAATAATGAAAAATCTTCACAGTCCCCTTCCTTTTTTAGAATTGTCTCTCTAGGAAGTTGGAAATATTCGTTTATACCATATTCATCCTTATCACTTTTATATGTAATCATTTGACCAACCCAATCTCTAATAGCCATCCAATCAGGCATGATAGAAGGATAACTATTTAAAATATCATTTAATGTACTTAATACTAGGGGGTCATTTGGGGTGATAAATAACCTCATATCCTGACCATGCAGAGCTCTAGGAAGGGTAGCATTAATGACAAATTCATAATCTTTTGAAAAACCCATATAGTAGGCTTTTACCATAAGTGTTTTAATTGTATCATAATCCATCAATAAAGAAAACTTAGAAACATAATCATCTCCAACATTAATCTCAGTAATGAAATCCTCATGAATTGTATCCCCATTAGAAGTTACATTAATAATAACATTACTTATTAATTCAGTGCCCAAATTTGAGACATTATAGGCTAATTGAATTTTACAGCGAGGTAAAGATGTACCAGGATTTCTTTCCCAATTTCTACTTATTTCATAAACATCCACCTTAATTTGTGTTATGTTGCGGGTTAAAGCATTAGTTCCAGTCAAGATTAAAGTGTAATAATATAGACCCCCAAGATAATAGAAGGTCGCATTCAGTAAGATTCCAGTATTCTTTTCATAAAATGCTATTCCTCCGGGTTGAGTTAAATCAATTAACTCCCAAGCTTCAAGAGTTGCATAACCAGGCAAATTTATTGACTTTTCATCGGATATTTCAAAAGTATGGTCTCCTTCTCCATCTACACTAATTAACACATTATCTCCTATGTTTATATTAGAAAAAATCCACATGGGGGTATGAGATCCGTTGATAATAGGAAAATTTCCACATGTGTTCGTTAAAATTCGGGTGTATGGGTTTACATCCCACCAATTAGTCAATAAGTTTAAATTACCGATCATATGAAAAATATTAGCTGAAATCTGAGAATAGGAGACAGAACCAACACCTGATCCGAAATAGTTAGATTCAATTGTAAAATTTAAACTCATGCCATTGAATGGGATATTAAAAGATTTCCAACTTACATTATAAAAGGATAGGATTCCTAAAGGATTTGACTGAAAGCCCATAATCCCATTCCTATAAGCATCGAAATTACGTCCAACATAACAAAACGCCCAAGGAACAAGATCCTCAACAACATATTGTTGAATCTCGTCATAGATTGCTTCTCTTATTACATCATTTGATTCTTCAAGTGAATCCTCAATTTTATTTTCTAACCATGGATCATTTACCTGTGCTGAATTGCTTTTGGAAGAATTTGAAAGAAGGGGTCGAATAAAAGTATCAGGATCATTATAATCAGGTATCCAACCAAACCAAAAAAGCTGCAATTCATCATGTTTTTCAAGAATTTTATCCAGATATTCATTCGCAGATGTCAATCCTGCATCGATGACCTTGATTCCTATTTGTTCTAAATTTTGTTGTATTAGATCGCTAATTTCATAAGTATATCCATAAAGGTAATATGTATAATTGTAGGTTGCTATGGGATTAAAGTTAGCTGCATTTATCCATTCAGCATCATTGTAGATATCAAAATTACAAACGCCCCCATCAACAAGAATACTTCGCGCATAAGTGATATTCATAACTGGAACATTAAATGATGAATTTGAGTACAAAATTCCTTCTGGGATGGGTGATTTCAACCTTTTAACATATCCATGCATATATTCATCTATTAGATATGAATAATTTATAGCATAAGAAATCGCTTTCCTCATAGTTATATTTATTTGCTTATTATTCATTCCTATGGAATATATTATTGCGTTTGATCCTGCATCTACTACTATAACATTTGGATCAGCCTCAAATGCACCTAGATATGAAAGTTGTGGAGAATCTAATAAATCAATATCCCCAGATAATAAAGCATTGTTTCTATCGACCGGATCATAAATTATTGTAAAATTTAAGATATCTATACTGGGCTTACCCCTCCAATAATTCTCAAAAGCATGAAAATTTACCCCACTTCCAGGTATATAATTATCATAAATAAATGGACCAGTTCCAATTAAATCTCCAGCAGCTAAATCAATATTTTCGTCAGAAGGTGTTGAAGACGGAGATAATATATATGATCCACTAAAACATAGTAAACTAATAAATGGCATGAAGGGTCTATTTAATACAAATTTAATCGTATAATCATTAACAATTTCAGTTTTATTAATAATTGGAGTATTATCGGGCCATTTATACACTGAATCGAATGAGGATACCTCTTTAGGGGGTAATAATGTTCCTGAAATATTCAAGAAATAATTTAATCTGTCGAAAGACCATTTAACTGCAGTTGCATTAAAAGGTGTTCCATCGTGAAATATAATGCCCACTCTTAAAGGGATGGTGTAATTCATTTTATCAAAAGACCAAGTTCCAAATGAACTGGCTAAATTTGGTATAACTGAAAGTTCTGGATCACTGAGATCATAAGTGAATAATCCTTCACAAACTTGATCAATTACTTTTATAGAAGGGCTATCCCATGAATAGTGAGGATCTAGATCAACGGGTTCAACTCCAGTCCCAAATCGCAACTTAGATATTATTTCTCCATTGGAATTCTTGATAGAGTTCTTTTCAAATGATTGTTTTTTTTCTTCTGGGTGTTCCTGAATAAATTTTGAAAAGTTATTATAATTACTAATTAAACAAAGCATTAAGAAAAACGTCAAGCTCCAAATAATTCTTTTCTTAGCATTTTTTGTAAATTTAATTGAAGTGAATAAAAATTTGCTCTTATTTAATCTCAATTTTATCAACACTTTTTTTATATATAATTTGGATTCAGAATATTTTTTTAAAAAATACTCTTTTTAGATAGGGTTTAAATTTTTTGTATATATTTAAAATTTCCTTTTAAACTAAGTGATGTCGAAGATGTTTAATGATTATTGTAATCATTTTTAAATTAATGTTGGATCAGACCCGATAACAATTGACAGTCCTATTAGTTCTGATTCATAGGAAGCTGGAACTGCCCACGCTATTTCTTAGACTACAACGTGAACAATGATAATTTAAACCAATTTCCAATATGTATTTAAATACATTTTACTATATAGTATCATAGAAAATGTCAGATATTATCGAAAGCAATCCGAAAATTCTCGGAGGAAAGCCTATCATTAAGGGTACTAGAATTCCCGTTGCTTTAATCTATGAATTAATCGGATTGAATTATTCAATAACCGAAATTCTTAAAGAATATCCGCATTTAGATCGTAATATTATTCTAACTCTTCTTACGATTGGCAAAGATGCTTATAAAAATCTTATGAATATGGATATTGATGAGATTATAAGTAAAGAGGTCTAATCCTTGAATTTTCTTCTCGATGAGAATGAATTTGATTCCTTATAATTTGATTTATAGTTAATAATTTGAAGATTTGAGGATTAGAAATTCGATTATATTAGAAAACAAAAGTTATACAAATCAACTAAAATTTGTAACCGTTAGATTTAAAATTATTTTGGGCTTAGTCAAGGATAATTATTTTGGATTTTTAAGAATGACAAGAAATTCTATCAATTATTATTTTCTCATATTTATAAATTCACCAGACCTCATCAACTTGCACGGTCTTGCGTATTCTTTACCAGATTTGTTGGCGAACTCGTCTAATAGCTTTGACCACATCTCGTACTTCTTCTTTCCCGGAATAAACGGACCAGGGTTCCCGTACCCCGCTAAATTCACATCGTCGATGGTTTTATATCCCTTCACGATGCTTTCCTCCAGCATTCTGCAACCTTCATTTAATTGTAGCGCTAAACCAATTTCTGGATTAAAAAGATTCGATTTTATGGATTTATCGATTTTTGGTGCCCCTTTGGACCAATCATAAAAGCCTTTTCCCGTCTTTAATCCTAAATTCCCTTCCTCAACCAATTTGGTGAACACATTTCCGGGCGCAAAATCTTTTGAGACTGTGGACTCAAAATATTTCATAGCATTAACCACGGTATCTATGCCGATCAAATCAAAAAGTTCAAACGGACCGCGTATCATAATCCCAGCTACATCGGCATCAATTTGTTCATAAGGTATTTTTCGCTCGACTGCTTGTTCCAATACCCAATTCAAATAAAGTACCATGATTATGTTCAAACGGTTTGCGATAAAACCCGGAGATTCCTTTTCAAGCCTCGCCACCATACGCTTCCCCTCTGTACAAGGTAGTTTATTTGCAATGGCTTCTCCAATATCCATCGTTTCGTTGGAAGTATTCTTTCCTTTAGTGATTTCAATTAATCGGCTATTAATAGGGGCAAAGAAATGCATTCCCATAACTTTATCCTGCTTTTTACATTTCTCCGCTATTTTTGTTATACTAATCGTCGAGGTGTTGGACGCTAAAATAGTTTGAATGGGACTTAGTTCACCAATCTTTTTGAAGACTTTTTGTTTTATTTCCAAAACTTCGGGAACCGCTTCGATAATAAAGTCTGCACTTGAAACGGCTTTTTTCAAATCGCTCTCTGGGACTAACCTTTTGAGAAGTAATTCGGAAGTTAATCCTTGTGCTAAAACACCCCTTGATTCCAACGCTTTTAATCCATAATTTAAAGTCTTATCTTCCGTCGCACTAATCGGAGAACCATTTTCGATTAAATACATAGCTTTCTTAATGTGTTCCATGTTCACATCATATAATGTGACCTTATTGAAACCCGCCATTAGCGTCACCTGTGCTATCGCATGACCTTGAACGCCTATCCCAATAACTGTTATGTTCTGAATGCTATTAATATCAACCATTCGAATCATTCTTTTATATTATTAAATTCATTAATTTTATATTAAAGATTAAAAACTAAAACCGTGAGCGTTAAAACTAGGCATATTAATTTATTTTTTCTCACGTGTTTTTTACACCTTTTTAAAAAAATCCGTAAAGAGAGATTAGTTACTAAAATTTTTAGTTAAATTTCGACAATAAATTAAATTATTGTAGATTTCCATTAAATGACATTAACGTCAGTATAATTTTTAAACTTTATTGACATTGGGTTAATCTCGGTATTAATTCTTCAATATTCAGTTGAACGAAGTTAGTAAGATTAAAGCACTAGGAGAACCAGAGCCCTATCTGTAGAACCAGTAATTAGAAAAATGTTCTCGAATAAAAAAATCTCTTTCATAATTTGTAAATATGCTTCTATGAGTGATTTGTCCATTTAGTGAAAGCTCAATACAATTAAGAATTCAAAAATTTCTAAAGAATTAATCTACCCCTAATTTTCTTACTTTTCAATTGAAAAAAGTATATAAGATTGTTCTTTTTTCTTAAACCTTTAATTGACTCAATATTATCAAATTGAGGAATATACGGTTTTAAATCTATATTTGGTGTTATATCCAAAATATCAACATTCTTTACATGTAAATAATATTAAAAATAGATAATTATGGTAAATTTAGCAATTCGAGAAATTGGACTCAAGTTAAGTCAAGCAGGTAGGTTAAAAGCAACTCCATTATGTATTTATGGGTCAGAGACTATTCCGGAGAGTGCGGTTCCTATAAAAGATATAAATCGTTGTATCGCGAAAGTTATTTTTGCTTTATCAGTTGATAAAGATATCAATTCGGTGTATATTGGAAATGGAGTATTAAATGGGTGCTGTCCCGGAGGGCAAGCGTGGTTTGGTTATAAGACTTTTCTACCGATGTTAAAATATTTTTTGTCAACAGGTTCGGAAGATTTTAGGGGCGGAGCTGCTGAATATTTAATAGCGAACCCAGATCTCGCTGAAAAGCAATTAAATTCAGTTGGTAGAATTTCACCGATCAGTAATTACATTGTAATTCGAAAATGTGAATCTATAGATGAACAAGATTTTGATGTAAAAGCGTTCCTTTGTTTTGGAAATTCTGAGCAGATAAGGAATCTATGCTCATTGGTGCATTTTCGACCAGAGAACTCATATACAATCCAAATACCTTGGGGCCCTTCTTGTGCTTCTTTTGTAACATATCCTGCAGGAATGGCGGTAAATGGCCCGAGGAATTGTATTATTATTGGACCGACTGATCCTACTGGAAATTATTGGTTTCCTCAGAATTACTTATCAATGGGTATTCCATTTGAGATTGCAAATCATATGGCTAACGATCTTGATGAATCTTTTATTATAAAACGATCTGAAATAGCTTATCCCGTAAAGCGGGAATACTTAATAAAACCGGAGTAAGTTATAAAACATTTCTTTTGAAATTCTATGGAAAAGTTTTTTAAAATTTCAAGTAGATATATAGGCCATCTAATAACTTAGAGGTTTTTCAATTTTTCTCGTTCCCTTAACTTCTTTTTTTCTATTTATTTCTTTTGTGTTTCTAACTTTTCCGTTTCTAGTTGATCTTCATTTATTTTCTCAATCCCCATAATAACTACTCTAAATATAAATTTTTAATAAAATTTTATTTATTAAAATGGAATTTAACAATTTCTAAAGAATAAATCTAATCCTAATTTTCTTAATTTTTATTTGAAAAAAGTATAAAAGATTGTACATTTTTCTTAAACCTACTTATGAGTCAAACAAAGTTAAAAGTTATAGCTTATTCTGATTATATTTGTCTATTATTACCATTATTGAAGTTTAAATATATAAAGTATTAATCTTCATATTTGGTAATTTCATAAATTCTTCTCTTAATTCTTTTAATAATTCTTACTTTTCTTTCTTAGACAAATTCAAATCTTTTAAGAGCATTTCGATATCGTATAACATAGAATTAACCTCTATAATTCTGGAGTAATTGTTACCACTTGATTTCCTCATCTAAACGCTCTTGTGGCCAGATCCAATACAATTTCTTCTTTTTTACACCTTTTTCTTCCAATTCTTTAAATAATTTTGTTTTCGAATTATGCAAATAGTTATCTTGATCGTATAGAATAATGCCTTCATCGAGAACGCTTAAAATTAAATCACTCTTATTCTCTACTGAACCTTCAAATTCTGACTTATTCATCCAAATTGAATCTACGCCCGAAAGGGCAAATCCCATTAGTTTTAATTTAAGTTGAGTTCGTGCTATCTGATCAGAAGGTAATTGCTTATTCTCAAAAACTATGAGAAGGTCAATATCGCTTACTTTATCAGGAGTTAGTTCTGCTTTTTGAGTAGCTAAGGATCCGAATAGTATGACTCCCAAAACTTTCTTTTTACTTTTAAATAAGCTTTCCAAATATTCACTTAAGGTTAATGTAAAATAATCATTTTTTATAAAAGATAAGTCTATATCCATTTGTTTATCTCCCCTTTCATTTCTTTTAATGTTTCCATATCTTTTAATTCATTTTCAGGGACTTGAAAAATTTCCTCTATTATTTTGATATAAACTGAAATGACTTTTTTTAGATTTATTATAAATTGCTTTACTTTATCTATAGTATTATAAATATCCTCTGCAATTAAAAATTCATCTTCTTTATAAACACCATATCTAGTTTTTGTGCCTTCTTCTTCAAATATTAAAGAGTGAGCAATAATTTGTTTAATCAATTCTTCAGCTTTCTTATCAAATTTTCTCATATCTCTATCCGCTAGAATATCTTTTAAAATTCTAGTGGGTTCGTGTGTTTTTTAAGTTTTTATCCCTAATAATACTAAAATCGATTTATTTAATTTTTCTACCGCAAATTGACTTCTAAATGCAACATCAGCGAAATCATTAGATTTAAGACTTTTTAAAAATCTTTTTAAGTCTGCTATAGCTGATTCAATCCACTTTTTTGCTAAAGAAATATTTGTTTTCATGTTCGATAATTATAATTAATTAGAATTTAAACCAAATAAACCAATTGATTAAATTCATTATATAAAAAGCATTTACAATATGTTAAACCATGGGAGTGTCTTAAATAAATTTTATCTAATCACTTGCTATTTTTATATTTAATATTAATACAATTAGATTAAATTATTTTAGGTAAAATTCTTCCTCATTATTAGAAAAAAATAAATAATAATAAGAGCAAAATCCCAATTATAATTGAGTGAATCAAGCAGGATGGGGAAAGAAGAGCGAATAAGTATAGATCCGAAAATTTGTTTTGGTAAACCGTGCATTAAAGGAACGAGAATTTATTTAACTCTTATACTCGAAATGTTAGAAATAGGTAAATCGTTCAAGGAAATCATTGAGGAATATCCTAAATTAACTAATGATGATATAACTGCTACCATTAGATATGCAAGAAAGTTGGTAGAGAAACAAAGTAAAGTCAGCAGGATTAAAGAATTTAAAGGGATATTACCAGATACTGCATTAAAATCATATCACAGAGAAAAAAGAAAAGATCTTGAGCGAGAGGAACGTAGAGCGCCACTTAAAAAATAGAGACAATGAAATAGTTAGAAAAAGTGGATGTTAAATATTTAATGAGACATATTGTATAATTGCTTATTAAGAGGAATCATTGTAAGAGAGCGAAATATTTAAATTCTAAGCATTCTTAACGATATTATTATGAGTCGTGTAATTTTAGTTCGCTTGCTGCCCCGATGGCAATATTATAGTAGCGGACGCTATTTATAATAAATCATTCATACCCGACTCATTGGATTTTCATTCAAAATCATCTTTCTTAATTATACGACATTTTTCTTTTGTAAGTTTTCTCTTTGTAGAGTAGATACCCTGATTTATCTAGAGTTGGGATTATATTAACTTTATAATAATAATGGAATAGAATGTAGATTAAATAAAATATATGGAGGTGAATATGGATTGAATATAACAAAAGCATTAAAAGAACGTAAGATGTTGAAAAATGAGTTAAAGCGTAAATTAAAAATTAGAAAGGATAATTTCATTGTTGTTATTTCGAAAGACGTATCTATAGAGGATATGAAGAAATCAGGCGACAGTAATCGAGAATTTGTAGGTTTTGAAGATATAACTGAGAATATTAATAGTATCATAAAAGTGTTGCGAGAGTTATCGGAGCGAATTTTAATAACTAACATTAATACCATTGTAGAAATTAATGGTGAGAAAGTAAGCTTAGCAATGTTAAAGCTACTGGTGGACGATAAACGAAGCGAATTAGCTCAACTTGAAAGCATTAATGAACAAGGCTTATTTGATAAAAAACGAAGGATAAGTACAACTGAAGAGGAAGAAAAAGAAGTTGCTCAGCTCACTGATTTAGAGTTAGAAACAATGAAAAAGACGCTAGAATCGGAGAAGAATACACTTGAGAGTCTCTTAGAGTTTACCAACGCAAACACGGAAATAATTAAGTAATAATAAATCACACTCATCTGTGTAATTAAATGATTTATTTATACCTACTTTTACATGAGGTGAGCAGTTAGTTCGAACTTGAAGCAGGTCGAGACCCTGACAAAGTCCCATTAGGATTGTGCCATTATTGAGCGATTAAGAATAAAGACTTATGGATAAAGGATAAGGAATTAAGAATTATCTTATCGAACTAACTGTATAATTTTTTTAAAACAGATAAAGATTCTCGAAACCAAATTTGTTTTCTATTGCAATTCAGTTAAAATTAATTTTAAATTTTTTTCTATATTATTTTATATTTTTCAAATAGATATCTCCCTTTAAGCTCAATAGAATTAAGAATATAACAATCTAAAGAATAAATCTAATCCTAATTTTCTTATTTTTTAATTGAAAAAAGTATATAAGATTATTCTTTCTACCTAAACCTACATATGAGTCAAACAAAGGTAAAAGTTATAGCTTATTCTGATTATATTTGTCCATTTTGCTATATCGGATATCATCGCATAGAGCAACTTAAAAAGGAGTACAATCTTGATGTTGAATGGCGGCCATTTGAGATTCATCCCGAAACGCCGAAGGGGGGTGCTCTAACCGAAGATTTGCCTTTTCCTAAGGGATATTTAGAGATGGCATTCGCTAATGTGAAACGTCTTGCGGATGAGGATGGGTTAACACTTAAGTTTGCAGACAAATTACCAAATTCACGATTAGCTCTCTATATTTCTGAGTTTGCTCGGAAAAAGGGTAAATTTGAAGAATTTCATAAATTAGTATTAGAAGCTTATTGGTTAGAAGGAAAAGATATTGGAGATAAAAGTTTTTTATTAGATCTTGCTGAATCGGTTGGATTAAATAAGAATGAGATAGAAATTTACTTGGATACAGATGAACCTTTCAAAGTGTTACAAAAAACCTTAAAAGAATTAAGATCATATGGAATAAATGGTGTTCCTACTTTTAATATTGAAGAAAGGCTAATTGTTGGAGCTCAACCTTATGAAGTTTTTAAAAATGTTATTAATAAAATATTGGATGAGAAATCAAAGGAAGAATAAATTACTAATGTTTCTTACCTTCTCATTAATAGTTTTTTTCCCTTGAGATATTAGTTATTATTAAGCACGAGATTTAATCCAATCAATTAACTTTTGAATTCCGTTGGTAATTAATATTGTGAATAGGAAAAGTTTATAGGTTGAAAAAATAATTTAACTATTAGCCGATGATGAAAAGGCATTTGAGTGAGAGCTTGACATGGATATCAAGTGCAAAAAGCGCAATGATATGGAGTTATATTTCTGAGGCGATTCTATTTTTGGGAAGGGTTTTCTAAAGTATTAAAGAATAATTAAAATAAATTTGCCAAATTTGTTATAGAGATTATTTGGTATCTCTGTTTAGAGTCTTGATCTTCGGAGTATCTAACCTATGTACATATAAATCAAGCATCCTATCAATATCCCGAATGTTACCAACACCACAAATCCCATTTTCTTGTTTTTATCGAAAGTCACGCCTATCATACTAAAGGCAGCAGCATAAAATACTATAATGTAGGGGATATGAAGTGCTAATATCTCTCTGAATGGAATTAGGAGGATATAGTCTAATAATAGTTCTAAAAACAGATGGAATAGGATAATTACTACAGATATTATAATCTTTTTTTCTCCTTTTCCTTAATATACCCTATCAAACAGAAAGTGAAGGGAATTATCAGGAGAATTTATTGTATATAAAACAATTATAGGTACCCTAGTTAATATTGCAAAGATCGCTAGAATTGCTAAAGATTTTTTATTTTCATCAAATAACATATTAATAGTGATAATAACTTGAATTCTAATGAATTATTAATAATTCTTTTAAATTTAACATTGGTAGTTATCTCCTTTAACTTTCCAATATAATCTTTCCCCTAATTCAGTAAGTTTAAAGGATCTTTTTTCTGGTATTATAAAATTATTATCTTGTAAATGGTTTATCAATTTATCAAAATTAATTTTACTATATGAAGCATCTTGTATTATTACATTTTTAATGACTGTGGGTTTAAAAAACTTAAATTTATCAGGACCTTTTTCTCGTTGTTCAAGATACATGCACAACCCACAGACTTCATATTTATACGGTTCCAAATTGGGAAAATCATTAATCCAACTGATGATATGTAAACTTGGACGTTCCAAATCTAATTCACTGGATTCTAAGACTTCAGATAGATCTTCTTCCTTTATTTCTTCAACATAATCTGTGATACGAGAAGGTTCAGGTATCGATGTTGAAGGCAATATCACTGGTTCTGAAATAATCCTTCTCTCTTCTATTCCCCTATATGGAAGATTTTTTATTTCCAATAAAAAACTTTCAATACCCTGTCCCAATACATCTTTTAGTAATTTTTTTGCTAGTATAATATCTTTATTAGGTTCATCTCCTAATTTTTTACCTGAGATTTCTTCATAGAATGCCAATAAGTACAAAGTATTTTCTTGATTTTGTGTTAAAGATGGCCTTCTTATCCGAGTTGGATAATTTTGTTCTAATTCTTTTACTTTTTGTTCTGCATTTGAATCAAGACCTTTCCCAGTAATTATAAAATATATTAAGTCTGAATACCCTTCTTCAAATAGGTGTAAAGAAGATTTAATCTTATCAAGATGTATAAGTGCATTTGGTCCATAAGTTTTGACTTGAAATTCTATATATCTCCGATATTCTGCTCCTAAATTTCCTAATAATTGAATGTAGACATCTGGTCTTCTCTTTTTCCCAGTTAAGGTTTTAATTGTGGGATTATTCTTAACATCTGTAATAGTAGGGGGGTTTTCAAAAGTTAAACATTTCCATGCATTTTCAAGCCCTACTTCGACTGCTGAAGAACGTGCGGTGTTTGATCGATATCTTAAAGGATCATTAAAAGCCTCTCTGATATTTTGCCAATCAAACATTCTTAAATTTTCAGGATCAAAGGTTTTATTATCATATTTTAGAACTTCTCGCATACATTCGAATCTTGACTCGAATTTTGGAACTGTTTTGTTAAATCCAAAATCAATCCACATATCTCTAAGAAAGTGAATAGATTCACGTAGATCCCTCATTTTGTAGCGATATACGTATTCAAAAAGATTTAATGAAAAGGGATAATTCGGTTCCAAGAGAAATCTCTCTGAAGAATAATTATCCCAGAATCTATTCATACGATTGATAAACACTTGTTTAAGATCTTCAATACTAAGTTGCTTTAATGGTAAAGTATACATAAATTCAAGAATTTGACTTTCGAGATCAGAATTTAATTTAATTACACGATCAAATTCTGCCCAATCTGTAGTTGTAGAAATAAATACAAATAAAACATATTTTAATGAATCTCTTAATCGAATAAACAATAATCCTAAATGGTAATAAAAATCTTTGGGGGATTCTCCACTAAATTTTGCGGCTTCATCAATACCAATTAATAATAATGGTTGCTTCGCTGTTAGACACGTGTAATATCGCATTAAATTATCAAAATAAATTATTAATTCATCATTGCTCCTAAATAACTGATTACTCGCAGTTAAAATTAATTCTAAATAATCATCAGGATCATCCTCATCTATAACTCTAAATAAATCTTTTATGATTCTATTATCTGTTCTTTTTAATTCATATAAATTTCCATAGACCTCAGTTTTAAATTTCTCACGAAATTCTAATTTATTGTCAGCATAATAATCTTGAATAGCTTTAACTGCAGTATTTCCTTTTCTCATTAATGGTCTGATTATATCTCGAAGTTCCACATGATCAAGGCGACGTGGTCTATTCTCAGAATCCCATATAATTTCGGATAATTTTTCTGGATTATGTAGGAACATTTTATAGACAAACAAAAAAGCAATATATTCAGGTAAACTTATGTCAATACCAACCTCACTTTCAAAACCAGGTTTTAAATTATCCATCATTGGAATCCAAATATCTCTTAATTCAGAAATTTTTTCAGGAATTATAAAATATGTCGAAAAAATGTCAGTATTCCTTAAAATATATTGAGTTCTTGGACTTTCATCAATTCTTTCAGACTCTATAGACTCTTTCAAATAATTAAAAAGAGTTGATTTACCAACACCTCCTGGACCTTCTAATCTTACAGCACGGCTTAATCTATGTTGAAATACAAGATTTAATTGTGCCTTTAATTTAGCAAGTTCTTCCCTTCTACCAACAAAATCAGACACACGTTGATTTGAATTATATTGAGCCAATCCAAATGGATTTATATTAGTTTCAAATATAATTGTATTTAATCTTACACATTCTCTTCTTGTTGGCCATCTTAAATTTCTCTGGATATTCATTTTTTCTTGCATCAAAATATAGTTTTATTACCTTCGAATTATTCTCCCAATATTATCATGAATTTTTAGCCTAGAACCTCCTTCTGAAACATCGAAAAGCTCTTCATCGACTAAATCATCAATTGCCATTCCTAACTTTTCTAAAGAATAGCTTTTGAACTCTTTTATTTGATAAATCTCATCAATTGTCATTGACTTCCCTGGTTTAATCAAGGTTAGAATTTTCCTTTTTAGATTCTCATATTCATTTCCACTTAATCCTTTTTTTTCAGGTTTCAATTGTGAAATAATTAATTCAACGCTACTTATTTTGTCCATAATATATTTAACTTGTTTCTCAAGTAAAACAACTCTAGTTGTTAATGCAGATTCTTTTTTGGTTGGACTGCTCTTTATAGGCTTACTTGGTTTGTAGTATTTACTGAATAATTCTTGTAATTTTTTTTCCTCTATTCCTGATTTTTCAATTTCATTTATCTTATCTTCTTTCAATCTGCCCTTTAGTTTGAGATTACATTCTTTAGCTAATTGTATCAATTGATTAACTTTTAATTTTTTAAGTTCTACTATTGAAACCACCCTTCAAATTTATTTGTTGGATCTTACCCTTAGGCATAGATAAATCCAATTAACCACAATTAAAAAATATGGATAGTTTTTCTGAATTAATATTAAAAAAGATCTTGATTTGAAACTAAATTTATTCTAAGATTTACATAAATTTTAGTCAAGTACCTAATGATACTTACGATCCAAAATTGTTATGTTTTTTACCATGTCGAGGTTTGTTTAATTTTTTCGATCTTCTTTGGTCATAAATTGCTATGTGATCAATTGTAATATTAGCAGTGATTACTACTGCACATGTTGTAAAGAAAAAACCAGGAAGATTAAAATATACCCTTCCCACAACATCATTTGAATCAATAAAAACGACTACTGAGCCCAAAAAGATAATCTCCAGCACTTTACCCCATAGGAATAGATTACTCAATTTGTAGTTACAAAATGATTTCTTATAAAAGAATACATTTTAATCAATATAAAGACTAAATTGATAATTTACTAAACACTGATTAATCATGAGTAGAATTCCAATTAAAAAAGGGGATGTTCTAAAGATTTATACTGATGGTGCAGCGCGAGGTAATCCCGGTCTTGCTGCTTATATCTTTCTGTTTGTTCATAATAACACCGTAATTCACCAAGGATCTGGATATATAGGAACTACCACCAACAATACTTCTGAGTATAAAGCAATTATTAACGCATTAAAAGCAGCTGAGACGTTCCATAGAGGACATATCCACATAATTTCTGATAGCAATTTAGCAGTCCAAAAAATTAACAGGAAATGGAAAATCAATTATCCAAATCTGTCAGAATTGTGTAGTGAAGTTTATCAGCTCTCAAAAAAATATAAAAAAGTTGAATTCTTTCATGTGAGGCGAAAAAATAAATATATTCAACAATGTGATAAGCTATGTAATTCCCAATTAGATAAAATATGGATTAATTAATTGATTTAATATTAAATTAACCTCGGAAAGAACAATCAAATTATTTCCTTAAATCAAACGTGTATCTGCAGTCAGGATATCCACTACAACCGACAAATATTCCATATCTGCCTGTTTTAATTTCCAATTTTTTACCACAATTAGGACAAAAGATATCACCTTGATTGTTTAATTCAGGATTAAAGGCAAACCTACACTGTGGAAAACTAGCACAACTTAGAAAGGTTCCATACTTCCCTTTCCGTTTAATTAATTCACTATTACATTTAGGACATAGCGGATATTTCTGTTCTTTTTCAATGGATATCCTATCATCAACCCATTCAATTGTAAAATCACAATTAGGGTATCCTGTACAAGTTAAAAATTTTATGTTATCCTTTATTTGAATTTCAAGTTTTTTCTTGCAATTTGGACAAAATATATCAGGATGCTCTTTAAAATTTGGATTGAAAGCAAATTTGCATTCTGGATAACCACTACAACTTAGAAATCGGCCATATTCACTATTTCGAAATCTTAAATCCTTTCCACATTCTGGACACTTAATTATAGTGATATCACCACTCAAATCAAAAGTATATCTACATTCAGGAAATTTCATACAACCTAAGAATTTTCCATACTTTCCAGCTCGTTCTTCAAGATCGCTACCACATTTAGGGCATTTATTTGGAATGTTGGATGTATTTTCATTGGATGTCATAGTTTTTCCCACTTTTACATTCTTATATAAAATTTTTTAAAATCTAATAAATCTTAAATTATCTCTAATATATTCAATTTAATTTCCAGTGTTGAAGATTATCTATCACTTCTTTTTTAATCTTTTTCTTGCGTTCAAGTTCTTTTAATTTTAACTCCAAATATTTAACATCCATCTTATCAGTAAGATCTAATCTACCCGCTAATCGTTGTAAGTTTTGCCATTTATCTGATAAAACTTTCAATAATTTATCCGTAGTGAACCCAATATTTTTAGGCAACTTTAACATTTTTTTCGGCACTCGAATTTTCTTCTCCTTAATTCTCAAATCGAAAGTGAAACTACAGTCAGGATATCCACCACAACCGTAGAATAAGCCATATTTTCCTGTTCTTTCTTTCATTGTTTTACCACACTTAGGGCAAGAAATAATATTCGGATCTTCGAAACTATAAGAAAAATTACATTTAGGATAGCCATTACAGCCAAGGAAAATACCATACTTGCCCATATAAATTGCTAAGGTTTTCCCGCATTTAGGACAAAAATCAGGGACATTCTTTCCATTTTTAATACAGTATCTAATGAAGTATTTATTTATCTTTAATTTTTTATTTTTTTTATTCCGA
>JAHPZE010000036.1 GCA_019058365.1 Promethearchaeota archaeon | reverse complement strand
GGAATAAAAAAAATAAAAAATTAAAGATAAATAAATACTTCATTAGATACTGAAAAGTAAAAAAAGAATAAAGTAAAGGTTTAATTCCAGATTTATTAACCCCATCTGATTACCCCTGCATTCCATGCCCATCCTATCCCCGCTGATACCATTACAACTATATCCCCATTTTTGATTTTTCCATCTCTAATTCCATATTCAATTGAAATTATACTATCATTCTGTCCATTGTGACCAATTTCTTCAAAATAAGTTGATTGAGAATATGGATCTACACCAACAGTTCTAGCTACATACTCAAAGGCACTTCTTTTCATATGTAATAAAGCTAAATAGTCTATATCTTCACGTACATGACCAGATTGAGTTAAGGCATTATCAATTACCTTTACAAATGAATCCATAGAGTATTTATCCAATCTAGTCTTTAAACCATCGGAATCAGGAACATCTAAATAATTTAATCCATCTTCTAATGCTTTTGAAGTAATAGGTTGGATTGTGCCTCCTGCTGGGACATAAACATCATCTGCAAATCTACCATCTGAAATAGCACTAATACCTAAAATTTCATTTTTTTTATAATCTGCTCGAATAATTGCTGCGACCCCACTGGCAGCTAAACTAATCATGAATCTGGATCTCTGATTTTTATAATTAATCAAATCGCAATTCCTATAACCACTTGCTACTAATATTCTATTAATATTTGGGTTCATTTGTATTAGACTTTTTGCAATCAAAATTCCGACTAAGAATGTTCCACACCTCTGATTGACATCAAAAGCCCATGAATTCATTGGATTCCCTAATAATTGTTGAAGTTTTATGCCATTTACCACCATCGGTCGTTCAGCATAAACTTCTCCAGCCCAAATAATTACGTCCAAATCCTCAGGTGTAATGTTAGCTCTTTCAAGGGCTTGAAAACTTGCTTTAGCACCCATAGCAACCGTATGATCACCTGGTCCAGGAACAGATTTGCTTTTAAGACCAAATTTTTCTTCAATAATTTCTTTTGGAATCCCTGTCTCTTTAGCAATATAATCACTTGTGTGCCTTTTTTTAGGAATATAAATCCCCCATGATTCTAAACCAACTGGACGTAGTTCCATTTTTAACATCGACCTATTTTAGTTCTCTTTTCAAAATTTTACCAGTAGCACTAGTTGGTAAAGAATCCCTAATCTCAATATATTTAGGAATTTTGTATTTAGCAAGCTTATCAAATAAATATTCGCGGATTTCTTCTTCGTGTAATGTTTTCCCGGGTTTTAGAGTTAGGAAAGCTTTACCCACTTCTCCCCATTTTTCATCAACTACGCCTATCACAGCTGCCAAATCAACTGCAGGATGTTTAAAAAGTAATTCTTCAATTTCCACAGGATAAACATTTTCTCCACCACTAATGTACATTTCTTTTCTACGACCTACAATATAATAAAATCCTTCATTATCTTGCATAGCTAGATCTCCTGTATGAACCCACCCATCTGGTTCTATAGTTTTTTTGCTTTCTTCCGGTTCATCCCAATATCCAGAAAATATATGAGGTCCTTTCAGTAAGAGTTCTCCAACTACTCCTTGTTTTACAACTTCGTCTGTTTTTGTATCGATAATTTTCATATCACAGTGAATTACGGGTAAACCAACAGAAGTAGGTTTTTGTTTAATTTTACCTTCAGGTAAGTAAAAATTATTAGGTCCTACTTCAGTCAATCCATATCCCATTTTAAATGGTTTATTTTTAGCCCAATAGTTTTCCATAATAGCAACTGGACATGGTGCACCCCCAGATATAAATATCCTTACAGAATCAAAATTAGTAGATTTAAATTGTGGGGTGTTTGCCATCATATGAAACATAGTTGGAACTCCAATTACAATAGTGGATTTTTCTCGTTCTATAACTTCAATAGTTTCTTCGGGTTTAAAATCACCCATCAATATTGTCTTAGCCCCAAGATGATAAAATGGAACTAAAAGTACGTTCCAACCGCCTGTATGAAATAACGGAAACAGAAGTGGTTGAATATCATCGGGTCTCAAACTCCATGAAAGGATTGTATTTACAGAATTCCAAAAAATAAGCCTGTGTGAAAGAGTTGCTCCCTTTGGAAGCCCTGTAGTACCACCTGTGAATAAAATTAGGTGTGGATCTTCAAAGTTAATAATAGGTCTTTCAATGGGGGTATTTGAGATTTTTTGTGTTAAATCATAAGATGAGGGATCACTTAATACTGATTTTTCACCCATCACCACGTATTGGGAAACTAAATTTTTATCCTTTATTTCAATCGCTTGAGATTTTAATTTTGGTTCATAGAAAAAAATAGTGGGTCCAGTTTTTTTAATCAAGTAATCTAATTCTTGAATTGTTAATCTTATATTGAAAGGGACTAATATTGCTCCGATCTTAGCTGTTGCCAAAAATAAATCCACGCATTCAATTCTATTTGTTGAGAACATTGCAACACGATCTCCTTTTGAGATTCCATGATCCATCAGCACCCGTGCAAGTTTATTCGCTCTAAAGTCAAGTTCTTCATATGTATATGTTTTTTTTTTAATGTTATCTAAGATTGCTTCACGATTAGGAGTAAGCAAAGCACGGCGACCTGCCCAATCCCCAATCCAGGAATATTCTTCTGGTATTGATGTTTCTCCTACTTTAACCATCTGATTGAATCACCTATACAGTTCTATCATTAAACTGCTTTGTATATTGGCCATTTTCTCCATACATATGCAAATAAGATTTCAATCCATAAAAACCACAAAACAAAAGGAGTCGGATTCATTTCCCAGTAATTTGTTGTATCGCCAAACAAGATTGGTGATAATAGATAATAACCCAGAAAAGTTAAAGTTCCTATTCCAATAACTAAAAGAAACCTAAAAACAAAATTTTTCCATTGAGTATATTTTTTTGGCCAATTATCAAAGAAAAGAGAAACTAACACTACAGCGCATATGAGAAATATAGCATACGTAATACTCATCATATACCAACCTTTAAGTCGAGTTATTTCATCAGGGGGTATTCCACCTATTACTTGGAAAAAAGGATCGAAAATGTATTGAGCAATATAAGGTCCCAATAAAGAAACGAGTAAACCTAATACTGTACAAGCACCTGCTGCTATCATCCCGATAAAGGGTTGTTTCCGCCCTAGTTTACTCCATGGCCAATACTCAAATACCATCATTGTTAATAGCGAAAAGAAAATCAACCATTGCGTCCATCCAAGTGAGAAGGCATAACTGGGAAAGAAAGTTATTGGTTTAACTGCGTTAACCTCGGAAGTTATGTTTGTACGTTCACCCGCAGGAAAGAATAAAAAAAACCAGACCAAAATGGTTATGGCATTACCAATAAACCAAATAATAATTCCGCGTTTAGGCTGTTTAAATTTAAAAAACGGCCAATACATAGTTCCAGCAACCCAAAGAACAGCAAAAGAAAAACAAGAACCACTCAATGCCCCAAAAATTGAAGCCCCAACGAACCATGCTATATAAGGATCTGTGATTTGACTGCCATAAAATGAATTAAATAATGGTAAAAGTACTAGTGTAAAAATCAATATGATTACAAAATTGATAGCTGTTCCGACAAGTCCTACTTTCCATGGAGTACGAAACCAACCATAATAAGGCCAATTTTCAAACCAGATTGCCCAAACCACCCCTATTAAACCAAAACCACCGATTACAGTTGCCCACGCAGTAATTTCCATTTCATGGTTAGGATAAGGATTATGCCAACGTGGATCGAAGAATATTAACCATGTTATCCAACTTATTATGAATATTATTAATATTGATAAAATTCCCGCAAGAGGCTGTTTATAGCGTGCCATAACAATCATAGGCGCTTCATCTGCGGAAGGAATTCCGACTTTTTCACCCGCAAGAGCCACAATTTTCACTTAAATATTTATTTTTTTATATATTGTATAGTTTATCCATATATTTAACTTGAATCCATTTAAATCTAAAAAAGAAATCTTCGGATGAATTTAAATTAATAAAAAAGAATGAATGATTTTTGAAAATACATATAATATCTTATATTTTAACCAATTCATAGTCTAAAGATCCCAACTTATTTCTCAAAGCTGCTTTAAATACATTGGAGGGATCAACCATTGGCATCAATGCTTTAAATTTCTCAATTCCCTTCTCAAGTGGTTGAGTCCATTCACCTTCTTTATTAAGAAATGGAAGACCTGGAGCATTTGTTTCCGCATCAACACACGCTTTATCAATAGCTACTGGATCAGATGATCCAAAAATTCCAAGGTCGGGTACCACAGGAACTCCTGCATTTGGAACGCAATCACACATAGCTGGAATGTCGAAAGCAAAATTAATATAACGAATTTTTTCACCTCCAAAACTCAAAACACCCAAAGTATTATCTATAAAGCGTTCGACAAAGTCAGGGAAATTTCTCATTGAAGGTCCTTTTAATGCCCTTTTAACAGGACATTTTTGTGTACATCGAAAACAGCCATAACAGATGGAAGTATCAATTACAGCATGTTCATTCTCAATTTTAATTGCCTCTACAGGGCATGCAGAAACACACTCTTGCTTGCATAATGATAAATCGCATTTTTTAAAATTAACTTCAATAAGACCATCAAAATGAGCTAAATGTTTATTCCTCTTTGTAACACACCCTATTCCTAATTGTTTCAATGCTCCCCCAAATCCTGCTTGTGGATGTCCCTTAAAATGAGATATTATTACAAGTTTGTCAAATTCAAATAAATGCTTTGCGACAGAAACCTCTTTAAATTGAATTCCTTCAATATTTACTACCTTTCTATCAATACCTTCATCACCATCAATAAATTGTAGAGGTGCTCCAATAATTGGTTCAGAATATCCATGAAGTTCGGCAATTTTTTTATGATCTTCAGTTTTTTTCCTATGCCCTACGCAAATATCGTAATCTTCACATATCGCAATATTTTCAATATTGTTTCCAATTCCTTGAGTTTCAATTAGAGTCGGAAAACCTCCTTTAGTAGTTATAGCATTTACAACTTCACGTACATAATCAGGACGTAAATAATGTGTATTATGTGCCTCTCCAACATGAACTTTTACCCCTACTTTATCTCCAGAATCGATATGATCGAGAATTTTATCTAAAATAAAGCGAGTTTTTACTAGGTTATTAGTGACCATATTTCTAGCTGTATTTGGTAAAGCTGCTACCTCATTTGGAGATGCCCAATACACTTTAGGTTTAGTTGACATTATTTTTCTCTCTTTTGTTATTTTAACATTAATGTAATTTAATAATTCCAATATTAGTAAATTGATTTTAATTAGTCTCAATTATTTTTAAATGAAACCATTATAAACTCTTAGCTCTTAATAGGAAGTAAGAATAAATGAATATTCTTTAAATTAGGTTATGAAATAAATTCTTTTTTCGTAAAACCCCATGATTTTAAAATTTCTTCTACTTCATTCATGAGTTTTTCAATGAAAGCTTTTAGTGGTACTATTTCTTTTTGAAACCCTATTGCGGAGGATGGTACTCTCGTAGGTCCAAGTGTTAAATGATAAAGCCTTCTATGATACTCTTCGGAGAAAATATCAGTATTCATCCAATTTTCTTTCATTTCTACTGAAAGAGGGCTTTCTATTGTTGTTAATATAGCTGTTCCTAAACAAACTGCCTCTGCACCCATAGCTAAAACTCCAAGAAAACCTCGCGCATTACCGATTCCCCCTGCTGCAATTACGGGAATAGTTAATAACTTTTTAGCCATTGTTAAATTCACTAAAGTCGTATGTTGGTATGGATTTTTAAAGCCAGCGGCTTCCATACCAATTAAGGTTATCGCATTTGCTCCTGCTTTCTCAGCTGATATTGCGTGTCTCATTAATGCACATTTATGAAACCAATAACAACCTGCTTCACGTATTCTTTCTCCAAGAAAAGTTGCCTGATATGCTGATGTTGTAAAAATATTCACTCCTTTGTCAATAGCAACCTCTAAATATTTTAGATAATCATCATTTGTTATAATAGCATCTCCAAATTGAACTCCTGGGGGGACAACTGTGAGATTAACTCCAAAAGGTTTATCAGTCAGTTCATGCATTTTATCTAATTCCTTTTTGAAACTATTAATTTCATAATTCAAAGCGGTTATGATTCCAAGACCTCCTGCATTGGAGAATGAAGCCGCAAATTTTGTTTTACCCAATCCGGCAAATGCTGCCATGATAAGGGGATATTTTGTCTTAGTTAATTTATTAATCTGTGTTTTCCAAATCAAAGAAATCACGTAAAATTAAACTTAGTTATCAAATAATGAGTCTTAAAAGGATTTATCTTTAATCAATTTTCTCTTCTTAAAAATAACGCATTTCAAGTAAAAAGAAGTAATTAAATATTGAGTAACATTTTTGCATTCTCACTAAAAATTCGTTCTTTAAACCCTTTTGAAATTTGTAGATTTTTAACTGCTGGGATAATTTGTTTCCAATGAACTAAGGGATGATCGGAGGCGAACAGAACTTTATGTTCAATTTTGTCCTTTATAAACGCATCCCATGGAAAATAGGAATATATATGATGATGGGCTGAGATATCAACATATACATTTGGATGCCGTAGAACCACGGAATAAGTGTCCCAAAACCACGGGGTTCCCATATGCCCAATTATTATTGTTAAATCTTGATGTCTCATAGCAACTTCATCAATTAACATAGGATGTCCATATTTAGCTATTGACCCCACGGTTGAAACCTGATGACCTCCGTGAGTCCATAGGGGGATATTAAGATCTATCATTTTTTTCCATATTGGATCATATTGCCTATCCGAAATATCAAACTTCTGAACAGGAGGTACTATCTTTACTCCCTTTAAATTTAAGGAGGTTATTGCATAATCAAGTTGATCAAGTGCTCCAGGAGCGGGAATATCAATACCTGCAAACCCAATTAGTCTGTTTGGATGAATCTTTACAAGATTAGCTACATCTTCATTAGTTACTAATATTACATCGTAAGCTGTTTTCACATTAAAACTTACAATTACTGATTTAGTTATTCCTAACTCATCCATTAAAGTAATATAGTCATCTATCGAAACATGTTCACTTACACTTTTTAACATCTTATACATATATCTTCTCCTAAAAGGATCAGATGACCACATTGCATCTGCTATCTTATTTAAGTCATCCCACGAAACTTCTTTACAAAAGGGATGAACATGCATATCAATAATCATGAAATCACTTTATAATTTAAATAAGGAAAGTTATATAAAAGTATCTAAAGTTTTTTGTGTTTTAATGAAATTAATCAATTTACTACTTTGTTTCCAATATTTATAATCAACCTTAAATCCATCTGCCATTGCTTTCAAAGAATCATTAAAATTATCTAATTTAATCGGATCAGTTGTAAACATAGCATTATTTACTGTTTCTCTTATTACCCATACTCCTAAAGGTACTACATAACCTCCAGAGACTTCTCGAAAAATTAAAACTCTTGCTTGTTTTCTTATCTTATAGAGATACTCACAAACTGATTTTCTAGCAGCATAATAAGCGCCCGTAATATTACTTGCATAGGATTTTCTTCCCCCGTAAAATTCAAAATCAGTCATTATTTGTGGTTTTAAATTTCGATTTTTACCATCAAGAGAAACATTCCAAAGTGTATTTGGTGCCCATACTTCATTCATCTCATATATGAATTTTCCTGGAAATAACAGAATTTTAAAATGATTATCTAGATATGTCAACTCAAAAATCTGAAAATCATCAATCTCTGGATACATTTTAATCTCTTCAATTAGTGATTTTGATATAATATCATCTATAGCCGTGATGGTCCATCGAGTTGGTACTATTCTACGCCTATTTTTTTCACCAAGTAATCCAGCAGAGAATATTCTTTCAATCGTAGATTCTGGAACGTGTCCTTTAAAATATAAATTTTCTGAGACTGCCTCAGATGCTTTTAAATCGGTATCTGAAACACAGTAATCCACTTGAGGATGAACTTTAGTATTTTCAGTAATTTCAATTTTTTCTGTCATTCCAGAAGGTCCCATTGGTAAGGCATGATTATCCATCATCATTCTCAGACTCATTCGTTCTAATTTAGTTTCTGTATCTACTGGTCTTGCTGCCATTGATAATTCCTGTGATGTTTCTAATAATTTTTGAGTTTTCAATGAAGGAGTGTTTTTTCTTGACTTTTTACCTATAAATACATTTGTTTTAAAATTACTCCTCACTAAGCTGCTTCTATACCGAATGACATCAACCATTTTTTTGCCAAACCATAGTTCAGGTGCATCCAAAATATGATAATCTGAAATGTCAAGTCCAGTTTCAAATTCTTGAAATGGTACTAATGGCCCAAGGTACACATTTGGATAATTAAAATGGCCAACGAAAAATCCGGGTGGACTAGCGCCAAATATCTCAACGTTTTTTCTCGTTTTATCTAATTCAAAAGGAACCAAAGATTTCATTACAGATTTTTTTAATAAGATTGGGCAAGTCTTTTTCCCGCATAATAATCGTGCACCCTTACATCGAAGACAAATATTCTTTTCTGTCGGAGGTCTAACCAATCTATTCGCTCTTTAAATCTGATATTCCTATTTAAAAATAAGTTTCTTCTATTATAAAAAAGGTATAAGAGTTTAAATTTTTAATATTTATAGGAAAAAATGATATAAATTTTTTTTTAATGGTTATATTTTTTGATTAGAATAATAATTTGAAATATTGAATTATACTTAACCCTAGAGTTAATAAAAAAATAATTTAGAAATCTGGATGATTTATAATACTCTTTCTATAGAAAGAAAAAACTTCTCTTAAGATTTTTGAATACCCTTTCTAATTTTGTTAGATTTTCCTTGCGATAGGTTACCCAGATTGACAGAAAGATAAATTCTGAGTCTGATTATAATGAAAATTATTGAAAAAAGGATTTTTCCTACTTAATGGGAATCAATTTTAATATATTTTAAGATCTTCGATCCTTCAGAAATAAATTACAATGGTAATAGATGTATAAAATTTTACTCTTTAGAACATCTTCCTAAACATATAGCAAAAATGAAAAATAATGCTTTTACTTCCATTTCGTTAAAATTTCTTCGCGTTGAAATGTAGCTCGACTGATAAAAAAGAAAACTATGTCAATTAAAGCAATGATTCCTGCTATCAAAAGCAATGTGTCATTATCGAGTGTAATTATACTAATTTCGGTAAGTAAATATAGTGCAAGGAATGGAATAAATATGACGCCTGCTAATTGTTGGGCGGATCGAACATCGTTCATGCGAGAGGAAATTATGACACTGAATTCTATACTCATAACGCATGCTAGTGGAGTGTCCAAAAGAATAATAATCACGAAGTTCCAATTTGGGAAGTATAAATAACCAACTTTCGGTAAAGTAAAAATATCCATGAGAACCGTGAATATAACAGCACCGATAAATATCATGATAATTACGGGTAAGAATGCGGCTAAACTCTTGCCGAGCAAGATTTCATCATCAGTGGTTGGAGTTGCTAATAAGGGCTCAAGAGTTTTCTCAGTTTTTTCCCCCACGAAACTGTAAGCTGCGATAACAGTTGGAATTATCGCGCCAAGGATCATGAAGAAGAAGGAAAATGCATTAAAAATTGGAAAAAGGACCGATACATCTGGCACATCTCTGTTATTCACAACATACCAACTTATTACGGGTAATCCAATTGAGAGAGCTAACGGCAGAATAAGCGCCGAATAAAGGATCCATTTTTTTTTGATAAAAAGACCAATATCTTTTGTAGTTATCGTCCAAACATTTTTAGTATTCAATTCACTCATTCCTCCGAATCTCTTTCAAATAAACATCTTCTAAGCTTGGAACAAGCTCTGAGATAGACTGAATTTGTCCACCAGCATCTTGTATTGCGCGGATGATGGAAGGATTATCGTGGTGGGGATCATTAACGTCAATGGTCATTTTATTATTGTCAACCACAATTTTTTCAAATCCAAGAGATTTTATTCCTTTGAGGATAATATCCGTAACAGTATCCACTATAACAACAGATTTCTTTCCCCACAAGGACCGGCCTAATTCATCGGGGGATCCAATGGCTATTAGATGGGTATTCAAAATTCCCACACGATCACAGATTCGTTCTGCCTCGTCAAGCATATGGGTGTTCAAAAAGATTGTGCGTTTTTCTTTTTTCAATTCAAGGATAAAATCTCTCACCATTTTAGTCGCTTCCGGATCCAAATTTGCTGTCGGTTCATCCATAAACAAGATTTTTGGTTCATGAACCAATGTCCGAGCAATGGCTAATTTTTGTTTCATTCCTTTGGAAAATGTGCCTACGACCACATCTTTTTTCCCCCATAAATCCAACATTTTTAAATAATATTCAATTCGTTCTTTTCGTTTATTTTCAGGACATTGATATAGTTTTGCATAGAAATCCAGATTTTTATAAGCGGTCATACTTTCATAAAGACCTACATTTTCCGGTAATAATCCGATCATTTTACGAATCTCAAGACAATCCTTTTTATTATCAATGGATAAGTCATTCAATATCGCAGTACCACTCGTTTTTGATATAAGACAACAAAGCATCCGTATTGTGGTTGTTTTGCCCGCGCCATTAGGTCCAAGCAAGCCAAATACTTCTCCTTCTTCGATTTGCAAGGATAGATCGTCAACAGCTGTTAAATTTCCGTAATTTTTAGTTAAATTTTTAATCGTGATCATTAATTTACCTCGTTTTCGATTTTTATTATAGTTTTATCAAGTTAAATTATTATAAGTTTTTTCAGTTTATACACTATTTCTCTGGTTTCACTTTAGGTTTAGATTTCCAAATTAACCCAATCACTAATGCAATTACTCCTACGATTATTAGTGCATAAGAAATGACTTGTAAAGCAGGGTGTATAAAGAGCAATATAACACCTATAATTGATACAATACATCCCCCTAATATGAACCTTAATTTTAAATTCCAGAACAATGCCATATTTTATACCTCTTTATTAATTTCTGTTTATCTTTACGAGTTCATAAATAGTAATCCTATGTTAACTTTTATTTTTAAAAAAAAATTCTGATTATATAAAGATTAGGTATTAAAATTATAAGGTTTCAAAGAAACATTAAATTCATTCTAGACTCTAGAGAAAATGGATGTGTTAGAATATATAGATATAAAATAGAATATAATTTGCGTATTTCCTTATTAAAATTGTTGTCAATGTTGTTTTCCTTACCATTGAATCAATGGAGATAATTTTATAACTCCCAAATTGGATTTTGATTATCAATTTTCAATATAATGTAATTTTGGATTAAATATGAAAATTTATATTATTTTAGACACAAATTTTTAATACTTATATTAAAAAATTAGTTTTTTTTCTCAAACTTATAAAATACTTATAGATTGGCTTACTCTTCTAAAATTGAGATTCTAAGATGTAATGTGCCCATACCCCTGATTAGAATCAATATATTGTTGAGTATAGGTATCGAAATTAAATTGAATATAATGAGTCCTCCCATGTACCATCGTCTCTAAAAAGAAAAATCTCACAGAAAATAGTTCATTTTCTCTAAAAAATATTGGCAAAACAGTCATTAACTAATACCCTATAATTCCTCTTTATTATATTTAAACATATAATTTACATACGATAATTGTTAAATTAAGGAAAATGAATATGACTTAAAAAAGTATGATTATTTTAAAATTGTTGTCTTGTTTAATTAAAATTGTATTAAATAATTTTGAATAAATAATTAGATTATTACTCTTGCAAACTTCTAAAGTATTACAAAATATAATAATAATTTCATTAGGAATTTTGTTTACGATTATTTTATTTTATTTGACTCTTGAGCTCAGCAATATATTACATGAACTATTAAAAGCAATATTTCCAGGGTATCCTTCCTTTAGTGCTCCAATTTCTTATCTTCAAGTCGTTGGTCTAATTTGTCTTTGTATTATTTTAATAGTAATTATATTAGGTTTTATAATAAAGAAGTTAGCAATATCATCTATTGGTTCTTTTATTTTATTTCTGCCTACATTTGCTCATTTTTTTGGTGGGATGTTTTGGGTTTTAGGTATTCAAGCATTACAAGTTATTGTATTACCATTAGATGCTTGTGAATATAATATATTATCTTGGGGATCTATTATTAAATTACCTTATATGATAATTGATTATTTAGCATCATTTTCTTTGGATGCAGAAGCATTTATAACTTATTCTTGCTACGTGATTATTTTTATTGGACTTATGATATTTTGCTTTGGAGTAATTACCTGGATTCAGGGATTTCTTAAAGAAAAAGAAATATTTGATTTTTCGATCTACAAATGTTCCCGTCATCCTCAATATCTAGGGTATCTTATCTGGAGTTATGGTATATATCTTTTAACATTGATTCCCTTAAGAGCCACAATCCATGGTGCTAAAATTTTTGAATATACCTATATCTGGTTTCTATCAGCATTAATAATCATTGGAGTTGCATTATATGAGGAAACCTTAATGAGTAAGAAATTTCCAGAAAAGTATGCTGAGTATCAAAAAAAAGTATCGTTTTTATTTCCATTGCCTAAAACAGTGAAAACCGTATTTACTATGCCAATGAGGCTGGTATTTAAAAAAGATTTACCGGAGAACAGAAAAGAGATTCTTTTTCTATTAGTTTTTTATGGATTATTACTTATTGTTATTTCTATTTTATTAAATCCTTTTCTAATTATAAACATAAATTGACCCATAACCCTGATTAGAATCAATATATTGCTGAGTATCTGTATCAAAATTAAATTGAATATAATGAGTCCTTCCACGTACCATCGTCTCTAAAAAGAAAAATCTCACAGAAAATACCCCATTCTCCCTAAAAAATATGGGTAAAACGGTCCATTTTGCATAATAATAATGCTCATTGCATAATTCAATCGCCTTTTTGAAAAGGACCATTTCATTTGAATCTAGAACAGAATGGTTTTTATATATCACTTTAGACGTTAAAAAATGTGACTTTTTTTCAATGCATAATGATACTCCATCATGAATAATATCGTATTCAAAGATTGTATAATAAAATGGTAAAACGCCTGGAAAGTATTTCTGGTTATCCTTAAGATGCAGATTTATCCAAACTTTTGCAATAATTCGATATAAATAATAGAATAGATAGAAATAGGTATAAAAGATAATAACACTCATAAAAAGGGAAAGTGATGCGGAATTATAGTACATTACGAGAAGTATAATAAGAAAGATCAATGAAGTTAGGAAAGTAAAAGAGCTCCCTGCCTTTTCGACGTAAAAGCTATATTCCTTTTTAGAAATCGGATATAAATATGGGATTTTCGTAGTAGTAAGAAGATCCATTGATATATGTAATCCATAAAACGCTGATCCAATTATCCACGCTATAAAAAACGATTTATTTCTAAAAATAGAGAAAGGAATGCTTAAAATGGCTGAAATGATTATACCTAATATATATGAATGGGACCCTCCTCGATGTTCAAGATAATTCGATTTAAAAATTCTTTTCAATGGGTATAAAAAAATGTCTAAATCTGGTAAAAATGAGAAAAAAATTGCTAAAATGATATAATCAAAGGTCACGTCCTTTAAAAAGAGTATGTACAGTAGAGCTCCAAAAACAGAATGAGTGAAAATGTCCATAATAAGAATATTTTGCTTTACTTTATTAATTAAAATAATGAAAGAAAAATTTTTCAGTTATTTTCTAAAAGTACATGTTTTTATTAATCTATTATTCTGGATTCTCAAATTTGTAAAGAAATTTTTTTACTACTCTTCTCCTATAAAAATTATAGAGCTAAAATCTTCTAAAGACATATCTAAAATTAAAAAAAGAGAATATAAAATTAGATTTATTCTACTTTTGAAAACTTACCAAGATTTTTATTAAGCATTTTCAGTATTTTATCTTCTAATTCTTCTGGAATATGCCTAAAAGAGAACTCTTCTAATTCTGGTAAGAGATTTTGAATTGTTAATCTAGTAAGATAATCCAATTGATCACATAAAGCACATAATTGAAAATGAGGCGAATTTTCGATTAACACAGCACCTCTTCGAACTGTGAAATAATTAACTTGTTGTTGTATCATAATTTTCCGTATGTTATTCCACAGATCATGAATTCCTACGAGATAAATAGTATCATTAAGAGACCCACTCTTTTCATTTTTTAGTATTATTTCCCAAGCAGAATCTTGTGTTCCTATAAACAGAGAATAAATAACACTTTTCTTTTTTGATCTTTTGTCTTCAGATTTTCTGAATGTTAACCGTTGAAACATTCTGCGCAATACAGAATCAGCTGATCTTTCAATAATACCCGAATTTAGCATTTCTAGATTTTCATTTATCTCTTTTTCTAAACCTGATAAATTATATTCCTGTGCGGTTCTTAGTGCCTCTTCAAAATATATTTTCGCTTGTGCTGGTAAATTACTTTCTGCTGCCAATAATCCTTTAAGTAGAACCAATCTACAGAGATCTAAATAACTTTGATTTTCAATAGCAATCGTTTTTGCCAAATCTAAATGGTTGTAGGCATGATTCAAGTATTCAAGGTTTTCAGTCTCTTGAAAATATTTAAAATAACCTTCAGCAAGCCTAATTTCAATATCGCTCGCGTTTTCTATAGATTGGTTTTTAAACATAATTTCTCTTTCCTCTTTCAGATTTTCAATCAATTCTGACCAGTTACTACGTAATTCTCCTTCTATTGCTTGCAGATCGTGCATAAAAATATTACCTACCGGTGAAGCTAAAAAGTCTGGATCGTCTGGTAGGTTATTTCTTACAAAATCTATCAATTCATGAGAATCTGTTTTACCAGCAATTCTTTTTAGAGTAGATAAAATGTCGAGTCTATAATAAGTAGGTATATTTTCTTCTAAAAGAAGATTCTTGCATGTTTTTTCTGATTGATCATACCGTTCAGATATAAAAAGCGTTTCAGCAATAATACTCATTAAGGAAATTCTTATAAAAAACTCCTCATTGACAATTGGCAATTCTAATATCGCTCGTTGGCGTTTTAGAGCTTGATCATATAATCCTTGTTTGGATTCAATAACAGACATGTTCGAAGAAATAACTGCGTGAGTTCTTTCATCACCTATATTTTCACTAACTTTTAATACAATTTCGAAGATTTTTAGTGCTTTTTCTAAATCGCCACTGGATTGATTAACAGCAGCATAAAAATTTCCTACAACGCTTATTATTTCTCTATTGCCCAATAATTGTCCAAAATTAAAAACTGGTTCTATTACTTCTATTGCTTCATTTATTTTACCTAGAAAAAATAATCTAAACCCATAATATCCTTGCAAAAGCATTAATCCTGTTTTCACTTCAATAGAAGTCTGGTCACCCCATTCTTTTTGGCAATTATCATATAATTGTTCTAAAAGATCATATGAACTTAATCGAAGAAAAACTTCGGCTTTTGCAATTGCTGCTTCTAATTGGATAATTAATGGAAAAGATTTAAAATCTATTCTTTTAGCAATCAAGATTAATTCTTGTGAGGGTGCAAACCTTGCTTGTAAGCGTAAATATATTGGATAACTCCAAGAGCTTGGTTCATATTTATAACTTAGAAGTTCTTTACCTTTTCCTATTATAAAACCCCATTTTGCAGCTAAAAAGGTAACCAATTGATTATTAGGATTATTATGTTTTAATTCATTTAAAGATTCATACCATTCTTTTGGTGTTTTGTTGAATGGTTCTGATAGAGAAGAAAGAATAGTTTTCTCTTCATCATTGGCTAGAGATAAGTATAACCGAAGTTCTAATGGAATAAAACGCTGAAGTTTATTCCAAATATCGGGCGCTCCTTTAACACTTACTTTTTCTTCATAATAATCTTTATGAGCTCGATATTCTCCATTTTCATCGATAACAACTACATTAATATGTGATGATCCTGAATCTGTTTGGTGACTTAATCTGATTGTGTAGAGTCTCCCAATCATTAAGTTTCCTGATTCAGATTTATGAATAAAAGTATTAGGATTTTGAGGATCAAAATTAATTCGTTTATTACAAATTTTACAATTAATCTCGGTCATTTTAACACCTCATCCTTTCTTTTTATTAGAAGATGAGAGTCTTTTATCACTCTATATATCGCCCTAATCACTCAAATTAAGGAGGCTTCTACCCAAACCTACAATTTCTTCCAACATTGTATTAATACCCACAAAGGGTTCAATAGAACTTGTTTCTACATAAGAATTAAAGAATTTATCCTTGCCAACTAATGTATGGACCAATTCTTTTGAAACACATCTTTCTAAATCAACTTTATTTCCTACTAGAATAAATCCAATGTTATTATGTTTGAATCTAGAATCTAGTTTCATTAATCGAAGCCAATTATTAAGATTTTCAAAGGATTCATATCTATCTATTGAAAAAACAAAGACATAAATATCGATATATGATAAAACCGAGCTCTGCAATAAATCTAATGGATGCATACCAGGAGTTCTTTGTCCAGCTAAATCATAACATTGAAAAACTAAATCTTTATAGGTCCATGATTCAATCTCCATAAATGGAGTGCGTGTAACTTTTTTATCTTCCACCACCTTATGACCAGAATGATTATGATTATATTCCGTTGTTTTTTGAAGCATAGCTTGTACTAATGTTGTTTTTCCTACTGCTCCATCTCCTACTATCGTCATTCGAATTAATCTCTTGGCGTTTTTTAGTTGAGTTAAGAAATTTGATATTCTAGCCAGTTGAATTACACCTATTTTACTAATAATTTGAATATTATAAAGTTATACCTAGTGAAGAAAAAAGCCTATGAAACTATTATTATTTTTATCTAATTAATAAAATCTTTTTTAATGAATGAACGTGATATCGTCACACATACATATTTGAAAAAAAAATGAGGAATAATTTCTTATAGAAATTTTGAACCAGATATTGTTATCATCATAAGCTTTATCTGATATACATAATATATTTTAGATGTTCTTATTTTGAGTGGTCAAATAATGATAATTGAAAGTCCTTTCAATGGTACAATCCCCAAAATCCATCCTACGGCTTTCATTGCTACGGACGTTGTAATAATTGGAGATGTGGAAATAGGTGCTTATACAAATATATGGTTTGGTGCGAAACTTCGTGGAGATTGGGGTAAAATTATTGTGGGCGAAAACACAAGTATTCAAGATAATTCAGTACTCCATTCCAGACCAAATGAAATTTGTAAAGTTGGCAATAATGTAAGGTTAGGACATTCATGTATGTGTCATGGACCTTGCACTATCGAAGATTATTCATTAGTCGGAATACATGCCTCTGTTTTAGAGGGGGGTAGACTTGGAACTGGTTCTGTTTTGGCGGGAGGTTCAGTTTTACGAGATAAAACAGAAGATTTTAGTTTATATGCGGGGATACCAGCAATTAAAAAAAAAACATACCCTAATAAGAATTTAAATGAATTTAGTTCTAATCTTTATGTTAAAAATGGTCAAAAATTTAAAAAGGCAGGGTATGGACAAAAAATCCCAGAAGAATACTTAATTACCGAATAATACAGAATTCAATATTAAAGAATTAAGTTATAAAACAATGAGATTTATACGATTTTTTCATAATCTAATTTATGAGAATCTAGGATTTTTTTAGTCATTTCTTTAAAACAATGGAGGATATTTATATTTTCCTTTGAAGACGTTTCATAATAATCTTGTTCATCATGTGTTTTAAGGAACTGTTCAATTATTAATTCATCAACCTTTTTTTTCTTATTATTCTCTTGAATCAAATCAAGTTTAGTTCCAATTAGGATTTTCGGATGATCATGAAGGTTGTGTGCTCTTACCTGATCATACCACCATGCCAACCGAGTTAAGGTTTCCATGTTTAATAAATCAAACACTAAAAAAATACCATTCGCTCCATCAATATAATAATTAAATAGCCGTTTGAATTGTTCCTGTCCACCAAAATCCCATATAGTATGTCTAACATAAGTCTCCTCAGCGTTTACTATAATAGGGATGTTATATGTATAAAAATCAATTCCAATTGTCATTTGAGTATTTGCATCAAAAGTATCAAAACATAATCTACGAGCAATACAAGTCTTTCCTACACCACCTGACCCTATTAAAACAAGCTTGAAAATGTAAGCGGGCTTTTCTTCTTGGTTGAATGCCATAATAATCTCACATATGTATTTATGATGAATTAATTTTTGAAGTTTTTAGCATTTCAAATGATTATTCTATTATACCTAATTCAATAAAAAAAAATCTATTATTTATAACTAGTACAAAAATATCTAAAAATTTTAAGTGAATATTTAAAAATCAAGAAAGTCAATATATTTCTTCATAATCAAATTCATGAAAATCTAAAATTTTCTTGACGATCTCTTTAAAAATATATCGAATATTTATATTATCTAAAGAAGATGTTTTAATGAAATCTTTTTCATTATGTGTTTTAAGGAATTGCTCAATAATTAGTTCATCAATTTTAATATTCCTATCCTTTGCTTCAGCCAAATCAAGTTTAGTGCCTATAAGAATTTTAGGGCGATCCTGAACATTATACTCTACTAATTTATCGTACCACCAGTCTAATTTAATAAGACTTTCCATTTGTAATAAATCAAATACTAAGAAGATTCCATTTGCTCCGCCTATATAATATCTGAAAAGTGATTTGAAACGCTCTTGACCCCCAAAGTCCCATATCGAAAGCCTTATTTTAGTTTCCTTTCCATTGACTATTATAGGAATATCATACGTATAAAAATCTATTCCAACAGTTAATTGAGTGTTCATATTAAATGTATTAAAACATAATCTTCTAGCAATACACGTTTTTCCTACTCCACCAGCTCCTATTAGACAAACCTTAAAAACATAGCGATAGTCTTCTTCATTAAATATAAATCATTCACCTTTGTTAATTTAGATATTTCATATAAATCTTTGAAATAAATGTATCTTTTGATTATTATTTTTTTACCTTTTAACTTATAAATATATTGAATTCCATATTTTTAAGACTATAGAATTTTAAAAGAAGTCCAAATATCCAAATAATTGATCATTCAAGTTTACTTTTTAGGATATAACTCATAAATACTTTAAGACTAATACTATATCCATTAATTTTCTGGCATTGAGTATAAAGTAGTTTTGAATTAAGTTTGAGATAATAATTCTATTAAGGCTCGTGGAATTTCTTTATAATCATTTACTGCATAAAATTTACCCCGTCCAGCTTTAGCAATTTCTCGGCATGTTTCAATCCCTTGATCTGCTTCATTATTTGATGGTATTCCGATCACGTGAAGTTTAGGAAAAGCCTTTGCTAAAGTTATAGGATCATCACCTCGATTATAGTTGCCATCGGTTATTAATATACCAAAAAGGCTTTTTCTCTTTTCTTTAATTTTATTTAATTCTTTTAATCCTTTTTCTAAACCAATAAAAATATTTGTAAAGCCAACAGCCTCAGAATCTAAGATATCATCAATAATTGAAATAATAGGTCTTTTTTGGTCAATTTTTTTCATAATCATTGCAGTGGAGTTAAATAAAATAATAGCAAAGTCTTCTTTTTCCATGTTATAAGCTAAAACTGAGGCTGTAAGAGCGGCATTGAGTAACAAACGACCATACATACTGCCACTTGTATCCAATATCAATACCACTTTTCTTTTTTGTCGCTTTCTCTCAATTCCATAAATATCTTTATAATTCAAACTTCTTTTATAAATTTTTAGTGGATTATGTTGAATAGTTTCATCCATACTAAATTCAGGCATACCCATTTGATAATAGGGAACAGTTTTTTTAAATTCCCCTCTGATTCCCTTACTTGTTATTTTTAAAGATAATTTTAAAATACTTTGCCGTGCTAAACGTCTAAAAACTGACTTATATTTATCAGAGATAGGGCGTCTTATAAAAAAATAGACTTCTGGCATAAAATCTCCTGATTCCGCGGCTTTCTCTGAGAAAAATTGTACCCCCTGTTCGGTATCCAGAGCATCAGTAGAAGCATAAACGTTCGCTTTGAGTAATCCCATTAAAGCTTCAAGATTTTTATGTTTTATCGCTAGATATGTTAATTCTTTGATTTGCTTGTAATCTAATGTGTCAGCTAGGTGTCTATAATAATCTGGTTTTTTCCTTTTCTTTCTAATTATTTCATACTCTAAAATTTCTTTATCCGGGCGACTTTCAGTAAGTCTTACATGCAATCTTTTCTCATTCTCTTCGGCTTCTTCCTTAGAGAAATCATCGATTATTGAAAATCCGATTTATTTAAAACAGCCAATACAATATTAGTGACAACTTCTTTTTTAGATTGAGTCAATCCGTCTTCCAGTTCGATTTTGTTGTATAATGCCATTACTGCGGCTTCAACCCAATTTTTGGTACTATTATCGTTATCATATTGATTGATCAGGGTAGCTAAATCAATAGCTCCTCTTATTGAACTTCCTCTCCGGACAGAAGTACTTTTTCTAGTTACTTGTATTATATTTTGAGAGATTTGTGCAATCTTATCAGCACCATCACTATTTAAATCCGCTTCTTGTTTAATAATAAGATATTCTTCTTCGGGAGGCTGATAACTAAGGTTGATCCATATGAATCTATCCTTTAAGGCTTCTCCCAGTACAGTGACTCCAACATGGGCGCTTGGATTTTGGGTTGCGATAACAAAGAATTCTTTATTGGCTTTTATCGTTTTCAATTTAGGTATTTTTAGGATTCTTTCATCCAACGATGTTAGTAATGAATTTTGGGTACTTTCTGGCATCCTATTTATTTCATTTATGAATAAGCAGCCTCCATTCAGCATAGCTAACGCCAATGGACCGTATTTATAAGAATCTTCGGTATAACCTTGTGAAATTACGAGAGGAGGATCAAAATAACCTACTAGATTATGAGGTAATAATTCCTCACTACAGTCAACACGATAGAAGTCAGAATCAAAAAAAGAAGCTACAGCTTTAGCTAAGGTTGTTTTTCCAACCCCAACTTCACCTTCAATTAAAATGTTCTTACTTACTGAATGTGCTAAAACAATTTGTCTTAGTTCTTCTGTTCTACCAATTATTTTATATTTCTCTTGTATTTCTTTTACTTTTCCGGTCGTATCAACCATATGTTTAAGAATTAACCATCTCTAAAATAATTTTAGATTACATTGATGCTAAATAGGATACTATCTTATATGATCCTACTCTTCTTTATTGGCTATAGAGAGAATATGCCCTAATTCGGGAATTATTACATATTGAAGAGCAAGTCTCACAGCATCTGGAGAACCTGGAAGTAAAAAGACGGCTTTACTCTTTTTTTTACTTCTTAAAATACCCGCAGTTGCTCTATATAACATTGCAGATGTGCCAATTTCATTATAAGAAAGAGATCTGAAGAGTTCTTCAAAACCGTTTATTCTTTTTTCGAAATGAGGCTTTAAAGTTTCATATGTAATATCTTTTTTAGATAATCCCATACCTCCACTAAATATTATAGCTTCAATTTTATCATCTTTCATTAATTCTACCAAAACTTTATTTATATGGTCTTCTGAATCTGTGATAATTTCAGAAAAAACTAATGAAATTGATTGGTTATTGTTCAATAATCTCTCTACTTTAGGAATTACCTTATCTGAAGTTTTCTTTTCCGCCTTTAGCTCACAAAATTGACTTGTGCTTACTATGATTAGAGCTAAATTAATTTTTTCAGGAGTTTTCTTTTTAGGATCTTCTGAAATCTTTGATTTTTTTATCATTCTTATCAACTATTTTCTAATTTCACAAAAATTTTTTAGAAGATATTTTTCTAATCTAAGTTAAAAATAGTCAATTTTCATTAATTAATTTTCAATAGACCATTTTTAATTAATTAATTATTAAAAGCTTCTCTCTTCCATAATTTTATTTTCTCGCTAGAATTCATTTGCGTCTATCCTCCTGAAACTGGTAATAAGAAGGTAATTGTATCTCTATCATTTAAATTAATTAAGGATGGATTTTTCTCATGTGTAGCTTGGTTGTTAATTATAACTGAAACCAAATTATGCAACTTTTGATTTTTTTCATCCCAAATTAAAGTCCTCAATTTATATTTTTCAAATAATATATTTAGTAATTCTGCTAAAGTGGACTTGGATAATTTAAACTTTTCTCTCTCTTTTCCTGTAATATTCTTAAATTCAGCGAAATAAAGAACATCTACTTCCAATTTTTCATTACACTTCTAATAAGTATGAATAATGAGGCTCTCCAAGAAGCCATTAATTATTTAAAAATCTACTCGAATTTTAATAATGAATGATGAATATGGACTGCTTCTTTAATACTTTTCCAAGTTAGTATAAATAAAGCCATCTAATAAAAATTAATAAAAATCCTAGAATAATCGTGGTTAAAAAGAAATAAAAGGAATACAAATTCCATTTGTAATGCCATGTTCTTTTTTCATTATCTCTTTTTCTTGATTTCTTAACACCCGTAATAGCACCAGGTATTATAAGAATAATGGATATTAAAGCCGTAATGCCATGAATTGTATAAAAAATAGCTCCTCTGTTCAAAATTGTGGAAATAACCCAATAGAAGAAAGTACTTAGAGCTATGAGAAAATATCCAATTCCAATTGCTATATGGAATTTCTTATTTACAAACTTAGGAAGATCATGAAAGAAATCAGTAACAGGCGACTTTTTTAATCCTGACATTAACGCAATCCCCCCCAAGAGAAAAGAAATCGCCAATAATCCAGCATGGTAAATCCAATCGGTGACAGGTGTACGATAGGCATTATCACTCCACCCACGACTCTCCCAAAAACCTATATAATTATAATCTACAATCTCCATTCTAACAACCCATTTCACCCACTTATATCCTAAGTGGTTTGGAGCAACTACTCTGACTGGAAATCCCTGATCAACAGGAAGAGGTTCACCATTCATTTCATATGCTAATAGAACATTTTCTATACTTACCTCTTCAATAGTCAGTGAGGAGGAATAATCATCTGCTGCATAAAAAACAACATCCACAGCCCCTATTTGCACCTGTGCTAAATTTAGTAAATCTTTAATTGGAATACCCTTCCATCTGGCAGTACCAGATGGTCCATCAACACATTGTAGTGTTGCAATAACTTCTTTTGAAGGTAAGGATGTAAAGTTGGAATAAGTAAAAATTAAAGTGTTATTAACATGTCCATATATCGTTAAACTCCATGTATTGACAGGAATAGATGGAGATTCCCCCTTGGACACTACAAAAAACTCGTCATTAGGAGTAATAATATTTCTGCTCAATACGAGCCCCATCAGCCCAAATAAGGGAAGACATAATAAAAGTAAAATTCCAATGTATTTTAAATACATCTTTCTCTTTCTATCCATAAAGATTACTTCGAATCTAAACTTTGTAATATCTTATAAGAGTAATGACGGAGAATGATACTATTTTTTATTATATCAATTAGGTTTTCTTAATTTTAAAAGTTCCTTGCTATAAATTATAAGAGTTTAATTATAATAATTGAATTAAACTTCTTCAGTATCTATCCTAGTAATTTTAGAATATTGTCAAAAACAAATGATATAAAGAAGGTAATGGAGGAATTGGTAATGATTGAAGTAAATACAATATAAAAAACGAAAAAGCAAATATGCAGAAAAAGATAAAAACGCCATCAATTAGTCTGAACTTTATAATTTTTAAATTGGTTCTTTTTTTATGAATACCAAAACAACGATTTTCCATTGAAATTGAAGTTATGTGCCCTTTTCTCAGGATTGAAATTAAAGTTGCCACTAATCTTTCAAAAATCAGTTTATAAGCTTTTTTCACTGAGTTTGCTTTTTCAAGTCCAAACCCTCTTGCTCTTTGAGCTAAAGCTATTGTTTTAGCTTCTTGTTCAATCAATGGAATGTATCTGATTCCAACCATTAATGAAAAACAATATCTATATGGCACTTTTAATCTTATAAGTGAGTATAGGAAGTCTTTTGGTGAAGTTGTATTACTATAAATTATAGTTGATGTGAATAATATTAGGATTATTAAAGATGCTTTTAAGGCATAATACACAGCTAATCGTCTTATGGGTAGGAAAGATAAATTGAAAAGATAAAATATAACTGTTTCATTTCCAGAAGGAATGGCATTAAAAAATATGTTCAAAATCACGCTAAAACATAGAAGAATAATTATGAATTTTAACTTTCTAAATAAATTTTTAAAAGATATTTTGCTGACTAGCACTAATCCCAATATTGCGATAAAAATTATTGTTAATAAAATTAAACTTTTAACCATAAAAGTTATGATTGTCAGTAAAACCAGAAAAATAATCTTAGAAATGGGATTTAATTTATGTATTAGAGAGTTTCCTGGAACATATGCAAATAAATATTTCTTATGATCTAAAGCTTTGTTTTTATTCGGCATCTAATTTCTTATTAATATTTTTTTTGATCTCATCTAATAAAATTATAGGTCCTAAATTTCTATGTTTTTGAAAATAATTACTACTAATATCATAATCCCGTAGCGTACCATCTTTATTCAGTTCAATTATTCTTTCTGTATATTTTAGGAGTAAATGATAATCATGAGAAGAAATAATTATGGTCTTTCCTCTTTTATTTTCAATATAAAGAGTCTCGATCAAAGAGTTTATAGTCTTTTGATCTTGACCTATAAATGGCTCATCTAATAAGATAATTTCAGGATTATATACAAAAATAGAGCTTAGATTCAACCTCCTCTTCTGTCCCCAACTTAAGTTATATGGATTTTCCTCAGAATTATTTTTTCCTATTAGATTCAATAACCTAGCAATATAACTTTCTTTTATTTCATTAATAATTCCAAAATTTTTAGGTCCATATAACAATTCTTCTCTAATTGAAGATTTGAAAATCATATTTTCAGGATTTTGGAATATAAATCCAATTTCTTTCGCATATTCATATTGATTAATTTCTTTTAGATTTTTATTCTTGTAAAGAATCTCTCCTGATGTTGGCTCGTATAAATTCGCAAGTAAATATAACAGAGTAGTCTTTCCTGAGCCATTAGAACCTATTAATCCTATGAAATCACCTCGATTTATTTTCAGAGATAAATTTTTTACCGCTAGAATTCCACTATTTGGATATTTAAAATTAAGATTCTTGGTTTCTAAAATTATATTATATTCATGATTTTCATCCTTAATTTCATTTCTTTCATATTTATCTTTAAAGTGTTTTAATGATTCGATATATGTATCATTAAATTCTATTAATTCATTATACATCTCGTATTTTCGTAATTCTACAGGATTAATTTCTTTATCAATTAAAATCTGATATAATTCGTTTAGATCTTCTTTATTTAATTGATCAAGAATTTCAAGCAATTCTTTAAAATTTGTTGGATTTTTAAATTTTTGAAACTTTACATTATTCTTTTTAAAATCATGAAATATATCTACAATCCAAGGGACTCGTACATTGCTTAAACGTAATATTTCAAATTCATTAGTTATAATCTGTTTAATATTATTATTCATGGATATTTTTCCGTTTTCATCTAAAACTATTAAATTATCTGCTACATCCATTACTCTAGATAATCTATGCTCTATTATAACTAATGTTAAAGGAATTTTATTTGATTTGATGAGCTTTTTCAATCGATTTAATAAAAAACTTTCCGAATTTTGATCTAAAAAAGCAATTGGTTCATCAAGAACAAGTATTTTTGGATTCATTACTAAAAAGGAACATAATACAACAAGTTGTTTTTGTCCTCCACTTAATTGATCTATATCTCGATTTAATAAATGATTAATACCCATCAAATTGGAGATATTTTTAACTTTCTCTTCAATTATTTCTGGAGGATAATTCAAATTTTCAAGACCAAATGCGATTTCATCTTTTACCTTAAATGTAACTAGCTGATCAACAGGGTTTTGTTTTACTAATCCCACTAACATTGATAATTCTGAAAAATCATAATCCCAAATACTTTTTCCAAATATTTCAACATCTCCTTTAACAAACCCTTTTTGACGCCATGGTATTATCCCATTAATAGCAAATGATATAGTAGATTTACCACTTCCGCTTGGACCTGCTAAGATTAAGACATTCCCTTCTTTCAATTCAAAAGAGATATTAGAAACAGCAAGCTCCTGATTTTTATCTCTTCCATAGATAAAAGAAAAATTTTTGAAAGCTATGGCTATTTTTTGATTAGAGAGAAAATGCAACACCTCATTTCAAAAAGTAGTAGGTACACCAGCTTTAATCAAATAGTTTTTCACTGTTCTGCCTAATAATCCTGTTATTAACATCCCTGATATAAAAGCAAATATAAAAGCTAAGACCCAAAGTATCCAATGTAAATACCAACGTTGATTAATAATCCAGAAAAATGGAGCTTGAAAAAAGTTACCGAATCCTCCCGCAATAGCCCAACCAAGTTTAGTTTCTCCTTCTCCAATCTTTTCCATGAATACAAAACCACTTATTAAGAAGAACCCCTCCATTAAATTCACAAAAATAATTAATAAACCCCAGGCATCTCCAAAAAGAAATTCAAGAAATCCTTTAGAAAGCATAGTTAGAAGAATATTCTTTTTTTTCTTAGTTAATCCGTATACTATTGATGCCCATATAACATGATGTCCACTTACTAACTGCGTGCCTCCCGTTAATGGATACCAAACTTTTATTAATAAACTAAATGGTATAAGACTTGAAATTATTCCTCCCATAACACCAATTATAGTAGAATATAAAAGATCTAATAGAACAATTTTTTTTTTCCCCTCTTGTATAAATCCAGTTTCTTTGAAATCTCCTGTTCTTGAATGAGATTCTATCTCTTTTAATTCATCTTCTACAATTTTATCATCTTTTTTAATATCCATTGATACGAACCTATTATTCGTTTATAATAATCTCTTTTAACATTTGAACAGAGTATTGAGAACTATATTCACCAGAAGGTATAATAGATTGGTCAATAACTGATCTCAATGGTCCTTCATCAAATAACTGATTTCCATCTTTTGCATAAGCTAAAATAACTAATTCAGGATTAAATTGAGCAATAGACAAATTAAGTGGTTTTGGAGAACGATAACCATCACGAGCAAAAAATTGGAAAGTTAATGTTATTGGATTATCATTTAGTATGCCTTCTATTTCTAATATACTCCATAAAGATACTCCTGAATATATAACATCATATTCAGTTTCAAAACTATTCATAATATGATAAACTCTATCTTCGACTTGAAGGTATTGTTCAGATTTTAAGTCATTTAATGATAATATTATTTCTCTATTTACACCATTTCCTTTTATTTCTATCTTATTAGGGTCTTGAAATGGTTCAATATCTAATTCAATTATGGCTAATATTGACAGCCAAACCGTGGTTAAACCTATTAGAATTGAGACGACTAGAATATAAAAATTCCTAGTTTTTATCAATATTATTAAAGACCTTTTTAAAATTGATTTTAGTTAAAATTATCGCTATTAATAATAATATTATTATAAAGTTCAGTTGGAAAAAGGGAATTATGTTAGATGGTTCTCTAAGGTCAAGAGCATAAGTCCATGATATAGCATGATCTACTCCATAACTATCATTTAAAATAGCAATATTAAACTTGTAGATTTTTGCTTCATCGAATTGAACATCATAATATTCATTTGTAATTAATTTTCTTTTCATTTCTAAATTATATAAATTTCCTGTATTGGTATAAGCAACATTTATACTGTTTGCTTCAGGATTTCCATCAACCCATCCATTTTCATCAAAACAGTCATCTCCACATAAGTGTTCTTCTCCAGAAGAGACAAAATTTGAATAAACCCATCTCCACGCATCTACACGTCCACCTCCCATATGAATTGTGTTCATATCTGCAACATAATAGGCTGAAAAATTCGGAGCATTAATATTCCAACAGAATGCAATTCCATCTTTCTCTGGAGGATAATCATAAAGTGGTGTATTATCTATCCACTGACACAAAATATATAAATATTCAGAGTTCATAATGAATGTTGCATTTAATGTATAAATTTCAGGAATTTCCTCTCCTACTTTAATCTCAGCTAATTTAATTTCAACTTTTCCTTTTTGATTACCATTTTCTGTCCAAAAATTTTCAGAAGGGTCACCATCTAGTATTATCAATGCATCATTATCAACAGGAATGTCAATATATGTTATCCCATGATATCCCGCACAATCACCCTCACCAGGATACGCTATAGTATTGCTTATAAATATGAATGGTGCTAAAAAGGTTAAAATTACGATTAATATCGATGAGATGTTTATTCGTTTCATTAAAAACATATTAATCTTGAATTTAGTATTAAATTTTAAAATTTCTAATCAAAAATAAAAAAAAATATAATTTGAATATTTATGGATTAGTTATGATATCGATTGCATTTATCATTCTTATTTGATTAGATCTTGTTCTACCAGGTATTATTACTACATAAGGTCCATGAGCAAAACCACAAATTTTACTTGAAGACCATGCCGGATTAGTATCACCTGATATTAAATCATACTCCCCCAAGGCTTGAATTTCATATGCTAAAAGAATAGGTAACCCATCATAATCATCAGGCAATGGAACTCCATCAGGATTAGCTTCTGTTTCATTAATATAATCCCAATAAGTTGAATTAAATTCTAATCCATGATATACCTCAGTTTCAGTTAAACCACGTTTAGACGGTTTCCCATGAGGAGCAGCCCAATTATCAGCAGCTAATGCTTTTAACTCAAAATCAACAGAATCATTAAGACTAACCCAATCACAAATCATTGAGATGTTAATTCCCCAGTAATGTCTATTAAGATTCCAGTCATCACTTCTATCATATGAATAAATATAATCATATTGATAAGAAGCATCTGTAATATTATCAGGTTGTAAAGAAAGTTTTAATAGACCATCTACATATACATCTAAAGTCCAATTGCTAAGAACGTTAATTTGTTCCAGATTATATATTTTTGCATCCATAGACTCTCCAATTAATGTAAAATTGCCATATTTAGCTCCTAATGGAGATTCCGCTAACCATTGCTTATTTGCGGCTATAGCAATAATTAAATCTTCTTCTCCATCTTCTATTTTTTCTAATATATCAGCAGCACTCGTACTAAAAACATTAGTTTGACCAAAATCATCTTGTTTAGATACAAAATTAATAGCTCCAGGAAAAAAGGTGTGATATTGATCGAATAAATCTGTTATGCTAATACCTGTTATTGGGATATCAGTCTCAGGGTCAATTATAGTTTTCAATTCTATGCCTGTATCATAAGCACCCTTTTGAGTATTTTGAAAAGTTTGTATCTTCTCTAATATATCTTTAAAATATATTTTAATATTACTCTGTGTTTGATTGTTTAAAATGATATATGTAGAATTAGGAGCTGTATCCCAGTTATCAGGTAATCCTGAAAGGTAAGTAGGGGTTTGTTGTGTCTCTTTTGGTGTCCAAGAAACTAGAACAAAACCTAATCCACAAGATACACCAACTATTCCTATAAGTAACACTCCAATTATAATATCTTTTTTATTCATTTTATTCAGTTTTTTTTTAATTTTTATAACGTTATGTTTGATAGGAAATAACGATAATTTAAATTCTTTTTTAAATTTCGAAATCCTTTTGTTAATATTATTTAGTTTAAAAATGAGTTTAAAAAAAATTATCAATTAAGATTTCAATTTGAAAATTTTTTTGTAGATAATCTCTTTTTCCAAATAATTAAAATTATAAAAACAAGTAAAGTAATCATTATTGTTAAAAACATCTGAATTTCAGCTATATTGAATAGCCAACAAATATTATTCGAGATATGGAAAAGTATTGCTGCAAACGTGCTTCCTCCAGAACTATTATAAATAAATGTTAAAATTATTGCTCCAAGAAAGAGTCCATAAAGCCATCCGAATAGTATATCTATACTAAATCGGTAAAAAAACATTGGTGTATGCCAAAAACCCCAACCAACGGCTAATATAATAGTTGATGTTAATGGACTATATTTTTCTTGCAACTTGGGTAAAGCATATCCTCTCCACCCGATCTCTTCGAATATGCCATAAGAAATAGCTCCAACCCATATCCAAATTAAAAATGAAATAAAGTTAGTAATTCCTTCATTGATAAGATAACCACCTAAATCAATAAAATTCCCTGTAAAAGCCAAGTTTATTAAAATTGTTAAGATTAAGAAAGCTGGCATAATTAGAGCAGAAAAAAGAATCCAAAAAACACCGATTCTCCATTTGATAATTGAGTCTTTTAACTTTTTAAGTCCTTCTCTTTTTGATGACACGTATATTACTATAATTGCAGAAATTGTTGGACCTAATGGACCTAGAAAATGCCAAATTATATTCACATGTAGAATTCCTAAACCAGTTAAGACTAATGGCATTACTAATAACCATGTCGATATCCAAGCAATTACAAAATAACTTGTTAAAGGATACTTTTTTATTATCTTTATCATTTATCCACCTTTTTCTTTATTTAATTTTTAAAAAAAATTTATAAGTCTTTTTAGTTTTAAAGATTGTATTTAAGAGATATATCACTTACTCCATTTCCAAGCATAGCTTATAACATCCTGTCGACAAGTAGAAACACAACTACCACAAAGAATGCAATCAGGATCATACATATTTCCTGATTGAACCAATTCATTCACATCAAGCCCCATTTCACACGCTTTTGAACATTGTTTACAGTTTGTACATTTTTCAATATCAACTTCCAAATGTAATGATGGATATTTGAGGGCATTCTTTACTTTTGTTCCAAGAATTCCTAAAACTCCCATTGGACATGCATAATTACAAAAAGATCTCTTTCCTCCTACGATTGTAAATAGAATCACTACTGATCCGATTATTCCAAAATAGAAAATCATCAGTCCAATCGCAAACTCATTCCATGAGATAATTCCCGTAGGATCTTCTGGAGTTGGATAAAATGGATTGAATCCGTATTGGTACCCTAAATTTATTATTGGTCCTAACGCCACTAATACTATCCAGATGATAAATATAATATATTTGATTTTTCTTCTCTTCTGTTTCTTTGCAGGATCTAATTGCTTGGGAATGCAATCACCAAGAACCTCTTGAGCAGCACCCCATTGACAACTATAAGCACAAAAAGTTCTACCGAAAAATAGTGATGAAATAAACCATACGGCGAAAATAACAAAACTCATGCTAATATATCCTTCAAAACCTCCCATAATAATAAGAACAGGGGACATCCAATTGAAGGTTATGGGCAATAAAATAACCCATAAAAACATTAAGAGCTTTCTGAACTTGAATAATTTTACATATTGTCCCATTTTATATCACATACCTTAATTCTTTATCTTTTGAATAATATCTTTAGCCCAAGCTATTGCTTTTTCTTTAGCATTTTCTGGTGCATTCTGTTTTGGTTCTTTAAAACGAATTTCGCCATTGATATTTGTATCCTTTAGAGCCTCCTTAAATCGGTTCATTGATTTTATACCATCTCCTCCAGCACATACCCAAAGAGCTATATTCTTACCTGAAAGATTATATTTCTTTAAGAAAGAACGAATTGGGGGGGAGAATGTCCATGCCCATACAGGAGTTCCTAAAAAAATTAAATCATAATCGAGGGGGTTTATTTCAAACTCTTTTAATTTGGGTTTCTTTTTCATTGTAGCTTGAAATCCACCCCAAAAATATTTCATCCCACTTTCAGCATCAAGTTCTTTCACAGGTTTTAACTCGAGAATATCAGCATTTATTGCTTCTGCTATTGCTTCTGCAATAAATTTTGTATTTCCTGTGAGAGAGTAATATACAACTAACATCTTAGACATTTCTTATAATCCTCCTTATTTTTATAGTTCCCTTGGTTTTAATCCTTCACCAATAATTTCAAAAGCAAAATCTATAACCTCATCAGGATTTAAATTAAATATTCTTTTTACAATATCTTTAGATTGTAAAAGATCCTCAACCAATCTTCTTGTAAGAGTTGAAAGTATATAACCAATCATAAATGGATTTTTATCTGACCTAATGGCATTATGTTTTACTGCATCATTTAAGATTTCTACAAAAATGTCCCTATAAGTATTACTTAAGTTAAGATATTCTTTTTCTATATCTGAAAGTTCTTTTTTAGGTTTTGATGCCATATCTGGCAGATTTATTGCGATATTATGAAAGAGTGAGGCATAATTTGGATATTTTTTCGTAAAATCATAGAAAGCATATCCCACAGCCATAAGTTGCTTTATTCCAGGAACTTCTTTTTCAGTGAATTCTTTAGTGTAATCTATTATCAGATTATAAGCCTTACTACCAATTGCAATATACAATTCCTCTTTTGAATTGTAATAATTGTATAGCGTCCCTTTACTATATTCAGCTTCATTAGCTATTTGTTCCATAGTAGTAGTTTCAAATCCTTGAGAAAGAAATAATCTTTCTGCCGCCTCAATAATAGCTGAACGTCGTTGTTTTTTTTCTCGTTCCCTTCTATTTTTTGCTGGACTTCTTTTTTCTTGTTTTGATGGGTTCATAATTTTATCTTATTTTAATCTTTTGACTTATGTTCATTAATTGACCAAGGGTCATTAATTATTTTGAAATTATGATCATATTTAAACTTTTGGTCATTATGTGACCAATGGTCATATAGACAGAATTTTGTTTTTTTTTTGAAGGAGTTTAGGTTCTTATGTTCCTGAAAAATTAAAAAAAAGATTTTATGATTATTATCTAAGTTGAACACTATACTCTAAACCTATAATGAATAGAACACTTTCTGTGAATAAGACTATGATATTATAAAAAACTATACAATTCAAGTCTAAAAACTAAATTGTTAAATTCATTTCACTGACTTTATCATTATTTAATCGATTTAATTTAAAAGATAAAAATTCCTTCATTATATTAGATCTTATGAATTCAAGAAAAGTTAAACGACGGATCGAGAAAAAGTCGTCTAGAACAGCCGCTATGACTTGTGTTTCCAGAGCATCTTCATTTTATGAGAAATCACCAAATTATAAGAGTAATGATTATATAGCTCTCAAGTTATTACCCAAATTTATTCACCTTTTAATCAAATCTAAACGGATGAGATCTCTTCTTCTTAAGAAAGTAGCCCCACAGGGAATTTATGAATATGTTATTGCTCGGACGAAAATAATTGATGGAATTTTCGTAAACGCAATTTCAAATAATTTTAACCAGATCCTTCTTTTTGGAGCGGGTTTTGATTCTCGTGGTATTCGTCTTATTGATGAAAATGAAAAGACACGTATTTTTGAATTAGATGTAAAAACCACTATATCTGACAAATTAAAACAATACAAAAAGCGAAAAATAGATCCTGGAAAGATTATATTTGTTGAAATAGATTTTAATACCGAGAAGATCGAGAACAAACTTAAAACAGCTGGTTTCCAATATGATAAAAAAACACTCTATATACTCGAAGGAATTACTATGTATTTGAATGATTCTGCAATCGAAGAGGATTTTAAGTTTATCACCGAAAGTGCTGGTATGGGAAGTGAAGTTGTTTTTGATTATATATATCAATCTGTTCTTGAAGAAGAGAATTTGTATTATGGAGAACAACAAATATATCAAAGAGTCAAAAAGTCTGGTGAAGGCTGGACCTTTGGAATAGCTGAGGGAGACATTAATAATTTTCTTCAACAACGAGGTTTAGAATTAATTGAGCATATGGATTCCCAAAAGTTAGAAGAAAAGTATTTTCAGGACAAAAACGGCAATATCGTGGGGAAAGTAAATGGAACACATTGCATAGTTTATGCAAGAATTAAGGATTAATTATTTCAATTGTTGAAAAAAGGAATCCAATTTTAATATTAAAATAGAAAAAATAATAAAAAAACAGTTTAAGGTAAAGTTACTTTTCCACTATTTTCATCGAGGTTAAGAATTCCTTTAACCGCAAGCTGTTTAATGGTTCTAACTGCCATAATTGGAGGGACATCAAGAAGTTTTTTTAGATCATCTAATTTGGCTTCTCCTTTCTCCATAATTGCTGTTAAAATTGAGACCTCATGCACTTCTTCTTCGCCTTCCTCGATTAAAAATGATGTAAAGAAATTTTGCTGTCTCATTTGATTAATTTTGGATTCAATTTCATCCATCTTTTTCTGGTAAGTATTTTTTAATTCTACCTCTCGATTTTCATTCTCAACTGTCTTTTGATCAAGCGCAGTCTTCTCTTGCTCTTTCGCAGTAATCTTCTCATTAATAGATGCAAGCTTTTCCTCAAGCTGTGTAAGTTCAAAGGCCGGTTTCTTTAAATCATTGACGTTGGTTTCTAAATTATTTGTTAATTCAGAAATCTTCGAATTTAATTCATCTTTTTTAGTTTTTAATCCTTCCATAGTTCTATCTAATTCTTCTGACTTTGTTCTTAATTCTGTTAGTTCTGAATTTTGAGTAGATAATTTTTCTTTGATACTTTCTTCTTCTTTTTGTTCTGCTTGCATAAAACGCCAAGCTTCTCTTAACTGAGAAAGAACCTCTTCGTTATGTTTTTGAAGTACTTGCCAGTAAGTATCATAAACGGTCTCAAACTGTTCAATTAATGCTAAAATTTCTTGTGAACCCATTAGAAATCAACCTCCCCTTTTAATGTTACAGTTCCACTTCCTGTATCATACTCGATTGGTCCATTTTTTTGAACCATTTTTGTTAATATATTTTTAGCTACATCTAGCTTTAAACCCATAGCTTGGACAATAGCATTTAGATCAAGAGTCGTATTAGGCTGTAATGCTTGGATAAGTTTTAATTGAGCAGATTGTATATAACCTGCTTTGATTAAAGATTTCATCGCAGCTGTTCGCATAGCATATGAATTGCTAAACTTCTCTTTTTTATTATATTCTTCTTGAAGTTGAGTTTCAAGTTCTTTCATTTTATTATCGAATTTCTCTTGAATATCTTTTAATTCTATAAGTCTATTTTCTAATTCATCTAATCGACTACTCCGAGTAGCTAATTCTTCCCTTCGTGCAGTAATTTTTGTTTGTGTATCATTTAATTCATTTTGTGCCTCCTTAATTTTGTCCAGAAAAGCTTGTCGTTGATTATTAAGCTCAACATTACTTTCTTCTAATGAGGCAATATCCCGTTGATTCTGAGAAATCTTATTTTTCAAAGAATTAATTTCATCATCATTGGATTCAATAGTTCTTAAATTATTGGTTTTAGCTTGTTCAAGATTTCCAATCTGTTCCAGGAGAGTAGCTGGTTGAGTTTGTAATTTAGGAATAGAATTTGAATTTAATCCATTAATTTCTTCAATAATAGAGATAATCTTCTTTAAAGATGATTTTGTATCGGTTAAACTCATGTTAATTTCTCCTTTAAATAAAGTTTTATTAAATTTTATAAAATAATAGTGTAAGTATTATTAAATTTTGATTTTTAGGATAATTTTTAATTTCCCTTCATCGACAAAAATATTTATAGCTTGTGGGTTTTGA
>JAHPZE010000007.1 GCA_019058365.1 Promethearchaeota archaeon | reverse complement strand
TAGAATAAATCATAGTTTATTAGGATTCATTCTTCAAAATCCTTTGGAACTGTTGAGTTTTTCAATATCTTCATCTTCAGGCATTTTGATCCACCATTTTAACTGTTTATACCATTCTATAAAAATGTTACCAAAATGTCTAAAATTAAATATGATTACCAACATTTTCTGATGTATAATATTCATAATCTACAACTCCCTTATGCTTTATATTGGTTAATAATATTCTATAGGTGGAATGTATGAAAAGAGCGAGGCAGTAAAACGAGCCAGAAGGGAGCTCATTCAACAAATTCTCGATAAGATTTGTAAGACGCAGAATTTTAGCGAACTTCGAACGACCACTTATGTTGTTCTTATGCATTTATGGCTTCACATAAAAGCAGAAGAAGAGAGATTATTCAAAGGAGAAGAATGGTTGCATCCTGAATGTAGAAATGTTCTATTAAAAAAAATTGAGGAATTTTTAGTTAGACATATACGGTAATTCAAAAGTTTGCAAATAAATTAATTTTAGAATGAATTAATGATTATTTAATAGAGATGTTAGAAACCCAATTAAAGTGATTAATTAATTTTGTTCCATATAGATAATTCCACACGAATATTGGTTTTTTCTGATGTGCACCTGGGAGATATTTATTGCAGAAGAGAAGAATTTTTAGTTTTTCTTTCAAATATATTTGAATCTCGAATGAGTAGGAATTTACCATATTTAAAGGCTCTTGTTATTCTTGGAGATTTCTTTGATCTAATTTGGAATACAATTGAAAATTTATGTAGCAATAAAGTATTCGTGGATATATATAATATTTTACAAGCAATAAATAATAATGGTGTTGAAATAATTTTCGCTTTAGGGAATCATGAAATACCTACAGGTGGTTTTTATAATTTTGAATTTGAGAAACGTAAGAAAGATTTTTTAGAAAAATTAAGAGTGAATAGATTTTATTATAATTTTCTAAATGAATTTACTGTGTGTCAGTATGTAATTTTTGGTCAAAATTCTTCAAACAACACAGTAATATCAGTATTTGACTCTATTTATGATATTCAGTTCAATGAATTAGGATTGATTTTAAGAGAAAATGATAAAGGAACTATAATACTTGAAAATAAAAACCTAAAGAATAGTTACCAATATTTCATGGCTCACGGATATCAATTTGAAGCTTGGTTTAAGCATCATTTCTTTTTTGCTCCAGTATGGAAGAGTTTTGTTGAGGAGGATGTGGAACGAGTTCTTTTAAATGAATTATGGTATGGATTAAAACAATTCAATTTATTGATTACTGATGAAAATATCGAATATGTGGCGTCAGAAAGGAAACTTGATATCTCTGACTTTTCTCCATCAAGAATGGAAAAAGATTTAATAAAGATTGATAAAAGATTGCATAATAATGGAAGAAATATAAAAAATGAGATATATTTCAGGAGGATTCTTCAATTCTTAGAAAAATATTCACTTCAACCAATCACTCATGTTATATTTGGGCACTCCCATGAGACTGATGTGAGTAATGTTAATAATGTCGTTATGATGAATGCCGGTTGTTGGGTTGCTGATAAAACCCCAAGTTATATAGAAATTCATATTGATGGAGATTTTAGAGTTAAGAAAATATAATTTTCTTCAGAACTTATTAGATAGTCTTTTAAATAAGATTAGCTAAGATTCTTACTTAAAGAATATTATGAGCATTGAGTTTTGTCATTATCTACTATTATTTTTTTATTCTGTTAAATATATGCAAATAATCTTGGTAAGTTTAAATAAAAATTATATCTCTCTTCTACTTTTTAATCTTTCGAATCTATTGTCTCGATGTAATGTATAAAAAGAGCGAAGCTATAAAAGAGAAAAGATTGAGGAATTTTTAATTAGATATATACGGTAATTAAGTAATAGTTAATTATATAAATGCTTAAATTATTCATTCGATCAGATTAACTTTGGATTGAGGAAATCGTTTTGTTATAGAGATTTTTAAATCAATTTCAATTTGTTTAGAATAATTGTTAAAATTGATTTTTTTATCTTTTAATAATCTCCTTACAATCGAATCTAATTCAACACTACCTAATTTTTCATAATTTTTTTTAATCTCTAACTTTTCCAAAATTGATTGGATAATTTCATCCATGTAATGCTGACTTAAATAAAAATCCCCATTATATAATTCTTCCATATAGTTTTGAACAAATATATCTAATGCTTTATCATATTCTTTATTCTTTTGATAATATTTAGGGCTCTTGTTCATTATACTCCTTCCATAACTAAGTCTTTTATAATCAAATTGTCAATCTGTTTAATATATACTTGGCAAATATGGGAAAAATATTTTCCCTTCCTTAGAAATGATGTTTTAGCTAAAATTGAAAGTATGTCAATAGCAATTGTCAGACTCGGATTATTATCTGAGAGGCTTGCTTTTACTTCGATTAAATGAGTAGGAGATGGCTTTTTTAAGCGATCTCTAAATATTAAATCGGGTGATACGCCGAATGGACGAATTTCAAACGTATACTTTTTAATATTTTCGAAATAAAAACCAACAATACCTTCTCCAACTGCGCTAATGTCACTTGTACTAGGAGTGATCTTTTTTTTTTCGTATAGTCTCGGTCTTGAATAAGCCCTTCTCCCTCCTGATGTATAACCTGCTTTTATGGTTTTATCAAAATACGAATTAACATTATTTATAGCTCCTAAAGCTGGATGTTCGCAAAATTGATTAATGAGAGATTGTAAATTGGCTGGTAAGGGGTATTTTACATTATATCTATATTTACCTTCATAAATAACCATATCTTCCAAAGTTTTTCTTAAAATCATACGGGTATGTCTATCTCTTGTCAAACCCAACATATCACTAGTAATATTAATTTCAACAGATTTAATTTCTAAGGACATAAATACTTCTATTAAATATATTTTATAATTATTTACTATTAAGTATGAAATTTTACATTAAGCAGGATGAATACTTATCTTATTTAAAACCATTTGATGAACTCATGAACCTTTATTTAAAGGAATCTATTTATTTTTTCAGCTTTTAACTAAAACTGATAATCTCGCAAAAGATAGATACTGTCGTTATTGCCAGGAATCTTATTTAGAGAAAAAAGATCAAACTAAGAGAATACAAAAATTAAAAAAAGATATCTTTGAATATATTTATTCTAGATATGATGAGCAAACAATACAAGTAAAAGAATTAAGCACAGATGAACAAATAAAAAAATTAAAATGTCTGGAAGATTTAATGGCATTAGAAGAAAGAGAAGGAATGCTTCATAGAGCTTTTCCATTAGGTATTGATTATTTTTACGCAGGAGGAAAAGCATTTGAACTTACAAAAAATGAAGAAAAAGACGGAGATATAAAAGGATGTGAATTTCTACACTATGGAAGCTGATAAGGGGTTTAAACAAGATATAACGGTAAAAGAAATAAATTTCTTTAAATTACTCGAAGAGACAATGGAAATAGAGGATGAGGCTAAAAGGGAACAAAAAATTATAAATGATTTTATAAAAGATATAGATAACAGGAAATACAATTTATAGAATAATTCGATTTATATTTAAAGAATAGATTAGCCTAAATATGAATATTTTCTACAGAAAAATCCCCTGTAATAATTCTTCTCATAGTTATTTTAAATTATAGTGAGTTTTGTGAAATTAGTTAAATATATTGTAAGTGGAGAAAAAGAATTACATACGATAATAGGAAAATTTTTCTTTTAAATAATTTCGATATGTGCATAGTTAGAAATTAAAAAAATTTGTAACTCGTTATCTCTGCTTTAGATCAACATTGTTTTTAAGTGAATTTATTAAAGATAAGTATACATTTGTTCAAATTTCCAATTATTTCAGGTAAAGCATTCAATAAAGTCTGGTTATTTATAATTCCTCCATTGACTTGCGGGATTTCGTATATCTGAACAAATTTCGGCCATTTTCTTAATAATTTTCAAATCCTCAGAACTTAAAACCTGATATATTTCATCCCTAAAAGTTTTTACTAAATTATTAGGATTAACTGCTAACATATCGTTGATTAAGTATAAAATATTTCCAAGCGACATGTGCTTTCCTCTCCAGATTTCCCTAACTCCTCGAGGTAAAGCCTTCCAAATATTAGGTGGGAGCCGATTATTATTCGGGTATGTTTTCCTTAAAATTTTATTTAATAAAAGAGAAATATTAGAATGAAATAGACAATCAAATCCATTAGTAAGATGATGGATAATACTCCCTGTATTATCTGAAAGAAATTTTATAGTATTTCGATTTAAGAATAATTCACGGGCAATCTTAAAATGTTCTAGCGCATCCTCATCTTTTACCAAATTTAAACTAAGGATTCCTTTTGAATCCAATTCCGCTAGACTACTTTGCAATTTCATATATTCTGCAATTTCTTTATCCTTACTTTCAAAGTGTTTACTGGCGTTTTCATAGATATCTTTTGCTTTAATATAATTATGTTTTAGTTCATACATTTTTGCAAGGTTGAACCAAAACATTTTGTTGTCCTGGTTTAATCCTAAAGCATTCTCAAAAGTCTCTATAGCTTTTCCAATATTATTTTGATCACTATGTAGAGTCCCAATATTATTTAGTAATGAAGCTTTTAACTCACTGTCTGTAGTTATTTTATATGATTTCAAATAATAATACAATGCTTTTTCAAAAAATCCTAAATTAGCAAATGTAGTTCCAATATCACAATATATTTTATCAATATAAAGGAGCAATTTGTCAAATTCAGGAAGATTATCTAATAGTGAGTTAATTACATCATCAAATTTAGATTCTTGAAACCAAAATAGTAATAGACGATAGGATGATTCAATATACGTAGCTGTTGTAGTAGTTCTGCGAAATTTATCCATCTGATATTGTTTGAATAAATGCTTATAAGCTTCTGAAAAATCTTCCAAGGCCAAATTAACTAATATCAAATATTCATTATAATATGCATCAGTCGGATTAAATTCTAATGCTTTTTCTAAATAAGCTTTCGAATTTTTATAATCACCTAAATATAAATATGGAAATGCGATAGTTTCCATCAGAATTCTTTTTTCATCGGTTTTTTCATAAATATTAATTAAAGTGATAATATCAGGAACATAAAAAAGTGCTTCTCTAAAACTCCCCAAACTTTGTGATTGAAGACTCATATAATTGAGATTTAATAACTCGAAACTTTTATCTCTTATCTCTAAAGCACCAATATTAGGAGCTTTACGTAGTAATTCTTTTCTTAAATCTAAATATATGATATAAGGTTCAATATTATAAGGAATTAAAGACTCCCTCTCAAAAGTTAGAATTGATTGTTGAATAATGGACTGTTGTTTAATAACCTTAGGATTAAAATTCTCAGAAAATAACAATTGGGCAGGAAGAAGATATTCCATAATTTCTATTGGGTTTAATTTTTTTTCTTTTAATAATTTAGTAATCTCAACTCTTATACTCTGAAAGAGAAAAGATTCTTTTTTGTAATCCCCAGTTATACGGTATAAAATACTCTTCAATGCTAGAAATTTATACGTAGTTAAGGGATTCGTTTCTGATAATCCCATCTTATTAAAAATTTTAATAATATGATTTAAGACAGCTTCTTTCTTAGAAACTGCAGCAATCTGACCAAGTAGGAATAACATCTCCACTTGAAAATGATCTTCTCCATTACACATATCATAGTTTTTGAATTTCGTATTCACTAGGTTTTCTATAAATTCAAAACGTTCACTAAGTAGTTTGAAGGCTAAAGAATATTTTTTTTCCAAGATTAAAATTTTATATAAATATTTTGCTAAAATAAAATGAGTCAGCTCTTCTTCATTTTTTTTTAGATAAGAAATTGATCTTATATGATCAAGAGACTTAATTTTTTCTTCAATTAGGGATTTAAAGCTAGGAAGAAGCCCATTTCTGTACCATGTGGGAAGATCAATAGAAAACATTCTATCTGGGTAAACTGTAGGGTACAACCGCACCAATTCTATAAATTTTGATACACCTTGAATTTTATTTAATTGCAAAACTTTTTGCTCCAAAGGGAGATTATTGAAGTATGTTAGAGCGCAGATTGTTAAAATTGATTTGTATAATTGTTTATTATTGAACTTATCGATTTCGCAATCATAAATATCCTTTAAATGGTTTGAAATTTCATCTAATTGTTTTATTAATTTGTTAAAGTTTAAGCTATCAATAATATCTTGTATTTCCTCTGTCAACTGGATGTTTGCCCTCTGAGATTCTATATAATCTAAGAAGAAAGGATTGATCATTTTGACAATTTCTCTTATTCCATTTAGTAGATAATAGTGTGCATTTCTTGGCGTTTCATATGGTGATTCTTTCCAAAAAAGAAAGTAACATTGAAAATATCCCCCTATTAGCTCTAATAACATAGCTTCAGTGGCTATAGCTTCTGAGATTTTTCCATTTTCCATAAACTCTCCCCATAAGAGATAAAACCAGAGAATCTTCTCGTTCTCTTTTAAAAATACGGAAGTGAAGACTTTAAAATATTGCCTTTCATTTATTACATTCATAAATAGGCGTCTTTCCTCAAACTTAAAATCCTCCCTTTTAGATTTTTTAACTGTCTCTGAAAATTCCTTAATAAGGGAAGAATCTTCAAATAAAAGAATTAAATCTCTTTTTGCTTGTCTTAATACTTTTAAATCTTTGTCTAGTTCCAATAAAACTTTCAATCGATATCCCGGATCTAGTCTTAACTTTTTAAGGAACAAATTTTGTAAAAGTAAGGAAATACAGAGGAAGATTAAATCTTTTTCATCTTTATCCTCTAACATCTTCATTATTTCAATTCGCTTTTTAAGTATATATCGTTCTAAAATGAACAATTTGTCCCTAAGGGGCGATTAGTATCGATACTCATATTAATATCATAATCCATTGATTTTATTAACATTTTTATTAATAATTTCTTTTAAATCATCATTGTTATCCCTATAGACGTTAAGGAAAATTAAATTTTAAATTTCCCTAGATTCATCATGTAATTTGTTATTTAATTCCTTTTTAATACTTTTTTTAAGATTTTGTATATCTATCTTTGATGGAAAGTTTTCATTAATTGATTTCTGCCATAGGTAATAATAATCATATTTTGTAAAATACATAAAGATTCAGCCTTATAAATTAAATTTAAGATTTGGGTGACTTTAGAATTCAAAAGTTAAAATTTATTCAAAATTTCTTGAAAAATTGGATGTAATCCCTCAAATTCTTTCTTTCTAATAAAAATCAGAATTGTAAGAGAAATCATGCATGATTTCTAATTTTGTAATTTTTTTTCCAATAGAAGCAATATAACATCTTTAAAATCATTATTTCAATCCATTTCTTCCATTTTTATTATAAGATAATTTTTACCTTCTCTTTTCATTTCACATTCAAGACTGAAGTAGAATTGTTTCTGTTTTTTATCCTTTAATGAAGCTATGAAAAATTCTATGATAATGTTAAAGGTATTAATATTGTTTATGGTCTCATCTCTTTCATATATAAACATTTGTTCAATCTTATTAAATAGCCATTTTTTAAGGATCTGAGGATCATGTTTTATTGGAATAAGGTTGTGTTCTTTAACAAATTCTAGATTATTTAACTGCTCTATTACCTTATGAATTGCTGGAATTTGAAAATATTCATAGCTTAATCTCTTAATCGAATCGAGAATTAACAGAAAATACGTATTAAAATAATTAAGATCAACATCTCTTCTCCCATGTTTAACTTCATTTCTACAACGTGCTATAATATTTATTTGATCGCGAAGATCTTTTGAAATTAGTCGTTCTTTCCATAAATCCTTTAAATATTTATGAATGTCTAAACGTTCTGTAGTCTTTAAGAATATAAAATGATAGTTGTAGAGCAATCGTTCTAATGATGTTAACATTGTTTCAAAAGCGGGTTGGTAAAGATTAGTGTTATAAGCTTCTAAACTTTGATTAATGATAAAGTAGCAATTCTTTGGTGTTTTTAGAATTTCAGAATAATCAATATTATCAATAAATAATTTAAAATCGTCTATAAGATCTTTTAGTTTAGGTTTTACTATATCTTGAGTTGAAATTTGGTCATTTTTCTTAGTATCTTTATTAACATCGATCTCCTCTTCCAACCATTCTCGAAAGAGTTCTGTTTTTTTAATAGTTTTTACTTCTTTTTCACTGGTACTATCATCATCAAGGGTTTCTTCAAATTCAATAATGTATTCATTTAAAAATTGACCTTCAATTTCTGGTATCAAGAGACTTTTTTGATATTCTTTCAATTCTAATTTTTCTAATAGATCAAAAAGAGCGATTGAATGTTCTTCAATACTATCATTATCTAAAATCATGGCATGGATAAACTCTGAATCCTTGCATTGTATATAGAACTCGGCTAATTCTATACCTGCAAACTGAATAAGATTTTTAGCATAAGATAGTGGAATATTTATTAAAACTACCTTCGGAGTAAATGAGAATTGTAAGTTTCTATCTACTGTATTTTTGCAAACAAATACTCTCGATTGTCCTGGTATGAGATACTTAATAAATTCTTGAGAACTTAATATGATATTGTAATTTTCATTTAGCAATCCTTCAATTATTTCGTTCTCTAAGAAAAATACAACAGATTTATGATTTATATTTCCATTACTATAATGTTCCTCACAGTAAGTTAATTCATAATCTAAAGTGTTCTTAATCAAGCTTCTTATTATAACTTCAATGCTGTTTTGATGTTCAGAAAGACTAACATTTCCTTCTTGAGTAATAATTCTCAATTCTTTGAAATCAACAGAATCTTCAATAAATCTTTCGATTTCATTAATTTCACTAGAAAAGTATGGATGAATCTTTAATTCAAGAATTTTAAATGCCTTTCTTAATGTAACTTCTGTCACATTAATAATTCTTGCTATAGTTTTTTGATTGTAAGTCTTATAACATATACCAAGTGGTTTTATTTTTCGAATAATATAGTAAATTATTGCTCCTGCAAACCCACCGGGATCAATTCCAGGTAAAACAAAACTATTTGATTCCTTTAAAATCTGGTTTCCAAAGTGATAAATGTAGTAAGGGCAATCTAGACGCATAATAATGAATTTAAAATAATCTTTAAAACTTAGTGGTTTTATCTTTAAAGCTAATAATCTTCGAATTTCTGTACTTAATTTCCGGATATTCTTTTTCCTTATAGAATATAGTTTATATATATTATTAATTTCTTTTGGATCTTTACTTTTTAGAAGTAGACTGGTGTGAACTGCTGCTTTACTAATAGAATCAAATGAAATCGGGATATGAAATTTCCTAAATGATAAAGAAAGAACCGCACCTAAAAGATCGACATGCTTTATCCCTGTCCTCCCACTTTTTTTAATTTTTCGGAATGCTATCTTTATTGCTTCAGATTTGATAATTTCAGGCACTTCAAACTCAAGTTCCTTATTTAATTGTTCAATTAGATTATCGAATCGACTTAATAAGGCTTTCTCACTCCTTTGGGCACTTGAACCAGATTGAACTTCAGAAATTCTTTTTATTGCATACTCCTCATTACCAGGTATGTAGTAAATCTTTGCTTTGCTATAAATTAAATTATTATGAATATAGAAAATTCGTTCAAATTCTTTAATTTCTATCTTTTTCTGAAAATTTAGCCGTTGTAATATTGAAAGGGTAATCCCTCTTTTAAGAGGCAGTTCTTCATATATTGGTTTAAATAAGCACGCCTTTTTTTCTCTAATAAATTTTAAAATTTTCTCTTCTGCTTCATCTACCATCTTTCTATATTTTTCTTCATGTTTAGGTAAATGCCATATTATTGCTTTGGCTCTTTTACCTGATCCTTCAGAAGGATTTCCTTTCACAACATTACCATATCTCAATAAACTACGTAATAACCCATTTATATCACCTTCTGAGAAATCCTTGTTTTTAGCATTACTTACATACTCTGTTATTTCCGAAACCTGCGATGGACCATTTGTCTCTAAATAGTGGAGAATTATATCCCTAACCTTTTGTATTGGGATAAAATCTTCCTTTTTAACTTTAGATTCTTCTAAAGAAGGAACACCAAGTGCCACTTGATCTTCTTCTAATTCTAGATCAATCTTTTTTTTTATAGGTTTACATATTATTAAAGGAATGACAAGTTCGGAAAAAGAAAAACCTCCATGACACATTTTTGTATTCGGTAATTCTATTACATAGGAAGGTTTTAGAGGAAAGAAATTTTGGGATTCCAATTGTAATAACTGAAGAATTTTGTGTTTATCTATATTGACTTCCCCCATTGAATAATCTTTAATAGGGATATTTGAAATTCGTTTATTATTGTCTAATTTTTCTCCACCTCCAATCTTTTGGTGTGTCCATTGAACGCCATGATCTCCGATTGCTATGATTACAGAATCTGGAAACAAATCAATCGCTTCAGAAATCCTTTTTATGACATTCTGTTCAACTTCCTCGTATAATTTTTCAAATGAGACATTCTCGTGTGGAATCCCCATACAAGAATGTACCACCAAATAATGATTATTTTCAAGTTCTTTGAGATAAGGTTTTAATGTATTTAAAGTAAAAACAGTTTCTGATATCCTAAGATATCCACTTCTTTTTGAATCAAATAATTTTTTATTAAAAGGGTGGTTCTGATTCCATTGAGAACTTGTTATTACAGAAATAGGATCATCTTCTTCAATCATCTGATCGACTATCTTATCTATTAATGATTTATTCTCTTTATCTTCACGAATTAAATATGAAAGCGCGGAACCTGTTGAGGTTATGAAACTTGAAAAAGCAGGACAAATTAGAATTTCATTCTCCGAATTTAATGTTGACCATAATTTGCTTTGTTTAATACCACGAATTAAATCAAAATAACCTAAGTTATCAAATATAATTAAAACAACGTTATTTGATAGATGTTTGGGTAGAATTCCTTTAATTAGAGGATGATATTCATCATCTTTATTAAATAGGAAACCAAATAAGATTTTGATTGTATCACTTATTAAAAATGGGCGTTCTTCATCATTATCAAGATCCCACTCTAAATAAAAATTCTTTAAATCAACAATATAATCTTGTTCAAGTCTATTTATAACGTCCTCAAGGTCATCTTCTTTGGATTTTTGTAACTTTAACAATTCGTTGTATATTGTTGAAAAGTTGATTGTTAACTCTTTCTTTTTATCTTTTTTTCTATCCTCAGTTTTTCCTATATAAGAACCTAAAAATTCGGGAATATAACTTATCTTATATTCTTTTAATTTTATTATAAGTTTTTTAGAGAATTTATTGAAAAAATTCTGATTAATATAATTATTTTCAATAATTTTTTTTGCTATTCTGAGAGCACTAGGAGATAATTGGAATGGTATATAGGGGACTTTATAGTTATAATTTTGCTCTAAAAAAAGTTCAAAACTTTTTTCCAGAATTTGCTGAGCTAAAGTAAAATTCCGTTTATTAAAAGGAATTTTAATTAATGATTCTTGTACAACTGAAAGATCAAACCGTTGGAAGATTTTCAGTGATCTAAAAACATCAATTTCAACAATACAATTAACTGAAAGCCCTTGATCTAGATATTCTTTGATAATTGAGTAAACATAATAAGAAGAAGTATCTGAAGATATTAAGATAAAGTTGTCATGTTGGCGATAGCATTCAATTAAACTTTCTAAATTATTTTTGGTGGTTATTATATTGTGTTTAGTTAAATCTAATTCAATATTTTCCAACTAATCACATCCTTATTCTTCATCTTCTGATTTAATTACTTCAAATTTTAATTTTAAATGTCCTTCTAAGGCTAATTGAAAGATATTTTCTGCTGAATTTAATAATAATTCATGAATCTCGTCTCTACTCATTCTTTCAAGATTTTTAAAATTTAAAATATATTGATATAATGAAAAGGGACCTTTATTTTCACTTTGAATTTTCATTAAATCATTTTTTACATTTAACAATTCATTCTTCTTCTCTAAACGACTTTGGTAGATTTGCCAGAGTTCTTTTATAAATTCTTGTTGCTTTTTAATCCTTACATATAGGGAATTGATCTTTTTATTAGGCTCTTCAATATTAGACAAACTATTCAATAATTGAATTCTTTCCTTCTCGATTTCCTCAATTGAAGTAATACTTTTTTGAATACTTTCCTGATCTTCACCTCGTAAAGATGATATGTCTATAATTTTTTTAAAAATTTCATAATTAGAATCAACTTCCTTAATACTAATAGAAAGATGACTTAAAAGTAATTCAATTAATTCCTGTGATAATTTGAAGAGTTGGGTTTCTAGCGATTTAGATCTTAATATAATTGAAATATATTTGTCATTTAATATATCTAATTTTGGAAATTCAGATTCAAATTTATCTGAATCTATCAGAACTGGAGTGTCAGTAACATTAACACCATATCGATTCGAAAGAGATATCAAATCTAAAAATCTTATTTTCGTTTCATTATATTTCTTCTCAAACTTATCCTTAAAATCATGAAGACGGTTATTTAATTGTACCAGCTCTAGAAGTTCAATAAGATCCCTTGCTTTTCCACTTTCCGTTCTGAATTGTATAACTAAACCTGGATCTGTTTTTAACTCGGTAACACATTCATTTAATGCGGTTAAAGATGAATTTAATCTACTTTTCGCCTTAATTAATATTGTTTCAAGAGACTCCATTTCTTTTTTTACTTTTTCATTAATTTTTAGTTTGCTTTCGATTATTTGGCTTGAGTATTGAAGATCATAGTATGAAGATTTTAAATCCTTACCATTTAGAATTTCACAAAATGAATAATAGTCTGTGATAAAGGTATTAATTACATTTCTGGCATTTTGAATTTTACTAGATTCATTTATTACATCATTTATATCTTTTCCAATAATAGATAAGACATTTGCATTGATAGTAGTAGGTCTTTCAGCATATTTCTTAATAATATTATTAAGATCATTTTCTATGCCTTCTTCGGGAAGCCCTCTTGTGTTATTCAATTTATCTAAAAAGGACTCAAGAGTTCGAAATAATTGAGATATTTTTTCAAAAGATATTAAAATAGTTTTATTCTGAGAGATTTTCTGAACATTATTTTGGAGTTCTTTATAAATATTATTCAAAATGCCTGCAAAATCCGGATAAGGTGCTTTTGGAGGGACTACAGAGATCTTTTCTATATTTTTTATATTATAGAATAAACCTGTCTCATCTTTTATGTTTTTTATGAACTTGCCAAGCTGACCAATAAGATTCTGAGAAATTTGGCCGAAATCTCTAAATTTATTAAGAAAGATACCTTGTTGTTGTTCTATTTTTATTGTTTTGTCTTTAATTAGGTTAGACGTTTCCTCAAGACTTTGAAAATTATGTTTGTAATTATTGTAATTTTCAATTAGATCTTTATTGAAAAGATCCTTATCATCCTTAAAAATTGAAGTTATCAAAGTATCAATATTTCTTATAAAATTATGAAGGAAATCTAATTCAAATTTACGTTTCTTTAATACGTCGTTTAGAACTTTTTTTCCAGAAATATCAATTCTTTCTTTCTTAATCTCATACATTTCCCGATATTTCACAAGAATCTCTATTGCTAAATCTATCTCTATATTTCGATAACCCAAATCTCTTAGATATGCTTTAATATCATCTAAAATAAATGAGTCTTCACTAATTTTTTGCTCAATTAACTTCTCAGCCATTAAACCATTCATAACCATGAATATACCAGAGCTTTCAGTCTCTTTCCGAATTAGGTTATATTGCTGAAACTTGTTTTCTAATGTAGTATGTTGACTTTTTCGAGGGACCACGTTAAAAAGAACTTCATCAAATTTAGTTTTAGGTACCCTCGCTCCGAAATCACGATATTCTAAATCTAATTGCTTTATAAATTCAATAAACTTAGATATGGCACTGGAAGGCGTTCTACTTTTTGTCATTACTGGTTGATATTCAGGATAGAATAACCTATAGAGATTGATAATTAAATCATGAAAACTAGTAACCTTCTCATCAATTTGAAATACATCAATATCAATAGATTGAAAAATACTACGGACAATAGTACTCTGTATTGTTTCTTGACCTTTTATTATTTTATTTTCATGCATATAGTAGAAAATTGCTGCTGCTTCTTTAAGAGAGACTTGAACATCTTCTAATTTGCACTCAACTTCTGGACCAATCTTAATTACTAACGTATTATTCTTGTCATCAATAAACGTTTCAGATTCATCAAAATCTCTCAATAGAAAGATAATTTTTAAATCTGAGGAGTTATTTTGATATATTTTATTTAGAACTTTTTCAAAATCACGCTCTTCGCTTACAACAACTTCAAAACACCTTTCTATCCAATATAGGTTAATAGTAGGTTCCTCAATTTCACCTGTTATTTTATATCTGACATAATTTTCTTCTGAATCTAATTCTTCAATATTAAGTTCTAGATTTCTTATTAAAGCTTTAATGCTCTCTTCCATACCTAAAACTGGATAAGCATATTCATGAAAGCCTTTTATTTTAATCTCTTTAAGAATTTGTCTAATTGATAAATCTTGTGTAAGTCTATTTACAGTCTTTTCCATATATTCTCGGTCAATTCTGATTTTATCCTTACCTTCATAAGTGATAAAACCAAGCTTTTTTAATTCTTTCAAAGCAATTTGAAAATCATCTTTATTTTCAAAAATCTCTTCTAATTCATCTATATTAATACCATTCCAAAAGAGTGGAATGCAGATCTGCGCTATCTCAAGTGCAATATTTGCATACTTTCTCTCTTTAAAAGGGATTTTAAGTATATCCTCCTCAATTTCTAATATCCCCTCTTGTTTTATACTTCCAATATTAACTTCTTTTAATAAAATTGAAATGCTATTTGGCATAATTGTTTGAATTTCTTTATTATCAACATATTGTTTTAATAGTTCTTGCAATATTCTTATTACACCTCTCATTCTTGGTTGTTGACCCTCTCCAGGACGATCAAAGCATATTGTATCAATAATTTTAAATATAATAGGATGAAAAGGATCAGGTATTGCTTTAACACCAATATTTTCATTTTCAGCTATTTTATTTTTCCAATGACTCCAGATTTGAAAAGAACTTAGATTTTTCTCTGGATTATCCTTATCTCTTTGGGAATTAACATTATATTTGCTACGGAATGATTGAGTTAGCCCTGAAAAATGCCTTAAGCTTTCAATTTGATCCCAATCAGAGCTGATAACACTAATCATAAAAACTAAAGGAGAAATGTTTTGTTGAGTATTAATTGTCCTTACGAATTCTCTATATAATTCCAAATTACGTCTAATATTTTCACTCGATTCACTACCTCTGCTAACGGAAGTAATATATTCCAATTCATCTAAAAGGATAATTAATCCACTAAAACCTACTTTCTTACAGAATTTTGCAAGTTCATTTAAAATTTCTCCAGCAATTACCCCTAAAGTTCTTAGCTCTTCTGTATCTTCAATCGCACTAGCTATTTTTTCAAGATTGACATCATTTATTCTTTCTAAAATTTGATCAATTTCATTATAATGTTTGCTTTCCAGTTTGCTTTTTATCCATTTCCCAGTAGCTTCAACGATCTGTTTTGGATCTGCATGACCCAGAGGAGGTAAAGACATATATCCTTCATTTTCTAATCTATCCCATATATAAGCCATAAATGCAGTTTTCCCAGAGCCAAAATCCCCCTCAACCACACCAATGTGTCCTTTTCCATCTTTAGTTTTATTAATAATATTCTTAAGAGCTTTATCATGATCACAACTAGGTACACAATAAAGAGCTAAGGTTTCCATTATTTTAATTAAGTGCTTTCCAGTTTTAATTAATTCAAATTTTTCATTAAAATATTGATTTAATCGAATTGGGGTAGCAGTTTCATTTAATATATCGAGAACTCCCAAATTTTTTATAGCATCTCGTAAATCCATATCAATCATCACTCATTTTTTTCTATTATTATCTGATCGAAAAAGTCTATTAATTTTTGTAAATTATTAACATTTTTAGGCAGATTTTTATAGGGTATCTTGAAAATTTCAAATAAATAATGTGCTAAATTATTTATCTCTTCAAGATCAGGAGGATATAAGTCTATATTACGTCTAATTATAGCATTGATATCATTATTTAAAGATTTTGAATAATTTTCACTAATTATTAATAACAATCTACAATGTTGTATGCATCTTTTTAATTTTGAAATTATTTCTGAATGAAAATTAATAATGTTATCTACTATTATTAATGAATAATTCTTGAGTAGATATCTATCGAAATTATAATGAATGGGTAAATAAATCGACTCATTATTTAGCAATTTTCTAGCTAAAAAAGTCTTACCATTCCCTTCTTCCCCTCCTATATGTATAGGACCATTCAATTTGAAGTCTTTAATTTTATTAAAAATGTCTTCTTGATTTTGCATAAGATAGAATTCATCTGAATGATTCCAAATATAGTTCTTTAAATTCATAGATTCTCCTCCACTATAGTTAAGGGTGTTACTATTTTATTAATTTGAATATAATATTCCTTCCCTTTTGTTATGTTCAATTTAAAATATGGATGTAAAGTTTCTCTATTAAGGAATGAGTAAAACGCATCTTTAGTTAAAAATAAGGGCGCTATAATATCCTTGATTAGAGTATCTGTAAGTAAAATTTCATTATTTGACTTTTTATTTTCTTTTAACACATCACTAAATGAGATTAAAAAAATACCCTTCCACAAATTATTTCTTAATCTTGGCATAAATCCAAACTTATCTACAATACCCATTTTCCTAATAGGGTGTGTAAAATGTCTGATATATCGCTTATGCAGATTTTTTTGTACAGATTCTTCAATTTTATTCTGGATGTAAGTATATTGTTCCTCACTAGACATTTGAGAGAAGAAATCAATGCTTCCAGATATTTCCTTTTCTGAAATATTAAATAAAAGATCAATTATTAGATGGTATGTAAGATTATTTACATATGAACTGTAATTTAGTATTTCTAAGAATTCATTTTCAGTTTTGTATTGAGTTGAATATTTAGCAACTATACCAAATTCCGTAAGTTGATAATTTTCCTTATTCTTATTAATTAATCCATAGTAATTCATCATTCTTATTGATTTTTCTAAAGTTAATTTGCTATTAAAATATGAAGATGGAATGCACTTTGAAGTTAAATCATTTTTAGATAGAGATTTTTTATTTGAAAATAATTTCAATAAAAATTTTATACTAGGAAGTCTAAATTGTTCTGAATATATTATTTTGTATTTATAATTAAGATAGTCTCTCATACGTTTACGCTCTCAATATTTCTTTATCTTTCTTTCTCCTCCACCATGCCAAGTTTTCCGAGGACGGATTTCAGCCTTTATTAGTTTTTCTGTAATATCATCCATAATAATCGCTTTCCCTCTTCCTTTTATTTCACCAATCGCATAACGAAGTTCTTGAGTCATATAATTTTGAGAAAGATCATTTAAAGCTTTTAAATCTTGATTAAGAGTAATCCTATGACTTATAATAATATCACATTGACTTAATATCTCTGAATCTAATGCTCCCGGGCGTTGAGTCGCCATTACTAGTCCTAATCCTGGCTGTCTCCCTTCTTTAGCCCAAGTAATTAAAGCTGGTTTGGAGACAGTCGTGCCTTTACGAGGTACAAATTGATGTGCTTCGTCAATTAATAACCATAGAGGAAGAAGTCCTTTTCTAATCTTTGATTTATACAAGTAGGCATTATCACTTATTTCTGCTAATTCTTCATATTTGCGAATTCTAACTCGATTATTCATGATCTTTCTTATTAAAATTGTAAGAAGGACATTCCTCATCCCACCACCAAATCCTCTTGGAATTATACCTAAATCAAGAATATTAATATGCCTATTATCCATAAGTTCATTTAGCTTTACTCCTTTCTCTCCAAAAAGCCCCCATTGCTCAACACTCTTTAACCTCCGTTCAAGAGCTTTTAATGTTCCAATGGCAATTTCGGTTTCATTTAGTTTTGCAACAATATCTGAAATACTAAACGAACTTTTTTCTGAGACTATTGATACAGCATCAAATAACGCCATACCCATTGGCGAATTGATGCTCAGATCAAACATATCACACCATTCAGATGGAGATAACTCTGATGGTAATAAAATTAATTTGGTGATTCGAACAAGGTTGGTTTCGGTTTGAACTGTTTCATAAAAGTCATCATTACTTTTGATAGTTATTAGATTGATAGGAAGTCCTTCTGAAATTAACTCATAGTTTGGCAGATTTTTAGATTCATTCTGAGTATTTTTCTTAAACATTGTCCAATATATATTCATGGTATCCGTTAGAAGTACTAATTGTGAGGTTTCTAACAACCCCTCTGCTATTACTCCTAATGAATAAGATTTGCCTGTTCCTCTCTTTCCACTGATAAGGATGACATGTGGAAATGAAATGTCAAGATTTAATAACTCCTCTGATTCTACCAATTTTCCAATTATAAACGAATTAGTATCTTTATCATCGTCATTCCCAATGATTCCCATAAAATTCTCCTATAAATATTGAATTATTTTTGTCTATAATTTTTGACACTATTATAATAATATAGAAAACTTATAAATAAAAAACATTATTATCTCAATGGAAAAATAGACAGTATAAATCAAATTAATAAATTTCTAAATCAAATTTTATTAAAAAGTGGATTTATCTTTTTATTTTTCTTTCTTTAAGAAGAATCATAGTAATTGCGCTATTAAGAAATCTATTAAAGCTATTGCTATAACATTCGACCCCTGCATCTGGAGTTCTTTTTCTAAAGTATTTGGAATCTACAGGTAAATCTTCATATCTCACTAGCTGACAACATAATTCTTCAAATCCATTTTGTTAAGAACCATTTATACTACGTAAATCAGCCCAGTTTAAATCAAAATTTGGCATTAATTTTTCACATTAATCGATGATTTAGCATTATATAATATTAATCTTCCCAAATCTGCGTTATATAATGGATTATATCTATAATTATAATGCTCTAAATCAGATTATTAGCTCAAGTAATGTAAAATGAACCAAACTACAATTTACAACTCTCATCCGATTTATATGCCATAAAATCTATTGTCTTAATGCAATGTATGAAAAGAGTGAGTGAGTAAAAAAGGCTCGAAGTGAGCTTATTAATCAGACTTTCAATAAGATTAGTAAAATTCAGAATTTTAGAGAGTTAAAAACGAGTATACGTGTTATTCTTATGCATTTATAGCTTCACATAAGAGCAGACGAAGAAAATCTATTCAATGCTGAAGAATGGTCGCATCCTAAATGCAGAGAAGTTTTAATAGAAAAGATTAGAGGATTCTTAATTAGACATATCCGGTAACCTAAAAACATAGAATGAGAAAAGAAAGTAAGAGAAAAGATTTTTAACATATATACATCATGTCATATACACAAGTTGTGTAAATAATGCTTATTCTATAATTAATTAATTCTACATTTTTTCCTTTAATTTGTTATTTGCTGAATAAACGAGATCCTTTCCTGTTGATATAGATTATCTGAAAGCATAAGTAAGATTTGATTAATGTGCTTTGATATCATAATCCCCTTGCTTCCAATCTTTCCATACCTCCATTCGATAGAATCGGAAAAATCGTCTATGTTGTGTAAAGGTGAACGATGAATAGATATTGATCCATTTTTGAATTTTTCATATTCTATCGCTGATCTAAAAAAAACAGATTTTATTTCATTTATATTGTCTTTGATCAGAGTATTAAACATTTCATTAGTAATGTTGTATTTATCATTTGCTTTTTTGTATAAATATACTATAAATTTTATTCCGAAAATGCATTTAATTCCAAATTTTAGCTTTGTACAATTTTCTAAATATTTTAAACCGTCTTCAATTCCATCTACTACTGCACATGTAAGGAGGAAATGACCAATAGTAATTGGACAAGCAATATAATTTATTAAATCAAAATTTTCTACAGACTCAAATTTTTCACCAAGTTCGACTGATTTATCATAAGTATATTGAAGAGTTTTTAATGCAATGTTTTTTATTTCATCATTTTTTGCGGATTGGAATACATCGAATAATTCAAACGCCAAATTAATCATAATACGATTTACTTGTTTCATAAATGGGAAGTAAGATATTGCATATTGTTTTGATTCTATTACAAAGATCGTATTATCATATGTCATATCTATGAATTTATCCACGACATCAAGGATATAGGGAATAAGAGTGAAAGGATGTAAGCCAGGTAACTTCCTTAGCTGTTCTCTATATTCTAAAATTTGCTTTTCCTTCAACAGACTTTCCCACATATCTTGAAATGGCGAAAAAAAACCATACATATAATTATAACTTTTCGATTTGCTAATTGTTTTAACTATTTCAATGCATTTATTGATGATATTTGTTTTATAACGCCAAGATATATCTAATTGACACAAATCTCGAAGTCGAGACATAATTGTATTATTCATTAGTGTAGTTCTATGATATGCATTAATATCAACTTTGATAGTTTTACTCTTATATACCATATTGATTATATCTTCTATAATACCATCCTTAATATGATAAAATATGTTTCCATCTACCTTTTTATCTAAAGAGGTTATTTTTTTGGCAATCCGATACAATATATCATTTGTTTCATCAAAAATTATCGATTCTGATATATAACCGATGTTCTCTATTTCTGGAAGCAATTGTCTTATATCACTAAGCATTCTCGTATCTAATAATTCAGATTCAAGTATTCCAATAACATAACTTTCTAAATACCACAAAAATCCCTTGTTAAAATCGGGATACTTTTTGTATAAATATTTCACGGGAATGACAATATTATCTCTGATAAAATCGGAACCTAATCCAAATGTGTGGGGAGGTACTAAAAATCGACCAATAGCCTCATATATTTTCTTATTAATGGATTTCGTAGATTCTTGCATTTCTATCAATATATTTAATGCATCTTTGTGCAACTGAACATATTTTTCTCTATCCAATAATTTTTTGGATAAATCATATATAATCCTCTCTCTCATCATATTTTCTTCAAACTGGTTAAGATTGCTTGTGATTTTGGGCATTTCTCTATCAATAAATTTTTTATACTCCTTCAAAAATGGTTTTTTGACTTTCATTGCCTGTCTTATAAAATAAACTGAAAAATCTTCTGTTGTTGTTGCCGAAACCATCTTAAGAATAACTTTTATTAATAAAAATACGATAATGATGATAAAAATCATTGCCCATAATATAATAGCAATTAAATTTACTTGCAAGTTGAATATAAGAATAACTATATAATTTACAATCAATAAAGACATCAAAAAGAAAAAAATTTTACAAATTCTTTTTATTTTAATATCAGAAACGATATATTTCCCAATTGTCTGACCGTGTGTGAGTTTTAAAATAAATGTATATATGGTTAGGGACAACGCAAAAACGGAAAAACCAATTGATATTAACAGTGTAAATATTGATGTAAATTCACTAATTGTTTTAGATTGGGGATATATAAGAATAAAGATATCAACAACTACCAATAAAAAAATGCATACTAGTGTAAAAATATAAGGTAATAAATATTTTGTAAGTAGATTCCTTATCTTTTTAATAGAATTTTCAAATTTCTGAATCATTCCTTCAATAAATAGTTTAATTTTCTTTTTTTGCTTTATATTTTGAGCTTTCATAAGCAGTTAGAACATCGAAAAAAATAGTATTTTTGACTATTATACATATTGCTTTAAATGATAGTAAATCAGAATATAACACATAATAGCACTAAAAATTTCTGATTTTTACATAGTAATATTTTAAAATTAATCCTAGGAATATTTGCTTCCAAAATACAAATGAAAACATTTCCGGAGGAGATAAAAAAGGATATTATTAAGAATTAGATCAAAAAATCAGGTTAGAATTTATATATTGAATAGTTATCACGAATTTGGTAAATATTTAATTAAATTAGGATTATTATTTTTTTTCACAAAAGGATTTGCTAAAAACTTATAGTCTATTGGCCTTCGATTTGATGAAATGAATAGAATTCCGTGAATCTCTTCAGTTTCTTTATCTAAGAATACACCATTAGGTTCCTTTAAAGGGTTCCCATAATCATCAGAAAAATTTTCTTTAACATATTTAAACCAAGGATTTGATGACTTTATTCCAATTACTCGAGGGTCACCGATAGTTTTAGTTTTGTGAATATCCAATGAGCCAAAGCATGTCTGAGAGAAATATTGATGATAAAATATATCCGCATCTGAGACTAATGTAATCAAGCGATAATTATCCTTTTCCCATTTATTAGTTCCAAGACTTTCTATTTTTCGAATATTATTAATCATTTGTTTTGATTTCTTCAATACTCTATCTTGAAATTGCGAAACCCATGAATCAATATATTCTTGAGTTACTAAATTTGCCATCTCTTCAATCCCTCCTTCCATCATTGTTGAAATCCCTGAAAAAGAGGTAGTACTTAATTCTAATTGATAAAAAATCATTGGAGACCTAACTATTTCTAGATGATGTGGTTCTAATGTTGTTGGATCGAAGTTTTTTAATTCAGTCAAACTACATTTAACTATTCTATTAAAAGTATGGTGATATCGTTTTTCTGGTCTAAATCCTGAAAGTCCTACGCTTAGCTTAATATCGCATCTAACTTTTTGGTTCCAATTTCTAATTATTTTATCTGCTTCAATCCAAAGGTTTTTTAATTCAGGAGAGTCAAAAATTGTAGAAATCTCCCACACTTTATCAAATTTATTTGTTCCTGAAATCATATCAGGCAAGTTTTGACCTTCTAAAAAATATACTTTTTCTCCTTGACTCGATATAAAATCTCCAACTTCTAATTCACAGAATCTCGGTTTTAATTGAGTATAAGCATTATCAATGTTATATCCCAGATCTTTAAATTTGTCTTGAATGCCTTGTACCCCTTTACTTTTCAGATTCTGAATTATTTTGGATAAGGATTCAGCCCAATTTCCTCCTCTAGCGTCTATAAAATTTATAAAATTGGTTTTATCTTTATTATAATCAAATAACCATTCCAAGTTTAATTTTGCTTTTGGTTTCATTTTCTTTCGTCCAATTATTAAAAAAGTTGCTATATTAATAAAAATATATGATTAGAATCATAGTTTGAAGATTCTAGAGGTGCTTGCGTTTTGGCATCTTTTTCTTTAAAACTAATCAAAAATCTAGATTACATTTCTTAGTATGTAATTTATTGAATTTTTTTTAACGAATTCATTCAGCCTAGACGGGTCTAATATCTTCCATTCAGTTGGGCTGTCACTTGTTTCAAATTCAGGTCCAGACTGCTGTATTAATCCATGGGTCTCTAAAATTGTAAGTGCATTTTTAAAACGTGTAGGATTATATGGTTCCTTAATATAATCATAATACCCGATAATTACAGCCAATTCACCGCGTATATCTCTAACATAATTATGATCATTACGCAAGGATGATTCATATTTATTATGAAAGATTAATGCAAGATCACCTGCTAACACTGGTAATGATCGCTTTGTATCTGTAGTGTCAATTTCATTTCTCTTTAGTTTTTCTTTGAGTTCTTCATAGCTAATTTCAAGACAATCGCTAACTATTTGGTTATGTCTAACACTCCCGTTTTTATCAATAAAATTTTTAGCTTGAGAATCGTTTAATTCGATCAATTTATTTACTAAATTCTTAATCCTTCGATCTATCTTCGGTTCCTTTATATTGTTTATGACATTTCTATAATATTTTATTATATAATTTTTCAGTATATGCCTTAAAATACTCTTAAAATCATCATATGAGTCGGGTATTGGAGTGGTAGAACGAGTAGCTGCCTTAATTAATTCCGTTATTGTATCGGGGTTTAGTGTTTTTAGATAGTTAGTTGGTTGTGTATCATCATTATTTATTATCCCGATAGAAATCATTATTTCCTTTACTTTATTAATGTAATCAATAGCATATTGTCTATTAAAATGATGTTCAATTGACCAAAATTTATGTTGATACCAATTTCGCTTAGTATGTAGGTCTGAAATATCCTCATATTTAAGAGCATCAGGATAATATTTTTCTAATGTATCTCTATATAATTGTGGAAATTTTTTTTTCTCATAAGAAGTTGAATTGAAATTATCAACAGACTCTTTAGCGACAACCATACATATTTTTGAAATCAGATTATCTGTTAAGTAATGTCCAAGCTCATATAAATTAGGAATTTGACTATTAGATAATTCTAAGGCAAATTGATACATTTCGATTAAAATATTTCTTTCAGTTGTTCTTGTTTGAGAGGAATCTTCCATATTAAGAATACCTTTTGTTATATTATTAGGGATTAGTGAAGTTATCAATTGAGGCAACACCTTTTTGGTGTGCAGCCGTAACAAGTTCTCCATAAATTTTAAGGTATTTTTCATCTTGTATGAATGCCTGTAATTTCTCTTGTGATTCAAACTTAAAAATTATCGTGAGACTATTTTCAGGAATGTGTTTTCTTTTGTATGTTTTTTTCTTTTTTTCCTCTTTTTTAGACACTTTAAACCACCATTTTATCCCTACATATTAAATAAGCATATTTATATATAAATTTTCACAACTATTCATGAATCGATCGAAATAGATATATTTATATATAAACATTCCCATTTATACCCATAATAAAAGAAACAATAATTAGTGACAAATATTTCAGATTACACGGGGTTGAGGGTTATATCAGATTTTGATTTTAATGGTTCAGAAATAGATTGTATTTCAAGAATCTGGGATTATTATTATAAGAAAATTGTTGATCATGAGAATCAAGAACTTCCAATCAGTTTTTTGCTAATTAAATTAATGAATGTATTAAAAGAAACTAATAATAAAGTGCTCATAACGAAAGCACTCCTAATTACAATTTCCTTTTTTTCCCATACTCCTGCTGATTTTCATGATAATCGTGGTATTGAAATAGAGTTATTACCATCAAAGTATAGAAAGAGAGCAATTTCGCTCTTAAGACAAGAATTTTTATTAAATTAAATTCGAATAGGGGTAAAAATGATTATAGCAGTTAAATTAGATAGGGACACCCTGAAAAAGCTCGATGATACAGGAACTCAGCTAAAAATATTTACACACGACACTAGAACGTTAATTAATTCTATAAGTGATAAAGCAATCGAGCTTTTTGACGATTTGAAAGGTCTTTTAGACGCACTGTTACTCTTTTTAGAAGAGCATAATTATTCTCAATCAGAGATCGCTAGGTTGACGCTTAGGATCTACAAGAATTATTTCGAGAGTCGTCGAGAAAAAATTACAGATTAGTGCAGAATAAAAATATCAATTATGATTAAGTGTTAGAGGTGAACATACCTGAAGGCAAAACAAATTAAAAAAATAAGTTCCACTCAAATTGCTTTTTCTTTTAAATATACTAATTTTAATATTTTATAACTAAATAAATGAAAGAATCAGAAAAATGAATGAGGAAAGATAATAATCATGGCGGTTAGGATAAATCTTGGCACGTATGTGCATGATTATAGTAGTGGTTTAGAAATCGAGAATATTCCTCTGGAATATTTCAAGTACAATATTCTAATTTACGGCAAAGACCAGACTGAGAAGAGTGCATTATTATCTCATATATCAAACCAACTTTATACGAGAGTTCCCGACGTTGGAGTATTATTGATCAAGTTAAGCTCACATGAAGATACTCATCTTTATCATCTTGATAGAGTGTATGAATATGGAAATCAAGATTTGGAAATACCGTATTTTTACGGGAATGCATTAAGCGAAGTGAATAGGGAGCATTTTGAACGTATTATCAATGCACTATTCGGCTTTCATTTTGAGGTGAGAATCATTATAGGGATAGTCCTCATGCATTATAAGATATGCAGATTCCCTAGTTCATTAGTTGACTTATTAACTGACGTGAAGGAATACTTAATTAAAAACCCCTATGATGAAGAGTTTAATGAGAGTAATGTAAAGAGTATAGAGAAGGCAATTGATTTCATTCAAGAAGATCCCATATTAGAACGAACTTTGTGGATGCACTTGGATACCCCTCGATGGTTGAGCTTATGGAGTGAGGGGAAAAAAGTATGTATTGATCTCTCAGAATGTGATATCCGTTATCAGAAGGTATTAGTTCCATTACTACTTCAAGCAGTTAAAGAGCACATGCCTATAAATAATTGTAATATACCATCTGGAATTGTTGTATTGCAAGATGCAGATGATCTCCTTAATAAACCACCTTATGAGGATTATAAAAGGCAGTATAGTATTAATAGAGATTATTATCAAGAATGTGAGCAAGAAAGCTATTTTCTCACCAAAGAACAATTAGAAAAAGTCTATGGGGATAAAAGTTACCTATATAATGTCCAGCTTGAAGAGGTGTTTAGTAATTTAATCTTTGACAAACTCAATGATAGAGAGGTTTCTTTTATTACTACCCGTCGAGATCCTTCAAGAATTTATGATGATTTCCGAAATTATTCTCAATTAAGAATTAAATTAGATTGAAAAATGGATAAAAACAGATATAACGTTGCAGAATTTAAACAGGAGAGAAATGAAAAGCTAACTCAGTGTAAAATTTAAAAATTAGACTAGTCTTATATTACTGGGAGGGAAGATAAAAAACACAATATTGACTTCTACCAGCTACCCTGGATTTTTGTCTTTTGGTAGTGTAAATTCTTACACTCTGATTTTCGCCCCCCTCCGCCTATTTGTGTTTTGACCTTCCTATTAGGTCTGGCTGGTAGGAGTCACCTATTGCTTTATGAGAGATTATAAGTTCATGCACTATAAAATTTATTACAATGCTGTGATATGATAATGTAAGAATCGCTAGGGTAATTTGTATTGAAAGTTGTATATAATCAGAAATTAATCTTTGGAGTATTAATGTTAGTTCTTTCTTGTTCATCTATTTATGCGTATGGTTCACTTTTCTTTATTCATAAAAACATATCTTCAAACGAGACCAGTTTTTTATTAAAAAGTTCTTCTTCTACTATTGGTTATAATCTTCTTACAAGAACGGAAGAGAAAAGTGATAATTTCAGAACATCGTCACCTCAAACCATTAGTCAGCCTTTTTTAGGTAATTTTAATGATATTAGTTCCATTCATGCTGATACGCTTAAGCTTTCGTATCCATTTCCACCTGATGATCGAGAACAAATTAATGTAACTTCAAGTTATCCATGGAGCACCATTTGCAAATTATTTATAACTGCTGAGGATGATTCTGAATGGATCGGATCTGGTGCCATGCTCGATGAGTTCCATATTTTAACATGCGGTCATTGTATCTATTTTCATGACCATGGGGGATGGGTAAGTGAAATCAAGGTTGTACCGGGGATGAATGGTTCTTACGAGCCCTTCGGTCATGCATATGCCACCTATTTTCGAACGTATACAGAGTGGACTCAATCTGCAATGGTACAACATGATTGGGCGGTGGTTACCCTTGATCAAACCATAGGCAATCAGACAGGGTGGATGGGAAGAAAAACCGCTGATCCCCTTGATCTTATTTATACGGGAACATTGTATACTGCGGGGTATCCGGGTGACTTAGATTTAGGATTAAATATGTATTATGATTCTGACATCGGGTATGATGCTGATAATTTTAATCATTGGTACTGGATGGATTCTGCTCCAGGGCAGAGTGGTGGTCCTGTGTGGGAGGAAGCGGGAGGAAACTTTTATATTTTATCAATAAATGCGTATGAATTTGAAAACGGAATATATGCGAATATGGGCACTCGATTAAATCAAGATAAGTTCGATCAGATTAATGCTTGGCTTGAGGTAGATATCCCCCCTGATAATAATCCTAATGGAACACCATCAGATACTCGTTTTTTGATCCCTACTATTATAGCTGTCGGAACTATCGCAGTAATCTCTGTAGTTGTAATAGTTAGTATTAGGCGAAAAAAATCCGGATTACCTCTACTGGAACCCTCTCAAGAAGACTTGCATTTATATAATGAAGAGTCAGATTTAACAAGGGATATTAAAACTTGTCCCATATGCGGTCATAAAATAATACGAGAAAGTCAACGCTTTTGTATAAATTGTGGTTATGAACTTTAATCTAAATTAGAAATCTAATTGAAGTAAAAATTTAAATAGTAGAATAGAAAAATTCTCTTCCTTCCCTTACAATGCTTAAAATTCGCAACCATTGTTCATAAGCTTTCTTACCTAACAGTTTTTGGATTTCAGGATCTAGTTCTCTAATTGCTTTATCAATCTCACCATTACTCAAATTAATCATTTTAATTAATATTTATTTTATCAAGAATGACAGATTTTTTTATTATTTTTTCAGAAATTAAAGGGTCATTAAAAGCAATTACACATGATATGGTAATTAAACCTCTATTTTGAATATCAAACAAATAATTTCTTTTTAATCTTTCGTGTAGATCTCGAGATTTTGATATATCAGTTGAGGTTGTTAGCATTATCCTATTTTGTGGTTTCCATGATAATTTATAGCTAAAATCCTGAAGAGGATAATTGGTAGGATTTTGAATTTCCAATATTACATTTAGAGCATTACCTTCTATTGCATGTTGTATATTTAGAGAAAGTTGAGATACGATGTATTTAGAAAGTATATCTGAAGCAAGATTATCGATTTTTCCTATTTGTGAGTAAACTATTGGATTATTCATCATTGATTGTGTATTATCAATTATTTCTGTTAAAGACTTATCTATAGTTTCAATTTCCTTTGAATCTAAAATGGTTAATCCAAAAATAGTAGTGAAAAAGAACGTTTTATATGCCAATTCTTCCATTTCGAGCTGTTTTGCCAATTCAAGTGATCGTGAGAAAATCCTGAAATAAAAGTAACCGGTAATATCTTCCTCTTTACTATTATAAAGAACATAAGTATCATTATTCGAATTGAATACTTCGCAAGAATGAACGAATAATTGTATGATTTCAATAAGAGAAAATTGTATTTCATATTTCTTTAATAATTCTAATACTCCTATATATCGTTTCAATAAAAATCTCAATTCTGATTTTTGCATTTGAGGAATTTCAGTTAGAGAAGTTAATACAGTTTTCATGGATTGTGTTAAATTGAATTGCTGTCCTCGTATCTCGATTTTATAGTCAATATTTATTAGTTTTAAGATATTTTTTGCATGTTCAGGAATATATACTGCACTTAATAATAGTGATAATTCGGATATTATGAGCTCATTGTTTGCATCTTCAGTTGTTGAGATGATAAGCATAAGATATGAATGAAACCATTCAAATATAGCTGTAATTTCGAAATATCCTTTTTCTTTCAAATCAGAAGGAATATGTAGCTCATTTTTTATTTTTTTGCATCCACACCTACTATTTACTGTAAATTTTAGGGTATTATCCACTAATGGAGCATATGGATATTTATAAGAAATTCCTAGTTTATGATTAAGTTGTTGATGTAGTTTAGAGAATTCTTTTTGGAGAACAGAAGTAGTATCTTCATATATTATTTTTTCTTCTTTAGGCAGATGGTATTTTAAGGTAGTAGACTTTGCTAATTCTTTTCTAAATTTAGGAGTAGACTCATATTTCTTACTTCCTAACTTATCTCCAAAGCGATTAAAGAAATATACTGTTAGATTATCTCCATAATCGGAGACAACAACAAAAATTATGGGTCCATGACTTCTCATTTGATAGTCAGGGAGTGCTCCTATGGTAAATGCTGTTTTACTTTTTACACGCAATGCCTTAACAGATTTAGGGCGTTTCTCTTTATATTCCCAATCTACAAAACTTCGAACTTTTTCAAATGCCTTTCGTGTTTCCACATTTGTTCTCCTGCTTTTAGTAAAAGACTTTTTTGGAATTGGCTAGATTATCATAGGTATAAAAAGCTCATTTAAATTATTAAATTCAATTATTCTTCACATTTTAGAGCTTTCATAATTATTTCATTAATTTTTAACATTTGAGGATTTGTTAGGTATTCGTTAAGAATATTTTGAGGGAGTGATTTAATTGCTGGAGCAACTTCTCAACATACCCAACCCCCTAAGCCTTATAGAAATAGACCACAATTCACCTCTTAAATTGTCTAATCTTTAATAATAGAAGCCCTCTAATTGATGTTCAGTAATTCTTAAGCCCAATTTCATTTAAATAAGAATTATGATTATTTCTCATACCAAAAATAAAAGTCTTAAGTGATAGCAAGCTTGAATACAATAGAGAGATTAACCGAACTGTTAAAACAAGCAAAGCTAAAACGCAATACGAAATTACTTGAAGAAGTCCACAATTTCATTTTAGATTCCCTTCAATATCTCACAAGCTATAAGAGAAATAACAGAGGATCAGAAAGCCACAAAATATCCCAAGAAATTAGCCAATTGGAAACCCTTAACGCCTTAGTGTTTAAAATATATGCCCAACTTGAGAAAAGCTATCTCTTAAGACTTAGAGCAATAAATAAAAACCAAAGTAAAAAAATGTGATGTTAAGAATGGAAACTAAAAGTTTGGAAACCTTAATGTTTGAGAACAGAGCATGGGAAAAAGCCGAATACCCCTGTTTACACATGAAAGAACCCGAAAGATTTATTGTGTCCGAAACCCAAGACTTTAGACAAACCGAGAAGGAAGTTCATTTAGCAATTGGATACCATCATGGAGAGAGTCAGCGACTTCATACAAGCAGATGGTATTTAGACATTTATTATTATGAAGGGAGAAATTGTTATGGAGAAATCAAGATGTTTAACTCACTCGACGAGATTAAGGAATATATAAAAAAGACATATAACAAAAATCCAATATTTCCAGAACGTTGGAATTAAAACCCCAAATTTAATATTTATTTTTTTTAAAGTGATAAAAAAATGAACAAAAAAGAGAAAGAGTTAATCCAGAGAGCAGAAAACCTTATTAACACCAATAAGGGAATTTTGGAAAGAAGTTCAATCGGAATCCTCAGAAAAGGCTTACAAATCGCAAAAGAAAAAAACGATTTTTCCGACCTTATCGAGTTTGTGCCTATGTTTGAAAAGAAATACATTCGTTTGAAAGCCAAATTTGAAAAAGAAACCGAAGAAAGCACCAAAAAAAGAAATGATCTCATACAGCGGTTATATGGCTCACTTACTAGGGAACAACTTCTTAAAGAGTTAGCCAAGCTTCAAAAAGAAAGTACGGAACTTATGCATAAATGGTCAGCTCGGAGACCAGATGAACGCACTCAGCGAAAATGCCGAATTTACAACCGTGCCGATGAAGTAGCTAAAGAAAAGATGTTAATCCATGATGCAATTAAACTGTTAGACTCGAAATCTCAATCTCAATCTCAATCTCTTGTTGAGTCGCATATTGCCATCAATAAAAAAATAATTTCAAGGCAGAACACCAGCCTATTAGATTTTATTTAAAATTAAAAATTAAAAAAAAGGAAGTGATAAAAAAAAATGATGAAAAATGAGTATTTGGAATTAATAGAGAAGAATAAGGTATTTGCCGACTATATACGGGAACATAACTTAACCGATGATGAGATTAAGCAGTTAATGGAAGATTCGAATACCTTTCTTCTCAGAATCCTAACTAATAAAGACCTTTATGATAAGGTTATGAAAGAAGTATATGATCATCTAAGAAATGTATGAGAGGGATAAAAAATTATGGAAAGAAAATTAGTAAAAGGACCGCAAAATTTAGACCAGCTTCCTGATACTTTTATTTATTATGCCTCTCGAACCGATTCCTTTTTCCAAAATCGTTCCATGAAAATGTTTGATTTCTCAGAAGGAATCGAGAAGTTATTTACTGAAATTCCAATCCCTAACGATTTAATTATTTGCGATAGCTGTAATAGTCCTATTGAAAATGAGAAAGTGCCTCTATTAATTGAACTTGGAGAAAATCCAGATGTCAATTATATCCGTCAAGCAGTATGCTATAACTGTGATTCTAAATATTTTTCTAATTTGATCCATATTGGAACGCCAGATCCAGAACTAACACCACAAACAGAGGAGATGAATAAAGATGGGATATGAGGCACGATGGGAAAATAGCAACCATTTGTGTTGCAGTGCGGATACTATTGAGAACGCTATAAGTTGTATCTGCTCGATGACTTCGGGAAAGGGAAATATCTACATTTATCAATTTCAAGACCGCAGCTCCCCCCAATTTCTCAAAATTATTGAAATTATAGATTAACATAAAATTTAAAAAAAAAAAGAAGTGAAAACCAAAAGTGAAAAAACAATTTGTTATAACTGTGTGGAGTAGTGAACCCAATTTAGATCTCACGCCTGAGCAAATGCAACATGAAATTTATGAAACTATCTCTAATCTTGATACAGTAGAAGTAATGGAGATTCAAAACGGAGAACAGAAGATCTCTCAAGAAAAATACAAGCAAATTAGAGAATATTTAATCATGCTTAAAGATGAACTGGAGAATCATGCCGACTCTGTAAATGGTAAGCTCAAACAATTTGAGCAATTATTTTTTTAATTTTTTTTAAAATAAAGGATGTGATAAAGAAAATGTGCTATTATGTAGTAAATTATGATAATAAGACTATTACAAAGTGTGAAAACCACGACCAAGCTCAATCCCTATGCATTTTAGCATTAACTAAATCTCGATCCTTGTTAGTATTTTTTTACAATGAGATTGACTTTCACAAATTAAATCTCAATAAATCCGAATTTGAGGAATTAACCATCTATTAAAAACCAAAAATGAGGCATTAAAAAAATGAACAGAAAGCCAAAATTAAGCTCGTTAGGATTGGAGTACCTTTTTACATTATATGATGATCTGAGAAGTGATCGCTTCGAATCCAAATCAAAACTCCAAAAATGCATTCTTACCCTGATGATCATTAGGGTAAATATAATAATTCATGTCCAAATCCGAAAGGGAGAACCTCTCCCCTTTTAATTTTATTTAATTATAACAAGAGTGTGAAATCAAAAATGAAAAAACCCAAAACCAGAAAAGATGATGAAAGTGAGCTGTATGATCCCTTATTTCACCCCTCCCGTTTTGAGATAGTAGAACAGCAGTTATCCCCCGACTATCAAAAGAAATTCAAAGACCTCTCAAATGAGGATAAAGCTCTGTTTATCAATATTTTAATCAAAGAAGGCAAATTATCATGGTGAAAACCAGATGAAATATAGCGTTATTGTGAATGTAAATTTGGAATACATTTTTGAAGTCAAGAACAAACAAGAGGCAGTTATTAAAGCTGAAAATGTAGAACTCCCCAAAGAATACATATCTAATTCATTTGAAATTGTTAAAGTAAAGAAAATTAAATCCTAACTCCCATTTTTTTTTATTTTTATATTTGAAAATTATTAGAATTAAAAAATGAGGTATCAAGAAAATGTTTATTAAAAAAAGCTTTTTGAAGTTTATTCTTTCGAACAATTGCCTAAATTCTCCTTGTTCTGATTGCTCAATGAATAGGAATCATGCTAACAGTTGTAAATCAAGCAATAAAGTATATAGGTTGATTGATAAGCTATTTAATCAATCTTAATTTTTTTTATTTTTCTTTTTATAGGTTAGGTTTAGAGTGTATTATAACATGAAGATCATAGATTTCTCACCCACACTTCATAAATTTAGTATAGCTGTGAGGATATTATGAGTGTATGGAAATCCAGCACATAAAAACAACGAACCCGAAGATTACTAATCCCACACAGTCATTTGAAATTAATTAAATAAAACAAATTATAGCATATCCCAAAAACAAAATCCTTACTAAATTATGTTAAAATCCAAGAAAATACCAGCTAAGATTAGTGAACTTAACAAGCCTTTACCCATAAGTTTCCAGAATATTGTTCTAAATAAGTCCAAGCTTTTAGTTCAATTTTAAAATGTTTTGTAATTTTAGAAGAGTATATTTGTCCTTATTGCTGTACCTTATCCCCCATCATCTACAAACTGTTAGATAAAATCGGCGCCCACAGGTAAAATCCTAATTCTAAATTGAGTAGAAAAATATTAAATTTATGGATTATTTTCATTATCGAAAATATATTACTCAGATTTGATTAATTAACTTCACCATAAAATATTTGTATAATGTTTAATTAAAAAGATAAAACTGATAACCATGCCCTTTTTCACGAATAAAGATGGATATAATCTTTATTACGAGGACATCAATCCTGAATCATCCCAGAAATGTCCTATTATCCTATTGCATGGTTTTGCCTCATCTGCATTTTTTTTTAAACATCAAATTAAAGTACTAAGAAAATTTTACAGAGTTGTCGCTTTTGATGCACTCGGTCATGGTCGAAGTGACCATCCAAAGGAATTAATTCTTTCTAAGAATCTCAGGGATGATTTAATTAGAGATTTAGGGGATTTATTAGAATTCTTGGGGATAAAAGATAAGTTCGGCATCATAGGACACTCATTAGTGGGTGGGGGGATTGCTCAGCGATTTGCAATGAAACACCCTGAAAATATTAAATTTCTTATCTTACTAAATTCAGGGTATATAATGATTGATAATGTTATAAGGAATATCTTTTATAATCTACTCCCATATTTTATACGAATGAATTTTTTGGATGTAGTAGCGAATTCTGTTGAAAAGTTGTTAGATAAGACAATTCCTTATATAATTACTGCTTTATCAGATACGTTAGTGGGATTAAATCTCACTAAAGATGATTTATACATGCAAATTGAGGATCAAATTTTCCGTATGATACATGAAATAAAGGAATATGATCCATCTGGGATTAGTTGTCCTACTTTAATTATTGGTGGAAGACTTGATAATTTTGCTCCAGAACAAATGTCTGAAAAATTACATAATATGATTCCAAATTCCACATTAGAAATTATTGATATGGCAGGTCATTTTGCTCCGGCTCAGAGAAAAGAGGTAGTTAATGAATTAATATGTAATTTTATTAGGAAACTTAAATAAATATTACATAAATTTCTCATAAACACTCTAATAGATATAATATGAATGAAAATCATAAATTAAATGATCTTGACACAACAATTTCATTTTTTAAGGAAGAAGTAAAAAAATTTGTAGAAGCCCGTGATTGGAATAGATATCACACTCCTAAAAATTTAGTTCAAGCTATTAATTGTGAAGCGGGAGAATTATCTCAATTATTACTCTTTAGAGATTACACAGTGGAAGAGATTTGGAATAGTAAGAAACTTCTTACAAATATTTCAGAGGAAATAGCTGATGTTTTCATTTATCTAATAAGTTTGATTAATGCTCTAGATTTGGATTTAAGCCAAATTTTTACAAACAAAATGCAAAAGAATAAAAAAAAGTATTCAAGTAAGGAATTCAATAATGGAATTTATTACAAAAAATAAAAAATTGAGATGATAAAATGACAGATATAAATAAAGCTCTATTAGCCCCATGTGGGCTATATTGCGGTGTGTGTGCAATACATATTGCCGATCGAGAAAATAATTTAAAATTTAAAGAAATACTTGTTGATGTCTACAAACCGTTTTCAAAAACGGTTGACGATATTAAATGTTCGGGATGTCTCGCAGAAAACCAAGAGAATATATTTGGATATTGTCAAACATGCCCTATCAGAGATTGCATCAAGAGTAAAGGAATTGATGGATGTTATCAATGTAATGATTTTCCCTGTAAATTTATAGAACGTTTTCCTATTCCTGTTGGGAAAAAAGTTATTTTAAGGGCAATACCTCAATGGAAAGAATTAGGAACTGAAAAATGGGTAGAAGAGGAGGAAAAAAGATATCACTGTCCCGAATGCGGTAACTCCTTATTCCGAGGCACAAAGAGATGTAATAAATGCGGAATTTCAGTCAATGTAGACTGAGGTTAATCTTATTTTTTTATTAATAATAAGAATTTTTAGTGATTTTTCTTTTATTATTTAAAATGGTTACTAAGAATATTGATGCTATAATAAGGGAACAATTAAACTACACCTTAAAAGAAACAAACTTTTCTAACTTAGGGGAATTATATCGAGGAAAAGTTAGAGATAACTATACAAAAAAAGATAAAAGAATAATTATTGCAACAGATCGTCTAAGTGCTTTTGATAGAGTAATAACCACGATTCCATTTAAAGGACAAATGCTTAACCAGGTTTCATCTTTCTGGTTTGAAAAGACTAAAGGTATTGTCAAAAATCACATTATTGATATTCCAGATCCTAACGTAGCTGTTGTTCATCAATGTAAGACAGTTCCAGTTGAAGTAGTCATAAGGGGATATCTAACGGGAAGTATGTGGCGTGATTACAATAAAGGAAAACCCACTTCTGGTATAATGCCTCCTAAAGGAATGAAAAAGAATCAGAAATTTGATGAAATTGTTATAACACCATCCACAAAAGCAGAATCGGGCCATGATATTTACCTCTCGAAAGAAGAAATCTTAAAAAGAGAAATGGTTGAGAAGGATATCTATGAAGAAATGGAAGAAGCTGCATTTAAGTTATTCAAATTCGGAGAAAAATATTGTGAACAGAACGGGCTTATTTTAGTTGATACTAAATATGAATTCGGATTAAAAGAAGGTGAATTAATGGTTATTGATGAAATTCACACTCAAGATTCATCACGATTCTGGATCCTTGATACTTATAAAGAAAAGTTTGAGAAGGGAGACAGTCCTGACATTTTAGATAAAGAGATTTTTAGAGGATGGCTTATGGATACTTATCCTGAAATTTTTCCAGATATAAAACCGGATGAAGATATTCCTCCAATTTCTGAAAATATTAAAATAGAATTAGCAAAAAGATACATGAGCAGTTATGAAAAAATTACTGGATTAGAATTTAAAGCAGAAGTTTCAGATGTTCGAAAAAGGATTTATGAAAGTTTAAAGGAAGCCAATTATTTATAGAATTTAAGAAAAATTTAAATAATAATTCACAGTAATTTATCGTATTATGTTGAATTTAATATTTTTATTTGTCGATTTTACTTTATTTATCCTTAGTTTTGTATTCATTATCTTAGATCTTAAAAGTTATAAGGAAGAAAAAAATGAAGAGCTAAAAGGAACTATCATACCCAAGCGAAGTAAATACGCGTTATTGTTTGGCTTATTAGCTCTAATACTCGCAGTAATTATTAGTTTAGGTTATTTATGATTGATCAACATGAATTAAAGAAATTATATTCTTCAATTTTATTATCTTTTATTTAATTAATTCACCTTTCAATAATCTTTTTTTCTTTAAGAAATTTAGAATTTAGTTTAGTATGATTACTTAAATTATATAGAGGAGATATAAGATCTTGTCGTTTTTGTCGATGCGCATTATTTTTAAGTTAATAAGAACTAATAAAAATATATAAAACTTCTTTTTTCACAAATGGGTCGCCAAGAATTTGAAGTAGAAATAACGTTAATGAATAAACCAGCAGCTAGAGATCCAGTAGGAGAAACTATTCAAAAAGACCTTTTGGCAAAAAAAGGATATGACATGGTATTTAATGTCCGTTCAGGGCAATTTTTACAAATTAAACTTAAAGCTGCTGATGAAATTCAAGCTAAGAAACTTGTAGAAAAAATGTGTAACGATCTCCGAATTTTTAATCCAGTTACTCAAAATCTAACTATTTTAAAAGTATCAAAATTATGAATATTAAAATAGCAGTAATCGAATTCGCAGGGAGCAACTGTGATTTAGATACTGTACACGTTTTGAAAAATGTTATTAAGGGTGTAGAAGCAGATTTAGTATGGCATAATCATTTCAAGGAATCTAAATACGATGGAGTGATTTTACCCGGAGGATTTGCATTTGGAGATTACTTAAGGGCAGGAATTATCGCTGCTCATAGTCCGGCAATTGATGAAGCACGGATAATGTTAGATGACGGAAGACCAGTAATAGGTATTTGTAATGGATTCCAAATATTAACTGAAGCTCAATTCCTTCCGGGTGCTTTATTACGTAATGATTCTCTTAAATTTATCTGCAAGTGGGTAAATTTGAAAGTAGTAAACAATAATACTGCATTTTCTAATAAGATGAACTTAGGTGATGTATGTGCTTTACCTATTGCTCATGCAGAGGGACGATATTTTGTTAATAATTTTAAAGAGTTAGAGGAAAATAATCAGATTGTTTTTAAATACTCTACTGAACAAGGAGAGCTGACAGGAGAAGCAAATCCAAATGGTTCTTTAGAAAATATAGCTGGAATCTGCAATATAGAACAAAATTGCATTGGATTAATGCCCCATCCAGAACGTGCATCAGAAGCAATTTTAAGCCCAAAAAGAACAATCCATGGTAAATTATTTTTTGAATCCATGGTAGAATTCATTAAACGGAGGTTATCTTAATGACGAGAGTGAATATTGACGGAAAAGAAGTATATGTAGAAATGAATAGTGATGAATTTGAAAAAGTTAAAAATTTATTAGAAAGAGATCCAAATATTACTGAATTAGGCATGTTTGATGTTATGTGGAGTGAGCATTGTTCATATAAATCATCACGCCCAAAATTGAGAATGTTTGAGGATGCTGAGAAAAATTATAATTATGTATTGGCTGGCCCTGGTCAAGATGCGGGTGTAATTGATATTGGGGATGGATATGCATTAGCATTTAGAATTGAATCTCACAATCATCCATCTGCAATTGAACCTTATCATGGAGCCGCTACGGGTATTGGAGGTATAATAAGAGACATTTTATGCATGGGTGTCCGACCAATAGCATTATTAGATCCATTGAGGTTTGGTCCTTTAAAAGATAATTCTCATTCACAATGGCTATTCAAATACATAGTAAAAGGTATTGCAGATTATGGTAATTGTACGGGAATACCTACCATTGGTGGAGAAGTTGAATTTGATGATAGTTTTGAAAGTAATTGCTTAGTAAACGTTGCATGTATAGGATTAGGAACTATAGAAGATTTTAAAAATGCACCGAGTAGAGCTTATAATTCTGGTGATTATGTAATTTTAATGGGGGGATCTACTGGTAGAGATGGAATCCATGGAGTTACATTTGCTTCCCGTACTCTAACTGATATGTCTGAAGCTGATAGACCCGCGGTTCAAATTGGTGATCCATTCACCAAAAAAATGATTATTGAAGCAACTTTAGAAGCTGTAAAAACAGGTTATGTAAGAGGGTTGAAAGATCTAGGTGGAGGAGGATTAACTTGCGCAACTAGTGAATTAACGGGGGATGGAAACACAGGAGCAAAAGTAGATTTAAAGAAAGTTTTTACAAGAGAACCTGGAATGAATTCTTATGAAGTAATGCTTTCTGAATCACAAGAAAGAATGGCTTTCATTGTTAAACCTGAAGGATTAAATATAGTTCTTGATGTATTTAGAAAATATGAATTGAATTTTGCTGTAATAGGGAAAACTGATGAGTCAAAAGTTTTAAAAGTTTATGATGGAGATGATCCCATAGTTAGTATTCCCGCAAAAGCACTTTCTGAATCACCCACTTTTAAGCGACAAGAAAAACGACCCTCCTATTTAGATGAATTGTTCGCTCAAAAAACTCCAAAACCTTCTTTACAGTTTAAAGATATTATCTATAGATTAATAGCATCAGAAAACATTTGTAGTAAAGAATGGGTCTACAGACAATACGACCATGAAGTGGGTGTTAGATCAGTTGTAAAATGTGGAGAAGGTGATTCAGGTGTTTTAAGAATAATTGGTACAGATAAATTTATTGCAGCGAGCGTTGGTGTTAATTCTAAACATTGCTTTTTAGATCCCTATGAAGGCGCTAAAGGGGGATTAGTTGAAATATGTGGAAATGTAATAGCAAATGGGGCTAAACCAATGGCAATGGTAAATTGTTGTAATTTTGGAAACCCCGAAATACCCGAATCTTTTTGGTATTTTTCTAAAGCTGTTGAAGGTATGAATGATTTTTGTAGAACTTTAAGAATTCCTATAGTAGGAGGAAATGTATCTTTCTATAATGAAGATGAGGCCAAAAAAACCGCGATTAAAGCAACACCAATAATAATGATTTTAGGTCTTTTGGTAGGTGAAGAAAATATAATAACCCTCCCCTTTAAGAATGCAGGAGATGATATCTTTTTAGTAGGAGAGACAAAAGCCGAATTAGGTGGTTCAGAATATCATTCAGTAATCTACAATCTTGAAGGGGGAATTCCTCCTAAAGTTGATGAGGCTAAAATAAAAAATATTTGGGATTTTATATTTGAACTCTATAGAAATGAATTAGTTAAAGCCAATCATGATGTGAATAAAGGAGGATTTATCATAACAATAGCAGAAATGTGTTTTAAGAATAAATTGGGTGTAAATTTAGATCTTACCAATTGTCTTGATGATAAATTAAGAGATGATGAACTTTTATTCAGTGAATCTAATGGTAGATTTATTATTGAGACAGATCCAAAAGATTTTGATAAAATAATGAATTTAGCAAATAATTATGGAGTATATCTTAAAAAGATAGGAGTTTTAATACCTCAATCCGAAATTAAAGTAAGAGGATTAAAAAATAAAGATTTTAAACTTTCTATTCCAAAATTAAAGGAATACTTCGATTCTACAATTCCAAATTTAATGGAAAGATAGCTTTTTAGTTTATAACATATAGAAATAAAAAGTTTAAAGATTATTGTGTAATATCTAATGATAAAAAATTTATGTTCGTAATTATATAACATTTTTAATTAAAAACCGTAACTTTGAAATATTTGTATACTTTTTCAGATCGTGGAGAATTACGTACTTATCAATTATTTTATTGATATGATTAGTAAATAACATATTAAATATAATTATGAGAGCTCGTGCATGTATTAAATGTAGAGAATATGTAGTAATTCACCCTGGTAATCCCGTTAATCAGTTAGAGATAAAAAAGTTTGAGAAGAAACATTTAAATCATACTATTATGACAGTTGATCTTATTGAGATAAAGGGGATCTATTCTTCTTTTAAAAACCATGAAACTGAAAAACCACCTCAAGAAGCTAATTAATTTATTTTTTGATATATAAAAAACTTAAAATTATACCTTTTAAAAACCTTTTTAACTCATTTTCTTAGGGCTTATTACTGTTATCTTCATATTTTATTATTTTATTTCAATGATCTTTCAATCATAACCATAAATATATTTATATATTTGTATCTTATTTACCTCATAGGATCTTTCAACTTAATTAATCTGGATTAGAAGGATATGGACGACCTTCAACGAGAAAGACTAGAAAAAAGATTTAGAATAGAAAGATTATATAAAATAAATTTTAAAAAAACTTTATTAGATGAGGAAATTCTGCCCCTTCCTAAACCTATAGACAATAAGAATACGGAGAAAAAAGATTTAATTGAACATTTAGATTTCTTGAAGAAATTATTGAAGTTAATTAATCGTGGCGCTACGGGATTTGATTTAGCTTATGAAGTGGAAAAAAATAAAGAAATGAAGTATTTAATATATGATGGTATTTTGTTTTATAATACTTTTCTTGAAATTGGATCTAAGAGATTTATAGACGCTCCTGATAAAAAGACTGCTGACTTTAAATCATTCAAAACAATTGAAGACACTGAAAAATTTATTTTTATCGTATGGTTAAAAGACACAATTGAATTTATTGAGAATGAAATCAAGCCTAAAGAGGATTATGCTAAATATGTAGAAGAGAAAAAAGCGCAAGAGCTTTTAAAAACTAAAAAGAAAATACTTAAAAAACTTGGTCATTGTAATAATTGTGGAGAAAGGATAAGGAGTTTAGAACAAGAATACTGTGAAAAATGCGGTGTAAAACTTCTAAAAGATTTCTGAATTAAAACACTTTTTTTATTATTTGAAATAAGATTATATGAAAAAAAATAAGAATTTGGTTAATTTTATAGATGAATGAAGAATTATAAATTAACCCTTTTTTTTATAATCTTACACAATAATCCCTCTTTCTAATAGTTCGGCATACTCTATCAATTTTAGATTGTTATATAAAAATTCTGCTCTCACTTTCCTTTCAATCAAAATGTCTTCTAAGAGTTCGGGATGGTTGCGTATTTTTAGAGTCGCCCTAATGCGTTGCTCCACGGATTCAATCGTTTTCGGTCCTGTTAACCGTAAAACAGCACGGAGGAAAGAATTTATATTTTCTGCAAGATTATTTTGAATCGACATTAGGGCATATATTATTAATGTCGCGTTCAGCGCGGCTGTCACCGTGCTGGACAACCTCTTATTTATCTTTAATTTATCCCGATATGGGTCTATACTCGCATATCCAATTTTTCCTTTGGAAAATACGGTATAAAGCCCCTTGCGACCGCGTTTCTGTTTTGATTTTGCAGGTTTTTTTTTCTTTTTTGTTTTAGAACCTAATGGTCGTCCCCTCTTTCTCTGAGGTTTAGAAGTTAAATCTTCTCTCATTTCCATATATTTGAATTGACGTTTTCCGCGCTTTTTAAAGAAGTCACTTTCAATGCCGACAATCCCCGTCACTCTTTCATTGCCTTCATATCTATAGTTTTTAATTATTGCTTTTTTGAAGGGCTTTTTATGCGGATGGATGACATGAGTGATTTCCCGTCCCAGATTTTTAGTCATAGCTTGCGTTGAATTTAACGCATCCGAGCTCACGGTGTTAATGGGGTGCTCAGTATTTTGGTTTGCTTCATCAAACACCTTTCTAATATCATCTTCCGTACGAGTTTTTGAGACCTTAATGCCTAATACTTTTCGAGAAGTATATCCCGTAGCAATAATAATATATATGCACATTCCTTTAATTTTCAGAAAAGTTTCATCAATAGCAATGGCTCTATCGGGCTGGGGGGTTAATACGAGCGAATCCAAGCTATTAATTCTGTGAATCGCAAGTTCAAGTTTAATTCTAAGTGCAGAGACTTGTGATTCAGATATCCCATATTTTTTTGCGAGTGTTTTTTGTTTTGCACTCTTTACCATTAAATCTTCGTAAAATTCTTTAAGTTTTATTCCTATTAATTCCTGAAATTTATAGGAAGTAGTCAAAACAAATTGTTTTAGTGTTTTAAACTTTTTTAAATGTGCACAATTTGGATTTTTGCATTGAAATGTTTCCACACGCTTAGTTTTTCGTTTATGGGTGCCGTATCCTCCTACTAAAGGACTCCCACACGCCGGACAAAGAACTTGTATTTTTCCTAAGCAAAAGTGCACTCCTCTTCCATTTTGGGCTTCGATCGAGCGCCAAATTGGTTCATAAACCTTTTTATATCTTCCAGTCATGGGATCTTTTAACAATTCTTTACTTAAATATCTTCTGAATGAAAATGAGTTCCGCCTCCTTTAAATAATTGCAGTGAATAGAGCTATTTTATAAGCCGATAAATTTCATAAATTCTCTTAAGAATACTTAATAAGAAATAAAGGAACAATAAAAAAAAGTGGGTAGAAAGATTTTACAAACGAAGACCGTTGAAAGAATTTATAATTCTTCCTTCATTCATAAAATTACCCAAGAATTTTAAATTTATTATTTTTCTACTTTAGTACCACACCATTTACAGAATTGCTCTGTTCCAGTAAGTTTACTTCCACACAAAGAACATGTTTTTGCATTAGTCGGAGTAGTTATCGAAGGAGTACCAAGTTGTCTTCCTTCTATTTTGCCTCCACAAATAGGACAAAATTTAGAATCGGGTTTTATCGATGCGTTGCAACGCGGGCAATTAAATTCTTTCTGAACTGTTTCAGGAGGAGCGATTTTATATGGCGATGTTGTTTTTTGTTCTGGTGTTGTTGGCGCTTTAAGCTTTAGTTTTTTCTGACCTCTTCTTGCTACAACAGCTGCTATTAATATAATGACTATAACTACAAGAATTACAACTAAAATCCATGAAATATCAAGCCATCTCTGTTGATAGGTAACACCAGTATCATAGCTTACATCAAAAGTAATTGTTGTTGATTCATCAGGGGAATTCATAGGATCAAAATATATAAAAAAATACCAATTACCAGATGTTGGAACAATGAATGTATCTGTTGCAATAAATGTGACATCTTCGTTTGTCTCATAAGTAGGGCTAAAATCGGGAACATTTACAGCTGTATAATTTATTGTATAATCAACATCAATTGTGGAACCTCCTTCATTATACCATACAAGATAATAATCTTGAGTAGCGGGAATATTATAATATCCACTACTTTGATCAGAATTTATCTCACTCACTGGGAATACTGGAGAACCTCCATAATACCAATTATAGAAATCATAGCCATCTGCAATAAAGAAATCAAGGTTTGCACTTGAATTAAAATCATACAGAACTAAGGAACCAGCTCTTAGAAATAACCACTCCGCCCAATAATCACTTGAAATAGGATTAATAGATGATGAATTCATAATATCAATATATTCAGTCGTAGTAGGAAGATTTTCAAAAGGCTGATTCCAAAGAGCAAATGTTATAGTACTAGGTGAAGATTGAGCTGAGAATGTAATTTCTTGTCCTGCTTCTGTGTATTCATATTCATACCAAAATTCATTAAAATATAAAGTCTCTGTAGATCGATAATTAACATAGCCCTCTGCATTTGTGTTGCTAAATGGGAACCAGAATGCTACACCTGCAATTGGAAGAATCACCAATGCTAGAATTATGATAAATAATATTCCTCCACCAACATAAACAGGGCTATAATACCAAGGTCTATTCCAACGTCCTGCCCAATAGGGCGAATACCACCATCTATAATACCATGGACGATAATACCACCAATAAGGTCTATAGTAACTACGACGCGGACCATAATAACTGTGAGAATAAGGTCCTCTTGGTGATCTTGATACTACTCTTGAAGCGCCAGTTCTTCCAAAAGGTCTTCCGCCTCCGCTATATCCTCCTCTAAATGAACCAGGACTACCTCGAAAACCCCCACCTCGAAAACCCCCGCTAAATCCCCCAGCACGGGCTCCTCCACCTCTAAATCCACCTCCGCCACCTCGGGGCATTTCTTATGTTTACACCTCACCACTCTTAATTTCGGGCTCTTCTATTCCCCGGAAAATGTAGTCTCGATTGATTGCTAATATTATTAATATCATCGATATAATTGATAACGTTAATCCTATAGGATCAATAGAAATAATAGGTTGTGGAGTCTGAATTGCAAAGGCAATACCGAATAAGATCCATTCAAATGCCATAAAGAAAACTGCTAAACTAGGCACAATTGTTCTTATAATCCAACTTGTCTGTAAATTTCTTGTATCAGAAAAACTTGTATAAATTATCGAAAATAAACCCATTATTCCAGATAGCAACATTAAGATACTAAAAATATCGATTGTAATCCAAACAGGATCAATTAGATTAATAAAAGGCATCATTATCCCTGCACCTCTTACATCAAATAATGTGAAAAACAATATAGGGTCTCCTACAATTGGTCCCATGCCAAGTAAACTCATAAGATTACTATAATATCCTGTAAAAAAACCAAAAATTCCAGTTAAAGGTAAAATTATTCCTAGTGTGAATGCCATAACTGCACATACACTAGCAAACCAAAATTCTGCGACTCTTGTATTTCTAACAGGAATGAGTCCAATTTTATCTATATTTTGATCTGGAATGAAGCTCCAACAGTCCTGGATGGTACATACTCCTACAAGTTTTTCATTTTCAACTACAGGTACTACATTCACATTTAAATTTCTCATTCTTGTGAATGCTTCAGCGACAGGTGTATCTAAATTCACGGGAGTTATTTTATACATTGTAGAAATAACTTTTTCAGTTTTTACATTTTTACCTTCTGCTACAGCATTTTGCACAATATCAAAGTCTGCAATAACACCCAGAATTTTCTGATTTTCTCCTTCAACTACTACTAAATCTGGAACCCCTAATTCTTTCATTTTTTTTGCAGCATCTTGAATCGTCGCATTTGAGTCAATTATCCCATATTCATCGTTAATTACTAAATCTCGTACAAAATATTCTTTTAAAGCCATAGATAATGCATCCTATTTTTAATTAAATTATTTTTTTATGAATTAACAAAAGAATGGAGTATATAAATTTTTTTATTCTCTCCCATTATCATGCCATAAAATAGTAATGTAAAGATTGGTCTCTTTATGTTTAATATTATGTATTTGATATGTTTTTTAATCTAATAAAATAATATTAAATTAGTTCTATTAATGAACTGAATGAATCAAGGACTAGATTTGGCTTAATTTTCACTTTAGTAGGGTCATAATATTGACCTTTACCCGTTTTTACTAAAATTGCTTTAATATTTGCATTGATAGCTCCTTGAATATCAGATTCAAGATCATCGCCAATCACAATTACCTCATCGGAAACGAGATTTAATTTTTCTAGTGCTTGAAGGAAATATTCTCTCGAAGGCTTTCCAAATATTTTTGGAGTCACATTAGTAACGTTAGCAATCATCTGTACAAATGTACCAGTGTCTATAACTGGTTCACCATTACTATCAAGATAAAATCTATTACCTTGCATTCCAAGCAGTTTAGCGCCTCTAAGAACATACTTAAAAGCTACATTAAGCCTATTTACATCCCAATTATCATGAAAATCACCTATAATCACAAAATCTGGTATTTCAGAACCCATAACTTGAGGAAATTCTTGAAATTCTTCTGCAACTTCTTCTGTTGTGATTAAATAAGACTTTTTATCAGGATATTTTGATAAAAATTCTTTTATGGCTATAATTGGAGTCAAAATCTCGTCCTTATCAATGTTAAATCCATAATCTTGTAATATGTTTAATACTGTTTTGGGTGATTTACTATCAGTATTTGTAAAAAAAATAAATTTTAAGCCAATTTCACGAAGTTTTAAAAGTGTTTCAAGAGCCCCAGGAATCGGAGTTCCTTTAAAATAAAGTGTTCCATCTATGTCTGTTAAGACTCCTTTAACTTCATTAAATTTTATTTCTTTACTCATTAATATTACAAAACCAAACGCTATTTTAAATAATTGTTCTAATAAAGTCTGAGAATGTTCGTGAAAGCTTCATTTCACGTTTTAAATAATATATTCTAATAACTCCTCAATATTATTACAATATTATTGGTAAAATTGCATTAACATAAAAGAAACAAAATTATTTTTAAATCTACTTTATTAAAAAATCTTTAATAAATCATGGTAATGTAAATTAAATAAGAATATTCTTTTATTTATAATCTTACTTTCTTGTATATTTTGAAAATTCTTTCATATAATTTTTTTTCGACCAATATTTATAAGGATCAATAACTAATTTTAAATCATATTTATCTTATGATACATTTGTTATGAAGGTTAAAAGGAACATCATTTATGGGCTTATTATTACCGCAGGTGTAGTTCTTGCTGGAATTTCATCGTTTTTTATAATTTCATCTCTTAAACCTAATCAAGCACCTATCCAAGACCCTTTCGATACTAAAATTGAAAACCTTATGGCAGAATATGAAATTCCATCATTAGCTGCTGGGATAGTCATAAATGAGACACTAGTATGGGAGAATGGTTATGGGAACCAATCTGATTTAGATACCGTATATATGATTGGTTCAATCACAAAAACTTTTACTGCAACTGCGATTCTTCAACTAAATGAAAGTAATCTATTAAATTTAGATGATAATATTAGTGATTATATCCCCTTTACCGTTAGACACCCTGATTATCCTAACATCCCTATTACAACTCGAATGCTCTTAACACATACAGCAGGCTTACAAACAAACCTCTACTGGTCACTTGAGTATTACTTTAATAATCAAACAATTGATTGGATAAATGATAATTTAGGCTGGGGGATTATAGCATTTTCACATCGACCCACATTGGAAGAATTTCTTAACGGTAGTTTAAATCCTCTTGGTCCCTACTATAATGATTATAATTGGTATCAAGAACCCGGGAAAGAGTTTCACTATTCTAATGCGGGTTTTCAATTACTGGGGTATTTAGTTGAACAAATTACAAATCAATCTTTAGAGGAATATGTTCAAGAAAACATTTTTAATCCATTAAATATGTCTCATAGTGGGTATTTCTACGAAGATTTTATTGATAACCATGCTATTCCTTATGAATGGAGCGATAACGCAAATCTTGAATTGCCCCTTTATAATATGAACGTGACAGGAGCAGGATCAATAAGAAGCACTATATCGGATATGGTAAAATATATGATCGCTTTTATGAATCAAGGTAGGTATAATAAAACTCAGTTACTAAGTCCTGAAAGTGTGACATTAATGCTATCTAGCCAAGTGATACGTACAGGTACCTCAACAGAAGGTTTTACAAATAAAGGTTATGGATTAGGTTGGTGTATTTATGAATCTGGTTACAAAGGGCATGGTGGAGCAACGCCTGGTTTTAGTGCTAACATGTGGATTAAATTATCTAGTAGAGGTTCTTTTGGAGGTATTGTGATGTTTAATCGTGGTTCCGCGCTTATATATGATTATAATTTAATCAACAGTTTCATACCAGAAATTAACAAGTTACTTTTAATAGAAGCAGGAAAATTATTTTATTAAGCTCTTACTGCTCAAAAAGAAAAAGAATTTATACGCTTTAAAGATAAAGCGTTTTTATTCTCTCATTTTATAAATAATTCTTTGATGAATCTAGGTAATGTGAATCCTATGTAGAAGCAGATCGAACTAACAATTACAAAAGTTCTGGCAAAAAAAATAGTTATTTCTGTAGGATTTTCTGCTCCAATAACATCTATCATCGTTCCAATTGTAAAAGTTAGAAATGCTATTATTAAAAATTTTCCTTTTAGTTTAATTTCAGAAGAATCTGCTTTTAGACTGATTCTAGCAAATAAAAATCCAGTAACTAAGAATAGAATTATCGAAAATAATAAGTAAACTTGTATCCATATTGCCCATTCTACTACAAAAGCACTTCTTTGGTCTCCGATTAGAAAAGGATTCAAAAAAAAGACATACAAAAAGACAATTTCAAAAAATATTGCCTCAATGGTAAAGAATAGCATTATTTTCTTCTGTTGCTTCTTAAAAAGAAAATTAGTAAAAGCATAAAGCCATGTAATATGAATTGGAGCAATAAACGCATTAGCTAAGAAGAAATACAAAGGTGGATCTAGGCTTATCCCGAAAAATGTATTTGTAATAAATTGTATCGCATCAGACCAGTATGGGCTTGCTAAAAGTATCCATGTAATTCCAACTAAAAGTAATTCTATTTTTTTATGCTGTAAATACTTTAATGCAATAAAAAGACCTAATACGGTGGATATTATAACAGATATTAATGTAAAACTTCCATAAAATATTTCAAATCCAGTTAATTGTGCCAACATTATCTTAAAAAGATCACTTTTTAAAAGTATTAATCAATTTATTTATATTAGTTTTATAGTTATTTAATAATTCTCTTTTACTATATTTTCCGTGTTATACTTACATATTAAAGAGATTTCAATTTTTTTTACATTTAATAACTTTCTAATATGGATTATAGATATATTAAAAACAAAATTTCATCATTTTTTTCTTACCTTGAATTTTTCAATTAGTATAAATTTTATTATAATTGCAGAACTAATAGCAGCAATAATAAAAATAAACCATATTGTTTCATAAGTTAGAATATTCATATACCACAGAGGTTTTGTTAAATCGTTGAATTTATAAGGAGTATTTGTTTTCACCCATTTTGCTCCAAGACACCATAATTGAGAATGTCTTTCCTTTGCGTCGATTGTATATACCATTACTGATAAATTTGATTGATATAAAGCTTGATATCCAGCATTTGAATATGTATCATCCGTATTAATATAAGAATAATTATAAGAAGAAGATTCAAATTCAATAGGGGATGGTGAACCGGGCCATCCTAATAAAATATTAGGGGCACGAATATTGATCATTTCAATCCATTCTGAATTAGAAGTTGGAATCATCATTTTAGATAAATCAACACCAGATTCAATAGTCATATTTAAGAGAATTTCATAAAAATCCTCATAATAAGGATGACTAGGATCTGGCCTATCGGCATCAAAATCTAAATAATAATTATTATCCCGTGTGAAGTTAAGGACTTCTTCAAAAGTAGGAATTCTTATACCCTTGTATGACTCTGCTTTTGCATAAGATATAATTCCTTTTGAGATGGTATCAAAAGGATCCTCTTCCACAAACCAAGAACCTGCATCTAATTCTCGAAGTTCTGAAATTGTAAATGTTTCTGCTTTATCGTATTTTCTACTGGGAAAATGATCTGATACATTGGTTGTTCTCAATAATGTATCATCATGCATTAAAAACGGAACTCCATCAAAACTAATTTTAATGTCTACTTCCCATCCAATAACGGTATTATATTCAAGAGCTGCAAGACCCGCTTCAATTGTATTTTCTGGAGCTAAGGATGAAGCACCTCTGTGAGCAATCAAATCTGGTTTTGGTGGTAAATCTCCATTTATCACATTTGAAGGTCGATATATTATTGGAATTGTAAAAGTAAAAATGTAACAACTGATAAGGCATATAACTATTATCAATGCTTTCTTATATGGATCTAAGTATTTTCTTGAAAGATAATTTTTTAATTTAGGTACAGTTTTGATTATTGGATATAATAAGACTATAAGAAGGATATCAAGAATAAAAATAATGTAAATACTATAAAAATCCAAAACTTGTAAAATTCTCCTAACTTGCCCATATTGGTCAAAAAAGTATAATAAAACACTAAATATGACATTATACAAGACAATCAAGATAAACGGTATTATTTTATTTAAAGTACAGGGTTTTAGCTCATCTGCTTGTGTAAATTTTCTTATATTGATGAAAATTAATACTAAACCATAAAGTAATGGTAATATTAGAATTATCCTTACTAAAAGAACAATATCAAAGTCAAATCCTACCCAACTTGATACCTCTGAATTAATTTCATACCAATAAGGTTCAATTGTATGAATTAATGTAAGAAAAATTATCAAATTAATACATAAAACAACATAAAGGATAATCCACCTCTTCCCTTTTTTCCTTTGCAATTTATCTAATAATGACATTATATTTTTATATAACAAAATAGTTTGTTAATTTAAGTTTTCACTTGATATTAATAAGTATTTTTGTTATACTATTAATTAGAGGATTCAGAAATAAAATTAGTTTCTATTGGTAAACGGGGTAGCGTTCTGTTAGGGCTATTAAAGTTACGCATTGGACATTTTTTTAAACATTCTTTACAGAGATTATACCTATCAATATTTATTCCTTTAATTGAGATTATAATATTGAAAATTTAATAAGAAAAATATTAACATTATGAATTCAAGTCTCAAAAATCGAATAATTAATAATTATGAAGATAAAGAAGTTTCCTATGATTAGAAATAATTGATTATTAAATCACTATATTCCTTATAAATTATTTTGGTATTTCAGTTTTTCATTTTGTTTTTTCTGGCTTCTCTCAAATATTTATTGAATATTCGATCTCCGATATATTTATATAGGTGTCTTTCCTTTAATATCATAAATTTTATCAAAAACTGATATATTGGTGAAGTTAAAAAATGTTCTTTGGCAAACGATTTAGTGGTTATCAAGGTGGAGCGTTCTCAGGGTTAGATATTTTGGTACTTTCTATTATTAGAAATCGAGAAGGGATATCTGGTTATGAAATAAGTCAAGTAATTAATAAAAAATTTAAACCAATGTGGAGAGCTTCTCCAGGAACAATATATCCTTTGTTAAATAGATTGGATAAAAAAGGTTTTGTTGATACAGAAGAATTTATTGATGAAAACAATCGTCAGAAAAAGATTTACAGAATTACCGGACGAGGTATGGAGAGATTAAAAGAAATTTTAAAAGATAATTTTGAATCTAGTATGAATACTCTTGGAGATTATATTCGCACAGTTGTGAATGCATGGTCACCCCATGAAAAACGAATTAAAGGAGTAATGTCTTGTTTTCCTTATCATTGTGCACCAATTGATAGAGAAATCAATCAAGGAGATTTTTCTTTAACAAATATTAGTAGAGTTGAAAGAATTATTGATGATTTAAAATTTAGCAGAGAAAGGATCTCAATGCGATTAACAGAAATTGATAATGAACTTGAAAAATATGAGAATTTTTTAAAAGATTTAAAAAAAGAAAGAGAGAAAAATACAAAGACCATCCCTATAGTGGATGATGAGGAGTATGAGAATTTTTAACTTTTGCCATTAAAATATATACAAAAAAATAAATAAATTAAGGAGGAAAATAAAAAATGTGTGATGAAAGTCCTCATGGTCATAGTCACGGTCGTGTTTATGATCAAAAAGCGATGTTTGGTTGCTTTCCATTTAATCCTCAACAATTGCATAAAATGAAAAAGATGGCTACACATTTTATGAAAGGTTTTATGGGGAGTCAAATACCTTTTAATGTTGAAGACCTTGGAGATAACTATTTGATTACTGTACCTTTAGCTGGTCGTACTAAAGAAGAAGTTAAGGTTTCTTTAATTAACAAACATCTGAACATTAAATCAGAGAAACCGAAGGTTCCTGAAAGAAAAAATGTAAATGAAAAGCCAGAGGAAGAAAAAACGCTTCATGAATGTTGCAATCCATTCTTCTGGAAGGGATTTACATTTATTGATGTAGATATGGACATTCCTTTACCCGTTGATGCAGATACAGATACAATAGTCTCAAAAATGGCTAATGGGCTACTAAAGGTAACATTTAGCAAAATACCTGCTAAAAAAATAGATATTAGTGAAAATTAAGCATTATACCAAAATTAAAGGCGGAGCGCTTTAGAATTAAGATAATAAAGTATCCGAAAGATTACTATTGTAAAATCTAACTCTAAAGCACCCCACATAATATTATTTTTTTTATATTTTTTAATTTATTGTTTATTTTTACATTTTCTTTTTTATAATGATGTTTTTTCTACAAAAATTAGATATTAATTTTTAAAAAAAAAATATGGGAACTTTTTATTTCTTTAACTTATTAAATTACTACAATAAATAAATTTATTTTTTAAATTAATCATCTTAAAATTTGCATTTTATAATTTCATTTATTTTCTAAATAATAGATTGAAATAATGAAAACGAGGAAAATCATGGAAAAATTAAAAGTTGGAATCATTGGATGCGGAGTTATTTTTGATCTTAATATACTGGGCTATTTAAATCGTGATGATATTGAAATTACTTGTTTATGTGATAGTAAAGAAAGACATATTAAAGAGAAGATTGAAAAGTTTAATCTAGGGTCCGATGTTAGACATTATCATGATTATAAAGAAATGCTTGATGTCGAAAACATTGATATTCTAGAAATTTTATTACCTCATCATTTACATTGTGAAGTGACTCTTTATGCAACTCAAAAAAATATTTTAGGAATAAGTGTACAAAAACCAATGGCACACTCTATCAAAGACTGCGATAAAATGATTAATGCTTGCAAGAATAATAATATAAAGCTAAAAATCTTTGAAAACTTCACTTTTTATCCTCCAATTATGAGAGCGAAGCAATTATTAGAAGAGGGAATTATAGGTGAAGTAAATTCAATTCACATTAAAACACTTGAAGCATCTAAAGGAGGGTGGGATATAACTACTACAACATGGATATGGAGGTTAGATCCAAAATTGTGTGGTGGTGGATTGGAATGTGGATCCCCTATTATATTTGATGACGGATTCCATAAATTTTGGTTAGCCATACACTTAATTGGGGCAAAAATTGAAAAAGTCTATTCATGGATTGACAGATTTAATAATTTAGATGCCCCTGCTTATATAATGTGGAAGTACGCACCTCCACAGGATTCAGATTTTTTTGTGCCTACATATGGAAATATGGAATATAATTATTCTCCAAACATGACTTTACCTAGTCCCTATTATCCCGAGGATGAATTTATATCTATTACGGGCTCAGAGGGAATTATGTGGATAAATCAAGCAACTGCTGGAGGCAATACCATGTCCAAATCAGAGTTTTTTCCCGCAATTGTTATCTTCCGAGATGGAAAAATTGAAACGATCTCAGATATGGAACGAGATTGGAAATATGGATTTATAAATTCAACTCACCATTTCATTGAAGCAATAAAGAATGGTGGAGATCCAATATTATCGGGGGAGGAAGGAAAATATACAACACAATTTGCTTTAGCAGCTTTAAAATCCTCCATGCTTGGCAAAGAAATAAACCCCAAGGACATAAAAGAATGATAATATCAAACTTAAATATTTAAAATTTAAAAAAAAATATGTTTATTTCTTTCTTATTCTATTTATTTTTCGCTTCCGGATTATTAAATAAACACTTAATCCTCCGATACAAAGTACCACTATAATAACTGTAATAAAGAAGATCCAATCTGTATTTGTAGCAACAATTTGGTATATTATGTTACTCCCAACATCTTTTACTACAAATGAAGACATTGTTCCTTCATTACCATAAGTAATTTCTACAATATAATTTGTTTCACCAGTCAGGTTTATTGTAAGAACATTGTTGCTAACTGTGGCATTTTTACAATCGAGTGCAGTAATGAGTTCTTCTAAATATGAACTAAAGGGAGTACCTAATGTGAGTCCATTAAAGATAAATAACCATAAAAATTCATCTGGTTCTAAGATTGGAAAGCTAATATTTGAAAATATAATCGCGGGAAGGCTATTAAGTTCTGCTGATAAATTATTATAGTTATTAAGAATGTCATCAAAATCAGTTGGATTTCGAAATATTAAAAGTGGATCATTTGCAATTGTAGGATCTTCTTCAAAGCTTCCAATTGTAAAATTCCATACAGCACGTAGACCAACCCATAGATTGTAGCTATTTGTATAATTAGTATTTATAGTAGATTCATTATATCCTTGAGTATTCATTAATCCTAATAATGGGATAAGCTCTTCAGATTCAAACATTGCTGGTAAAAATAATGAAACAAATATATCATAAAATTCCCAAGTAACATAATTCCAGCCTTTAATCGTATTTTTACTCTTCGCGCCAGTTTGATTTGAATCTCCTTCGAACCAATCTGAAGGTGTCGTGGACGAATTAATTGTAGTTTTCCAAGCAGCTTCATCATATTGTGTAACAGTAAAGACTTCAGTACCTTTAGTTAAGGCAATATTATAATTCCCATTAGCAATGGTAATTGTTGAAAACATTCCCAAGAAAATTATACAGAGAAGCGATACTCCAATTATATTGATTTTTATATTTTTTTTCATTCTACAATTGCCTCCTTTTAAATAGATATGCAGCTAATACAAAATACACAACAATAAAAACAAGTAGTAAGGTAATTCCCATCTCAATAGTAGGTGTTACCCATTGACCGAATGAGAAGTCCCCTCCTCTACCGCCTGGACCCATACCGCTAAATGAAAATTCAGTATATCTCGGATTTGGAAAAGGATATTCGAGTATCCCTGTTATGAGAGAACCTAAATATGATAGAGAGTATAAAGGTTCGAAATTATCCGCAAATATCAATGTAACAAGCTGATCAGCGATATTAAACCCTATGAGTAGAATTATTAGAGTAGAAATGATTGTAAGATTTACACTTCTCATAAATGAGCTAAAAAATGTTACAAAACTACTTAGAGCTATTACATATAATATAGCAATACCGTATGAATATAAGAATCGAATGTTAATTGGTCCACCATAATAGAAAAATCCGAGAAGCCCTAAAATAAAATAGTAAATTGTAATAATTACAACTACTAGAACTAAATTTCCAAGATATTTTCCTAGTATTAATTTATATTTGTTGATTTTGGGAAAAACTATAAAACCAGTTTTTTTATCAAATTCAGAGCAAATTATTCCAGAAAAAAACAAACACGCAGCAAATAAAGTGATGAATGAAATAAATTGTAACCCAGTATTAAAGAACTCCGCTTGTGTATCTGATAGAAGATAAGTTGGGATTAATTGTAAGATATATCCCAATAAAACAGCAACAATAAGTGCGATTAATGAAAAGAAATAAAATTTCTTTCTTTGATTTTTTATTTCAAATACAATGGTGTATAAAATTGGCTTTATTCCAGTAAGATTTTCTTTTCTATTATCCATTTTTCTATAACCCTCCATTTAATTTGCTTTTCCCTTTTGAATCATTGTCTTTTACCATTTCTGCATAAATTCTTTCGAGTTGAGATGTTTTTGGCTGAGTAAATGAGATCACTGTAAAATCTGATTCGAACTCCTTAATAAGAATCTTTAAGATCTCTCCTTTTGATTCATGTCGTCCATCATAAAAAAATTTAAACCCTTGTTGTTCAGGATAATACTTTACTGGAATTTTTGATATCATCGGGTCTAAATTCTTGTCTAGATAAGGTTTAAGTTTTTCAGTTAACCGATCTATTAATGGGCTTAATTCACTATCATTAATGGTCTTAAGTAATTCACAATCTAATTCACTAGTCTTTAATTTAAGTGCTAAATTCTCTACTGTATCAAACCCAATTATAGAGCCATAATTAATTAAAGCGATTTTATCACATACTTCTGATATTTCATATAACATATGGGAAGCAACAAATATTGTTTTTCCCTGTGATTGAAGCTCTCGGATATATTTCCGTATTTCAACACGTGCTAATGGATCCAAGCCAGTTTGTGGTTCATCCAATATTATTATCTCCGGATCATGGATAATTGCTTGAATGATTCCTATCTTCTGAGTCATTCCTTTAGAAAAATTTTTTACCTGTTCAAATTTCCATTCAGAGAGCTTGAAGCGCTCTAAAAGCTCATCTATTCTTTGATCGATCTTATCTTTAGGGTAATTTTGGAGGTTTGCGAAATATCTTAATAATTGATAAGCAGTCATATTGTAAAAAGCGGGAATATCTATTAAAAATCCCATTTGACTTAAAGTTCTCGATATTTTTCCTAAATCTTGTAAATCACTACTATTAGTTCTAATAAGAATTCTACCCGAATTTGGTCTTAGAATTTTCGCAATCATTTTAATTGTAGTAGTTTTACCTGCTCCATTAGGACCTACTAACCCAATTGTTTCCCCTCTATGAACTTCAAGGTTTATACTATTAACTGCTGTTAAATTCCCAAATTTTTTTGTTAAATTTTCTAATTTTATAACAGTTTCTGAATTGTCAATCTCTACTTTTTTACTCTTTCCTGATGGTTGTAATATCATTTTATATCATGTTTTTTTATAAATTGTTTTATATCAATTTTTTCTTAATTATTTATTAATATTAACATTATCAATAGACTTTTCATTATCTTTCACTTTTTCAATTAATTCCTTGACTAAATCTATTATTTTATCTTTATTTAATTGTTCCATTCTTTCAATTTTCAGAATGATACTATCTAAATCAGTTTTACTTTTCTTAAAGTTTTCAATTTTATTTTCTATTCTTTGAAGCATATCTTTCATCCATGATCTTAATCCGCGAAAAAGATCAATGGCATCATCTTTAGACTTAAACTCTTTTATTTTTTCGAACATTATCCTTTTTAAACCATTAGGGGGTGTTATCTCTGACATTACACTAAATAGATTTGCCCATCTCAATTTTAATTCTTCTATGAATCTCTTTCCTAATTCTGTTATTATATAAAACTTATTTGCCCTTCCTTCAATTATTGCCTCTTTAGAGTTCAAATATTGTTTATCCTCTAAATCCTGCAGTGTCCTCACAAGTGTTCCTCTTGGAAAATTATACTTTTCTTGTAATTGATATCCAGTTATACCATCAGGATACTCTGAAATTATTAATAAAACTATAAAATCTCTAATTTCTTGAAATGATTCTCGACTTATGGGTAATGGGGGTTTGAAATGTCCGTGTGAAAAAGGTAATTTTGGTCCGAAAAACGGAAGACCATCAAAAGGGGGTGGAAGAGGAGGACCATGATGCTCTGGTGGATCTTGTCCCATGAATCTATATGGTCTATTCTCAAACCTAAATTGATCTATATCTCTTTTAAATACTATCTCTAGCACCCGAAAGTTTGTGAAATTGAAAAAAATATGCTTAACTATATTAAAAAAAGTCTCCTATTTAAACTTTATTGTGATTTGACATATGTCCAGATATGACTCTTAGGAAGAGCCTTTAGGAGCTCAAGAGAATGAATAATAAAAACAAGAGCTAGAAATTAGATTTGTTATTTCATTTATTATATAATTACTCGCTAAACTTAGAATTTCAGCGATTTTTGATCTAATATTTAAAATTAAAAAGGCATTTTGAATACCAGTTTTGTCTAAATTGTCGGGTTGTCTTATCTTCTTAAATTATTTTATGTGTTTACCTCAGAATTTTCTTTGTTTTTTTCGCGGTCTTTAATGAATTTCTTCACTGGTCTAAATATAAAATATTGCCCTCGTTGGTATGTTCTATAACCATGTATAACTTTTCCAAGCTTAGAACCAAGGTAATACCAAAATAAATATGATAAAAATAAAAAGCTTGCGATTACTTCCATTCCTGGTTGATAATTAATTTTTTGATCTATTCCAAAGATGATAAAAGAGTTCCATAAAAAGTATTTTCCAGTACTAACGGAAGGTAAATCAACCCAAGGAAGAAAATTTAACCATTTCATGTCTAATATTTCGAAATACATTAAACTATCAAAAGTCCATAGGGCTGAGAGGAAAATAACTGCTAGAAAAACAATCCAGTCTTTGTTTCTTCTTCGTAGATATTTTCGATATAAGTAAGAATTTATCCAACCAACTATAAAACTTAGAATTAATCCCTCTACAAATCCCATTTAGTATTCACTCTCCAACCATTTATTTTTTAGATACCATTCAACGGTATCCTTAGTAGCACTTTTATAATCTGGAAACTTAAACTTGAATCCTAAATCTTTAATTTTTTTATTAGAAAAAAGATATTGATGAGTAGTATAATCCGCCATTGATAAATCAACTGGCGGTCTTGAGTTCAGCTTTTTAGCTTTTTTATCTTTCCTTTTATTAAGCCAGTAAAGAAATTTCGAAAAAATTATATAAAACGGCCACCATACAGGAAAATTAAAATAATCAACATTTAGTAAATCTGCAAGATATTCAAGGAAATCTTCTTGAAAGCACGTGTCTAAAATAAGATTATAAGCTTCACCTATTGTTTGATCACTTTCTGCTAAAAATACCGCCGATCTAACTAAATCTTCAACATGAATTAATGGCATTGCTAACCGTTTCTTTTTAGGGTAGATATGGATGCCAGGACCAAATCCTGACTTATTAACTAGTTGTATTATATGAAAAACCCCATACATCTGATATGGTCCCATTATTGGTGCTGGTCGTATAATCGTGGCTTTTAATTGATAATCATTCATATATTTCTTTAAAACCATTTCTTGTTCCATTTTACTTATACTGTAATTATTTGGGGGTTTAAAAGGCACTGTTTCATCTCCAGGAAGGGGATATCCTTTCTTATTCTTTTGATATTTTGGTTCTCCGTAAACACCACATGTACTCCAGTGAATAAATCTTAATTTAGTTAAATCTTGAGTTTTACATATAATTTCAAGCAGATTTTGTATACCTCCTACATTTATTTTTCTTAAAAGGTCTAATTCAGCAAAATAATCATACAAGCTAGCCACATGGAAAATGATATCATATTTCTTGTCTTGAAATAATTCGTCAAGTGACTTCTTATCAGTTAAATCAGCTGGGATAAAGAATATTCCCTCATTTTCTAGTATTTCAGTCATATACTTGAATCTATTACTAAAAATTGTCTCCTTTGCCATTAATTTATCTCTTTTATCCATGGGTAAATCTGTAGCTATTATAGTCCAATCTGGCTTTGTTTCTAATATCTTTTTTATAAGAAATGTACCAGTATGCCCTTTTGCCCCATCAACTAATATTAATTTACTCATTATTAATTTTATTAAAGAAACAGTTTAAGTATTTTTATTTTATTTAAATATATACAACATATTCGCAAATATTATCACCTGCACCTATTGATTTTAACATCTCAACGTGAACGCGCTTTTTAAGCAAGGTTTTAAAAATTATTTTTACCCAACCTAAAGAGCAATAACAAAATGTACTATTTAAATTTACAATTTTATTTCTAACAAGAGGACATCCACATTCATTGCATATTGATCTAATAATATTATCTTTTAAATTCCATTGACCGCACCATGGAATTTGATTATTGATTTTTTCAATAATTTCTTCAATACAAGTCGTTTCTTCAGAAATTTTTTTTGCAATTTCATAACTCCCTGCTATTGCACACGCTTCTCCACTTTTTTCCATTATTTTCCTTCTTTTTACTATACTTAATTCTTCCATACCATTAATAATAGAATTTATAACTCTACTAGACCTTTCTAATAATGCTTTCTTGCTATTATATTTGTTTAACATAAATTATTCAGCCTCACTCTTAAAATATAAAGCATAAATGATTATAACATTTAGTCTATTAATCAATGAAGATTTTTATTTAATGATTTAATTATAAATAATTCAAAGAGTTAAAAAAATATACTTTACAACCATAATTACTATTGAATTTCAGATATATTATCGTAGTATTATACTGATATATTATATTGTCAAATTGTGTAAAGTATAACAAAAACAATAAGTTTTACATATTAAAAGGGGTTTTATAAAAAAAAATGAAATTAATAACATGTCATATTCCCGAAGCATATCTAAGTGGAATAGAAGAATTAGTTAACATGAACCTTTATCCCAATCGTTCAGAAGTAATTCGTGTTGCTATACGCGATTTGCTGAAAACTGAACTCAGCTCGCTTTTGAGAAAACAGGAATAATTAACCATTTTTTCTCATTTCTTTTTCATATTCTTTGGGACTGAAGTTTTATAGAAAAATTTTTATAATAATGCAAAAAGAATGTTTTCCATATTTAAGACTCTGTTAAGGCATATATCTGAATGATTATTTGAGTTTATTTAATGACATATTTTAATAATATCCCATGTTATCGTTAATATATAACAATATTTTCGAAACATTTACAATTAAAAAATTTAATGATATCTTTTTCTTTATTAATATTATTAAAATAAATTAGGGGTTGTCATTTGAGAAAAATAACTGATGCTGATAAATTGTTTTACTTCGAAAAGAACTTCTTTACTATGGATGGTGTGTGGATGATAGAAACTGAAAAAGAAATAGGGTGGGATACTGCTCTAAAAATCGATAAAGCGGTTTGGATTAGGCTCATGAGAATTATTTTTAGAAGGATAAAGAAATATCTGAAGATTGAATCAAACACTTTAGGTGATTTAGTTGATATAATCACTTTTAGATGGTCTATAGAAGGTTGGATATATAAAGTTAATCGGATTTCTGCCTTAGAAGTGATTATCGATATAAAGGAGTGTCCCTATAAAGCAATAATGGATAGAAATCCAGAACGACAAGAAAGAATTCCATTAATATGCAATAATATGTGTTTTCCCTTTTATAAAGCAGCTTTTAAAGAATTTAATCCAAAAATAAAATTTGAACGAAAAAAAGCGATGGGTTTAGGAGACAATAAGTGCGATTTTTGTTTTAAATTAAGAGAATAATAATCATTTAAAGTTTATTCATTATAAAGCACTCTAAAATGTTTAATTTGGTTTCTTACTTCTGAGATTATCAAATTCCTTTCTTTTTCTGTTATTGAATATTGGTTAAAGATTATATCATCAATGTCTTTTAACAATCGATGTACATTTTCACTTTTAATTAGGTTATTCAAAATTAATAAATTATTTATTGTGTCAACTTTTTCTACGATTATTTTTTTAATTACATTATCAACAATGACGATAGGTAAATGTCTAATCATATATTGATTTAAATTAATTGTAGTATCTTTTTGATTATTAATACCATATATACAGTAAAATTGAATTAAGCTTGAATTAAGAACAGCACAAAGGTATTTTAGTTCATCAGAATTATTATGGAGTAATGAATAAATTGATGATGTAAAGCACACATTATCTTCAGTATAAAGCACTTCCGGGATAATATTATTATGTTTTATTAACAATTTTCGTTGGTTATAATATTCATAATTATTACCTTTTAAGATCTTTGGATCAACTTCTTCAATATTAAATGATTTAACTTTTCTGAAAATATAGTAATTGAAATCGTTTCTCGCGCTGATAAAGAAGCAAGACCCTTTTGTATCTTTTCTTAATTTTGTTTTTACTAACTTAAGCCCTTTTTCTTCTTCTCCTCTAATCATTTTTGGAAAATCTACAGGATTTAAGTAGTTTAAATCTCCGATCTTTTCAACTTTTTCAATTAATTCATATATTTGCGCATTTGGTTTTATTCTAATCCGATTCATTTCGACCGTATCTGAACCACAAAAGGGACAATTTTTCTTAAATGTATATACATATAATTTTTTAGATTTTAAGCTTAAAGGACAATTCAAACTAAAGCAAATTCTTAATGAATCTACATTTTGATTTGGATAAGCAGTAATCTTAGTTTTTGGATAATCATAGACATCTAAATCTCTAGCATTATATCCATTTTTATTTTCGTATAAAATTATTTGTACTTCGTTTGTTGCTGTTTTAAACATCTTGGAACCAATATCATAGATTTCTAAGATATTTGCTTTAGAAAGAAAATCTTGCCTAAAATTAATATAACCTTGTCGAAGGAGGAAACTTTTTGGAACTAAGAAGCCTATAACTTCATTGCTCCACTCTAAAGCTTTTAATAAAAAAGCACAATAAATATCATTATAGAAAATGTTTTCTTTTTTTAGGATTTCCTTCTCATCTTTAGTTAAAATATTCCCATAAGGGGGATTTCCTAAAATTATATCAAATTTGGGAAAATTCGAATTTATAAGACTGTTTTGTAATTTTAAATTTAACTTTAATATTGATATTGATTTTTTTACGCTATCATCTAAGTTATTTTGATACCATTTGAGAAGTTTCAATATACATAATTTAATCGCATATTCATTAATATCATACCCGTATAAGTTGTTTAGTATTTGATTCTTAATATTAACTACATTTAGATTTGAATTTAGTTTTTTGAGAATATTAAAAATGATATCAGCCGAACTTAATAGGAACTCACCCGAACCACATGCTGGATCACAAATTTTAATATTTAATAATAATTCTTTTAATTTTTGTTTAAATTTAATATCATATTTGTAAATTTCATTAACTTTTCTAATCTTTTTTGACTCCAAACCATTTATATTGAATTTTTTATTAATTAAGCAAAGTAGCATTTCAGATACAATAAAATCTGAAATTTGTTTGTTTGTATAAAAGGTACCTTCTTTCTTTCGTTTATGGTAACCACTTAAGAATTGTTCTTCATACTCATCAATTGAAGGAAATAATTTATTTAACTGCTGAAAATCGTTAGCCCTTATAGAATTATCGAATAATCCAATGAATTCCTTGAATTTTTTAAAATCTTTTTGATATACCATTTCTCTATTTTCAAAATTCTTTTGTATACCATCTATAATTTACAATTTAAAATATTTTATTGTTTATATGATATTTTTGTTATATTTTTATAGTTAAATTAACTTAATATAATAGAGATTATGACGAGTGATAAAAAGGAAAAAAAAGACTATTACGGAGTTGCTCCAATAAGTTCAGTTGTAAAAAAAATGAAAAAGGAGTATGATAATGACCCTAAAGATTGGAGAGTAATAGGATCAAGGGATGATAAAGGAAATTCTGATACTTTTATAACAAAGAAGCCCAATGCTTTTTGGTTAAAATCAAAACAATTGAGTCCTTATTCTGCTTTGAGCATGGGTACAGTTGTAAGAAATTTAGACAAGGATATTGACGAAACTATAGGGAAAAAAATGTCCCCAAACGACATGTTTCGCTTATTTGGAATGGTTGTCCCAATAAAGAAAGATCAGAATATTATTGCTTCTGGTATTGAAAAATATTCCCAAGAACATGGTAATTATTTAAAAGAATTAATAAAAGAACAAGATCCTAATATAGGAAATGCATTAGGAAGGCGGATTGATAAGGAATTCTTGAAAAAGCATCCACAACGCGGTGGTTTATATATTTAGAAAGAAGATATTTCTATACTTTCTCTTTTAACTTACCTAATTCATCTTTCTTTTTAATTAGAAAATCAGTATTGCTTGTGTATTTTGAAGTATTTTTAACTAATTCTTCAATTACTGCGGTAATTAAATCAGAACCAGATTTTCCAGTACCTCCAGCAAATTCTTTTAGTAAAGGTACTTTTAAATCTTCAATATAAAAAGTAACGCCTTTGGAAATCTCTTCCATCATTAATTGATAAGCAAAATCTGCACCTTTCTCTCCTTTCATTAAAGGCTCATCAGGATCTTCGAATGTATAAGATACTTCTAACCATTTATCACCGCTAGTTGGTACTATACCATAAATGTAATCTGTAGTATAAATCCATAATGGTATTCCATTATCGTAAGAAGAATCTACAATTGTTTTAAATTCCTCACTCATTCTAAATCATTAAAATAAATTTAATTTTCTTTTAGTAGAATAAATTAAGTTAGTATTTTTATTTTTATTCTTATAAAATTTTTATTATAATTTTATCTTTTAAGTTTATGCTAAAATAAAATGGTGTTAATTAAAAACATTTTTGAAAAAGATTATGCGAAAACTGGATTATAAACAGACTATTTCTGAAATTCAAAAATGGATATATGATTATGTAAGTTCTGCAAAAGTTAAATGCATCGTAGTAGGGATTAGTGGTGGTATTGATAGCGCTGTTACCACGTCTTTATGTGTTAATGCTCTTGGAAAGGAGAATATTATTGGATTAGGTCTACCTTGTTCATCAATCTCGCAAGATTTAAAGGATGCAGAAAAATTAGCTGAATTATTAGGGATAAAATTTATTAAAATAGATTTAACAAACATTTATAACGAATTTGTAAAGGTTACAGAACCTCTCTTTGAGTCTAATAATATGGCAGTAGCAAATTTAAAACCTCGATTAAGAATGATGACGATTTATTTTGTAGGGCAGTCTTTGGGGAAATTCCTTGTTGCGGGTACGAGTAATAGAACCGAATTAGCCATTGGTTATTTCACCAAATATGGAGATGGAGGAGTTGATTTTGAACCGATAGGAGGACTCTATAAATGTGAAGTAAGAAAAATTGCTAGATTATTAAATATTCCCGAAGAAATCGTTAAAAAACCACCAAGTGCTGGATTATGGGACGGTCAAACAGATGAAGGCGAAATTGGAATAATCTATGATGTTTTAGATGAAATTATTTTTAGGATTGATAATAAAGTAGATTTAGATGATTTAAACAAAGATGAGGTAAATAAAGTTAAAGGCATGATAAAATCAGCACAACATAAAAATAAGATGCCCCCTTTTTTCAGAATAGATAAATAATCATAAGAATAAAGAATTATAAGCTCGAGATAACTCTCCTTATCTTATTTATTCTTGAAGTTATGTTTTCCAATTTCTCCCTAAGTTTTTCACTTTGATTTTGATATTCAGAGTCGTTGATGGATCCTATATTATAACTTTTTTCTATTTCATTAAAGTTTTTTTCTAATGAATACCGTTTACCCTCAAGAGCAATTAATTCTTGATATAAGGAATCCTTATCCTTAGGTAATTGTTCTGTAATAGTTGTCTCAGATTCATTGTAACTTGATATTTCTGGTTTAGATCCACCAAACTCAATAAATGGTAGTGTATCAGGTTTCTTTACAAGTTCTTTCTCTTCTTTTTTCTTCTTTTTTTCATCTTTCTCTTTCTTTTGTTTTACTGGTAAAGGCTCAAAGGCTTCATTTACCTTAGGTAATTTTTCTGTTGTTTTTTCTCCAACCGATGAGAATACATTGAATAAATCTGTACCTGTTGATCTAATTTCTTCAGTTTCAACTTCTTCTATACTTACTGAAGTAATTTTAGGTTTAATAGGAATGTCGGGTTGTTCAACAACTTTAGGCTTTTTAATAGAAAAAGGTATCTCCTTTTCTTCTTTTGAGACATCTATCTCTATAATTTCAGAGATTAATGAACTTTTCTTTGGTTTTTCAGGCATAAGAGTAAACGTGGGAGGTTCTGGAAGTTTTTTAGATCTTTCAGACTCATTAAGGATTTTAGCAATTGATTCAGGTTTTTTTGGTAGTTCTGAAATCATTTTTAAAATTGGTTTACCTTGAGGTTTATTTGATTCATTAGAAGCACCAGAGATTGATTCTGGTCCTTTAGAGGACTCTAATATGATCTTTGGTTCAGAGAATTTTCGTATAGGTTTTAAACCTTCAGATTTTGGAAATTCTGCTTTTTCAGTCTTTGGTTTTTTTTCAAAAATAGAGGGAACTTTTAATTTTTCTAACTCCTCTTCAATTCTCATTTGTACTTGTTTCATAGATTTTACTCCGATCTTTTCTATAGGTTTTTTTGTTTCATGCTTAATAGGGACTTTAATTTGAGGAGCTTTTTCAGGTTTTTTGATTATAGGAATTTTAATTTTTGGGGGAGGTAACAACACATCTTTTTTTGGTGTAATCTTTTTTATTACTTTCATTTGAGAAACATGCTTAAGGGTCTCATCTTTCTTTTCTAATTCGAGTTTTAAGCCATCAATCTCATGTTTAAGATCATCTATCTCTCCTTTAAATTGTTCAGAAACCTTACCAACAATTTTATCAATATCTATACTAGCAGAGTCTAAATCTTTATGTATGTGAGCGGTTGAAGATTCTTTGATTTCTTCTTCAGGTTGAAATTCAGGAGCTTCACCAGTGATATTAATTATTTTTTGTATATAATCAGGCAATTCAGATTCGACAAACCAAAGTTCTAAAGTGTCCCACCTATCTAATTTATTCAAAGAATCCTCAATAAGACTCATATTAGATTCTGTTTGGAATGAATTCATAGTTTTAAGAGTTTGTATTTTCTCAATTAGTTTCACTCGAGCAGTGATTTCATCATCAGGAGTTGGCTCTCCTTGTATCAAGTATAAATAAATATCCTTAATCTCTTGAACAATAGATTCGAACTTTTCTTCTTCACTCATGAAGGATTACTTGAATGATTTAATTTAATTATGTCTTAAAATATCTCTTTAAGTATTTAAAAACATTTCACTAATATATTTCTTTCCGATGTTAAAGATAATTAAATGTTAAAAATTCATAAGTATGAATGATTCTACAAAACAAAGAAAACACTTAAGTTTATAAACATCAAAAGTCTAATTATAATCTATGGTTGAATCCAATAAGGAAAGTCAAGTTTTTGAACTAAAAGACGATCGCAAGCTTGGGTATGCTGAACGTGGAAATTTAAACGGTAAACCAATTTTTCATTTCCATGGAGACCCCGGTTCTCGTCTTGAAATTCGATTTCTTGGTGAAAAGCTAAAGGAATATGGAATTCGTATAATATCCGTTGATCGTCCAGGATATGGTCTTTCTGATTTCCAGCCTGAACGAACACTTTTAGATTGGCCAGATGATGTTGTTAAACTTGCTGATCACTTAGGACTAGATAAATTTGCTGTTATGGGAATATCAGGTGGAGGACCTTACGCAGCAGCTTGTGCTTATAAAATTCCAGAAAGGTTAACAAGTTGTGGTATAATTGCTGGTTTGGGACCAATTAATATGCCTAAGAAAGGGATGATGCGATCGAATCGCATTGGTCTTTTTATCGCACGAAGATTTCCATTCCTCGTAAAACCGCTGATAAAAGCAGAGATGAAAGCATTTGGAGACCCAGAAAAAGTGCAAAAATCTATAGAAAATATGGCTAAAAAACTTCCCGAACCAGATAGAAAAATCTTGCAGGATCCTCAATGGTTAAATATAATTATAGAAGATTTCAAGGAAGCTTTCCGTTCCGGACCAGATGGTTTAGTACTTGAAAGTAAGATATATGCAAAACCATGGGGGTTTGAATTAAAAGAGATCTCTTCAGATCTTCAGGTATATATATGGCATGGTGAGCTAGATGTGAACGTTCCTATTTCAATGGGACGCAAAATGTGTGAGTTAATTCCAAACTGTAAGGGAAAATTCTTTCCACATGAGGGACATCTTTCCGTTGGTTTTAATCACATTGATGAAATTCTTGAAACCTTAAAATCTTAAATTTATTAATAGATTTTATAATAAAAGAAGGAAGATTTTTAAGAAAAAGATTTAAAACTATCTCATTAAGCCCCCTAAAAACCTTTACTAATATACTTTTTTCCGATGTAAAGGATATTTTAATCATGTACCGAAGCTATTATTTTTAAAAAAAATCTAATCATCAAGTTCCTTAATAATTATAAGATATTGCCTATTATATGTGTAATTAATAATAGATACAAGCCTTCCTTCTAACGCATTTAAGAACTGTTCTAAAACATTTAGATTTTTTTCACTAGCTAAACCTTTTACTCACTAATATTTGAATTCATGGACCTTATATCTCATTCTTTTCCACGATCTACTTAAAAAACTTATAAAATAACATTATTCACACTTAATATTAAAGGTTAACTCTTTTGTAGAAGGATGAAACTAAAAATTTCAATAGATAAGTCGTCTCCTAATAAAAAACAGAATCATAATTCTTAAATAGCAGATCAATATTTTTTTATAAAACGATTTCTAATGTTTTAATCGAAAAAAATATTATAAATCCAACTTACATAATAATATTTAACCAAATATACGATTTTTTTAAAGTACTATTGTAGGGTGAAAAAAAATTTCTAAGAAAAGTAGAATAAAGTTAGTTTACTTTATTAGTGGAATTATTTTAGTGATAACTTCCTTGATTATGGGATTTATTTGGCAATATAATTGGGACCCTGAATTATACATTTATAATGTTGAAGCGTCTTATCCTTATATAATTGCTGGAGTAGCTATTGCCGCCACTCTTTTTATTGGTAGTTATGGAATTTATGTGTATATAAGATCGATTAAAGAACAGTGAAAATTCTAAATTCAATACTATAAAAAAAATGTGAAAAATTGAGAACAAAAATGGCAGGATTACATCGAAAGACGAAATTTTTTAATTGAAAATGGTATAGAGAATTTTATTATAAATTACTTTACTGATGAAAAGAGAAGAAATTATACTCTCAATAGATTCTTCAAAAGCATTCCGAAAGATAAAATTAATCAAGAAATAAAAACAATAATCCATGATTGGATTAGGAAAAATCGACCATCTCCCATTTTAAATACATATATCTTGAACATAATCTTCTTTGGCACTCCACATTTATTAACTAGTGGATTCATAGAAAATAAAACCTAAAATTATTTTTTTTTATTTAAATATTTTTATTCCATACCTTTACTATAATTATGAGAGAAGAAAGAAGAGTTATTATCCGGAATGAACGACTGAAAAGGATAAGAAATAATTTCAGAGAACTTATAATTAGATCAGTTTATGAGGAAATCGAAATTTTAAGTACTTACTCTAGCTTATATGGAGCAATTTTGGATTTAACACCCGAAGAACAGAAAGAAGTATTCTATTTAGAAGGAACATAACATAAATTGCGGGGAGCATTAAATAAATCTATTTGTGTGTGCCCTCTTTGCACCCAAAGTGATAGAGATATGGTGTATATCCCTCTTCATGAAACGTGGTATTGTGTTGAATGTCAAGAAAAAGATCTTATCTGGTATCACCCTATGGGAAGTGAAGAAGATAGAAGATAGCATGATTATATTAATTATTACTATGAACAGAAAGAAAAGTTTATAAAAAGATATCTTAATAAAGAAAAGTCAATTCCAAAAGAATAAATTTTCTTATTCTTTAAAAAGAGCAATCTCCTAAGAGATTTTTATACCCTACGGCCCCTGTGACCCCCTTTTCTACGACAGTGGTCATGCGATCGAGGGGTTACTTCTTCAATCCTCCCGACTTGTAGACCAGCACGAGCGAGAGCGCGAATGCAAGCTTGAGCTCCAGGACCGGGGGTTTGTGATCTATTTCCACCGGGTGCTCTTACTTTAATATGAATCCCTTTAACACCTTTATCTCTTAGGTCGTTAGCTACTCTAAAGCCGCACTGCATAGCGGCATATGGAGATGATTCATCTCGGCTAGCTTTAACAACCATTCCTGCAGTGCATTTTGCAAGCGTTTCTGCACCCGAAAGATCCGTAGCAGTTACGAGGGTGTTATTATAAGAACTGAATATATGCACAATTGCCCATTTAGTTTCTTCTCTACTCACTTTTTTTCACCATTAACTTTTTTCTTTTGCTTCTGTAAATGGACTCTTAGGAGCGAAGCGAATAAGAGCTTCTTCATCCTTTTTTACAATATAGGAAGGGGCATTAACTTTTTTCCCGCCGACTTGTATATGCCCATGGGTGATATATTGCCTTGCTTGATATACAGTAGTTGCGTATCCTTTTTCATAAACAAGAGTTTGTAATCTTCTTTTTAATAAATCTTCTACTGTAAGAAGTAATACATCTTCAAATTCTGCTTCTGGTCCAATAATACCCAACTTATTTAATTTACGAATTAATGTTTGTTGAACTTCTACAGCTTGCTCTTTAGATAATGATCTAGATTGTCGAGCGATATTACGCCAATTTCCCAGCACTGTACGCATTTTCCAAAATTCTCGTTTGTTTCTAAGTCCATATTTACCTAAAAATTCGAGTTCTTCTATGATTCGATCTTTTTGAAATGGATGTTTTGGTTTCTTAAATTTCTTCTTTAAACGTCTTGGATCTCCCATTTTTTCACCTTTTATTGTTGTGTTTGACCTTTTTTCCTTCTTACGACACCAATAACTAATCCGTGACGCCCAGTACTTCTAGTTCGTTGTCCACGAACTTTCAATTTTAAGTGATGTCGAACACCTTTATAGCTTTTAATTTTTTTCATTCTGTCAACGTCTCTTTTGACAGTAATTTCTAATTTATTTCCTATGATGTGAAGATCTTCACCAGTACGTAAATCTTTTGGTCGGTTTACCATCCACTTAGGAACGCCATTTTCAATAGGATTTAAGATAATTTCTTCGAGTCTATTCAAATCTTTTTCAGAAATTGCCCCTATCCTTAAATTTGGGTCGACTCCTGCCACTTTAGTGATGACTTGAGCGAACCTTCTACCAATACCACTAATTTGTGTTAAACCATGTTCAATTTTAGCATTTCCATCTACTTGGGATCTTAATTTACGAAAAAACACCTTTTCGCGGAAATTTTTAGGTCGAACCGCAGATAAAGAACTCATATGAACTCATTCAATTAGTATTTTATTTTCTTCTATGATTTAATGTTAGTAAATACAGAATTTAATATTAAATTTTTGGTTTTACTTAAGGATAAATTGTAGAATTAGCAAATTTCTTTAAATAAAATTACCTAGTAATTTAAAACTCTCACATCTTCTTCTTTTTTTCCTTTAATGTATTTTAGACATTTATTTTTTTTAGAATTTAAAATTCTTATTAATTGTGGTAACCCAAGTTTTACGTCTTCAATTGGTTTGGGCTTAATTGAATTATTTTTAATTAACTCATTATAAAAACTTTTCCCTTTATTAGTGTTTATAAATACATTGTTCTAAGCTGAAGGAGATTCTATCAATCCGATTGAAATATCTGCTGATTCAGAAATAAAATCGTAATGAATTTCCCAATCTTCTCGAGCTAAGCGTGATCTTTACTTAATCTCGATTTTTAGCTCATTCATAATTCTAGTATAAATGTATATAGCAGATTAGGACATTTAGGTCTTTATGCTTCTTAGGAAAGATAAAGAATAGTGTAAATTCCCCTTGGTAATTCTTTTTTAGTGTATAATTAAAATATAAATATACCAAAAACATATATATACGTACATAGATAATATTATTGTTATAAACAAAATTTGGTTTTTGTAAAAAAAAGTACTATTTAGTTTTTTAGGGTATTGTCAAAAAAATAGATATATTTTATTTAAATTAGAAAAAAATCATAAAGGTATTTCATTATCTGATGAAACTTAATGCTAACCAAAAATTAAAGAATAAGAATAGAATTAATATTGGCATCGGATTACTAACTTTATTTTGTATATATTTAACTAGTTATTATAATTACCTTCTTTTTCATTCAATTGCTGAGTTATTCAGCATAACAATAGCTTTTTCTATTTTTATCATAGGCTGGAATTCGCGAAAATATATGGATAATTCTTACTTCCTTATGATAGGTATTGCGTATTTGTTTATAGGTCTAATAGATTTAATACATACTCTTGGTTACAGCGGAATGGGTATATTTTTAGGTTATAAGACTAATCTCCCGACCCAGTTATGGATTGCTGCAAGATATCTTGAAGCAATTTCACTATTAGTTGCGATATTATTAATTAATAAGAAGAAATTTGGTTATAATTATATATTTCTCATATATTTGGTAATATTTATCCTTATAATGATGACAATTTTCTATTGGAAAATATTCCCTACTTGCTTCATTGAAGGAGTGGGACTAACGTTATTCAAGAAATATAGTGAATATCTTATCGATGTAATTCTATTTATAAATATAATTCTAATAATCCGAAGCCGTATCAAATTTGAAAAAAAAAGTTATTATTATATTATTATTTCTAATATTTCTACAATTTGTGCTGAAATGGCTTTTACGTTATATATTAGTGCATATGGATTTTCTAATTTAGTTGGACATCTCTTTAAGATAATTTCTTTTTATTATTTATATAAAGCAATTATTAAAACAGGTCTTAAAGATCCTTATAATCTTATTTTTAGAGATCTTAAGCTACGTGAAGCAGAACTACTTAAATATCATGAACAACTCGAAGACTTGGTAGAAGAACGCACTATAAAGCTAAAAAAATCTGAAAAAAAATATCATGAAGCTTATAATAGGGTAGAGTTATATAAGGATTTATTTGCTCACGATATTAACAACATATTGCAGGGTGTAATGTCAGGAATGCAGACATGTGAAATAGAGTTATATAATCCAGATGGGGTAAAAGATAATATAAAAGTTATAAAAAATGAAGTTATTAGAGGGAAAAATTTAGTTTCAAGTATACGTAAACTTTCTCAACTTGAAGAATCTGAAATACCTCTTAATCGGATTGAAATTTATAGTATATTAATATACTCAATTGATCTTATAAATAAAATATATCAAGATAAAGAAGTTAAAATTAATATCAATTCAATTAGTAAAGAAATATACATCCAATCAAATGAACTTATTAGAGATGTTTTCGAGAATATTTTAATTAACGCATTAAAACACAATAAAAGTTTAATTCCAGAAATTAATATTAGGATATCAAAAGAGCAAAAAAAGGGTATAAAGCATCTTAAAATTGAATTTCAAGATAATGGTATAGGAATAAAGGATACTCGGAAAGAAAAGATTTTTCAAAGAAGTTATGGTAAAAATAAATACATTCATGGAATGGGCTTAGGATTGTCCCTCGTGAAAAAAATTATTGATAAATATAAAGGAGAAATATGGGTTGAAGATAGAGTTACTGGAGATTATTCGAAAGGAACTAATTTTATTGTATTAATTCCAGAGGTTGAATAAAATGGAGAGAATATTTATCGTTGATGATGAACCTGCACTTCAATTTTTTTATAAAAAACTTTTATCTTTTTATGGTTTTGAAGTAGCCGGTATCGCAGACAATGGAGAGGAAGCCGTTATAAAGTATAATTCATTTTCAGATAGACCTAAAGTAATATTGATGGATCATCGAATGCCAGAGAAGACTGGAATTGAAGCTACTAAAGAGATTTTACAAATTGATAAAAAAGTAAAAATTATATTTGTAAGTGCTGATATTAGTATTAAAGAAGAAGCTTATTCTATTGGAGCTTTTAGTTTTTGGGATAAACCCTTTATGATTGATCAACTAATAAATGAGATTAATAGGGCTATAGAATGTTATAATTCTGTGTAAAAAGTAAAAAAAGATAAGATAAAATTATATTTTCTTCTATAATTTAATGTTAGTAAATCCAGAATTTAATATTAAATTTTTGGTTTTACTTAAGAATAAATTGTAGAAGTAGCAAATTTCTTTAAATAAAATTACCTAGTAATTCGGTACTCTTACATTTTCTTCTTTTTTTGAATTAATGTGTTTTATGCTTTTACTTTTTTTCGAACCAGCGACTTTTTGTAATAATGGTAAGCCGGGTTTCACTTCTGCTATCGGTTTCGACTCAATTAAGTCGTTTTCAATCAATTTATTATAGAGTTTTTTTCCTTTTTCAGTTCTAATAAGTACCGTATTCCATCCTGATGGAGACCCTATTGATCCAACTGAAATATCTGCGGATTCAGAGGTTAAATCATAACAAATTTCACAATCTTCTCGAGCTAAGTGTGAGATATCTTTAATTGGAATGTTCAATTCTTCTCCATTGTTCGTGTATATAAGGAACTTTCCTTTATTAATATCCATCTTTTTTGCATTCTTAATATCCACATTCAATTTTGTACATATTTCTAAAAGTGACTCATAAGAAAAGGATTCCATGCAGAAGATTCCAATTTTATAATTAATAGAATTTAAGGAGGGGACTCCAATATTGTAAATCTCGGATTTTAGGATTGCTTGCATTTGACAAGGAACTCCTACTACTGCGATTTTTTTATTTTTAAGTTCACTTTGATTGAGTATTTGCAAGTTAGGATTGTTTACATATTTAGTTCCTGCTGTTGAAAGGAGTTCTTCCTTATTTTTTAATAAAACTGGTTCAGGTCGCCATAATGTATTACTCATTTTTGCTCCTAAAGCAAAGTCGATTTCACTTTTATCAAAAAGATAATGTAAACAAGTGCTTGAAATTCCTCCATCTTGACATATTTCAGAAATTTCTTTAATTTTTGTTCTTGCTGAATAAGCTTCAAGAAAATATCCAATCTTCTCATATTCTTTAATCTTAGAAGCTTTTTCTTGTGTCATATTTAAAATTTTCATTGGTAAAAAAGTTCTTGGACAAACAAAATAACACAATCCACAACGAATACACTTATCTTCATCAATTTTCCCAAAACCATTATAAATATGAAGGCAATTCACAGGACATATTCCCGCACATAAACCACAACCAGAACAAATTTTAGACTCAAAAATCACTTTTACTGGTTCATATATAGGTTTTAATTTTGAAATTTGATCATCATTAATTTTTATTATATAATCTTTAAAGATGAATTTATCAGGATTATTCTCATCTCCTTCAATTTTATCCACTTTTTCTTCAAGAAATATTAGTTTTTCATTTTTAAGTAATTCTAGTAAACTCAATGTTTTACTTAAATCAATAGAGTTAAGTTCAGAAAATTTAATTAGAGTTTTTAAATTATTTTTAGAATTATTTTTTAAATAATTAAATAGGGAATATTTTAGCTTTTCTTCATCTAACATTCTATAAAGGATAGTATCATATTGAGATTCATCATATATTCCAGCTTTTAAAATATCTTGTTTAGCATCTATTAGTACTCGAATTCTATATGAATCTAAAGCATCTGCTATATTTTTTAAAAATTCCCATGAAAATTTTTCTTCAAGACTCATAATCATTTTAATTTATCATAATTCTAAATTTTTCCGAAAACCCAAGCAATGGGTTAGTTGCTTTTCAACCACAATTTTTTTGAAAAGGTCATTCTATTTCGGATTATATTTTGGGAGTGGAGGGAGAGCATAAATTTTAGCTGTAATATCTTTAACTGAATTTATAAATTTTTCGACCTCTGCTGCTGAACAGAAATATTGCTGAACACGATCTTCAGAAATACCTTCATATTTTAATAATTTCTTTAAAGAAAGTATATGTTCATATGTATTAATATTACCATTTCCAAATTCACATTCACCTTCTTTTCAAGAAATTATCGCAACTCCATCAGCGCCATTTAAGAAAGCTTCCATAATTAAATGAATTCCGACTCTTCCAGTGCATCTTACTCTAATGAGATGAAAATCTGTAGAGTATGATTTTCTTGTCACACCGGTTAAATCTGCTACAGAGTATCCTCACTTATCACAACCAAAAGCAACTATCCGTCTAGAACTATTATTTTTTTCTTTAGACATCATTATTAACCTCTAATTTGTTTATTCTTCAATACTTTCTACAGTTTCTAATTCAGTGTTGCCAATACCCTTAAATTCCTGAGAAAATTGCCGATCTCGATAATATTTCAAGTCAATAGCTCTTGCGGGGCAAGAAGATATACACACCCCACAACCTTTACATTTTAAATCATTAACTTCAGCGATTTCCCTATCATTAACTTTTATTGCTTCATAGAAGCATAATTTCTCACACCTATGACATCCCATACATAGTGCTTCATTTACTTCAGCGATAATTAATTCTCGTTTTATGGTGTCATGAGATAAAATAGTAGATGCTTTACTTGCAGCTGCTAAAGCTGAAGATACTGAATATGGAATATTTTTTGGCCCAGCAGCACATCCAGCAATGTAAATTCCTATATCTTTCGTTTCTTGTGGACTTAAACATCCATGAATTTCTGAAAGGAACCCTCCTGGCCCCTTACTTAAGCCCATTACTTCAACCATTTCTTCTGTTCCCTTAGAAGGAATCATTCCTGTAGACAAGACAACTAAATCAGCATTAATTTTTACAATCTCACCAGTTAAAGATGAGTATGCTCTAACTTTTAATTTATTGGTTTTACTATCCTCTATTATTTCGCCTACTTTTCCTCTAATCATTCGTATACCTGATTCTCTTATTTTTCTATAATATTCTTCATTTCCCTTGTCGGTTGTTCGAATGTCAATATAAAATATAATAACATCCATGTCGGGATATTCTTGTTTGAGTAATTGGGCATTCTTAAGTGCCACATTACAACAAACGAAAGAACAGTATGGATTAGCATTAACATCCCTAGAACCTACACATTGAATCATCACTACGTTTTTTGGTGTTTCTCCATTGGAAATTCGATATACATGTCCTCCTGTAGGTCCAATAGGACTTAACAGTCTTTCTAACTCTATTTGTGTAATTACATCGGGATAAAATCCATAATTATATTCGTTAGATTTCCATATTGGATACTCATCCCACCCTGTTGCAATAATTACTGCCCCTATATTGATATCGATATATTCCGTTTCTTGCTCAAAATTAATTGCTTCAGCAGGGCAAATTCGTTCACAATTTTTGCAATCAATACATACACTTCTATCCATAACAGCTAACTTCGGTACTGCTTGGGGAAATGGAATATAGATTGCTCCTCTTTCACCAATACCTCTATCAAACTCACTAGGGACTTTAATAGGACACTTAGTTGTACATAATCCACATCCCGTACATTTGTTCTCGTCAACATACCGTGCATTCTTTCTAATCTTAGCCTTATAATTTCCTGGTATACCACTGAATTCTACAACATCACTATAGGTAAATAAATTTATGTTTGGATGTTTTGATGCATTAACCATTATTGGTGCCAGAACTCATATTCCGCAATCATCTGTTGGATATATCCTATCTAATTGCGCCATTTTTCCTCCAATAGTTGCTTCTTTTTCAACTAAATAGACGGGAATTCCTTGATTGGCTAAATCTAAGGCAGCATTCATTCCAGCAATTCCTGCTCCAACAATTAAAACCGCTTTTTTTACAGGAATCTCTTTCCGAGGAATATTTTCTAATTCTCGTGCACGATTAATTCCAGCTTTAACCAATCTTATGGCTTTCTCTGTAGCCTTTTTTTTATCATCTCTATGAACAAAAGAGCAGTGCTCTCTTAAATTAACCATTTGAAAATAATATGGACTTAAACCGGCTTCAATTAAAACTGCTCTATAGGTGGGTTCATGGATTTTTGGAGTACATGCAGCAACTACTACTCTATTCAAATCCTGTTCTAAAATATCATTTCTGATAGTATTTTGTCCTGGATCGCTACAAGTAAAAGAATTTACCCTAGAGATCACTACATTTGGGAGATTTTCAATAGCATTTTTAACCGCATCGCAATCAACAGAAGCTTTTATATTCACTCCTCACTCACATATATAAACTCCTATTCTAACATTGGTCTGACTTTCAGACAACTAATTCACCTTTTTGTAAAAACTCACCAAAAATTTTTTGTTTATTTAAAATTTTACTTCAAATCTTATTGCTTTGTGAAATTATGGAATTAATTTATTTTTTCTGATTAGACTTCAATAAGTATTAATGTATATTTTCTTTTAATTCATTTTTAATCTTTAATTAATTCTTCTCGTGAATTTTTTATTGGAAAAATAATTATTTAATATTATGTCAGAGACAGAAGAAAATAAGAAAGAGGATTTTGCAAAAGAGTTTATGGCAGAAGAAGGTTTAAAAGGAAAAGCAAGACGAATAAAAATAATGAAGATTATCGATATGGTGGGTTATGATAAAATGAAGATTAGAACAGCATTAGCACGTTCCACTATAGCAGATAGGATTCAGCATGAATAATATCAATTTTTATAATAATATTTATGAATAAATTTCACATTTTAATTTAATAATAATCTTTAAATTCTAATAATAAAAACCGGTTTCCATAATAATAAAGGGACTTACTTTGCTTGATATTGAACTATTCAGAAAGAATCTTGACAAAATAATTGAATCAGAGAAAAAAAGGTTTAAAAACCCTATAAATGTTGAAAATGTTTTAGAATATGATAAAAAGTGGAGGTCAGTCTTACAAGAATTACAAGATTTAAGGAAAAAAAGAAATGAGATTTCTGTTAAAATTGGAGTGTATAAAAAAGTAAAGGATAATAAAAAAGTCGAGGAAGCAATCAATAAATCAAAAGAAATAAAAGAAAATATTGATGAATTAGAAGAATTGAAGGAAGACTATCTAGAGAAAAGAGAAAAGTATCGCTATATGGTAGGTAATATACTCCATGAATCAGTTCCTATTGGTAAAACAGAAGAAGAAAATGAAATTGTGAGAATTGTAGGCAAAATCCCAAAGTTTGATTTTATTCCAATTTCTCATGTTGATTTAATTTCAAAAATTGATGGAGCAGATACTAAAAAAGCTTCAGAGATAGCCGGATCAAGATTTTTTTATTTAAAAGGAGATATAGTCCTACTCAACTTAGCTCTTTTGAAATATGCTTTAGAAAAATTATTGAGTAAAAATTATATCCCAATGTGGACACCTTTCTTTACTAAACATGAAATAATGAAAGCTGCAGCAGAATTAACTGATTTTGAAGAGCAGCTTTATAAAATTGATGGAGAAGATCTTTACATGATTGCTACTTCTGAACAAACCTTAGCAGCTTACCATTATAACGAAATAATTGACCCCAAGAGATTGCCACTTAAATATGCAGGTATCTCATCATGTTTTAGAAGAGAAGCCGGTTCACATGGAAAAGATACCCTCGGAATATTTAGAGTACATCGATTTGAAAAGGTTGAACAATTTATATTTTGTAAACCCGAAGATTCATGGAAACATCATGAAGAATTAATCGCTAATTCTGAAGAACTTTACAAAGAATTAAAGCTACCGTATCGAATAGTAAATATAGTTTCAGGAGAATTAAATGATAATGCTGCTAAAAAGTATGATTTAGAAGCATGGTTTCCTGCTTCAAATACATATCGTGAATTAGTTTCATGCAGCAACTGTTTAGATTATCAAGCAAGAAAATTAAAAATTAGAATAGGAAAGGTTGGTTCTGAAGAAGCTAAAAAGGTTGTGCATACATTAAATGCAACTGCAATAGCAACCGAACGTACCATCTGTTGTATCCTTGAAAATTATCAAAACAAGGATCATTCGGTATCAATACCTGACGTACTCCAAAAATATATGGATGGAAGAAAGATTATTAAGTCAATAAAATAAAACTTAAAAGAAAATGATAGAAAAAGATTTAGAGGAGTTCGAAGAATTTTATAAAGAGAAGCTCGAATCTCAATTCTTTAAATTAAGGAGAGCGATCAAAAAATTACTTACTGAGATTAGAGAGAATTTATTTGAAATAAAAGTATGTTTAGATCACTTTTTAGAGACGGGTAAGGAAAAGATCGATCAAAAAGCTCAAAGATCATTAAACTTTTTCTCAGACAGAATTAGAAAAGAAATTGAAGAGATAGAAATTCCTGAAAAGGAAATAAATTATGATAATATGATGGAATTGTTAAATTCTATTAAGAGATTATTTACAAGTATTAATGAAATCGCTAGAAAATCTTTACCGAAGTTTCATAAAGAAGTCCAAGCAGAAATTAAAGAATTAAATTACATTACTCGAAAATTAGGTAAAAAACAAGCAGATTTGGACACATTTTTAAGAAAGAAATATACCGATGTAAGAAATGCTGAAAATTTCCTTAAAAAGCTACCAAAACTCTTTCACCTTAAAGATAATATTGAGCATGCGAAGTTGGATTTAGATGAGTTTAAAAAGCAGTTAGAGGAACGCAATAAAAAACAAGAAGAATTAAATTCAAATTTGTTAGATTTAGAAAAAAATGAGCTTTTCAAGAGATTGGAAGTTGAAAAGGATAATCTTTTTCAATTACAATTAGCGATTAATGATGAAATAGGTTTTAAGAAAGCATTGAAAAAGCTAAGGTTTGAATTAGAAAAAGGTACAATTCATGTTCCGAATATTGATTTAAATTATTTAAGAGATTTTATTAAAAATCCAATTAAAATATTAGCTAACGAACGAAAAAATTTACCAAAATTCACAAGTCTTATGGTACAGCTACGTCATAGTCTAGAAGAGAATAGATTAAATCTTAAAACAGATACTAAACAGAAAACAATAGAACAAATAAATGCAATTTTTAATGAAAAACAATTACAAGAAAATATTGAAAAATATTTACAATTAAAAGATGAAATTAAAGAAATTGAACTAGTAATTCTAGAAGCTGGGCTCGCTCAAAAATTAGATGATTTAAAAAATGAAATTTCTATAAATACTGTGAAGTTAGAGCACATTCAAAATGATTTTGAGAGAAAAAACAAAGATTACACTAGATATCTCGGAACTCTTAAAACTGAAAGGGAAGAATTCCAGAATTCTATAGAAGAAATCTTAAAAGAGAAAGTGAAAATAAATATTACTTTTTCTTTTTAATTCCTTGTTCTCTTTCTGTTATTTTAAAAGATCGATTATTGTTAGCATTAATTTTTTTGATAGAGAACTTTAAATTACTCTTTAAGAATCTAAAGACTTCTGTATCCATTAATTTAAGAATTTTTAAATACTCATAAGCGAGTACTAAATCCTGTTTTATATCTATATCAAAACCAGCTCTAAAAGAATCATAGATAGCTATTTTTTCTATTCCTCTCTTGTAAGCATTAGTAAATAAAGCAATTAAAGAAGGTTTGTTTGGATGAGAAAAATATGATGAAATCACATCAGGAGGATTCCTTCCTAAAATAGAAATTCCCGCAGAATGAATTGCAGGGCATATGACTAACTGATTCTTTTTTACAAGTGTATCAATTTCATAGAAGTTTTCAGCAGAGATTAAAATTAAATCCAGAAAAGAAAATATTGTCTGTTTTGCATTAAACTTTTTAATAGCAATATTATTAAGATCTTTAATTACATTATCAAATGATTTTGGCGGAGTTGCTAATTCTTCTTTAATCCCTATTAAGTCATAGTCATAAGCAATTTCTAATATTTCAGGCGTATTACAGTAAACTACCTTTTTATCAAAACAATTCACTTGTGTTAAAGTTTTTCCAAGATCCTTGAACATTGCAATTGTTAAATCTCTAAGTTGTTCAACTGAAAAACAATCTCTGAGACGAGATTTTGTTCTCGATAACGGGGCAATAGGGATCAATAGAATACTCATAATAATTGCTTGAAAATCCTCTAAACAAAAATAAAATGTAAGTATTAAAGTCAAAAATAAATTTTAATATTTAAGATTATGTGGAATTTATTTAAAAGTATTTAAAATTTGAACCGATAAACTTTCGAATGCCTCATCAACGTTGTCATTCAATTTTGCGGAAGTTTCAAAATACATAACTCCTAATTCTTTAAGCTTGTTTTCTATCATTTCTGTATTAATTTCTCTTTTCAAATCAACTTTATTTCCAACCACTATATATGGTATATCTCCACTTAATTCCTTTAACTTTGAAATCCAAAAATCTATATGATCAAAAGAAGAGACTTTTTCTAAGCTAAAAATAACCATGGCTCCAACCGCTTGGACGAAATAATATTCATTAGCCCAAAGTTTATCTGATTGCCCTCCAATATCCCAAAAATAGAGCTTAAATCCCTTTTGTTTTATGTCATTTTTTAATTTTAGATTTTTTAACTCTAATTTATCAATTATTCTGCTTAAATCGATTTCCTTTATTAAAAAATTTGCTCCTATAGTTTGATGGTATTCCTCACTAAATTGGTCATCAACATATTGAGCTAATAGACTTGTTTTGCCAACTCCCGCATCTCCGCATAGAATTACTTTTCCACGGTAAGACATAAGACTTTATTCCCCTATCCTTAGATAATATTTAAGATCTAATTAATAATTTTTGACTTTAGTTATATATTTTTTTAATAATTTACACCAATATATTTTTAATTAAATTAAAGAATCTAATTTTTTTGCACTAGTTGAATAGATTTACATTCACTTGTAATGAAATGTTTAAACAAATGTTCATATCCTACAATCTGTTTTGGAGTACCATTTTCTAACCATAAGCCTGAGGTATATTCTGGCGCTTCTCGCACGCTATCTAATGTTGTAAGTAAAAATTGATTATCAGTTATCAATAATCCAAAAGGAATAACATTATCTCCCTCAATAGAATGAATTATCACTGAGATATTTAATAACTTTTTAACTTCTTCTTTTAAAAGGTCATTATATTTTAAAGCAACAACGATTTGAATTTCTGAAGAGAATTTTTTATTCCAAAGTTCCTTTAGTACCCAATCATAACCTCCTAATTCTTGCATAAGCAAATCAGGCGTAATTATAAAAAAGATCCTCTCTTTTGCTGAAATAATTAATTCTTTGACTTTTTTCCGAATTTTAGACCTAGAATTAATTGACCAAACCCGTGGTTCAGATTCCTCTTTACCAATTTCCAATTCACTAATAATCTTTTCTAGGGATAGAGTATCTTCAATTTTTATCTTATATTCATCCCGAATTACCTTAAAGATTCTTTCAATAGGGATTACTTGATAATTAGCACCACGTTTAATAGGTTCTTTTTGAATAAAGCCTTTTTCAATTAATCGGTTCAAAGAATCATAAACCCTTGCTCGGTCAACCCCTGAATGCTTTGCAATATCTGCTGGGCTTAAAATCTTGAACTTACACAATGTGAGTAATACTTTGGAGTCATTTTTTGTAAATCCCAATGTTTGAAGTGCTTCCTCAATTTCAAAGTCATTTAGTTTTTTCTTTGTCGACATAAATTTTTAAAAACTATTGGCGAAATCCGTAACTATTTTTTATAATACTTTAATCAAACATTTAGTATTTTAATTTTTAGATCTCAAAAAAACAAAATGCTATCAAATTTTAGTTTTTAAGGATTACAAGCTCAAAAAATTTATTTCTTAAAACTTTATAAAGTCATTAAAAATTTAAAAAATCGATTAGCAATTATTTTTTATTGACTTTATTTATTGATTTGCTCATAGCAGTTAAAGTTCAAAAAAATTAGAGTTCAAGGTTTTATAAAGTCAAATTTATATTTTTTTTAATTCCCAAATCATTAATCTTTCAAAATAAATTAATTAATGATTAATAAATTATATTGGATTGAATTGAATTATGAATAAAAGTAAAAACTCAAAAAATCAAGAAACTACGGCTTTATTTAATAAAATTAAATTTTTAATTTTAGTCGGAAAAATTAATATCAAATTAATAAAACGATCTCATTTTCGATTCAATATGATCTCTTATTGCTCTTTCATACTGATATTGATTCCAATCATAACATTTATATAATAGAAATGTGTAGTTATACATAATTAACATCTAAAAAAATAAATTAAAATTAACTAATTAAATAGTGGAGGAATAATTATGGCTAAAAAGAGTGCTCCAGCAAAAAAGAAAGCTGAAGGATATATTGCTAAGGCACCTATTCGCAGACTTATGAAGAAAGAAGGAGCAGATCTTGTAGCTGCAGAGGCGTTAGATAAACTTATTAACTTCCTTGAAACGAGTGCAGCTACAGCAACTAAAGATGCTATTAAAGTTTGTAAAGCTGATAAACGTAAACGAGTAACAGCTGCAGATATTCGAAATGCTACAAGATAAATGCTTCAGATTTTTATAATTAAGAATCATTTTTTTTCTTTTTTTTTATTAATAGACTTTAAAAGCTTTATGATGGTTAGATTATAATTTGATCAGAGAAGTATAGAAAACTTTTCATTTTGATATATATGATGTTAATATAAAAAAAGAATTCTGTTAATTTTAAATCTTGAATATCATTCTAAATTCGAAGAATCTAAATCTTATTGATTTTAAAATCATTTAAAATTCTTAAAAAATTCCTCATTTAAAAATTCATAAATTACACTTTCTAATTTTTTTTTAACAGAATCTAAACTTTCGGGTAAAACACGAGTTTCTCCTACTATATCAATAAATCCAAGTTCAGATCCATATCTAGGAATTATATGAAAATGTAAATGTTCTATACTACCCCCTGCATCTCGTCCTTGATTAATACCAATATTATATCCTTTGGGATTATATAAATTGTTTAATAACAATTGTATTCCTTGAATGGTCCTATTAATATGGATTAATTCTTCTTTAGTAAGTTCAATGAATTTAGTTAAATGCCTATGAGTAACAATCATTAAATGGGCAGGATTATAAGGGTATAGATTTAATACAATAAAACACAAATTATCTTCATAAATTTTTAAGGATTTTACTCTTTCATCATTATCACGTACAGCACAAAATATGCAATCTACATTTGGCCTTGCTTTTCCCTGAACATACTCTAGTTTTCCTAGTGCTTGCAACCACTTCTTAAAAATTTTCATTCACCGTAATATATAAAATTGAAATTATGAATATAGAGAAAAATCAGAATCAGATGTAAATTCTTTAGCTTTCAAAAAATCTTCTGGTTTTATTTTACCAGCACAATATTCGTCTAAAATAAAATTACTATAAGCAGCACAATTAAAAACCTTTCGAATCATTTTAAATAAAGAATTCTTTGAGATAGATTCTTCCTTATCAAGGAATATTTGATCGATTATTTCAAATCTATGATTTTTTATATCTATTCGATAAAAAACATCTTTTAAAAGAAAAGATTTTCTTAAATCCATGAAAAAGTTCATTTTTTTGTTATTTTCTAGGGAATTCAAAGCATTTATATGTGGTTCTGAAATCTGTACTCCTAAACTAACAATAATTAGCCCTTTATTTTTAGGTCGAAAAACTACCATATTTCTACCAACGGGTCGGCCTAGGAGATCTTTTCCAGGAGGAAAAATGAATTGAAAACCAAATTCAAGTTTAGGATCAGAAACTTTTCCTCGTAATAATCCTTCGTCTAACAAATAGTCTTGGATTAGTTGTGTGATATTACTTTCTTTACTCGACATTATAATTCAGTAAGGTTAAGAATGAAGTTAATTTTATATTTTTTTCCCCACGAGGATATATCTTCCTACTTTATCAAAACTGAGAATTGATAACAAATTAATATTTTCCTTTTGGTCGAGGTTCAGGTTCAATTTCAGCTGATTTTAATACTTTGATATTACTTTCTAAATCTTCCTTGGGGGTGCAATAAATCACTTGAAGAGAATCTAAATCAACGTAAATCTTGCCAACTATACCTAAACCCATTAGTTGGTTATCTTTATTAACAAATGTATGATCTATATTCATTTTAATAGCTTTCTTACCCCCTTCAAGTTCCACTAAAGAGGGTTGACAAGCAGTAAAACCAGGACCTCGATTTTGAAGTAAGTAATTCATTAAGGCAAAATCTAATTCATCATTGATTTCTCCTTGTTCTTGAATGATTTTAATTATACTTGGATCTTGCATCTCAATAAAAATTTTCTTATTGTAAATAAAATCGGTATATCTAATTTTTATTTTTTTGGTTAGTCCAATATTTAAAAAAATATGAAATAAAGATTTAATTAATCTTTTTCTTCACAAATAACCTCATCTAGACTGTGCAAAGCGCAATTATTCATTGCAAGTGTTTCAGTTATTTCTTCAAAGGAGAGATTACTCCCCTCAATGTGAATATGTAAAGAAGCTGTTTTTTGATCTAATTCATCTACTTTAACACTAACTCTTGATACCCCAGTAACTTTCATTAATTCTTTAGCCACAATATATGAATCGGGTTGATGAGGTTTGAGAACATCCAAAAGAAATTCTACTTTCATTATTTTATTTTAAACCCTTGTATGTAATTATACAATAATAGATTTAGTGGATATTTTATTGATATTATATTGATATTTTATTGATATTTTATTATTTTTTTTTTTAATTTATAAGTTTTTCAATTTCTTCTATTAATTTTAATGGTATTTCATTTTCTTTAACTATTTTATCTGCTATTTGGAGGGTTTCAACTTTAGCTAACTTTGTATTTAATGCTATAGAATGAGCTCCTACATTGATAGCAGCCTCAATATCACGGATATTATCTCCAATTATTAAAATTTCGTCGGATTTTATGTTTAGCTGGTTACATATATAAGTTAAATGTTCTGGATGGGGTTTTAAATTGGTAATATTATCCCTTCCGACAATAAGGTTAAAATATTGTAATAAATTCACTTTTTTGAGAGAAATTTCTGCATTTCTTTTTGTATTAAATGTAAAAATTGCTTGCTTTAGATTATTGTTCTTGGCAAATTCCAATACTTGGTCTATTCCATTTATCATTGTAGCATTGTTAGCAGCATCGTATTCTATTTTTATAATCTCATTATCCACTTCTTCTATTATTTCATTTATTTTTTTCTGAGACAAACCTTCCTTTTCAAAAAATTCTCTGGCAGATTTCATATTTTCTAAAATAGAAATATTAATCGTAAGGAGACGTTTAGGAATTCCATAGCTTTTTAGGATTTCTATAGCAATTCTCCGTGCTCGTAGGTAATCGATCTTAAAATGAATTAACGTACCATCTAAATCCCAAACGATCGCTTTAATAGGTTTTTTTCTCTGCATTTAATATACCAAGTCAGAATAGATTGGGCCACTTGGAGTCAGCTGTGATTTTTTTAATTTCACTTGGTTAATAATAAAAGTTCCAAACTCTAAATATTTATTCTCAGTAATTAAATTCTTAAGTGTTTCAAATGTTTTATAATTTATTTTACCCTTCTTAAGTCGTGCAATAGTCAGATGAGGTTTGAATTTTGTTCTTTTATCGCGTTCAATGTGTAGTTTATCAAATAAGTAATTTTCAACCATATCCTTAACGTTTTGCAAAAATTGAATATCACCTACTAGTTTTGTCCAAATAACTGAAAAATTATTAAATTGGCCAACGCCTTTCAGAATATATCTGACACTTTTTCCTTGAAATAATTTTTCATTAATTTCTTCTTGTAAAATCCTGTAAATCTTAACAGCTAAAGGCTCAGGTATATTTCCTAAAAATTTTATCGTCATATGTAAATTTTCAGGTTCTACAAGTTTAATCTTAGCCTGATTTTGCCTTAACCTTTGAGAGAATAAAGCAATTTTCTCAATTGTGTCTAAATCTTTTAATTCAATAGCAATAAATGATCTAATCATTTTTTTTCCCAATAATTAAAAATTCTCCATTTTCTTTCTTTTATTAATTTTTTATGTTCTGGAATAATATGAATTTCCCTTAAATCTTCTATGCAAGAAGATTTTATAATCTTAATTATATCTTTTAGAAATAGTATATTCATTTTAGCTCGAGTATTTGCATCTGCAGAGGCATTATGGGGTATTAGAATCATTCGTATGTTTGGTTGTTCACGTTTTATATTTTTCAATCGCATAAGAGTATTAGAATCAATAGGTTCTACTGGAAAAACATCAAAAGCAATATTTATTTGAACTTCTTTATTTTCTAACATATTTAATAGAGTTTCTAGTTCTAAAATGCCCCCTCGTGCAGTATTTATTAATAAAGAGCCTTTTTTCATTAACTTTAGTAAGTCTCGATTCACTAAATTTATAGTATATTTATTCAAGGGAATATGGAGGCTGATTATATCTGATTCTCTGAAAATATCTTTAATATTTTCTTTAAATTCAATTAAAGGATAGTCTTTTTCAAACTGTTTCATTTGATTCTTATCACTATAAAGGATTTTAACACCCCAAGGATAAAGTTTTCTTACTATTTCCTTCCCAATTTCACCTAACCCTATAATTCCAAGTGTTTTATCGGTTATCACAGAGGAAAGAGATTGATCTAAATCCCATTTATCATCAGAAGTCCATTGCTCATTCCATACATAATTATGAAGATCTATTAAATTTCTTAAATTCGCCATTATTAAAGCTATAGTGTAATCTGCCACTGTTTTATGAAGAATACCCGGTGTATGTGTAATTAGGATATCATCTTCTTCAGTTCGTTGAATATGATTATATCCTGCTGTTGATGTAGAAATTGCAAAGATATTTGAGTTTTTTAATATTTTTGAGGATATAGGATGACTTAAGTGACATCCAAGAATATCTGGATTGAATATTTTTAGTTCTTTTTTAATTTCTTTCTCTGAAGGAAATCTTCCATTGAATATTTGAAATTCTGCTGTTTGATCTAATTCTTGCCATAGATCATCAATGGCAGTGCGATATTTTTCTGATATTTGCTCATTAGAGCCAATCTCCTTAGTTGAGAATACATTTGAGGTAAAGAATACCTTAGGCTTATAAGTTATATCCATATCTAGAAGTATTTAATATTTAAACTCAATAACAAATCGAATATATTTGTATCTTTATTATTATCAAGATTTATTCAAATTAAATCTAATTTATAGTTAAAAAAACTTAATGATGGTAGAAAATGGCTAAAATAAGGTGTCAAGAATGTAAAAATGAAATTATTAGAAGTGTTAAAATACAAGAATTTGACCCAATCGAGCCAACAGCCATGCATGGATTCTATTTTGAATCTTGTAAAGATAAATGGTTTTCTAACGGGGAAAAGTAAAATTAAATTATGCTTTTAGCATTACCTCTTTATTTTTTCTGGAAGATAAAAATCATATGTTTTCTTAAGTAGTTTAGTTTTCATATATCTATCAAATCTTCTGGCATTTTGGAAAATAACCCAAATCATTTTATCGTTTTTATAATATTTATAAACTTCTTCAAATGTGATTGGTTCTATTTTAAAAGTATCTGCTTCTTCTTTAAAAAATCTATTAATTCTTCTAATTACCCGAGGGATAATTTCAGGTTTCTGTTCTTTGAAAAAATTGGCAATTAAATCAATAGTTACTAACCTCCAATCATAATATCTATCTACAACTTCTTGTACAAACAACGCTTTTAAAAGAAATCTCAAGAATGACGGAGCACTTTTTAAAAACAGTTCTGCTTCCATTGCTTCAATGTTATTTTTTCGAAAAAGTGGTGTACTTGTATCTAGATATAATAATTTTGAGGATTCATTGATCCTTGGATTATTATGATCGTAATCAATAACAACAAAATTTGATATTTGTCCATCTAATCCAACATCATAAATCTTATTTTCACGATTAAATGTCCATACTTTTTTTAATTCTCTCATTGTAAGAATAATTAAGTTTTCAATTTCATCATCGGAAATATTATGAATAACCTTATTCCCTACAGCTTTAGGATTTATCTTTTGTTGGACACAGTAAAACTGTATTTGTCCTTTATGATCTTTAAACCAAAGTGCTTTATGTTCAGGAAGGTTTAGACCAATATCTTCATTTAAGATTTTGCAGTATTCATTATAAGCCCAAAGATGCCTTTTAACTTGTTTTTCGTTATCAAAAATAGGAATCCTTTTATAAGCTAAACGTTCAGGATCATCAAGAATTTCAAAAACTAAGCTAATTTCTCCAAATCCAAGAATTTTAATTGGGATTTTACCCTTTTCTGGGTGTATAGTATCAAGTGTTTTTTCAAATTCTTTTAACAATTCAATATTTACTTTCATAAGGTTTCATTGTGGAATTTAGAAATTTCCTTTAATTTTAATTTAACATTGCTTTTATTTAAAAGTATAAACTTTATTCATTTTAGCTTCTTTAATTAATTAAAATTAATGGTAATTACAGTAGCTAGGGGATTTTAATAGAAAAGATTTTGGATTGGGAAAATTCTGAAATAATTGGACAAAATAAAGAGCCTCCACACAATACTCTTATCCCTTACCAAGATATTGATTCTGCTTTATCTGGAAATTTTGAATCTTCACGGTATTACAAGTCGCTTAATGGTAATTGGAAATTTAATTGGGTTATAAAACCTTCTGAACGCCCTGTAGATTTTTATAAGGAAAATTATGATGATAGACAATGGGACGAGATACCAGTACCAAGTAATTGGGAAATGTATGGTTATGGAATTCCAATCTACACTAACATCCAATATCCTTATAGTATAAAGCTAGATAATATTCCTAATATAGATCATAATTATAATCCAGTAGGTTCATATCTAACAGAATTTACAGTTCCAAATGATTGGATTCAAAGAGAAACCTTTTTACATTTTGATGGAGTTATTTCAGCATTTTATCTCTGGATAAATGGAAAGAAAGTTGGATATAATCAGGGTTCAATGACACCTGCAGAATTTAATATTACAGAATTTCTACGAAAAGGTATAAATACTTTAGCTGTAGAAGTATATCGATGGTCTGATGGAAGTTATTTAGAAGATCAAGATATGTGGAAATTTAGTGGGATTTACCGTGATGTATACTTGTTCTCTACACCTAAAGTTCATATACAAGATTTTTTTGTATATTGTGTTTTCAATGAAAACTATGAAGATGCTCTCATTAAAATTCGTCTAAAGCTTAGGAATTATGGAATAAGTGAAACTAATAAATTTAAACTCGAAATCTCATTATTTAATGAGAAAGAGGAACATATAGAGTCAGAAACATTAATAGAAAATGATATATTCATTGAAAATCAAAAAGAAAAGATAGTGAAACTACAAAAAGAAATCAAAAAGCCTAGAAAGTGGTCAGCAGAAATACCAAATCTCTATGATATGATTTTAGCTTTAAAAAATTCTGATAACGATCTAATTGAAGTTGAGCATTGTAAATTTGGATTTAAACAAGTAGAGATAAAGGCTAACGGATGCTTTTATATTAATGGAAAATCAGTAATTTTTAAAGGAGTAAATAGACACGAGCATGATCCAGATTTTGGAAGAGCAGTACCTTATAGTAGAATGATCCAAGATGTAAAATTATTAAAGCAAAACAATATCAATGCAGTTCGTACAAGCCATTATCCAAATCATCCAAAATGGTATGATTTATGCAATCAATACGGAATCTATATTATAGATGAATGTAATTTAGAATCACATGGTTTACGTGATATTCTACCTAATAGTGATCTTAAATGGACAAAAGCGTGTGTTGATAGAATAATTAGGATGGTTGAAAGGGATAAGAATCATCCATGTATTGTTATGTGGTCGCTTGGAAATGAGGCAGGTATGGGCGATGTATTTGAAAAAATGAAAGAGGCATCGCTTATGATTGATTCTACAAGACCCATACATTATGAAGGAGATTACCAAAATAAAGTTTCTGATGTAATTAGTTTTATGTACTTTCCTCCAAAAATGTTTGAAAGAATGATAAAAGGGAATAAATATGGAGAGATTGGAAAGGCTAAAAAACTTAAAAATGGGTTAGTAAAGCCATATATGCTATGTGAATATGCCCATGCTATGGGAAATAGTCTTGGTAACTTTCAAGAATATATGGATGTCTTTGAGAAATATCCCAACGCTATTGGGGGTTTTATTTGGGATTTCATTGACCAAGGACTTCGCAAGACTTCAGAGAATGGACAAGAATTTTGGGCTTATGGAGGAGATTTTGGTGATGAACCAAATGATAAAAATTTCTGCATTAATGGTATTGTACAGCCTGACAGGAAACCTAATCCAGCATTATTTGAAGTTAAAAAAGTCTATCAGAATATTAAGATAATACCAATTGATTTAATTGAAGGTAAAGTTAAGATACAAAATAAATATAACTTTCTTTCTTTAGATTTTATAACTATGTTATGGGAATTAACTGCTAATGGGATAAAAATTGATGAGGGTCAACTAGACAAATTAGATATAAAATCTAGAGAAAGCAAAGATATAATAATTCCATTTAAAACACCAGAAATCATTCCAAATACTGAATATCATCTAAAAATCTCTTCAGTTCTAACAGAAGATACGATTTGGGCTAATAAAGGTCATATCCTCGCTTGGGATCAGTTTAAAATACCTTACGATGTCCCAATAAAGGCAGAGATGGGTTTAAATGAAATGGATAAAATTACAGTTGAAGAATTAGATGATTATTATGAAATAAAAGGAGAGCAATTTAAGATTAGGTTTGGTAAAATAACGGGTGCTATTGAGTATTATACTTTTAGAAATATGGATCTGATTATTGACCCTTTAATTCCTAATTTTTGGAGAGCGCTAACTGATAATGACCAAGAAAAAGTTGATTTTTCAGAAGTACCATTTCCAAGTGTTGATAAAACTTGGAGGGATGCGGGTAAGACAAGAAAAGTAATAAAAATTGATTTTGATAAGATTAATCCTCAAGCTTTTCAGATAAAAGTACAATTTAATATAAAAAATTCTAAAAATCCCCTTGAAACAATATATTCTATTTATGGGAATGGATATATACTTGTAAAAAACAATTTTACTCCAAGTAGAAATATGGTTCGTTTTGGAATGCAGATGTCAATACCAAAAGAATTTAACAAAATAATATGGTTTGGGAGAGGTCCTCATGAAACTATGTTAGATAGAAAAAGTGGAGCTGCTATTGGGATATATTCCGGTTTAGTAGAAGAGTTAATTACTCCATACATTAAACCACAAGAAAATGGGAATCGAAGTGATGTTCGTTGGGTTGCTTTGATTAATAAAGAAGGAAATGGGTTGGTAGTGTCAGATATAGGTGGAACCTATCTTAATACAAGTGCTTGGCCTTATACAATGGAAGATTTAGAATTTGCAACACATGATTATGAACTGCCTCGCCGTGAATCCATTACTTTTAATATTGATTATAAACAACAAGGCGTAGGGGGCGATATTCCCGCGCTTGCAGCGCTTCATAGTAAATACACACTCAAAGGAAATATTGATTATACTTATTCCTTTCTCCTTAGAGGTTATACTAATGAAATGGGAGAAATTAGCCTAATTGCTCAAAAAAGACCTCCAGTTATATGATCTGGATTTAACAGGGTTATTAAATTAAAATTTACTTAGAATTATATTTAGAAAGTATTTCAAAGGCAGGGTGATTAAATGGCTCGTCCTTTATGGTTTGTAAAATTACTTAAAAAAGTATTTCCAAATGTTAAATTTATTACTAAATTGACAAATCTGCCTATTTTAGGCACTCTTTTTGATCATTTGCTTTTTAAGGGGGATGATATTATATACCTTCCTCAAGAGAAAGTCATAGATATTAACAAACCAATAGGACAATATAAAGAATTTGTTCTACCTTCTCAAGTGTTGGAATATTTTATTAACAAAGCTAAGCACCATTGGATCATGAATTTCTGTATATGTAGATCGAGCATGGATTGTCAAAACTATCCTGTTGATTTAGGATGTCTTTTTCTTGGAAATGCAGTATTGGATATCAATCCTCAATTAGGACGATTAGTTTCTAAAAAAGAAGCTCTGAAAAATTTGAAAAAGTGTAGAGAAGCGGGATTAGTCCAAAAGATTGGTAGAAATAAATTAGATGCCCAATGGCTTGGAGTTAAACCTGGAGAAAAACTTTTAAGTATTTGTAATTGCGATCCATGTTGTTGTTTATGGTGAGTATCTTCAATATTAGCTCCCTAAATCGGATTAAAAATTAAAAAAATGCCTGGAGTTAAAGTTCAAGTTACTGAAAAATGTATTGGTTGCGGAACATGCATTAAGGGGGTATGTTTTGTTAATGCTATAGATTTAATAAATAACAAAGCGTTTATAAGTAATGAATGCAGAGAATATGGTCGATGTGTTGAAATTTGCCCTCAAAAAGCTATAGAAATATTATTTGAAGATGTTAATTATGTGAAAAAATCAATTGAGGAAATAGACAATATCATTGATATTGCCTAACTTTAAGATCTTTGTTCCCAAAATACATTGCCTTGTTTAATATTTCTAATTCTTGTTCTTTCTTTAAGTGCAGAAACTGCTTGAACTGTTTCTTTGATAGAATGAAAAACCGGTATATTTGCAAGTTCTAATGAATCAATTATTAAAGAATATTTCGGAATATAGGGCATAAAACAAACAAGTGGTTTTCTTTTTGTTAGTACAACATTAGCAATTCTTCTCCCTACTTGAAAAGAAATATTAGGAGGATATGGAAGTATTAATAAAATAATACATTCAATTCTTTCAATATCAGATAAAAATTTAACAACATTTTCAATATCAGTATCTAATACTGACCCTGTTAAATCAATTGGATTGTTAAATGAAGCAATTTCCCTAGCAGTAGGGCTAGTTAATGATTTTAATTCATCTTTCTCCTTTTCTGTTAATTGAACAGCATTCAAACCATATTTTCTTAACATATCACTTGCTATAACGCCGTGTCCTCCAGATCCAGAAACTATTACAACATTTCCAAATGTCACTACATTCTTACCAAATGGGTTTCTGCGATGTGATAATACATCATAAACTTTGAGACATGTTAATAATTCTCTCTCAGAATGAGGTTGAATGACGTAATTTTGTCTCAGCGCATTGTAAATAATATTATAATTCCCAGCAAGACTTGCCGTATGAGATTTAGTTGCTATTTTTCCTTCCTTTGTTTTTCCTCCGTAAAATACTATAACAGTATCATCTGATTCTTTTGCTAATTGTGTAAATTTTTTTGCTTTACCTTCTTTAAAACCTTCTAAATAAAATGCAATATTAGAAGTTTCTTTGTCTACTTTACTAAAGTATTCTAACAACATCGATTCATCTACTACCGAACGGTTACCTATAGAAACCGCAGTAGAGACACCTATATTTCTTTCCGCAAATTTCACAAAGAATTGATCAACCAAAAATCCTCCACTTTGACTTATTAGCGCTACAGAACCTTTTGGTGGTCTTGTGATGCGTTCTGTAGGTAGAAATATAGTATCAACTGTAGGAGGTGCATAAACACCAAGGCAATTAGGACCTAGAACAGCAATATCATTATCAAACGCTATTTCTTCTAATTTTTTTTGACGCTTTATACCTTCACCACCTACTTCAGCAAAGCCACCTCCAATTATTACACTTGCTGGGATACCTAAATCAGCACAATTTTGAATGTATCCCAATGTATCATCTGGACCTACAGCAATAACTAAAAGATCAGGAATCTCGGGGAGTTTGTCTAGTCGTTCATATAACGCTACTCCCTCAACTTCACCCCCATTAGGATAAATTCCATAAACCTTAACATCCATTTCAAATTCATTTTTTAATAAAACAATTCTCCCCGGACTAAGAGGGTTCTTTTTTGAGACCCCAACAACTGCTATTGATTTTGGTTTAAAAAGCTTTTCTAAATCCATATTAAACAAAATAATTCTAAAATTGGTTTGTATTAAAGTATGTTCTTTTAAGATTTAAATAAATTTGTTTATTATTTAGATTCATCTAAATTAAACCTTTATTAGGAAGCAAAGAGAAATAATATCAATTTAATATTTTTAAATAAAATAAAATAAGAGAGTAAGAAAAAATGAAAAATGAAGGTCATTCAATTAAAGGAGCAGCTAGCTATGCTACTGGGCAAATTGCAGATCAAGCAGCATATCAATCCTTTACATTTCTTGTATTCACTTTCTATTTTGCGGTGGTTCAACTTAATATTACATTAATTACAATAGGGTTTATAATATGGGCAGTTTGGAACAGCCTTAATGACCCTATGCTAGGTTATCTTTCAGATAGAACACATACTAGATTTGGTCGTCGTATGCCATATATTATGATTGCTATAATTCCTCTAGGGATCGTCTTGTTTTTATTATTCACACCACCTTTACCCATTGGTGTTGCAAATCAACTAGGTAATTTCGCATATTTTATGATCATAATTATTGTTTTTGAATTGTTCTATACAATGTTCAGCCTTAATGCTACCTCTCTATTTCCTGAAACTTTTATCTCTAAAGAAGAAAGAACAATGGCTAATAATGTTAGACAAGTATTTCTTATTCTGGGTTTAATTGTAGCATTCATTTTACCTTCAGCATTTATAGCTAATTATGCTCCTGATACACCAGCAGAGAGGGTTACGGCTTTAGGACAATATCAGATTTTTGGGATAGTATTAGCTATTATTGTAATTGCTGTTGGAGGTATTTTTATAAAATTTACACCTCGAGAAAAGGTTGAATTCAAAGAAGATTATAAGAACGCACCAGGTTTTTTTAGTACTATAAAACTTTGCGTGAAAAGTAAATCTTTTATGTGGTATATTCCTGCGGAAATTGCTAATTGGTTTGTATATGGCATTCTTCCTACATTAGTACCACTTTACGCAAAAGCGGTTTTAGGAATGGAAGATGCTTTTATGATCTCACTCTTATTAGGGTTGACTTTTATAGCATCGGCTCTTTTCATAACATTCTTATGGAAACCTGTAGTGAGAAAAATCGGTAATAGAAAAGCATGGATGATTTCAATGACAACATGGATTTTTACCCTTTTACCATTGATGTTTCTTGGACCAAATATGGAAATAATCGCAATGATAGTATTTTTCTTTATTGGACTTGGATTATCTGGTTCTTTGTACATAATTGATTTAATCGTTTCAGATATAATTGACGAAGATGAGGTGAATACAGGTACACGTAGAGAAGCAGGATATTATGGTGTGAATGCATTCTTTCTTAGATTAGCAATTATAGTTGTATTTGTAAGCATCGGTCCTGTTTTTATCATCGCTGATTGGCAAGTCTTCACTCTTCCTGTATCTACCGCAGTCGAGGTGGGGCTTCGAACGCTAATGTTTGTTTATCCCGCTGTTGCTTTGATAATTGCTATCTTATCTATTTATAAATACCCTTTAGATGGAGAAAAATTAATTAAAGTAAAAGAGGAAGTTCAAAGACTTCACGAAGAAAAAAAATCTAAAATATAATTACATTAATTTTTCTTTATTTTTTTTAAATTTATTATTCCTTGACGTATTCTTTCAAGTATTTTTTCAATTTCATCATTCTTTACTATCAATGGTGGCATGATAATATGAGTATCTTTTTTATTTGCACAATAATTCAGTAAGACACCTGCTTTAATTATAGAAAGCATACCTAACTGGCTATCGTCCTCGTTATGAAACTCTACGCCCCACATAAGACCTCTACCCCTTGTTTCTTTAATAATATCTGAATTATCTTCTGCAATCTCTTCTAACCCTTTACCAAATAAAATACCCATTTCTTTAACGTGATCCAAAAATTTCGGATCAGATTGTATCTCCAACATCTCGAAAGCAATAGCACATCCTAAATCTGACCCTCCCGTGGTTGAAATATGGATAAATGGATCTTCTTTGTAAACTGCTTTTTCTATAAATGGTTTATAGCTACAAGTCGATAAAGGATATACACCAGAGCTCATTCCTTTTCCACAAACTATAAAATCTGGCACTACTTTTTCATTCGGGTATAATCCACCATAAATTGCCCAAAAAACACCTGTTCGTCCTAATCCTGCTTGAACTTCGTCATTTATCATCATTACACCTTTATCATCGCAAATTTCTCGAACTTCAGGATAATAACCTTCTGGAGCAATCAACACACCACCACTTGCCGGAATTGTTTCTAAAATAACGCATGCAATATCTTCTGTTACAACTTTTCGCATAGCATCTATGTCTCCATAAGGAATTTGTTTAAATTCGGGAAAATCCCAGAGGAAAGGATCTTTAAAGTCAGGATCTCCTGTCAACAGAGCATAGCCTGTGTGACCATGATATCCTCCAACTGCCGAGATACATCCCTTTCTTTTAGTATAGGCTCTTGAAAATTTAATAGCAGTATCTATTGCTTCACCTCCACTTACTCCAAAAGTAGTTTTACTAATATCTCCAGGCATCAAATCTGCTATTTTTTTTCCTAATAAGGCTCTCCATTCTGATAAAAGTAGATGGTCACCTAAATCTAATCCTCCATCTAAAGCATCTTTTAGCCGTTGAACGATCTTTGGATTTCGATGTCCTAGATTAAATACACCACCAGAAGAACGACAATTATATAATTCTAATGGCGGTTCTCCTGGTTTTAAACCTTCTAATGTTTTCAGATGGATTCCCTCTCTTTCCCCAGGAATCATTCCTAATCCAAATCCTTTAAACATTCGAACCTTAGGCCCATTTACATGTTTTGAATACAATTTAAGTAATTTCTTTTGAGACAAAGTTCCAATATATTTTTCCTTAGGATTCCCATTCATAATGTTAAATAAAAGTGTTTTATTATTTTAAAATTTTGAAAATTTGTCTCAATACTAATATATATTATTTTAATAAGTCTTGTTTATATTCAAAAATAAAATTCTCTTCTAAAATTAAATTGCCTAATTGTCAATTAATTAAGTAATAATAGAAAAGAAAAAAGGAAAATTAAAAAAATCGCTTAAAATTCATAACCACATTTTTTACATACATGTTTTTTAGCATACATAGGGATATGTCCTACGTAGGAGAGGACTTTGGTCTTATCTTCTATAACCTTGATGTTTGTCCCCACGGCGCCGCACATTGGGCAGGTAATTCGCTCGTCACTTGCGAAACCTCCTGCACCAATTTCTGGAGGTTTTAGTTCATCGAGTTCAGATTCGACTTCCGTAAGGTGTGCTGTCGTAGATTCGAGTACATGTTCTTTTTCAGATACTTGATCCGTCAATTCTTGGATTTGAGTATCTTTTTGTAAAAGGGTATTATTCAATTCACTTAATTGAGAGTTTAACTGAGTAATTTCACCTTGAGCGGATGTGACTTTTGAATTTAATTCTTTAACTTGAGAAGATAAATTACTTACTTCCTCTTCTTTTGCTGATATTGTATTATTAGCATCATCCAATTCTGCTTCTAAATTTGAAGATTTTCCTTTTAAAGTTTCTAAATTTGATATATCTCCTTCTAGTTCAGAAATTTTTGCTTCCTTTACAGCCAAACTATTTTCAAGATCACTGGTTTTAGTCTTAAATTTTGCTAATTCTGTTTTAAGGTTATTATTTTCAGTATTCAAATCTCTAATTATTTCTTGATCATCCATTTTAGTTTTTTCAAAGTCAGCTTTCGTTTCTGTTAACGTGTTTTCTGTTTGTCCAAGTTTACTTTGAGTTTCATCGAGCTCGTTCATAGTATCGGCAAGTTTATCTTTTGTTTCAATTAATCCCTTTTTGGTCTCAGTTAATTGCTTTTCTAAATCATTTACTTTGGCTCTTAGATCAAGTAAGAATTTTCCTTCAACCGACATTTTCTTATCAGGTTTTTCTTCTGCCCTTGCCCAGTCTATTGACAATTTTATTTCACCATATTCAAATTTTTTTGTATTTTGAATTGATTTTATGAATTTAATTTTTTAATAATATATAAATCATAGTGTATTAAGTTTTAAATTATTTTTATTTTTAGAGTTCAATTTCGAAAATTAAATATTATGATTTAATTATTTTCGAAATTATAATATAATATAAAGAAATCATAATTAAAATATAATTAGCTTAATGGAAAATAAGGAAGATTGTCAAGAGGTAATTGAATATATTTCCACTTCAGGAGTATATAAAACACCATTTACTTTAATTATCCTTTTACAGTTATTTGTAGGTTGCATAGTCGTTATTTTAATCAATCTTTGGTTTTACAATGATCTCTATTTTCTATTAACAAGAGAGTCATTTTTGTCATTTATTTTGATTGGTGAGTGGTGGGAATGGTTGTTGCTTCCATTAAATATTTATGGGAATCTTCTATTATTTGCGTTCTCCATAATATTGTTTTCAACTGTCATTTATAAGATATTAACAAAGCTGTATCCTGCTAAAGAAGGAGTATTTGAAAGGGGAAGTAAAGAATGGAAATATACCCATCGAAGATTTTGGACTGCTTATTTTCCAATCTGGCTAGCAAGAGCTTTACCTTTACCATGGTCAGATATTTTTGTTTATCGATTTCTTGGAGTTCATATAGGGAGAAATGTTGTTGCTTACGAAGGGTACATAGATCCAGAATTTGTAGAGATTGGAGATTATACAATGACCTCACTTAATATTTGCATTTTTTCACATTTAATTTATCACGATAAAATTTTAATCAAGAAGGTAAAAGTTGGGAAAACTTGTATTGTTGGACCACAAACTATAATTAGTCCTGGGACTATACTCCAAGATGGAGCTATTTTGGGAGTAAATAGCTATACGTGGATAAATCAAGTATTAGAAGGAGATTTAATTCATGTGGGAACACCGGTAAGTATGACACTTCAAATCCAGTCGGTAGAAGATTCTCAAAAGAAAGCAGAAAGAATAAAAGGAGACTCTAGAGAGATTTTTAATAACAATGATAAAGTTAATAGTGGAGGGAGCAGATAGACGATGTTTCAACCAGCAAGTTTAAAAGGAGATTCGCCAACTCCTATAGATGAAAGACTTAGAAATAAATATCTTATCTTATATTTTATTATCATTATTTTTAGTTTTTATCCATGTATTCTTTTTGAATATATGTATCTTCTCTTATTCTGGAAAGAAGGAGTATATCTCTTTTTCTTCTTCCTTATACCTTTAAATATTATTATTTTAATTTATGTATTGCAATTCAGTGCAATATTAATTTCAGTTTTATTTTTAGCTTTAATTAAATTAATTTTTCGTCCAAAAGAGGGAATATTTAAGAGAGATATAAAAGATAAGAACTATTTTTATTGGAATTTAAGAAACATCATTAAGAAATGGCCACTTTTTATTAGTGCATCAAATCCCTTTCCCTGGTTCAAAAATCGTTTCACACTCCGATTTTTTGGAGTAAAGATTGGTAACAACGGGATACATGATAATAGCTGGATCTCTTCTGAATTAGTATCTATTGGAAAGAACGTTATTATTGGAATGAATAGCACTCTTTTAAGTTTTGGAATCGAGCAAGATAAGTTTATTTTAAAAAGAATAATTCTGGAAGATGATGTTCTAATCGGAGCTAAGTGTGTATTATTACCAGGAACTTACATTAAACGCAATACAAAATTATCTGCTCATTCTTATACAAAATTTGATGATATATTAGAAGAAGATTCAATTTATATTGGGCATCCCGCAAAAATAAAGCAAAGCTAAATGAAGATGATTTCAGAAAGGAGTGTTAAAATAAATCCCGAAAAGAAAATTTCATGGAAAAAAAGAATTGTTTTAATATCGGATACTCATATTACTCGTTCTAGAGGTCCTTTTAATCTTCATGCATACAATTTAGGTATTGAACAGATAAATAAGATAAAAGATGTTGATCTTTATTTACATCTTGGAGATATTACGCATACTGGCACTCTTTTAGATTATGAATATGCTATGGAACAGTTTAAGAAATTTAAGCCGAGATCTAAATGTCCTATTATGATTCTTATTGGAAATCATGATGCAATGAACGTAGGGTACTTGCTTTTTGAAGAAATGATTGGAAAGAGGCACTATGAATATGAAGATGATGAGATATATGTAATTGGGATAGATAGTACTAAACCAGACTTGCCTGGAGGTATTATTCATCATAATGTAATAGAAGCTGTGAGAAGGAGATTAGAAAAACAAGAAAGAGAAAATAAATTTAATATAGTTTGCTTTCATCATCAACTCATCCCCATTCCAAATACTGGGAAAGAAAGGTCAGCAATTGATGATTCTGGAGATATGTTTAAAATGCTTTTAGAAACAAAAGCAGATTTAATTTTGAATGGACATAGACACACTTCGAATTTGTATACCATAAGCAGTAGTGAAAAAGATTTATACATTTTTAATGCGGGGACATTTTGTTGTAATAAAACTAGATATCGAGAGTTATTTACCTATTCAATTATAGATATTAAAGAAAGTAATATCACCTTTAAGATAATTCCTATCTTAGATTCCAATTCCAAGCATGAAATTCAACGTCAAATTAACTATTATCTTCCATTAGAAATTGAGCCTCATCAAAAACCTATATGTAAGTTTATTCAAATATCAGATTCATTAATTAATCAACAGTCAGAAAATATAAATACCAATTTTGATAGAGCAATAGATAAAATTAATACTATAGAAGATGTGGATTTAGTCGTACATACTGGGAATGTAACGCGTAATAGTTATAAGGAAGAATTCAAAATTGCAAAAGATAAAATATGTAAATTAAATCATCCATATTTAGTTGTACCAGGCTATACTGATTCGAAACCCCCTGCTTGGGAGTATTGGAAACATTTTTTTGGTGAATTTGATCCATTATATGAGAATGAGAAGTTATATTTTCAAGGATTAAATTCTACAACACGAGATTCTACGGACGGATTTATTGGAAGAAAGAGAATGGGCAAATTTATAGAAAAAGTTCTATCCTTAAGTCATCAAAAAATATTTGGGGTTTGTTGTTTTCATAGTTTAATACCTACTCCTTTAAGTGTGTGGAGAACAGAATTAATAGACTCAGGAGATGTCCTTTCTCAGTTTGCTCGTTCGCAAATTGACTTATGTTTAAATAGTTCACCAAGTATCTCCTTCAATGTGAAAATTGATTATACTGTTTTTTCTAATGGTGGAAATCTTAACCCTGAAAGATTTGATGAAACATTTCTTGAAATAGATATTTATAAAAAAGGTAATGTTGTAGTTAAAGAACATAATTTGAAAACAGGTCAAATAAAAATAATAGGTAATTATAATATAACTATCTTTTTTTGAATACTATGGAAAATAATTGTAGAGATTCACTCTTAATAAATCAATCGATCTATTTTTGATAAAAAATAAACTTAAAAGCAATATTTTTTTATTAAAATAAAGAAAATGCTTAAAATGAATAATACATAAAAGATTTCTAGTACTTTAAGTGTATTTTTATGGCTAAAGTGAAATTAAGTTTATTAAATATTTTCCAACTTAGAATTAACAAGAAATTTATAGAGTATGAAGGAAAATCTGTTGGAGACATAATCTCTCAATTTTTAGATGAACATAAAAATAAACTCGATGATGGATTATTAAATAAAAATAAAAAACAGTTTAATACTCAGGTTCTAATTTTATTGAATGGCAGAAACATTAAATATCTCAAAAATTATAAAACAAGTCTTAATGACGGAGATGAACTCTATATTTCCTATGCTTTAGCAGGGGGCTGAATTTTTTGCGTTTTTAAACGTTAAGCTTAAATATTAAAATCATCATTATATTTTTACAAAAAGCGATTATTTATTAATAGTTCTTAATATTGAATAATTTAGAAGACGCTTCATGAAAAACTATTTATCATCTAGATTTGGTGATTTTTATAAGTAAAAAGATTGGCGTAATGGGTCTTGATAATGCAGGGAAAACCAGTATCATAACGGCAATTACAAAACGCTTCGGTTTTGAGGAAGAGATAGCTGAATTAACGCCAACAAGAAGAATTGCTCGTGATTCATTCAGATTCCTTGGTATTGAATTTAACAGGATGGATTTTGGAGGACAGAGACAATATAGGGAAGAATACTTAAAACACCCTGAGAAATATCTAATGGGAACAGACTTATTACTTTATGTTATAGATGCTCAAGATTTTAATCGATATATCGAATCAATAGATTATTTAGAGGAAGTTCTACTTTTCTTCAAAGAAGAACAAGAATACGTGCCAATATGCATTCTTTTTCATAAATTCGACCCTCAACTAGTTAATGATAAGGATATCAATAAAAGAATTCTTACCTTAAAACAAGCATTAACACGATACTCTAATGATTTTGACATCTTTTTTTTTGAAACCACTATTTTTGATATAAAATCAATTATGGATGCTTTTTCAAGCGGTTTATCAATGTTATTTGAAAAGATGGAGATGGTATCACAATTATTTTCAGAAATTAGCAAGAATTATAACTCAATATTAATCGCTTTATTTGATACAAAAGGTATAACTTTAGGAGAGCATTTTAGACCCCATCTCCAATTGCAGGAAAAATTAAAGATATATGAAAAATATATTGAGTTGCAAAAGCGTGTAATTTCTGAGAATAGAACTTTACTCGAGTTTTCAGATAAATTTAAAAGCGGAGAAAGGTTTTCTGGTTTAATTGAGGTTCTCCACTTTGGAAATTTAGAATTTTACTTGTTATTTATTGTTGAAGAAGATGAAGCCAATTTAGAACATACTATAACGCTTCTAGATAGAATTGAAGCAGCAAAACCTCAAATGGAAAATCTGATTTTACAGATTATCCAATAAAAGTGTAATAAGAAACGCAGCTGGAGGGATTCGAACCCTCGAGCGCTTATGCGCACCGGCTTTCTTGATCATATTTAAGAACGCTCGAGGCCGGCGTCTTACCATCTAGGCTACAGCTGCTTTATCTATTATATCAAAAAATAATAAAAAAGTTTTTCTATATAGCTTAAAACCTTTTATAAATAAAATTATTTCCCCCTTTAAAATTAGGGAAACTTATTTCGATGAAGGCACATAAATTTTTAATTTTAAGGAGGGGTTTAGTACTCTTATTAATCCTTCTTCTTCATATTGTTTTAACAATAACTTTATCGTTGATACTCTTATATCATATCTTAATGCGATATCCGTTGCTAAAACTGTTTTTCTTTTCAGGATTGATTCTTTTATTTCTTTCTCAAGGTTTTTAGGGATAAATGCATCTCTCTCAACAATATTAATTTGTTTTGTCCTTCCATACTTTCTTCTAAGATTCAGGGTAGCTTTTCTTATTATTTGTTTTTCTTCTTTTTCCGACACCGAAAATCACAATATATTAATTATAATATAGAAAATATTATCTAATTGAAATTATAAATATTTAAAATTTAATAAAATTTTTGATTTATTATTGAAAATTTACGTTAATTTTTCAATATTGAATATCTGATTAAAATCTTTAAGTTTAATGAGATTTGAACGAAAAATATTATTTCAATGTTAAAAGGAAGAGGCCAGAAGAAATCTATACTAAAGTTTCAGATTATTTTAGGGGTGAAATCTTAAATCAATATGCAGCCTCTAAAAGTATGATGAGAATTCAAGAAAACATAGCTATTAGAGCTTTAGAATTATTAGAACTTCAGAAAAAAGATGCTTTAATTTTAGATGCGGGTTGTGGTCCAGGATTTGCTGCAATGTTTTTAAGAGAAATAGGATATAGAACTGTAGCACTTGATATTATATCTGAATTCCTAAATTATTATGATATTAAAGATTTAAACCCAATTATTACAGATATGTGTTTTCCCCCTTTTAAATCAAACATCTTTGATGCAATTATTTCTATTTCGGCATTACAATGGATTTATAGAGATATTCATGATAATTATATGCTTTATTTGTTAAAGAATCTATTTAAATCCTTTTTTCAGATTTTAAAACCCAATTCCCGAGTAATAGTTCAATTTTATCCCAAAAACCAAGAGATTATGGAAAAAATTGGCAAAATAATTGCAGATAATACAGATTTTAAGGGAAACTTCATAATAGATAACCCAAAAAGCCAAAAGAAAAGGAAGATTTATCTTTTATTAAATAAGGAGGAATAAAAAAGCAATTTAAATTCCATATTTTTCTTTAATTCTTCAATCTAAATTTAAATATTTAACCTTTTAGAAATTGATAAGTATGAGGGATAAAAGGGACAATTATTTTAACTGTTTTAACTTTGAAAATGATGAATTAAATAAATGTTTGAATTTAATATGTATATTCTAGGTTATTCCAAAAATGATTATAATGCAGGATTTAAACTTATTTCTTTATCCGAAATTAAGATAAATTTTTCTAACAAAATAAGTTAAAATTGGTAAAAAAAAATTCAGATATACATAAAATAGATTTTAATTAGTTTTTTGTTATAAAAGAGTCAAAGATTTTTCAACTAGTTTTCTATTTATAAAAAGTTAAATAGTAAAATTTACATATTAAATGATAAAAATCTGTTTTTTTTAAAACATTTTTTTAAAATTTATTTAATAAAAATAAAAAAAGGAATTAAAAATGCAAACATATACTAAAGAAAAAAGAATTAAAATTTTAATTCTTCTATTAGCGGTTTTTATAGTCCTTCCATTAGCTACCAGTCAATTAGCTAACATTTTTAATATCAAAAATGAACTTGATAAAACAGCTGAGTCGAAAGATTCACAACAGATAAACCCTGCATTAATAGGTGAAGATCCTTGGTGGAACATAACTTTTCTATATAGAAGATTAATAAACATTACCAATCCTAAAGCTGAAGATTTAACTGATTATATTGTTTCAATAGAATTTAATTATTCTGGATTTGTTGATGAAGGAAAAATGAATTCTAGCTTAAAAGATGTAAGAATCGTGGAAAACGGGATTCTAAGAGAGTATTTTGTTCAAAAAGATTATCCTAAAGGGGATTTTGCTACTATATGGTTCGAAACGAATTGCTCATCAGGTCAATCTGAATATGATACATACCTCTATTATGGCAATAAAGATGTTGAGCATGATATAGACTATTATAATAAAGATAATCGTTTCGGTTTAGCATGGTACAGATTTGATGAAGGTACTGGGATTAAGGTTTCAGATTCAATGGGTAATTATGCCGATGGAGATCTCTATTTAATGGAATCCAGTGATTGGGTAACCGGAAAAATGGGAGATTATTGCCTTAATTTTGATGGTCCGGAAGGAGGTCAGGGTGAGCGTGTTAATCTTCCAAATATAAATCCAACGAATGCGATAACCGTATCAGCCTGGGTAAAATCAGATCTGACTACTGGTTATGGGGGTGTTTGGCAAATAGTAAGTAAATACAGTGCTTATATATTAGGAACTTCTGGTTATAATACCAGAAATATGGCTTTTATCATTTATGATACTGGTTGGCGATATGGCTCCCAATATAGTGTACCAGATCCTCAAAATTGGCATCTATTTATAGGTACTTATGACAGGTCTTTAGCAGCGAAAATAATGTATGTGGATGGAGATTTAAAAGATTCTACAAATCCTACTGGAACTATTAATGCAGACTCTGGTGGTGTAGGTATAGCCTATAGAGAATGTTGTCCAACTGAAACTGGGGGATATTTTTCAGGACAAATTGATGATATTAGATTTTACGATTATGCACTTACACTTAATGAAATTGATGGTTTATACAATTATACTGATATAACAACTGAGTTACAAGAGGAAGAATCTCAATTTTCAGATGTTACTATTACTACATACGATGTTGATGGAAGAATTGTACCAAATGCAGTAGTTTATTTAAGAAATTATACTACTGGTACCATTTTAAATTATAAAACAACAGGTTTAAATGGATCTGTAATGTTTAACGATTTAGAACCAGGACCTTACAATATCACTGTTAATTATACGTTAAGTACTTCTGGAAAAGAAATGGTTGTTTATAATAACTCTGTAAATAATGATATATATAATTTTACAAGACTTACCCAAAGTGAAGATATTACATTAAATCTATGGACAATAGATTTTGACATTATAGATTGGGATGGAGATCCTGTTAATTATGCATATGTTAATGTTAGTGAAACCCCGTCAGGAGAAGTGTTAGAATCACTAAGACTCAACGATGGAAAGGCGACTTTTCGTTGGAAAAATGATACACAATATTATTATAAAATTTGGTATGATAATAGAGATTACAATGACATTCCAATTCCATTGAATGAAAGTTATGTATATAGAAATAATTACATACTTGAGGGAAAATTTTATAACCATATAATATGGGTAAATCAATCAAATATATTAACTGGAAGTGAATATCACGTTCAAGAGTATATTTATACAAATGGATCAAGTACAGAAGTTGGAAATAAACTGTTGCTTAAAGCTAATATTACATTGGAAAAAATGACAGATTTTCTTGATACTGTCAAAATCTATTACTTAGATAAAGATGGTCAATTTAGCGAAGATCATCTTATTTATTTCAATAATTCATATTATGGAGGTCAACAAGATTTTATTGAGATAAATATAAGAACACCACCTTTAGAAAGCAATGCTCTAAAAGATGATAATTTTAAGGCTTATGGGTTGTTTATTGATGTTCGAGGTTTTAATATTACAACTCAAACTCCTTGTAATGGTACAATTCAAGTAGACACCCTCGAAGCATGCAATATATATAATAAAACATCATTAGCTAAATTGGAAATCCGAACTATTGACCAAAAGCCTGCAATTGTACCTATCCAATCTTGTATTGTGACAGTAAAGAATTCTACTGGATATACAATTGCCAACCTATTAACTGATAGTAATGGTTATGCACATGGACAGATAAATAGTGAGTCAGAATTCTGGTATTTAAGAAATCCGTCAGAAAATTATACATTTATCGTAAATTTTTATGGCGTTGATAAAAACTTTGTAGTAAATATGTCAGATAAATGGAAACCTGTTGGTTTCGTTGATCACTACAATTATTCTTTAACATCTAATACTACACTTGTGTTTAAAGTTCAAATAGATATCGATGATTATGATTCAATGTTTATTGATTTTACAGGAGATTCGGTTGTAACTTGGGGTGAAAATATGACTTTTAGTGTTAATTATACCATTACAACAAATGGTGGTGTCGGGTGGAATGGATTAAATGATCCTGATGAAATTTTTCTTCGTGTAGGAGGGATTAAATCTTATGACATGAGTAAAGGGATTGGAGATGGAATTTTTACAACTACTATTAATTCAAGTGAATTCTCAGCGGGAGATAGTGGTGAAGATTACTGGATTGAAATTAGAGGAAGTAAACTAGGGTATATTGATCCAGCACCAATATACTCTCTTATTACAATAAACACAAAACCAACTGGAATCAGTTTTCATAATTATACAACGCTTATTGAGTTAACAACGAATAAAATATCGCAGTACTACAATGAAGTCATCAACATAACTGTTAAATATTTTGATAATAACACAAAGAGTTCTCTTACGACTAATAGAGTTGCTTATGATTGGGACTATGGTTCTGGTCCTATAAATCCAGATCCAATAAATCCCGGATATTATACATTTGAACTTAATACTGCGGATACCCCCACTGTAGGAACTTATAGAATTGATATCTCTGCTGCTCTTGAAAATTATACTAAAATTGATGCTTTTAGTATTTATCTTACTATCCTTTTAAGGCCAACAGAAATGAATGGTACCAAGACTATGATTTTTCTTAGTGAAAGTGTATATGCTTTAGAAACACAATATTTTGAATTTAATTATACTGATGTTTTAACATCCACTCGAATTTCAAATCCAGATGAAGCAAGTTATAATTGGCAAAAACTTGATGGATCTGGAAATCCTATACCAGGAGCATATAAAGTTGGTTCATTGAACGAAACTGTTGATCATAGATATATATTAGACCTTAATACAGAGAATATGCAACTTGGAAATTACTTTGTATTTATAACTTTAGATAAAATTAATTATGAAATAAGATCTGCTGTAATTTCATTAACAATTGAAGATCGCCCAACATCTGTTAATAGTACTGAAATTTTTACTATTAAAATCGGAGAAATATTGAATTTAACATATTTTTATATGGATGATTTAACAAGTACATCCATTACTAATTTGGATACGCAATCATATTCTTACAATGGCACAGCATCCGGTAGTGGATCTCTTGGATATGATTCACTCAACGAAGTATATTATCTTATAGGTTTTGATACAGCTAGTTTACCAGATGGGACATATACAATAACAGTAACATTTGACAAAGAAAACTATACTTCTCAGGTTGTACAAAGTTCTCTTATTGTTGAATATATTGTTACAGATTACCAAACTTATTTAACGCTGATATCTCAAAATCCCTCAAATTTTACAACAGGTATCTATTGGAGGGACAATGTTACAATTAGTTTTAATTTTACAACTCAGTATCAAAGCCAAACTCCAGTATTAGCAAATCCCACTACAATATACCTCCAATTTCGTGATGAATCTTTACACGCTTTGGGATCATCGATTAACTTGATTGGCTTTAATACTTCTAAAGGTGTCTACAGCTATACTTTCAATACTTCACAATTTTCATTCATAGGAGGCGAGTCGTATCATATTTATATCTACGCTAGTAAAACTACTCCGACGCCATATACACCACCAAGTCCACTTCAGATTCCCTTTAAAGTAAAGTTGGTATTAACAACGTTAACTATTCATGATTATACCACAGGTAATGAATTTCCATCATACACCTTGACAGAATATTGGAATGAAACGTTTGGAATAACATTTTATTTTACAGAATTGATTTCTAGTGCTCCGATCACGAATGCAGATGTCTCATATAGTTGGGCTTTTGGATCGGGTCAAATAAAATCAGATGTCATAAAAGGTCCGGGATATTATTCATTTTTCTTTAATACGGGTAATGTAACTGATATTGGTACTTATACAATCAATATATTAGCAGTGAAACAAAACTTTAGTAATGGGGTACCAAGTCCTAGTCTCATTATAAATATTATTAATCGGTTAACATCATTGAATTCAAACGAAGATGTTTTATATATAAGCCAAAAATTGTATGTCTTAGATCCTCTCAACTTCACATTCCAGTTTACTGACTTTCTAACTTCCAAGATTATAGAGAATGCTGATGAGAAGAGTTTTATAATGGTCAAACTTGATGCGAATGGAAATCCAATTCTAGGTAGTGCAATTACTGGATTCTTACACGAAACTGCTGGGCATCAATATATTTTAGATCTCAACACAGAAACCCTTCAAGCAGGAGAATATTCCATTGTAGTTACATTAAATAAGGATAATTATGATTTTAGAGTAGCAATAATCTCTCTAACTATTAATAAAAGGGAGTTTGATCAGCTGTTTTCTGTGGGTACTATAATTCATTTAGCTTCCGGAGGAACTGTACAATTTCTAATAACACTCACTGATCCTAATAATAGCTCGGTTCCAGTTATTGGAGCATATTTAACGCTCACTATAAGAGGCATTGTTTATACTACCGATAGTAATTTCATTATTGATAATGGTGACGGTACTTATTCAGTTAATACATTTCCAATAGCTGAACCGTTTTTTATGCCTGAAACCTTTATAGCTACACTTACTATTGAAAAAGCGAATTTTACTTCTGAAACTCATGATTTTACTGTTGTGGTGTCAATAGCAGAAATTTTTCCTGGAGTACCTACTTTTTATTTCTTAATAATAGTGGGCGCGATTGCGGCTGTAGCAGGTAGTCTTGTTTCATATAGAGTAATTCAACAACGCAGAATCCCCACATTTGTCAAAAAAGCGAAAAGCATGAAAAAAGACATCAAAGGAAACAAAATAATTTCAGAGTCATTATTATACCCAACAAAAGAAGAATACATAGTAAAGATGCTCGGAGATAAGTGGGAAAATATTGGATTATCTTTAAGAGATTCCATGGGATTAAAAGGTAAGAAAAAGAAATTACCCGAAATGAAAGAAGAAAAGCCGAAGAAATTACGTAAAGTGAAAGAAGAAGAGCATTTCGAACCAGAAGAAAAGAAAGAAGAAGAGCATTTCGAACCAGAAGAAGAATTAGATGAACCAAATGGAGGTGCTGATTAATGCCAGTCGGATTAGTAGTAATGAGATGGGATGAAAGAGTAGGTACTGAAATTTTAGCTAAATATCCTGAAGAAATTAATATAACTGATAAAACATTGATGCAAGTTTACAGCACTCATGAATATAGCGGCGAATCTGGAATGATTAGCTTAATGATTGGATCTTTAAATATTGCCTCTTATTACACTGGACCTGATAAAGGATTCTACATTCTTTTGCTTTTAAGTTTAGATGATGATCCAGATTCTTATGAGGGAGGCTTAATTGATATTTCTCGAATAATATTGCAAAATATTAGAGACGATACTTATGTAGAAATGATCCCCAATCTTTTTAGAAGACTATCCGTTTATCCCACTCTCAATAATGAACAACGCCTTGCAATAACATATCAAGATGAAATCAAACGGCTAATCATCAATCGTTTAAGAGATGAAGGTGTAGTTTCCAAATCTGAATTGATGGTATGGCTTAAAGATCAATATAAACAAGGCTTCGTAGATTTAGAAGGTGTATTAATAGAACTAGTCAAACGAGAAATTGTAAAAGAAACTTCAGTAAAGGGTATGCCATCAGAACTTATATTTTTAATACAAGATGTCGTAGCCTTAAGAGTTCCTCCTGTAAAAATTCTGGGTGATCCATCAAGCCGTGGTCTACCTTCTCAACTTTCAGATGATTACAGAATAGAAGTTAAGAAATTTTTCCAAAATTACCGCCCAACAGAGGGAGATAATCTTAGAATCATAGACATTCTTATTAATCCTCAAGTTTATGAAACACTACGGTTATTAAGAACTGCTATTGTAACGAAAAATGATCTTGAGAAATTAAGAAAGAAAGGTGTTGACGATCTTGATGATGTATTAAAGTTACTGTGGGATACTCAAATGATCCAAGTGTTCCAAGACGAAAGGAATAATGAATACTATGCTTTGCTTTCTGATTTTTATTTAGATCTGATTTTTCCTAAATACCTTTTAAACATCATTAAGAAGGTATATGACCAAAAATCAAAAGCAAGCCAAGTGTTAATTGAATATTTAACTGTTCTGGAAAATTCCTATACAACTATTAAAGCAACAGCGAAAGCTGAAGCGAAAGCAAAAATCTAATCTATTTTTTTTTTTACTTTTTTTTTTCAAGCATAAAACTTTAGTATTGATTAACATTAATTTCCATTAGAATATTTAATAATTTAGAGTGAGAAGAATATGGAAGAAAATTTTCCTAGCTGTGAACAGTATTATGATGTTCCTGAAGCAATAGGATTAGATGGCATTGATTTAGAAAAATACATTATTGCGAGTTATATCATTAAACGCCCTAAGGGTCAAAATGTCAACTATTTATCAAGATTTGCTGCAATTGAACAGTCGACTGGAACATGGGTTAGAGTTCCTGCAGAGACAGAAGAAGTCAGAAAATATCATGTGGCAAGAGTATTAGGTGTGTATGAACTCCCTATGTATGAGTATATCATCCCCAAGGATATTAAAGAAAGAACATATTTCGTTCAAATCGGCTTTCCAATTGTGAATATCAAAGGGATGGGCATTCCCATGTTATTTACTACCGTGATTGGAAATATCAGCATAACACATGGCCTAAAGTTAGTAGATCTAGCTTTTCCTAAAGGTTGGTTAGAAGATTTCAAAGGTCCTAAGTTTGGTATTGATGGCATTCGAAAATTAATGAATATCCCTGAACGTCCTTTATTAAATAATATGGTAAAGCCTTGTACAGGACATACATGTGAAGTTGCAGCTGATTTAGTATATAAAGCAGCAGTTGGGGGATGTGATGTAGTAAAAGATGATGAGTTAATTTCAAACCCCTCATTTAATACTCTTGAAGACAGAATTGTTAAAGTAATGGAAGCGGTAGACCGAGCGGATTCTGAAAAAGGAGAAAAAACATTATATACAATTAATATTACAACTAAATTCCCTGAAATGTTTGAATACGCTGATAAAATGATCGAATTAGGAGCAAATGCTTTAATGATTAATTACCTAACAACGGGTTATGAAGCTTTAAGACAAATAGCAGAAGATCCTTCAATAAAAGTCCCAATATTAGGACACATGGATTTTGGTGGTGCTTACTTTGGAGGAGAATGGACAGGAATGACAAGTATGTTAACTTTTGCGAAATTACCAAGAATTTGTGGCGCAGACTCTGTAGTAATTCCCGCTCCCTATGGTAAAGCTGAAATTTTGGATGAGAGATATGAACAGAATCTTAAAGCATTAAGATATCCATTACAACACATTAAACCAACTTTACCGATGCCAAGTGGTGGAATTACACAAGGAATGGTAGAGAAATGTATACAAGAGGCAGGTAAAGATATCCTCATTGGTAGTGGTGGTGGTATCCATAGTCATCCTGATGGGCCAATCGCCGGAGCGAAAGCATTCAGACAAGCGATAGATGCTGTAATGGAAGGGAAGAATGTAAGAGATGTTGCTAAACAACATAAGGAATTAGGAGTAGCTCTTGGGCTTTGGGGAACTGGAAAAACACAATTAATTGAATAATTTTTTTTTTTTATTTTAATATAAAATCATCTTTTAATAATACTCTAATATGTTTATCAAATTCCTTTGGATTAATTTTCTTTATAATATCATTATATCTTAAATCTATATATTCTAGATTTGGCAATGATTGAATAATTTCTATATTCTCGAGTTTACTGATATTATTATTTGTTAAAATTAGATGAGTTAAATTCTTTAAATTCGCTATATCCTTTATATCTTCAATTTGATTATTTGAGAAATCAATTTTTTTGATATTTTTTAAATATTTTAAACCAAAAATTTCCGAAATTGATTTTATATTATTTTTCCATCCAAAAGGAGTGCCTTTAACCTCATATTCTAAAAAATCTGACAAATCCAACTCTTCAATTAATCCATTTTGTGGATTTAGTTCATAATATATATTTGGATAGTGCATTGTCAGATTTTTAATGGTTAAGTAATTGATAAGAATGTCCGATAATTCTTTATGGGTAAGAAAATTATATTTGTTTGATTTTTTTAAGTTCTTTATTATGTTTTTGAATTTTTTATTTTCAATCTTTTTTTGTTTATTAAGATATTTTGTTTTTATTATCTTCTTTATTTCATTAAATAAGACGAGCTTAGATTCATGAGAACCTATTTTTTCTAATGATCTAATAGCTATAATTAAACATTCATAATCTGTTTCATGTTTAATAATCCACTTAAATGGATTAATTGACTTTTTAAGAAATTTCTTTTTAAGAAATTCTGCCGCTATCTTTCTAATATCTCTATTTAAATCTGAAATTAGTATGTTTTCTAACAAATTAAATAATTTATCATGAAATACTCCAACTTTTTCTAAATATTTAATGGATTCTACTCTAATTTCTTCGATATCACTATTTTCAACCAAGGAAATTAATAGATCGTAGGCTATATACTTATTAATTTTGTTGTTTTCAAAGTCCTCATATATTTTTTTCGGAGTTAAAACCATTGGAAGTCATTAAATCTAGTCTAAATCAATAATTAATGTAAGTTTGTCCTTAAATTGTACAAATAATTTCCAAAGATTATCTTTGGAATCCATACTGGAATATTTTAAATTCGAATTAATAATCTTCTTATTTTGTGGAAGTTTTAATATAATAAAGCCCTTTCTTATTCCGGCTAATTCAAATCTAATTTTTAATTGATTAAATTCTTTATTATATTCAAATAATTTTATTTCACAGCATCCTTGAGTTATATGTAAATTTGAGGTGATTAAAACTGGGAAATTATGTAATTTTTCATTTAAAGAAATTACATTTAAATATCTGCAAGAATGTGGTTTAATTTCACTCAATTTAAAATCATCATTACTCTTAAATTCACCCAGAAATTTTTCATTCCAAAAATCAAATATGCAGAATTTTCTATCATTATCATACAAATTAGGAACTAGATCTAAAATCTTTAAAACCTTCGAGATTGACTTATTATTCCAATTTATTAACGCCACTAGATATCTTTTTCCGATAATTTCATCAGTTTCAAGCATATAAATAGATGGCAATTCTGATGTAAAAGCATCAACCAATATTGGGTCAAACTCTTTTGAATTGTAAGGAGGCAGCAGGAATTTGGCATCATTAATTTCTTCTTCAGATAGTTTGGACATATCATCTGATATTAATATTTGCCCACCAGATAACCCAAAAATAGTCATTTGTAATCTAATTTCATCAAGACTTAATTCTGTTTCACTTCGTCTGATCATTAAACAATCAGGATCATTTATCCAAAAATATTTGTGCATAAAAGATCTGTATAGCGTATTTAATAGAGCAGCTTTTAGAGAAATTTCAGTTATACCTCGACCATTCTTAAATTTCTCAACATATCCCGCATCCCAAAGAGGTGCTGTATCACAACTTATACGCATTGCATCGACTAATCCCACACAAGGTCCTAATGGAGCACCACATCCTAATAGAAATGCATTATCCTTAATAGCCTCTCTAATTGTTTTTATAGCATTATAAAGTATTTGGGCTCTTGTATATACTGGATTGCTATAATTTGCTCCATATGGTGTTCCTGCATGAAGAAAATCAATTTTAAAGAAATGTATAAGTTCTTCTCTCACTTTATTAGATTTTGGCTTTAACGCATAGAGAAGATTGGTGAAATAATGACTAAGATGATCTAATACTTTATCATTTGATAAATCTACACTATATTCAAATGATTTCCAATTGAAAAGTACCGGCAACAATTTATTTGATTTTGTTAAAAACCAATTTCGATGATTTCTGAAAAAATTAGATCTTTTTATTGCTATAAATGGTGCTGTCCAAATTCCTCCTTGAAAACCAAGCTTCTTTATGTATCTGAATAACCAAGGTAATCCATTAGGAAATTTTTCATTTATGTTAGAAAAATCACCAATTTTAGTGAAGTATCCATCATCTAATTGAAAAAAATCAATTGGTATATCTCGATGGTTTTTAAAAAATTCTAAATTTTTGATCATTTGTTCTTGCGTAATATTTATGAAATAATAATACCAACTACACCAACCTATTGGAATTTGAGTGCTACGGGACTCTTTTATGTTTAAATTAACGATTTTAGCATATTCAATTAACCCTATATATCCTTTATTCTCTATTTTAAAACTGATGAACAATTCCTCTGAGGAATTAATAGTACTGTTGTTAAAATGAATGTTGTCCATACATCCAAATGCTGTTAGTAATTTTAGTATATTATAATCATCGTAATCAATAATTATTCTTGAGAATTGATCTTTCAATGAAACAAAACCTAAAACTAATGAATTTTGTGAGCTTAAATCAGTAATTACAGTACAATATTCACTGTAAAATCTCCCTTTGATGACATAATCTTGATTATCATATATCATTTTTAGAATTTCTGTAGAAGACCCTTCAGCATCTCTTTGGTTCCCAAAAAATAATTCACAAGAGCTCCAACTTTGCCATCCGTTTTTAAACCAAGAAATATTTTGTAAATTTGTTGGAAACTCTAATCCAGATAACCATAATGGACTTTTTTTAACTGTAAATGGTGATATACTATGCACCGGTAATTGATTAGGATTACTATCTTTGATGTCAATTAATTTAATCAAGATAAAATCCTTATTTTCATACAATACAAATTGAATATTAAAGGAAATTTCTTGATTATTATTATTTAATGATTTGAAATTAATCTTCAATCCATTTCCAAATGTATTCACTATTTTTTCTGTTTTTGCTTCAAAGTAATAATTTTTAGAAGCACATTCTATTATATTTTCTTTATCTTGGGAATAGAAATTTATCACCGAATAACAATCTTTAATTATACATTCTTCTAATCTATTTTTTTTAAAACAGATCTCATAATTCCCTTTATTTTCTCCATTTTTATTAAATTTAAACCCAATAATACCATTAAAAACTTCAAATAATTCATTAGTATCATTGATAATTTCAATCATAAACGGGTCCATTAATTTCTTAATTAATTTCGAGTATACTTATCAATAAAAATGTATTCTAAAAAAAAATCTCTTTGAAATTTGGATTTGTTATAATACAAATGTTGTAAATATTCTCGATAATAATAAAATGAAGGGTTTAATTAAAGCTAAAAGGAGGAAATTTTCTTCTTTTCCTAAAATTTTGCTCTAAATCTAATTTCAACACGTTAAAAGGTTTTAAATTTCCGGAAAATTCATTAAGTGTTATTTGATTAATTTTAGGATCTACCAATTCTTCTACTTGTTCAATTCTTCCTAGATTTCCATCTGAGAGCATCGAAAGAAAATAATCATTTTCATATTTTTTAAAAGTTAAAAATCGATATTTTTGAAAACCTAATTTCACAGCAATCCACCGAGGTGTGGCTCCAGTATTTCCTTGAGTATTGGCAGCAATTGCTTCAATTCTTGCGGTAAGCATTGATTCTTTCATTTCTTTCTGTTCGTCTGGATCTTCAAATTCACCAACATTTTCAATGTTTAAGTTTTCGTCCCCCAAGAGAATTGATATAACACCTATTGACATCGATGATAGTCCAACGTAATCAATTCTAATGGTATCTTCTACATATGGGATTTCTTGGTCAGTAAATATTTCTTGTAAATTAACATATTGTTGTAAAATAAACTTGGTTCGTTTTTTAAATTCTATTTCAATTTGATATTTCTCAAATTTATCCAATTTATCTACATCTTTATTTTGTACTAATTCTGAGAAGTTATTTGACATTTGTTCAAGAATCCATTTGCCTTTTTTATCAGGAAATCTTCCATAAACAAGATATATAATCTCATTGCTTACATAAAATTGACATTTTTCTTCCTTATCTTTCTTTTCGGAAATCAAGAGCATTTTATCAAGTTCACCTCCCAAAATACCTGTAGCTATGAAATCTAAATTATTTGTTAATTCTAATAAATAATTATAGTTATTATTACTACAATAGAGTTGAGTTCTTTCAATTGAGGTAATTCCCATTAATTTTACGTATTCTCCTTTCTTTAATTTAATTTTATCACTATCTAAAGAAATCACTAATGGTGGGTCCTTAACTTTAACTTTTGTACCTAATTTTGAAGATAATGTAGTAGATTTTGTCTTAAATTGTTTGGGAAGAGGTTTTGTTTCATTATCAGTAGTCAGATCAAATAAAACTGCCAAAAATTTTTTACATTTAGGACAAAGCTGGTCTTTTGGGTAAGGTTTTGTTATTTTATATTTGCAGAATGGGCATTCTACTTCACCCCTCCTTTTATCTGGAGAGAAAAATATATGAGAAATTTCTACCAACTCGCCTAATTATTAAATTAATATTAATTAAATGAGATTACAAGTATTTATTTACAATCGTCTTAAATGTATCTAAAAATTTATTATTATCTTCTTCAGTTCCAATAGTTACTCTAATGTAATTATAAAGGCTAGGTTTGCTAAAATGTCGAGTTAGAATTTTCATTTCTTTTAAATCCCATACAAACTTTAAAGTTTTAGATTTATCGTCAAATTTTATAAATATAAAATTGGCATCAGAAGGTAAAACGCTGATTCCATTAAATTTATTTAATTCTTCAGTCAGTCTTTTTCGTTCTTCTAAGATTTTTTTGTTTTGTTCAATTATTTTTTTATTGTGTTTAATACATGATAAAGCAGCTATTTGTCCTAGATAATTTGTATTATAAGGTAATTTTACTCTATTCATTTCTTTAATTATTTCTGAGTCAGCTAAAGCGAAACCCATCCTTAAAGAAGCAAGAGAAAAACTTTTGGAAAATGATCGATATACAATTAAATTTTTTACTTTCTTTAATAATGGGAGACATGTTTGATTAGAGAAATCTGCATAAGCTTCATCTACAACAACAATGCCAGGAAAGTTTCCACACAATTTCAAGATTGTGGCATTCCCCAAGGATTTTCCATTTGGATCATTTGGTGAGTTAATGATCATTAATTTTCCTTTTGCTGAATAAGCTGAGTCTGGTATAGAAAAATCATCGTTTAATTGGATTTCACTAATTTTAGCATTATAAAGTGTTGCTAGTACCTTGTATAGTCCATATGACGGATAAAATATAACAACTTCATCCCCAGGATCAATGAAAATTTTAAAAATAACATCCAATATCTCATCTGAACCATTTCCAATAAAAACCGAATTTCGATTAGTTAATGTATCCTTATCTCGTAATAGAACATTTAATATTTCCTTCCTCAGTTCAAATGAAGTAGGGTCTGGATAAAGTCTAATTTTTTCATCTACAGCTTTTTTAATATCAATTAGTATTTCTTGTATTGGTGGAAAGGGGTTTTCATTGCTATTTAATCTAACCCAACCATTACCCTCTGGCTGTTCAACCGGTTCAAAAGCGGAATATTTTCTTAGATTTTCTCTTATTAATTTATTCAATTCCATTTCTGTATCCTTTTGTAAATTTTAAAGATATGATTACTCTAATGAATTTCTCATGAAATTAATAATTTACATATTTAATTAATAAATTTTAATTTTTATCTTTTAACCTTTCTTCAATTGATTTTTAATGATATAAAATCTTATAAAAATGCTAACACTAAATCAGTTTTATTATTGAGTAATTATTCTTATCTAATATGGAGAATTTACAAAATTTAATTTACTATATATAATTAAAAATCTATTTTTGAAAACTCAATTTTTAAATTTATGCAAACTATTTTATTTATAGCAAAAAAAACATGATTATTAGAATTAAATAGGGATGTCATACAATGAGTAGTCATAGCTTTGGACTTATGTTTGATGCTCGTCCAGGAGGGGAAATTGTTCCGATAAAATGGGGTAGAGACAGCTTCTTGCCAGAAACTTCTATTATTGTTTTAGATGAGAGTAGCGAATCAGTATTTTTATGGCATGGTGTTAAGCAAGGATTAGTTGCTCGAAGAACAGCTCTTAGACAGGCCGAATCTCTAAAGGGACATGGATATACAGTAGGTAAAAGTATAATAGGACGGGATATTAGAAGTATAAAAGAGATTGATGACCGGAAAATAGGAAAAGTTCCAGAAGATACCAAAATGAATGAAGAACTTCAAGCTATATTAGATAGAAAGTTTACAGAGTTAGATAATTATATTGTTACCTTTCAAGCTGATGCAGTAAAACCTGCTGTTGTTACTAAACCAGAACCAACAGTAGAAGCGAAACCCACACCAACACCTTCAGTATCAAAGCCAGTTACACCCGTACAACCAGTTACACCCGTACAACCAGTTACACCCGCAAAACCTCGAGAAGTAGCTTCTGAATATGAAGTGCCTGAATCAATGCCTTCAATTAAGCCAGAGTCAAAACCAGCTCCAGCAATAAATGTTTCAACAACAAGCCTTTTAACTGATGCTAAAATTTCATTTGTGTTTTCTGCAATTTTAGAACATTATGATGATATATGGATTTCTAAAAAACCAGATGGGAGTTTTGCCGTTGAGCAAATGGATGGGCCAATATGTCAATTTTCAATTAAAGAAGGCTCAAAATTGAATTTTACGGCAAATAGCTTTGGATCAACTGATGCAAAAATAAAAACCGCAATTCAAAAGAAATTTATCGAACTCTCAAAACTATTATAACTTTTTTATTTTATTCTTTTTTATTATTTATTAAATTTTAATAGAGATGTTTATCTTAATTTAAAAAAATTCTTGCGATTAACTATGAAATTCAATAAGTTATCTCAATTATTTTCAGAACTTGAAAGTACTTCTAAAAGACTTGAAATGATTGACTTATTATCAGAGTTCTTTAAAAAAATTAAAGAAAGAAAAGATTTTGAAGATTTAGACAAAATTATTTATCTATTGCAAGGTCAATTGACCCCAAATATTAAACAATTCCCAAAAATGGGACTAGCTGAAAAAATGATAATCGAAGCATTATCTGTACACTCTGGAGTTGATACTAAAAAAATCAAGGAAGTGTTAGTAAAAAAAGGGGATATTGGTGCAGCTGCAGAATTAATATTATCGAAAAAAAAGAAGCAAAAATCATTATTTGATTATAATAAGGAAAATTATAGTTCAGAAATTTCTTTAAATATTTCGGAATTATACTCTGAGTTAAAAAAAATAGCATTATCTGAAGGAGTTGGGTCACAAGATACTAAACTAGGGATATTAAGAGGTCTAATGAGCAAATGTTCTCCGTTAGAAACAAAATATTTATTGCGAATTATAACATCAACATTGAGAGTCGGTGTTCAATCTCCAACTATAATAGAGGGATTAGCTCTTGCTTTTACAGGTCAAAAGGAAAATAAAGATTTTATTGAAAGAGCTTATACCTTATATCCCGATCTAGGTGAAATTGCCAAATTATTAGCAGAAAAAGATTTAGAAGAAGTAAAAAAAATTGATATAAAATATGGAACACCTATTCTTAGTATGTTAGCTTCACGAGAAATGTATACCGAATTCATTAATAGATTAGGCTCTCCTTTCGTAGCTGAATACAAATTAGATGGAGAGAGACTTCAAATTCATAAGTTTGGCAATAATGTGATACTTTTTTCACGACGTCTTTTAGATATATCGGATCAGTATCCTGATGTTTGTCAAATTATCAGAGAAAATATAAAAACTAAAAATGTAATACTCGAAGGAGAAGTTGTTGCAATGGATCCAGTTTACGAAAAGATGCTTCCTTTTCAGGTTTTAAGCCAAAGAAGGAGAAAGCATGATATTGAGAATATTGCTAAAGAAGTTCCAGTAAGTTTATTTGTATTTGATCTCTTAAAATTTGGGGATAAATCATACATTGATAAGCCTCTTCCAGAACGAAGGAAAAAACTTGAAAAAATAGTTGAAGAAAGGGATGAATTACGATTAGTTGAATCAATATTAATAAATTCCACTGAAGAATTACTCGAATTCTTTAAAAAAGCTAGAGGGGAAGGAACGGAAGGCATTATGGCAAAATCAATTAAGGATGATTCAATTTATCAAGCAGGAAATCGTGGTTATAAATGGCTTAAGTTAAAAAGTTTGGAAGGAGGAAAACTAAAAGATACTATTGATGTGGTGTTAATTGGTGCTTTTTATGGGAAGGGTCGAAGAACAGGAGTGTATGGAACATATATTGGTGCGGTTTATGACCCTGAGAATGATAATTATATAGCTTTTACTCGATTCTTTTCTGGATTAACTGATGAGTTATCTGAATCTTTAACTAGAGATATGGAACAATGTAAGGCTATTAAAAAACCAAAGAATGTCATATGTGAAGATAAGCCAGACATTTGGTTAAAACCAGAGGTAGTAATGGAGATTACAGGGGATGAGATTACAATGAGTGATAAATTTGCTACATTAGGCTATTCTATGAGGTTTCCCGTTTTTTTAAGGTTACGTCCTGAAAAAGGTCCAAAAGATATAACGACTGTAAATGAGATTTTAGAATTATATGAGACTCAATAAGAGTATAATTATTTATAAATTTTTAATCCTTTATTTTGCAAGGTTTTTAGGGAATCTGGAATTTTTCTGATATATTTATTAAAGTTCAAATTAAGAATTTTTAGCGATTCGAGGTTAACCACTGAAGAAGGAAGGGATTTTAAATTATTTCCCCAAAGATTTAATTCTTTTAACGAAGTTAAAGAACCAAACCATTCAGGGAGTGTTACAAGATTATTCCAACTTAAATCTAGTTTTTGAAGAGATCTCAAATTTTTAAGTGATTCGGGTAAGTCAGTAAGTTTATTATTCCTTAAAATTAAGGTATCTAAGGTCTTTAATAATCCAATTTCATTGGGAAGTAACCTAAGATTATTATCATATAGATCTAAATCAGTAAGTGAGGTTAAATTACTTAAAAGAGAAAAATTGGGTGATATTTTATTACCCCCCAAACCCAATTTCTTTAGAGATTGAAGATTTATTATCTCCTCAGGAAGTTCTTCAATATTATTTAATCCAAGTTCCAATTTTCTTAGAGATCTTAGCCCTTCTATTGATATAGGTAGACTATTTAACTGATTTCCATGTAAATCTAGGATTTCTAACGAAAATAAACCATAAATTTCATTAGGAAGAGTTTTCAGGCTGTTATGTCTTAAATCTAAAGTCTTTAGGTTTTTTAATTTACCAATAGAACTATGTATCTCGGTTATCTTATTATATCTTAGATTTAAGAACTCTAATGAACTTAAAAGGCAAATAGATTCTGTTAATTTCTTGAGATTATTATTGCTAAGATCTAAATATATAAGATTATCAAGATTAACGATCGTTTTAGGTAATTTGGCTATTCTATTAATTTTTAAGTCCAACTTTTTAAGGTACTTTAGAACACCAATAAATTCAGGCAACTTCCTTAAAATTTTCCATCCAAATACATGAGTACTAATCCCTGATAAATCTAATGATATGACTAAGCCATCCTTTACTATGTAATCTATATCTTTAAATTCCTTTTTGAAATGTTTTATAACATAATAATTATTTAATATGTCTGAAAGGCTCTCATTCTTGAAATTATTGATTTTTCCACCGTTGAATAGATTTTGAAGACTTTCATTAAACTCAAAAATGTCAATATTTTTTAATTTATCAATTAAAAACAATTTAGCTTTTTCGCTTTGTATTCTACCTAAAGTAGAGATTATAGAAATGAGACAGATTATTGATGTCTCATGTTGAAGAGCCCATTTCATTGGTGTAAATGCTTTTTCGATGAAATTATTTTTAATAGCTTTTATTGCGGTGTTTCTAACTTTTTCATGTGAATCGGATATTAAAAGATTCTCAAATAATTCAAAAATTTGTTCATTATTTGAACCAATTTTTATTAATATTTCAATACTTTCTACTCTTAATTCAGCGTCATCTGAATTATTGATTAAAGTAAATAATTGATTTATGGCAGATTGTTTTTCTAAATTCCCCTCTTTAAACTCTTGATAAATTAGATTAGGAGATATTTTCATGAAATTTTAACAAATGATTCTGTGACAATCTAAATATAAATGTACAAATTTAATTAAAAATTTAAACTAATCCAGCAACATTAATAATTTCATTAGCAATTTCTTTTGGTCTAATTTCTTCAATAAAGTGCCCTATACCTTTAAATATTTTAACATACCCCTTAAGTTGAGGTAGATTTTTTATCCATTGCTCTATTACTTCAGATTTGGCTGAAGGATCCCAAAAGCCACAGATTGCTCTAACACCAATTTTTTGACCATTAAGCCCCCAAAGATCATTTATATTCTCCTGAATGAAGTGATAAAAAGATGAAGTATCTCGTCTTCCAAGCTGAGGTTCAATATATGTGTTTCCAAATCCCCACACAGGTGTTTGGCGTACTAAACGTTTTGAGCTCAGTGTATTTAATTTCGATTTAAACTGTTTTCTAAAAATCTTTTGAGCAATTTTCTCATTTTTCCTATAGATGCCTAACTCTTTTGCTACAATTGAAAAAATCATTTTTACAAATAATTTCGTTTGATTCATCGGCTTACAAAAAATTGAAAAAGCGGCAAAAGCACCCCATAAGTTGTTAGGAATTATCTTTGGTCCACTAGCCCAATTTACTAATGAACCAGGAAAGTTTTGATAGGTTATTCCAGTTTGCGGCATTGGAAAAACAGTACTATTCAATATTATAAGATTAGATACTCGTTTGGGATCTTTCAAGAAAGCACCAATACCTATAGGTCCGCCCCAATCATGCACAATAAGAGTTACATTTCTCAAATCTAAGAATTTTACGAGTTGTAATAAATTATTAGCATGATCCATGCATACCATTTCATAAGTGGCTTGATCTGATAAACCAAACCCAATATGATCCATTGCAACGATCCTAAATGGCTTTTCCGCGCAATCGATAATATTTTTTATAACTTTCCTATATGTATACGAATTTTCGGGGTTACCATGAATAAAAACAATTATGCTTTCTGGAATTCCATTACCATGTGTGCTATCCCTAAAAAATATTTTTTTTTTATTATCTAATCCGTCTGATAGTGTAAACCAGAACCCGCATCCTTCAGGGAAATAATCTTTAGGTATTTTTTTAATTGGAGTATTCCCTGGAGATTGTGTTATCTTTAGTTCTGAATCCATTTGCATACCCAAAAAGGTTTGTATTCTCTAAAAAATCTAAAATGCAGATGCGATAGTCTGCTTTTTTAAACCCTTTATAATGTGTTTATCTAATCCACTGTCACTTTTACTGGACTTTAATTTAGATAGAAAACTCAGAAGGATAGAGCGTTGTTTGAATTTAAATTTGTTCCATCTTAGATCAAATGAACGTTTTGATAGCAATTCAGTTTTATAAGGAATATCACCTTCTGTTAATTTTTCATTTTTAAGATATAGATATCGTTTTGCTGGTTCTTGTTTCGGATATCTATTTATCGGATCTAGGAAGTTTTGAATCTTGAATTTTTTTGCTCTTTTTTCCATACTACGTGATAAAACTCTTTGGATAGCCGTGGGTTCGCCAATTAATTCACGATATTTTTGATCTATTTTATTTACTCTACGTCTTACAACTCCATTGGGTGCAAAACGATCCATCGCTCCACACATGCTCTGTAATACTGCGGCTTGTTGTTTAAAGAATTTAGATTTGTGATCACGCATTATTGGATTATCAGAATTCAAGCAATATTCATACCCTCTGAGTAAAACATCAAGCTTTCTAAGAATTGAAGGTCCCCACGTTTTATAAATCAGATCATACCCATACTCGGTTAAATTTAGAGTTTCATGTATTTCTAGAGCAACATTCTCTTGAGAACCACTCCAAAAATGCACATCTTCCCATGGAACATCCCTTAAACGCCCACTTTTTTTTATTTTGTTATACAATGCAGTTCCAGGGAATGGAGATAAACGGGTTAATTGCTCATATGTTGGATAGCATGCAACAAAATAATTGAGATCTTCATATATATTAGAATGATCATGAAAATCCCATCCACAGATCCAAGCACCAATAGTACGAATTCCCATATTATGAAGTTTATTAAAGACTTCTCGCGAATCTGCTTCTTTTACTTTAGTATAACCATGTTCTCCAGCGAATTTAGATTCTACTCCTATAAAAATTGCACCAATTCCAATTTCTGCTACAGCATCCCATCCATATTTATCAGCAAAATTCCAAATATGATCTACTGAGCCAAATGCAAACCAATCAAGAGATTCCACGACTTTAGGATTACTCTCCCAATACTGCTTAGTTTTTATTAGATATTCAGGATGACGAAAGTGGTCTTCTTCAATTACAAATATTTGACTTACATCTGGAAAATATTTATGATAAAGATGCATATGTTTTACCAATTCCTCTGGTGAAAGTAATTGTATCCTTTTATAACCAAACATCTCGGTTGTTGAGCAAAAATCACATGCTCCTGGACATCCTAAGCCTGATACTAGGAACCCAATAGTTCCTCTGGGATATTTATCTATGAACCAAAGAGATCCTCCACATTTTGGCATCAATTTTTGTACAATAGGACGATTTGTATCTTCACTAAGCAATTCACGAATGAATTTTACACCTTCTCCTTTTACTGCATAATCCACATATTTCTTTTGAGTTTCTTCATCATATTTTGCTTTAAACGCTTGTGCTCCATATGAACCAATCATAATCTTTGTTTCAGGACTATTTTTTCGAATATAATCACACATTTTTAATACATTATCCAAGTGCACTGGAAAGCAACTTATTCCAATGTAATCATATCCCTTATCTACTTCCTTAGTAAAATGCTCCCATCTAGGATATTCAAGTAATGTTGAGGGTTTATCAATATTTTGTGCCAAAATATGATTTCCAAAACAATGGGTATGAGAAATTATTGTAAAGATGTCGTCTCCATGGGTAAAACGTTGTCCAGTGGCATCTGTTAAAGAATCATTTGCCGGAAGTGTTGGATATGGATAAGTTGGAGTAGTTAATAAAATGCGATTATCCGTCATTATTTCTAGTTTAATACTTTTTTTGTTAGTTTATGTGTTAATTTATATTTGGGTTAAAACCAATATATAAATATTGTGCAATACACAATAATTGATCAGAACATATAACCAAATTTCAATTCTATTATGAATTCAACTAAAAAAAATGATTACAAATCCAAAATATTAGAGACTTTAGATGATTTTCCATCTGGATTGACAATAACAGATTTGTCTGATAAAACGGGAGCTCATCGCAATACTGTCTCAGCTCATTTGAGAACATTAGAAAGTGAAGGTTTTGTGACTAAGAAAGAAATTGGATCAGCACATTTATACTTTAGTAAAAGAAGAGATTATTTGAGTAAAAAATTAGTTAATTCCTTTCTTCAAGCTTTATTATCAAGTTTAAAAAATAAATTTCCAAATAGAGAAATAGTTTTTAAAGAAATTGGGCATCTAATTTTAAAGAAATTTCAATTTCCAATTGGTGATGTGTATATTGAAGAGTTCAAGAAAGCAAGAAAATTTGAAGATTCAATTGCTCAGTTAAAATTATTTGAAAAATTTTACAACTCATATGATTTTTTTCAGGATGATCTTAATATTTCAATACAGGAGCTTAACCTAAATAAAGTCATATTTCGATTAAGTAATTCTGAATATCTGAAAGATAATGAGGATTTCATTTATTTCTTTTATATTGCATGTGGTATTACTGAAGGAATATATTTAGCCAATCTTAATAAAAAAGTAGTATGTAACGTTGAAAAAATTTATATTTCAAAAACTCAAGATGATTCATACATTGATATTTCTATAGAAATTCTATAATACTTTATAAATATTTTTCTAAACCTAATTCCATAATTTTCGCTTTTGTTGGGTTTCCAGTAATATTATCCCATTCTCTTTCATCATAATAATCATCAAGTAATTGTACAGCAATTTCTTGAGATATTATAGTTTCACCAAAGAAATCTTGAAATTTAAGCTCTATATCTCCATAATTTAATGATTTGAACCATTCATCTGGAAATTTATCTTCTTTTCTGGAAAATCCTTCTTTAGCATTTAATAATTTAAGTAGGTTCCAAGAACGTTCAGCCGCTTCTCTCAGATCTTCGGAACGTAGTTCAATACCAGTAACGGCATTATAAAAAGTAGTAGCAGATTCAAGACTCCAAAAGCGATTCATTTGAGCTCTTGCACAGAGCCCTAAAGAACTTAAAACAGTATACCAATCTTCAGAATATCGAGTAAGTCGTCCCACATTTACTCCCATTGCTTTCAATGGAGGTGAAAAAACTCTTTTTATAGCCGTGTCTGGAACCCCCATTCTTTTAAAATGAGTTTTAAATTTTTCTAAAGAGCTAGCAGCACCAACATAGGTTGGTGAGCCACCTGAGGCAACATGGGCACCCTTAGGATTTACTATTTGCTCAAATTCCATAGTTCCCAAGCGTAATAATCGAGGTTCAAAAATTACATCAAGATTTTTTATTGTAAGCATTTTGTCTTTAACATTCTCAAAACTTGAAGCTATTTCCTTCCACCCATCCGCTAAAAGGTTTCCGAATCCCCGTCTAAAAACAATCATCTCAAGCAATTTAATAATTGTTTTGAAATCATTATTCCAATTAAAACCTGTATTCTCTTTAGAGAGGATTCCTTTTTTATATAATCTATCTAAAAATTCAAAAAGAGCTGTAATAGTGAGGGAATCTAATCCATATCTGTTTATAATGTCAAACATTTTGATACATTGATCAGAATTTTCCAGGCCTTCCAGTATGAATGTAAGAAGTGGATTAATAACAGATGAAGTATAATTTATTAATCCTTTAAATTCACCCTCTTTAATTTCAAGGATATCCTTATCCGCCATGGGGCATGATGGACATGCAATTCGGCGTTTTTTCATCTTTTTAAGATATTCTCGCTCTCCACATTGTCGTGCTTTTTTCTTATTCCCCCGCGCATTTAATAGCATTCCAACAGGCAAGCTTCTTAGCATTCCTAAATCAATCCATGACTTTCTTTGAGGATAACTGCGAATCCGTTCAATTAGTTTATTATAGAGCTTATTAAATTCCTTTGGATATGCAATTATAATACCTTTTGTTCCTTGAGAGACTATTGCTTTTAAATTTTTTGATCCCATTACTGCACCAAGACCACCTCGTCCAAATGTCGAAGTTTTGTCTATTAAAGTTAGTGATGATTTTACTAAATTTTCGCCTGCTTGACCTATTGCTATAACTCCACAAGAACTATAATTTTTCCATAAAGTATTGGTTGTTTCTACTATATCCTTATTCCATAAATTTTTAGCATTACAAAGATCAATGTCATCATTAACAATTAATAAATAGGTAGGTTTTTCAGCCTTTCCCGTAATTATTATATGATCAAAACCTGATTGTTTAAGATGAAATCCAAAGCTCATACTACCGCACGAGTTAGCTATTGCTCCAGTAGCGGGAAATTTAGTAAAACCAACCGTTCGCGATGCTCCAGGGGTGATTGTTCCAACCATGGGTCCTGTACCTATTATAATTGGATTTTCATTTGATAGGGGCTTAATCTTAGGTTTAGTTAAATCAGCACCAAGTTTACAATTCATCCCGAAACCACCAATAAATTGCTTTATATCTTTGTCAGACTCTTTAGAAACAGAAATTTTATTATCTGTTAAATCAACATTGAGTATTTTACCAGTATATCCCTTCCATTCCATCAGTTTGATCCCTCCATAATATTTAACGCACCATAAAGACAATGTTGAGCACATTGACCACACTTTTTACAGGTGTCTAAGAAAATAATCTTAGGTCTTAAACCATATCTATCTTGAATTTTTAAATTTGCTCGTGAAGGATTAAAAGTCTTATAATTGGTATAAGAGCACCATAATGCACAGATTAAACATCCAGTACATCTTTCTTCATTAATTTCTATATCGATAATAGATTTTTTTCCCATTTTATTTCATTCTTTTTCATTATCAATTAAAGTTTTATAGTAAGTCTATTTTTTCTTTCTAATTCTTTCAAAAATGGTGGAATTTGTTCAAATCTATTGAAAGTTAAATCTAACATTTTTAGATTTGATAATGAACTGATTGATTTGGGGAGTATTTCAAGTTTATTTCCCCATAAATTTAATTCTTCTAAAGATGAAAGTTCTCCAATCCAATCAGGTAAAGAGGTAAAATTATTCCAACTTAAATTAAGTACCTTAAGATTTTTTAAATAAATAATTGATTCTGGTAAGCTAGAAAGGTGATTATTTCGTAATGTTAATATTTTTAAAGATTTTAAGTCCCCAATCGAATCGGGTAAGCTCATAATATCATTATCATATAAGTCTAATATTTTTAATGAATTAAATAAAGAAATCCATTTTGGTATTTTCTTTAATTTATTTCCACTCATACCTAATTTTTCCAAAAAAGTAAGATATTTAATGTTAGTAGGGAATTTCCCAAAATTATTCCATCCTAATTCCAGTCCCCGAATTGAGCTACTTAATTTAAAATCAATTGAAATTAATTTGTTTCCATGCAAATCTAAATTTTTTAGTGATTCAAGAGATGATACTGATTTAGGAATCTTTTTCAGCATATTATTTCTTAGATTTAGTATCTGAAGAAATTTTAGATTACCTAAAGTGTCTGGAAGAGATCTTAACCTATTAGATTTTAAATTTAAGGTTTTTAATGATTTTATCTTTTCAATAGATTTGGTAAGATTGATTAGACTATTATAACTTAAATCCATAGATATGACTGAAGTTGATTCATTTGATATTTCTGGTAATTTAATTAAGTGATTAAATCGTAAGTCAAAAAACCTTAGAAATTTAAGAGAGAATATAGAATTAAGATAATTAGGCAAAGAAATACCTTGTGGGTCTACATTAGATAAATCTAGTCTTGTGATATAACCCATATTATTATATTCAAAATTTATATACCCATATTTAGTTTTTAAAAAAGAGATTATGTAATAATTTAATAAGATCTCAGCAAGATCTTGAGATCCTAAACTCTCAATTTCTACTTCTTTAAAGAGATCCTTTATATTATATTTGTTTTCTTTAGAGTATAGTCTATTTAGCTTATTAATGAGAATTTCTTTAGAATCTTTTGAATTAATTTCAGATAATGCAGAAATCCCCGTTATTAAACACTTTAATGATTGATCGTGATCAAGCATCCAAGAAATTGGAGCTAGAACTTTTTCTAAATAGTGATTTTTTAGGACTTCACAAGTCAAATTTCTAACATTTTCATTTAAATCAGAAATCATCAATTGTTCTAGATATTTAAAAGTATCCTCATCGTTCAATGAGATTCTATTTAAATACCTAATGCTTTCTATTCGGGTTTCTATATTATCTGAATTATCTATTAACGTTATCAATAATTCTACCGCAAAAGATTTATCTAAATCTCCATTCTCGAAGTCATCATAAATGGCTTTTGGTGTTAAAGGCATATAACTATTTTTAAAGATTTAATATTTTTGAAATTCAATCTGATTTTGATTATAAGATAATTGGCAAATTTACCAAATCCTAAATACCTATTCCTTTTTTTCTTTTTATCCTTTTCCCTTCCTAATCCCTATATTTGCTCGCTTCTTTTTTATTAAAGCAATAGTAGGGAGTTTCTACTCGCATTTTATGAAAAAAGAGGGTTTATACTCTTTCAATCAACATTCCTCCTAGACGAATTGGACCTCCCGTACTATTATAAATTTTTTCTGCCTTTCTTAATTTAGATTCATTATGGGAATAGACTCTAAATACTAATTCTCCCTCTTTTATTTTTGCACCTTGTTTTTTAATTATCTCTACACCTGAACTCTTCGAGTTGGGGCAACCTGTAGTTTTTGCGATTCGATTTATTATTGAATTATTTACATCAACTATATATCCATCTTTAGAAGCAAAAAATTCTTTAATATATGGTCCTAGCTTAATATCTTCGGGTTTTATTTCTGGATCTCCCTTCTGAGCTTCGATAATTTTTTTCATTTTTTCATAAGCTTTACCAGAGCGTAAAATATCTTTCGCTAAGCTTTGTCCCATACCTTTTTGAGCCTTTCCGCTCATTTCAAGAAGAATACCAGCTAAATCAGTAGACTTTTCTATTAAAGAGTTTGGTCCAGCAGAATAATCACGTAATAATGTAAGTGCTTCTTTAGCTTCTAAAGCAGGACCGACCGCATGACCTATAGGTTGATGAGCCAAGGTGAGCGCACATTCTGCTTCAATTCCAACATTTGCAGCAATTTCTTTAAATAAATAAGCAAACTGTTTTCCTTTATCGATTGTAGGAAATTTAGTGCCTTCCCCTACAGGTATATCAAGAACAAGCTTTTTAACTCCTAATGAAAGCTTTTTTGTTAGAATAGACGGTATCATAAGACCTATGGGATCCATATGTAAAGGACGCTCAATTTCTATTAGAATATTATCTGCTGGAGCAGTTTCAAGAGCTCCACCCCAGATTATACATGCATTTTGTTCAGATACAATACTTTTTAATTCTTCTGGATTAAATGCAATAGGAGCTAAGACCTCCATTGAATCTGCTGTACCTGATGGGGATGTTATGGCTCTTGTTGAAGATTTTGGAATAGTTAATCCGGCAGCAGCGACAATCGGAACGATAATTAGAGATACCTTATTCCCTGGGACGCCACCTTTTAACAAAACCTACGAAATATAGATTTTTGTGCTATGTTTATCGTAGACATCCATTCCGAAATAAAATATTTCTCCACTCCTAGTTTCCGATAGAGTTAAAGCCGTCATTTCTTCGTTGTCCATGCCATTAATAGATACTCCTGTTATGAATGCTGCTAGATCTATCCGTGATAGGGATCCAGAAACCGCATCAGATATAATATTATTTATTTCTTCGCTAGAAAGTTTTTGTCCTTTTATTTTTTTTTGTATAAATCTAAAAGAGTCGGGTGGATCTGCTGGTCTCACAGAGACAATCATTTCATTTTTTAAATCTTTTTTCTCTCTTAAAAGATTAAGAAATACTCCAATTTCTCCAGGTTCAACAATAGAACCTAGGAAATCTATTTGTATTATTGCTACCCAGTACTTTTCTTCAATAGATTTTGATCTAATATTTTTTACTATAACGCGTTCTCCTGCTTTTTGTCCTAATTCTTGAGCATCCTTAATATTTAAAACAATATCTTTCGCATTTCCGGTTTCAAAATTAATTTCTTTAACTTTTAATTTCATCTAGTTTTCTCACTTTTTATTTTAAGATAGAGATATATAAAACAAATTGAATTTATAATTTTATTAAAAGAGGGAAATCTTTTATTTCTCCAATTTGATTTTGATCTGGATCCTTAAAAGTTATTTTTACCTTAATAGAATAATCTCCAGCTTCAAGTGGTTTGAGATTAATTTCCCATTTCATATTTTCATTAGATCTAAGGGAATATATTTGTTTTTTTAATGTACCTCTCATCACTTTAAGATTCTCAGGAAATTCTACTTCTATATTAAGATCTAGAGCATCACCTTCACTTTTATTTTCTACAAGAATTTCTAAAGGAAAAGATTGACCAATAAGAGGTGGTCTTAATCTTTTTATTGAAATATCCAATGTAGGGGGAGGAGATATTAAGTTTGGATAGAATGTTTCAGGAATTTCGTAAAAGAATTTTAAATTCCCATCTAATTCAGAATTTAACAGAATTGGTCCAATAAAAGGTTTTTCCATTTGAAAATGAGGTTTTATTAATAAATCTATTTGAGAACTCTTACCTGGTGTTATTATGATTGGTAATTCTAGTTTTTTATGAGATGTAAAATTATCTGACAGGGTTATACTAATTTTAGTAATTTTTAATTCATTTATATTATAATTATAAAAAGGATCATTTGAAATATCTAAAAGAGGGGTTGTATCAATAGTTAGTGTTAAAGTTATAATATCATTAGTTGTATATACATTCTTATCAAAACTCGATTTGGTTATTAAAGCAACAATTGTTTTTGCTAATACCAAGGCTTTTTTTGCTAGACAACTTTCGCCTTCATAGAATTTATAATTTTCAAAATTATTTTCAATTTTTTTTATATAATTCTCATTTTTATCTTTTATAGCGACTGTTAAATTCTTAATTAACTTGATTAGAGAATTTTCTTTAAAATACGTATCATTTACATAGGTTTTGTTTTTTTTTACTAAATTCAAACCTTCTTCTTGTTTTCCTTCTAAAAATAAACACAAATAAGATAAACATGAAAATAAAATGAATTGATAATCACGATCTGAAGGATTATGCAAACTAGGAATATAATTAAGTGCATTCTTAAAGATTTGATAAGCATCAGAGAAATTATTATTAAGAAGAGATGCATTTGCCGTATTCCTTAGAAATTCTAAACCGTGTAAATATTTATCCTCATTAATAGCGCTTTTAGCAGCATTAAAAAAACATTCTTCAGCAGTTTTATAATCCCCTAAGTTTAGGAAATTATTGCCAACGATATTAAATAATTTTGCAGCTCTTTTGTATTGCATTGCTTTATAAAGCTGGTTCGCTTTCTTTAATTGCTTTTCAGGATCTTTTCCCATCTTAAACTCACTTTAATAAAAATTATTAGTAAATTAGAAAATAATTTTTAAAATAAAAACTTAAAAGAAAGATATAAAATTTATATATAAATTTAAAACTATTGAATTCCGAAACCTTCACCAGGTTAGTCCCAATTCAACTAAAATTTACTTGAAAGGGTCATTCTATTCGGTTTTTTTCTTTTTTGATTCCTTCTCCTCTTTCTTAGAAGAATTAGAATCTTTTAAAGGATTGCGGCCTAAATTTTTGATCGTTTCTGAAATACGAGTTGCTTCACTTTGAAATCGCGTTCCCTCAGCGGCACTACAATGAAACATTTGAATTCGTTCAGGGGAGAGTCCAATTGTCTTCAAAATTTCTTTTGTATAAATGACATTCCTTTCGGCAACTAAATTTCCAGTTTCATAATCACATTCACCCTTGTATCAAGCCCCAATAGCAACCCCATCAGCACCTTTACCTATTGCACGCATCATTAAAGATGGTGTAATTCTTCCTGAACAATTGATCCTAACAGGTCTCAATGTAGCTGGATATTGTGCTCGAATCGTTCCAGCCATATCTCCAGCACCATAACCTCATTTCCAACAAAGGAATGTTAAAATTTTTATATCATTATTTGATGTCTCATTCATTAAATTCACCCCTCTATATTTCCTCTAAAATTGCGTCTATTTGTTTTTCATATTGGGGTTCTCTATAATATCTAAGGGTTATGGCTTCTGAAGGACAGTTAGCTAAACAGCTCCCACAACCACTACATAAGATCTCATTCACTTCAGCTCCCTCATCTGTTAGACTTATGGCATCATATGGGCAATTTAACTCACATAATCCACATTTCGCACATCGTTTTTTATCAACAGATCCACGGATCAGTAAAATCCGATATTTATCTTTACCCATAAGTCTAGCAAGTGAAGATGCTGCTGCTCTACCTTGTGCTATAGATTCAACTATAGATTTTGGACCTTGACTAGCTCCTGCAAGGACTATTCCGGGAATTTTTGTGTCAATAGGATTTAATCTAGCATGAAATTCTTTAAAGAACCCATCTTGGCTAGTTTCCATTTTAAGTAACTTTTCGATTTTTTTAACACCAGTAGCAGGAACCATTGAAGCAGAGAGTATTACTAAATCAAATTCAAATTCTCTTAATCCACCTGATCCTAACGTATTTTGCATTATTATTTTTAAATTATGTGTATCTGGATCTTCCTTGATTCTACTGATATTTGTTCTTATATATTTAATACCTTCTTTTCTCGAAAGTGTGAAGTATTCTTCATAATCTTTTCCAGCAGCTCGCATATCTATATAAGCAACTGAAATATCTGCCTCTGGATAATGTTGTTTAATCAATTTACTATTTTTTATAGAAATCATACAACATACACCAGAACTACAATATGTATTCATGTTTAAATCCCTTGACCCAACACATTGAATGAATAATATTCTCTGTGGTTCTTTTCTATCCGAAGGTCTTATTAAATGTCCTACCGTGGGTCCATTTGGAGCTAACATTCTTTCAAGTTTTAATTGAGTAATTACGTTGGGATATTTATTATAACCTAAATATCCAGTTGGCGGTTCAAATTCATCCCAACCAGTTGCAACAACAATTGAACCCGCCTTTATTTCAACAATTTCATCTTTTTGATCGAAATCAATCGCATTTAGCTCACAAACACCTTTACACAATTCACATTTGATACATCGTTCCATATCAATTTGAGCTAAAGAGGGAACTGCTTGGGCAAATGCTCCATATATAGCTTTTCTTGAATCCATTCCCTCGTTGAATTCATTATATCCATATGCAGGACACACTTCATAACATGCTCCACACCCGTTACAATCATTTGTTACATACCGTGCTCTTTTTCTTATTTTTACAGTGAAATTCCCAACAAAACCAGAAACATCTTCAATTTCACTATATGTATACATTTTGAGCCCAGGTGTTCTTGCTGCTTGTAACATTACTGGCCCTAATATTCATATACTACAATCATCTGTAGGAAAAGTACGATCCAATTTAGCCATTTTACCACCTATTGTAGGACTTATTTCCACTAAATGCACTTCAAATCCTTCTTCAGCGAGATCAATCCCTGCTGATAATCCTGCTACTCCTCCACCAATAATTAAAGCGGTTTTTGTTATATCCACTTCTTTAACCAAAATTTTCTCTAAAACCGAAGCTCTTGCCACAGCAGATCGGATTATGTCTTCCGCAACCCTTTGAGCACCAGGTTTATCCTTTTTATGCACAAAACTAGAATGTTCTCGGATATTAGCAAATTCAAGGTAAGATGGATCTATTCCCATTGATTCTAACACACTTTTAAAAACGGGTTCGTGAGTTTTAGGAGTACAAGATACTATAACTAATCTATTTGCATTACTTTCAATCATTTTTTCTTTAATGAATTCAGCACCAGGTTCGGTACAAAGACTGATGTAGTCTAAAGATTCGACAACCCCGGGAAGAGTTTTTGAAAATTCTACTAATGCTTTAGTATCAATAATTTCAGCAATATTTAAACCTCATTGGCAGATAAACACAGCAATCCTTGGTATTTCTTCGTCATATTGAACTGTTTCGTCTTTAGTTTCTACCATTGCATATTACCTTTATCTAATCTCTTTTATATTTCCTCCTATTTCATTAATATATAATCAATACAAATCTATACTAATTAATTAAATTTAAATTGTTTTAATAAAATGTTTCTTATAGTTAAAAATTATTTTAAATAAAAATTGATTTTTTAAAACCTAAAATAATTAAGATTTATTTGGTGATATTAATGTTTTTTCAATTTGCGACTACTAGTATGGGACCAATTATTCCCGCAATCATGCTGATCCTTTTTGATATATTACTTTTAAAGATTGGTTTACTTATCACTAAGGCTGAGGTAAAAAAAAATTTGAAATGGGTTGTTGCTAGCTTTGGTATTCAATTTGGAGTTATTTTTTTTATTGGTTCTCCTTTAATCTTATATGGGATGATTGGGAGATTTCAAGGAGATCCAGGTATAATAATGCTAGTGGTTTTCTTTGCTGTTTTTATAGATGTGAACATTATTAATTTAATTCATCGAATTGGTTTAAAAAGATCTATTGTTGTTATGTTTTTTATTGTAATTCCAATTGTATTCGCTATGGTTACTATTGCTTCAAGTTTAGGAGGAAGTCTTTAACAAATTAGTTCATTATTTCTCTGTTGATCTTCTTATTCATTTCAATTACCTCATCTCTAGCGGCTTTTCCAAAGTTCTCTTGGGAATAATTTCTATTTTTATGGTACGCGTAAATTATACTCCTTGAAGAGTTTACAATTCCGCCTAATCCATTCTTATAAAAACCATTTTTAATGTCCTTCGCTTGAGCACCTTGAGCACCGTAGCCAGGTATTAATATGAAAGAATTTTTTACAATTTCTCGCACTTTTTTTAATTCCCGAGGATAAGTTGCCCCTACAACAACTCCTAAATTAGTGAAATTAGAAAACTTTGCTAAATTCCTGTTCCAATTATGTATAAGCTCAGCAAGCTGAATATAATTCCTTTTTAAAATCTTTTTCTCTACTTCATATTCAATAACATTCTTAGGAATCTCTTCTAATCTTATGCTAAATAAATCTTGAAATTCTGCACTACTAGGGTTTGATGTTTTTACAAGAGCAAAAACTCCTTTTTCTTTGTATTCTAAAAAAGGTTTAACTCCATCAAAACCTAAATATGCATTAATAGTACAAGCATCAACTTTTATATTCTCAAATATTGAATAAGCATACGCTTCAGATGTACTTCCAATATCATTTCGCTTCGCGTCTAAAATTACCAGCAAACCTCTTTTATGTGCAAATTTTATAGTTTCCTTTAAAGCACCTAAGGCTTCATATTTTTCATAGAAAGCTATTTGGGGTTTAATAACAGGAATTAATTCATATGTATTTTCGATTAATATTTTATTAAATTCAATAATGATTTTATTTGGCTCTTTTATTTCTTCAATTAGATATTGAGGAATTTCTCCTTCATTATCCATTCTGGGATCAAGTCCCATACAGACAACACTTTTTTTTTCTTTTATTAATTGAATTAAATCCTCTATAAAATTCATGATGATTAATAACTAGTGTATTTTTTAATTAATATTAGCAATACATTTAGTAATTGTTGGCAATGAATGATCCAAATTTTAGAAATTTTTGGCAATGATATTACATTCTTAAATCTCACAAAATTTTCCATCTGAATATTAGTAGGAAGTGGTTTCTAAAAAAATTAGCGATAGGAATATCTTCTTACTAAAATCAAACTTTTCCAGTAGTACTTAACCATGAAACTTAAGAATTTCTTCTACTTCGAATTATACCCATTGTGAAAAATTTGGAAGAAATTTTTATCTATTAAATTGATCTAAAGGTTTATAACTACATTATACTTAAAAAATAATTCATCGAATTACTTTTTTCATGTTTATGACCATAAAATCCAATATCGTCTGTATATAATGTTTTCTTTCCTTTTTTTGTAATTACTTCAAATGCCATCGCTTCGGGCATTGAATGATCGACAGAATATCCTTTAACTCTGAAGATTCCTCTTTCTTCAGGAATTTCTATAATATCATTTGGATTAATTATATTAATTTTCCTATCTCGATATTTTTTCTTTTTATATAAAGAACCTGGAAAATAACCACCACTTCTCTTCTCTTTCACATGATAAGTATATCGTAAAAAAATCATCATCTGAAAGATCTGAAATGATTGTTAAAAGTTTTTTTGTAATTTCAGAACAATAAATAGGAATTTCTGGAGCCATAAATAATTTACAATTTCAAATAAAAAAGTTAAATAAAGAAAATATTTATATTCTTAAATATTGAAATTAAAATGTTTAGAAATCATACAAAAAATACTTCTTTTTTAATTGGGAAGGAAATTTAAAAAATAAGATGATATAGATGACAATAGTTACAAAAACAAATGATTCTAGCCAATTAATTAAAAAATTCTTTATTAAGTACATTTCAGGTGATATAGATAAAACTGTTTTTATTAAAGATTTAAAATTAAATCTTATTGACGTGATACAACAAATTATTGCGGATACTGAGCTAAGAACTACATTATTGAGGGGACTTCTTCTTTTTCCAGATTTTCGAAAATATCGCGATAAAGGCATCGTTATTTCGACTAGAGAAGACAAATTTCTTCTATATAAGATTAAAAGCTCATTATCTATTGAAATCATCATGAAATTTGTTTATTATATCATCAGACTGCTTCCTCAAAAAGGTATTTCAAGACTTTTGAATTCAAATTTGGCAAACAAGTTATTGAAAAGAGTCATTGGAAAACAGAAATCAAGAAATCGTAAAATTATACCCTATTCATTGATTGAGAAACGACTGGTATCGATGAATGAAATTAAAAAAAAAAAGCTCTTTGTAGTTAAGCTCGATCTAAGAGGTATATTAAGAGAAATTTTCAAGACAGGACTAACGAAAAAGAAAGGTCCAGGAATGGTCTTAGAAGGACTTCCAGGTTTATTTTTTTGGATTTCTGTTAAAGGAAAAATTAGTTTTAGAAATGCGAGATACATGCAATTAATGAAAAAATCAGATAAATGGATAGAGTTTTCTATCGAAAATACTGTTAAAATCATACACATAATATCAAAAAAGCAAGTTTTAGATTATTTTAACAAGAAATTATTGTCTATAATAGATAGATTGATGAAAGAATATGAGATTTAGAGAAGATTTAGTAAAAATTGTAGGAGAAAATAACGTACTAGACGACCTTGAGATATTAAAAGATTATTCAAAAGATCATTCTTTTGCTACTCCCAAAATGCCTGAATTAGTCGTTAAGCCTAAAAAGCGTCCTGAAATTCAAAAAATTATACATTTAGCAAATAGGATGGATTTTAAAATAATTCCCGTAAGTTCTAAAGGTCCAAGGTTTCATGGCGACACGATCCCAACAAAAGACAAAACAGTAATTCTAGATTTAAGCAATATGAAGAAGATTGAATGGATTCAACGAAAAAATAGAGTGTGTGTCGTTGAACCTGGAGTAACCTTTGGTGAACTCCAAGAAGAACTAAAAAAACAGGGATTAAGAATCGCTCAACCATTATGTCCAAGATCAACAAAATCTGTAATTAGCGCCCATTGGGAGCGAGTACCGAACACTCTCCCTAAATATCACTGGGATGCAGCAGATCCCTTGGCTTCTACCGAAGTGATGCTTGGTAGTGGAGATATTTTATGGGGTGGCGAGGTTGGTTTTTGTGGGAATGACGAAAAATGGCAGCGAGAACAGGGATTTTCTCACAAAGTACCTTTTGGGGTATTTTCATTCAATATCAGGAAAGTTGGAAGTGCTTCTCAGGGAACGTTATGTGCGTGTACATGGGCGAGTTTGAGATGTGAATTGCTTCCAAAACGGGAAGAACTCTATTTTGCTCATAGTAATAACTTATCGGAACTAACTACATATGCTCATCAATTGGTATACGATCGAACCGTAGACGATGTTTTTATTTTAAACTCTCTAAGTTTAGCGAGTTTACTTAGAAAAGATCCAAAAAAAATTAGAGAATTAACCAATGAACTTCTCCCATGGACATTAATCTACACGGTTTCAGGTTTTAGCGTGCTACCCGAGGATATGATTAATTATAAAAAAACAGTGATAAAGGAAAGGAACATTCCAATGTTAGATTCTATACCAGGAACAAATGCTAATGAGATAATGACGAAGGTTATCAGAAAACCATCTGAAGAACCTTATTGGAAGATTAGAGTTAAAGGTGATATGAGAGATTTATTTTTCTTAACATCCTTGAAAAAATCAGCATTTTTTGTCGATCTTGTGGAGAAATTAGCTATTAAAACAGGTTTTCCAATGTCAGATATTGGAGTTTATGTACAACCCTGCAAGCAAGGCATTCACGCTCACGTCGAATTCAATTTGCATTTAACCCCAGATGATCAAACCCAAGAAAATCTAATTAAAAACTTTGTAATAGATGCAGTAGATCAAGTGATAAGTGCTGGTGCCTATTTTAGCAGGCCATACGACATTTTAACAAATAAGGTGTTTTCAAATTATCAAGATGTTGTCCCAGTTTTGAGAAAAGTTAAAGACTTGTTTGATCCTAAGAATGTAATGAATCCTGGAAAATTATGCTTTACTGAGAGGATTTAAATGGTTAGAACGTTAGAAAAATTAGAATATGAGATGAACAATTGTTTTAGATGTTCACATTGTAAGTTTGTACCGTGGGCAGTTTTGGAAAGTCATAGATTTTCAAAAATATGTCCTTCTCTAGCAAGATATAAATTTCATGCGTATTCTGGATCGGGAAAAATCCAAATGGCTCTTGGAGTCCATCAAGAAAGAATAAAAGAATGGACAGATGAGATGCTTAAAATCTTATATACATGTACGAATTGTGGAGCTTGCCACATTTCCTGTCGAACTAATAATTATCTAACTGACCTTAATAGCATTATCTACGCTTTAAAATACAGTGCGGTTCTCAGTGGGGCTGCTCCATTACCTGCTCATAAAGAGTACACAGAATCTATCGAAAAAAGGAACAATCCTTATAACGAAGCTCACGAAAACCGTTTTGATTGGATGCCTGAAGAAGTAAAAGTAAACGAAAAAGCTGATGTTATATATTGGACGGGATGCACGTCTTCTTACCGTAGAACTGAAATAGCACGCGCGACGGTAAAAGTGCTAAACAAGATTGGTGTTGATTTCATGGTTTTAGGTGATGATGAAACGTGCTGTGGTAGTCCTATTTATCAAACGGGACAATATAACAAAGCGAAAGAAATTGCAAGAAACGTGTTTAAAAAGATTAGAAAAAGTGGTGCTAAAAAGATTTTAACGTCTTGTGCTGGTTGTTACGGGATGTTTAAAACAAAATATCCTGCGATGCTCAAAGAATTTTCGTTTGAAGTTGTGAATCTCGCTGAGGTATTAGACGAGAAAATTAAGAGGGGAGAATTAGAGTTCAAAAATGAGCTGTTGATGAAAGTTACCTATCACGATCCTTGTCATCTTGGACGAGGCTCAGAATTTATGCCCGAATGGAAGGGTGAATGGAAATTAACTGACCCTCATATATTCGAACCCGTTCCAGAACGCCCAGTGAGAATGGGTCTTGGAGGCTGCTACGAAGCTCCAAGAAATGTTTTAAAAGCGATTCCTGGTGTCGAATTAGTGGAAATGGAAAGAATTAAAGAATACGCTTGGTGTTGTGGTGCTGGCGGAGGTGCAAAGGCAGCGTTCCCAGACTTCGCAATTTGGGCAGCTAAAGAACGGATCATAGAAGCTGAAGCAACAGGAGCGGAAATATTAACTTCACATTGCCCTTTCTGCAGTACAAATCTAAAAGATGCCATTGCAGAGGTAGATTCTAACATAAAATTTTATGATATTGCCGAGATAGTATTAATGACACTAACAAAAGAAGGTGAGTGATAAAATGCCATTTTCAAAAAGATTTTACAAGGAAATTCAGAAAATAGTTGGTCCAGAAAACGTGAGCAAAGATCCAGCCGTTTTAGACTCATATGCATGTCATGCAACTTTTTTAGGCGTTCCTACTCAAGGAATGTACCGTGGTGTGTGGTGGAACCGTGCATCTGCTATAGTACTTCCAGGATCTATCGAAGAAATTCAAGAAATTGTGAAATCATGTAATAAGTATAAGGTGAGGTACAAGGCTCACTCAACGGGGCAATATCCTGGAGCATTTCCTCAAGATAGAGATGGAATTACGATCGATCTTTGTAGGCTGAATAAAATTATCGAAATCAACAAGGAACATATGTACGCCGTTGTAGAACCATATGTTACCCAAGCAGAAATATTTACCGAATGTATAAAACACGGATTAGCGCCTCACATGATTGACGCGGGAGCATCTATTTCGCCTCTCGCATCGATCACGAGCGTGGGAGGGAGTGGAGATAGTTCTATAACACGAGGATATAATGAGCGTAATGGGCTTGCACTCGAGTGGATCTTACCTACAGGTGAGAAGGTAACGTTAGGGTCTCCAAATACGCCTAATGCGGGATGGTTTAGCGGAGATGGCCCAGGTCCAAGTTTATATGGTGTAATTAGGGGTGAAGGGGGCGCTTTCGGAACGCGTGGTATTTTTACCAAAGTAGCCATAAAATTATATCCTTGGTATGGTCCAAAAAAGATTTCCGCAGGGGGAAGACCTCCCTGGTTCAACTTAAAGGATGGCCCCTACAATAAACTATTAATGATTATATGGAACAATTATGACCGAGAATGCGATGGAATATATTTAATAGGAGAGGCAGAAATATTGGACTCCTTTGGTAGATGCTCTACCACTAAGCAGGAAGCCCTCGTTTCTATTTCAAAGAATGAATGGGCGCGAATGAGACGGGCAAATTTCTTTGGAAAGATGCTGGAAAAAGGAGGGTGGTTTGGACATATCGTCGCTATAAATCAGGCTCATTATGATTATTGCGTGAACACCCTAAAAGAAATTGCTAAAAAAACTAATGCTAAAATTATCGATCCATGGCCAGATCATAATCCGCTTAAAATAGGGGATACTTCTGGAGTAGTGAAAAATTTCGAAGAATATATCCCAAAAGAATTTTGTACCCCTGAATTCCTTCGTGGACACTATCAAGCGCTATTCCAAATGATCGTTTTAAAAAACTTCACGTTAAAAGCCTGTGAAATGCCCATGGCAGGTACGAATGGACCACTTCCTGCTGGTATTTACTTATCGCCGGATAAGCTCTACGACTTCGTTAGAAAAGTTCACTTTCCTGTTAAAAAAAAATGGCAGAAAAAGGGTTACATGCTTGACGACGGACCTGATGGATCATGGTGTACTATTGACGAAGGAGGGCATATGATGCAGTACATGAACTTTACACGAATGGAAGTTATGGATCCACACTCTAACGCTGAGGGATTAACATTAGAAACGTTGCAGAAAGCGAAAAAATGGGGTCTTCCACGATTAGCAGCGATACCTCCAACAGATAAATTACCCACCTTGATGAAATATATCGATAACTTGGAGGATGATCTCGATCCAAACGCAACAAGAGATCCGCATTTTCTGGATTTCTTAGAAAATATATACAAGGAGTTTGACACAGAAGAAGAATGACGATTTCCTTTAAAAAAAGATATGGTCATCATGTTAAAATAATTTGAGAATGGATTACTAATCTTAAGATTCGTTGTAGATCTTGCCGAGTTGCCAATATATCTTAAAAATTAATTTAGGGAGTAAACGTGCGCAACATTTAACTGCCCTGCCGAATACAATAAAATATAAGTTAAGTTGTCAAACTTAAGATATTAAACTTGAAGTTTTAAAAATAATCTGAAATCAAAATTTATTAGGAAATCCATCAAATTACTTCTTTTTATTGACAAATCCAAAAATTTCATTTTTTGTAAATAGTTGTGTTTTAAGTTTGAAAAACATTTGGATTCAAACGATCTGAATATTCAAGGCTATTTGGATGAATATTCTGATGTAAAAGAATTTTTTAACATTAAAGAAAATGAAAATGAAATTAAAAACAAGATTTCAAATATTTTAAAGGATATTAAGTTCTGTCAATATATTCTTATAAAAAGAGATAAGAGTCAAGCAATTGAAGCTCCTCTTTCAATGTAATCTCCACTTACACTTATTGTCGCTTGATATTTTCCCTCTCGTGTAACAGAATCAACTTTAACTGTGCTTTCACCATTATTCTGAGTTAAATGAAAATTAAATGGAACTTTGTCCCCAATCAATAATTTAAGGACAACGGGTGCAACCACAAAATGCAGCTCGTAAAAAACAAAAACAAAAATCAAAGAAATGCTAAAATTCAAAGTCCAAATTTAGACCCTTAGCGAGCCACGGAACGCCCTAACGCCATAAAAAGAGGGCGCACTGTTATGATACACGAAGACATGGTCGTAGCGACGATCAGCAAAGATGGCGCCGCCGAGTTTTCTAATATCAGAAGGTGTCTTCACCCAGCTCGATGTCTTCATATCGAAATTTCCAAGTTTCTGCAACTCTCGATATTGTTCTTCCGTTAAAAGCTCAATGCCCATGGCAGCTGCCATATCAATAGCGTTACCTTCTGGATGCACCCCTCGCTTTTCCCTCGCCTCCTGCCCTTCACGGTCGTAACAAACATTTCTGCGGCCTTTAGGACTTTCCTCTGAACAATCATAAAAAATGTATTCGCCCGTCTTTTTATCATGACCAACAACATCCGGTTCACCGCCAGTTCTTTCCATTTCATTGAGTGACCACAGTTTTTCAGTATTAGCTTCCAGCTTTGCTTGTACTTTAGCCCATTCAAGACCTTTATGGCGGTTCATGTTTTTCTCAAAACGGGCTTTCAATGATCTGAGTAGTTCTTCACGTTGTTCTGGTGACAATTCTTTTTTGAATGCAGTAATTGATGGCTTGCGCATAATCTTAGTATTCATCCTGAGTTTATATAATTATTTAGCTAGGGAAGGACATTTTTAGTCCTAATTGCGGTGAAAAATTAGAAAACAATCGACTTAATATCTGTTCTTACTGTGGTTTAACTTTTTAATATAAAATCTAATATCATAAAATAAAATTTTTATTGCTCAAATTTATTATTGCCAAATTGATCTATGATATCGTAAATTTCATCTATTAATTCATCTAAATCAACAGCTTTTTGTTCTTCAGAGACCATATTCCTAATAGTAATTGTTCTTTCTGTCAATTCTTCAGGTCCAATGATTAACACAATAATAACTCCCAAGTCATTGGCTCTTTTCAGTTGATTTTTTAGATTTTTAAATCTATAATCTATTATGCACGGAAAATCTTCATCTCGGATGATTCTAGCAAGCTCAAAAGCATATGTTGACATATCTTCATTTATGGACGCTATATAGATTGTATCACTATAATCTTTTTCTTTAATATCATTTGGAATTAAACCATACGTATTCAAGAATAAAGAAAGTGTGTAAACTCCCATGCCAAATCCAGTCCCAGTTATTTTTTCTTCAGAAAATATTGATAATAAATCATCATATCGCCCACCTCCGAAAATACTTCTTATATTTTCTTTTCCAGTATCAAATACCTCATAAATAATTCCAGTATAATAATCAAGACCTCTCACCGTCCCAGAAGAGAACGTACAATAATTAGAAAGATTTATTTCCTTTAATAGCCGGTTAAAATTAGTTATTTCGAGATATCCTTCAGATTGATAAAATTCTTCAGGAATGTTATCAAATTTCCTTAATAATTCATCAACACTTTTCGCATCTTTTAATTTAAAAATACCCTGGATGATTACTTCATCCTCAAATATATCAATTAAGTATTTTTCAAATTCTTCTTCATCCATTTTATCAGATTTATCTAAAGCCTTATAAACTAAAGGAATCTTGCTTATATCTAGTTTAAGTATAAAATTACTGATTGAATCCATGAATCGTCGACTATTATAATAAATTTGAAATTGTTCTGCTGTAGCTCCAAATTCAGTGAATATATCTATGATTATGTTAAATATTTCGAGATCAGCATAAAGACTTTCCTCACCTAATATATCTACATTAGGTTGAAAAAAAGCGCGGCGGCGACCTCTTTGGGGTCTTTCATACCTAAAGCATGTTGGAACAGAAAACCACCGAATAGGTTTTTTTAATTCTTGACTTTTTTTAGCAACCATCCGAGCTAAAGAAGGTGTAAGTTCAGGGATTAAAATAAGTCTTTCTCCTTCTTTTTTTTCAATTATGAATGATTGTTCATTAACTAATTCATCAGAGGATTTCGCAGCAAAAATTTCAACGGGTTCTATTTGTGGAGTTGCATATTCTTCATAACCATATCTTTCTGTTATATCCCTTATAGTTTCAATTATCCAATTAACTTCACGTAAATCTGAAGGATAATAATCATCCATTCCTCTAATCGGTTCTTTCGAAAACTTCCTTGACATCAAATCACTTGTATTTAATTAATTGCAACCTAAATCTTAAAAAGAAAATTAGCAAATATTTTTTTCTATTCAACAATAAGGTTTTTCTAATTTATTATATGTAAATAAATAATATTTGAATTGAATTTTAATTGTGATTTAACAATTTTTTTGGAGAGATTTGAGTGTCAAAAGAGAATTTCTATAATGATATATCCAAGGCTATAGTAAATCTAGATGAAAAAAAAGCTATTGAATATGCAAATAAAGCCGTTAGGGAAAAAATGAAATTGCTTGAAGTAATTGAAAAGGGATTTGCTGCTGGAATTCGGAAAGTTGGAGACTTATGGGAAGAAGGTGAATTTTTCTTACCGGAATTAATGCGAGGTGCTCAAATAATGCAAAATTGTTTGGATCTGATAATTCCTTATCTTCATGATGCATCGGAAAAAATTTCCCATGGCGTAGTTGTTATAGCTACAATTGAGGGTGATATTCATTCAATTGGAAAAACAATAGTAGCGACATTGTTAAGAGCTTATGGGTATGATGTTTTTGATCTAGGGGCTGATGTTCCTGTTGAAAAAATTGTAGAGGAAGCTATTGAAAAAAATGCAGATATTATTGGTATTTCTGCCTTATTAACAACTACTATGACGGGTCAGAAAAAAGTTATTGAACTATTAAGAGAAAAAAATCTAGCTAATAGATTCAAAGTAATTCTAGGTGGTGCTCCTGTAACAAATACTTGGGTAGAAGAATGTAGTGCTGATGGTTTTGCTGAAAATGCTATTGGTGCCGTTAGATTAGTTAAATCTCTTTTGGATAAATAAAAATCATACTATTCATGAGGATAAAAAAATGTCATTCAAAGATTGGTTAAAGGATGATTCTAAGATCGTGCTTTTTGATGGGGGATTCGGGAGTGAACTTATCAAAAGAGGATTAGAATCCGGGAAAATCCCAGATATTTTAAATATTGAACAACCAGATGTAATCTCTGAAATCCATCGATCATATTATGATGCAGGTTCAGATATGTGTCAGACCAATACTTTTGGTTCAACTCCCTTGAACTTATCTCATTATAATCTTGAAAATCGAATTGAAGAGATTATCGATAATGCTTTAGAAAATATCAAAAAAGCTCGTCCTTTTGGAGGCTTAATTGTTGGAGATATTGGCCCAACAGGTGAATTTAGACCACCAGTAGGAAATGTTACTAGTGATCAATGGTATTCTAGTTTTTCGACCCAAACAAAATTATTAGAAAAAGGGGTTGATCTTTGGCATATTGAAACAATTTCAGATCTTGAAGAAATGTTAGCAGCAATAAAAGCAGTACGAGATGTTTCTAAAAAACCCTTAATTGCATCAATCACTTATAGAATGACTAAAAGGGGGTTCTTTACAATTATGGGAGATTCATTAGAAAAATGTATAGAAGCATTGAATAATGAAAATATAGATGTAATTGGAGCAAATTGTACATTAGGATCTAAGGATATGCTTAAATTACTAAAGACTGCTAAAAATTTTACTGATAAACCTTTATCTATAAAACCTAATGCGGGCCAGCCCGTAGTTAAAAGTGGGAAAATTTATTATGAACAACCCGTAGAGGAGTTTGCTAATGACATTCGTGAAATGATCGAATTTGGAGCCAAAATTGTAGGAGGTTGTTGTGGTACATCTCCAAAAACAATTAAGGAAATCCGCAAAATTATTAATTCTCTCTAATAACAAATAACATTAGGAGTATAAATAAATGCCAATTATAAGACCACAGATAAAAATATTAGATGAAGAACATAAACAAAAGATTTTGGAAGAAGCTAAAATGATTCTCGAAACTCAAGGAGTTTTTATTGAGAATCAGGAAGCAATTGAGTTATTTAATCAAAATGGTATAAATCATGAAGGTTCACGTTATTATATCCCACCAGATTTAATTAATAAATGTTTAGATACTGCACCAAGTGAGATTACCCTTTACGACCGAGAGGGTAATGAATATATTACTTTGAAGGAAGATAATGTTAATTTTGATCCAGGGTCTGCTGCAATTTTCATCCTTGATGAGGAAACAGGGGATATTAGAGAAGCAATATCAAAAGATTTCATAAGATTTTCAAAAGTAGTTGAACAATTGAAATATATCGATGCTCAAAGTACAGCATTAATTTATAATGATGTACCAAAAGACGCTCAAGATTGGCATAGATTAGATCTCGCGTTGTCTAATTGCTATAAACCCGTTATTACTGGAACATTTCGCAAAGAAAGCTTCTCGATCATGCGAGAGATCCTATTAACATGTAGGCAATCGGAAGATGATTTAGCGAGAAAACCACTGGCTATATTTGATGCATGTCCAAGTCCACCTCTTAAATGGTCAGATCTAACTACACAATCATTAATTGATGCTGCAAAAAGTATGATCCCCTCTGAATTTGTTTCAATGCCATTAGCGGGAGCTAGTGCTCCAATCACCTTGATTGGATCGATTACTCAACACTGTGCGGAATGCCTTGCTGGGACTGTAATAGTTCAGTTAACCAAACAAGGAGCTCCTTTAATCTGGGGTGGTTCTCCTGCTGTTTTTGATATGAAACAAGGAACGACACCAATGGGTGCAATAGAAACGATGATGATAAATCTTGGTGATGTTGAAATGGGAAAACTCTTAAATTTGCCCACTCATGCATATATGTCACTTAGCGATTCTAAAGTACCCGATGGTCAAGCGGGTTTTGAAGCCGGCATGGGAGCTCTATTAGCAGGATTAGCAGGGATAAATATGGTTTCTGGTCCTGGAATGCTTGATTTTGAATCAACCCAAAGTATTGAGAAATTAATTATTGATAATGAAATAGTAGGGATGGTAAAAAGATTAATTCAAGGTATTGAAGATCATGGATCTCCTTTTGCTTCAGAAATTCTAAAAGATTATGAAGATAAAGAAGAACTTTTATCCCATCCATCAACCCTGAAATATTTTAGAAAAGAATTATTCTTTCCAAGTCCAATAATAGATAGAATGACGCGTGATGCTTGGAAACAGAATGGTTCTAAATCTGTTAGAAAAAGGGCTAAAGAACAAGCATCTAAACTATTAAATGCATCCTCCATATGTCCTATTGATGAACATTTAATTAGGGAATTAGAAAAAATTGCACTTAAAAATTTATAAAAAAAATTTTTTACTCTATTTTACTTAACTTTCTTAATCCGAAAATTAAAAGGGGAATTGCACTTGCAATAGAAATTAATAATAAAGGCATAAGATAGTGGAATCTGGCTAAAATTGGAGAAGTGGGCACATCAAATGCAAGTATAATAAACATGAGTATGAATTGGTAAGGTATCAATTGAAGAACCATTAAAAAAAGATTATTTGCTGTCATCGAACTACCCTTTTCCTCAAAAGCAGGGCTTAAGCATTGGATTCCAACTGCTTGAGAAATAACTACTTCACTATTTATTAAATAGAAACTAAAGAAAAATATAATATTAAAAAGGTCAAATTTGAGAAGGAAAGCAAAGAAAATTGTAAGTCCAAATGCCATTAATATATTAAAGATTAACATTGCTAAGAGATATGAAAATACCAAAGCATGTACATTACGAGGAGATCTTTTATATACCCAAATTAAGTCTTTACTCCCAACAAATATATAGCTTCCAAACATTAGTCCGTACATTATTCCACCTATAATGATAATCATAGCAATTAATATTGATTGACCAATTAAATAATCCAAACCTAAGGTTGAGAAAAGTACTCCTAAAACACCCACTAATCCTATTAGATATACAAATTTCATTATACTTTCTCGTCTTCTCAAAAACTCCTTTAGTTGAGTTATAATCAATCCTTCCCATTTATGCCCTGATAATTTCCTAGTTAATTTGTAGAATTTATTTTCTCTTTTTATCACAGTGGATATTTTTTCTATACCTCCTTCCACACTAAAAAACGTATCTGCTTTTTTGTAAGCAACTAAAAAAATTATCAGTGGAATAATTATAACTAGAGCTACACTAGACCATATGTTTAGAATATATCTACTTATCAAGCTTGGGTCAATAAAATATAAAATAATATTAGAAAACCATAAAGAAGGATAGAACATCACCCAATTCCTTAATTCAGGATTGGTTATAAGATATTCAAATAAGAATTGCAGAGTATAAACTATTGCAACCATTGCAATAGAGAGGAGAAATAACAGTATTTTTCCCAAATCTTTTACTCGATCATTTTTAGCTATTTTGTGCTCTAACCATGCGGCAACAATGGAGCCTAATAAAGTTGCAAATAAAACTAATCCAAAAATACAAACATAAATAATTATATATTGAATTAGACTCAAATTAATAATAGGGTTGAGCATTCCCGTTATTATTGGAGTAAAAAGCAAAACACCCCCTAAATAAATTGGTAATTTTCCTATGATTTCTCCTAAAAAAATATCACCTGGTGTTGCTGGTGATGCTAATATTATTTCTTTGAACCCAATTTCAATTTTTCTATAAATACTGTTTAAAGGATATATAAAAACGGATAAAAAAAAAGCCATCAACACATATTCAATAATTAACGCGACTGTCAAATTAATTTCTGGAATAACTTCGACCAATGTAGGCATAAATAAGTCAAAAAGCATTGGAGCTAAGAAGAAAGCCCAAATAATGAAAAAGGAGTATAAAATAATGAAAAATAATAACCGATGATTTCGAAATTTATTAGTTCTGAGCTTTATTTCGTTTTTAGCAATTGTTTTCCAAAGAGCCATTCTTATCCAGTTATTACTTTTTCTTTTTTTTTTTCTTATCTTTTTCGATATTAGCCGGTATTTCTTCTCTCCACGCTAATAAATCTTCAATTTTAGATACACCCATGATTTTCAGATATGCTTCTTCTAAATCTTTTGCACCAACCGAATCAATAATTTCTTTTGGACTTCCCTCAACTTTTAATTCCCCTTTGTCAATAATACCAATTAAATCGCATAATTCTTCTGCAGCATCAAGGAGATGAGTACAAATGAATATAGTTTTATCAGCTTTCTTAACGAGATCGGAGATTAGATCTTTTACCATTCTAGCTGCTGCAGGATCTAGATTAGAAGTTGGTTCATCTAAAAAAATTATTTTAGGATCTTGTATTAACGCTGCACATAGACATACTTTTTGCTTCATACCTCTTGAGTATCCTTCTAAAAGATCATTCTCACGCCCTTCCAAATCAAAGATATCCAATAATTCTTCAATACGGGTAGAGATAATTTCTTTTGGGAGATAATATAACTCACCTACAAATTCCAAGAATTCTTTCGCTGTTAACTTTTGATATAATCCGGGTGATTCTGGTAAAAAACCACAGTTTATCTTAACTTGTTTGCTTTGAGTTATAATATCATATCCTACAACTTGCGCAGTTCCTTCGGTAGGTGAAATTATAGCGTTTAACATCCTAACAGTAGTAGTTTTACCCGCTCCATTAGGACCTAATAAACCATAAGTTTTACCATATGGAATTTTTAAATTTAGATTATTTACAGCTACGATATTACCGAATTTTTTCGTAAGGTTTTTTGTTTGTATCGCAAAATTACTGGTAATTCTTATTCACATCCACTTATTTAAAAAGTTCTTTTTTTTTAATTATCCTAATCAATTAAATTTTACTTAATAAAAACGTAATCTTCATAAAATTACAATTTAATTTCTATTAAAATAAAATTTTATAGCTCCATATAATTATTTATAATTAGCTTGGATAAGAATACAAAAAAAGGTCTGATAACCGGTTTTTTCGGGATTATATTTGTCGGATTGCAGCCTATAATTGCTATTTCGAGACCAACGGCAGTTGATGCTTATCTTTCTGGAGCCATGACTTGTATGGTTGAAGCATTGATTTTTTTTCCAATTTTATTATTTGAATTCAGAATATTAAATTCACATAATCAGAAGGCGAATAAACTACTAAAAAATGTTAATAAAGTTCATGTTCTTTCAAATTGGAAGAAAAATTTTTGGTTATTAATTGGTATTGGTTTAATTTTTGGTGTAAATCAAGTTTTCTTTTTTATTGGTTATGATATGGCTGGAGCAATTAATGGATCCTTGGCTCAAAAAACTACTGTCTTTTTTTCAATAATTTTAGGTTATCTTATTCTAAAAGAAAGGATAACTAAGTTACAGATTTTTTTTTCAATATTACTTTTCTTAGGATTAGCAATTAGTATTACCCAATTTTTCACATTAATTGATATCAATCTCACTATATTAATTGGAGTAGGCATAATACTATTAATTAGTTTAATGTGGATTTTTGGCCACACTCTCACAAAACCTTTATTTAATAGGGAAGAAGCAACACCAATACAAATGGTTTTTATAAGAAATATTATTTCTGGTGTAATTCTAATTTTAACATATCTAATTATTTTTACTCCAGATTTTAAAATTTTTTTTGATCCGGATAATTTATCATTCTTTTTTCTGATGGGGGCTGTTTACGGTGCAGGATTAATATGTTGGTATAAAACATTATCATATTTAGACGTATCAAAAGCAACTACAATTTTTGCTCCAACTCCAATATCTTCAGCTATATATGCAACAATTCTTCTTGGAGAAAACTTTACATTGGCACATTTACTCGGTACAATTCTTATAGTAATCTCAATTATAATTATAGTTAATCAGAAAAGAAATTAAAATAACTCATTAATATAGTTTGTTAATTTCTTAAAATAATGCTCAAATTCTTGGAGTTCGAATGTACTATGCAAAGATAAGTATTTATTTGGCAGTTAGTAATAATAATTATAAAAAAAGAGGAGATAAAATGTCTAAAAAAATTTCGAATGATTATGATGTCATAATCATAGGATGTGGCATAGCCGGATCAGTTGTTGGTGCAATTTTATCCAATATGGAACACAAGAAGGTTCTCATCCTTGAGGGATCTTCACAGATAGGGGGACGTGCTACATCTTTCCGAGGGGAAAGTATTAAGGATGCAAATAAATTTCGTAAAACCTTAATGCAATCCGCTCACTCTTGGGTTGTCGATAGGACAGAACCTGATCTCCACACACTCATAAAGAACAAGATGCTTAATGGTTATGTGCTTGAATCGGGGGGTAGGGGGGCTTGGTATACTAATCGAGGACGGGTTAGCCACGCCTTAGCCCTATTTAACAAAGCTTCGATTTTCTATCCTAATGTAGGTTTCGTATGGTATGATCATGATTGGAAACCTCATATAATAGACAGAAGATCCAAGTATGGTTGGATGAGCGATGAAGATTACGCTGAGATGGTGAATGTCCATAAAAGAAAGCTCCAAGTTCAATCAATAGCTGAAGCTGAGAAATTGGACGACGTAACATTGAAAGATTACATAACCAGTATAACTAAAAATGAACTCGCACAAGAATTCCATTATGCTATGGGGACCTTCCAGACGATCATCAACGATCCAGCTCTGAACTCCGCTGGAGAGAATTTAAAGGTATTTTTACAGGTTCAAAAAATGGGAGTACATATAACAGACGGTTCTTGGGCGTTTGCGGGGGCACCAGGGCATCGTTTTATTGTTGAGGGTTTTGCAAGTGTCGTTAGAGATGCTCAAGGTGATATTGTTACAAATGCTCAAGTCAATGAAATTATCGTCCAAAATGGAAGAGCTATCGGCGTTATAGCTAAGATTGATGGTAAAATAGTAGAAATAAAGGCTCCATTGATTGTTTGTACTACTCCGCCACGAGAATTGCTAAAATTATTACCTGAGGATTTATTACCTACAGATTTTGTCAAATTAACTAAAAAAGTAATTCATACCGCCATGGTTGCTGCGCAAATAGGTTTATCTAAACCGTTGAATACTTTTTGTGAACTCGAGGTTGACCCTAGGACTTTTTACCATACTTCCATGTTGATCCCAGAGAAGGAAGGATTGTTTAGAGGTAATGTTCCTCTTGATATAGTAAGTATGTCTAATATTGCACCTACAACCGCTCCTGAAGGGAAGTATCTGGCGGGTATGGCTAGCAGTATTTTAGATAGTGAGGCACATGATAAGAAAAAAGTGAATATTGTGATAGATAGAATGTTGAAATTTTTAGATACTGCATTCTCAGGCTGGAGAGAGGCTCTGGAATTTATGTTATTCACCGTTGGAGATACTTGTATATTGTGGAGGCACCCAGAGGACGAGTGGGTGGATGTAAAATGTCCAACTATCAAGGGACTATATTTTGCCGGAGATACTTATGGGAAACGCACTAATGAAGGAGGAATTGAAGCTGCTACCCATTCTGGGTTTATTTGTGCCAGTGCAATAATGGATAAGGACTATCTACAGCTTCTACCACCGATCTTCCGTTAATCATACAAATTATTTTAATGTTTATTGGCAATGGCGTTAATTGAGTGTTTAGCTATTAATAATAGAAAAATTAAAAGAAAATAGAAAAATTTCGAAAATTTCAATAGTATTTTGGCCAATTCGTTTAAATAAAGGACATTAAAATTTATCTTAATAGGAAATCCTCCACGTAATAAAACAGATGTAAAAAATTATTTCAAGCGATAATATTACATTAAATGTGATATTGATATATATCTATATATATTATGAAAATAAGTTCATTTCATCGAAGGCACTAATTATATGCTTATTCATAATATTTAAATATAATATTATATGTAAATATATAAGGAAATATATAGTCTTTTTTAAAAAAATTTATTTTAAAGAATCAATTTAAATGAATGAAAATGTCTAATCATGAAATAATTGTTGTCAAAGATTTAAAGAAATATTTTGGAGAAGTTAAAGCTGTTGATGGTATTTCTTTTAATGTTCACAAAGGTGAAGTTTTTGGTCTTTTAGGTCCTAATGGTGCGGGAAAAACTACTACAATAAAGCTTCTATTAGGACTCCTTGAACCAAATGATGGAGAAATGAGTGTTTTTGGAATGGACCCAGAACGTGATGAGGTTGAAATCAAACGTCGTATAGGGTATGTAAGTGAGGAACCTTTAATCTTTAAATCATTAACGCCGAAAGATTTATTTAATTTCATAGCATCTGTCCGTAGATTGGATGAATCAAAGACCACAAAACTTGCAAAAGAATACATGGAGAGCTTGGAAGCAATTGACTATTATGAACAATTAATTGCAACATTGTCCCACGGTAATAAACAAAAACTACAAATAATTGCCGCAATACTCCATGAACCCGATTTGCTTATTTTGGACGAACCAATTGCTGGTCTTGATGCGAAATCTGTAAGGGTTTTTAAATCTATATTAGACCTCCATACACAGAGTGGTGGTTCAGTTCTTTTTTCAACACACATTATGGAAATTGCTCAGGAATTATGTGATCGAATAGGGATCATCCATAAAGGAAAAATAGTTGGAATCGGAACGTTAGAAGAGCTACGTATACAAGCGAATAAACTCGGCGCTAGTTTAGAAGATGTATTTTTAAGGTTAACTGAACAAGACACTTCAGTTAATGAGATTATAAAAAAATTAAGAGCATCTTTTAAAATGAAAAATTAATGGTGTTGATGAATATGGAAGAAAAAAAACAAAAATCTTTCTATTCTTTAGCGAAATACCCTATTTATGAGATCATTATGGAGAGCCAGATGGCTAGTGCAGGAGCGCATCAAGCAAAATTTATTGAGAAACTGAAAAAGAATAAAAATTATATTAGGCATCAAGCTTTGGCACTTAAAATTGTTTTTTCAATTCTTTTTTTATTTTTGCCTTTACTACCATTAGTTACGTATTTCCAAATTAGAGATAATTTAGGTCTCTATAGCATAAATACAATTTTTTTCATATCATCATTTCTATTTATGATTTTTTTTGGGATAACTGTTATGTATATGCTTATGTTTGGAATGATCTCAACTGGATCTTTCATGTCAGGTAATGCTTTCAAGTGGTTGCAGACACTTCCATTTTCTAAAAAGAGTTTGAAAAAGATAGGTGTAATGACTTTATTTCGCAATTTAGATATTCCATTAATAATTTTAATTGTAGCATTTCCAATAATTATGCTGATCATAACTCAAGACTTTATAATGTTTTTGGTTTGTTTAGCAGCATCAGTTGTGAATGTAATTTTCAGTTTTAGCATTCTGGTAATAATTGGAGAAAAGATGAGTTTTCTTTTTTCAGAATCGAAAATGAAATCAAAAAACGCGAATATAATTAGAACAGTAACCATGTTAGGCTATTTTATTATCATGTTTTGTACTAGCTTTATAATCAGTTGGGGATTAAATGCAACCATTAGTCTTTTTGCAATTTTTGCTACTACTGAGCCTTCTTTCATATTGATTATTATTTTAAGTCTTATTCCTTTCTTATTTGCCCCTGCATTTCTAGTATCATTAACTAATCTTCAATTTCAAGTACATCCTATTTTAATACTTACTACTTTAACAGGGTTTGCGTTAAGCATTGTTTTAACATGGGCACTATTTAAAGTTGCTCAAAGGGCATTACATAGTGCAATTTCAACAGAAATCAAAACAGTAAAAATGGAAAAGAAGAGGGAGATTCAATTCGAACTAAATCCTATCTCACCAATTAAGGCATATTTACGTAAAGATATAGTTTCTTCGACAAGAGATATCCAATCTTTTATGTTTATATTCTTCCCTATTTTTTATCCACTAATAATGATTTTATCAATGAGTGGACTATTTAATGCGATAACCCTTTCAATTGAATCAATATTGATAGTATGGTCTATTATACTTCTTGTGTATCTTTTTATACCAATTATGCTAATAATAGGATTCTTGAATCTTGAAGAATCAGGTAGCTCAACATTAGCTTCATTACCAATTCTTCCACGAGATCAAGCAAAAGCAAAAATTTTGTTAATGTTATCAATTCAAGGAATATCACTTATTATAACTTCAATTGTCCTTACCTTGATACTACAATCTGTTATTGTTATAATTCTACTTCTGATCACATTGCCGATTGCATGGACTTTGCTGTTATTTATGTTTCTACTAAAAATCAAATTCTTTGGAAAAATGAAATACAAATACGTAATTGAAGAATTAAATAAAGAGAATAAGATTCTAAAATGGATCGCAATGTTATTATCCGATTTTGGTCTTTTTATGGCGTTTCTAATAACTGGAACTTTTTTAATATATGGTTTTGGTATTACTATTGGACTATTAGTTTTGGGGGGAGTTGGTCTTTTTGGATTAGCACTGATGGTGTTCATTTTCAACAGGATGTTTCCAAAATTAGAAAAAACGGCTGAGTATAAAACCGGAGGTTTTTTAAGAGAACATGTTAATGTAGGAACTCTTGTTCTAGTGATCTTACAAGTGATTTTTTTGTTTTTACCACTAATTTTATTTCCATTTATTTACAATCTACCTACTATTACTAATTTATTTCTTGGCTTTTTTATAATAGTTGGGTTTTTAATTCTATTATGGCAGATTATCGTTCCATTTGGATTAAAACTTCCAAATGGTAAAGAAACCTTTAGAGACCATTCTCTATCTATAGGATTAACTAGAGTCAAACCTCTATGGAGAAATCTTGTGCTTGGAATTAGTGCTATAGGTATTTATGGATTATCCACCGTATTGTTCGGAGAATTTCTTGGAAACTACATTTTTTACGGCAACTTCTTTTTTATGGGAAATAACTGGTTTCTTTTTATTATTATGCTTATCCCAGGAATTTGGGAAGAGGTTGCTTTTAGAGGAGTTATATTAAATTTACAGTTAAGGAAATATAGTAAAACTGTAGTCATTTTACTTAACGGAATAACATTTGGTTTCTATCATTTTGCTAATTTATTGAATGGAACGGATCTATCTAATGTTATAATCCAAGTAGTATATGCATCATGTCTAGGAATTTCATTTGCTTACATGTATATTAAAACTAGGAGTTTAATTCCATCTATTATTGCTCATTATTTAATAGATTCGCTTGGACAATTATTTTTAACGACTGTTTTCCCAAATTCTATAAATTATGTATTGTTTTCAATTTTCGGTGTAGGCGTTATACCAATGATACTTATAGTACTTTTGGTAAAATTAGTAGTGAAAGACAGCAAAAAATTGTAATTTTAATTACATCTATTTTAATTAATCAACTTTTGTTGTGTTGTTCTGGAAAATAAATATCCTATACATATTTTTAACGCATTTTCTAAGACTCCTTTTTCAATTTTATCTGGAGTGTCTGTTTCTTGATGGTAAAAATGGACCATCTTTATTAGACTCAAACCTGTAATAGTACTAGCTTTTATTTTTGATTTTGAAAAAGCGGTAGCATCAGTACCTCCCCCCATTAAGCCTGCTATTTTTTCAAGAAAACTGCCTCCTCCCAAGCTAGCAATATTTGCTTTAACACCTACTAATTCAGCCGATTTGATAAGTTTTTGAACAACTTCTTCACTATGAATAGTTCTAGTTGTTGGTTCTTTATCGGAGAATGTGAGATAATTTGTACTTTGAATAGCATCCAAATTGACACATTCTGCATCAAATTTTTGTAATTCTTCTAAGTGCGCTTCCACATAACGGAAAGCCCCCCTTAAAAATGCTTCCTCACTTCCAAATGATATTATTCTTATTTCAGTGTTTTTAGGTATTATATCTTTATGGCTTTTCAGATATCTTCCGACACCTAATATAATTGCAACTGCACTTAAGTTATCAACTGCACCAGGAACCTTATTTGCTCTTTTGCCTGGAGTTACAAAGAAAAATAACGTTGTAAGTGGTACAGCTCCAATAATTAATAGCCAAATAACTAAATTAAAGAAAGATCGATATATCAATGTAATATCTAATAAAAAGGTGAATATGGAAAGTACTATAAAAATGATAGATGCGAAAAACCAAAAAAATAGAATTCCAAGACCTAAAAAAATAATTAATTCATAGCCATACTTTAAATATCTTAGAAGATTAAACTGTAAAGCACTATCATGATGTCCAGAAAAAATAATGATTTTTTTAATTTCACCAATAGGTTTTATTTTACCTATAACATTTTGAGAATTTTTTTTCTTAAATATTGGATCTACAAACTCTTTATAACTAAAGAACTCCTCCCAAGCGATCAATATTGCTATAAATATTAGTAAAGTCGATATAATTGATAAAATATATACCCAAAATGAATCTATAAACAAGTGGATTAAAAGAAATAAGCTGAATGATAACAAACTCAATATTAAGTCTACTCTTATCCACCCCAAAGCAGCTCTAGGATGACATGTAAAAGGTTCAATAGTTACCTCATCACAAGTCTCTTCAAGTTCATTTTTTATAAATTCTGCACCTTTAGCTTCTTGTGGACTACAAGGCATTCGAGGACCACATTCATCAATTATCTTTTGGATGATATCATACATATATTTCGAATCATCTTTTGAAATTTCAATCTGCAAAAAAATCCCTTCTTTTTCTTTGAATTATATTTTGTTAGTAAATTAAAAAGTAAATAAAATATAATTATAAAAACTTAATCGTGAGATTTTGATTCATTTGTTAAAAAAGCTATACATATTTTTAATATACTTTCCAAAGTTCCTTTTTCAATTTTGTCAATAGTATCTCCAGATTGATGATAGTAACTAGAACGGTTTTTCCAATCAGCCGCATTTATAAATTCGGCCTTAATATCTGCTTTTGAGAAAGCAGCAGCATCAGAGCCTCCAGTTAAGCGTCCTAATGCTTTTTCTAATTTTCCTGAACCTATTCGTTTTGCTTCAATATTTACAATTTCTGCTGCTCTTGATAATTTTTGAATAACTTCCTTAGAGTGCCAAGTCCTTGTAGTAGGCTCAAATTCTACTATATAAATATAATCGGGTTTTTCAAGGCCATCCATATTTACTACAAGAGTTTCATTTCTTTTTAGTTCATTGTGATGAACTTCTACATAGCGATATGATCCTCTCAAACCAACTTCTTCGCACCCAAAGCTAATCAATCTTATCTCAATATTAGGTGGGATAATATCTCTATTATTTTTTAGATATCGTCCCAATCCTTGAATAACTGAACAACTACTTAAATTATCTGTGGCACCCGGTACCACATTCCCCTTCTCTCCCAATGGTACAAAAAAGAATAAGAGGATAATAAAGGGACTTCCAATGATAAGAGCCCAAATCATAATATTCAGAAAAATAGCTTTCAGGCTAATGAATCCAATCAATATAAAGGCTAAATTTAAGAATGAAAGAACCAACCACATTAGCATGAGAAAAATTACTCCAAATGCTATTGGTATAAATCTCCAACCCAAAAGTTTCATCAATTTAAATTCAACAGCGGTATCCATATGGCTTGAAAAAATGATAATTTTTTTTAGCTCTCCCTCTGATTTAAATTTACCAATTACATTTTGTGAGGTTTTTTTACGAAACAATGAGTCAATAAACTCTCTGTAATTGAAGAATTCTTCCCACATAATTAAAAATGGTAATAATACAAAAAGAAAAGATATTATAGCTATAAGTAATAACCAGAATTGTTCTGTAAATATTTGGCTTAAAAAGTAAAGGAGAATCGAAATTACAATCATAAACATGTCCAGTTTAATCCAACCTAAAAATGCTTTTGGATGGCATGCAAAGCGCTCCACTGAGACTTCATCACAGGATTTTTCAAGCTCATTCTTGATAAATTCTGCAGCTTCTGCTTCTTTTGAACTACATGACATTCTTGGTCCAATTTCGTCAATAATGCTTTGCACAAAGTCATACATGTATTTCGAATCTTCTTCAGAAACGTTAATATTCATGATTTTACCAATTTAATATATAAAAAAAATTTTAATATATGCAATAAGAAATAATCCGAATGAAGTTTTATTAATATTTAGATAATCTCAGACTAATCAAGTGAAATGACAGACTTTCAAAGACAATATGTATGTAAAAAATGTGGTTATAATATGATAGGGCACTATTTTCAATTTTGTCCTTTCTGTGGCGCCTCTAATGAAAACTTTATAACTGCAGAAGAGTGTTCACAAATGCATAAAATTGTGAGCTCAAGAGTTAACGATAAAGTAGTCCGCTTAAATTCATATCCATCTTTAGGACTTGAACATTCTGCTTATAGTATTGAAATAGATAATAAGAGAGTCTGGATTGATTGCCCTTCTACCTTCTCTAAAGAGTTAGAACCGATGGATAAAATATTATTCACGCACCAACATTTTCTTGGAGCATCAAACCTTTATAGAGGATATTATACTGCTTTTATATGGATTCATAAAAATGATTCTGAACATTCACTTTCTAAATTGAATCCTTTTGATAAAAAATTTACGAAAGATTTTAATTTATCTGGAATAGAAGCTTTTCATATCAATGGACACACTCAAGGATTCACTTTTTATATTTTTGAAAATGTAATTTTCATCTGTGATTATTTAATCCCATTAGATCAGATTTTTATTTTAAATCCTTACGGTCCATTACAATCAACCATGGAAGGAGCAAAAAGGTTAAAAAATTTAATTGAAAAAAGAGAATTTGATATTGTTTGCGGCTTCAACTATGTGATGGAGTATCAGATTTGGAAGAAGAAATTTCTCAAGCTCCTTAATAAATAAATTTATTATTAAATTTACAAGATTTTAATTTTAAACCGTGATTTTTGAATTGCGGGAATTTCCTTAAATTTTTTATTTAGAGTTTATCTATTTATTATTAGTTGAAATATTAATTTTTCAGATTCTAATATGCCTGAATCATTTAAGGTTCTAGAAGTCGTATGCCCTACATGTGGGAAAGCGAAATCAATTAATGTTCCTGAGGCGATTTTCTCTCAAAAAAAATTTGGTACTGTTAAAATTCAAATACCAATTAATGCTGTATGTCCTGAACACCAATTTATCGTTTTTGTAGATACAAAAGGAATTATAAGAGGGTATGAGAAAATAGATATTCTGATGGGTGCGATTTCTCCTGAAGTTGATAGGGAAGCTGCTGGAAGGGTAAATCTTAGGAACTTAATACAAATTTTTGGAATCTATGGAATTTTCAGTCTTATACATGGAAAAATATTTAATTATCCCTCTTATGTTATAAAAGATGAAAATTTCCAATATGATGAAGCTTTATTGAATTCAGTTGGGGATAATATATTACCAGAGACATATAGGGAAAGTAAAACAATCCATATAATTGAAAACCCTGATATTAATAAAATTAAAATTAAGGATAGAGATGCTTTAATATTGGATACATCTCAACATATATTTCAGACTCCGTGGACAATCAAGTTAAAATTCGAGGAACAGATCATTAAAAGAGCCTTAGACATTATTGATGAAGAACAACAACTAAAACTCCTTCAGCAAGATATATCTAAACTGATAAATGAAGTGCATTATACTGTTTCAATATTAGAAGAAATTGATCAAATTTATGAAGATGAGTTAATAGTTAGAATTTCTAAAAAATTTGGTAGAAAAAAAATTAGTAATTATCACTTTAACTTGATTAAAGAGTTTATAAGGCGAAACATCTCAAGAAAACTCGTTTCAAAAATTAAGAACAGAGTTGGAGAATTCTTAAGTGTGATTTAATTATTTTTGTATAAACTTTACTTATATGTGTTTTTTAGAAAAAGTAAAATAGAGATCATTAATTTATTTAAAAAAATAATCTTAATTAATATTCAAACTATTAAAAAGGGATTTAAAAATGGTTGTAGTGGGTGATTGGGGTTTTCAGAACCGCTTTAACAGAATAATTAAACCAAAGAGTGGGCGGTGCGTTATGTTAGCTATTGATCATGGATATTTTGGAAACGTTCCCAGTCAATTAAAATGTTTCACTGATATGAAGCCCTTATTTGAATATGCTGATGCTCTTATGTTGACAAGAGGGATGCTTAGAAACTGTGTACCTTCTGAAATTGATGTACCTATTGTTTTAAGAGTATCAGCGGGGGCTTCAATGTTAAAAGAGCTCTCTAATGAAGAAATAAATGTTACTGTTGATGATGCGATAAGATTGAATGTATCAGCTATTACTTGCTCAATTTTTGTAGGAGGAGAATATGAGAAGCAAACTTTAATGAACCTTTCAAAGTTAGTAAATTGGGGGCAAGAATATGGCATTCCTACATTAGCTGTCACTGCCGTTGGAAGAGAAATGGTAAGAGATGCACGTTATCTAGGGATGGCAAGTAGAATGGCTGCAGAAATGGGTGCTACTTTTGTAAAGACCTATTATTGCGAGAACTTTGAAGAAGTAACAAGTATTTGTCCAGCACCAATTGTAATCGCAGGAGGAAAAAAGATCGAAGAAAGAGATGCACTACAGATGTCAAAAGATGCAATTGACAAAGGAGCTGTCGGCGTAGACTATAACTGATTTTTACAGTTATAGACGTAAATATGGGAAGAAATATCTTTCAAAGTGACAGCCCTATTGGAATGATTAAAGCAGTTCGAGCGATAGTTCATGAGAATGCTTCTGTAGACGAAGCCTATGAAATATGTAAGCAAGGCCCTAAAGGCCTCTAATAAGATGTCCAAAGATTAAGATAACTATAAAAATACATCAATAAATAAAGAATTTTTTTTTTTTAATATATATTACACGGTCCTTTCAAATTTATTTTCTAACCAAATGATCTAATTTTTTTAATAGATAATAAAATTATGTTTAACACACAAATAAAATGGGCTTTTTCATAAATTGGATTTGATATATGAGCTAATAAGGTAGTTTTGCCGCTGCCCTTCTTTCCAGAAATCACTACATTTTAAATAAGGTCGGCTAAAGAAATGCTCGGTTGCTAAACAGGACTAAAATCAAGGTCGATTGACAAATGTGCTTCACCTTGCTTTTTAATTACTTTATAGGCGAATCTATTTAAAGAAAAATAATTGATTAGCTACAAAATTCAGTGATTTGAAGACCACTTGGTATTAAATTGTATCCA
>JAHPZE010000035.1 GCA_019058365.1 Promethearchaeota archaeon | reverse complement strand
AAATAATTAGAAAAAAATAAAAAAGATTAAGAGTAAAATTTACTCAATTACTTTTTTCTTTTTATTAAAAGATTAGTTAAAAAATATCGGTAAAATATTAATCTATTATAGCATAAGCATTTCCAAGAACTATTGCTCTTTCTGTTTTAACTTGAATTATATAACCTCCATTATCTTTCCATCCTTCTGTGGTTAAAGTCTCTCCGGGATATACTTCACTTGTAAATCGTGCACTGAATTCTTTAAATCGTTCCACATCCCCATTACATGCACCATAAATAATAGATCGTGTTGCAAAACCATATGTACATAGTCCATGTAGAATTGGGCCTTTAAACCTTCCACTCCTACTGGCAAATTCAGGATCTATGTGTAAAGGATTAAAATCACCATTAAGTCTATATAAAGCAGCTTGATTTTCATTAGTTATATAGGAGATACTAAAATCTGGTTCTACCCCTTCAGGAGGATTTAGTGGTTCAGTTTTAGGGCCTGGATCTCCTCCAAAACCTCCGCCCTTAAGGTAAAAAAATACCCATTTAGTATCAAACACATGTTCATTTCCATTTTTGTATCCAGAAACTTTCATATGAATAACAGCTGCTTTTCCTTTATCAAAAATATTCTCAACTCCCGCTTTACAAATTATTTCATCTGAAGAAGAAAAGGATTTGTACAGTTTAATTGACTGTTCCCCATGAACGAAGTGTGAAAAATCAATTTTACCTAACCTTTGAAGCTGAAGACCTGCAGCAGCAACAATACAAGCATAACTAGGAAAAACTTTTAATCCTCCAGAAACTCCTTCATATAAGAACTGTAGCTCATCAACTTGAGCTCCAACCCCCAAAGCATATAATACTACATCTTTCCAATTATATTTAAAAGTTACTTCAGGGAATTTTTTTCCTATAACATCAAGATTTAACCCTGACAATATTTTATCACCTTTAATTAAATAATCTATTTCCTTTTATATTGAATATTTAATGTAAAATAATATTTTTATGTTATTTTTATCAGATATCTTGAATAAATCTACTTCTTCTAGAACCCTCAACAAGTCATTCAATTTTTCTTTTTAAAATATCAATATATCTCAATCTAGTAATTATCAATATAAATTTACTTCTGAATAAGAGAAAATTAAATATAAAATAAAAAAAATATGATTAATTAATTTTTTAGTATTTCTATAGTATTTTCTTTTTTTTCATGAGAATATACGCAATTCCGATAGATGCTATTACTGAAGCAAATAAAACTAATCCAACTGAAAATCCTGGAATTCCTGGGGCAGTAGGACTATATTTCACTAAGTCAAAATGCTGTACTAAAATCCAATGCCAAGCGGTGTCCCAATCTTTATCTACTGCGCGGCCTGTTAAATCATTTCCTAAATAGAGCATGGGATATTGATAATTCTGAGCCCAATCTGCCAATTCGCTATAGTATTGTTGCTTTCCAGTAGAGTTTTGGAACCATAGTTTTGCAATCAGATTATCACATGTAGCATTGTAAGTAAAACCCATATTCGATCCCGCTTTATATGGGAATGCATAAGGATAGGAATTGTAATCTGCTATGTATCTAGTATAATTTTGAAATGGGAAGGTAGCATCCGTTGGAGTTCGTTCAATAATGCCAGTGCTTTGATAATATGCCTGAATGAATCCAAGATCATCAATACGGCTGTGATAAGGTTTAATTGCAAATCCATCACAGGATAATAAAGGAAGTGTACCGGCTAATATTGCTGGATAAGTACCACTTGTATCTTTAGTAGCAGCTATAGCACACCCAATATCCTCAAGAGCAGATATCAACAATTGATAAGATTCAAGATGGGCATCATCATAATGATCTTCAAATGTGTAAATAGGATTAGTAGTTGCTACAGTGTTCCAGTCGTCTGTTGTGCTAGTTAAACCATGAGCTAGACAAACTGCTCCCCAGACTGGATCATCTAGTAAGGTTTGTCGTGCTATCGTGAGATCTCTAGTAGGTAAAGGTACAGATGGGTCATAGTATTCGTGAGTAGATGCCACTAAACCCCCAGAACGCTCTACCCGACCATTATATAGTGCCAGATATGTATCATAATCAAATGCGTAAGAAAGCGCTTTCCTAAAGGCGCGATCAACTCCATTAGTTGGTTTTAAAGTTCCATTTACTTCTTTAATATTAGTGGAGGATAATATTGGGTATGTATATGGTGACCCTACGGGTTGAGACAAGTTAAAGCCTATATCATACCAATAACGCAAATATGTCTCATCAACGCAATTTAAAACGATAACTTCCCCGTAATTTTCCTGGCCCATATCTATATAGTCCAAGTTAGAAGCGGTAGCTATATCACTATAACCAAGCGGTTCCCAGGAATGATCATAAGCAAAGTCAATATCACCTGTCACCAATGCTGTTGTCCTTGCAGCATATCCTGTTGTGTCATGACTAAACGTAACTACTGCCACCTTTGGAAGCATATGCCACCCTTTAGCCTGTTGAGCTGAAGCGTTCCACCAATCATCAAATCTTGTCATAGTACCTTGATCTAATGTGAAATTATCAAACATATAGGGCCCTGTACCAATTAAATGTCCAGGGAAAGGTGATGTCGCGTTATTTTGGGGAAACTTTGGAACATCTCCATATCCCATGATTGGAACATCAAAATAGTCCTTATAAGAATCCATGGAGATAAATTTTACCCACGCATTCGATAAATATTGTGGACCGGTGCCCCAATCATTAAAATAGACTCTAACTGTTCCTCCTGATTGCTTGTTATCAAGTATGGTTATATTTGTAAATCGAGGGAAACGATTTAAACCATACGGGGAATCAGCTGCACTGGAATATCCGAATCCAGGATATTCATTAAGATAATAACCTCCTCCATAATATGGTCCTCGAAAATTTGCTACATTCCAAGAGGCAGTTGCATAAGGAAGCCAATCACTTACGCTCAACCAATAAATCGGTCTATTAGTGGTCACAGCAGAATCAACTTCAGTACTACCACCTATACAAAAATTGATATTTCCCAAGGTGTACATGAGCCTATCAAGATTCCATTTGCAAACTGTGGCGTTAAAATCCGAGCCATCGTGAAACTTAACGTTTTCTCTGAGAACGACATCCATATAATCAACTCCACCGTAATTCATAAAACCTTTAGCGTTCATTTCATCTGGTCGGGCATGTATTGTCCAACTGGTTGCAAGTACTGGTACTAAATTATCATAATCTCCGGATTCCGCACCATATGGTAATTCAAATAATCCTTCAAGAGCATTATACCTAAAATAATCGCCAGTAGTAGCTGCAAAACTAATACCATCCCAACTACCTATGGGAGCGGGTCCGCAAGCTCCTACAGTAAACGTGGGTATCGTACTTTGAGCTTTGACACTGAAAGGTATAAGTGGAAATAACATAGAAATAATAAATAAAGAAAGAATTAAACTTTTTGACCATTTTCTCATTCTAACTATTCGCCTTATTTTTCTTTAAATTAATTTTTGATTTTTTTGGTAAAATTTTCGTATCAAATTAATTTACGATGTAAATTTATTTAAAGCTTGTGTAATTATAAATTTAAACATTTATGAAACTTATAACAAATATCGACTTTAGAGTTAAATTTAAGGTTATAAACTCCGATTTAAGATAATGTTGCAAGACGAGGAAAATCAAAACAGAAGTGACAATAACAAGAAAGGCAATATAAAGATCGATCTTGGGCGCCAAGGTAGTGTTTTTATTGCATACACGATTGTATTACTAGGATATTATGGCCTTGTTGCTAATATCGTTATGATTGATGAGTGGATCTCTTTTACTGAACAAACTTGGATAAGTTTTACTGAAATGGAAAGAACGGTGTTATTTTGGACATTTGAAGTATATGTAGATACATTCTTCTTGCCTTTAATATTAGTATTTGTTACTTGTTTTTTATTAACGTATAAGGAATCAATTTTTCACTATGGAATAAAAGCGTCAATCTGGCTTGTTCCTTTTATAATTATTGAAGCTTTTATTTTATATGCAATCATGTATGGTTTTAGCATAGAGCCAATTATATTACAATTTGGAAATTGGAAGGGTTATTTACATATTTCTATCTTAATTGCAACCACACTATCTGGTGCTATAAGTGGTATGAAAGTCAAACAATTAATTAAATCAAAAAGAAATATAGAATAAGAGAATTATAAAGACACTATTCTTTGAAAAAAGGGAAGAAAATGGCTGAACAACCAAAAAATATGATAAAATATATCATCAAGCGGATATTAATGATGATTCCGATGTTGTTGCTTGTTCTAACTATTTCTTGGCTCTTATCGTATTTAATGGTCCGACAAAATTTAGTTAACCCTGTTGCCGGTAGATTGGGTAATACACTCGATCCTGATATTATTGAAGCAGAATTACGGAGAATTGGATACCATGATCCTTGGTATATTCAACTTGCCATATATTTTAAGAATTTTTTTACCGGAAATTGGGGTAGTTCTTATATAATCATACGGGATAAACCTGTAATTGATTTAATTTCGGAAATATTTCCAAGAACAATAGAATTAATGATAATCCCAATAATATTAAGTCCTATTATCGCAGTAAAACTTGGAATAGCTTCTGCAAAACATAGGGATAAAATAAAAGATGTAGGAGTTAGAATTGTTGCAATCTTAGGGGCAGGATTCCCTGTCTTTTGGATTGCTGACATGCTCCAACGCTTTTTTGGTTATTATTTGAGTAATTTTACATATCAAGGCTTCGATATACCCGCTTTTTTCGCAAATTCACCTGGATTAACAGCACCCAGATCTATAACAGGATTTCGAATAATCGATAGCATAATAGCTAATAATCAAATTTATTTGTGGGACACAATTGTACACCTAATTATACCTGCTATTTGTCTTACTTTTGTTTCATTAGCAAGTATGACAAGACAAACGCGATCCAGCATGTTGGACGTTTTAAATCAAGATTATATTAGAACTGCTCGAGCTAAAGGCGTATTAGAAAAAGATGTTATAAATAAACACGCTATTCGCAACGCATTATTGCCTGTCAGTAATCTAATCGTTGGGGGTACCGCAACAGCATTATTAGGCTCTTTTTTTGTTGAAATAGTGTTTAATTATAAAGGTTTTGGTTATTACATGGTTATTTCTATATTAACAGGAGATTACCTAGTTACTCTTGGGCTCCTAGTATTTGCTACCATAATAATCCTCTCAGGAACTTTAGTAGCAGATATACTTTATACGATTATAGACCCACGAATTATTTTTTGAGAGATGAGGTTGATGGAAATTATAGAAAAAGTTTTAAAAAAAGAAAATGTAGAAGAGCAGAGTTCATCGAAATCATTAAGAAAAATGAAATTTCTTCGCTTCTTAAAGTTTTATTTAATTCCTGGTTGGCGAGACCCTGAATTTTCAGCGCAAGAATTTGAGATTGAAAAAATCAAATCTAAAAGGAGATTGTTTCGACACCTTGTTAAACCTCTAACAATAACAGGTCTACTAATGATTTTATTTATTTCTATATTAGCTATATTTGCACCTTGGTTTACTATCTATCCATTACAAGACTTAGTGATACCACATGTTCCGCCTAATCCAAAGGTTTTTGCTCCTCCATCAGCTAGCCATCCGTTTGGGACAACATATAATGGATATGATGTTTTAGCTAGAATTATTTGGGGGGCTAGAACTACAATTTTATCGTCATTAATCCCCGTAACAATATCCATTGGTGGGGGTCTTGTTTTAGGCATTTTTTCTGCTTATTTTGGTGGAGTTATTGACTATATCATGATGCGCATTGTAGACTTATTCTATGCTTTTCCAACATTGATACTTATTGTTATAGTTACTCCTATGCTTGGTACAGATTTATTAACCACTCTTATTATTTACGGAGTTCTTTTTATACCATATAATATTAGGTTCATGCGATCACTTGTATTCCAAGTAAAACAACTTGAATACATTCAAGCAGCGAAAGTAGGTGGTGCGCGGAAGTTTATTGTTATGTTTAAACATATATTACCAAATGCAATATCCCCTATGTTAGTATCTTTTTTTGGAGGAGCTGCTATAGCAATAATAGGTTTAGCAGGTCTTGCATTTGTAGGATTTTCAGACAATACTGTAGCCAGTTGGGGGCTCGATATTTTATGGGCCCGAGGTAGATATAGTAATATCAGTGCTGCTGTTTGGCCAGGAATATTTATTGGAATTGCTGCCATAGGATATATACTCCTTGGAGATGGATTTCGAGATGCATTAGATCCACGATTAAAATTATAAATATGAGGGATAAAAAGTTTTAAATACAATATATCAAACCGTGTTTGGATTAAATTACGGAAAAGCATTAGTTGACTCAATTATTATTGTGTTTGTCTTATATTTAATTTCAAATATTATCAATAATCAAATTCCTGAGGATCAGCAGGTCTCAAAGAAATTATTTAGGAGAAAGTCAGGAATAATATGTATTATTTTATTAGGAATTATCTTTGGCGTTAAATCTCTTTTTGAAACTTTATGGTTTTTCAATTCTATATTTTTAGCTTTCAATAATAATGCTGTATCATTCGCAATTATAACTACAATCTTTTATTTTCTATATAGGAAATTAGTAGAAAAGGATGGGCAATTTATTAAAATATTTAAAATTTTTATTGCAATAACTTGGATAATTGCGATAATATTTATTTCGATTCCTCTCTTAGGACTTGAAAGACTTCAAGGAGAAGAACCAGTATTAATTGACATTTTTTACCTTGGATTTATATGGGCAGGTTTTACAGTGGGGATTGATATTCTTATTACAATTTTAATTAATAAAATTCGTCCAATTGAGAAACGAATTCCTAAAATACCTTTAAAGTATTCCATCTTTACTGGTGGACTTATCTCATTTGGAATTTGGTCAATACAATTAATAATCTTTGAATTATATTTGAATAGATTATTTGGAGTAAAAATATATACTCAAGACATTCGTATATTATTTGGTGTAGTTAGTGGTCTTTATGGTTTAATATATTATATATCGTTGAAAAAGAAATTTATGCCAGTTGAAAAAGCAAGAAGTAAGTTAAAAGTTCAAAAAGCATTAGAAATAGTGAAAGATCAATCTTTTAAAGACTCTAAATTAAGCAGCAATCACATTATCCTTGATGTGAAAGATCTCACTACATATTTTTATACGGAAGAGGGTATTGTTCGTGCAGTAGAAGATATTTCTTTTAAAGTTTACGAAGGTGAAGTTCTTGGTCTTGTAGGCGAAACCGGTTGTGGTAAATCTGTTACCGCATTATCTATTGTTCAACTAATTCGTCCTCCAGGAAAAAGAGAAAAAGGAAAAATTGTTTTCAGTGGAGAAGATCTAGCTTTAAAATCTGAATTTGAAATACTAAAATATCGTGGAAAAGATATCACTATGATATTTCAAGATCCACTTAGTTCGCTTAACCCAGTTTTTAAAGTAGGTAAGCAAATATCTGAAGTATTTTTACTGCATATGGAAAATGAACTACTTGTCGAGACTTCTAAATTTCCTGATAAAGGTATATATAGCATTGCTCAAGAATGGAGTATAGGCCTTTTGAAAGATTTAAATATACCCTTTCCTGAAGTAATTTTTGATAGATATCCTCATGAACTAAGTGGTGGTATGCGACAAAGAGTTCAAATTGCGATGGCTTTGGCATGTAGACCAAAATTACTAATTGCTGATGAACCAACTACTGCGTTAGATGTTACGATACAAAATCAAATTCTTAAACTTATGAAAGAACTTCGTAAGAAATACAATACTAGTATATTATATATCACTCACGATTTAGGTCTCATCTCCAAAATGTGTGATCGTGTTGCTGTAATGTACAGTGGATCTATTGTTGAATATGGAGATATAAAGAAATTATTAATTAGCCCATATCATCCATATACCAGAGGACTTATAGCTTCTGTTCCTGTTATTGGAAAAAGTCAAAAACGGCTTGAAGTTATATCAGGAATGGTTCCAAATCTAATTTATCCTCCTTCAGGATGTAGATTTCATCCTAGATGCGAATATTGTTTCGAGCCTTGTAATTCAATAGTTCCAACACAAAATGAGGTTGATAAGGATTATTTTGTAGCATGTCATCTATACAATCCAGAATATAAACATTTAGCAGAAATTATTATAAAGAAAGTAGAAGGAGAAATTTAATTAAATTATTTAAGTAAACGAAAATTGAGGATATGTCATTATCTTGGCATTCTTAATAAAAATTAGTGAATATAAATATAAAATAGAGGAGATGTTATAATGTTTCAATTTATTGATTTTTCAACCATTTTAGGATTAGCGTTAGTCTTATCCCTTTTATCTATGTTTTGTCTAACTTTTGTTATTTCATTTTTTATCATAAATTGGGATCCTCGATCCCAATTAATTAGAGTAAAATTCCCTCTATATATAATTTCATCACTTATTTGTATTCTTTTTAGCTTTATTCCTCTACCAGAAGTTATAGTGGGAAACTTTTGGCTATTTTTTATTACATACTGTTTAATAGCAGTGATTACTAGTCTTGCTATTAAGTATATTACATATAAAGTAGTTAGGCTCAAAAAATTTTGTCAAATTAGCGATCTTGAAAGAATTAAGAATCTACTTGAAGTTAAAAATCTTAAAGTATATTATCCACTTATAGGAGGAATTTTAAAAAGAAAAATAGGGGCTGTTAAAGCAGTTGATGGAGTTTCATTTGATGTAAAGTTTGGAGAAACCCTTGGATTAGTGGGAGAAAGTGGGTGTGGAAAAACTACTATTGCAAAAGTAATACTAGGTTTAGTAGATAAAACAGAAGGTGAAATACTTTTCCAAGATATGACAATTCCTCCCAAATATTCATGCTATTTAAGACAAAAGATTCAAATGATTTTCCAAGATCCAGATGCTTCCTTGAACCCTCGTAAAAAAATTGTTGATATTATAGCGGATCCTCTCAAAAATTTACTTGGCATAACTAATGAATTAGAGTTAAGAAAAAGGGTTTTAGAATTGTTAAATCAAGTGTCATTAAAGCGGGAACATATGGATCGTTATCCTCACGAATTTTCAGGTGGACAAAAGCAAAGAATTATTATAGCTAGAGCATTAGCTTGCAATCCAGAGTTGATAATATTAGATGAACCTACCTCTGCCCTTGATGTATCAGTTCAAGCACAAATTCTTAATCTGCTTAAAGATTTGCAAGAAACATATGGCTATGGATTTTTGTTTATTACCCACAATTTAGCTGTTGTCTCCCATGTTGCTGATCGCGTAGCTGTTATGTATCTTGGTAAATTTGTAGAGGTTGGAAGTAAGGAACAAATTTTTTCAAATCCAACTCATCCCTATACTAAGGCACTCCTCGCCTCACGTTCTGAAATAGATCCTTACAATCAAGAGATCAAATTTGTTATCAAAGGTGAAGTCCCAAGCCCTATAGCACCACCACCTGGATGTACTTATAATCCACGCTGTACTTCTGATGCTCGTACAAAAGATTGTGAATTAAAAATTCCTCATATGATTAAAATCGACGAAGGTCACTTTATATGGTGTAATAATCCACCAACCTCTAAGTAGTTAAAAAAATCAATTGTTAAAAGAGGATTGGTATTAATTATAATAAGAGAGTTTTTAATTGAAAATAACAATCTATGATAAAGTTTAAATATTTTATTATCGATAGGTATAAATAAATTTACTGCGTAAATTTAATTAATAACTAAAACAATTGTTGAATTATGGTAGTTCAAGATTTGAGAATGACTCCTCTTCAAGGAATACCTTCAGAGCGAGTTAGAAAGATTAGAGATAGAATGCTTTCTATGCCAAGAGAACTTGATCTTGAGCGAGCTCGGTGTTATACAAGAATATACAAACAAATGGAAGATGCTCCGCCCTGCATGAAAAATGTGAAAGCATTGGAGGAATTTTTACGGTGTCTTCCAATCAGAATTGATGAAGACGAGCTTCTTGTAGGCGTAAAATCTAGTAAAATCAGAGCTGATCCAATTGAAATAGAACGTGGAATGCGGTCTAAACTTTTAGGTTTAGTCGTTAGCGAATCGATAAATAAACAAGTAAAAGATATGATTATTTCAAAAGTATCTTTTATTAACCGGTATGTTCCTTTAACAGAAGAAGAACAAGATGAGTTGAGGAATGAGATTCTGCCCTTCTGGAAGGGAAGAACAGTAGCAGATCGAAAGGAAGAAGCCTATAAAGAGGCAGGCTTATATGAGGAACCGAAGGGAGCTTTGCCCTCAATGCTCCTCGTTAGTTTTGGGAGCGGTACTGATATGTTTGCAGGTGCTATGGGTCAAGGACATGTCGTTCCAGGCTATAGACGAGTACTCAAAATGGGATTTAGAGGTATCGAAGAGATAGCGAAAGAGGGGCTTGCAAATCTTAAGGAAACAGATGAAAAATTTGACCAACGCAAGGACTTTTATGAATCAGTCATAGTAGCTGCAAACGCCGTCTGTGATTATTCCAATCGATACGCTGATCTCGCAATGGAAATGGCAGAAACTGCTTCAGAAACAAGAAAGGCAGAGTTTTTAGATATAGCAGAAAGAACTCGAAGAGTGCCAGCTTATCCTCCCAGGAGTTTTATGGAAGCACTTCAATCAGTCTGGATGACCAATGTCGTTATGGAAATGAGTTATGGTGAAGGAAACATATTTTCTCAAGGACGAGTAGACCAATACCTTTACCCATTTTACGAAGCCGATTTAGCAGAGGGTCGAATTAGTTATGAGGAAGCTGTAGAAGCAATTGAGGAATATTTAGTCAAACTTTCTTCTGTCGTTATAGCTGGACAGAACAACATAACTATTGGGGGACTAGATAAAGATGGAAATGATGCCACGAATGATGTTTCTTATATGTTCCTCGAAGCTATTGCAAATGTAAAAAGCTTATTGAATACATTATCAATAAGAATTTCTTCCAAGAGTCCACGTGATTTTTTGAAAAGAACTCTTGAAGCTTTTAAATATACAGCCGGAATGGGCATACATAATGATGAAATTTTAGTGCCACAACTTCACGATACGGGATATTCGTTAGAAGATGCCCGAGATTATTCAATCGTCGGTTGTGTAGAACCACATGGTACAGGGAACGACTTCTCTTATACTGCAGGTAATGCCGTCCAGATTTCAATTCTTCTTAATATGGCGTTAAATGAAGGGCGTACGATTCTTTCAGGAAAAGAATCCGTTGGAGCAAAAACACCCTCAGTAAGTACTTTTAAAACTTTTGAAGATGTGAAAAAAGCTTTTGTAGACCAACTTAAATTTGCAATAGATCTCTGTGTGAGAAAAGCTGAGATAAAAGATAAAACATTTGCTAAGTATTTACCTTCTCCGTTGCTTTCTTCTTCAATAGAAGGATGTCTCGAAAGCGGAATGGATGCAACTCGAAATGGAGCGAAATATAATAATAACCCAATGGGCTCACAAGGGCTTGGTACTGTGGTAGATTCCTTAGCAGCAATACGTTGGGCAGTATTTGAAGAGAAATTACTAACCATGGAAGAATTAGTTAACCATATGAATAATAATTTCAAGGGAGCTGAAGAACTTAGGGAAAAATTACGAAATAAAGCACCCAAATATGGTAATGGTGATGAAAGAACGGACGAACTTGGAAGATGGGTAGCAACTACCTTATGCGATATCACAAGAAACTATAAAGCGAGAGACGGTGATGGTATATATCATAATTGCCTTGTGTCTTCTGGAACTCAGGTTATAGAGGGTAAATCACTAGGTGCAACTGCAGATGGAAGATTAAAAGGTGAACCCGTGGCGAACGGTATCTCTCCTTCAAATGGTACTGAAAAGAATGGTCTTACCATGACACTCAAATCAGTAGCTTATGCGACAGCTGATCCTCATTTAACAAATGGCGCATCATTTAATATTAGACTTAATCCGAGTATACTACAAACTGACGAAGGACTCGATCAATTTACTTCTATAGTAGAAACGTATTTAGATTTAGGAGGTCGAGAGCTTCAAATTAATCCAATTAGCTCAGAAACCCTTAGAGACGCACAAGCCCATCCAGAAAATTATCCCGACTTATCTGTTAAAGTGACAGGTTACTCTGCGCGTTTTATAGATTTAACAAAAGAGCTTCAGGACGATATTATAGCAAGAATAGTTTTTAATGAATTATAAATTTTAATTTATTATTCTTTTTATTTTTTAAATTTGATTTTTCCTTCTTAGTTTTAATTTTTAAAGCTACTAATGCTAGCTTTAGTTACAATTTTTTTGTATAAAATTTAAGAAAAATAGCATCTTTTTATCGTTATTTGAACTTATCGAGTTAAACCTGACCACTTAACGTTCTTAACCCCTGTTCCTTTAGCAATTTCAACAAAATTTTCCATCTCCTCCTTTGTCATTAATGGCTCATCTTTTAAAGACCATGATTTACCTAATTGTGTATATTTAATATCACAGAGTTTATTGAAGCTCAATAAATCCCATTTATCCGGGATGTTATCTAATTCATTTACAATGAATTCTCCAATTCCTTGAACATTCTCTTTCGTGGCAGTATAGTTTGGAATTAAAGGTGTCCTTATCCACATAATTTTCTTATTTTGCTTTACGTATCTAGACATGCATTTAGCATTTTCTAAAATTATTTTATTTGAAACGCCTGTGAATTCTTTATGCTTTTCAGGATCAATCTCTTTGATGTCTAACAACACTATATCAAGGTAGGGTAATAAATCTTGATAGACTTTTTTACTTGAAATTCCGCAAGTATCTAAAGCAGTAGAAATACTATTTTCCTTGCATAATTTCAAGATTTTCAAGAGAAAATCCGGTTGTAAAGTAGGTTCGCCACCGGAAACGGTTATACCTCCTTTTGCTTTATCAAAGAATAATTTTTCTTTTTCTATCTCGTGAAAAAGCTCTTCTACATCCCACCATTTTCCATACATGCTTAATGCCGTGCTAGGACATGCTTCCACACATTCTCCACAACTAGTACATCGCTCTCTATTAATGTGCAATCCATCATCTTCAAAAGTTAAAATATCCTCTCGACAAGCATCAACACAGCTATTGCATTCAATACATTTACGTTCTGTCCAATAAAGCTGAGGTTTTTTTGGAATTGATTCTGGATTGTGACACCAAACGCAATTTAAAAGACAATTATTAAAAAAAATTGTTGTCCGAACACCAGGGCCATCGTCAGTAGCCATTCTCTCTATTTTGAAGATTAATCCTTGGGTTGTTGCTTCTATCTTAAACCACTTTATCCATCTTGAATTTATTTTAAAACGAAAAATAACTTAACTATTAAAATTAAGAAATTTTTAAAAAGATTTTTAATAGCTATCGTAAATTTATTTTTATATCGAACTTTAATTTAATCTAAGATATTATTTCCAATTCTTTCAATTTTTCCTCAGTTGGTTTTCCAGTTTCCCAATCCCATCCTCGAATATTATAATATTTCTTCAAGTTATCTTCTAAATCGAGTTTTACATTTTTTAATCTTCCTGATGATAATACTTTCATATTGTGATTGGGTAATCTATCGTCTTTCCTTGAAATTCCTAGATTGCAACTAATTAACCGTTTCAAATTGTTTATTCGTTCTCCAACCTTCATTAGCGATTTTCGATCGTAATTAAATCCTGTAGCAGCATTTATATAACCAATAATATGCTCAAGTCTGGGGGTTGCAAAATTACAATTCACTGCCGAATCATCAATTGCTCTAAGATCTTGAAGATTTACAACTCCTTTTTCTCCTCCTGTTATATCATATCTATTTTTACTCCTTTTAATATGGAGCATTCTATTGTTAATAGTTCCCCCTTCCGCTGAATACCAATCACATTTGTTATGATTTGCACCAACACATCCAGTCATATAACTTAATGCCTGTCCGGCAGTTGCCCGTGGATCATGCATAGGGACTTCCAAACTCTTTACATGTGCTGCTAATTCTGGATCCACTTCCAGCTTCTCTGCCATAATTCTCACACCTTCTGCCAGTATATCCCCGATACCTTCCCTTTTGACAATTTTTTCAATAAGTTTGCAAACAACATCTCCATTTCCCCACTTAATATCTTCTATTGGAGTATCATTCAAAAACTGATTTATTTTCTCAATTCCTAAATTATTTTCAACTAAATAAATTAGAAAAGCTATCGAGACACCACAAGAAATAGTATCGATACCAAATTCATTACATAGATGATTTGCAAGAAGTACTGATTTTGAATTAAATACACCACATAAAGTACCTAAGGCTGCAACAGATTCATATTCTGGTCCATCACTTTCAATTTCGCCCTCCTCTGTGGTAATAATTGTTGATTTCCCACACTTTATGTTACAACCTGCACACCCATAACTGAACACTGGATATTCTTCTCTTAGAGTTTTCCCTGTTAAATTCTCGGCAAAAAATTCGCTCTCTGTAAAGTAATATCCTGGTGTGTCACCAAGAACCATCCCTAGATCAAGATACATATTAGTGCCATATAAATTAAAAAGTAAAGTTCCTACATCTCCCATCGGGTTTGCTTCCCTTTCAAGTTGTGCTTGCTTTCTTAATTTTTTCCCTATTTCATGATCTGCTATTTCAATCTTTTCTTTCCCATAAACGACTAATGCTTTCAAATTCTTTGAACCCATAAGAGCTCCTAATCCACATCTACCAACTACTCTCCCTTCATCATTCATTATAGCACTATATTTAACAAGGTTTTCTCCCCCTGGACCAATACAAGCTATCCGAATGTTTGGAACATTTAATTCATCTTTAATTAGTTTTTGAGTTTCATAGCAATCTTTACCATGTAATTTTGTAGCATCTTTAAATTCTATTTTTCCATCATGAATATGCACATAACTTAGTCTACTTGTTTTTCCCAAGAAAACTACCGCATCAAATCCACTATTTCTTAAGGCGATACAGAAAAAACCTCCGGAAGTGCCCTCACCCCATATACCGGTTAAAGGCGATATTCCACTTACAGTATATCGACCTGAATTTGGGCGAATGGTACCTGTTATAGGACCTGTAGCAAAAATTAAAGGATTAATTTCTGAATATGGGTTTTCTTTTAATTTATTGTAATCTTCTTCTGAGAGTAGATCGTACGTTATTTTAGCACTTAATCCCGTTCCTCCTAAATACTTTTTAGCAATCTCAGTATTTAAATCCTTTATTTCATAACTTTCTCTGCTTAAATCCATATAGAGGATTTTTCCATTATAACCATATAATTTTTCGTTCATTTTATTAAATTACTCCAAATAATTTAAAAATCAATAGTTTTACCATCCCAAGCATATTCAAATATTCTTTTTATAACTTCGCTGTCGATATAACGAGTAACCATATAAGCTACAGGATCTGTTTCAGCATAATTTACTAAAAGATCTAAATTTTTATAGTACTCCTCCTCAGTAATGATAGGTTTCTTTATTTCTTTTACACATACAGGACCATCTATTGAATGTATGAACTCTTTTACGCTTCTAAGAAATTCCATAGATAACTCATTATTATCTTTATTTTTAGTATCAATTCCAAAAAGTGGACATAAATCCTTCCACCTTTCTGTAATTTTCATTTGGAAAGCAATTGTATACGGTAGAAACATCCCAACACAAAGTCCATGATGAACATTTAGTACTTTACCTAAACTATGACCTAAAGCATGGTCAATTCCAACCCGAGAATGAATAAATCCTAGTCCTGCCATCGTCGCTGCTATTTGCATATGTGATCTTGCTTCTATATCTTTAGCACCATATTTATATGCACGAGGCAAATACTTTATTATTTCTTTAATAGCATATATGTTCATGGCATCGGCAAATGGAGTTCCTATATTTGATATATAAGATCCTGCTGCGTGAGTTAACGCATCTAGTCCAGTAGCCATGGTTAAAAAAGGTGGCATATCTTGTACAAATTCAGTAATTAAAACTGCATAATCAGGAATCAATTCTGGATGAGAGACTGTAAATTTTTTCGGAGGATCAGTATTTATATCCGTTAACATAGAAGCGAGAGTAGCTTCAGATCCAGTTCCTGATGTTGTTGGAATAGCTATAAAATATTTAATTTTTTTCCGTAAACCAAGAGGCTCTAAAGCTGAAACCGTAAATAGATTTGTTTCAGGTTTTTCGTATTTGATCATTAAAACTTTGGTAGTATCAAGTACACTCCCTCCACCAATTGCTACAAATACTCTAGGTTTAAAATCTTCACACATTTTTACGGCTTCATCGATAATGTCGATTGGCGCCTCTGGTTTCACACCAGACCACACTTTTGAAACGATGTTTATTTTACTAAATACATTACTTATAGGGGCAGCAAACTTTTCAGTGAAATCATCTGTTATTATTAAGACTCTTCTTTCTTCTTCTTCAAGATTACCATCTAAGTAATTCTTTATCCTGTTTAATGCAGTAAAACCAAATATAACCTGTGGTGAACGAAAGGACGTTAATATTCCTCCAGGTGCTCTACTTTTTAGTAAATTCATAAGAGCTATTAATTGCTCATTTACTTGGTCAGAATTTTGCTCAGATTTATTTTCCATAAAAACTCACCATTAAGTTTAATGCATTATTCCTAATAAAATAAATTTTAGAACTAAAAATGAATAATACATGTTTATATGTAATTACTATCTTAACTTATTTAAAAAGATCTTTAATAGCGATCGTCTATTTATTATGCATTGTCCGAATACTTTAGAAACGAATAAATTGGCGTTTGATCATAAAACTATGAGATATTTGGTCAAAAATAATGCACTATTATGAATTTTTCCAACTTTTAAAAAACTTATTAGTTTAATTAATAATTTTTAAATAAAATAAAAAAGTTTCATTATATAACGAGAAAAAGTAATTTACAATACAATAATAACGAATTTCTTTAATTTTAATTTTTGGATATGTGAAAAGAATGGTAGAGCAAAACCAAGTTAACAAAAAAACTAAAAAGACAAGAAGCCGATCACCTGAAAAAAAAGCTCAGCAATTTGAAAAAATTTTAGAGGTAGGTAAGCAGTTATTTGAAGAACATGGACGAGACGGTTTTACATTAGGGGGACTAGCAAAAATGTTAGATATGAATAAAAATAATCTTTATAACTACGTAGAAAGTAAAAGAGAATTATGGATTGCGATAAGAAAGAAATGCTATGAACAATATCGGAACGAGAACCGTGAAATTATAAAAGAATCTAGTGATACTAATATTGATACTTTATTAAGAATTTTTAAGCATTTTTTTGAGTTTGCAGAAAAGGATTATGCGGCTTTTCGATTAATGCACCTTATACGCCCTCCTTCATCGGATAAAATTGGTTCATTTGAAAAAGAATATAAACAATTTAGCTTTTTAAATGGAACCACTCGTTTAATTCAATCAGCAATTGATAACGGAGAGATCAAAGAAAATAACGCTGCATTACTCTCATTCTTTATGTTTAGCTTATTACTCGGGGCAACGATGGTGGAAAAAGCTATGCGGATTATTGAAGAGACAAATAATAAAGAAAGGAAGGAAGTAGAGGAACGTTCACAATTTGGAACTCAAAGTTTTACAAGTAAAGAATTTCGGAAATATACATTACGAAAAATTCAAAAAGGGTTTACTGATCCTAATCTGGTAATAGATGAATTTGAATATAAATAAAGGACAGTATCATTAGTATATTCGATTATTTTTTGTTTTACAAATTACTATTCGCGAAAAAATTTAATTAAATTATATAAATCCACTTCTTTTTAAGCCTTCAACAAGCCACTCCATAGTTCTTTCTAAAACTTCAATATATCCTAACTTGATAATTTTCGATTTGGGTATGAATTTTTCATGAAACTTGAGAGCTAAGTAATTATATGAAGGATTTTCTTTATACCACTTAATAATTGAATTTTTTGTTGCAAAATGTAATTCTTCCATACTATTTATTATTTGATCGAAATCTTCATCTTTCCATACGCCATAATGGGCTAATGATATTGAATTCAATTCATCCTTCATATTCCTAAGTCTTTGAAATGACTTTAATAATTCTGCTTCATGAAAATCTGGTGGCATAAAAGTTGGTTGGAAGTAATAAATACTGGATTTATCAATAATTGCATCACCAGTAAATATATTTTTATTTTTTTTGTCAAATAACGCAATAGAATCCATAGTATGACCGAAAAAATTAAGTACTTTTAATTCTAAACCATTTAAATTTATAATTTGATTATCTTTTAAGGGCGTGACTCCTTCTATTGGTTCCGTTTCGGCTCCAAATACTCCATTAATCTTATTAGGATTTTTTAAATTTTCTATAGCATTTTCCGATGCTAAAACTTCAATATCTGTATCCATTATCAATTTCTGAAATTCATGGACACCATCTGTATGATCAAAATGAGAATGCGTCAGGAGAATCTTATGTATAGGATAAATATTAAACTCTTTCAACGTTTCAATAATTTTGGGTACTGCTGCTTTTTCAGAAGCATCAATCATCATTCGAATGCCATTATTTTCGATAATATACGCTGATAGACTTCCCATACCTCCAAATAAATAACCATCAATTAACCAAGTATTCTCGTTAAATTTTCCTTCTTTATTTATAAAGACCATTAGTATTACCTTTTGAGATTTTTTCCTAAATATATTTGTAAAATGAAATAGATAAAAAAAATTTTAATAAAAAGCTGATTTTAAGCATCCATATTTTCAATTACAGTTGCTACACCCTGACCACCACCTACGCACGCATTTGCTACACCATACTTAGCTTTTTTATCTTTTAATATGCGTGCTAATGTCCCAGTAAGACGAATCACTGTTGATCCTAAAGGATGTCCAATCGCGGTAGAACCCCCCATAATATTAACCTTTTCTTCTGGAATATTGAATTTATCCATACAATTCAAAGCAACAATACAAAAAGCTTCATTTATTTCCCAGTAATCAATATCATCCGCCTGTAATCCTGCATATTCTAATGCTTTACGAGTAGCTGGAACAGGCCCTCGCCCCATAACTCTTGGATCTACTGCCGCCCACCCAATTGAGATAATTCGCGCCATTGGTTCTAATCCTCTTTTTTCTGCTTCTTCTGCTTCCATAAGAACTGCCGCTGTAGCTCCTGCATTTAAAGGTGATGAATTTCCCGCAGTTATTACACCCTCTTCAGTTCCTTCTCTCTCAATATACCCCTGCTTGCCACCGTTTTTTTCTAAATAAAATGGTGTAGATATTCTACGCAATCCTGCAACACCTTCTAAAGTAGATTTTCTTGCTGCCATATCTCTATCAACTATCAATGGCTCATCAACATTTCCCTCAACATGTCCTTCAATCGGAATTATTTCACCTTTAAACCATCCAGCTTCTTGGCTTTTAACTGTTAAATTATGACTCCTTACACCAAACTTGTCTAAATCTTCTTTTGTAAATCGTGGCACTTCTTCTTCGTATAATCTTTGAGCAGTTTGTAACATATTTATCGAATTCATTATATCAATATCAGGATTATAAAATTTGCTGTTCTTGTCAGTAAATCGCTCCCATTCAGGTACAATTCCGACTCTGCGAACTCTTGTCATATGTTCAAAACCAGTTGCTAATACCCTTTTACTATTACCTGTCATAATATGCATTATCAATGCATGCATCCCAGCGCCTGCTGAACCACATTGTTTATCAATCATAAATGAAGATACTTCATTTGGAAATCCTGATAAAAAGAGAGGAATTTTTCCACCATAAGTCCAATTTTCTAATACTCCAGAAGCAATCCCTATCGATGCTTCCTCAATATCTTTTTTAATTATACCTTTATCAGCTAATTTTCCATCAAAAAATTTTATTAATAAATCCGCAAGTAATTCATCTCCACGAATCTCACCAAAAACATCTCTTTCAGGTTGTTCTGGTCTGGAACGTGAAAAAGCGGTTCGAGCATAATCAATAAGCCAAACTTCTTTTAAGTCCAAATTAATTTCACTCCTTCTTAATGATACCTTTTGTTGTAAAAAATTTCATTATTTTAAAATTTATTGAGTAGACGAAATTGTAGTAATACTTAAAAGGATTTTAAAATATATATTTATGGTTTCACTCGAGAAATCCAATCTAAAAAATAAAAAGAGGTGTATAAAAATGCCTTATGTAATATCATTTTCGTGGTATCCCCCTTCTTTAGCAAATACTGTTGCTCAGAGATATTTAGAGACACTTCAAAAATACCCACTAATTTCTAGTATTAAACGAGTTGTTCCAGCTGCTGTGTCGTCAACTAAAGAAGGACTTGAAGTTTTTCTTGTTGATGAAGTAAAACAAGAGGATGTAGGAGAAGCTTTAGATTATGCCGGCAAATTTTTAGTAGAATTTTTTGATATTGAAGGTTTTAGGTATCAAATTAAAGTATATAATACGTTAAATGAAGCTATGCGATATATAGGAAAGTAATGATTTGTAAGAAAACTTAATAATTGTTACTGAAATCTTTAAAAATTAATTCTTTTTTTTATTTCAAATATTAAAATCTAGTTAGAATTTAACCGATTCTATTAACTATAAGATCTACTAAAAAATTAAAAAAAATTAGAAAAGTTAATTATTTTATTTTCCTTGAAATTTAGGTATTCTCTTTTCTAAGAAAGCATTAACTCCTTCAGCAACATCTTTACTACGAGAGTTAATTGCAAAACCCATCTGCTCAAACTGTAAGCCGATATTTAGGGGTGTCTGAGTTCCATAGTCAATACTTTTCTTAATTAAAAATAAACTGTTGGTAGGAGCATTTCCTAACCATGATGCCCTTTCATGAACAAAATCTTCAAATTTATCATTATCTACTAGGAAAGAAATAACTCCCCACTCAAACATTTGTTCAGCAGTGTAATGTTCACCAAAAAACATCATTCTCTTTACTCTCATTTTACCAAGATTTCTAATTAACCGTTGAGTTCCACCATTAGCAGGGAAAATACCACGTTGAATTTCAGGGAACCCAAATGTTGAGCGTTTAGAAGCAATAGATATATCACACACTAAGACTAACTCAAACCCTCCACCCAAAGCATATCCATCTATAGCAGCTATTATAGGTTTTGGAAATGCTTCAATTAAATTATAATATTTATGTCTTCTATACATCGCATGACTTTGATGCCTTAAATTATCTGGATCAAGATCAGCACTTCCTCTATCTGAGAGGTCAGCACCCGCCGAGAACGCAGGTTTCTTTAGATACTCCTTTGTTCCACGTAGTACTACGCATCGAACACTTTGATCAACTTCTACTGTTTCTAACGCTTCAGCAATTTCTCTTAACGTTTGGTTTTGAAGAGCATTCAATTTATCAGGGCGATTTATTGTTATTACAGCATAATTTCCTTCTTCTTTTTTTTCGATTTTAACATGTTCAAACTTTTTTTCATTTGACATTTTACAAACCTTTTTTCATATTATTTTTCTATCGCAATCAAAATTCTATTGATTAAAATTGGATTAATTAATATTTGAATCTATTTGTTGTTTTGTTTTATTATTAAACTCAACTTTATTACACTTGATATATTTCATATTCAAAAGAGCAGTAATTGATACAGACTCGAATTCAAATAATAGAGAATTTACGATGGTAAAAAATAATGAGAAAATAAAAAATGACGAGATAAAAGCCACTCGTGTTCTTAATAGTGTAAATGTGAAATTTAATAATCCTTTACCAGATGTTCATACAGCTAGAGTAATTATTTCTAGTTGTGGATGGATTGATACTACAGATGGAGTGGTACTCATTGATACATTAAATAGAAGACATACTGCTAAACAAGTAAAAGAAAGAATTGGAAATAAGATTAAGTATATTATTTATACACATGGTCACATGGATCATGTAGGAGGAGCATCAGTTTTTCTTGATGATAACCCAGAGATTATTGCAAGTAAATATCTCCCTGATAGATTCGATAAATACAAAATGTTAGCTCAGCATCGGGCTCATATCAATGCACTACAATTTAACGTACCTGAAACGTTAGATTCAATAAAGTACGTTTATCCAACTAAAACATTTTTAGGAGATTTAACCATGAAGGTTGGAGATAAAACTTTTGAATTACATACTACTCGTGCTGAAACTGATGATGCTGTATGGTTATATATTCCTGAAATTAATGCCGCATTTATCGGGGATTTAATGATTGGTAGACGTTTTCCAAACATAGGAAATCCTTGGAAACCAACCCGTTTTGCATTAGATTGGGAAAAAACTCTTGAAATAATACGTGAAAAAGAACCAAAATATATTTTTTGTAACGGGGGAGGAGTAATGCTTAAAGATGAAGAAGTAATTAAGGCTTTGGATGCAAATATTGAAGTAATTCGTAGCCTACATGATCAGGTTGTAGAATTTACTAACCAAGGAATGCATATTACAGAAATGATTCACAAAGTGAAAATACCAAAACATCTTGAAAACAATCCATATCTCATACAAGTGTATTCTCGAGTTGAATTTTTTGTATTTAATGTGTATAGATGGTATCATGGATACTTTGACGATAATCCTGCACATCTTTTACCAAGACCTGAAAAAGAAGTGTTGAATGAGATTTTTGATCTAATTGGGGATCCAAATAAAATATTGAACCAAGCAAAAGTATTATTTAAACAAAATCAAACTCAACTTGCACTTCAGGTACTTGATGTACTAATTCAAACAGAACCAAATAATATTGATGCTCGAAAATTACGTATTGAACTTCTTATGGATTTAGATACTCGAGATAATTGTTTAATGTCAAAAAACGCTTGGGTATATTACATAAATAAAGACAAGGAATTCCTTAAATCCCTCTCATTATAAAAAATGGTGCTTTAATCTTTTAAATATTTAATAAAGAAGGTTTCTCCATTTACTTCCTTTTCTATAATCTTAAAACCAATTCTTTTTCCCAAATCTAAATAATGTCCCATGTCGAATTTTTTACCCCACCTAGTTCCATACCCCGTTGATATTTTTTTGTCCCCAATATCTACTTCTAATTTAATTGCAAAGATGTCTTTATCTGTTTCAGGTCTTTTTGGAATTGTGAGTTCCCAAAGAAAAAGATTTCCTTTTGATTTTAAAACACGATAAATTTCTTTAAAGACTTTATTATGATCTGATATCGGTATATACATCATTGTAAAAAATAAAGTAATAGAATCAAAAGTGTCATCTAGAAATTTCAAATCCTTTCCATTCATAATAATTTTTACGCAATCGCTTGGTGCTTCTTTAAGCTCCCTTTCAGAGGGATCTATCGATATGACGTGAGGTCCTGCGAATTGACCAATAATTCCTTCTCCACCACCACCAATGTCTAGAATTCGTCCTTTTAACTGGATTTTTGTTAAATCAATCTGATGGAGTTCAGAAAAATATATATCCGTATTAATTACTTCTTCTTCAAATTCATCAATTGCTTCTTTTTTAGCATACCATTGATCTTCAATCTTTATACCATGAATTTTGCCAGTTCGAAAATGATCCTTTATCTCATCTTGACTTAATCTATTATGAAGCATACCAAATATTTCAGAAACATTATAATACTTCACCCTATCAACTTCTTTCATAGAATCACTTAAAATTTTTCGATTGTTTAGCACTATAATATTTGAAAATAATTAAATTTAGTAAAAATATTTAAAAAAAGATATTATCCTATTTTTTTAGCTTAGGTCTGAATATTACAGATGGCTTGAATTTCTCAAAGTAATTAAACCCTTCTGCTTCTTGTATATTACCATATCTTTCTTGTAATTCTTTAAGTGGAGCGACATCAAGAGCAAACATGGGACATGCTTCAACACAAATAGTTTGCTGCCCCTTCTCTAGGCGCTCTAAGCAAAAATTACATTTTTCCATTTTCGAATTCTCTTCATTGCGAAATTGAGGTATGTCCCAAGGACATACTTTCAAGCATTTTGAACCACAATCTTTCTTACCTAAACACTTTTCAGAATTCACAACTACAATTCCATCTGATTGTCTTTTAATAATTGCTCCTGTCGGACAAGCTTTTACACAGGGAGGATCCGCACAATGATGACATGAAGTAGATACATAAGCTAAAAATAAGTTAGGAAATGTCCCATCCTCCACAGTCTTTATGAATCTCCAATTTACACCCACTGGATTATCATTCCAATCTTTGCAAGCTACTGCACATGTGTAACAACCAGTACACCTTGTTTGATCAAAATAGAAACCCATTTGGTTCATAAATTCCCCTCCTTTTTATTAATGGGAGCCAATTCTATTTCCACAAGAGAACTATTTAAGGGAAATGCACCACCTGGAGAATAACTATCTTGAGTTAACACATTCGCACATCCACCGAGATCTATTCCCTCTCTGTCGGGATTATACCATGCTCCTTGATAAACACAAACTACTCCAGGGATAATTCGTTCAGTAACTTTAGCAGGGATTCTTATTCTACCTCGATCATTATAAATATCTATCAAATCCCCATCTTTTATATTACGTTTTAAAGCATCCTTGGGATTTATCCAAGCATTATGGGGTTCAACCTCTTCTAACCACGGAATGTTTTGCAAAGTAGAATGGGTTCTCCTCTTATTGTGAGGAGTAAGAAGTTGTAATGGAAATCTTTTAGCTTTAGGAGAATCGTAATGTTCCTCATGGCTTAAATACTTAGGAATTGGAGGCATTAAAGGGTTATTCTTCTCTGCTATATGCTCACAATAGATTTCAATTTTTCCTGATAAAGTAGGAAAGGGATGAGTTTCTGGATCTTCTATTTGTTCTTTAAATGCAACAAATGGTTCTTCCACTTTTACTTTATAAAATCCATCTCTCTTCATTTTATTATAGCTTTTAATATCTTTACGAGGAGCAGTAAGTAGTCTTAAAATTTGGTCTTCTGGTAAATCCAATATGCTCTGTTCAACACCCAATTTTCTAGAGAGTTCTTTACATATTTCTAGATCCGACTTTGATTCATACATCGAATCAATGGCTTTATTTAAATAAATATAGTAAGGTGCTCCTAGCCATGGAACAGCAACATCGTTACGTTCCATGAATGTGTTTACAGGTAATACAATATCTGCTAATTGAGCTGTAGGTGTCATAAATTGCTCAAATATGACAATATAATCAAGAGATTTTAGTGCTTTAATACCTTTATTTACATTTCCAAACTGATTTAAATGATTGGTGCCAACTATATAAGCCATTTTTATATCTGCTGGATAGCCGCCTTTCTTACCTTTTAAAATTGCGTTATAATAGTCATTATAATGAATACGAGTATTTGCCGGATTAGTCCCACCTTTTAACTTATATAAACTATCCTCTCGTGGAGGCGCCCCAAAATCAATTGGATTATCTTGAATTCTCGGTTTTTTAAGTTTCTCCTCTTCTAGCTTGATAGGGCCAGACTTTTTTTTCCCTCCTGTGACAATTCTCTCACGACTATAATATGCTCTCATAAAGCCTGAAGAGTATCCTCCATTTATACCAATATTACCTGTTATAGCACATAATACATTTGCGGCTCTTGAATATTGCTCTCCAAACATAGTTCTCGCAGGACCCCATCCAGCGATAAGAGTTGCTGGTTTTTTTTTAGCATATTCTCGTGCTAGGTTTTCAATTGTTGATGCTGGAACAGAAGTAATCTTTTCTGCCCATTTTGGAGTTTTAGGTATTCCATCTTCTTTGCCCATAACATAATCGTTAAACTTATCAAAACCAACTGTATATTTTTCAATGAAGACTTGATCATGCAAATTTTCAGTTATGATTACATATGCCATCGCGATGAGCATAGCAGTATCAGTACCAGGGCGAATAGGAATCCATTCTTCTGCTAAAACTGCAGCTGAATCAGTAAAGATTGGATCAATTGCCACAATTTTTATTCCTTGTTCTCGAGCTTTAGCCAACCATAAACTTGTACCAGGATCCCAAACTGTATTTGCTGGATTCCAACCCCACATTATTATAAACTTAGAGTTAAGTAAATCTTCACGAGCATTACCAGTCATCATTGTACCATAAGTAGCCATAGAAGCAAATAACGCACCTTCGTATGATGGAGCCCCCCACATTCGAGTATATCCCCCAATTTGATGAAGCATTAATGCATGAGATACGATACCATGGAGCATTCCTTGATTACCACCACCAGGGACAAGTAAAATTGCAGAATTACCATAATTTTTTTTAATCTCTTTAATCTTAAAGGCTACTTCATCCAACGCTTCATCCCAAGATATTCTCTCGAATATTCCCTCTCCACGTTCACCAACGCGACGTAGAGGATATCTGAGTCTTTCATCTGAATAAACTCGTTGTCTATATGCTCTTCCTCGTAAGCAAGCTCTTAACTGAGGATCTTCTTCATTATCAGTTTCAAGTCTTATAATTTTTCCATTTTTTACGTGAGCTCTTAGTACACAACGACCTCCACAATCGTGACAACATCCAGTATTAATTATTTTCAGTCCATCTTTTTCTTGCGCTATTTTTAATCCAACCATCTTTTTATTTTGAACTAAAACTTAACTAAAAAAATATATGATGTTTAAATACTTTTTATGAAAAGATTTATTGATAGTTTGATCACTATTTATCTATTCTATAGAGAGAAAATTGAGAATGTAAATTTTGTGTATATTCTATTCATTCTGATTAGTATTTACTTCTCACTTCTCTCAATTTAAAATATAACTTTTTTCCTATAGACTTTATAAAAGGTTATTAAAAAGATTATTTAATGTATAATGTATATTTATTATTTATATTAAAAAAAAATAGGTTGAAATAAATGGTGAATGTGAAACATATTGTTATGCTTGGTTTTGGCGATATGGGTAAAGGAATTGCTCAAGTAAATTTAATGGCAGGTTATAATGTTACAGCAGTTGACATAAGTGATCAAATTATTGAAAAAGGTTTGGATTACATAAAAACAGGATTTGAGAAGTTAGAATCAAAAGGTAGTTTACCTGAAGGATCAAGTGCTGCAGATTATTTAGCAAGACTAAAAACGTCGAGTGATATCATTGATGCAGTTAAGGATGCAGATTTAGTTATTGAAGCAGTTGTAGAAAAATTAGATATAAAACAAAAAGTATGTAAGGATGTTATTGAAAACTCTCCAGAAAAATGTATATTTGCTTCGAACACTTCTACTATGAGCATTACTGAGATCGCGGAGAAATGTAGTAAACCTGAAAATGTAATAGGAATGCATTTTTTTAATCCAGCTCCATTAATGCGTCTTATTGAAGTTATTAAAGGTGATAAGAGCTCAGAAGAATCTATGGATATAGGTGTTGAAGTTGCGAAATCATTGCCATGCTTGAGAGGAGAAAGATACATTGCTCGTGTACAGAAGGATCGACCCGGATTTATAGTTAATCGGGTACTTGCTCCAAGGGGCATTTATTTTAATCATATTATTGATCAAGCATACGAAAAGGGTATTCCTTGGGAACAAGTAGATGCTGATCTAACTGGACCAAATACTCCAATGTCTTCATTAACATTAGCAGATTTTACAGGGCGGGATATATCATATAATGGAGGATTTTATTATAGCGAAAAACTTTCTCCTGATTTTAAACCTGGAAAAGTTTTAAGAATGCAAATAGAAAAGGGGACTCTGGGTAAAAAAACTGGACAAGGGTTTTATGATTGGTCAAAGGGGAGACCACAACCTGATCTCTCAAAAAAAGCAGGACTTGTGAATCAAGATCTTTTTAATGCCATCAATGCTAATGAGGGATGCAGAATTCTAGAAGAGGGCGTTGTATCAAGCTGGAAGGTGATCGATGATGCAATATTAGCAGGTATGAATTTTAAAGGTCCTATGGAATATGCTACTAAGAACTATGAACGTTTAGCTAAGCTTTTGGAAGAAACAGCTGAAAATTTAGGTAAACCCTACCTAAAACCATGTGATTTATTTAAGTCAGGTAAATTTGTAGATATGATATAATTTACATCTCTATTTTTTTTTAATTTTTTAATTATCAATATTTTTAAAAATTCAAGAGAATGAATAAAATGATAGAAACTAATATAACGAAAATGTTTGGGATTAAATATCCTATATTCAGTGCACCAATGGGTCCTTTTTTTACAAGAGATTTAGCTCTTGCAGTATGTGAAGCGGGTGGTTTAGGTGTTTTATCAAATGTTAATATAGTGGGAACGGACCCCGTCAAGGAACATCTTGCAAGCTTGGAATATATGATTGAACACACAGATAAACCCTTTGGACTTAACATCCTTACATCTCGTAATAATCCAGGAGTTCGAGAGATGGCAAGAAAAGTACCACAAATAGTTATGAAAAATCCGAAAATGAGGGATCAGTGTAAATATTGGCTTACTTCTGCAGGTTCTTCAAGATTTCTACCAAAATCTAAATACTTTCAAGAATTAAGAGAAAATTCGGAAGTTAAACACTTTCATGTAGCACCTGCAGTATGGCTTGCTCAAAAATGTGTAGATTCGGGTGTAGATGGTATAGTAGTTACTGGAACTGAAGGAGGTGGCCATCAATCTTATGAAAGAGTTTCAACTCTTGTATTATTACAGCAAATAAATAAAGCATTTCCTGACTTACCTAAAATCGCATGTGGAGGATTTGCCACAGGTGAAGCGTTGGCAGCGGCACTCTCACTCGGAGCAGGAGCTATAGCTATGGGTTCAAGATTTATCGCTTCACAACAGAGTGAATTTCATGAAAAGTATAAGGCTTTAGTTCCACCAGGGAAACCACAAGATACTGGGCTTTACACTGGATCATTTGGACCAATTCGCTTATATAAAAATGAATACGCGCTATCACATCCAGCACCCAGTTCTAAAGAAGAAATGATAGAATACGAGCAATCTATATCTCCTGAGCAAAGAGTGAAGGATTTAGGTGCTTATGATAGGGTCTATAATGGAGATATTAAAACAGGTGCTGTATTACTAGGGCAATCAATTGGAATAATTGATAGCATTGATGATGTTAATGATATTATTCAAAGAATAATGAAGGAAGCAGAATCTGCGATTAAAAACAATTATAATATGTTAAAATAACAAATTTGTATATTTAAATTATCTTTGAATTATTCAAAACACATTTTGTGTTATTTTTTTTTTTAATTTGATCCCCTTTTTTTCCCTCAATATACATATTATATTTAAAGTAGCTTTACTTAATTAGGAATAGAGAAGTTTTGAGTTAAATCTATAAGGAAATATTGAAATAAAGTTTTGATAAAGAAATCAACGGAAAAAAAAATGAGTAATAATTCAACTAAAAAGCAAACTCGAAGTAGGTCCCCTGAAAAGAAAGCAGCTCAATTTGAGAAAATTTTAGAAGCAGGAAAAGAATTATTTTTAGAAAAAGGTAAAGATGGATTCAGTCTACGGGGTTTAGCTAAAATTCTTGGTATGAATCAAAATAATCTGTATAACTATGTAGAAAGTAAAAGAGAATTATGGATTGCTATCCGAAACAAGTTTTATGCGCAATATCGAGAACAAACTAAAAAAATAATTAAAGAACATAAGGGTTCTACTAAAGATCTTTTAATGAAAATTTTTAATAACTTTTTAGTATTTGCTGAAAACGATTTTGCGGCTTTTGCTATGATGCATCTAAGAGAATCTCCTCCTTCTAACAAGATAGGACCATTTGAAAAAGAATATCGTGAATTTAATTATCTCATAGGTACAGCTAAAGTGATCCAAGATGCAATTGAAAAAGGAGAGATTAATTATTCGAATGCTGGATTGCTAACTTTCTTTACATACAGTTTAGTTTTAGGATCTGCAATGGTAGAACGACATATGAGAAAAGTTGAACAAGATCCAAAATATAAAGAAGATTATGCTAGCGAACTCTTACAATTTGGAAAAGCTGATTTTAATAGGGAAGAATTTCGTAATTTTTTATTAGAAAATATAGAAAAATTATTAAATTCATAATTTTTAAAGAATACTCTATTATAAGTAATGAGATCTTCTATAAGAATTACGGTTCGAGGATTTTAAAGAAAATTTCTAATAATTGGAAACCATAAAATCTTTAACAGTTAATTTAACGATTTGAATCGGAATTGATGAGAGATCTACTAAACAAAAGAGAAGCTGCCATTTCAAAAGGGGAAATTTTTAACCAATAAATATTATAAGGGTAGAAGGGGAAGAATAATTATTATTATTTTAGCTCTTAATAATTAAATTTGATAAATTTTTAGTGAGAAGATTTGATGCAAAATCAAGAAAAGAATACAAATGATCAAGATATTAAAATTATTCGCACAACATCTACTTTCGATTGCGGAGGAAGATGCCCTCTTAAGCTTCATATTAAAGATGGGAGGATTATTAGAGTAGAGGGAGACGATTATGAACAAAAGGACGAACAACTTCGAACATGTTTAAGATGCAGAGCTCTTAGACAATATGTATATCATCCAAAGCGTTTAAAATATCCATTAAAGAGAGACGGTCCAAAAGGATCTGGTAAATTTAAACGTATCTCATGGGATGAAGCATTAACTGAACTTGCCGAAAAACTTAAAGAAGTTAAAGAAAAGTATGGAAATTCAAGTATTTTTTTGGTCACTGGTGGAGCTTATCAAGGAGCTTACCATGATGGGATGTTTGCGATGATGAGACTATTGACTCAATTTGGGGGATATTCCACTCATTATGGTAACGTCTCTTCTGAAGGAGCAGTATATGCAACCCAGACTCAATACACTTCCCCTTTTGTTGGACATAGTCGTACTGATTTATTAAATTCTAAATTGATCATTATGTGGGGTTGGGATCCTGCTAGAATGATCTCTGGTTCAGACACAATATTTAATTTAATTAAAGCTAAAGAAAGGGGGATAAAAATAATTTGCATTGACCCTAGATATACAGATTCTGCAGTAGTATTAGCAGATCAATGGATCCCAATTATACCTGGAACTGATACTGCAATGATGATTGCTATGGCTTATGTTATGATCGATGATGGTCTTTATGATCGGGAATTTTTAGATAAATATACTATAGGATTTGAGAAATTCAAAGATTATGTTATGGGCAAAGAGGATGGAATACTTAAAACACCTGAATGGGCAGAGAAAATTACTTCTGTACCTGCAGAAATAATTTCTAATCTTGCTCGAGAGTATGCAGCAATAAAACCTGCTGCTTTAATGGATTGTCAAGGTCCTGCTCGAAGTGCTGTAGGAGAACTATATAATAGATGTGCTATGACATTAACAGTAATGACCGGAAATGTGGGCAAACATGGAGGAAGTGCTGCTGGAGGATTAATGGGGATTCCTTATGGTCATATGTTTTTTGCTTCTAGGATATCTCCGCCTTATAGAAATCCAGTTGAAACAGGATTGAAATCAGTTCGAGGATCTTTAGATTTACAACTTAGATTTCAGGCAAGATGTCATACAAATAAAATTTTTGATGCTATATTAAAGGGTAAAGAGGGTGGATATCCTTTTGATGTGAAATTTGCATGGTTTGTAAACAATAATTTTTTAAACCAATTGGGAAATGCTAATAAGTCTGCTGAAGCCTTAAAAAAACTCGAATATATGGTTATAGCAGATTTATGGCTTACACCGACAGCTAGATATGCTGATATAATTCTACCTGTAACAAGTATAGCCGAAAAAAACGATTTAGTAAGACCTTGGCCCTCTGGACCATATTTTGTCTGCGCAAACCAGGTAATTGACCCTATTGGAGAGTGTAAATCTGATTTAAGGATTGCTGAAGAATTAGCAGACAAACTTGGGTTGGAAGAATTTGAAAAATACCCGGATGAGAAAAAAGCTTTAAGATTTTTAATAAAATTACGAGAAGATACAAGAAAAAATATAAGAGATATCAATAGATTTAGGCAAGAAGGAATACATCGTCTTAAACTCGAAGAACCATATGTTGCATTTAAAGAACAAATTAACGATATTGAAAACAAACCATTTAATACTCCTTCAGGTAAGATTGAGATCTTTTCTCAAAGGATTATGGATTTGAATGATCCTGAAAATCCTCCAATTCCTAAATACATGGAGAGATGGGAAGGACGTTATGATCCTTTAAACCAAAAGTACCCATTACAATTAATATCACCACATCCTAAAAATAGGGTCCATTCAGAATTATTTTTGGTTGAATGGCTAAAAGAAGTTGAACCACATGTAGCATGGATTAATCCTGTTGATGCTGAAGAGAGAGGAATAAAAGATGGAGATGAAATTTTAGTATTCAATGACAGAGGAAAACTCACAATCAAAGCATGGTTGACAGAAAGAATAATTCCTGGAGTAATTTCTATTTTTGAAGGTGCATGGTACGATCCGGATGAAGATGGTATTGATCGAGGTGGATGTGTTAATACTTTAACAAAAGATGCATATTCTCCTGGTGGTGCCTCTGCTTTAAACTCGTGTTTAGTTGAATTAAAACAATTTGAAAGAGGGATTTAGTATGCAGGTCGGCTTTTATTTTGATCAAACTCGATGCATTGGATGTTCTGCTTGTGTTGTAGCTTGTAAAGATTGGAATGATATTCCCGCCGGACCAGAAAAATGGATGAGAATTATTTATAATGAAAAAGGAAAATTTCCTAATGTATTTGTCAGCTATCTTATTAGTCCCTGTTTTCATTGTGAAGATCCTGTTTGTATACCAGTATGTCCTGTGAATGCAATCACTAAAAGAAAAGAAGATGGAATTGTTATTGTTGATAGTGATAAATGTTTAGGTAATGAACAATGTGATTCAAAATGTTTAAAAGCATGTCCTTATGATGCCCCTCAATTTGGGCCTGATAAAGGAGCAAAAATGCGAAAATGTAATTTTTGTTTAGATAGGCATTTAGAGGGTAAGTTACCAGCGTGTATTGAGGCGTGTCGTACAAGGGCATTAGATGCGGGTAAATTAGAGGATTTAATATCAAAATATGGAAACATTAAAAATGCCGACAACTTCACTTTTTCTCAAAGAACTAAACCGACTATTATATTTAAGTCAAAAAGTAAATAGAATTTCCATTTTTTAAACATCTAAGCCCTTTTTTTTATTTTAGTTAACTTTTATCAAAGTTTCCTATTTAATTCATGTATGCCTTTTAACTCATTATGTTTTAGTGTATATAATCAGAAATAAAAAATGAAATTTAGAAAATGATAAAAAAGAAAATAAGTAATTCTCTATTAATTTTATATTATTTTTCAGAAACCGTTTTGTCTAAATCATGTACAATCAATTTTGTACTATTTTTCTCATTGAATTTCAATCTGCTCATATTTAACTTATCGTCAATTCCAGCTATTTTTTTAACCATTTTTTTTCGAGCTTCAATATCATATTGTGTTGTAATAGCTATTTCTTCCATAACTGGGCTTCCTCCTCCGTGGTAGCTTCCAAAGAGATGGATTCCTCCTGTTGCGGAACAAATCATATCACCAACATACCGCCAGAATTGTGCAGCATTTTCGGGCGATATCTTTGGGTTTCTTGTAATATATTTATACAGTTTATCCTTCAATTTGGGATTAATAAAATCTCGTTCATGTGGGAACGTCGCTGGAATCCCACCACAAATATCCGTTATTATCTCAGCTTCACGAAATACATTTTCTCCTGTTAAACACCTTCCAACATTGCAATAAATTGAGTTTGGAATATAACTTCCTGGTCCATAAGGGATAAGGCCTACTCCCGGCATATAAATTTCTGATTTTCCCAAATCAGAAGCAGTATACCCAGCAGCATATCCAAGTTCTGTGACTAAGATTAGCTCTGCTAGCTTATGCCTGATATGCGTTGCTTTAGCTATATTGTTATATTCTGCTGCTAAAGCTGCTGTTCCCGTCATTATATCTCCAATTGCAGGTTTACATCCCGAGTAACTATGCCTGTGAAAGAGACCAAATAGTAAGGCAAGGGCACCCCCATGCTGATATTCACCACATAAAAAAACTCTTTCCCAAGGAACGAATACATCATCGAAAATTATATACGAATCTGTGGCTCCTGGTTGAAAACCACGCGGAAAGTGTTCCCTTTTTCTAAGATTGTGAATGGTAACCACTTGAGTAACACCCTCATAATCTCCTGGTACAGCGAACGCAACAGCATAATCTTTATCTTCTAGTCTTAATGCTCTTGTAGGGATAACTAATAGTTCATCAGACACGGAGGCTTCTGAAATGTGTAATTTACAGCCACTAACTATAATTCCATCTTTCTTTTTTTCTACAACATGGACATACATATCTGGATCTGCTTGATCAGCAGGACGTTTAATTCGGTCACCTTTTACGTCAGTTTGAGCACCAGCGGCTACTAGATCTTTTTGTTGAAATCGTAATAACCATTTTTTAAAATTTTCGTGATAATGTGATTCTCCATGATTTAGTTTATCAGCTTCATATGAAACATTATATACCGCATTCGCTGCATCGCAACCCATGCATCGCTGAATACATCCGCCAACCTTTTGACATAGTTTACGTGTCATATCTTGCTTTTTATGAAGGTCTTCAGTACTATGATGAATATGCGTAAATCTATTAATAATTTCACCAGTGAGATGGGATTTTACTTGTATTAAATCTTTATATTCAGGATCATCAAAAGCTTCGAAAGTAGTTCCAATCGTATTTAGACAATCCATCTGAAGTTGATCCAATCTATCAATTTCTTTTCCATCGTAATACAGATTTGGTTTCATTCTACCTAAATCTTTCATATACTGTTCTTTTGTTCTAACCATTTCTCATCAGTTTTTTAAATTGAAATTTTTAGTTTAATTTTATATGTATATTTATGTGCGTTTAATTTTAATATATTTCTAATTAATTTAATAAGAAATTAATCACATTTGCTTAAAATTTCTAAAATATTGTTCAGCATTAACAACAGAAAAAAATAAGAAAAAAAATTAACTCAATTAAATCTTTCAGCAACTATTTTATCTTTAACTTTTTAAAACTGATCGTTCTATAATTATTCATACTATTTTTTTATTTTAACTAAGTTTTGAGCTTTCTCTTCGATTATCATTTGTCCAATATCTGTAATTCGGCGTGCTAATTCTGAGATCTTCCACTTTTCATAACTTTTTACATAAGTAGAGAACGTATCTTTTAATGGATCCTTCCATTTTGAAGGTATTTTATCTGCACCAATTTGAGCTCCTATTATAGCTCCAATATTACCACAATTACAATCTGTATCAAGACCCATCATTGCAGCAATACAAATAGACCGACCTAAGGGATCTTCTTTATCTTCAGCACCATATAAAAGAGATAATATTATGATACCTATATTTGGTAGTACATGTACTCCTCCAACTAAGCTATTCAAAATTATTCTTCTTTCTAATAGAAAGTTTTTACTACTCTCAATCAATTTATCCACAATTTGTTTTCTCCAATAGTTTCTTACCAGAAGATTTCTAGCTTTTTTAAATTGATTAGGACATTGTTTATAAATTTCAAGTGCTTTACGTACCATCTGAGAATATAAACTTTCTTCTTCTGGAGGGAGATACTTAAGAGCTAATTTGATATTTCTTCCAATATTTAGCTCAAAGAAAGCTTGCGAGATTAAAATGGCAACAAATATCTCGCCTTCAATTCCAATACCTGCGTGGGATATTGATCCATCCATTTCTGCATATCTTTTAGCAATTTCAGGACATCCTGGAGTAATTTGACCCCAAATATCAGCTCTCATCTGAGCACCAATGAAATCAAAATAAAAATTATTCAGAATTCCAGATTTTGGTGGAAATATACCTGATTTTAGGTTATTAAAAGCTATTTTTTCAGCAGTAAAAATATAGTTTTCATTTTTTAATAGGTTAATCCATTCTTGAGCAATATCCTTTGCTGTTAAGCTAATTCCATATTTTTCTAAAGCTATAAGTGCTACAATTTCATACATTTCATCATCATTAACATAATTTAAATCAACGGGTTCAATGAAATAATTAATCTTTCCATATTTTGATTTTATATATTTCTGACTTTTTAATTCTACTGGAGCACCGATAAAATCTCCTGAAATACGTCCTATCCATGATCCTAAAACCTTATCATAATTTTCATTATAGCTTAGTTCTTTCATGTTTTAATTGATTTTTAATTTTCAATTAAATATAGTAAAAAATTAATTTAAGATAATTAAATCTAACCTAATTTCATATTATTTTTGATCTCTGTACAGACTGTTTCTACATTTAAGGGTTTATAAGGGGTTTTCGAAAAATTTTCTTTACATAATTTATAAATTGTTCTATTATATGGCACAGATAAACCAAGTTGGTCAGCTAAACTTATTAAATATCCATTTAAAGTTTCTAATTCTGACATACTTTTTTGACGTAGTAACATATCTTGTGTCATGCTATTGAGCCAATAAAATTGTATTCCCTCTTTAAAATTATTTACTGCTACTTTCTTATTTAAATTCAATGCAAATTTCATAATATCCCAAGTGGGTAAACCTTTAAGCTTATATTCTTTATATCCAGCAGCTTCTACTATCTTCACACCTTCTAAGAAAACATTTACAAATATTTTCCATAGTTTAAAGACAGCTTCATCAAATTGATTTTCTTGGTCTATAAGTGTAAATATTGAATTTCCTAGATTTGTAATTAATTTAGAATGAGCCGCATCTTGAAAATTTTTTGTTAATATTGTTGGAAAACTTTTATTAAAAATACCAGTAATTTTTTCCGATATCTGCTGGTTATTTTCATTTAAAGTACCAAGAATAATTTGGTTTTTTCCTCTTGTACCAAATACACCAGGCTTATCCATCCATGCAGATATTACAATTACTCCATATATTACTTTTGAAAAATATTTTGGGAGAATTTTTTGATTTTCAACACCATTTTGCAAACCTACAATAATAGCATCATCTCCTATCTTTTCATAAATATCTTTAGCCACTTCTTCAAGATCATAGTTTTTTACTGTTATAACAATAATATTAACCGAATCTATTTCATTTAAATCTTCAATTACATTTACAGGAATTACTTCAGAATTTTTTTTATCATTTTCATATAGAATCAATCCATTTGATTTTAAAGCCTTTAGATTTTCTCCTCTAGATAAGAAATAAATATTTTCGTAAGTTTTAGTCAACCAACCTCCAAGTGTAGCACCAATAGCACCTGTACCATAAATTATTATATTTAGCTTTTCTCTCTGCATTTAAATCACATTTTCATCTACTTCTTTAATAGATTATAAAGATAGTATTAATTCATAAATGAAATATGTACATTTAATAATTTATATTAATTTAATAATTTAGTATTAAGTAAATAAATTTCTTATATTAAGAAAGTGATAAACATGGTTTTAGAGACAAAGATAACCAAAATGTTTGGAATTAAACATCCTATTGTTGCAGCTCCAATGGGTCCTTTTTACACAACCGAATTAACAAGTGCTGTATCTGAAGCAGGTGGTTTAGGTGTGTTAAGTCATAGTGCTCTTTTAAGCGATTATATGAAAGGAAGGAATCCAGTAGATATAATGAAGGAAAATATGCTTAAAGTTGTAGAGCATACTGATAAACCTTTTGGCTTTAATATAAGAACATCTCGAAGGGAAACTCATGCACCACAGTTTGTCAAAGATATTCCAAAGTTTATAATGGAAAATCAAAGATTGAAAGAGCAGTGTCTTTATGCAATCACGAGTGCTGGATCTTCAAGAACATTACAACAATCAAAATCTTTTCAAAAATTAAAGGAAAGTGGATCAAATATTAAACACTTTCATGTAGCCCCCGCATTATGGCTTGCAGATAAATGTGTTGCATCTAACGTGGATGGATTGGTAGTAACTGGTGGAGAAGGTGGAGGACATCAATCTTATGAGAAAATTAGTACTTTAGTTCTACTTCAACAAGTTATGGAAAAATATCCAGATTTTCCCGTAATAGCATGTGGAGGTTTTGCTACGGGTGAAGGACTTGCAGCTGCTTTAGCTATAGGTGCAGGAGCTATCGCAATGGGTTCTAGATTTATTGCATCTAAAGAAAGTGAATTTAGTGAAACCTATAAAGGGGTAATTCCTTCTGCAAAAGCTCAAGATACAGTATTAGTAACTGGCGCACTAGGACCAATAAGGCTCTGGAAAAATGAATATTCTTTGCATCATGGGCTTGTATCAGATAAAGACGCAAAGATAGCTGAAGAAGCAGCTATGTCTCAGGAAGATATAATAGAAGAAGGAAGAGCCTATGAAGCAGCGTACACGGGAGATATTACTTCAGGAGCGGTTTTATTAGGGCAGAGCATAGGTATTATTAAAAGTTTAGAATCTGTAAGTAAAATTATAGAAGATATTGTCCAAGAAGCGGAAAAACGCTTAAAAAATGCTCATAGCTACATTAAATAGACCAAAGTCAAGTTTTTTTTCTTTTCTATTTCAGTATTTAATGATTTATTTTTTTTTCTTTTATTTTTTCTTTCTTTTTATCC
>JAHPZE010000006.1 GCA_019058365.1 Promethearchaeota archaeon | reverse complement strand
AAAGAGCCCATTTATTTTTGTCGGGTGAGTGCGATTTGACATTAAAGAAAAAAAAAGGAAAAAGATTTAATGAGAATTATATTATTTTCTTATTTACTTAATTTCTGGTTAATTTTTTGAATCGGTTTCTTATTAGTATTACAGAAATCCCAAATACCATAGCAATAAGGAATATCACGTTATATCCAGGAATAGGTTTTTGTCCTCCTGCTGTTGTTAAACTATATTTTAAATCATATGCGTTACCCGCACCTAATCCAGCAACTATGATATAAAAGGTTCCAGTCGATGTAAGGGTAACATCTATATGCTCATTATTAGCTGTTGTATTACTAATTGCTAAGGGAGTAAGTGAGTTGTCAGTAAGCATAAGAACTAAGGCTCCTTCGGAATAGGTATACGTGAGATCAATTATTATTCGTTGGCTTGGTGTACTTATTGCGACTTTATAAAAATCGAAGTCGGCCTGGATCCCAGGTCCAGATATGTCTGTTAACCATGTATCTGGGTAAGATGTAAGATCATAAGCTCCCGTATAGAGATCATTTTCCTCATATGCATCATCAACTACGGGTGCTAAAGCGTCCCACATTAAGTCATAAGTATTTCCAGAATTATCCCCATAAACTATAATATAATGCGTCCCAGCTGAGGGTACAATAAAATCAATGTATTCATCATCTGTTGTTGAGAAACTGGCAGTTATACCACCAGTAGTATTCCATAATTGAATGTTAACATCTCCTAGCGAATGTGTGAAAGTACATTCTATTACTACACGCTCAGATCCCACAGGGACATAAATCTCATAGCAATCAAAATCTAACTGTATTCCTAGACCTGCAATTGTACTTAACCATACACCATCATAGCTTGTGAGATCGTAAGCGCTAATGGGAAGATCATTTGGTTCGTATGCATCATCCACAGCACTAGGGATTATATCATCCCACCATAAATCATATGTGTTTCCTGCATCATCACCATAAACTAGAATATAATATGTTCCACTTGATGGAAGAATAGTATCTATGTATTCATTATCGGTAACAGATCCACTCCCCGTGATATAGGTAGTACCATCGCTAGCGTAAACAGAAAGATCAATATCACCAGCTGCGTTACTAAAAGTACAGTTCACTAGTAAATTTTCATATCCACTGGTTATGAAGATTTCATACCAATCATCGTCTGATTGCATTCCGTACCCATCTATTGTATTTAACCACGTAAGTTCATCCATCGTGAGGTCATAAGCAGTTGTATAAACATCATTTTCCTCATAGTTATCATCAGTAGGTGCAAGTAAATCATCCCACCATAAATTATATAGGTTTCCAGCATTCGCACCAAATACCCTAATGTAATAAATACCACTTGATGGAAGAATAGTATCAATGTATTCATTATCGGTAACGGAAAAACTCCCTGTGATATAGGTAGTACCATCGCTAGCATAAATAGAAATATCAATATCTCCTTCAGAATGAGTGAATCTTAAATCCACAATTAAATTCTCATAACCACTGGTTATCGAGATTTGATACCAATCAGGGTCTGCTTGAATTCCAGCACCTTGAACTTCAGCTAGCCAATACGTTTCATAGGCATTGAGGCTATAAGCAGTTGAATAAACGTCGTTTTGTTCATAAGTATCGTCAGTCGGCCGAATTAAATCATCCCACCATAAATCGTATAGGTTTCCATAATTATCGCCATAAATCCTTAAATAATAAATTCCACTTGTTGGGAGTATAATATCGATATATTCATCATCTGTTGCTGAATAGCTACCCATAATAAGATAACCAGTACTATCATAAACTTGAATATTGATATTGCCAGCTGCGTCGCTGAAAGTAAGAGAGACAGCCAAGTGTTCATAGCCAGAAGTAATATCGATTTTATACCAATCATTATCACTCTGAATACCCAATCCATTGCTAGATTCGCTCAACCATGTATTTTCAGCTGATGAAAGATCATAAGCCGAAGTACGTATATCATTGTCCTCATACCAATCATCAGTAGAAGGTAAATCATCCCACCAGAGATCGTATGTATTCCCTCCGTTACCCCAATAGACTAATATATAATAAGTCCCAGAAGAAGAAACTGTATAATCAAGACCTTCGTTGTCAGTCGTAGACCAGCTGGTTGTTAAGAGAGTAAGGGTAGAATCATAAAGTTCAATATCAACATTTCCTGCTAGGTGAGAAAAAATACAGAATACAATTACACGTAATGCATCAAAATTAACATAGATTTCGTACCAATCTTGATCTGACTGAATCCCCAACCCAGAAATCGAACTTAACCATACTCGTTCATTACTAGAAATATCATATGCTGTTGTATAACCATCATTATTTTCATAATAATCATCTGTTGCTCCTGTACTAATATCATCCCATAATAAGTCATAAGTATTTCCAGCATTACCATAATAAATCCTTAGGTAATACGTCCCGGATGATGGAAGAGTATAATCGATGTATTCATTATCTGTTGTCGAAGTCTTCCCAGTTACCCACGTCCCAACACTGTTGTAAACACTAATGTCTATATCACCTTCGTTGTCATAAAAAAGGAGGTGTACCACCAATCGAAGATATCCAGTGGTAATCTCAATTTCATACCAGTCATCATCTTTCTGGACTCCAAAACCACCAATAGTGCTCAACCATGTATTTTCGTATAATGTGAGGTCATAAGCTGAAGTACGAATATCATTCTCTTCATAAACATCTTCCGCTTGACTCGTATGGAGATTACCTAAAAAATCATCGTGTTTATAGTTTACATCTGAATCTTTTTGTTTATCTAATTTGGAATTTAAGTTAATCTTGCTAACTCTCGTAATAGTAGCGCTGAAGAGAAGAACTAGCGTCAAAACCGTAAAAATTGATATATATTTTTTGTAAGATTTCATAATAATCATTATTATCCTTATATATATAAACTTGATACAACAATATTGTCAATAGAAATGGTTAAGATTCTTTGATATAAAAAATTAGAGAAAATAATTACAGATGCTCAAATTTTCTTATGAATATTAATATACTCCTGCTATAGAGGTATAATACTTCAAACCAAGAAATATAACAAATGCTAAGGCTATAAGTAGGAGATCTAAAAAGAGATAAGAAAGATGAGAAACGGTTTTATTGTATCTTCTAGCACTGTAATATGTGATTAAAACCATAAACAATCCGTAATATAATACTCTTGCACTTAATTTATCTAAATCGTTGGTATTAAACACAAAAAAGCCAATTACAAAAAAAAGTATCCAAAGACCAATAAAGATTAAAATAAATAATGTCCAGCTTGTTTTTGTATTATTTTCCATTAAGTTTCACTTCGAGTATTTTAAATTTGTTATAATTTTTTAATTAATAATTATAAATAGATTATGTTTTATATTTTAGAAATTTCTTTTTTGCAATATTCGATTTTTTCTTCTATTTTGAGAAGTAAATCTAATAATTCATGTTTTTCAGCTTCTTCTTTAATTTTTCGTAAATTTTTAAGTGCTGTTTCTACATTATTATTCTTAATTGAATAATCAACAAATTCTAATTTCTTTTCTATGCTTTTCCTCACCTTTAATAATTTTTTTTCCTCCTTAGATACCTTTTTTTGCTCAGTTTCAATTTTAGGTTTCTCAGATTCATAAGTTACTATATAATCATTTAATTCTTTTTTTTTCAATTTAGATTTTTTATTATACACATAGATTGCATAGAATCCAAACACACCGACAAAGAATGGATAAAGATAACCTAACATCCACAGCTCAAAATCTCCAATTAGATCTGGCGCATATAATGTCTCAGCTAAAGAATAAATTAACCAAATTGATAATGTTCTTGGTCTAGCAATTCTCAATTTACTTGCTATTATATCGGATTTTTCACCCATAAAATCACCAAAAGTAGTAAGTAATAAATATATACTGAAGACCATTGAGAAAATTTCTAAACCGAGAATTTCGCTTCCAACTGTGTATTCATATCTACCAAAATCTATCATTAATTTAATAGCATAAATAGAAACAAAGAGAAAATACATACCGAACCATAGATACGATTTATGAAAAAATAATGCTATTATACTAATACCAAAAAAGAGGCTTATATACAATATCATAAAAAAGTTGATCGAGAGAATTATTGACTTAAATCCGAGTGAATGATATTGAAAATCTAATATAAGAATGGTACTTATATATAAAAGTACTATAGAAACGGCTGTTCCTCCAAAGAATAAAATCCATCTTAATATATTTTTAGAAGATTTTAATCCTCCTCCAATTTTTTCATCCCATTTTACCGCACTATTGTAGGTATCATTCATCGAAAATGCTGCAGTAATAAAAATCCAATAAAATAGAGTAAAAACAGTTAAAAAGATCCATATCCAATCGCCAATAATTGTTTGCGTTAGGAAAAAATTAAATGGATATGATAAAACCCAACACAGAGGAATTATAAAAAAGGAATACTTTTGTAATTTATCTCTTAAAATAAAGGAAAATACAAAGTAAATTATTAATGAACTCGAAACATAAGTTAATAGTTCTGCTCCTCTCCACCACAAACCTGAATGAAATTCAAATTGAGTTAATATTGAGGCGATTGTTAACAAAATAATAAATAGCAAAAAATCTCTATTTTCTTTTTCCTTGATAACAAGGATATCTTTATAGCCCATGAAAAAATATTATACTGTTCTTTATTTAAAACTTATGATTTGAAGAAGATGACAATTTTAATTCAATTGATAAATATAAAAAATTCACAATAAACGAGCCAAAATTCGTATTTAATAAGAATTTATTTATTTTTTATTGTTTTTTACTCAGGTAATTTTTATAGAAACAGATTTTTTAAGATAATTAAAAAAAATAGAAGATTCAAAATAGAATTTTATACTCGTTTTAATTTAGAATGCTGTATGCCCAATGTAATACTACCAATCCCTAGTACTATAAAAAACCCAATGTATCCAATTATTAAATCATTAGGAAGGATAATTTTTGAAAAATAATTATCATCTTTTTTACCATTATAGGTTAAGTGTGTCAGAAAACTTCCGACATTCTCGAAAATTAAATGCCACGTATCGGAATATGGAGGCCTCCACCACCCAGAATCGGATCGCATATTATTACTTAATATAGTTATAGTAGTTAATAATATATCATTATCTATTAAATAATTATATTCATAATTATTTAGTATCATAACCTTTATATCCGTCAGTGTTGAAGTAAATTCCCAATAAAGGTAATCATTATTTTGCATTGAACCAGATATCGTCACAAAATAGTCAGCTGGTAAGTCTATCTCATTAGCAGCAGCAACTCTAGTTGGGAATGCTATAAAAATGCTTACGAGTGCTAAAACACTGCCTAATACGACATATTTCTTATATTTCATATACATAAACTCCTTTTGATCTTTTTGTTAACATGATACATTATATAAGATGTTACATGAACTAAAGAAACACTTAAAATATTTGACATTTATAGAAATGTTCCTCTATCTTTTATTTGAATGGCTATAATGAAATCTTTCAAAATAAATAGAACTTTTATATATTTAAATATTTGCATATTACTAAGTATAGTATTAAAAGAGACGCTTGAGATTTATACCCACCCTTCTGTACTGTACCCGTCACCAGATACAGGTGGAGCATCCAACTAAGCGGCCTACCTAAAGCTAGCTCCAAGTACATTATCGCTTTCATTTGGCCTTGCACCAAGGTTTTAGCTCGTTCCAACCATTCCTTCCTACAATTTCTCTGGCTTATATCCAAGTCATTAATATGCGTAAGAAGGCAGTGTCGTTTCAGTTGCTAAATTACGATTCTCATCGTAGTAGTTGCCTACACCTTGCTTGGAGAGTGGGGTGAGGTTCCTCGGTTCCTCAATGGGTCCGTTAGCTCCAAATCTCACTCGTCTCTTTTTTAAAAAAGTAAAATTAGTATATAAATTTTTGTTTCATAGGGTTTAACTTACCTTATTCTAAAGCATAGGATTTAAAATCGCAATATTTTTGAAATCCTAATTTTCTATAAACTGTTTCACCTAATGATGACGCTTGAAGCACCCCAACATAATAACCCATGTTAAAGGCATCAATTAGAGCTGATCTGCTTATAGCAAGTCCGAATCCTTTACTTCGATATTCAGGTAATGTAGACACAGCGTGAAGTCCTGCTACTCCAGAAGAAAGATACAACATTAGTGTTGAAACCGGATTTTCTTTAACTTTTCCTAAATAAAAGTGAGATTCTTCTTGTAAAAGCAAGTATTTTAGCAAACCCAAATCTACTTTTATACCAAAAACTTTTGAGACAACTTCTGACCATTGGATTAAAGATTCCTCATTTTCTACTTTTTTAATAATTAAATCATTTTTATTCATTTCAATTTGCTCTATGTCATTTAATTCTATAGCCATCCCTGCTTGCTGATAAACATTAGAAAAACCATACTTCTCTAACAAAGGACCCAAATCATTAGGTTTTGTCAATGGACCAACTGTCCAACCATTAGGTGCTTTTCCTTTTTGAATTAGCTTTTTTACATTATTAATTTCTTTTTTAACATTTAAATATGCAAAATCCGCTCTAAATATACAATCTGGCCAATTAGCATTCTTAGCTAAAACCCAACTTATTTTTTCATCCTTACTTGAACTGAAGTTGGGATGTTCAGAAGATTTTATATAAAAATCATCCAAATTTTTTTCAATATAAGAGTTAATTGTTTCCAGATTTATCTCGGGCAAAACGTTATTCATTCTTTCATTTCCGATATGAGATATTTTTATAAATGAAATTCTGTTCCTATTATTCCCATTACATGAGAGGGGTGACGATGCATAATTCTATTGAAATCAAAACCCGTACAATGCATACCACACGTTATTTCTGGATTTAAATCCTCTATAAAAGAAACAACTTTTTCAATATCTTTAGTGCTTTCCCTTTCTTTATGAAATCCGCCAATAAGAGCGTAAATTTTATCTATTCCAGTTAATTTTTGACCATGTTTTATTATATTTATAATACCCGTATGACTGCATCCGGTAATGACGACTAACCCTTTATCTTTAATATTTACATATACTGCAATTTCTTCTCGAAATGTATGTTTTTCATATTCTGTCTTACTTCTTCCTAAATAATATCCCTTTGGAAGTTCCATTTTATCAAAAATCTCAATTTCTCCACTTGTTATTATTCCTTCGTATAATTTATCAGGTTTTGTTGTTTCAATAATTTTTACATTATTTTCAATTGCTCGGTTATACAAAATATTTCTATTAATAGGTGTTCTCCTAGAATATTTTATTTTCCTTTCTTTTTTTAATTTCCTTAATGATATGCCAAAATCTTCAGAAGGTATTTCATTTCCAGATTCCGTTCTAGCATAATAACCTTTTGCAAGGCAGATCGGGCTCAGATATATCTCACTTCCTTCTTTCAATTCAGAGGTTATTGGAATTAATGCCCCATAGTGATCCAAATGCCCATGGCTTATAATTATTTTTTCAATTTCATTTAATTTTATTTTAAATTGTATAAGATTATTAATTACCGTTTGCATATAACCTGCTGTGTCAAATAAAATGAGATGGGTTGAATTTCCTTCTAATATTTTAATAGTCATTGCAATTCCATGTTCACCTATTGTCGCAAAAGAATCATGCCCTGGTTGGATAACTTTTCCTTGGAATTTCTCGTTGGTTGGCAAAGTCATACTTGTTCTATTAGATGCTACTATTTTTATTATAATTTTTCCACTTTCTATACTTCCAATATTCATTTTCAATTTACTTTGATTCTTTGATTGTAATATTTATGTTAATCTCCTTTAATTAATAAATTATTAATTCAAAATCATTTAGTAATTAATTATATATAATCATAAGAAGAACTCTTTAATTATTAAGAATAAAATTTAGGAGATTTTTAAATGAATTTAGATAAAATTATGACAAATCTGGAAGAAATTGTGGGTCAAGATTTTGCTTCAAATAAGGAAGAAGATCTTTATATATATTCCCAAGATCCTGGAGCATCTGAACCAAGGCCAGTTAATTTTGTAGTAATGCCTAATAAAGTTGAGGAAGTTCAGAAAATTGTAGAACTTGCAAATAAAGAACACATTCCTCTTGTACCCATGGGTGGAGGATTAACTTTAAGCGGCTTAATAATTCCAATTAAAGGAGGAATAGTTATAGATATGAAACGGATGAATAAAATAATAGAAATAAACGAATTAAGCCGTTATGCACTCATAGAAGCAGGAGTTACAACAGGTCAGTTATTATCGCATTTGAATAAACAGTATCCTAATCTACAACCTCCTATTCCTGATGCACCTCCTTCAGCTACAGTTGCAGGAAATGTATTAATTCATGGTTCTGGATATCTATCTCAAAGGTATGGAGACCATGGTGCGATGATTAATGGCTTAGAAGTTGTACTTCCGAATGGTGATATTTGTAAATTAGGCTCTTGTGCAACTTCGAATTATTGGTTTAGTAGAGGTCCAATTCCAGACTTTATAGGTATGTTTATTAGTTCCTTTGGGACTATGGGTATTATAACAAAACTTTCTTTAAAATTATATCCTAAACCAAAATTCCGAGATATAATTTTTGGGTTATTGAAGGATCCAAAAGACTTACCTAATCTTCTCTTAAACATAACTACACAACGATTTACAGAAGATTTGCTTTTGGGAATGCAAGATAAACCAGAATGGATGAAAGGTTACATATTTGTAATGACGTATATTACTGGAGATACTCAAGAAGAAATAGATCAACAGGCCAAATTATTGAAGAAAATTTACAGAAAAAATAACGCTAGGTTCATGAACGCTCCTGATAAAATGCAGAAAATCTACATGGAAAAACCTATTTTTGCAGCAGGTGCAGCAGATTATCGAAAGGGAGGTGGTTTTGAATATGTTGGTGCCTTTATGCCACTTGAAAAAATTCCAGAAGCATATTTAAAAGCTGCTGAAATTTCAAGGAAATATGGGATTCCTCCGACAATAGGATCAAGATTGATGAGTGGAACCCATACAATTATTCTTTTCGTTTCTTATTCATTTAACAGGGCAGACCCAAAAGATATGGAAAATGCTAGAAATGCACTTCATGAAACGAATGAACTTGCTTTAGAATTAGGTGGAATTCCATGGAAAGTAGAATTCGCGGGACAACAATTAGTTCTTGAAAAAATGGATCCGAATTATAAGAAATTATTAAAAACGCTTAAAGATACCTTAGATCCTAATGGAATAATGAATCCAGGAAATTGGGAGGTGAAATAAGAATGACATTAGAACAGAAACAAGATTGGAAGGATATCGTTCATCGATGTTTTAGATGTGGTTATTGTAAATTTACAGAAGATTTTAGCGATTTTAATTGCCCAAGTTATAAGAAATTTAGATTTGAAACTTACAGCACAGGTGGCAGGCTATGGCTAATTTATGGTATTTTAAGTGGTGAGATTAAATTGAATGAAGGTGCAGTTAACGCAATATATGCTTGTAGTACATGTGGAAATTGTACTGAAAATTGTAGGTTTGATAGATTTAAAGATTTTTTAGTTGACTTTATTGAAGCTGGCAGAGCACTAGCTGTTGAAAATGGATTTTGTCCCGAAAAGCAAAAAGTTTTGTTAGAAAGAACAGAAAATCCTAATATGTTCAATCCATATGGAGAACAAAACTCAGATAATGCCCAGTTAAAAGAGAAATATAATTTACCAGATGAAGCAGAATGGGTTTACTTTATAGGGTGCACTTCTAATTATCGGCAAAAAGACCTTAGAGATGCTACTATAAGATTCCTTAAAAAAGCAAATATAAATTTTACTTTGATTGATGAACATTGTTGCTGTAGCCCATTACTCCGAACAGGTCAAACAAAACCAGTAAAAGATTTTATGAACTATAATATTGACCAGATTAATAGAACTGGAGCTAAAAAAGTGATAACATCATGTGCTGGTTGCTATCGAACTATAAAAAAAGATTGGTTAAAGTTAGATGCAGTTTATGGATTTGAGGTATATCACACCGTTGAATTAATTAAGAAACTTTTAGATGAAGACAATATTTCTATCAATTCAGAATTTCAAAAAACAGTAACTTATCATGATCCCTGTCACTTAGGTCGCCATATGGGGATGTACGAGATCCCAAGAGAAGTATATAAGAAAATTCCTGGAATTAAATTGGTAGAGATGCGCCGAAACAGAGAAAACGCTTGGTGTTGTGGAGCGGGAGGAGGCGTGAAGATAGGATATCCAGAATGGTCGGTAGATGTCTCAAAAGAAAGGTTAGAAGAAGCTAAAGAAACAGGTGCATCTGTATTATCTTCAATATGTCCATTCTGTAGAACAAACTTGTCAGATGCAAATGAAAAATACAATTTGGGCTTTGAAGTAATAGACTTGTTAGAAATTTTAGATAGACTAGATATAGGAGTAAATAAATAGAGTTAATAGAAAGAATTTATAAATTAATTTTTTTATCTTTTAATAATCTAATTGCTCTCCTAAAGCCATTCTGCATAAATCACTAAGTAGATAATTTTTGATTCCTTTTCTTTCAACTCTATTTCCAAGAGCTTCTTTACACATGGAACAACTATATACACATACTTCTGCTTTATGTTCTAACATATCATTGATATTATCATTTTGAGTTTTTTGTAGTAAAGGTCTCTTTCCTAAAACTGCAAATATACCCCCACAACACAATGCATTTTCTCTATCATATTCTCTTGCAACTCGTTCAACTCCTATTAAAGCACAGATTTTATCTACCCATTTATCTACTTCAGGAATGAAACGATTTGAACAAGATCTCTGATAAGCCATTTTCATGTCAAGCTTTTTTATCTCTAACTCGTGATCTTTCAAATAATTATAAAGATATTCGTATATATGGATTGGTTTGAAACCTTCTGGAAGTTCTATATTATTACGGGAGCAATAAGAGGTATAAAACCCATAACATTCATCATGAAAACATATCATGTCCTTAATTCCCTGTTTTTTAATATTATCTAGTATGATTGGAGCTCTTTCTCTGATAACCGAATCTCTTGCATAATGATGAAACATTAAATTACAAAAATAGTCGCGACCACTAACATATTGTAAATTATCAAATAATTGACCTTGCAGATTTGTGGAATTAACTTTTGCTAATCCGCATTTATTTAATACAGGTTTATTTGTATCTATATCTTTTAACCTAACCTGATCATAAGGAGCATAAGTTTTAATTGTACTTTCAAGTATATTAGGAGCAATTTTCAAAGAATTATATTTTTCCTGTAATTTTGTAATCAAATCAAAAGGATGAGAGTTATAAGGACAATACTCATCACACGCAAAACAAGTAACACACTTTGATAAGACATATGAGTCTTCTCCATTTATTATTTTACTTATTTCTATTCGAGCATCTTCAATATTACTTAATTCAATCCATTGACAGCGAGTTAAACAATCAATATTTTCACAATTAACACAATTAGTTTTGTCAAACATTTTTATTCATATTGGATAGATTTATTGATTTTATTGATGTAAAAGTTAAAGCAAAACGTTTTAATAATATTATAAAAAAAAAAAAATTTCTTATAGAGGAAAACTATTAATCAAAATAAGATTGTTAATAGCCTAATTCTTCTCCTAAAGCAAGTCTACATAAATCACTCAATAAGTATGATTTTAATCCATTTCTTTCCACCATTGATCCTAACGTTTCTTTACACTGTGGGCAAGTAAAAGCACAAACTTCCGCGTCATGATCAAGCATATCTTTAACATTTCTAGTTTGAGTAGGTTTTACTAAATCAGACTTTCCGAGTGCTGCAAATCCAGCTGTGCAACACAAGGCGTTTTCCCTATCATACTCTCTAGCAACGCGTTCAACTCCAATTAAATCACAGATTTTATCTACCCATTTGTCTGTTTCGGGTATAAAACGATTAGAACAAGATCTTTGATAAGCCATTTTCATGTCAAGCTTTATTATCTCTGATTCGTGATCTTTTAAATAATTATAAAGATATTCGTAAATATGAATTGGTTTGAAATCTTTTGGAAGTTCAATGTTATTACGGGGACAATAAGACTTATAAAATCCATAACATTCCTCATGAAAACATATCATTTCTTTAATACCTTGCTTTCTAATATTATCTATTATTATTGGAGCTCTTTCTCTGATTACAGAATCTTTAGCAAGGTGATGATATAACAAATTACAAAAATAAGAGAGTCCGCTAACATATTGCAAATTTTCAAATAATGGTCCCTCCATATTTTTAGCATTTTGTTTTGGGAAAGCACATTTATTTAAAACTGGTTTTTCAGGATCGATTTCTTTTAATCTTAATTGATCATGAGGTTTGAAATTGCTAATTGCAGTTCCTATCATTTTTGGATGTATATTATAACTGTTGTATTTTTCTTGTAATTCTGTAATCATATCGAAGGGATGTGAATTATACGGACAATACTCATCGCAAGCAAAACATGTAACGCATTCCTTTAAGACGAATGAATCCTCTCCATTTATCATTTTTCCCATTTCAGTCTTAGCTATCTCTTTATCAATATCTATCCATTGACATCGAGTCAAACAATCAATATTTTTACATTCAGAACAATTAGATTTATCAAACATTTTCTATCATTTTTAGACTTTTATTCTTTCGTTCTTTAATTTAAAAATCTTAATATTGAGAAATTCAGTAATTTTATTTAATTTTATTAAAATTGACTTTTAAAAAATTAAATTGTTACTTAAACCACTCATCTATAAATTTTGAAAAAAAAGAAAAAATAAATTATTTTTAAAATTAATTAAAATATCAATAATCCTGCTCCATTGCCAAAAAGCATCAGAAATCCAAGAAAGATAGATGCTGTTAATGACATTACTACTAATAGAGTATTAATACTTGGTCCTGCAGTGTCTTTAAATGGATCTCCAACTGTATCACCTGTAATGGAGGCTTTATGCGTTGCGGTACCTTTCCCTCCAAGGTTACCATCCTCAATCCATTTCTTTGCATTGTCCCAGGCTCCTCCTGCATTCGACATAAAGATTGCGAAAACAAAACCAGATAAAATCGCACCCGTTAGGAATGCACCTAATGCTGCAACTCCAAACAAAATTCCAACTGAAATGGGTATCGCGATTGCAATTATACTTGGTAATATAAGTTCTTTCAAAGCACCTTTAGTCGCGATTGCGATGCATTTATTAAAATCTGCTGCTTGTTCACCTGTCAATATCTTAGGATTCTCTTCAAATTGTCGTCTGATTTCATCGACCATTTTAGCAGCATTTCTTTGAACTGCAAGAACTAGTAGAGCAGAATATAATGCCGGTACAACTACTCCAATAAATGCACCAATTAAAACATCTACGTTAAGTAAATTCACTACATCTATCGTACCTGATTGAATATCATTTGCTTCAGTTGCAAATGAGAACATTAAAGCAAGTACAGTTAGATTTGCTGCGCCAATAGCAAAACCTTTGGTAATAGCTTTTGCTGTATTTCCCGCTGAATCTAATTTATCTGCAGTTCGAATAACATCTTCCCCTAAATCACCCTGTTCAGCAATACCTCTCGCATTATCAACAATTGGTCCATATGCATCATTAGAGACAATAGTTCCCACAATTGCAAGCATACCTACTGCTGCCATTGCTACCCCAAATAGTCCGCTTAGTAAGTAAGCTGCTGCCATCGCAACTACAATCCCAATAGCAGGGGGCACAACACTTAATAAACCATAAGAAAATCCACTAAGAATGACTACTGCATCACCTTCCTGTGCTGATTTTGCGATAGTTCTTGTTGGTTTCTTGTCATCACTAGTAAAGTAATCACTTGTAAATCCTATAACAAGCCCGCTAAGTAATCCAATCACTACAGCAAAATAAAGCTTCCATAAGAATATCATCTCTTCATTACTTAATCCCAATGTCATAACTGCGGTAATTATCGCAGCTAAACCTCCAAAGACAATTGTAGCTAAATATGTTCCTAAGTTTAATAACTTTCCAGGATCTTCTCCCTTTTTAATTTTAATTAAGTAAATGCAAATCAGAGAAGCAATTAATCCAACACCGCTTAAGACGACAGGAAATACTACAAAAGTATATCTAATAGCATCAGACATGGTTCCCCATATTGTGCCTATAATAGATAAGGTTGCAGCTAACATCATAGCAGCTACAATTGATGCTACATATGAATCAAATAAATCACTTCCCATCCCAGCAATATCACCCACATTATCTCCCACATTATCAGCGATAGTAGCTGGATTACGTGGATCATCTTCAGGAAGATTGTATTCAGCTTTTCCAACAAGATCAGCACCTACATCCGCTGTCTTGGTGTAGATTCCTCCTCCTGACTTCATAAAAAGAGCGACACTACTAGCACCAAAACTGAAGCCTAAAACAATCATAGGATCTGGGATAATCCAATATAGGACAGAAATACCAATTAAAGCTACGCCAACAACTGCAAGACCCATAACTGCACCACCAAAAAAAGCTATATCGAAACCTTTCTTAGTGCTCACTGTACAACCTTGAGCAGAACGTGTATTAGTTTCTACGCCCGTCATCATTCCTAAATAGCCAGCCATCATTGATCCAAAAGAACCTATAATATAAGCAATCATTTGTTCCCAATTTAAAGCACCAGGGATCAATCTATTATATGTAGTGCTTTGTTCAAATGGAGAAGGTAAAAATAATAGTGCTACTGCTAAAACAACTACAAAAATCCCTAATATTTTGTATTGAACTTTTAGGAATGTTTTAGATCCCTTTTTAATATACCCAGATACTTCAACCATTCTTTCATTTCCTGGGTCTTCTTTCAGTACTAATTTAGCAAAATATAAAGCCATTCCAATGGAAATTATACCTGCAATTAATGCAACCAATAAAATTAATGGTACATCCATACTTTTTCACATATTTACTATATTTTTATTAAATTTTTTATAACACAATAGTGTAATAATATCAAACAAAATTTCTTAAATCATTAAAATATTTTGAATTTTAAAGTAAGTTTTCATTCAAACGTAATTAATAAATTAGAAACTCAACAAAAAAAGGCATATTTACTTTGGCTTTAGAAGTTTATCAAATAATTCTGTTTATTTTTATTGGTGCGCTTGTCGGTATTAGCATGTGTTTTGTAGGGCAAACAGGACAAGGAGTTATAGTACCTTTAATTCTTTTAATTACTGGAGATGTTTTAATAGCAATAACTGTGAATCTTTTAAATGACTTTATTGCAGCAATTTCTGTAGCAATTAACTATATGAGAAAACGACAATTTTATCTCAACAAGAATATTATGATATTAATAATATTTTCTTTAATTGCCTCATTTTTTGGAGTAATTCTTTTAATATTAACCCCTTTAAGCATTATTTTTGGATGGTTTTTGCCCATCTTCATTATTTTCCTTGGGTCTACAATTCTTTCTAAGGGATTTCCTACCTCTGAGAGCTTGAAAGAAATGGTGCTTAAAATTACTCAAAAGTTATCTAAGTATAAAAACGGTTATGCAGATCCAGCAGAAATTGATAAAATGAACGATAATAAATTAAATCTACGAGATAATAATATAGAAAGCTTTATTAAACCATATTCAAAATTATTTTTCGTGTTAGCTATTATATTAGGAATAATTGTAGGGCTTAATTCGGGTATGTTTGGAGCAAATTCAGGTTTAATAATTACAATTGTTTTAATAGTGTTATATGGCTATCCTCTTAAGAAGAGTGTAGGAACTGCATTAATTTTGAGTATTTTTATGTGTATTTTTACTTTTTTTTCTTATCAAATTTTAGGATTTGTGATTAACGGTCAATTTTATTTTAATTGGGAATTCAATTTATATTTAGGCATAGGTTCTTTTTTTACAGGTTTAATAGTTTCAAATTATGTACAAAAGCTTTCAGCAAAAACAATGGGACAAGGAATGGGAGCAACCATGATTCTGTTAGGTTTGATTTCTTTAATATTTTATTCTATTTCATAATAAATTATTAGAACCTAAATTATAAGTTGATTACAATTTCTATATATATCTATTCAATATGAGATATTTTAATTATAATATTAAATTAATTAGCACATTATTCTTACTATAATTACAAAAGGAGATTTTTCAAAAATAAAACCTTACACTTATTTTAAATTTCATTAGTAATTAATTTTAAGAGTGTAACTCATGGATGAATTTAAATGTGAAATACTAATTATTGGTAGTGGCCCAGCAGGGTTGAGTGCTGGTATTTACTGTGCTCGAGCAAATAGAGATGTAATAATTCTTGATGGAAAAGAGTTATCCGCCTTAGTTAGAGCAAAAGAAATTCAAAATTGGCCAGGAGAAATTGATATTAAAGGAAAGCATCTATTAGAGAAATTTAGAGCTCATACTGAGAGTTATTCAGAAAATATTAGAATAATCAAAGGTGATGTAATTTCATTAATGCTTGGAATGGGTGTAAATAGAACCTCAACCAGAACAGCTGACATAACTTCTGATGTGGTTATTATTGCTGCTGGTAGAGGTACTCGAAAAGAAATAATAAAAGGAGAGGATATTTTACTTGGTTTTGGCATTTCGTATAGTGCATTAAATGATGGTCCATTATATAAAGATAAAGTGGTCTATTTATTTGGTAATGACGAAGAAATGTTGGAAGATGCTTTGGCTCTTCACCAAATGGGATGTATAGTTCGAATAATCACAAATGTAGGAATTGAAAAATTACCCGAAAAGTTATATCAAGTAAAAGAAACTGGAATTGAAATTTTTGAAAATATGGAAATAATTGAAGCAGTTCCCGATTCAGAAGGTATGCTTGATAAAATTATTTGTAAGTCTACTAAACCTGAATCAGAAGATCATGAAGAAATAAAGGAATTTGAATTAAGTTGTTTATTTATTTTATCTCATATATCCTCAAATTCAATCTTTAAAAAAGCTGGAGTAGAATTGGATGATATGGGAAATGTAAAAGTTGATGAAGACCAAAAAACGAACCTTAAGGGAGTCTATGCTGCTGGAGATTGCACGGGGGGACTTTTTCAAGTAGTATTTGCCACAGCAGAGGGTGCACGAGCAGGAATAAACGCATGTAAATATCTTCGGCAATTAAAGAAAGAATAAGTCAATCAAGAACAAAATTAGAAAAAATTTATACCATTTTTAAGATTACAATTTGTATACTTAAATAAATCTACAATGTAATAGGGATTAAAATTGTCTGAAAAAAATGAATTCGATCTTATCATCATAGGGGGTGGACCCGCAGGTTTAACAGCAGCTATTTATGGGGGAAGAATGGGTTTAAAAACTGCTCTCTATGAGGGAAAAGGTTTTGGAGGTCTAGCTGGAACCGCTCCCAAGATTGAAAACTATCCAGGATTCAGTAGTATCAATGGTCTTGAGTTAACTGAAAAAATGAGAGAACAAGCTGAAAATTGGGGAACTACTTTTTTCTTTAGTGAAGTTTCAGCAATCAATCCAAAGAAAATGACTATAACTACTTATGAAGGAGACACAAAAGGCAGAGCGATTATAATTGCTACTGGTTCAAAACATCTAACACTTGGATTGTCTAATGAGTTTGAATTAGTAGGTAATGGAATATCTTACTGTGCTACATGTGATGGTCCTTTATTTCGAGATCAAGTAGTTGCTACAGTTGGGGGTGGTAATGCCGCTGGTTTAGAGGTAATTTATCTTTCAGGCGTAGCAAAAAAGGTTTATCTTATACATAGACGACATTGTATGCGAGCAGAAGCATGTATTGTAGATGAAGTTGATTCATTACCCAATGTTGTACCAATGTATAATTGCACTATTGAAGAAGCAATACCTAAAGATAACAAATTGGCAGAGTTAAAAATTAAAAATCATAAAACTGGCGAAACTTCTAATATTGGTGTAAAAGCTCTCTTCATAGCAATAGGAGTTGAGCCACAGAGTAATTTAGCGAAAAAGGCAGGGATAGAACTTGATGAGGATAATTACATTAAAGTTAATAGAAATCAAGAAACTAATTTTCCTGGTATATATGCCGCTGGAGATGTAACAGGTGGAATTCAACAAGTCGCTACAGCAGTAGGGGAAGCAACAACTGCAGCAATGAATGCATATCTATATATTAAACAAGGATGGTATGGGGAAGGCTTAACAAAATAAATGCCTTTCTAATATATATCAGCGAACTTAGAAAAGTTCCAAAATATAGAAAAAAAAATGCATAATCTTATATCGGAACATGAAAATCATCTTTTTAATTAAAGTTTGGCCAAAATCAGTTATTATGATTTTTTGAAACCGATTAAATTTAAAAAAAGAATTGGAAAAGATAAAATTTAGTCCAGATTAATATAATGTAGTATTAGAGTGTCAACTTTTTACTCTAAATGTTACTTGGATATTACAATCTATTATGTAATATCACGATCATATTGTAATCATCATGGAAACCTATAAAATTTCTGATTTTATAGAAGACTTTTTAATTGCGAAAGAAGTTGAAGAAGGATGTGCTTCCTCCACTATTAAGGCATATCGTTATGATCTTCAGAAATTCATTGAACTTGTAGGGGATTTATATATTAATTCTCCCCTACTACGCCAAAAAATACGTTTATTCTTAAAAAAATTAAATGAATTGAACTATACTAAAAAAGGAATTGGAAGAAAAATTGCCTCATTGCGTTCTTATTTTAAATTTCTAACCTTGAATGAGTTTATGGAAAAAGATCCCATGAGTACAATTAAGACACCGAAAATTAAACTTGAAGAGAGTCTACCCAAGTTTTTGAGAATTTCTGATATGGAAGTGATTTTTAATAAATTGAAGGATCGCCAATTATTCAACTCTCGAAAAGGTAACCGATATTATTTGATTATCAGGTTATTATATTCGACGATGGCAAGAGTGAGCGAGTTATGTAATATAAGAATTAGAGATATTGATTTTGAAAGAGGATATATACAACTCAGGGGAAAAGGAAATAAGGAACGAATTGTACCCGTTGATCACAAAACACTAGAAATTTTTAAAGAATATCTTAAAAATAGGATAAGTTACGATTCTGAAGATTATCTTTTAGTAAATACAAGGAACCAAAAATTAAGCCCTCGAGTCGTTCAAACAGATATTAAAATAATTAAAGAAAAATGCGGGTTTGCTGATTCTAAAATTATAACTCCCCATGTTTTCAGACATACAGGAGCAACCCATCTACGACGTTCAGGTATGGATATTAGCGAATTACAGGATATTTTAGGTCATTCAAGTCCAAATACAACACGGATTTACGCTAAGAACGATATAACTAAATTAAAGGAATCTTATTCGCAAATGCATCCTCTAAACAATTTGGATAAATTGTAGATAATAATCTATTTTTTTTAATTAATAAATTTTTTATAGAAAAAACAAAATTTAACAAGTATAAGAAAATTTATACTTAAATTGTTCTTTTATTACTTATACTTCAAAATTATATACCAGATTTTCTCGATTTACAATGGACGAGGATGAATTCAGAAAGCAATTTATGAAAAAGTCGGTTTTTAGACAAGCGAGTTCTCTTGATTTAAGTTATGTACCAGAAAAATTAATGTGTCGCGATGAAGCTTTAAAAACATTGATATTTAATTATAGGAGAATTATGGAGGAAAAAGAACAACCTTCTGTTAATTGCTTGATCTTAGGGAAAGGAGGAGTGGGAAAAACATGTACAGCGCGCTATTTTGGAAAAAATTTTAGAACTATAGCAATTGAAAATGATGTTAAATTATTTTTAGAATATTTTAATTGCATCAATTTTCGCTCTAAGAGTAAGATAATTAGAGAGCTCCTCGCCAAATATCAACATGGTAGCGGGCGCGGTTTCTCGGACGACGAGGCTTTAAAGTTAATTCTTTCGCAACTGATTCGGGAGAAAGGCTACATGTTATTAATAATAGATGAGATTCATCTTCTCAAACCAGATGAAGTACTTGCATTTTTGGACATTGCGGAAACATTCGGTCACCAAAATGCGAAATTGTCGCTATTGTTAATTTCTAGAAGTAAAGATTGGATGATAATTGAGAATGAAAGAATATTAAGTAGACTAAATGAGAAAATCCAACTTAAGCCTTATGATTTTGATGAATCACAGCAAATCTTGAAATATCGCAGTGAATTGGCGTTAAAAGAAAATGTGATCGATGAAGAACTTTTAATAATAGTTTCACAAATCGTAGTTGATCATAAAAACATGAGACATGGGATTGAAATTTTACGTAAAAGTGGATCTTATTGTGATAAGGAAGGACTTGATCGTATAACTGCTGATATTATTAGAGAGGCGTCTAATGATGTGTATCCTACTTTCAGAAGTGATATTATAGATCAATTAAAAGATCAAGAGCTCTTAGCCTTATACGGAATTGTGCGGTCATTAATTAATAATGACGAACCTTTCACTTTAGTTGACGATGCATTTGAAGAATATAATGCTATATGTGAGAATTATTCTATTGAACCTCATGTTAAAATGAGTTTTAGAAAATACGTACGCCAACTTACTCAGTTAAAAATTATGGCGTCTAAAACAGTAAGAATCGAAGAGGCTACTCGTGGAAGGCATTTAGAGATAACACTGTTAGATATCCCTGCATTAAAATTAGCAGAACTGTTAGAAGACATTTTACAAAGAAAATTTAATTAATAGGTAATAGCTCAATGGTCTAAAACAATATAACTCTCTTTTTTCTTAATTCTAAATAGAATTCTCTTATTTTGTAGAAAATCTAACTTATTAATATTGATTTCTAAAAATCTTTTTCCTTGGATTCTTTAGAGGAGGAATACCACTCTAACCATTCTTTACGCCGATTTTTCTTTTGTTGCATATTGTCAGTTTCTGTAATATTTTCACTTCTTACTTTTTTCCAATACCCATCTAATTCATGTCTAGTTAACGAAAGTCCGCATGATTGACAAACCATCTGTTTTATGGCTGAATGATATTTCATAAAACCTCCGCATTCGGGGCAGCGAGCCATTAAAATACCATCTTATTCTTTTTTATTATTTTCTGAGCTATTTTTTTATTTATATATTATATTAATAGAATTAATTAGCGTTAAAATATTTTTTGACTTATCTTATAAATTCTAATTATTTGTATGAATTTAATAGAACTTATTTAAAGTAATGGATAATGAAATCAGATGTTTTTTATTTTACGGCTCGAACACACGTTCATAAGCAAAGTATGAGCAAATTTAAAGGTTCTTTAGCCTTGAGAGAAATTGGAATTGAGCAAAAGATTAAGAAAGGTGATAAAGTAGTAATTAAAACACATTTTGGTGCATTAGAGAACACAAGATACTTGCGCCCAAGCTATATACGATTCTTATGTGATTATGTCAAAGATCTAGGTGGGATTCCATCAGTAGCAGAATCTTGTGGATGGGGTCTACCCGAAAGTGTTTCAGGGGTTCATACAGAATACTCTGGTCGATCATCTGAAGCAGAATATTTAGAAACAGCTCTAAAGCATGGATTTACAAAAGAAACCATGGGTGCTCCAATTCTTATGTTAGATGGAAAAGTTGGAGCTGATCTTGAAGTTCAAAAAATTAATGGAAAGATATTTAATGACGTTTTAGTGGCAGGACGTTTAAGAGACTTTGATTATATGATATTAGCATCGCATTTTAAAGGCCATATTAGCGGAGGGTTTGGAGGGGCAATAAAGAACCTCGGAATTGGTTGTGTTTCGAAGGGTGGAAAAGTTGAAGCTCATACGGGGAAAACATTTGAGATTAATTTCGATAATTGTAATCCTGAGTGTAAAAGCTGTATTAATATATGCCCTACCAACGCATTATCTAAAGATAAAGATAATAAATTAATTTTCAAAGAAGAAAAATGTAAATTTTGTTACATGTGTGCTTCGGTATGCAAAGATAAAGTTATTAATATCGGCAGCGTTCCTCGTGAAGTTTTCGTTACACAGATGGTCGATAATGCTAAGGGAGTAGTCGAATATTTTGGGAAAGATAAAATCTTTTATATTAATTATGCAATAGATATCACCTACCAGTGTGATTGTACAGGAGGTTCAGATATCCCATTTGTTCCAGATATTGGAGTTTTAGCATCTTTAGATCCTGTTGCTTTAGACCAAGCAACTGTAGATCTTATACATAAATCTTCGATTAGTCCTCATTCTGTTCTTTCTGAAGTGGAGGGTTTACCAACTCAAGGACCTCATGAATGGTTTTCTCATACACCTTGGTTTAATCCTGAGAGCGGAGAAATGGATTTTAGTGGGAAAGAGTCAAGACACTGGGAATTACAATTAAAGTTGGCTGAAGAAATTGGTTTAGGAACAAGAGATTATAATTTAATTGAAGTGAAAATTGAAAAAAATAAATAAAAATTCCATTTTTTTTATAGTGAAACAGCTAAATTGTTAAAAACCATGTAAGGAAAAAGAGAGTTCTCAAAATATTCTCGTTCTTTAGAAAGGTATTGGCAATCTTTGATCATTTTAAGCACATTTCCGCTAACATTTCCTAGTTTGATTGGATTTTCAAATTTACCATTTTTAATATAGTACCCATTTCTGATTTCTGCTCCAAAATCACCTGATAGTATGCTTGGATTCAACCAAGAAAATTGTTCAATATAATAACCTTCATTTATTTCTGATATAATATCATCTAAATTCATAGTTCCAGGTAGAATCTCCAAATTACTTATTCCATTATCAACAGCGCCCTTTAAAGTTCTCATTCCATTTCCAGTTGAGCTTTGATGAGCGAGAAGCGCAAATTTTTGATCATAAAGTCTTTTTTGGAAAATTCCATCCTTAATTATTTCAGTTCTTTGATGAGGTGATCCTTCACTATCCCACTTATTAGTTCTTAAACCTCCTTCTAATAACCCATTATCAATGAGACAGATATTATTAGAAGCAACCTCTTTATCGATTTCAAATCTAGAGAGATTTTGAAGATATGCACTCCCAGAAGCGTGTCTTTCTATTACAGGATTGAGTGCATTTTTTAATACTCGTGGCGAAAAAATCACAGTTGCAATATTATTCTGTAGTGGACCTTTAGCTTTTAAGGAATCTTGAGCTAATCTAACCCATTTTTCTACTCTTTTTGAAAAATCTAATTGATTTTTTTCTTTGATAAATAAATAAGGCCAATATTCTGATAATTTCCCATTTAATTGAGCCTTTAATGAGATTTCTATAAAAAAATAAGTCTTTAGAGTGCTAATATCAAGAGCATTACTATTTCTTAAAGAGATTTTATCGATATGAACCCGAAAACGCCCAAAAGTAGGGGTAACTTCTTTATAATGATTTATCTCAGAAATTAATTCTTCTACTAAATCATTTTTAATATCAAGGGGAGCCTGAAATATTTTTTTATCTAAGATTGATACTTCTGGAAAAGAAGCTTCCCTTGGAAAGTAAAATTGGGAACCCAAATTATTTTTTGCGATTAAAACGCATGTATTTATGCTTTTCTCAATTTCGTTTATATCCAGAGAATTTCCTTTAATAACTCCAATTCCTGTTTTGTCTTCTTTATGAAAGAGAATTCGTAAAATATATTTTAAATCATTCAGTTCTCTTTCATTATCAACCTTATCCTTCAGTAGAATAGATTCATATGCTTTCCCTTCAACAAGGAAAATCTCATAATCTTTAACACCTTTAGATTTCATTAGGTTTTCTATTATATCTAAATTTTGTTTAGACATATTTAATTTCACCCCGGACTAATTAATACTTCTTTAAATCTAAGATAACTACCACCATCGCTAACAGGAACATGATCAGCATTACCCTTTCCACATGTGCCTCCATGAAGTTTTGTAGCATCCTTACTAATTGCATCAATATTCTGTAGTACATCTAATACATAACCAGATAAAGCAATACTTTTTAGTATTTTCGTCTGTTCACCATTTTCAATAAAATATCCTTTCTTAGAAGTACATTGCATACCTCCACCAATAGGATCCTCCATGCCAAAATATGAGTGTTTACATATTATCCCCTCTTTAATTTCTGTTACCATTTCTTCTAGATCATAGTCTCCTGGTTCAAAATATGTATTTGACATCCTTGGATGAATAACGTGAGCATAACTTTCCCTTCTTCCATTTCCTTGTGGAGATCCATTTAATACTGAGGCACTTCTTCGATCATAAATGAAATTTTTTAGGATTCCATTTTCAACCAATATGTTTTTGCCTGCTTTTATACCCTCATCATCAAAGTAATAAGATCCTATTTGATTTTCAAGGTTTGGGGTATCGCATATTACACATATTTCTGAAGCAACCTTTTTATTCAATTTTTCTTTTAAATAACTTCTTCCTCTTAAAACTTGATCAGCTTCTAATCCATGACCAAAACTTTCATGAGCAATAGTTCCAGCCATTCCTGAATCTACTATTACGGGAAATTTACCTGAGGGAGGCTTTTTAGCATTTAACATTTCCAAAGAGTTATTTGCTATTTGTTCTAACTTACTGTCATTCAATTCATCAAAAAGTTCAAAACCCGCTTCACCTTCAAGTACAAAATGATCAAAATCAACCTTTATACCTTCTTTAACTATCGGAAAAATAAAGAATCTTAATCTTGGTATCACTTGTCGTAATTGACTTCCCTCATTATTTACGAAAATACGTGTAATTTGGGTTTCCAAGTATTTTAATTGACACATGGCAATTTTTTTATCATAATTTTGAATAAAGTTAAAAATGTGTCTAATTTTCTTTAACTTTTCTTCAATAGAGATTTTTTGAGGATCAATTTTAGTTTTAAGTTCTTTATTTAACTTCCATCCTTTAAATTCAGCAATTTTTTCGCCTTTATTAACGACTTTAGGCAATTTTTCTTCAATAGTATTCAGATTAGAAAAATCATGAAGTCCAATTTCCTTCCAGGTTCCATCAAAGGTTCTTGCAACAATACCAGATGTCTTTGAAATAACTGAAATATCCTCCTTAGAGGGATCTATATCTATGTATACAGCTGATAAAGAATCATACAAAATGTCAAAATATTGGTTTTTTCGATTAAAGTTGTTTGAAACTTCTTCAAAAGCAGAAAATATTTGATCATAAGATAGATCAATCATGAATAAAGGAAATTAAAAATAGAATATTACTCTTTTTTTTTTTTGAATGAAATAAATAATATGACCAAATTTTAATGTACTAATCTATTCTTCGATGCCAAGAATTTTTTTGATTAATTTTTTCTTATCTTCGAAGTTAGCTTGTCTCGATATCATAATCCTTTGTGCTTGAGGACTTCTTGCTCCATGCATCGATTCAGTTCGATAGCTAACAGAAACAATGCCCCTTGTTAAATTCTCAATAAAACGTTTTCCTATACCCCTCGTTTTGATCCCAAAAGTGGAGAAATGGACTTCAGTGAGAAAGAATCAAAACACTGGGAATTAAAATTGAAGTTAACCGAAGAAATTGGCTTAGGATCAAGAGATTACAACTTAATAGAGGTATTAATCGAAAAAAATGAGAAAAAATAATTTTTGGTTTTTATTTAAAAAGCAATAATCCTAATATTTTAATTTCATTGAAGAAAAGAATTCCAGGCATTAACGATGTCTTCTCCTCTGACTTTATATTTTTTTTCAAGTTTTTTTAAGTTAAGATGAGATACTATTCCATCATCCCATTGATCGTTAAAACTTTTAACAATTGCTTTTACGTAATCCGTATTATTTGCATAAATATCTATTTTACAAGCATGATTTTCTTCACTATATGCAAAATATCCCGAAAGTTTATCAGCAATTTCAATATAGATTTGTAATTGCGGCGCTAAATAGTAATAATTAGAACTCCTTGCACCCATAGATTCACTCATATTTGTTGTGGGATCTAGATTTTTCATCCAACTTTCTACAATATAAGCAAAATCTGGTTTAATTTTTGAAAATTTAGCTTTAATTTTTTTTGGTCTGCCATAAAATGTATATCGTGGTAAATTTGTCAATCCAAATTTCTTAGCCTGACTTTGAACTTGTTTGCCCATTAATTGTCATATAATTATTTTTTAATATAAATTAGACTTCATTGTATATTAAAAAAGATACGATAATTAATAAAATTTGATATCATTATAATAAAAATTGTAAAATCTAGGTTTTAATACTCTAAGTTATTCTTCAATATCAAGTATATCTTTTACAAATTTTTTCTTTTCTTCGAAATTTGCTTGTCTCGATATCATAATCCTTTGTGCTTGAGGGGATCCCGCGCCATGCATCGATTCGGTTCGATAGCTAACAGAAGCAACACCCATGGTTAAATTCTCAATAAACCGTAATAATTTAAAGCGATCTTCAGCGCATATTCCCTCACATGTAGTTAAATACTTTTCAATTAATGGTCCAATCTCTTTTGAATTAATGTCTGCTTCAGAAGGCATTGTACAAATCATTCCACCCGCCAGATCTTCAGCTAATCTTCCTATTTCATAGGGAAAGCGAGTAACATTTTGTTTACATACATTTGCTAATAACATATCCATTTCATAATTGCCAGCTTCTCTTTGGAACCCTAAAGAGCTGCAAGCGATACCACAACTATATAATGTTTCATTTAAATGTATCATTTCAACAAGTTTATCTTTAATATGAGATGCGTTCTGAGTACCATTATATTCAGAAATCAGAGCTGCAGCCCCGATAAGTACATCTCCAACTCCCACTTTGCATCCACCATAAGATTGCCGATGAAATCCAGCAAATCGATTAACCAATTCTCCAGCGAACTCGATCTCACCCTTCATAAAAATATTTTCATTTGGAATAAAGACATTGTTGAAGACAACAAAAATTTCTTGTCCACCATATTTAAAATTTCCGATATCTAGTTTCTCATTTTCCAATTTTCTTGTATCACATGATTGTCTTCCATATATTAGAGTAATTCCATCTGTATTTGTATCAATTCCAAAACTTACCGCATATTCCTCTTCACCTGGTCTTAAAGAAAGTGTAGGCATAACGATTGCCCGATGAGAGTTAAGAAATCCTGTTTGATGAACTTTGGCTCCTCTTACTATGATACCCTCATCATTCTCGTCTACTATATGTAAAAAAGCATCGGGATCTGGTTGATCTTTAGGTCTTTTGCTTCTATCACCTTTCGTATCTGTCATTGCGCCATCTACCATTAGATCTTGGGTTTGAACTTCAATCCAATATTTTTTAAAACGTTCATGATAATTAGTATTATTCTTTTTATCCATCTCATAAGTTACGCTGTATAATGCATTTGCAGTATCAAAACCTACGCATCTTTGAAAGCAGCAAGCAGTTTTTTGTCCGAGTAGTCTCTGCATTTTTACTTTTTTTATTAAGTCATCTACGGATTGATGAATATGAGTAAACCTATTTATAGTTTCACCCGTTAAATGAGACTTTGCTGTCATTAGTTCTTTATACTCATCTATTTGGGCTAACTCATAAATCTTCATTACAGTATTTATTGAAGGTTTAATGATTGGGTGGTTCCAAAACTCTTTTACTTTTTCACCAAACATATATAAATTAATTGGTCTTTTAATAGACTCTAGATATTCTTTTGGAGTTTTTAAAGGCATTTTATTTTCTCCTTAAAATTAGTAATATTTATGACAATTGATAATCTAGATAAATATCAAAATTTTTAATATTTATTTATTAAAAAAAAAAGGACTTCATATTCTTTTCGAATATTTAATAATAAGACTTCTTAAGTTGATTAAGTTTCAAAACTTTCTTCTTGATCTGATGGTTGCATATCTACTTTTGAATTTTTTTCCAAATAAGTAATTCGTTTTTCTAAAATCGTCATAGTTTCGATAATATTATTCAATACTTTGTTAGTCTCCTTAATTTCATATTGGAGATCACCAAGTTGATTAAGGATAAATGACTTAACCTTAGATTCCTTAACAGGATTTATTAACCAATTAATAATATTTTGAATAAATTTTCGATTATCCAATGAATTTATGCCTATTTTTGAATTGTTAGTGAATATATCAATATCTCCAATCGCAATGATTTTTCCTTGACCAAATTCTGAATATGCTGCAAGAGTATACTGTTTTTCCTCTAGTTTGGACCATTCCTCAGATGCATTATTATAAACTTCTGACCATACAGATCGTTCATTTGATTGCAATATAGGCTTTACTTCTTTACTTAAAAATAAGGAACATGCACCTCCAATTATTATTTCTCTTAAATTTTTTGTTATTTGATGCTTTAAAAAATTCTGAATGTGTAATATGCTAGAACAATTTTTATTGTTGTCATTTATCTCTTTAATTATATTTTTCTCAAAAAAAATACCAAATTTTCCAGCAATATCATTTAGATTGGTTTTTTGAAGGTGATCTGCTCCATATTCACTCAATAAGAGTACCCCCCCTCCACTTCTCACATGATCAACAACATGTTTTATTTCTAAACTTGAAAAGAAATCATCAATTGGATTACCAATGATTACAAGATCAATATTTTCTAATGTGTTTTTCGTTATATGTCCATTCTCATTCTTTTTAATCTTAACATCTAATCGTTTTAGAAGATTTGAGAATTCCTTAAATTCTTCATCATCGATATTTAACATTTCATTGTGAGTTAAATCAAAAAGTATGGTTTTTTTTAGCATTGTTCCTATATCCTAAGTGAAAGAGATTTTAGCTGTTTTTAAAAAGGGGCTTATTTTTTATTGATTATTTAATAAAATAAGTTTATGACTTACAAGAAAATTCGCATATAAAAATCATTACTTATCTATTTTATTTCCGTTCTTGCTTACCAAAAATTTTTTAAACTGTATATAATAATCTTTTTTGGATCATTTTAAGTGAAGTAAATTTAAAAAAATGTTAAATTGGAAATGGTTATGAATAACACAATTGCTGTTATAGGGTTATCGTGGGGTGACGAGGGAAAAGGTAAATTTGTTGATTATTTAGCTCAAAAAGCAGACATAGTTGTTAGGTATAATGGAGGAAATAACGCAGGACATACAATTGTTGCTAATGGAGTTAAATATAAATTTAAATTGATGCCATCTGGTGCTCCTTTAGAAAAAGAGGGAGTAATAGCTAATGGTTGTGTAGTTGATCCAAAAGTTTTACTTGAGGAAATTGAAAATCTAAAGAAATTAAACAAGAACATTTATTTAAAGCTGAGTTCTACAGCCCATGTAATTTTTCCCTTTCACCGTATTTTAGATGGATTAGAAGAAGAATCAAAAGGAAATTATGCCGCAGGAACCACTAAAAGAGGAATTGGTCCTACTTATTCTGATAAAGCAGCTAGGTGGGGGTTAAGAGTCTTTGACTTAATAAATCCTGAGATTCTAAAACCAAAATTGGAAAAATTGTTTAAAATTAAAAAAGAGCTTATAAATATTTATGATCCAAGCTGGAGTGTTAATTTAGACACCATTTATGAAGAATACAAAAATTATGGTGAACAATTAAAGCCTTATGTAATTGATTCAGCATATTATTTGAATAAAGCTCTTGATGCTGGAAAAAATATTCTTTTTGAGGCGGCTCAAGGCAGTTTACTTGGTATAGATCATGGATACTACCCTTATGGTACATCATCTAATGCCAATGCATTGGGTATTTCTGCAGGTACTGGAATTCCTCCAAAAAAAATAAATAAAATAATTGGAATAGTAAAGGCATATACTTCTCGTGTTGGTGAGGGAAAATTCCCAACAGAATTGTTTAATGATAATGCTGATAAAATCCGAGAACAAGGTCATGAATATGGGACTGTAACCGGAAGACCACGTAGAGTTGGATGGTTAGACCTTTTTAATATTAAATATGGAATCATGATTAACGGTGTTGATAAGGTTATAATTACTCTTTTAGACGCCTTAGAAGGGATTAATCCAATTAAGATATGTACCACTTATGAACTTAACGGTAAAAAACTTGAAAGTTGGCCAATCCAATCAGAAATTATTGAAAATTGTGTACCAATTTATAAAACTTTTGAAGGTTGGGAAGCAAAATCTCGAGATGAATGGTTAAATATTGCCAAAAAGGGATATGATGCCCTTCCAGAGCCAATGAGAATATATATTCAATCTATTAAGGAATTACTTAACACTGATATTGCTATGGTTTCTATTGGACCAGATAGAAGAGAAACTATAGTATTAGAAGATATTAATTTTTAATTTTTTTCTATACTCAATTTTGATTTATTTAAAACATACTAAACCAAAACGATACACATAATTATTAGGCGGCCATTCTATTTTAAATTCTAAATTTTTAACAGTCTGAGTTACATCGATCCCTACAGCTTCCATAGAATATCTTTTTTTGTTGGGATAACGACAAGGTTCACCGGCATCATAAGTACATCCTTTATCTTTCTTATTAAAACATATTCTACAAAAACCATCCCATAAGATAAGCTTTTCTTCATATAAAATTTGTATTTCTTCGATAAATTTTAAAATTTCTTTCTCTAATACATCTCGTAAAAGGTTTTTCATAAAGAATACGTTTCGAATACTTTTTTCACTTCTTTTTGGATGTTTTGATTTAATTTCTTCAATATAAGCACTCAAATCAAATTTGATATAAACAAGATAAAATTTTTTATATGTAGAGACCTCATATTCTAAATATGGAGCTTCAGGTGGACAAGCCCAGGAATGACCATAACTGGGGCATTTAAAATTAGGACTAATACAATAAGTTTGCACTTTCGGATCAAAGATTATATCCTCTAAATTTATTTCAAGAAATGGCAAGATTAGTAGCAACTATTTTTCTTAAAATAAAGAAAATTTAATAATATAAAATTTTTTTCTCGACCTTAATTCGGTTCTTATACATAGAGATCAAGCCCAAAAAAAGTAATTTTTTTTAAGAAACAAATAATAAATGAGATTAAAAAAAATAGTTTTTGATTTTTAATTGTTGGTGTGAATAGATTGAAATTATTAAAAGATAAAAAAAGTAAATTATTAGAGGTAGCAAACGAATTTCGTACACAAGTTTTAAGAGGTTCAGACTTGTTGCATGCATGTATTAATGATTTAATCGAAGGAAAACTGAATAAAAATAAATTAGAAGAAGTTATACAATGCGAACATAATGGTGATGTTGCAAAAGAAAAATATATTAATGTTCTTTATGAAGATAAGAGGTCTCTCCCTTTCTTAGTTGAGGATCGATATAGATTAATTAAATATTTGGATATTATTTCTGATAGATCAGAAGAACTTGCTCGTGGTTTACTAGTTTTTCCTTTTAATCTTTATGATGATATAAAGGAGGAAATGGAAAAACTTAATGATACATATGAAGAAACTGTGAAATTACTAATCGAAATGATAAACCTTATGGAGACAGATTTTAAAACAGCATATGAAATATCATTCAATATAGAAACACTAAAGAGAAGCGGTCGTGATTCCAAATTTAAGATCTTAGGAGTAATATATAAAAAATCAGAAGAAAAATCTCTTCAAATATATTTAATATCAAAAATATGCATTAAATTATATGATATGATTGAAAGAGCTGAAGAAATTAGTGATTTTCTAAGAAGTTTGATTGTGAAATATCCAAGCAAATAATTAGAGGAGATTTAAATGGCTTTTTCCGCAATATTAGCAATTTTTTTATTCATAGCGATAATAATCGCGTTTGGAATTGGTGGAAATGATGAAACATTTGCTGGAATCTATGGTTCAAGAATTCTAAATATGAAACGTATTCTGATTTTAGCTACAATTTTCGCAATAACAGGAGCACTTATATTAGGTGAAGCTGTAAGCAAGACTATAGGTAAAGGCATTTTGGCTGATCTTAATAATGCAATTGTAATAACAATTTTATTATCTACTGCTATTTGGTTAATATTATCATCTGCTTTGGGATTACCGATCTCAACTACTCATGCAACTATCGGAGCGGTTATAGGTCTTGGAATAGCTCTTAATGCTAGTCTTGATTGGCTAAAAATTATTGAATTGAGTATTTGGTGGGTTTTATCTCCGATTATTGGGTATATTGTCTCATTTTTTGTTTTTAAACTTATGCGTAAATACAAAGTTAAACACTTAAATGGATTTCAGAGTTTAGAAAAAACCGAAAAAACTTTCACTTATATAGTTCTAATAGTTATTTGTATCACTGCATTCTCAAGATCAGGAAATGATTGTTCAAATGCGGTGGGAATTGTTGTGGGTATTGGAGATATACAAATAAATCTTCTTCTTTTAATAACGGGATTCAGTTTAGCGGGAGGATTAATAGTTTTAGGTCGAAGTGTCATAAAAAGCGTTGGAAGAATTACAGAGTTGTATCCAAGCACCGCTTTTGCAGCACAAATTCCTACAGCAGCAATATTATTTGTTGGTACTGCATTAGGAATTCCTTTATCAGGATCGCATATGTTAGTGGCTTCTTTAGTAGGTTTATCTAAAGCAAGTTATACTCCTACTAAAAAAGGTATGTGGAAAATAGTGTTAATCTGGTTTTTAACATTTCCAATGGCGGCACTTTTATCAATCGTGCTATACTTTCCAATTAATGCTGCAATTTAATTCAATTTTTTTCATATTTTAAATTCAAATTGAGATTTTAGAGAAATTAGCTTCGTTGATAATTAATAAGAGTCATCTCAAGATTTCTCGATGAAGTTTCTCAATAAAACTATCAAAATCATCTTTTGTATACTTCACATTTAATAAATGGCCTAAAATTGGGGGAACATATTTTTCATCTTCATAAACAGGAATCATTTTAATTAACCCTTTTTTTCTACGTTGAAACGCTGCCTGCCACTCATCACTTACAGCTGCAGAATTCAGCGATCTTTCACTGCAAAAGAGGATAAAAACATCACTTTCTTTCAGAGTTCTATCCATAAATTCAACTATATTTTCTTTACTATCCCTTTCCCAGTATAGGACGTTCTCAATTTCAGGATATTTTTTAAGCTTTTTCACAATTTTATTTATTTGAAAATATTCTGCGTCTAAAGTAGAATAACTTATAAAGATATTGTGCGTTGGTTCTTCTACTTTTTTTGATACGGGTGCGATCTGAGTTTCTTTTTCAAAGCTTTCTGATACTAAAGGAGTAATTACAGACTCCCTCTTAGCTTCTTCATAAATTCCTTGTTGAATATCCTTACAATATTCAATTTTTTCCGTTGCTTCATTAAATATACCAAAGAATTCATATTGATCAGCTGTATCTTGTATTTTACCTAAATTTTTATAAGCCGATTTTATATTTCTCTCCTTTATGAGATCATCAACAAAAATTAATTTTGCTTCAAGTTTTCTTCTTATTTTTAGTCTTTTTTTCTCACTTATTTCTTTTTTCTTCAATCCGGATGTAGAAGTTCTCTTCTTTACTATTAATACAGCACCTACAACTCCAACAACTACTAATCCAATTATCAGAACGATAATTAAAATATCAAAAGGAAATGGTGTTTCCTCCGATACACCAAGATTACTATGAATAATATTTCCAATACTACCTACTTGTTCATAGGGTTGATCATTATTTGTTAAATCATTATCTGTTATAGTATTATAGTTAGATTCATAAAGGTAAACTCCAATTGTATTATAATTTATCATATTTCCCCTAATCTCATTATAATCGCTATGTTCTAAAGAAATGCCATACTCGCTATTCCAATTAATTGTATCCATGTTATCCGAAATATTTATGTAATCACTATCTATTAACTTAATGCCGTTTAGACTATTATTATTAACAGTGCTACTCGTTATGGTTACATTTTGACATAGGTCTAAAAGAATTCCATTTCCATCGTTAAAAGAACAATTAATATATTTTAGAATTCCATTTGTTAAATTAATTAATTTAATTCCCGCGTCATTTAGGGCATTACCAGAATTATAACATGAGCAATTTCTTAATTTAAAGTAAACACTAGAGTTTCGAACTATAATACAACTACCAGAATTTTGCCCATTAATTTTAATAGCTTCTATTATATAAGGGGCAACTGATGTTCCAGAACCACTACACCATGGTAAGGCTGCAACTTCCAACCAAGTATAATCACCAACACCAGTATTATCAATAAGAAATGGGTTTAATATCCAATAACCACTTAATTCATCATAAATTTGAATAGTTATATTAATACAATTCGAAAGATTATAGCCATAACTGTTATTTGCCATAACAATAAAATAATAAGTTCCACTTGGCAAATAAGTAATCTGGAATGATGTATTACTTGTTGCGATCTCAAGAGGAATGAGACTGTCATTTATAACGGTAATATATCGGGAATACTGATAAACAGAATAATTATCAGCCACAGTTGACTCTGTCCAAGTAAGGTTAAAAGCTCCATCGGTATCAAAAGGAGTATAAGCATCTGAAGATAATGTAAATTGTCCCGGAGGTATCTTTACTGTTACATTAACGTTATTGGATATCGTTTCTCCAGTTGCATTGTATGCTATAACTACGAAATAATAATTTCCGCTTGATAACCCTGTGATTGGAAAGGGTGAGGTTGCTGTTTGATTTGCAAGGATAGTGACACTTTCATTAATCTCAGTAATGAAATGATTATAAGTAAATATAGAATAATTATCTACTCCTTCTGAATCAGTCCAAGTCAAATTAAAAGAACCATCGGTATCTGGGTTACCAGCATCACTAGTTAGGGTGAAATTTCCTGGCCTAGGACGTTCTACATTTATTACATCATTATTCGACAATTTTTCACCGGTTCCATTATACGCCACTACAACAAAATAATACTTTCCAGTTTTTAATCCTGAAATTTGATAAGAAGAATGTGCATTATGATCAGCTAATAGTTCAAGGTTATCGTTTATGTAAGTAATAGACTTGTCATGCATGTATACAGAATAATTATCGGCACCAGTAGAGTTCGTCCAAGTCAAATTAAAGTTACCATCCCTATCTTGGAAGTCAGCAGTATCATTTAGAATGAAATCTCCCGGTAAGTCCTGTGCTGCTACAAGATTATTAATGCCCCAGTACGGAATTGAAATTTGACCTGTGGAAAGAGAACTTGGATAATATCCAGAGTAGATTGAAGGGACAAATGAAGGAATGGTGACTTTTTTTCCATCCAATTGCCATTGAGTAAAAAGAGTAGAAGCATAAGGATATCCTGCCAACAAATCGTGAGAACTAGTAAAGGCTATTTGAGCACTAATACCTACATAAGGGTTAGTTTTATTAAATCCCTCTAATGCTGTAATAATGTTAGTTGAATTAAATGAATTTATCGCATCACAAACATCTGCTAATAATTGTATCGCATCATAGGATCCAACTCCAGTATAAAATGGCTCCATATTATATTCTGAAACAAAACTATCCCAGAACGGGATTGTCATGAAAGTTTTATTGGTTCTATGGATAGCTTGCATTGTAATTTCATATTGACATGCACCTTCAGTATAATCCCAATAAGTATCTAATTGGGAAAGTAGATTAATACCTGCTAAGAGACATTTTGGTTTTACCGCCCTATATTGTTGTATCATTTTAATTGCACCAGAACCCTCCGTTACCAACGGAATTGTTAATTGAACACCCGCACTTTCAATCATATTCCAATAGGTATTAAAATCTGTTGAAGTTGCAGTTATGGGAAAGGCGATTTCTTGTACAACAGTTATCCCCCAAGCTCCTAAAGTTAAATTAAGAGCATTACTTAATGGTTCTGTCCAAGGTAAATCTTCTCGAAAAATAGCTACTTTATTCAATGTGCCACCATAAATTGCACCTAAATTGGTACAAAGAAAACCTAAATAATAAATAAGTACTGTACCAAGTGAGGTACTATTCATTGGCATGATTCGAAAGAAATATTTATAGCGTTCATAATCATTCAAGACATTTTGAGTGAAAATATCAGTTGAAACTCCAGTACTTAAAAAAGGGATTTGAGCATCCATTATAACTTCCTGATAAGCTGACACAGCTTCTTCTCTATATCCTCCTATAATAAAATGGGGATTATTATATGTTATCATTCTATTTGCAGCAGCTACTCCCTTTGATACATCCATAGCTATGTTAGCTTCATCTGTATCCTCAGCAGTCAAACCTATATAATGATTTGTACCATTCCCATAAATATCAATACCACCAGCCTCGTTAATGTGTTTAGCAGCTAATAATGCTCCTTTCCAAGCGTGATCGCCAGTAATATCATTCATATCATCTAGCAATCCTATTCTAATTAAGTGATTTAGGGAAACTGGACTTGAAACTCCTGGAACTGTGTAGTTTCCAATTATAATATCTGAATATTTAAGATCAATCTTTTGAGTTTCATTTCTCTCTTTATCATTAAAATTAAGAAAATTAAGGGGTATTATTCCAATAAAAGTTTGAAGAAATAACAATAATAATATTATAACAGTAAAATTTTTTCTATTTCTCATTTATTTCGCCATCTTAATGATAAATATACAATTGATATTCTAACTAAAAAATATACAATGATTTCTTATATTGTTTACTAAAAAGTCTATGTTAACTATTGATAAAAATGTAAGTAATTGATTATCAGAACTGAATTTATCATACTACGTATAATCAATGTCGATAATAAATCTATTTATTCCTATTTATCAACAAGTATTCCCATAGTAATTCGAAACTACAGTGAGCCTTTGACTATTGAAACTATTAATGAAACCCTATACATAATCTCTATTAATTAAGAAAAAAATAAAAAAGAAATCCTCTGGGGAATAGATTAAGCCTTAAATATTAATACTAAATATTTTTTTTTATTTTTTGACAATAAATTTAGTTAACTTTGGATAATATAAAAGTCAATCCGAATTTTTCCATAAATTTTTGGTGTAGCAGGGTACTGGGAGATCCTTCATTGTTAATAAGCCCGGTTTAGCATGCATTATTTTAGGAATTAAATTAACAACCATAGCAGCAGTTCCTATATCGCCATGAACACCCCCAATTATTTTTTGATGTATGTTTGGAATACCTTCTATTTCTATACTATCAAATTCTTCATGTTTTCCTGCATAAGCTATAAAATCTAAAAAAATAATATCCTTACCTTTGTTTTTAGCTACAGCTTTACTCTGTAGACCACAAACATACCCTTTTTTTACTTGCTCATCATAAGATGTCGTAAATTCTTTTTCAGTAATTACTTCTTTAGGAGGGAATTCAATGAGTTCATCATATTCGAGACCTAAAGCTGCTACAATCATTTGGATAGATTGCGTTAAGCCTACATGACCAGTAATTTCTTTTTGGCTTAATTTTTGATGAAATTCTTCAATTGTTAACCCAGTCCCTATTTTACGTTGGAAAGGTTCTCTTCTTTTTGCTGAATTCATCATTCTCGTTACTTTAATTAACTTTATTTCTTGACATGGTGCAGTAATAGCAATTGGCAATAAATCCATTAGATAACCGGGATTAATTCCCGTCCCAACAATAGAGACATTATGAGTTTTTGCTATTTGATCTAATTCTTTAGAAAGTATTGGATAATTTTGGAAAGGATAAGATAATTCCTCACAAATTGAAATAACATTGCTTCCCGATTTAACTGCTTGCTTAATTGTGGGAGCAACTTTTTCTAACGAAGAAGAAGTAGCAATAATAACAACATCAACTTTTTCTTGGGAAAACACACTTTCTAAATTAGATTGAATAACAATCTCAGATTTATCATCAACATCAAGTACTTCAATCAAATGTTTACCTACAAGTTGTGGATTAATATCGACTGCTCCAATTAGATTAATATTTTTTCGTTTAAGAAGGAGGTTTGTTATTAATTTCCCCATTGGTCCTAATCCCACTTGTATTACATTAAATTTCTTACTCATAACCCTTCACTTTCCAAAGAATTCTAATACAAAACAAATTTTAGAATTTTACTTTAACTTTTTTTTTTTTAAAATTTCAACTTAGATTTGTTTGAGAGACTGGATGTGCTATCTCTTCCACTACTTCTTGTATTTTCTTAATATGTTCATGAGTATGTGCCATAGAAATAGAACCCAAACCATGTAAACCCGAAATATTCCTATTGAAAAGCGATAATTGAAGTAAAGCTTCTCGCTTTTTATCCTTAAATTCAATTATTTCTCGTAGTGAAGGTTGTTCAATCCATTTTGTAAGTGCGTGAAGCATAATTATTGATTTATATCCTTTGGCGATAAGTGGCAATCTTTCTTCACTAAAAAATCGATTTAGATTAGTTAATAATGCATTTCCTTCTTTATTTATTCGAAGATATTCTTGTTGAGACTGATTTAATATCTCTATGGTTTTTAATCCTGCTATCATACTCAAGGGGTATCCAGAAAAAGTACCTCCTCCAATTAACACTTGATTCTCTGCTTCTGGGCTAGAACGATCAATGATTTCTCTTTTTCCACCTATAGCTCCTATTGGCATCCCACCACCGATAATTTTTCCCATCGTAGTTAAATCTGGTATTACTTTTATTGCAGTTTGAAATAAAGCATTGGTAAAACGGTACCCAGTAATGACTTCATCAAAAATTAAAAGTATATCGTAGTGTTCAGTTTCTTCTCGTAATCTTTTTAAAAACTCAATTTTAGCTGGAAATCCCCCACCACCTCCTAAAATAGGTTCTAAAATTACAGCAGCTAAATCATCTTTATTTATTTTTATTAAATCAAATATATCTTCACTATTGATTTCGAAAGTTAATATTCCCGCGTCTTTTGGTGTTGAAAGTCCAGGGGAAAAAAGGTTGCTATTTAAACTTCCTACCGCATAATAAAGTGTATCATTAGCTCCATGCCATCCTAATCCTGCCTTAGCTACAAGCCTTTTCTTAGTAAAAGCTCGTGCTAATCTTGTAGCATACATAGTAGCTTCTGTCCCACTTGTACAAAATCTTATCTTTTCGATGCCAGGATTATTTTTAACAACACATTCTGCTAATTTAACTTGGTGTTCAGTATTTGTTCCAAAATGCCACCCATAGCTTATATACTCTTTTAGAACTTCTTGAACTTTAGGAGGATTATGACCAAGAATCATAGCAAAGTGACCATTCCAACAGTCGATATATTTAATACCATCAATATCTATAAGATAAGGGCCAAACGCAGAATTAATGAAGACTGGAAAGGCTCCAATTAATGGAAGACCAAATGTGCGAATATTATGAGAAATCCCCCCTGGTAAAACTTTAAGGGCTTTTTGCCATATTTCTCTTGTTTGAGGTCTATTTTCTTGAAAAGTTTTTATTTCTTCTTTAATAAACATGTGAACCATTAAAGATTATTTTGTATTTTTAATAAACAATTAAAATTTTAAAATTATTCCTCTATTTTCCAATATCAAAAATTATTTTTAATTTTTAGTTAAAGTTTATATGTGAAATTAATTAATGTAAGTCTATGGAAGTAAAGCCAGAAAAAATTGAGATAATTGATTTTTCTGGAGAAGAATTCAATAGGATTTCAATCCCTTGTTCAGTTGGTTTAGCTATTATGATTCTCACAGCGTCAATAAATTTTTTAGTGATGTTTTTATTTCCAGGATCTTATGTGAGTATTTATGTAAGTTTAGTGATAATTATTTCGTTAGTTTTGTATTACTCTTATCTTTTATCTCAAAATTCAGGAGAAATTAGAAAATTCTCAATATCAACTGAAAATATTGAATTAATTTTACCTAATGTCCCTATCTTCACAATTACTTGGTCTGAGTTAGAGAAAATAGAAATAAGATTGAGAAAGCTCGACTTTAAACCATATTATAGATATGAACTTCGTTTTATAAATCAGAAATCGGAAAAAACATGCAATATAAATATGTTGGATTTTCATAAAGAAAAAATTGATCAAATTTTACTTCTTTTAAAGAATTATGCGCAGAAAATGAAGAAAGGTTTTACAGCTGTTAAAGAGACGAATATTTCTGGAGTAATTTTAGTTGAGAATTTAAAAATATGAAGAAGCTAATCAGCTTTAGCCCCGCATGTTGGACAATTTCGGGTATTATGTATCGTTGCTCCACAAATTTTACAAAGTCGTATTGTTCCAGTTCCTCTTCTTTTTGGTGGTCTTAAATTTGTTATCGAGACATTTTGTTCTTCTGGTGACTTAATAATTTCTGGAACTTTTAATGCTACTTCACCTTTTGTAGTTCCAGTTGTAATTGTAACATCTTTCCCAAAGAACCCTCCTAACCGTACCTTTTTCGTTGGTGTAGGTATGGCTGATTCGGGTATTTCAACGGGCTCTTCCTCTACTTTTTCTATTAGTTCTTCTTGAACTTCGAGCGCTTCCATGACAGGTTCTGAAAAAGGTTCACCCAAATCTATTTCAGGCAATCCTTCTTCTATCTCTTCATCATATATCATATTGACAAATTCTTCATCTAGTTTTAAAAGAGTGTCACATTGCGGACACCTAAATAGATGTTTAAAACCTATATTCTTAACAAGGGAATATTTTGCCGCACAGCAACTATGAAATTTAGCGTTACAATTAAAACACTTATGTATCTCATCAGAATGAGCTTCACAAATAGGACATACCGCTTGTTCGCAGATATCACATATTTCTTGATCATCTGTAGAGAGACTAATGAGATCTACGGCCAATCGTTCATAAAAAACTTGATCTTCTTTTAAAATTTGTTCAGACTCATCAGAGAGTATAACTTTGAATTCTTTTTTATTCTGAGTCAAAGAACCTAAGATAGTTTGAAGAAGTTTATCACTTTGACAATAGAATGTGCCTCCATGAGTTTCACTTGAAATAACTTTAAGTTTTACATCATCTTCAAAAAATTTCTCTTCTCCCACACGAATAATGTCAATAAAAGCTGAAAATTTTTTTGCTTTAATGAGTAAATCGTAAAGTGCATTATAATAATCCTCAGATAATTTGCTAGGGGAATCTGAAATTATTATTATACGATAATTCTTTCTTGTATCACGGCTTTTCCTAAAAATATATGCAAGTATTTCATATAACCCATTTTCTAGATAACTTTTCTCAATTTCTCGTGTTTCCCATCCATTGTTTATGGTATTTATAACGGTTTCCACATCTTTTAAATCATAAACATTTATCGGATTCTCATCTTTTTGAAAAAGCACCACTCCGTAAGAAGTTAAAACATTAAATTTATCTTTTTCTTTTATAAAAGCATTTATTGCTTTCACTAAGGGTTTCTTTTTCAAGAAATCAGTAATTAAGTCTATATAAAAAATAAATTCCTCAGAATTTACCGTATTAGAAGATCGTGGTAACATTTTAGCACATTTATTTATTTTTATTGATAATACTAGTAGATTCAGTTTATTTATTTTTATTGATAATACTAGAATCAGTTATTTTTCTTTTAACAATATTGTGATTTACTTTTTCTTTATTAAAAGAATATGTTATAAAAATACTATAGAACTTCGCTTTTTTCTTAATATGATAATTTATTTCCACAATTAGAACACGAGGTGTGAGTAGAATCATTTTGAGTTCCACATTGAGGACAAATAATAAACTTTGGTTTCTTTCTCGCTTTTTCACTCGTAAGTTTTATAGTATCTTTTAGTATAAATTCTCCTCTTTTTGAAGTTTCAGCACTTGGTTTAAAAGTTGGCTGTGTAGACTTCTCGTACACAATTTTATCTCCCATTTTTTTTACGGTATAGACTTTTCCAAAAAATCCACCAATTCTAATGGTTGTGACTTGTTTTGCTCCAGAGATACTTTTTTCTTTTACTGGCGGAGTTTCTATTTTTTGTAGAGTAGGTGTAATAGAACTAGGTTCTTCTTCTTCGGGAATTTCTTCTAATGACTCTTGAAGTAGTTCTTCTTCTAAATATTCCTTTACCGTTCCTACTTCTACTTCTCCTGATACTTCAATTATCTCATCTTCATCTATTTTAAGAAGCACATCACATTCGTTATTGGGACAACGAAAAATATGAGGTATACCAATATTATGATTTATAACATAATTGGTAATACAACAATGATGAAAACTTGTATTACAGTCTTCACAAATCAACGGAGTATCATGAACATCCATACAAACGGGACATACTTCTTCATTACAAAAATGACATACTAAATTTAATTCACTAGATTTTATTAAGGATTTTGCTAATTGACTGTAGAAAGCATAATCTTCTTTGCTTATTCTAATAAGATCAGGTTGATCTTCAAATGTAGTTACAAATTGTTTAGTCTTTACAAGTTTCTTAATCACATCAGTGAAGCCTTTTCTGTCCTGAATATAAAAAATTCCTCCCTTAGTGTCACTTGCAAGCATATTCAATTTTACATCATCTTTAAAAAAGCGTTCGCCCTCTTTGGATACTCTAATAATATCTATAAATGTGGGAAAATTCTTTATCTTTGATACTAAATTAAATAGAGCCTCTTGATATTCTTCAGATAAGTCGGATGGCGTATCTGTAATAACTATAATTCTATTAAATTTGGATTTTTTTCTCACAGTCTCAGCAATATAAGAAAAAATGTAAAATAACCCATTTTCAAAATAACTTTTATCTTTTGGACGAGTATTCCAATTTTCTTCAATTGAGTTGGCAATTATATCAGAATCTTTTTTATCCGTTAAAAAGACTGGATTTCCCTCTTCTTGAAAAATCAAGAGAGAATAGTGACCTTTTAAGTTTGCTTTATTTTTTTCCTCAATGTAATATTTAATTGTTTTTATGATCTCTTTTTTTCTCAATAAATCTTTAGTAAGATCTAAGTAAAAATATATATCCTCTGTCATTTTTTCCACATCTGTTTTATGAATTTCGGTGAGTATCTATAATATTATTAATGATTATAATGTTAAAGCCTCCTTAAATATTTTAATTTTTAAAAAAAGATTCTTTAATTCTAAAAGATTATATAAGTTCGGTAAGTATCTCTATTATTAATAAGAATCATATGAAAGAATTTGGTGAAAAACTAATGGAAGAGTTTTTAAGAAAAATGCAACTCCCCGAATATGCCGTGGAGATTTATCTTAAATCATTAGGTAAATTTCCTTTATCGTTTTATGAATTATATACTCTTATACCTAACGCAACTCCAGAAGAATTTAATACAAGCATAAAAGGACTTTTAGACGCTGGCTTGCTCATTCAACAAAAGCCTAAGAAAAAAGAACAAATAATACACTATTCACCATTACCGCCAATTTCTCCAATTCTCAATTATTATGATAATATTGAAGCAAATTTACCTACAATCAAAAAATCAATTTATGACTTAATGGTTAATTCCTTATTAACTATTTTTCAAGAAAATAAGGTAATTGAGCTAGATTCAATAGTAAACGCTTTTCAAGCAGTTAAAAAAGATATTGAAGAGGATTCCATTATTCAAAAACAAGAAGTAGAAGATATTGTTGAGGGAATGGAAGAATTAAAAAAAATTAATAAAATTCTCTCTGATCTCCGTCAAGATATTAAGAGTATTACGCAAACTCAATTTGCTGATTTAATTAAAACAATTAATACTCTTAAAATTGATATAATTAAGAACATTAATTCCATGGAATTTAAAAAACATAAAGAAGAGATTCTTGCTGCTGTGGAAAAGTCATTCAAAGAGAAATTAGATAAAATAATAGGAGAATTTAGTAATAATTTGCATGAATTAATTGAAAAAGAATTTGGTGGTTTAGCTGAACAAATGCAAAATACTACAGACTCTATATTTCAGTACCGAAATGACTTTAAAATTCTTTTATTGAATATGTTGAGTAATTTTGAATCTAAAATGAATAAAATATATGAATTACTTAAAGAAAACCAAGAGGAACTTTTACCTGCTGTTGAGAATCTGGAAGCTAGAATCAAAGAAAGTTTAAATCTCATTGTTCAGAATTCAATTAATCAAGTTTCAAACCTAAATAAACCTGTCGAAGACTTAATGAAGCATTATCTTAAAGAAATGAATAGGATTGATAAGCAACTATTCAATAATGTTTGGATAATAAATAGTATCACTAATGTAAATGAATCAATCCACAATCTTATTATAAATTCTCAAGAAACTCTTACGTTAATTATCCCCCATATTGAAAACCATTTAACACTTGAGCAATTTGATAAAATTGCTAGTAATCTAAAAATAAAAATCGCTTCTTCAGAAGCTCATACAAATAGTACTGTTAAGAGCTTTAATGATATTAAAAATATAGTATATAGAACTTATCAAAATGATAATATTATTATTTTAAAAGGTGATAATGATATATTCATAATGGGAGTAATCCAAGATTCAAATAATTCTTTAGATGATTTTATTGGAATCGGAACTTCATTTAAACCATTAATAAAGTTATTAGATCCGTTGATAAAAAACATATGGGAAGAAGCTTATACTGATTCTTTTCATGCTACTCAAATAACAAAAGCACAAGCAACTAAGACAACTACACCTATTAAATCATTTACTGCTGCAAAACCTATAATTCCCGCAAAATTTCAATCGATTAAAGGAGATCTGAAATCAACCAAAATTGAAAGTAAACCAACAATTCCAATACCAAGTCAAATTCAAGAAATTCCAAAAGAGAGTATTAGATCTACGGAGATTTCACCTTCACAAACCCCAGTTCCATCTTATTCCTCACCCAAAATTACTGATTTAAAGCAGAAACTCCAAGAAAAAATTGAGTTTTTAACAGCAGCACAACCTAAAGCAGGTGACGAAGCAGGAATACAGATAAATACTGCTTTCGATCATTTAATTGATAAACTTGGTAGTCTCAAAGGGGATGCATTTGGTAAAGAATTACAGGATATTGCTGATTTAATTCTAGAAAAAAAAGGGTTTTCAGTAACCTTACATAGTGTTAGAAGTACGATAAATAAGTACAAGGAAAAGTTTTTATTACTAGATGAGAATGACAAAAAAGAAATCATCGAAAGTATTGAAAACTGGAAAAAGAAGATATTCTAGATAAATACTCTCACAACAAATTTCCACATAGTTTAGATATAGTGAATAGTATACCTAACCTTTTTTTGTCCTAAAGTAAAGAAAAAATCCTCTTATGATTGAGATTATTAGAATAAGAAAAGAACATAAAAAGAATATTGAAACTATCATCGAAATTATGAAATTGGGTGAACTAACTCCAATTATCCCAAAAATGGGACATAGTGGAGCAACTATAATAAAAAGCATATAGGTTGCTTTATCTTTCTCACCAAAATGAATATATGTAGTAATATTAAACCAGCCAATTAGGATCATAATTATTGGTAGTATATATGAAGAGATTCCCCAAAAATCACCCATAGCAATAGAATAAAAGTAATTTGCATAAAAGAAGGTAATTATTAGCAAGGCACTTATGGGTGTAGGTACTCCCGTATATCCTGGACTTTCTGTAATGTTATAACGTGCCAATCTTAGTATTGCCCCAATAGCAAAACATATTGCTCCGATTATAATAATAATATCAAAGAGGGTATTTGTTTTGAATGATTGGTAAGCTAAAACCGCGGGGGTGATTCCAAAGGTTAGAGAATCGCTCAATGAATCTAATTCTTTACCCATTTCATTTACTGTATTTGTTTTTCGAGCGATATAGCCGTCTATCATATCAGTACCAAGCGAGATCGTCACCAAAAAAAAACCTAAGGAAAGTAAATAAGGGTGACCAATAGAGGCACATACTAAAGCAATTATTCCTAAAGAAGTGCCTACAAGTGTAATATAGTCCTTCAATTTTAATAACTTTGGAATGCTTTGGCTTGACATATTGCTTCTCTAATTATTTCTTATTAATAATAATTAATCCTTATCTAATTAAAACGTTTTCTTGATTATCCATTGAATATCTAATTTACCCGTAACTTTATTAAACAATATTATTATTCATAGCTTAAAATAAATTTAAAAGAAAAGTGAGAAAAGTGCCATATTGTAATAATTGCGGGGCGGAAATTTCCGACTTAACTCAAAGGTTCTGTGAAAAGTGCGGTTCACCTATAGCAGCTAGCACTAGACAAGTAGAAACTGCCCCTATACAAACAAGACCAACTGGTCCTAGAGTATATCCCTCAAGCCCACCAGGAGGATTGTTTGACATCAACCGGAATTACTATATCCTTAAGGAGAAGTATTGGGATTGGGGAAGCGGCGACATATTAGACGAACATAACCAAATTATTGGGAAGATGAAAAGAATAATCTTAAGCATTCGACGGAGAGTTGAATTACAAGAAGTTGATGGAACTATTGCAGCAACGATTCATGCTAAACTCGTATCTGCTCGCGGAGCACAAGATTTAAAAGATCCTCAAGGGAATCTTATAGCTCGAATTAAGAAGAAGATTTTATCCCTTTTCAGACCTGTGTTTTTTCTTGAAGACCCTCAAGGAAACCAATGGTTCCGTGCTCAAGGCAAGTTTATGGGGTGGAGTTTTAAGGTTTATGATGTAACCACTGGTAATGTTATAGCAGAAATAGAAAAAGCAGATCGATGGAGAGATGTCTTTCTTGGAGGGCTTTTAGATTTTAAAGATACATATGCTTTAAGAATACTTGATAATCAGACTGATCGAAGAATTCTCGTAGGATTTGTATTATCAATAGATAATGTCCTTCACGATCGATAATAAGAACTAAGATTTTCTTTTCAATTTTAAAATTAAAATATGCAATCAAAAAAGATCCTCTTGGTTTTTTAAAAAAAAAGATTTAATATAATCTAATTTATATTTTTTTTAAAACAATTAAATTTTAAAAGAAATTTCAAATTATAATACAAAGTTATTAATTACTATCATAAAAATTGAAATATCACAGATTAATATTACTGCTGAATGAAAATGACTGAATATGAGACATTTATGGTATATGAATTAGACGATTCTGGAGAAAGGATAAAATTAGACATAACTGAAGAGCATCTTCAGGAAAATATGCATCCAGAACAAGTTTTAGTAATAATAAGAGAAGATTTACGAAGGATCTTCATTTGGAAAGGTCCAAAATCACCTGTTCGAAAAAGATTTATCAGTTCAAGAGTAGCTGCAACTCTTCAAGAAGAATTAATAAACGATTCTAGATATCATCGTTGTAAGATTATTTCTGTAGATGCGGGAGAAGAACCTTCAGAATTCTTAAATACATTCAGATTAGAATCGATGGAAGTAACTGAACGATTAGCAGATATGCGATATGTCCGAAATATTGAACGGGAGAGAATGGAACAAGCACCTATTACAGATGTTGCTCCTAAAACAACTAAGTTGCAGACAGAAGAGGAGTATTTCTCACCAGCATTACAAGATACGAGTAATGAAGTAATAGTTTCATCTTTCGCTTCGAGTACATTAAAACCAAAACCAAGGACGCAATATCCAAGATCAGAAATGGTAAAACCATCAAGAATTTCTAAAGCAATAGAATTATCAGGAGAAGAAGCACAAAAAATAAAAGATAAAATTCTCAAAACTGATGTATCTGATGGTTATAAAAGAACAAATCTCATTTTGGGCTATACACTCTATGCTGCAGTTTCAAAAATTGCTAAAGTATTCGGAAAAAATGTTGAAGAAACCGACTGGGAACCAGTTAAAAATGTCCCAAAAGAAATGATAGAATTAGATAATCATGTGTTAAGAATTTATTTTGACGAAAAGAAAGGAATTGTGGAAGCTATTGAAGTATTAGAAAAGGAAGAAAAATTAAATAACGCTCCAAGAAAGACATCTCCTTCAGGATTGTCTCCAATGCCAACTAAACCAGATGCAATGAAGAAAACTATAACTCCTAAAGAGATAACGGATTTTAATTCTATGACTATAAAAGATCTTAAAGCTTATGCCGAAGAAAAAGAAATTGATTTACCTATAAATACAAAGAAAGCTGATTTAATTGATATATTAGAAAAATCTAGAGCGAAAAAACCAAGTGGTAGAAGACAATTACCGAAAATTCCAAGTAAGGATGATTGAAATCATCTCTTCTTAATTTTGAGATTAATCTTTCTTTTAATTATTAACTTAAGTTATGAGAATTAATTTAAATTAAGGAAAAAATAATAAAATTTTTACAACATATCAGTATCACGTTCTTCTGTGGTTTCTTCTGGTTTAGGTTTATCTTCTTTATCTTTCCTACTCTCTGGTTTTCCTTCATCTAAGTCCTTTGGCTTGATCTTCTTTTTAATCTTCTTTAATCCTTCTATGGCTTCCTTCCTGACTAATGGACTCTCATCTTTTAGTGCTTTTGTAAAACTATCTAAACTATATGGGTGGTGTAGGTCTCCAAGTTCATCTGCAGCTTCCTTTCTTACATGTTCATCTGGATCGTTTAATAAAACATAAGTGAGAACTCCTAAAACTTTCTCATCCCCAAAATCTCCTAAAGTATCAACTGCTTCTTTTCGTACTTCAGGATCGGGATCAGTAATAGCGGTTATTGCTAATTGTTTTGAAATTTCGTCATTACCTATTGGTTCTATCGTGCTTAGATCGACACCACAACGTTTACAGAAATTATGCGTTATCTTTATGTCTAATCCACAAGCGGGGCAAATTCTTCTCGTATTAAAATCAATAAACGTTCCCTTGGGAGTAGAAGGCGTTTGTTTGACTCTATAGGGATTATTATTTGGATCTGGCCTAAAATTCCTATCTTTTCCCATTGTTATCTTAAGTAAAAATTAATTCTTTATTATGAATAATGTTGTTTTTATTTTTAATTTTAATTTAATTAAAGAATAAGAAAAAAAAAGTGATAAAAAAAATTTTAGGCAATAGTAATATCTTGACATAAATAAACATCTTGTACGGCATTAAGAATTTTAATACCTTCAGGAGTTGGTCTTTTAAATGCTTTCCGTCCTAAAATTAAGCCCATACCCCCTGAACGTTTATTAATCACTGCAGCAGTGACAGCATCTTGAAGATCATTGCCACCAGCTTCTCCACCAGAATTTATTAATCCTATTCTTCCCATATAGCAATTTGCGACCTGATATCTATTCCAATCAATTGGATTATCTGGAGCCAGTTTTTCATAAACCAGTTTATCTGTCTTACCAAAGTTTAGATCAAGGAATCCTCTATTAAGAGTAGACAGTTTTTGCTTTATGATATCTGCTTCAATAGTAACCCCGAGATAATTAGCTTGGCTTTCCAAATCATTTGCTGTATGATAATCTTTTCCATTTTTAATAAACTCTCCTTGATTTCTTAAATAACACCAAAGAACGCAGACTAATCCTAAATCATGAGCAAATCTAAATGATTCACTAATTTCTTGAATCTGACGCCTAGATTCATAAGAACCAAAATATATTGTTGCTCCTATTGCAGCTGCCCCCATATCAAATGCTTGTTCTACATTCGCAAAAAGAGTTTGATCTGAAAGTGCGGGTTTTGTGAGTAATTCATTGTGATTGATTTTCACTATAAATGGAATTTTATGAGCATATCTTCTTGCCACAGAACCTAACACACCAAGAGTAGAAGCAACAGCATTACAACCTCCATTGATCGCGAGTTTGATAATATTTTCAGGATCAAAATATGAAGGATTCACAGCAAAACTAGCTGAGGCAGAATGCTCAATTCCTTGATCAACGGGTAATACTGAGAGATAACCAGTTCCTGATAATCTACCAATCTGATTATATAAGCGTTCCATATTATTTAATACAAGATTATTTCTATCTGAATGTTCAAAAACTCGTTCTACAAAATCGGGTCCCGGAGGATAAATCTTTTCTTTTGGAATTCCGGTACATACATGATTCAGTAAAGTATCGGCATCTGAACCTAATAACTTTTTAATTTCTTCAAAATTCATTTTTTCCACATCAAATTTACTTTTAGATTAAATTTAATGAAGAAATAGGTGACCTACAATAAAATATTTTACTTTTAATTTCTATAATAAAAAAGTTTTCGAAGGGAAGAATTTGAAAAAACACTTTTAATTATTTATTCAAAATTGTTTGCACTGTTAAAAAATTCTTTCAATAATTCTGAAATAAGATTATAATTACTTGAGTGAACTTTAGGGCTCCCGCTTTCAAGTTTTAGTAATATCTTTCGTTTCTCCTTTCCATTAGTTTCTAGTTTTATTATCAGTTTCTTAGATTCATATTTTAAATTTTTATTAATATATGTATTTTCAGTCCATAAGCTATCAATTTTTTCCCCAACTTTCTCGTTCGTATTAATAGTTTCTATTTTTGGGCTGTGTGTTATTTTAATTTTTTCCAATTTTTTTCACTTTTTAAAAAGTATTATTTTCAATTACTTACTTTAAATCCAAATATTTAAAGTCCCTTTATATTTCAAGGTATAATTAGTTTTATTATTATAGACAAAAGATTTTTCTTTCTTGTTTGTTTTATTGAAATATGCCTGATGAGTTCGATTTCAAGAATTATAAAACGATGGAAGAATTTAGTAAATCACTTGAAGGAACCAAATATTTGCATGATCTGTATCTAAGAGCTGTCAATAATCCTATTCGCCGAGAAATTTTAAATATAGTAAACGATTTAAAACAAGTTTCAAAAAGCACTTTGTTACAAATTTTAATTGAACGTAATATTCTCGAAGATGAGCATATGTTTAACTATAATATGGATTTTTTGATTAAAGCTTTTTGTATTAAGTCTGAAAATAATGAAAAAACAGATGAGATTGTTTATGAAATCACTCAAGGTGGCAAAGTGGTAGATTATTTAAAATGAAAAACACTAAATTCTAATTTATTCCTCAAAAAAGTTCTTGTAACAATTACAGCAAGGAATACCTAGCTGTAAGTTAAACTTTTTTAATTTTCTGCTATTTAAAGTCATTAATCTTAACAATTCTTTTACTAAAAATTTCTTTTCTTCATCAAAAAATAGTCGTTTTAAATTGAAGAAATGATTTGAATTTCCGCAAACTGGACAAACACTTGCAAATTTAATGAAACTATAGAAGATATCGCGCTCTTCTTTGGATAACTTCTCAATTTTTAAATCTGGATTATTTCGAATGAGATCTCTCAGATTATTTAATTCATTTATCATTTCATCTCTTAAAAAATTTGAGTTATAATTTCTAATTTCTAAAGGAACTCTACTCTCTTCGATTAAAATTCCTTGTGTATCGAATTTCTCAATATATTCGACAGCTTCATTAAAAAATCGCAATGGTTTTTTTTCCTTCTTTTCACTCATAAAAATAATGCAAGTATAATTTTTGAGGCTTTTCAAAAAGATAACTAGAAACGCTCTCTAAAAAATTTTATTAAAGAAATTTTAAAGTTTTCTCATTTCGATTGAATAAATCATTTTTATTCTCAGTAACTAACCTTTTAAAATCAATTATTTTTGAAGGAGCAAAATATTCAAAATCAAACTCAACATCGTCACCAGAACTTTTACCTGGAATTGGCATAAGTCTACAAGTTAAAGGTTTATTTAATATTACAGATATCGTACAAACATCGAGTAAAATGTAAAATAATTCGCGTTCTGTTATATCTCCAGGGAGTGGGACTACGTCAAGACCCGCTCCACACATAGTAGAATATAATAAGAGCGAATCTAAATTAAATTTGTTTTCAGATAATCTTTTTGATAAAATAAAATCTTCTAAAACTGGTTGCATGAACCCAGAAAAACCAATTACCTTCTCTTTATTAATAGGAATAGAATTTTTTATTAAAGCTACCCCTGTTAATGTTCCATTAGCTCCAAAATACTCAATTCCTAATTTTTCAATAGCAGTTCCAATGCTCTTATCAATCATAGGATAAGGAGCTGGAGAGAAATCTATTCCTTTAAATTCAATATTGTAGTTCCTGCTAACTTTTTCAGCAATTTTTGTCAGATTATCATATATATCATTAAATTTTGCTAATAAATTAAGTTGGGCTTCTTTTAATGTATCTGATTCTTCAATAGCGTTTATTACCTCATCTGCCATTTCTAAGGCTAAAGAAAAGGCAGGTTTTTCTGAAAGGTGGTAAGCCGCAGGAAAGAATGGAATGTTTGAACCAACATTAGCAGATACACAAAATTGTAAATTATTAAAAGGATCTGGTTCAGATAATTCTTTTATTATTTTTGCACCTGATTTTAAAGCAGCTATATTTATTCCTTTTTCAGTTGACGCGACTGGTAAAGATGTAAAAAATTTTCTGTGATTTTTAATAAATTGAGGAACTTCATTTAATAAAAGTTTCTCAAAAATTCCTAATTCCTCAATTTGATCTGCTTTCATCATGCAGCAGGCAAAATAATCAAATTCATAATCCTTAAACAGATCTTGTAAAAATCCTAATTGGTTATTTATGTCTACTAATGTTTCTCTTAGGTTTTTTTCATAAAATAATTTATTATCATAACTAAAAAGTGGTTGAGAACAAAATCTTTTTGTCTCAACTTCTATATCAATTTCTTTTAGCATACTCTTAAATTCATTAGTAAAATTGGAAAAGTTCACTAGTCTATCTTGTAAAAATGACAATATTGATTCATTCTTATATAAGAATGGGATGATTTGACCTAAGGTTACAGCACGAATTCTCATATTTAACCCGTTACATTACATTTTCAAAATTAAAAATCGTAATATATAATATAATAAAAAAATCTGTTAATAAAGATTATAAGAGAGCTATTAATAAAAAATTAACATTTATTCTTAAGGAAATTGATAATTATTTCAATCACCTTAGAAATGCTTTTTAAATTTCATCAAGCTTAGCTTTATCTTTTACTTGTTTTTTTACCTTAGAAGGTTTTAAATATTCACCGGGATGAATTGGACCCAGTTTTTCTAGGTCCTCTTTAAATTGCTTTATTACTTTAGCAAATTTCTCCCCTTCTCCAGCTGAGATACTTACAATTTTAACACGATTTTCATTAATATTTGCTTCAGCCAACATTTCTTTAATACTCTCAAATCTATCTTTAGCTTTAATGAATCCAGTATCGTAGTGACAATCTTGCGGATGACACCCCGCAATTAGTACTCCATCAGCACCATAAAAGAAGCTCTCGAAAATTAGTGATGGATTGAGCATTGCTGTACACATCACATGAATAGTTCTATTATTTGTTGGGTAAACTATTTTGCTTGTTCCAGCAAGATCTGCTCCTATATAAGAACACCAGTTGCATAGAAATGAAATAATTAACGGAAATTCTTTTTTTTCACTAAGAACCGATTTTAATTGTGCTGAAATTTGATCTCTTCGAAATCCTGGAATATAGAGCGCATCATATGGGCACATTGCTATACATGCACCACACCCAGAACAATTAGCTTGAATAATCTTTAATTGATTATTTTCGATTTTTAAAGCATTATATTCACATATATTTTCACAGAGTCTACATAAATCACATTTTTCTTTATTAAGATAAACAACGTGAGGATCCAACTCTACTTTACCACGCGTTATTAAACCTATCGCTTTAGAGGCTGCACTTTCTGCTTGAGCAATACTATTTGGTATATCTTTAGGCCCTTGGATTGCTCCAGCTATGTATATTCCACTTACAAGTGTTTCTGAAGGTTTAACTTTTAAATGTTTCTCTAATAAAAAACCATAAGGATCTTGGGAAATATTTAATATTTTGCTTAACTCATCTGTACCTTCTGCGGGTTCTATACCCACTGCTAATACTACTAAATCTGTCTTATTTTCGAAAAGAGATCCTTCAATGATATCTTCACCACGGACAATTAAATCATCTGAAGTATCACTTTTTAAAACCGCTGAAATATTACTTTTTATGAAGCGCACTCCAAAAGCTTCACGTGCTCTGTTGTAGAATTCCTCACAATTTTTGCCCATAGCTCTAATATCTGTATAGTAAATATTAATCTTTATGTCCGGATTCTCATTTTTTAATAATACTGCTTGTTTAATTGCTACATTACAACAAACTTGACTACAATAATCATGATGGATTTTTTTATTGCGTGAACCAACACATAATATAAAAGAAACCTTTTTAGGAACTTGACCATTAGAGGGTTTTACAACTTTTCCGTGAGTTGGGCCATCATTATTAAGTAACCGTTCCATTTGCATTGAAGTTATTACATCGGGATATTTCTCATAACTAAATTCTCCTAAGACAGAAGGATCAAATGGCTTCAAACCAGTTGCGATTATAATTGAACCTACGGTTATTTTTATGGTTTCAGGCTTTTGGTCAAAATCGATGGCATCTCTATCGCAAGCTTGAGCACAGGCTTTACAACCAATACAATATTTCTCTAAAATATTTGGGAATAAAGGGATTGCTTGAGGATAAGGAACATCTATAGCTTTCCTTGGAAAAAATGTTTCTTCTATGTCTATTGGACACACTTCTCGACAGATATCAATACATCCTACACAATCATCTTCTTTTATAAATCGAGGGTTTTTCTTTATTTTTACTTCAAAATTTCCAATATAACCATCAACACTTTCTACTGTGGAGTAAGTAAGTAATTTAATATTAGGATGATCCTTAACCTCAGTCATTAATGGCCCTAAAATACATATGCTACAATCTAAAGTAGGAAATGTTTTATCAAATAGCGCCATGTGACCCCCAATTGTAGGCTCTTTTTCAACCAAATATACCTTAATTCCTGTATCCGCAATTGCTAATGCAGCTTTTATTCCGGCAATTCCTCCTCCGATAATTAAACTTGAAGGTGTTATATTTGAATATTGAACTTCTAACGGCTCTAAAAGTTTGACTCGTTCTATCGCCATACTTATTTGATCGATTGCTTTTCTTGTTGCTTTTTCTGGCTCATTATAATGAACCCATGAATTTTGTTCACGCACATTAGCAAATGATATTAAAAAGCGATTAATTCCTGCTTTTTCAATGGTTTTGCGAAACAATAATCCATGTAATTTAAACGAACAAGAAGCAATAACAACCCGATCGACTTTGTTTTCTCGTATTTCATTAATAATTTTGTTTAAACCTAATTCTGAACATAAATACTGGTCTCTAAACACATATAAATTAGGATATTTCTCAAAATGTTTAATTAACCTATCATTATCGATAACGCCACTAATATTTTTACCACAATCACATATAAATAGCCCGATCTTCAATTTTATCCTACTCTCTAATAAAATATCTTTATTAAACCTTAATTAATATAAAGTCGATTTTTTAATAACTATTGATATTATTTTTGGAAACATAGGTTGTAATATTACAAATTTAAAATAATTAATAATCATCTACTTAAAACAAATATCTTCAATTATGGTTCTGTGAGAAATTCAAGTCCGTATCAAAATAAATAGTTTCAAATTTTTGAAGTATTCACAAAAATTATTCTATTTTTCATTCTTGAATGTATAATGCTATTAAGCATATAATAAAAGATATGTAAAACCTTTTAAATTGGGTAAAATAATTTAATTCTGATTCCAATATGGAATAAAATATTAAATAAAAAAAACATAAGTGAATAAAATGGCTATAAGTGAAGAAAAAGATCTTACTGCTGTAAAATTACTTGCTTTTATAGGAATGCTTTTTTTAGGTGCTGATGCTATAACCTACTTTTACGCTGCCGGGACAGGTACAGAATTATATGTTCTTTTTGGAATAATAGAACTTGTATTTGCTATTGTTATCTTTCTTGGCTTAAATTACTGGAAGTTAATACCAATTAAGCTTCCATTTACATGGTGGCTTCTGCTTATCATTGGTATAGTTACAATCCTTTTTGGTTTTTTTAATGCTGATTATCCTGCGGTGACTGCTTCATGGTTTGCTGGAACAATTGTTACAATGGCAGCATTAATAGATCTCCTTGGTGAAAAGAAAGGATGGAAAGCATCTAAGATGATAGCACTCCTAGGTGCTGCTTTTGGGATCTACGATTGCATTATAATTTTCATGGGTTTTGGTGATTATCTTCCTAAGCCAGTACCTGCCAGTTTTTCCTTAAATGCTGTTTTTGGATTAATCTTAGCAATTGTTCTAATTATCATCATTTTTGATTTCGTTGATATTAAAATACCCTATGAATGGTGGGTTCTGTTAATAATTGGCTTTGTATTCTTTACGTGGGTAGCAGGTTCTGCAGGAATCATGGCGGGATGGTTAGCTTTTGGTGGAACAAATGTAGTAATAGTGGGATGGAGTGGCCGTTTGCTCTTAATTGCTTTTCTTTTACTAATCTTAGACTTCTAAACTTAACTTTAAAATAACCTTTTTTTTTTTATTTTTACAAAATCAATTTAATAGAATTAATTTAAATATATTGATTGAGAACTGATTTAAATTTTTGAAAAATATTAGATTTGTTCATCTAGACCATCCTTGCTTAATTTAGGATAATCCATAATTTTATTAAAGAGTGAAGGAAGAAGTTTCAAATATCTTTTCTTTTCTAAGTTTTTTAAAATGATCTGAGAGACTTCTTCTAAGATTTCTTCGTAATCTTCAGGATTTTCAAGCATGGTTAACATCAATATAAAGAAATAATCTGTATCTGAACCAGAATAATAAGTCACAAAATTGATATTTTCTAAAGTTAAACTCACAATCCCTGCTTGTTTACTAAATTCATGTAAATTTAGAATTTGCATTAGGGTTTTATCAGTAATTTTAAACTTTTTCTCTGGATATTTTGCTTTAATCTCCATACCGCTCCGCTCATCATATTTTATGAATATTAATCCTTTTGGCATGTTTCATTTTACTCCTGAAGCATTTCTTTAGATAAATAGGGATGTACTTTCATGATGTTAAAATTATTCTTTTTCATTTCTAAAAAGTATTTCTTTTCTATTTCATATTCCTCTTGTGCCCAATTTAAAATTTCCTCCTTTGTATAAAATTTTCCTTTTAAAACTTGTAGACCCTTGCATTTCTTAGTATAATCTTCAAAATTCTTTTTACTAGAGACCATCATTTGCCAAAAAGGAAATGATCTACATTGGAAGGGTCGAGCTGTATGAACACTACACTTATTTCCTCTTAAGAAATGACACTGCTCATCTCCTCCAGTAAATTTAAATCCAAGGTTTTTATATCGATAAGTTTTACCTTTTTCAGCTCCAGGTTCTTTCCAGAAAAAGCTATCATCTACTACTTTTAGATATTTTTTTGCGAAATCTCTTAAGCCTTTTTTTCCATTGATTTTTAAAAAATCCGCTAATTTAAGTATATCATCTTTATATAAATAGACTTCACCATCATTGAACCCTCTACAACATTTACCACACATTTGGCAAGAGAATTCAATTCCATTTTCGAGAATTCTAGAAATTTTTATCTCTGTTGAAGTCAAAACCAAAAATATCTCTTAAATTTTAGATTAATAAATAATATACATGTATTTAATTAATATTTAAGTATTACTTCATTGAATATATTAGGCAACAAACAAAAAGGAGTTTAAATTTTTGGCTAAATCAATAAGCCCAAGTGATAAAAAAGATTTAGATTTTCATTTTATAAATGAAACATTATTAAACTTGGAAAATTCTTTAAAAAAACATGAATATCAAAATGAGTTGGAGTTTGGAGTATGGTTAGAAGATTTTGAGAATATATATGGCAAAAAACAAGTGGATATACAATTATATCTTATTTTTGCTTTAATCTATTTCATAGGACACTTATTTATCTCAAAATATATTTTAAACAATGAAAGATTACTAACACAAGATAAATTATCATTAAAGAATTTTAAAAATTTTGAAGATAATTTAAAATCCAATTTTAAAAACCTTAATATTTTTGAAATGGTGTATTTCGATCCATTATTCTCTCTTTCTGAAAAAGAAGATTTATCTATTTTTAATGATCTTATTTCAAAAATTTCTAATTATCTTTTCAAATTAGAAATTAATCCCGAATACATTTTTGATTATTTAATTCAAACCATAATTTCTCCGCTTATTAGACATAAATCTGGTGAATATTATACTCCTCAATTCTTGGTAAAACAGATGATTAGAGATGCCTATTCTTTTGGAGAATCTATCCTTGATCCTTGTTGTGGTTCGGGAAATTTTTTAATGGAAGCAGTAAAACATATTCTTTCTCAAAATAAGCCTATGGAGAGAAAAATCACTGCAATAAATAACATATATGGTTATGATATAAATCCGATCTCAATTTATGTATCAAAGATTAACCTATTCTATCTGCTAAGAGAAAAATTCACTGATATTAATTTAAATTTATATGTTTTTGATTTTTTATTTCAAAAAGAGAATAATCTTAATAAAAAGTTTGATTTGATAATAGGAAACCCTCCGTGGTATACCTATCGTGATATAGAAACTGCTGAGTATCAAAATAAAGTTAAGGCACTATCTGAAAGATTAGAATTGAAACCACTTCCTAAGAATCTGTTAAATCTAGAAATATCTACTTTATTCTTTGCTAAAGCAAACAAAACATTTATGAAAGAAAGGGCGAAAATATTTTTTGTAATGACGAAAGGAGTCATTACTGGCTCCCACGCTTCTAGATTTCGTAATTTTAAAGGATTTTTTAATATAAAAATTTGGACTTTTGATAGAAAAATTGAAACTTTATTTAATATCGATTTTATTTGCTTATTTGGACAGAAATCAAAAACACCAAAACGAAATTCTAATGAGCAGATTAAAGGTTATCACTTTACATTAAAGAATGAAATTGAAACAATTGAGTATTTTAAAGATGTAGAATTGAAATTAGAAAGAGAAGAATTATTGTTGCCTTATTTAATTGAAGAAAAAGCAGGAAAGATGTATACCAAAAAACTTGTCTCACAAGAGAACTTAAATCACCTCTATCCATTAGAAGAAAGCTATTATAAACCTTTATTTCATAAAGGTGCCGATTTAAATCCGCGAAATCTAATATTTATAAAATTTAACAGTATTGATAATTCCTTATCGAAAATAACTCCTGATAAGCGAATATTCAAAAGAGCTAAAGCCCCATGGAATAAAATAGAATTTGAAAATGAAACTATTGAAACAAAATATATCTTTAATGTACTTAAAAGTACAGAATTAGTCAAATTTTATGTATATAATTATTATTACGTGTTTTTACCACTTACAAAAACGGATTTAAAATTTGAGTATGAGAAAATAGACAAGTTCGGTAAATTATTCTATGATAAAATCAATCAATTATATATTAAATACAAAAAAGAAACAACTACACATGAATCTTTGATAGAAAATTTAGATAGATGGTCTAAATTGATAAATCAAAGACAATTATCAAAAATTAAGGTGGTATATAACAATTCTGGCACTATACTGAATTCAGCTGTAATACAGGGAGATTTTTTGATTACTGGGGATTTATCTTTCTATGATACTAATGATCTTGAAGAAGCTTTTTATTTGTCAGCTATTTTAAATTCCAATCTCATGACAAACCAAGTAAATATAATAAGAAGTTCAAGGCATATATTCAAACTTCCGCTAGAATTTCCAATTAAAAAATTTGATAAAAATAACCCCATCCATCAGAAATTAGCTGAATTAGGTCGAAAAGGTCAAACTATTACGAAACAGACAATTGGAGCTTTTGATAAAAAAAAGAAAGAGACTTATTCAAAGATTAAAATCCAAATAAAGATAAATGAATATCTCAAACAATTATTTACTCAAATTGATGAAATTTTAATTAATCAACTACAAGAAAGTAAAAATTTACATTAGGTTTCATTTTAAGGTATTAAAATAAATAAGTGTTCTTATATTTATCACTTATTATATACCCATTCAAACATGAAAAATTTTATCTTTAAAATTTTAATTGCCGGAAATGCAAGTGTGGGCAAGACATCACTTCTAAGAAGATATGTCGATGGTATGTTTGATGAGTCAAGTATAATGACAGTTGGTGTGGATTTTTACACAACAGAGCTTAATTTTGATGATGCACATTGTCTTTTACAATTATGGGATTTAGGAGGTCAAGAACGCTTTAGATATCTTTTAGAGAATTTTGTAATGGGGGCAAGAGGGGCACTTCTTTTATTTGATTTAACAAGAATGCCCAAGATAGGAGACATACTTGAGTGGGTAAATATGGCTCGATTACATGATTTAAATTTACCAATTTTACTAATAGGAACAAAAGCAGATCTCCAAGATTTAATTGCTGTAGATGATGAAAGTGCTCTTCATTTAAAGAATACTTTTAATATGATAGATTTCATAAAAACATCAGCTAAAACGGGATACAATGTTGAAAAAGCATTTGAAATGATAACAAAAAAATTAGTGAATGCAACCAAATATTAAACTTCTTTAATTATAAAAATGGTTAATATGGCTGATGAACTAGTTTTTCTCGGATCAGGGGGTGGTCGACATCATATTAGAACTCAATTTAGGGCCACAGGAGGTGTTATCTATAAATTTAACGATATACAATCTCATATAGATCCTGGACCTGGTGCCATTGTTCGAATTAACCAATTTAAAGAAGATCCAGTAAAGACAGAACTCTTTATTGCAACCCATGCTCATGTTGACCATTATAGTGATTTAAGTGCTATGATTGAAAGCTCACGAGAAATCTTACACGACAGAAATTATAAATACTATAAAAAAGGAACATTAATTACTACAAGTGAAGTTTTGAAGTATATTTCTAAGTACCATCTTGATATGCTCGATAAAATTGTAAAATTTAAAGCGGGAGATTCATTCAATTATAAAAATATTGAAATTATCGGAACTAAAGTAGTTCATTCTCCTAAAAACGAGGGTTTTGGAGTTAAATTTAACCTTAAAGATTATTCACTAGCTTTTTCAAGTGATACAAGTGTATATGAAGGCTTTTCAAAGGAATTTTCTGGTGTCAATATTTTAATTCTTAACCTTTTGCGTCCAGATTCTATTGTATGTAAGAGACATCTATGTACTGATGAAGTTATACCTTATCTAAACAAAATTAACCCTCCACTTGACGGTCTTATTATTACTCATTTTGGGACATATATGGATAGCTCAATGTCAACTAAAAATTATGTCCCTAGTCAGACCGCTAAACTTCAAAAATACACAAATATCAAGAACATTGTTGCTGCTGAAGATGGACTAAAAATAAAGATTACAGAACTTTTGAAATAAAATATATTTTGCTCTTAAATAGGATTTTCTTAAATGGGATTGAGTATTTTCCAATAAAGCGGCAAAAAAAGAAGATTGAAGTCAGAATTTATGATTTAAAACTTGTTCTTGATATTGACACATAATAAAATATAATAAGATGGTTTTTATATTAAAAAAATATATTTATTAACTAAGTAAGGGAATCTATAAGAAAATTTGTGTAAACATTGGATAGGTCTACTCAGATCGGGAGATCACCAAAATTCGCCCTCTATTAAACTCTAACGAGTTTAATTCTCTCCCTGATTTTAAAATTTGACGCAAATTTCTTTTCCCTTACCTTTCTTTTAACATCTAAATGAGGATGATTTGAATTATTTTTAAAAAAAAGATTTGAGTTATGAAAGCAACTCAAAAATTTCTAGAAATATTATATAAAAAGCTAATCTAATGAGATCCAATATCTGCATACGATACATTGCAGAACCCTTTGAAAAGTAACTTTACCTGAGTTATTAGTACGTATCCTTCTGTTTACCATTACATTCCCGCACTTATTGCATATGGTTAAATCTTTAGGTTTTAATTTATGTGCGGACATGTATTATTTCACATATATTTGATTATTCTAGTAAAAGGTTCAATTTAGTAATTTACTGTTTAAAATAGCAATTTACCGATAAAACAACCCTTATTTAGATATTAATAATTATCTAATTATTTAAATATGTTTTAAAGTAAAACTTTTTTTATTTCATCACGTATTAAGTCTTTAGACCTATATTAAAAGCGCCAAAATGAAAAATTTAAGAAATTTCAGGCAGTTTAATCTAATTAAAATAGTTTTTTCTTATTTTATTCTTTATTATTAGTATTCTTTAAAACAGTTGTAAGAATTGCTATCAAGATTAACCCACATCCAAGCCAACCAAATAGTGTTAGGATTTCACTTCCTATAAGGAACCCAAATAATACAGCAAATACAGGTTCAAGGGTAAATATTATTGCAGTTTGAGTTGGTTCTTGATATTGTTGACTCCAATTTTGAAATAAAACTGTGACTGTCATAACAGCAATCCCCATATAAATCATAACAAACCAGAAAGTTGGTGGATTTGATAGTGAGTTATATGATTCTCCTAGAAGTAAAGAACAAACAAAACTGAATAGGGTGATAACACAAATTTGAATAATTGAGTATAGATATACGTCCGTTATGCGAACATACTTATCATTTAAAACAATATAGAATGCAAAGATAAAAGCACAAACTAATACTAGTAAATCACCTATAATGAACCCAGATTCACCCTCCAACAATAAAAATGCCATACCTATGAGGGATAACATTACAGCAATCCAAATTCTTATATTTAATGGTTTTTTATATCCTAACCATGCGATAAAAGGAACTATGACTGTACTTAAACCTGTAATAAAGCCTGTTTTACCCGCAGTTGTCGATTGGAGTCCATAAGTTTGAAATACCATCCCAAAAAAGTACAATGTGCCTGTTATTAAGCCCATAATTATAATTTTTTTGTTCAGATTCTTAAAATGTGGAAAAAAAGGAATGAATCCTAAAAATGCTATTAAAAATCGTAAACCAAGATATAAGAATATAGGGATATTTTCTGTTATATTTTTAGTAATAATAAAAGATGTTCCCCAGAGCACTGTAGTTATAATCAAAAGAAATATAGCTATTATGTTCCGTCTAGAATGGAAATTATCAATTTTCGTATTAGTCATAACCTATAATATTGGGGATGTAATTGTGGAAAACATAACAAGTATAAAAATTATTCCTAAATGGCTTTTCTTCTCTGCTCTATAATTATGATATAAATCTGATGCATATTATATGCATTTAATGAATATTTTAGTCGTTAGAATTTATTAATATGCATATTTTTATTTTATTAACAGAATTAATAATGACAAAGGAGTAAAATGTTGGTGATATTGTGCTAAAAACTTATAATGAAATAAATGAGAAAATAAAAAATGGTGATGTTGTGGTAGTTACAGCTGAAGAAATGATTAAATTTGTAGAAGATAGAAGTATTAAGGTAGCTGCTGATGAGATTGATATAGTAACTACAGGTACTTTTGGACCTATGTGTTCAAGTGGAGCTTTTCTCAATTTTGGCCATAGTGACCCTCCCGTTAAGTTCGATGAATTATTTTTGAATGATGTTATGGCATATCATGGAAATGCTGCAGTAGATTGTTATATAGGTAGCACGAGGATGTCAGATAAAAAGCCTTTTGAATATGGTGGTGGTCATGTCATTGAAGATTTAGTCTCAGGGAAATTAATAAGATTAAAAGGTAATTCTTATACTACTGATTGTTACCCCTTAGCAGAAGTGGACACAGAATTTACAATCGAAGACATCAATCAAGCAATTTTATGCAATCCTAGAAATGCTTATCAGAGATATGTATGTGCTGTAAATAGTTCAAATAAAACATTATATACATATATGGGAAAATTATTACCTCATTTTGGAAATGCTCATTATGCTGGAGCGGGATGCTTGAATCCTTTGAGTAATGATCCTGATTATGAAACCATCGGAATCGGAACTAGGATCTTTTTAGGTGGGGGAATTGGATACATTATGGGAGAGGGTACCCAACATAATCCCACAAACAGATTTGGAGCTTTATTTGTTAAAGGAGATATGAAACAAATGAGTCCAGAATATTTACGAGGAGTAGCTTATGAAAAGTATGGTACATCTTTATCTGTAGGAGTAGGAATACCAATACCAATACTAAATGAGGGTTTAGCTAGAAAAACTGCTGTAAATGATGAGATTTTACTAACAGAGGTTTTAGATTATGGAAAACCCAAGAGAGATAAACCAGAACTGAAGCAAGTGAGTTATATGGAATTGAAAAGTGGACATATCGAGTTAGATGGCAAAAAAATAAAATGCTCCTCATTGTCATCTTTATTTTATGCGCGTAAAATAGCTGAAACGCTTAAAAAATGGATAGAAGATGGAAAATTTTTCTTGAATCCTCCTGCTGAAACTTTACCTACTAAAACAGTCGTTAAACCAATGAAACAAACCTCAAAATTAAAATTTTTAAAAGATTTCAAACAAAACACTTTAACTTACCTAGATAATAGCGATTTAAAAACAGTCGCTAAGAATCAGCGATTTATAATAGATGAGGATAAATGTATTAATTGTGGAGCATGTGTTTCGTTATGTCCTACTAATGCTCTATACTTAGATAAAGATGATAGGTTAGCATTTTACTATGAAAAATGTATTGGATGCTTACTATGTTTGGATTCTTGTCCACGATTAGCAATTAAAGAATTGTGATGCTAATTTAGTATTCATAGAAATATTAATAATTGTTTTATTCTTTTGTAATTATTTCAAAAATCTCATCTAAACGAGGAGTCTTTCGTCTAAGGGTGATACAGCGTTCTTCTTCACATCCTCGCAATATAGCTATTAGTTCATTTAAATGTATTGTGGGAATGTCTAACTTCTCACCAAACCACTTATGCATTTTCTCTCGGTATTCGGGTTTACTTAGAGTATATAAACAAGTTGGGCAGGGTGTTATCATAAAATCCGCTCCTACATCTTGAGCGCTTTTTAGTTTATTAGCGGTTATCTTTAGCGCTTCACGAGGGTTTATTATGAGCTGGGAAGCCCCCCATCCACAACAACTCTCTCTTTCTTGATAATCAATTGGAATACCCCCAAAGAGATTAATTAATTCATCTAATTTAGTTTTGTCTTTTATATATTCTTCAATATTTCTTTTATCTCTTGATAAATTCAAGTAATGGCATCCATAATGAATAGCAACTTTAAGATTTTTCAAATCAAACTTTAAAGAGTTAAGAACATCGTTTCGAATTAAATATAAGAAATCTAAATCATGTACTAATTTGAGATCAAGATTTTCAAGAATTTCGTATTTATTGGGATAATTAACACCTATTCTCTTTTTTTTTAATCCATTCAGTATTTCATTAGTTTTTTTTTTTACATCAGGAATTTTTAAAAATTCTCGCCCTCTTAACAGACTATTGTAACAACCATTACAGCTAAAGAACACTATATCGGCTATCTGATTCATTTCATTTAGATTCCTCTCATTAATAGCCGCAAATTGCGCCCTTGTTATTAAATTTCGTTGAAAAAAAGTACCAGAGCAGCACGATTGATTCACACACATAGCTACATTTAAGTGAAGTTCTTCCAGAAGGTCCTGAAAACCCCATCTTACACCTGGAAAATATTTTTCCAAGCAAGCTTTAAAAAGGCATAATTTTTTATCTTTAAAATAGTCTAAAGGATTTTCAGGATAATCTCTTTCAATTTCATCTAAATTTAGTGCTAAATCAACAACTTCCATTTTTTTGAATCTCGATTATGATTTTTTCTTGCCTTTTTGTTTATTTTTATGTTTTCTTGCTTTAAATACATAATTTATTCGAGCAAAATTACAAATTTCATTTAATTCTTCCATGCGTTCCGGTGGTAAACCACCACCTAAAGGATCTTCCAAAACGGTACCGTTAGTCAAAAATCTTTCAGACATCTCCACGTATTTACGTAAATCATTATAACGAGGACCATACCCTTTCTTAAAGCTTTCATTTCTTAAATTAATAATAAGTAGGGGGATATTAATGTTATCTTTTGGACAAACTCTTTTACATCTTTCACATAAATAACAATACCAAATATCAGAATCCTTTAAAACACTTTTATCTCCTCGAAGGACCTTACTAATTATTTTCCTAATATTGAAGTTAGACACTTTTGCAGCTGGACAATCACCTACACATTTACCACAAGAAATACACTGAATAATATTTTTGTTTTCCTCTACATCATCTACAAGTTCGTTATAAAAATCCCAGTTCCAGTCTGAATCAGTATATCCATCCATAATTTCTTGTTTTTTTAGAGTTTTATTACTGAACTTCTTATTCTATAAGGGAATCATTATTCATTGTAAAAAAATTATTGTATTCTTAAAAATAATTTTACGATGCAATATCTTTAATTCTGAAAATTATTTTATTTAATAATAATCACATTTATTTATTTAAAGTGAAAGTAAGTTTATTTGTTCTCCGGAGATCCTGCAATGGTTCAACACAATAATGGAAATACGTATCTAAAAATTGTATACTATGGTATGGCAGGATCAGGAAAGACTACTATATTAGAAACTCTTTATAAGTTAACTAAAGATGGAAATAGGGAAATCATTCCTGTTAGTGATTTGCAAAAAATTGATAGAACAAGTGGAGCTACACTTTATTTTGACCGAGGAATTTTTCAATCAACAAAAAAGAGGAAGGTATATTATAGAGTATATACAGTTGCCGGTCAAAAGGGTTTCAGTTCATTAAGAATTAAAGTATTTAATAAACTTGATGCTGAAACTGATGCTGTCATTTTTGTAGTTGATTCTCAAATAAAATTTTTTGAGGATAATATTGAATTTTTATTAGAATTAAAAAGTATTACAAATAATCGGCTTATTAAAGAAATTCCGTTTATAGTTATGCTGAATAAACAAGATCTTAAAGCTGTAATTAGTGATGAAGATTTTATCCAGATTTTAAAAAATGAGAAACTTTGGTATGGTCCAAAGAATAAATTTTATATTTGGAATCCCTTAATATATAAAACTTGCGCGTTATTTGATCAAGAAAAAGATATTTATCGTAGTTTTTATGAGATAGCTAGAAGATCTGGATTATATCACATATATGGAGATGGGAAAGCCCCAGTTGATAAAGAATTTTCAGATACTTCGATCTTAACTACCTAACTGGTTTTTTCTATATAATATAAAATAATATAAAAATAGAAAAAAAAATATTATTCTTTTTTCATAAATAGCTCTTTCATCCATTTGGGAAGTAAAAAACCTCCATAGAATTCCAAAGCGCTGATTATTAACAAGATTCTTACGATCACAACCATAATCGCTAAGAGAGGGTCGGTTGGATCTTCAAAAATAGTACCAAGTAAAGAATCTAAAATGGCAGCAACAGTAAATGTAATAAATGCTGCACGGAGTAATTTGCCTTTCAATCGTACTTCTCGATTTTCTAATTTAACTGATTTTTGAGCAAATATGACTCCTGTGATTAGCATAACTAAGATAATAAGCAATAAGTATATAGTTATAAAAAGATCAAATTCTACGGTAAAAGGTCTATTAGGATTAATGACTCCGATCAAATCTATATTAATAAAGAACAATACAAAAAATATTATTTCAAATATTATTGAAAGAATAATAGTTATTATCAATACTTTTTTCTGGGCTTTTCTGTAAATCATATCAGTAAAGGCTGTCAACCAAGTTAAAAGAGCTATAGGTAAAAAAACATTACCGATAATAAAATACCATTCAACCGGAAGCGATTGCTGAACAAAAACATTCATTAAGAAACTGACTGAATCTGGGACCCAGGGAACACTAACGCCGATCCAGCTAATTCCCACTAAAATATACAATCGATTTTTAAATTGAGAATATTTCGAGAGGATTGTAATCCCTATTATAATAGATATGATAACAAATACAAGACTAAAGCTTCCTTGTAAGAAATCTACTAATTCAAGTGCCATATATACACACCATTTTATAAATTTTAATTTTAGTAAATTGTATAAATTTAGTTGATGTAGTATTTATATTTTTATTTTCTTAGAATTGAAATGAAGAAGAGAACGTAAAATAGGATCAATTACACTATTTCATAATTAATGGAAAATGGTTCCTCTATCTGCATTGATAATAACTTTAAATGTGCTATATATTCATTTAAAGAAATATCTTGATTTTGATATCTTTCCACTAACTTTTCGATGATGTAATATGGGTTAAATTTAATAAATCGAACATCTGAAAAGAGGTACACGAACCCTTTTACTTCATAAATAAATTTTTTATCTAATAACTCAGTAAATAATTCTTCTTTATTGTTTAAAATAGTTAAACAATCATTTACAGATAAGATTTTTTCTCTTAGCATTTTTATAAGATGAAATACGTCTTTATTAAAAAGAACTGTCTGAATTATAGTCTTATTTTCAAATTCTGAGACATTATAATAATCAAAATAATAATTTTTTAAAGACTCTCCATATTTTTTTAAAGAACTTTCTTCAATCTGATCCGTTGGTAATTTTTTTGGAGGAATCCTAGTACAAGAAAGGTCCTTAATTAGAAAATAGCATTCTTTACTTCCTGGTACATTCTTTTTAACTACTAAATTTTCATGGAGGAAAGAAATTAATATTAAATCAATATTTACTGTAGAGAAACCATAATCATGTTTTAATATATTAGTTAATACCGATTTAGAGATTACTCCCTTCCTAAGAATTTGTAAAATAGTAGACTTAATTCGATCTTGAAAGAAGTTTATAAGATTTTCTTCTTCATCTAATTTAGAATAATTTCTAATCGTGTTAAATGCTTCAGAAATTGTACGAGTAATTTTATTCGTATTTATCAATTCTATTAAATTTTTACTAATAAGGCCTAATATTTCTGGAGATTCTTTTATTATATCTTCAATCATCATTTTTTGATTATAAACTAATATAAGAAAATAGATTTCTCCCTCAAATTTTTGTACTATTGAAAGATAACAAGTCTCACTATCCTCAGGAACAAATTCAATTATAGAATTTTCTTTATTTAATTCATGTTTCGCCCAAATTTTTAGAAAAAAATCTTTGGGAGGAAAAGATTTATCTGGAGGATATTGGATAATGGGCTCTGGTCCTGTTGAGGTATTCCAGTGAGTTAATATAATTCTTTCCATAATTAAAATATTTATTATTAATATGTTGTTGATTTGTTTTTCTAGTAATTAAATTATTTTTAAATTTACATTAGCTTATTCCTTTTTTTAATAATGAAGTTTCTGTATTATAATATTTTATCTTTTTCAAATAAGAATCTAAATTCTATTAATATCTTAAATATTTTTGATTTCATATACTAATAATTATATGAATAAAGTAGAAATTAAAAATATCGTCGATAGCTTAAATACAGAAATAGAAGATTTCGGAGAATTCAAAATAATTAAAAAAATTCAGGATAGGTCTGTTCAATCCTATTTAGTGTTGTTGCTAATAAATTATGCAATTCTTCGCAATTATTTGTTTTTATGCTATCAATTACATTATCGAGAATTTGATTACCAAGAGATATATCCTCATTAGTTTTTTCTTTTTTGAATTTAAATTGAAGCTCAAATTCTCGTTCTAGCCATTCTAAATCAGCTCTTAGAGACGAAACTAAAATTTCCTCATAATTTGTCTGTTCTCCGCTAACTGTCATTATATTTCCTCACATTACTTAGTATTTAATACTTAAGTTAAGAATAGTCTTCAAATTTATAAACCTAATCAATTCGAAAGTTTTATATACTATTAGTACAAATTACAAAAAAATCAAACTTTGTGGAGATTCTACTCTTTAATCTCTCAAAAAATGTGAACCGTAATAAAGTTTAACCCTTTCAAAAAAAAAGTTAATTATTTAATTTTTTAAATAGATATCTGGTGAAAATCTTTGAAAGCTCATAAATAGATTGCGTATTATTAGTAGTAATTGCTTCATTGAGAGCCCGGTAAAACTCTGTTAAATTCAATTCGTAATGGTCTTTAAATCCTATTTCTTGAGATGGTTTTTCCTTCTTATCCATAGGCTAAAATATTTTAAGGAAAATATAAAAAAAGAAATAATATCACAATATTATAAATTGATTGTAATAACAATTTACATCCTTATTCATTTTTTAGAGTTCTCTTTTTCTCTAATTTTTTAATTAGTATGTAATATAAGATTATCATTCCAGCTAGAGCTGCTAAAATTATTAATAGTATAGTATTGAAATAATTTGATTGCTCAATAATTACGTTTAAAGGCAAAGTATCAAAATCTAAGGGAAGAGTAAGATTAAATCTCATGAAGAGTAGCCACCCTAATGTTGCATAAAAGAAAGCTCTAAAGATTGATCCTATCAAGGTTCCTATTGAATATGTTTTTATATCTATATCTACTAATCCCGAAGTGTAGGATATCACATCAAACGGAATAAATGGAATAAACCTTGTAATAATAATTGCTTTAATACCATGTTTTTGGATGAAATCATCAGCAATATCAATAGCTTTTTCACCAACAAACTTTTCAGCCAAAGGTCTTCCACCACGTTTACTTACATAATAACATAATATTCCCGCAGCCATTGAACCAATGACTCCCATTAAACCTCCCCAAAACCACCCCCATATCATACCAGTAGCTAAAAGTACAACTTCAGAAGGAAGAGGGACAAGAAGTCCTTGAATCCCCATAATGGCTATAAAAAGAAAGATGCCAATAATTCCTAAGTTATAAACCGGATTTACAAAATATATTACAACAAATTTGTATAATATTGTGTTATCTACAAAAAATATAAAATATAATAAGACTAAAGATGCAGCAATTAAAACTATGAATATAATAATATAGATTATTGTCTTAGCGTCATAATTCGAAAAATCTACTAAATTTTTAAGATAGTTCTTTAATTTCATAGAGGAAGATTGTTTTTCCTCTTTAGAATTTACTTCGTTATTTTCTCCCATTCTAATCAATATCTTGAGTAAATATAAGGTAATATAAGTAATTTAAATTTCAATAAAAATTATCTTTTTCAACTTTCTTATTATTTTCTTATTGATAAATAGATGATTCCATACATTTTTGGGCATAGGGGCGCGTCGGGATATGAAATTGAAAATACAATTCCCTCTTTCAAAAAAGCTGTAAGAATGGGCGCGGGAATTGAAACAGACATTCAAATTACAAAAGATAATAAATTAATATGTTTGCATGATCCATATTTCAGAAAAGGAAAAGTATTATATCGGGTAAATAATTTAACATTTAAAGAGATTAATCATTTAATATTTGAAGAGGATAATAGAATCCCCTTAGTTAAAGATCTTTTTAAGACTTTTAAAGATTTCTCGAATGAGCTCCGCTATAGTTTTGACATTGCTGATAAAGAAGCTGGGGTAAGGTTGATACATCTAGCAAAAGAAGCTTCAATCTTAGATAAAATAGAAATTACAGATCGGAGATTAATGATACTTTCGCAATTAAGGAAACAAAATGGGATATCAAATCTAGTACATACATTACCAGAAAATATAAGTAAAATATCAAATAAACCAAGAATCATTGAAAAATTAAGAAAACTCGATATAAATGTAGTAAATGTAAGATGTAAAAAGATGGTTGATGATTTATTTACTGATATCATAGATAATGGATTTAAATGTTATATTTGGGGAGTCAACACGAAAGTAAACATGAAAAGAGTTATTCATATGAGATATAAGGACAAAATAGTGGAAGCAATTTATACTGATTATCCAGATAAAGTTCTTAATCTAATAAGGGAATATTATAAATAATACATCAATGTATTAGGATTATTATTATAACTTTCTTCAATAGGTTATTTTTTGATGATGGGACACTAGGTGCTTGAATGTTTAAAAATGTTAAAGAATCTATAACCACAAAGTTACTGTTAACCATAATATTAATTTGGATTACTCTTGCTATTGTTTTTGGTTTTACGGATCTAGAAATGTCTAAAGTTGTGGTAGATCAAAATTCAAAATGGGGTATTTTTGGAAGAGATTTTGGAGAAGTTCCTGGTTATGCATTAATAGCAATAGCACTGGCAACTTACTTAGGGGGTTTTAATAAGAATTTAAATTTACAAAAAATCCCTGCTTATATATCTGTGATTGTTGGAATCCTTTTTATCATATTTGCGAATAATGAAACAGATTTTTATACAGGGTGGGCTTTAATTATTCCGATGATATTTTATGTAATGATCACATGGAATAAGGATTGGAAGACCTATAGAACTTTAGCAGGAATAATTTTGCTGTTAGCAATCATCAATCCGTTATTATTTGTACAAATAATTAAACTTTTATGGGGAAGAGTTCGATTTAGAGATCTTGCTCCTGGTTTTATAGATTATACTCCTTGGTTTTTGCCGCAAGGGATAACAGGAAACCAAAGTTTTCCTAGCGGTCATACCGCAATGGGATGGATGTTTTTACCTTTATTAATTGTAGTAAAAGATCGAAAGAATACGGATATTATTAAGATTTTATCCTATATTTTAATAGTTGGATGGGGACTATTTGTTGGTTTATCTCGCATTGTTATTGGAGCTCATTATGTCTCAGATGTTTTATTTTCAACAATGATGGCAGCGGTTATTACAATTCTGCTCTATAAAAGACTTTATATTAAAGCAACATGATTTGAATCTAGATATATACAAAACTATTATTTTTTAAATAATCAATCATAATGATTGATTAATATAGGTAAGGAGAATAAAATTTGAGAGAAATTTTTGAGGATATTTATCATATAGGAGATTCTGGTTGTTCAGTTTATTTAGTAAATACTCATAGTGAAGAAGGGCTTGTTTTAATAGATTGTGGAATGAGCCTTGAAATGATAAAAAAGATCACTAAACTCAATTTAGATCCAATGGAGATAAAACATTGTATTATAACTCATTTCCATATAGATCATATCGCTGCGTGTTATGATTTAAAACAATATAATAAAAATGTGAATTACTATGCTCATGAATTTGATGCAGAAGCAATAGAAGAGATGGGGCATGATAAAGAAACAGCAGCTATGTGGTATGGCGTAAAGTATCAACCTATTAAACTCACAAAAAAATTGAAAGGGAATTTAGAAATTTTAAAATTTGGAATCTATGAATTTCAATGCATTCATACACCAGGCCATACTCCAGGTTCTATTTCAATATTGATCGAAACTAAAGATAAAAAGAAAATTCTATTTGGGCAAGATTTGCATGGACCAATTATTCCTGGCGTAAGTAACTATGATGATTATCAAAATTCGTTAAGAAAACTCTTAGATCTTAACGCAGATATCCTATGTGAGGGACATTTCGGGATCTTTCAACCTGCGAGCGAAGTTCAACGATACATTAATAAATATTTAGATTAACCTTCCTCTATTTCTGTTCATCGTTTGGGTTTAGTTCAATTTCTAAAGCATGTTCATCAGCTTCAATAGCTTTCATGTAATCGCCTTTGTAGCGATAAATTAGTGCTAAATCTTTCCATACATTTTTATTTTTTGGATTTATATCAAGTGAATGTAAATATGCACTAATAGCTTTATCATATTTTCCCAATTTCTTTAAATTAAAGCCAAGGTTACTCCATAAAAATGCTACATTCGGTTCAATTTTTAAAGCCTGCTCTATTGTAGTAATAGCATTAGTATAATCTCCCTTTTGATAATAAATATCACTTAGATTACTCCATACAACTGAACCTAGTGGATCGATTTCTAAAAACTTTTTAAATGCTTCTTCAGCTTTAGAATATTCCCCTACCTCTTTATAAGCGATTCCTAAGTTGAACCAAACACTTTTATTTTTAGGATATATTTTTAATGTATTGTTACATTCTTGAATTACACTATTAAAATCACCCTTATCAAGAGATAATTGCCCATTTTTGCTCCATTTTAGAGAAGATAACTTTTCTTCAGAGATTTCATTATCATTTAGGTCTAAATACTCTAAATTTACTAACTTATCTATTGACTCTGGGATATAATTAATTCTGTTAAAAGATAGATCCAAATATCTGAGATTATGAAGTTCACCAATACAATTTGGTAAGAATTCTAACGATGATTGTGGTAAAACTAAATCTTGGAGATAGTTAAGAGTACATATTAGTTCGGGGAAGATTCCAATTCCCATTTTCTCATCATTTATATATATCCCTATTATATTTCCTTCCTTGTTAATCTTATAATTTAAAGCATATTCCCAATGAATTACATCACTTTCTATACTTACTTTTTCCAATCTATTTCCTTTAAGAACTTCTAATATACTTAGCACTTTTGCTTCTATAGTATTTACCCCCTTATTTATATAATTTTGTGAGAATTTACTTCCAACAAAATCAATCAACCATTTTGGTAAACTACTAAACTTATTGCCCCCTAAATTAAAGTATTTAAGGTGAGAGAGATATTTAATAGATTCAGGCAAACTTTTCAATTCAAGATTAGCTAAACTTAAATATTGTAGCTTTGACAGTTTCCCAATAGATTCTGGAAGTTCTTTTATTTCCCATCGACTCAAATCTAATGCAATAATATGTGATTCTTCATTTACATAACTATAATAGTTATTATTTTTGAATAAATCAATGTTATTGGCTTGGAACTTTTTAAAGTATCCTATTTTCGTATCTTCATTCCTTTTAGCCTTGGTTAATGACTTTTCTAATTTTAAAAAAAATTCTGCTTCCTCAATATCTATATCATATATTTCTTGATACTTTCTAATCATAGATTTTTATTAACGTTTTTAGTGATGGCATTCAATAACATTTCAATATATTTATTTTAAAGAATTAAATATTACTATTAAGATACGGTTGGATTCGATATTTATGGATGATCAAGAAAAAAAGAAAACACTTTCAAAGTATACCCACATATTCAGAGATGAAGAAAGTTATTATAATAAAAAGATGTTACGTCCGGGAAAAATATTTGATTTAGAAGAAGAGAGTTTTTTTAAACAAGTTAATATAACATTAAAAAACATGCTAGGAAATATTGAAGGAAAGAAAGTGTTAGATATTGGCTGTGGTCGAGGTAATCTTTCTTTTTATTTAGCTCGAAAGGGGGCTGATGTAATAGGAATCGATCTTTCAAAAAATTTTATAAATTTCTGTAAAAGTCAAATGAATGAATTAAACCTTAATGTAGATTTTCGAGTTATGAATGCCCAAATTCCAGATTTTGAAGATAACACGTTTGATATCATTGTAGGTTCTAGAATTCTTCATCATTTACCAGATATCGGGCTATTCTTTCGAGAATGTAAACGTTTACTCAAAAAAAAAGGGTTCATTACCTTTATAGAACCACTAAAAAAAAATCCTATAGTAGAAATGAATAGGAAACATCTAAATCCAAAAAAAAGAACTAAACATGAACATCCTTTATTATTATCAGATGTTATGAAAGCAAAAAAAATATTTAGTAATATTAAGCATGCTGAATATTATATTATTTCTCCATCGACTGAGATTTTTAAAATTATTTTCAAAAAACCAAAAATATTTAGAATTCTTTATAAAATACTTCAATTAATTGAATTTCCCTTATATAAAATTGATTTTTTGAAGCAATATTGTTGGCAAACTGTATTTAAATCAATTAAATTTTAGAGTTAAACTATTTTATTGGGAATCTGATTTTTCTTCTTTACCAGTAATATCTGTAATATCTAATCTTAAAATACCTGAGTTTTCATACGTTGTATCTTTTTTAAGGAATTTACTTTTAATGGTATTAGGATCGTTTTCCAGTTGATCTATTAAAATGTCAAATCCATATTTTTTTTCTTCTAATTCTTCAATAATCACTATTTTCCCCCTAAATACGATTGAACGGAATGCTTGACCACATCCATCTTTGTAACCATTATCTTCAATAATAGTACCACAAACATATGGATTAGATTTTATAAAATCCAGTTTTTGCCCTTCTTTAGCACAATGAAAATATAAAGCATGTTTAGATTCATCATATCCATAACTTAGAGCTACAATATAAGGTTTATTCTCTTTACACAGCGAAATAATTGTATATTTTCCCTTTTTAAGGATCCCTAATAATTCCTTTTTATTAGATATTTCTTTTTCAATCCGTCTCAAATGATATTTGTTCAAATTTAGACCCTCAATAGAAAAAGTGACTATATGAAACACTTTATTATCTCTTTATTCAATTTTTCTAATTCCTCATCATCATTAAAATCATGATCTGCACCATTAATAATAGAAAGCTCGTAATTAATATTTACTCCCTGAAATATACTGTTTATTTCTGCTATAGGTGTTAATTTATCATTTTCTCCGATAATTATTTTTAGTTTTTTTAATTTCAACTGATTTATAAATATCTCAATTTGCAATTGGTCATTATCTAACTCTTCTTTTGTAGACTTAATAAATTCTTCGATATTTTCAATTCTATTGATACAACTGGGAAGAAATCTGTTAATGTAACTCAAAGCTCTTGGAAAGTCTTTACTATAAACATGTTTTTTTAAATCTATAATTGGACTGACAATTATCAATTTATTTATAGTTTCAATTCTAGAACATACCATTAAAGCTATATGTGCTCCAAAATCATAACCTATAATATTAATACTATTAATATCGAAAATTTTCTTTTTTGTCATTATTTTTACAAATTCAATTATCTTTAAACTATCAGAGATTTGAGAACCAATTGAAATCGAGCCCTCACTAATTCGATATCCTCGAAAATTAAAAACAATAAGGGAGTAACCCAAATCTAAAATATATTTATACTTTTTTACATTCTCTGTTAATGAAAATAACTCTGGAAATCCATGGAAATATATCACTAATGGATAAGGTTTTTTAAATCTTTCTGCTGGAAAATACAATAATCCTCGAAAGATTTGTCCTTCATTATTAATCTGAACTTCAGATACTTCATATTCACCATCAAATATTTTGTTTTTAAATTCCAAAAACTAATCAGCTTATATTTTGTTATGATTAATTTTATCTAATTTATATTATTTTATAAATACAAGATGGTTTTAGAAGATTATCATACTCACAATCAAATGTGCCATCACGCAGTTGGCTCGATTGAGGATTATATTAAAAAAGCTATCGATAAGAAATTAGATCTTATTGGAATTAGTGATCATTTCCCATATGAATATCTTAAGAGTAGTTCTATCTTAATAGAAGAAGTTCCATATCAAGAATATGCTATGAGCTTAAATGAAGTTGATTTATATCTCTCGTCTATACAAAGATTAAGAGATATATATAAAAATAAAATTCAGTTAAGAGTAGCATTTGAGGTCGATTACTTTAAAAGTCAAGAGAGTTTTTTAAATTTACAGATTAAGAATAGATTGAATAATTTAGACTATATCCTAGGTTCGGTCCACATATTACATGGAAAATCAAAATTATTTGCTGTTGATGATAGAAGATTTTTAAGTATGTATAAAGAATATGATAGTATTGATAATATCTATTTAGAATATTATCACAAATTACAGGACATGATCACCTCAGAAGAATTTGACTTTGACGTTGTAAGTCATTTTGATTTACCAAAAAAATATAAAAAGAGAGCAATAGACAAAGAATTGGTTATGAATGAAGTAATTAAAACTCTTGAGTGTGTTAAAAGGAGAGATTTAACAGTTGAAATTAATACAGGGGGATTAAGAAAAGAAATAAAAGAACAATACCCTAGTTTTGAAATTATTGAAAAAATGTATGAATTAGATATTCCAATTCTCTTAGGGTCAGATGCTCATCATCCTAATGAGTTAGGTTATAAATTTAATAAAATGATAAAATTGGTAAGCAAGATAGGTTATACTAAATTAGCTCATTTTTATAAAAGAAAAAGAACATTTATAGAAATACCGTAAATTTTAAAGTTGCGATTATTAATGTCTGAAAAAAAAAGTGATAAGTGTGAGATTTGCCATAAAAATTTAATCTATGGGACAAAACAGGAAGACTATAAAGAACTTAAATGTGAATTTTGTGGATATATATTTAATTCTAATATTTACTGTGAAGAAGGTCATTATATATGTGATACTTGTCATTCCAAAGGTCCTATTGAACTCATTGAAAGAATTTGTGGGGAAACAAAGATTAAAGATCCATTTAAATTAGCAGATTTAATAATGAAGCATCCTAAATTCAAAGTTTATGGTCCAGAACATCATGTTTTAACCCCTGCGGTTATTTTAACAGCTCTTAAAAACAATAAAATAAAAAAACCTGATGGAACCGAGATAAATTTATTTGATATTAAAGAAGCAATACGAAGAGCCTCTAAAGTTCCAGGTGGGTGGTGCGGCTTTTATGGATCATGTGGTGCTGGAATGGGATCTGGGATAGCAATAAGTATTTTCACAGGAGCAACTCCATCTACAGATTCTCCAAGGACATTAGCAAATCAAATAACATCAAGATCATTAAATAAAATCGCTGATAACTTAGAGCACTGTTGTAAAAGATCAGTGAGGTTATCGATCAAAGAGACTATTAAATTCTTAAAAGAAAAGTTCAATATAGATTTAGGTTATACCTTTGAAAGATGTTGTTTTTCAAACATTAATGATAAATGTGTAAAAGAGAAGTGTCCGATATTTTAAATTCTACACTTTTCTACTCTGGATCCAGCCATCAGTGGCTAAGGAACTGAATAATGTGATATGTTTTGGGTCTCTTGTATGGAATACGAGATGATTCTCATCAGAGTTACCAATTGCGGCAAAAAATAGTTCCTCTCCATCCCTAGTTATGACATATCTATCTTTTCTTTCGTAATTTCTAAGGGAAATATTATCTAAACTTTCAAATTCCTCCAGTAATTCCCTATGCTCATCAATTCCTGGATTAATTGAACACGCAATCTTCATACTAACAGAAGATCTAAGTTCATATAAATAGAGTTCCTGCAAATCTTCAATACTAGGAACAACAATGGTAACATTCGCTATAGCATTTTCTAATAAAGCTTTCATTTTTTCAAGAATTTTAGATTTCTTAATCTGAGTGTTTGTAAAATCTATGATTTTTACTTCTTTAGAACTAGTTTGAGCATTTTTTAGTTTCTCATTTTCTAATTCTAAGCCTTCCAAATCTTCATCCGCTTTAGTTAATTCCTCATTTAATATTTCTATCTCTTTCTGAAGCTGAGTAATAGTTTCATCTTGATCTTTTAAAAAATTTGGATCAATTGCAGAAGAACTTAATTTCTTAATTTCTTCTTCTTTTAATGAGACAGTTTTTTCTAAAGTTCTAGTTTCTTCATCCTTAGTCTTTATTGTCTTCTCAAGAGTCTTGATTTGCTCATCCTTTAATAATAGAGAGTTCTCAAGAGTTTTCACTTGTTCATCTTTTAATTTAATAAGATTATCCTTAGTCTCTAATTGTTTTTTTATTTCGTAATCCATTATAACAAGATCACAATATTATTTATTTATAATTTTTACTATAATGATTAAAATTTAATAAGTTATTATTTCTAATTCTTTTTTATCATTTTTAATAATAAAACAATTTGTTGTATTAAACTTGTCTGGTATTTTTATATTCTCATCTATAATACACCAATTTAATTTGCATGATTTGCCAATAATGGTATTATCGAAAATAATAATATCTGATAAATCACAAAAATCACCGATTCTGCAATATTTTCTAATTATTACATAAGCGATTTCAAGTAGAGTTTTTGGACTTCGATAAGAGAGCGGTTTTAATCTTGTATCATAACAACCTGTTAACATAATTACATAATTAATTAATTTAATCTTCAATTATTAAACATTCTAACCGTACTAGTTCATATTTTATTATTATTATTAAATAATTAGAATAGCTTTTTATTTTCAGATATACAATATTCTTCCATGGAAAAGCAAGAAAAAATAATCGAAGAATTAGAATCAGATGTATCTGAAATAATAGAAAAAGAGCTTGATTCAGCACCAGCTATTCTGGGAATCAATGTTGGAACCGCTGAGGGAACAAAAATAGCAAGCAAATTTAAAAAAGAAGTTAAAATGACAATGGGTGAAATTACAGCAGCAAATAGTAGCCTTGTATACCTTTCATCTAAAATGTTAAGAGATTCACTAAATCAAGATGTTTCTTATAACTTAATTATTGGTAAGGAAAAAATTGTCCTCTCCATATTAACAGAACATATTACAATGATAAGTTATTTAAATAGAGAGTTAGCTGAACTTGAAGGATTAGATTCATTTATTAATAGACTACAAAAATTAAGCCTACAAATAACCGCTATTGCAGAAACATCAGATATTCTTAAAGAAGAAATATTTAAAGGTTTGAAAAGAGCGATACCAAATACTCTAGTGTTAGCAATTATTACCAAAGATGGATTACCAATTAAGATACAATCAACTATGCCTGAACCAATTCTTTCAGCTATGGTTGCTGCATTATATAATTTATCTGGAGTATTACTAGAAAGTCATATGGAATACTGTATTATAGGAGGGGAAAATGGTTCTGTTATAATCCACGATTTAGATGAAAACAGAGTCTTAGCACTTGCTGTTCCCGAGTCTGACGAGAGAAAATTAGGATCTTACATTGCTAAAATTAAAGCTATTATCCAATAATTCTCTCGATTTCATTTATAATCTTTTTCGCTCCATTAAAAGATGCAAGATAATCTTTAGCAACATATAAAACAGTACATAAAGGTTCCCCTTTTAAAACATCTTTAGTTGGCTCAGTTTTATCATAAACAAATTCAAGATTATTTATTTTTGATAAAATTCTTTTTTCTATATCTTTTGGAGCAAAAAATACCAATTTTGTAGCAAAAGTTTTAGGTATCGTAGATTTAATCAATTTTTTAATGTTTTTCCATTCATTAGGTATAAAGCATTTTATGTGTAAATCTAAAAGATTCAAGTTCAGAACAGATTCTGAAGCTCTAATTGATCCAGGAATTCTTGGATTACATTCCATAAAATAAGGATAATTATCTTTTAAAACAAAGTCAAACCCATTAATCCCTTGTAGACCTAATTCTTTTGTTAGAAGCATCGAAATCTCAGATATAATTTTTTCTTCATCAATTGACAATCCAGCAGGCACGATATTTCCACAATACATAAAATCTTTTGGAGCATAAAGAAACTTTTCACCAATGATTTGACGATTTATGGATATGACTTCACACTCTTTTCCATCAGAAATTACTGTACAACTAACGGGAATTCCTTCAATGTATTCTTGAACTAACCATTCTGACGGAATAAACTTTTTCTTTTCTAAAATACGTATTAGAGACGTTAATTTCTTTTCATGCTCAACTTTGAAGACATTTATGCCACCTGCACTTCTCTTTTTTTTTAATATAAAGGGATATTCCAGATTTGCGTTTAAAAGTCGAAAATTTTCAAAAGAAAAAGATAAAGGAACCTTATAACCAAGGGATTTAAGAAATTCAAGAAGATATTTTATATCTCTTGACTTTTTAATAACTTGTAACTCATTATTGACGCTAATCGTATTAAAACTCTTAATTTCATCTAAGATTTTTTCCCTTTCTTTATAGGCATCATCTAAACCACTACCTATTAATAAAAAATCTACATTTCTATGTTTGCGATGCAATTCTAAAGCAAATTGAGCTAAGAATATACTATATTTCTCTTTTAAAGAGTTATAATTACTTTTCAAAGCTTTTATTACAATAATATAATCATCTACATATGGATAGAGATCTAAATCACCAAAGAAATCTACTGCGTATATATTATAACCTGCTTTATTCAATGAAAAAGCTAAAGGACGTGTATTAAATCCAACAACAAGTATGGAATTTGATTTCTTAACCATTTTATGCATTATATGAGTGAAAATTATATTTAGAGAATTTTTTTCAATTCTAATATTAAAGAGTCGGGATTATATTTGTTAAACTTATAAATCTGAGCATTCGCGTATTTTTTAAAGTTTTTTTTAATATGTTCTGCTGAATATGTGTGTACACCAAGAGCGTGTGTCGCATAGGATTTTTTTGGTTCTAGCACAACCATATGGATATTTTGTTTTGATAATTTTTTTGTTAATTCTTTTAATTCATTTGTAATTAAAGAATAATCCGTTTCAATTTGGGCTATTAAATCAGGATATTTAACAGAAATATTTGCTCCACAATCGCTACATATAAAGACTATAGGTATAATATTTCTATCCTTCAATTTCTCAACTTTTATTAGCTCAGATACCTTCTTTAAAGCTGCTGCCATTGGAGTATATGATTTACCTTCAATTTTTTTCAATTTATTAATAGCCATGTTAAAATTTACAGTGGGATTCTGTAATACAATAGCATCCTTACCTCGAAATACAATGAGAGCTATTTTATCTCTCTTTCTATATCCCTCTCGATGTAATGATAATATAACGTCTGTCATTTGTTTTATTACGTAATACATTGATGCTGAGCTATCTAAAACAAAGAAGAGAGCTAAAGGTGCGCGATATTCATAGATTTTATCCATTAAATCATATTTATTAAAATGAATAGGGAAATCAATTTCAGTTTCGTTATATACAATATTTTTTAAATAATTCCTAATGGTAGCATCTAAAGCAATACTTTTTGGTTGTTCACGTATAGGTGATCTGTAAGATACATATCTGCCCTTTTGGGATGAGGATATTTTGATTCTCCTACCGATCCCTCTTCCACCATAATCAGATATCTTTCTGTCCTTTTTTATGTTATCTAAGATAGAGGTCATTTTCTTTTCCATCTTATATATAAATGGCATAGCCACTTGTCTATCTTCAAAAAATCTAAGATCATCATCAAAAGGAATATTCTTTACTTTCCATCCTCCCGCGGGTTTAGGATTTCTTTTTTTATTATCAGGGTATTTTGGAGGGGGTAATTTCTGTTCTTGGGATTCTGGGATGTCAACTTTATCAGGATCAACAGATTGACGTTTAAACTCTTTTTGATGTTCATCTGAATGCTTTAAAGGGCCTTCTGTTTCTCTATTGGGTTGGAGTACTTTTGTATTTTCATAAGCCTCTCTTATTTTGCCATATACTTCAGCTATTTTTGCTTTAATTTCTACCGGTGTCATTTCATAATGAAGTGATTGAATTCTATGTTCGAATACTAAATCCATAGCCACATTAAGATCTTCTTCAACTATATCCTTTCTACTATTTAAAGCAGCATGAGCTCTCGCACATCGAATAAAAGTAATATCTGCTCTTTGAGAAAAAATCTCTAACTCATTTACAATTTTGGATACAAATTCATATACAGAACTAGGGATTTGAACTTCCTTTAAAATATCACGAGCATTAAGGATTTGTTGTCTTAATTTTTCTTGTTCATCTTCAAAATTTTTAATAAATTCTTTTGGATGATCATCAAATTCTATAACCCTTTTAGTTATTTCTGCTCTTAATTCTGAATCTCTAGGGGCTTTAATCCTAACTTCTAATCCCAAGCGATCTGCTATTTGTGGTCTTAAATCACCCTCTTCTGGGTTCATTGAACCAACCAGAACGAATCTTGAAGGATGCGATATAGAGATTCCTTCTCTTTCTATGATATTTACACCTGAAGCTGCAGAATCTAGAAGAACGTCAACGATATGATCTTGGAGTAAATTAATTTCATCTACATATAAAATACCTCTATTTGCTTTCGCGAGTAACCCAGGGTGTAAAGCTCTTATTCCTTCAGTTAATACCTTATCTATAGATAGACTCCCACAAACCATATCTTCTGTGACTCCTAAAGGCAAATTTACAAGCCACATATCACGGAATTCTGTAGTTATTTGCTCTTTTTCCTTTTTTTCTATGCAATTTTGGCATAAATCATCAATATCTGAATTAGGATCACATGAAAATTCACAACCCGCAACAATTTCAATTTGAGGCATCAGTTCTACGAGAGATCTTACAGCAGTACTTTTTCCAGTGCCTTGTTGACCAGTTAACAAGATACCACCTATTTGAGGGTCAATAACGTTCAAGATTAACCCCATCTTCATTTTCTCTTGACCAAGAATCGCTGTAAAAGGAAAATTAATTTTTCTCATGATAATGACTAAATTCTAAAATTTCTCTGATATTTTTTTTAAAAATAATCGTATAATTAATCAAAAAAAAGCGTAATCAAATAAAAATTTATCAAAACTAAAAATAAGATGAAAATTATTAGGGTTAAAATTTCTTCTTTAGTTCTTTTATTCTCTTATCTAATCCAACAACTTGTTCATCCCATTTGTTTATTATAGCCTTGATTTGTGGAATTAATGTTTCTCTTTCTTTATATTCTAAATAATTCATGAATTCCTTAATATTTTCAATCTTTATAATTGTTTCAGCTACAAATTTCCTAATTTCTTTGCTTTGATTTTCTATAACTTCTGGGATTCTCTTTTTTTCACCACGATAGGTCAATGTGGTTAAATATTCTTCAGTTCCCTGGAATAATGAATTTAATTGAGTTATTCTATCATCAATATATTTCTCATAAGTTTGTGGAACATTATTCTTAGGGAAGAAATTAGTAATATCGATAATAAATTTCTGAGTTGAAGTAACCAATTGCTCCATACTATCGTATCCTTCAATTTTATAGTCTATAGCATGATAAGATGCTTCAAGACCTCGATTAATATCATCTAACCTGAATATTTTAAACCCAGGATCATTTTTTAGTTGTATATCTGGATCTCCTTTTTTGTTTGCTACTTCGATCTGGCGAATAAGTCTCGTAGGATTAAAAACTAGTGAGATTGCCAAAGGATTATTTTGTTGATATGATAGAGTAGTACGAATATCGATGTGACTCATCATTACCTTTTAGCTAAGTCTGGTAAATCCAGTTCAAATAAAGCCAGGATGACTATGCCACCATCCGACCACAAACTCAGGTGGATCTCTTGAAAATGCTTCATCATCGATGATATAAAGAGCTTCATAATCTTCATCATTCCATTTATATTGATCAATTACCGCATCTTTATCTAATTCTTGATGCATGATGGGGTAACATTCTGTTATGAATACATCATCTCCTTCATTTCTTCCAGTAAAGATGCCACTAACTTCTAACCAATCATCCTTTGGAATACGAGCATTAGCAAATCTAATAGTTGCGGCCACTAAAGTTAAATAATCATTCTTTGGAATTATTACAGTCATGATAAAAATCCTGTTATTTTCAACAATGGTATTTTACAAGATAATAGAATAATTTGTATTTATTTGTTTTTAATCCCAAACCAAAAATATAAGAATTAAACATTTTAACTATCGATCAACTTAATCAATCAGATAAAATTTTTAACTTTAAGATAAATTTTAAAAATAAATAATAATTTAAATTCGAAATTTATCATTATAATATTACTGATCTCATATAATTTAGTGAAAAAAAGTGATTTGAAGTGACAGAGAGAGGATTCGAACCATTAACGAGCCAACTTGGCGTACCTGGAACATCTTATAGACTGCAATTAGGATTAATTAATGAGAAATGGGCTGTTCGCATGTTAAAAGGGAAAGATATTATTGATTCTTATGTTTTTAAAGATGAGGATGTCGAAGGCGATTTTCCAAATCAAAATATTATTGTAGGCTGGGTTCTTAGGACTGTAGCAATCCCTAATATTAATCCCCATCAAGTAATGAAAACAACTCAAGCTCTTGTAAAACAAGCCCTGCAGAAGAAGGATGAGAGAAAAGTAGTTGCTCCAATATCAGAAACTAAAGAAGTAGAATTGGAAAGGGTTCCTGAAAGTGAATTGAAAAGACCCAAGGTTCAAGGTTGGGTTAAAACAGAAGGTACTAAAACGCAAGAAGAACTTGAAGAAGAACGAAGACAAGCTTTTAAGGAAAGAGTGATGGCAAAACAAGAGGTACTGCCTAGTACTGCCTCATCGGCTACAACTCTTAAAACAAAAAGAGAGTTACCTTCAATACCAAAAGAAGGTGTTGAGGAAAAAGCACCAGTAGGAGTAGAAGGTTCTTTTTGTCCACATTGTGGTAAAGACTTAGGCTTCCGATTCTGTCCTTTCTGTGGTAAACCATTACCTCATGATTAATGATTTAATAAATTTGTTTTAATTCTTATTTTATTTTTTATTTGATTTAATAATTTAAGAGAATAAGGAAAGAGAATCAAAATTTACTCTGAAAAAGAAGACTCAATACAGAATAAATTAGAAGACCAGATATAATTTTCAATTTTTTTATTCAAATATTTAAAACCAATTAAACTATATATAGATCATTAACAAACTAAATCTAAAACATAAATCGTGAATATCATTGACTTCTGAAAAAACTGTTATTATTAAACCAGAAGCTTATTATAAAATGCTTCTACATGTCCTTCGTTTTGGAAATAAAGCAAGAGATAAAAGGCAGTACCGAGAAGTAATGGGAATACTTATTGGATCATTAGGTGAAGGTGAACCAGATAAGAAGGGAATTAGAGATGTTATAATTGAAGATGCTATTCCCATTTCACACGGTGGTGCGATAGAAGTTGCATTTGCCCCAGAAGATTATGTAACATTTTCTATGGTTGATGCTGCTTATGCTGAAAAAAACTGGTTTAGTTGTGGGTGGTACCATTCTCACCCCGAACTGGATATTTTCTTTTCTTCAACAGATATACGTAATCAACTTGGTTGGCAAACTCCAAACCCTAGTGCCATAGGAATTGTTTTTGACCATGCTTATTTAGAAAAACCAGGAGATTTAGGATTTCGTACATTTCGATTAGATAATCCAGCCAAAGGTCAAATGTCAGGTTATCACGAGGTAAAAGCGTCTGTAGCACCTCCTGATAGTATTGAATATTATTTAAAATTAATCAATTTAATAAATAATATTCACTCAAAAGAGCCTCCTATATTGGAAATTAATGAAATGCCCGATCTTTTTGGAGATATTGCATTTCCAAGTGAAAGCCAAATTTTTACAAAGAAACCGGAATTAGATTCTACTAAAATCTTATCTGCACTCAATACAGAATTAACAAAGTTCTTAGAAATTGTTATCGCACCATTTATCATATTTCTTAATTCTTGGAGTGAAAATTTGATCAATACTACTGTTAAGAATAATTTACAAATAAGAAAAGATGTGATTACAATAAAAGACAGGTTAAGTGAGGGGATTTCTAATCTTCAAAAAAATTTTAAATTTTCCTTTAAGGAAAAATTAAACGAATTGGACATGTACATTGATGATAAATTTGAAGAATTTGATTCTGATCAAGAAATCTTTAAAGATCTATTTGATAATATCAAGACTGAACTTAATGGACAATTTAAATCAATAGTTGAAGAAAAATTAAAGGAAAATATCAACAGTATTATAATTCAATTTAATAACCAAATAGATGAATTAACTAATATAAATAAATTAGGTTTAGCATCTTCTAAAAGTTTGGATGAACAAAGTAATATTATAGAAAATTTATCTAAAAGCCTTAATTCAATAGAATACACAATTCCAGAAAAATTTGATAATATTATAAAAGATTTATCTGGAACTTTCACAAAAAATGTTAATAAAATCATAGGAACTTTTATTAATTTAAATAAAGAATCAAAAAGCTTTCTATCAGATTTAAAAGCTGCTATAATATTACTAGAGAGCTCAAAAACTTCACTACAAAACAAATTGGAAACACAAAAAGTTGAAATCAAGACGCTCCAAAATGATCTCACAGATTTAAGAAAAGAAAATCAAGATTTATTAGCTAAGATAAAAAAATTGGAAACAGAGAGGGTTGAGTGAAAGTGGTTGAAAAAAAATCTAATCAAAAAATAAATCAAAAAAATTTTGATGATACAAGTAAATCTGAAAAAGGAAATATATTCATTAAGAAGGAAGCTTTTAGAAACATGCTTACTCATGTTCTACGTTTTGGTAATGATAAATTAGAACAAAGTATAGAAGTTATGGGGGTCTGTGTAGGAAAATATGATACTATCGAAGAAAAAGTCTTTGTAGAAAATGCTGTTCCTATAACACATGGAGATAAAGCAGAAATCGGATTTGATAAAGATGATTATGATTTATTTACTGAGATCAGTAAAAAATATTCATCTGCTTTAATAGGATATTACCATTCTCACCCTTCTTGGGGTTTGTACCTCAGTGAGAGTGATTTAGTAAATTTACAGTATTTCCAAAAGGAGGAATTTCCTTATGGTTTTAGTATAGTTTTTGATCATACACTCATGGGGAAGGATGGGAATCTTGGATTTGAAATTTATAGATTAGATGATTATACTAAAGCTGATAAATATCATATGGTACCATTTAAAATTGAAATTCCAAACTCATTAGAGTATTTTAAGTGGGTGCAAAAATTTTCAGAGGATTTCCAAAAAAAAAATCCTATTCTTATTAAGGAAATAAATGAATTTGTTGAACAACCTCTTGGAGAATTGCAAGAAATTCCAAAAACAGAAGAAACACAGACAGTTGAAGAAGAAATTGTAGAATATCCTGAATTAACCTCAGTCGCTTTAGGTTTACAACAAGGAACAGAAAAAATCTCAAATATGTTCATGAATATTGTCAAAACTCAAATTGGAGATTGGATTAAAGATGTAAATCAGGGAACATCTAAAGGCACTGAGTATATTAGTAAATCAGTAAATAAAATGAAGGATGCAATATCATCTGGAATAATTAAAGTTGATAATTGGTTCAATATGACATTGAATGAAACGATAATTGAGTTTAAAAAAAGTGTTTCTAACTATGTTGATACTCGAGTTAAAAAAAATAAAGAATTCATAACAGATATCTCTACCACAAAGAATAATCTTATTGATAATCTAAACACTCTCATCGAAGGTCATATATCAAATATTAAAAATGAGATGGAATTAGTAATTAATTCTGTATCTGGAAAGGTTAAAGAGACTACGCAAATAAATTCACAAATCGAAGAGTTGATAAAAAATCTTCAATCTAAATTAACAAATACAAATACTCAAGTAAACTCATTGGCTCAAAATATTGAAAAAAGCATTGAAAAATCTATAACTTCATTACAAACTAATACGAATGAAAAAATCGAGAAACTGAACACGGAGTTGGAGCCATTCAAAGAATTTAACTCAGAAATAAAAATTTTACTTGAGAAACTCCAAAAGACAATTACTAGCTTTCGAAATTTAGGTTAAAGGTAAACTCAAAAGAATTCTAAACTCGAAACTTTTGAGATTTGTAGTTTATACTTCGGTATATTAGTATTAAGCCTTTTTAATTCATTTAACTTAGCAATTTTACTCAGAATTCTTCCAATTTTATCAACTTTTATATTTATGCCGTAGTTTTCTTTTAAAACTGAGTTAATCTTATAAGAAGATAAAATCACTGTTTGAGATACATTCCTCTCGGCAAGTAATTCAATAGCTTTTTTGATTAACTTTAACAGGCTTTCTCTGTTTTCAACTTTTCTTTCCATTTTCACAATACTAAAATGCATTAACTATATTTAAATTTATATCGGAATATTTTTAAAATTTGTATATAGAACTTATATTTTACTAAATATCGTATCATTAGTTTTCAAAATATATTACAATTAGTTTTATAGGAAAAAAAGATTTATTAATTATAATGTCTGGCAAGCAAGCAAAAAATTCTGAAGAAGAAACCAAGAAAAAACAAGAGAATTTTAAAGTATTAAAATTGCCAAAAACCTCAAAAATGCGGAAAATAGAGCCAATGAATAAGGCTAAAGCTTTTGCTTCACGAAAAAGGGCGAATTTAAGTGATTTAAAATCTAAAATTAAATCTGGTTTTTATGATAAAATTATTCATCAAGAAGTGTATATTAATGGTCAGGAACCAAAATCTTATTCGTTTGAAAAAAAGTTTTTTGGATTATATGCTATATTTATTTTTTATTCTTTAGTTTTAATTACAGCAATTAATTTTCCAGGGTCTTGGATTAATTTCTTAACATTTGGTAATCCATTTGCGTTTTCAAATACAATTGTGGCGTTTTTTCTAATTTTATCTGTTCTCCTTAGTATAGATAAATTTAGACTCTTTATTTTTGAAAAATACAGTGCGATTAAACAATTAATATTTTATTGTAGTCTTATTTTATCGTTATTTATACTTTTTCTATATGTTGGAACAAGTCTCAATTTTATGAGCTATTTATTAAGCCTAGCGATGATTTGGTTAGTCTTATTAAGTAGTCGGTTTTATGTTTATTCACGAAAATTCTCAACTAAAATAGAAGCCAGATTCATTAAGAAATATTCAATTCCAAGATATTTCTTAGCTATTATCATACCTTTTATAATACTAGGCATGCTTGTAGTAATTTCATTATTTTACAGAAGCTTTTTAGTAATCTTATCTTTGGAATTTTTCGGACGTAGTGATCCAAGCAGTGCTGTGGCAGTATATAACTTAGAAATGACGAGAATTATGCCCTTAATTTACTTTAGTTTAGTAATGACGTTAGTTTTTATCATCTTTGAATATGTATCTACTAGACGACGGGCTGAAACTAAAAGAGCTGGTACTTTTGATAATTTAACATTTGCATTGATTGTTTTTTTTATCTTTTTCTTTCAAATTTTACAAATCAGTATGTATATGTTGCTTCAAGATGAGACAATTACTGCTTTTAAAGCAACAATTGGGGCAACAGGTTCTGCGGTTTCTTATATCTTTTTACTCGAATTTATCATATCAATGTATTTTTTATATCGAATTGTAAAGAAACTTGGGAAAACTCTTGGTTGGCGTATACTTATCTTCAAAAAAGATGGTTTAATTTTATTTTGTTTAGCTTGTGTATTCGCTCAAACATTGACACGTTTCTCTCTTTCAAATGAAATACCAAATCAAATAATATCTAATGTGGGTGTAATATTAATGTGGGATAAATATATTATCTCAGTACTTATGATTTTTTTCCTAGGTACCACACTATTAGTTTACTATATAAAACCTCACGAAACTTCAATGTTTATGAGATTACAAAAAGAAACTGTTAGTGAAGAGGAAAGAAGCCTAGACAAGATCTATAAAATTATTAGAAGTGAATACATTCGAAGGGGTGAGGCTTACCCGATTGAAATAATTGAACGAGAGTTAATTAAAGCAACTCAATTATCAAAAAGTAATGTTTATGCACTTCTAGATACATTGGTAAAGAAAGATATGGATATTCTAATAAGGGAAGAAAAACAAGATTTAGGAAAACCTGTGAAAATGCTTGATTTTGTTTCTATAACTGAGCGATTTGAGAAAAAAGAAGTTGCTCATCAGAAAGCTAGGAGATATTTAAGCGAAAGGTTATACAATACAGCTATAGAAAAAAAAAGTAAAACTAGTAGATTAGGTACAGTAGAAGGTGATCAACCAACAGATAGTTTTATCTCATCACTTTCAGCTGATTATAGCAAAAAGCAAAGAGATAAAGAATTATTCCAACAAAAGTTAAAGAAAACTCAAATTTCTTTTATTGCAGAAGATCTTGCTGAAGATTTAGAAAACCAAATTATGCAAATAATAAGAAAAGAATATATTTATCGAATTGAAAATCCTGAAAAAACACCCGAATTTAATTTTCCTATTTCTGAAATTTCAAATCAAATTGAGCAAGCCACAAAAATTACTCCAGGAGAATTATATCCAATTTTAGAAGAGCTTGATAATAGAGATATTGAATTTACTTTAATTGATAACCCAGATGAACCAGAGGATAAAAAAATATTCTTTTTACCATTTGCGGATAATAATATGAACTTCTCTTTAGCAAATTTTAGACCAGAGGAATATTCCCTGTTCAGAATAATTGTTACTAAAAACTTTCTAAAAGCCTTAAAATCTAAGAAGGAAAAAAGATCTCTTTTTCAGTTAAAAAAAGACATGCTAGATCAAACAGAAAGCCAAAGATCTCTACTTGAATTATTAAATAATCTATATAAAAATTATCCGCTATATTCAGAGCAAATAAGTCGAGTTCCAGATACTCAGAAATTATTAACACAGTTAAATATGTGGATAAAGGCAATTGAAAAACTACGTTCTTCAAATACTGCAAAAACATATTAATTCTATGTTTTATTCCCTTGAATTTTACCATTATTATCTAAATTGCCAAACCAGTCTTTTTTAAGTTTTAATGATTAGAAAAGTTTAGAAAAAACGTTTCTTTTAGTTATCTAAAATTCGCAATTTTTACTTTTATGAGAAGAATACTTAAGAAGGAACATTCTAAATCGTCTATACAAATATTTTCTGGATTATCATCTTTTCAAATGTTAGCTATGTTTAGAAGAGGCCTTTTCTATACATATTTATCGATCTATATGAGAGATTTCTTAAATTTATCCGTTACTATGACAACGCTCTATGCAAGCATACCCATGTTGATGAGTGTCATATTTCAAAATTTCGTGTGGGGTCCGATTAGTGATAAGTTCCAGCGTCGAAGAACTTTGATAATATGTGGTGAGATTTTAGCAGGAATAGGTACTATTACTGTGTGGGGTGTTCACTCTATTTTTAACAATTTTTTAATAGCGGGATGGGTTATCATAATAGGACTTAGTCTCATTGAAATGTTTTGGTCCATGTCTAATATAGGTTGGAGTGCTTTGATAAGTGATTTATATCCGTCTGAAAAGAGAAGTAAGATTATGGGTCAGTTAACAAGTCTAGGAGGTTTGGGACGTATTATTGGAATATTTATTGGTGGATTTTTATATGATTATGGTTTTGGATTTAGAAACGGACCTTTGTTTTTTGTAGCTTCTTTTGTAATGATAATTTCTACAATTCCAATGTTAATGACCCCAGAGGGAGGAATTGAATTGGAAAAGCAAGAAGATGCGATTTTGGTTGAAAAAAATGATATCAACAACAAACAACAAAAGAGTATTTTAATTTTTATTGTGTTTATAATTGCTTTAGTTTTTATTAATTTTGGTAGAAATTCTATCGCAGTACCTTACCCTCAATACCTTACTTTAGAATCTGGATTTAACTTGAATAGTATAATGTTAAGTTTTGTAGCAAATTCCCGTTCAATAGCAGTTATGATGATTGGATTTACAGCAGGATCTTTAAGTAAAAAATTGGGTAATTCAAAAGCTTTAATTATTGGAACTACCATTGGAATTGTGGCACTAGTAATTACAGCAACCACACAATGTTTGGAAATTATTTTTATAGGAAGTTTTTTAATTGGTGCAGCAGAAGTTATAATTTCTGCTTCCTCATATGCTATTGCTTCTGTTTTAATACCAGCAAGAATGCGTGCAAAATTATTTGCGGTATATAATACTACTTTTTTTCTATCGTGGGGCTCTGCTAGCACATTGATCGGTGGTCCTCTCATCGATTTTTTAATAAATAGAGGAATAAGTGAAGTATTTGCATATCAAATGGCTTTTCTTTTAGGAGCACTAATTTGTCTTATTGGTCTCTTTATATTTATTTTTTTAGGAGTATGGTTAAATATTCAAAAACGAAAGAATTTTGAAACTTAAATTTTAATATTCTTAACGAATTTTGTTGCTTTATCTTAACTTTATTCAACTATAATTAGCCATAAATGATTTTAACAATTTTAAAATTTGAAAAAAAATAATTTATTTTTTATTATAAATTACAACAGTTTTCACATTTTAATTCATTTAGAGGAAGATAACCACAATCTGGTCCCATATAACATTCAAATTGATTCCTTTCTTCATTAAACACCATATCTTCCGCGCAATGTTTAGGCAGTGTTTCGATTTCTTTACCACATTGACTGCATCTATACAGTTTCAATTATTTAATTACCTCTTTTAATATTTTTTATTCAACTATGTTCATTGGCTTACCATGATGTTCTGGGATTGGTATTGTGCCACAAGAGGCACCCATCCAACAAACTAATTGGTCACCTTCTTTATGCATAGGTTTTCCACAATGCATTGGAAGTGTTTGTTCTAATCCACATTCTTCACATTTTAATCTTATCATTTTTTTATCATCCTCCTTTAGATTTTTTTCTTCATTAATTTTACTTTTTATAATTTCCATGGTTTTCCCATGATGTTTTGGAATTGGTTGAGCACCACAAGAGGCACCCATCCAACATACTAATTGATCATCCTCTTTATGCATGGGTCTTCCACAATGCTCTGGTAATTCTATTTCATGACCACACTCAGAACATTTTAATATCTCCCCAGTTTCTTCGGGTATATCCTTTGATACCTCTTGATTCTCTTTTTCGATATATTTCTCAGGATTATTTTTAAATTCTTTCATGCAATTTTCATTACAGAAATAATATCTTTTTCCATTATATTCATGTTCAATCCAATCTTCTACACGTCCCTTCATACCACAGACGGGATCAGTGACTAATTCTGAGGAATTAGCTTGTTTTTGCATTAATTTTGGGTCAATATTTTGAAAATTAGCATATTTTGCAGGATTTAATTTAAATTCTTTTTCGCATACAACACTACAGAAATAATAATTCTTACCTTTGAATTTATATTCAATTGATTGGCTAGGAATAATTTCCATTCCACATATAGGATCAATTACTTTCTGTTCAGCTAAGAGTTTCATTTCTTGGATCTGTTGTTCAGTTTTTGGTTCATATCTTTTCAAGAATAAAGCATTTGTGACAACTGAAACGGAACTTGAAGCCATAAATATCGCAGCTAAGTATGGTGGAAGAAAATTGCCTGTAAAAGTAAATAATAACCCCGCTGCTAAGGGAATTCCAATAATATTATAAATAAATGCCCAGAAAAGGTTAGTAATCATTTTTCTATATGTTTTCTGGGATAACTTGATTGCTGCTACAACGTTTCTTAAATCACCTCGCATAAGAACAATATCTGCAGTTTCAATAGCTACATCTGTTCCAGAACCAATTGCAATTCCAACATTCGCTTGTGCTAAGGCAGGAGCATCATTTATTCCATCACCTACCATTGCAACATGTATATTTTCTCCAGAATCTTGAAGTTTCTTGATCGTAAGCGCTTTCTCATTAGGTAATACTTCTGCTAATATATGATCTTCATCAAAATTCAAGTCCATTCCAATGTTCATTGCAGTTTTCTTATTATCACCAGTTAACATATATATATCCAATCCACTCTCACGTAGCTTTTCAAGAGCGTAGCTAGCTTGGTCTTTCACCTTATCAGCAATACCAATAATTCCTTTAATTTGATCATCAACACCTATTAAGACTGTTGTATTCCCCTTTTCCTGGGATTCAATAAATTTTGAATTATATTCATTGAAAGCGAAATCATTTGTTAAGAATAATTTTTCATTGCCAACAAAAACTCGCTTATTATCTATTTTTGTTATTATTCCTTTTCCTGGTATTGCATCAAATTCTTTCGGAGATACTAATTTTAACCCTTCTTGATTTGCTTCTTCAATTATAGCCTGACCAAGTGGATGCTCAGAACCCATTTCGGCACTTCCTGCAAAATAAAGAATATCTTTTTTACCTAATCCTTTTCCTATTAAATCCTTTTCAGAATAAATCATAGTTACTTTTGGTTTTCCAACAGTTAAAGTTCCTGTCTTATCGAAAACGATAGTATTGATATTATTTACAGCTTCTAATGAGTCCCCTCCTTTCATAAGAATACCATTTTCAGCACCTTTCCCAGTTCCAACCATAATTGCAGTGGGAATCGCTAATCCTAAAGCACAAGGACAAGAAATTACAACAACGGATGTAAAAACTAGTAGTGCGATTTCATAACCTAAATTTGCTATAAAATACCAATATAAAAATGCAAGAGTAGCAGTTATAATCACGATAGGTACAAAATAACTGCTCACTTTATCTGCTAAGCGTTGTCTTGACCCCTTTCGAGCTTGAGCATCTTTAACAAAATCAATAATTTGAAAAAGAAGGGTGTCTTTTCCGATTTTTTCTGTCGTCATTTTGATTAGTCCAGTTTGATTTACAGTAGCACCTATAACATTATCTCCCACAATTTTCTTAACATACTTACTTTCACCTGTTATCATAGATTCATCGATTTTCGTTTTGCCCTCAAGAACTTTTCCATCAACTGGTATTTTCTCACCCGGTCTAACTACCAGAGTATCACCAATCTCTATCTCTTCAATAGGAATTTCAATCTCTTTTCCCTCTTTTAATAATGTTGCTGTTTTAGGTTGCAAACCAATAAGCTTCTTTATTGCCTCAGAAGCTTGTCCTTTCGTTTTATGTTCTAAATATTTCCCTATTAAAATAAAAGCAAATATCATACTCATCGCATCATAAAAAACGTCTCCCGATATAAAAAAAGTAGTTAGTATAGAATAAACATAAGCAGTTGTTGTTCCTAACACAATCAACACATCCATATTTGTTGATCTATTCTTAAGCGATTTATATGCACCACCTAGGAAGAAAGACCCAGATATAGCGTAGTTAGTAGTCGCTAAAATGGTTAGTATTAAATTTCGTGTGAAATTAGCAGGTATAACAAAATTAATGGGGGCGATGATTGCTGCAAATGCTAATGAAATTATAAGAAGGATTAAGCGATATCTCATTTCTTTTTTATGTTGTTCAATTTCCTTATCTATAGCACCTGCCGCTTTCTCAATTTTGTATCCAAAATTTTTAACTAATGAATAAACTTCATTTTCACTTAATTTTAATTCATTAAATTCAATGAAAAATTTCTGTGCTTCAAAATTACTTCTAATATTTTGTATTCCATTAATTTGCTTAATTTTGTTTTCCAAAATGTCTAACTCATTTTTTGGGAGGGAATCAATTATTTTAATATCCATCTTAGCAAGTGATGCTTTATAACCTAAATTTCGTATTGCATCATTAAAAACATTATAATTTGCTACTGTTGGGTTATATTCAACGGTTGCTTCTTCATTTGCAAAATTGACAACAGAACTTTTAACACCTTCTAAACTTTTTAATTTTGTCTCTATTTTCAATGCACAAGAGGCGCATGTCATTCCGCCAAGCTTAATTTTTACTTTTTCATTAGATTCTATTCCCATTAATTATCACCTAAAAGCTTAATTCTTAATTACCAAATGCTATTATTATAAATTTTGATTATATTTTGTAATTCTCTATTGAAATTTGTTTTTCTAATTATTGATTTTAAAGAATTTTTTTAATAAATTTTTAAAATGGTCTAATTTCATATTTTAAATTTGTGCTCCACAGAAAGAACAATATTTTGATTGACTATCGTCTAATTTTCTTCCGCAATTGTAACAAAAATTTACTTTTTGAAAGGTATTATCACTAATTTCATTATCTCTTTGCTTTTGAACATTATTTTGAATATATTTATAGTTAGCCATACTTTTACGATTTTTATAGAGAAAAATGAACCCTAAAATAAGTAGAATTAAAAGAATTATCCCTAACCCTAAAATTATATATATCCAATTTCCAAGCTCCCAATCCATCATCATGTGATGTGTAAATTCATCCCCATTATCTAAAATCATTAAATCTTCTCCGTTTACTTTTGTTATAATTTATTAAAAAAATTCATTAAAATCTAATATATATACTGAAAAGTATATATTTAAGGATATTTATTATATTATATATACAAAATTTTTAAATCGTATTTATTCATTATTTGTTTTAATTGGGATTTTTACTATGAGTGAAGATGATAATATTAAAGTCCAAAGTTTATCACGATTTTTTATATTAATGCTGTTAAAATCAGAAACAAGCATAACAGGATATTCTATTTTGAAACGGCTTGATAAAGATTTGCATACAACAGCTAGTCCTACTTATGTATATGATTTTCTTAATAAATTAAAAGTAGAAGGATATATTGAAGATGTCCCAACTCCAAAATCAAAAAGGTCTAAAGGTTTTAAATTAACTTCTTCTGGATTTGAATTTGTTGACAGAATTTTCTCTAGGTTTGATAACTTAATAGAAGTTGCAATAAAGTCAAAATTAAAAATATGTGCAAGTTGTGGAGTAAAACTTTATGAAGATTTTCATGTTGAATTATTTCATGGTAAAGAATTAAATTTCTGTTGTAAGCATTGCGCAAAAGCTTATATTGATTCTTATCACAAATAATAATTCAATACAAAAATGATCTTAAATATATTATAGCTGAAAAAAAATTTAAAAAAATTAATGTTTACTTCTCTTACTAGATTTTAAATATTAAGTTCTTTGTTCATAATTTTTTCTTACGAATACATATAGTAGTAATCCGATCAAGTTAAGAATAAAACCAATTAATAACCAAAATTCACTATTTTTAATTCCTCTCTTAAGTGCATCTTTATGTATATATTTTGCGATAAATAAACTGATAACAAAATAAAGAATACCTCCTAAAAGCATGAAAATCCAGTGAAAGGGAGTAAATGCATATATATGAAAAGGTATAAAGATCACTTTTTTAACACCTCACATTTATCAAATTTAAATTGTATATGATTAAGATAAGATACCAAATTCTATAATTATAAGTACCGATTATAATTTAAAGAATTTTTATTAGTTTTACTTTTAGAAATTTGATAAACCATTGGATAGGTTTATCATCATTTGTATTCATTCCAAGAAATTTTATATATTAAATCTTCTGTTCCAAGAATTTGAGGATTTTCAAATAACCAAGTTCCATTAATACATAATTCTTTTGCTGTAAGATCAAAATGACATACTGCTATTCCAATATCTAGAGGTGGAAATTTACTATAAACTGAACTAGTTTTCACAGTATAAAAATGAAAGTTATTTATATTTGGATCCTTAATAATCCTCCAAGGTTGTTTATTACTGGCAGAAGGACCCAATCTAACCATTTCAAGTAATTCAGAATACTTTCCTCCATCTTCAAGACTAAGTGGAGTATTCAATTTGCCATTAAAAAATAAACGATCCCATGAGAATCGTTTATTTGCTTTCACGAATGTCCTAATTGCTTTTTCCTTAATTGTTCTTTGAAGATAATAGCCAATAGGAGTAATAGCAGGGACAATTTCATTCGAACTGCTATTAATTTTTGCAGAAAAAAGACTTTTATTAAAAAAACCTCCTAACCAACAAGTTCCTAAGCCCATATCTGTGGCGGCTAATATGATGGTTTCCATAAGATATCCAAAATGTTCACGATCAAACTTAGACCTTTCAACAGCACCCACAATAAAATCTTGAGCTCCTTTAATCAACCCGTAAGTCCCTATTTTCTTTCTTTCATTAGTATCAAATTCTGGCACACTAATAAGTTCGAATCTCGCCTTTCCAGAATATTCACTGAAAGGACTTTTTAGATCATGATTCTCTAATAATTTATTTAACTTTTCTCTCATAGCTTTGTCGAGAGGTTGACCTGAATAAGTCCGACGAGATGTTCGCTCTCGAATTATATCAGGTATAGGTTTAGAAGAGTTCATAATAAACTCAAAGATAAAAAATCTCTTACATTTTTATTATTAAAGACATTTAAACACATTTAACATACATTATTAGTATTTTTTCTTTTCTCGATATTTATTTATCGCATCTTTTAATGCATCTGCTGCTAAATTTGAACAATGTAATTTGATGGGAGGTAATCCATCTAACGAAGAAGCAACATCGTCTCTAGTAATATTCATCGCCTCATCTAAGCTCTTCCCCTTAGCTAGTTCTGTTAACATTGATGAGGAGGCTATAGCGGCCGCACAACCAAAGGTTTGAAAAGATATATCATTAATATATTCTTTTCCATTCTCTTCTCTTATTTTAATATAAATATACATTAAATCGCCACATACAGGATTTCCATATTCGCCAATAGCATCAGCACCTTTCATTTCACCCATATTTCGTGGATTTCTGAAGTGCTCCATTACTTTATCAGAATATATGCTTAATCACCTTATTATATGTGTAATTCTATGAAAAATAATATATTGATATCATAAAGATTTATGGTTTGTTTCTTATAAATTATACCCATTATTTTAATATTAGGAGTTTTCTCTTTATAGGCAATGAAACTTTTTCAACACCTAATTCATTTACATATTCTACTACTTCTGTTAATTTTTTAGCGGATTGGTGGAAAAAACAGACTTCTTTTGGTTCTAAACTTTTTATCATTTCTCTTAATTGATTTTTATCGGCATGAAGTTTTATTTTAATATGAGGTGCAAAAGTATTAAGCAAGAATGCGCGAAATGGCATTTTCCATGTCTCAGAGAACTGGATTTCGTCAGCACCTTCAACCAATTCTGCACCAGGAGACTCATGAATAGAGCCTGCGAGAAAAACAAAATTATGAGGGCTACGCCCAATAATATTAATAATATTTCTAATTAATCCATAAGAAAGATCTGGTGGATGAGAAATAATAATATTGTTTTTTTTACGTAAAAAGTCTAAATTAGAGTGATCAAACCATCTAAACTTTATGCTATTAAAAGGATTTGCCTTATCTCTAATTAATCTTGAAATTGGACCATAAATGTACTCATAACGATGGTTGATAACTTGGATATTTTTCCTCACCATCATGTCTACATAAATGTTAGGGCGTTTCTTGAAACCACGCCGTAATTGAAGTTTTCTAAAATATCTCCAGAAGGTTAACATAAAACTTATAGCCAAACTTGATGGATCTGCCCCAATGAGAGAGTTATCTCCATATTCTGCCTTTTGCTCTAAAAACAAGATTAAACTATGAAATTGATCAGAAATATTTCCAAAATCTTCTTGAGCGGCAGTACCATCAATAAGTAAATAGTCTATAGGGCGAGATATTTGTTCTAAAAATCGTCTAGTGCCGGCAAATGGTGTAATATCAATGTAAGTATAGTCTCCTGTATATAAGAATCTAAAATCATCTGTTTTTGCCAACATCATCAAAGCACCGGGCATATGACCAGCATGGAAAAATGAAAGGTAACAATCTTTTTCTTTAAAGTCGATTTTAGTACCGTTTTCAACATAAACTATATTTCTAATGATATTTCGGTATTCAGCTTCTTCAATTTCCGTATGATTTTCTTGTTTTAAGAAGTTTGAATCCCTAAGGAGATATAAATCAAGACTTATTCTAGAACTAAAAATAGGTACATCTGGATATAATTTAATTAATTCCTTTAGCCCAGAAACATGATCATAATGACTATGTGATATAAAAATGGCATCAATTTTAGGATTTTTTGGAATGTTTTCTAGAATTATCTCATCTTGATCATCATTGGTAATCTTTTTTTTAATTTTTTCTTCTTCTAAAAGATACTGTGGTAAATTCTGAAGATAATCTTCAATATGCCGAATATCCCCTTCAATTTCATTTTCTTCATCTTTTTCTGAAAGTCCACAATCCAATAAGATATTCAGATTTCCTAATCCTAAGATATGGCAATTATGATTCGGTTTAAGAACAATGGGGTAAATACTTACTCTAATATCTTTTTCATTATTATTTTTAAGAGAGATATTAGAAAAATATTTTGCATCAAATCTTTTTTCTATTTTATCAATTGCGATGCAAATTTCACATTTTCCTACAGAAACTCCAGTTATATAAAAATACCAACCATACGTTTTAACTAATCTCTCCAAGTTTTCATACATTTCATCACCTACAAGAGATTTAATGACTATGACTTTTTCCTTATGATAATAGATAATCTTTCTAATGCCTTTTTTTTCTTCAGCTGGAACGAGCTCATCTTTAAAGAAAAAATCTGCAAGAACATCTTTTATAGGAATTTGAGGTAATTCTTCGGATTTAATTATTTTTAGGTATTGATTATATTCTTTTGTTCTATATAATGCTCTCATATTTTCCTTTTGTTTTAAAGGAATTATTATCTCTTCAAAATGAAATTCTTCTGTACCTATGGTATTTTCTTCCTTTCTTTCCTCCTTCTTTTTAGGCTTTTTCTTTTTTAATTCTTTTTCTTTTTTTTCTGGTTTTTCTATGAAAAAGAACCATCCATAATCTTTAATTAATCTATCTCGATTTAGAATAATATCTTTGCCAGAAGGGGTAATTAATATTAAAATTCTATCTTTTTGGGAGAATAATATTTTAGATATTGAGTTTTTTGTTTTTTTCGAGATGTTTGTATTAATTTTGAAAAAATGAGCAAGAACATCTTCAATATTTTTCTGAGGAATTTTTCTCTCTTCCATGAATCTTACTTTTGTTTCATAAGATTTGATTTTATAAGAAGAGCTAAATTCTTCTCTTCGTTCAATTGGAATTTTTTTTTCTAAAAATATAAATTCCTCAACAATCATTTATTTAATGATATTTGTCAAGTAAATTAACAATTACTATTTTTTTTATCGATTCCGGAATTAATTTATTTACACTAAAAACATTAAAACTATCTTATCCATCTTATTTATAAGGTAAAGATGATAATAAATTAAGTTTATTAATATCAATTAACAGATCTTTTCATTATTAGATAATAAATAATTCTTAATAGCAAATACTAATTTAATTTCAATTTAAAAAGAGAATATGGCTCCATATTTTAAATTAGAACCATCATCTCTTCCTTCTATTAAAAAGCTCCCATCTAGTTTTTGTATGTGAAGGAAAATTACCTCCTTTAACAGATTTTACTTGTTCAATTGATATAAATGCTTTTGGGTTATTCTGTCGTATAAGCTCTAGGATTTTTGGTAGATTTTTTCGTTTAATAATTAATAATACTAATTTTACTATACCTCTTGCCCCTTCAGCAGACATTGTGGTTAAACTATACCCATTTTCTTTTAATAGCCCAATTAAATTTTCCGGATTTTCTCTAATGATTAATTGTAAACTTAATAAACCTAAAGATATTTTATCTTCAACTATTAATCCAACATAGTTACCTATTGCAAAACCTCCGGCGTATGCAAAGTAATAAATAAAATTCGTTAAATTATTGAATATCTGACCCACTGCTAATAGCCAAATGAATATTTCAAAAAAACCAACAATTGGAGCTAATTTGCGTCTCCCTTGAGATATGAAAACAATTCTTAAAGTTCCAAGTGTTACATCAAAAATGCGAGCCGTAAGTATCAATAAAGGTAAAATAATAAGAGCAAAAATTGGATTTTCCATTAATGCAATAAAAAGAGTCATCTATCTAACCTATTTCACTATTATTTTTTAATTTTTAAAAAATAAACCAGTTATCTCATTTTTAGAAAAATAAGGTCATGAAAATTATTAAATTTAGAGTTATATAATCACTCAACTAAAGCAAGTTTGGTTTTAAAATCTTTTATTCGTGATCTTAATGTAACTTCTGTTATTTTAGCAGCTTTAGCAATTTCAGTTTGAGTCATCCTTTTATTTGTTGATTTTACAGCTAAATAAATAGCTGAAGCGGCAAGTCCTTTTGGATCTTTACCTATTAAAGCAAGTCCCCTCTTAGATGTGATAGAAACTAAATGTAAAGCGTTCTTTTGGATTTCTATCGGAAGTCCTAATTCATTTCCAAATTTAAATATCAATTGTTTAACACTAATAGGCTTATAACTAAGGTTTAATTCGGGTAAAATCTCTTTAAGAAGTAAACCTAATGAATGTATTATAGATTTTCGGGGAATCATAGCAGCATCACTAATTTCTTCTAATACCTTTGGAAGTTCATGGACTCTAATAGCAACGTATAAAGAAGCAGCTATAAATCCCTCAATTGAGCGTCCCATTGTCAATTTTTTTTTTGCTGTGAGAGCGTAAATTTTCCACGCTGTTTCGTGTATATATTCAGGAATATTTAATTTTGAAGTAAGCTGTTTCATTTTTGGTTTAGCCTCCCAAAAATTTCTTTCTATGCTTGAAATTAAAGAATTTTGAATTTTGGATAAACGTAAAAACAAGGTCTTCTTTTCAGCATTCAAATAATGTCCTTTATAGTCTATTTTGTGATTAGGAAGTACTGTTCTCGATCCAAATTCTCTCCATCTAGGTTCATTTTGTTTTCTTTTTTCCATTTCTTCATTATTATAAGCTCTTCTTTCATTTTCAACCAAATGAACATCTAATACCATTCCACAATTCAAACAAACTTTATTACCCCCTTTAAGAACTATACACTGATCTTCACAACATTTATCTTCTGTTTTTTCTCCAAAGTTCAATTGTTCTCTATAACTTTTCATTTACAATATCACTTTTTAAAGATTTTAATAATTTTAAATATATTACTCCGTTGAATATTCTAACTAGAGTATCAGCTTAATAAACTTATCTATTATTTTCATTTTTTAGAAATATTGAACTATAAATTTAAACAATTTAGTTAATCGATATTCTAGAAATTTTAGATTTCTATTACTTTTTGATAATTTTTGTTGCGTAGATAAGAAATGTTTAAATTATTTTATGATAAAGATATGTATTGAAAAAAAAAAATTTGAGAATCTAAAAAACTTAATTTACTTATAAAATTTGATTTTTTTGAGTGCTGTATTTAATTCCTCTACAGAATAACCTCTATCTCTTAAGCCTTTAATAACACTACCAAGATTAAGTCCTTTAAGAATATCTGAATAATTTTCTTTTGACATTTCAATTCCCAATTCATCAGGAAATGGCTTTAATTCATATACTATTCTACTAATTTCATCAATTCGAGGTAGTAGAAAATGTTCTATTCTTTGACTAAATCTTGGAGAAACTAATGCTGCTACGGATTGTAAATTTATACATTCTGTTAGTGCATTAATTTGTTTTTTATTTAATTTCACAATGCCATATTCTTTTCCTTTTTTCTTAAAATTCTCTTTTATATAAATAACGTCATTTTCCAATTTACAGTATTTGTAGTCATTTCCACTCATTATACTAACCCAGTTTTAAATTTTTTTTTATAAATTCAAGCATTATTTATTTAATTTTATTAATTTATCAATATCTATTGGTCCATTAATATTTATCAAACTTGATAAATTTTTATCTAAAGGTTGAATAGTGTTTTCTACTGAAACATAATTTATTTTCCAATTCTTATCAACGAAATTTATTAATCCATAATTTTCAGTTATCAGAATTTCTTTGGCTTTTAGATATCCTTTCCCGACCGGATAAATAGCAAAAAACAACTCTAAAAAGCCATTACTCCATCTGGGGATACAACATTCAAATTCCTCAGACTCATTTATCATTAAATTAATTACATCGGGATTAATGAGAGGCATATCACAAGATAACACAAATGCTTTTTCAAAGCCTAATCTATTCAATTCTTTAAATCCAGAATATATACCTAACATTGGTTTGAAAATTTTGGGATATTCAAAAATATCTCTATCGTCTACTATAAAATTAGTATTTTTTGGAAAATTTATTTGTTTTTGATACTTATATATTTGTTCTTCAGAATGAGCGACTAAAAAGATATCTTGATCAATTTTAGCTAAAATTTCTAATTGATGTAAGATTAAAGGTTTACCATATATCTCAATAATCGCTTTTTCAGTACCAAAACGAGTACTCTTTCCGCCGATTAATATTAGAATTGCTAAGTAATTTCGTTTTTTCATTTTCTTATTTAAATTTAACATTTTAGTTTATTAAATCATTTATCAAAAAAATTGGGATCAATTAAGCATTTCGTATATTATAGATTAATCTAATTAGATATAACGTCATTCTGAAGCCAATTAGAAAAAGTTTTCTTTTAAGTCTTGAAAATCTTCCCAATTTTCATCTAAGTCTTGATAATCTCCCCAATCTTCATCCCAGCCTTCATTATCATCATATTCTACGTCCTCATCCCAATCATCTTCTTCCTCGAATTTTTTCTTTCCAACTTTTCGTTTTGTATTCATGATTTTAACCTCTTTTTTTAATATTTATAATAGATTAAAATAATGATATATTTTCAATTACGATAAAAGACTTATTGAATATATAAAGTTTTTTAATTTTAATAACAATAATTAAAATTAAGAAGATTAATTGAGATTGTTAAATATTTAAAATTCATTATGCCTACTTTTAGCAACTATAACAGTTAATTTTTATCATACATAAAATAATGCTGTTTCCTTTAATTAAAAATTAATTATAGTTCTTGATTGGATTCTAAAAATTTAATATCTTTTTAGAATCTATTATAAAATCGAGTAATTTTTTATTTTCTTCTCTAAATTCAAAATGTAAAATCATCTCTTATGTAAAATAATCACTTTTGAAAGTAAATAAAAAGTCATTATTAGAGAAAACACCTAATATCCCAAAATGCATAATAAAAGAGGAGAAGGTGTTAAATTAAACTCACATTTATCTCATTAAATTAATTTTATATCCGATTTCTAAGATTGAAGAACTAATTTATTAATTACATAATATCTAATCTAATTAAAATATGCCTTGGAGGGCAAAAATCTAAGAGAAAAGTTTTTAAATGAATTAATTTATATTTAATTTCAAATATAAATTTTTAATAGAATGAAGTAAAATTAAATCTAAATAACATATTAAGGATAATCGATTAAATAATAGATGATATATAATATTAAAATTGAAATTTTAAAAAGGATTAATCTTTGTGTAACTCTTTTTATTAAATATATAAAATTCTTAAAAACTTCATTCAAGGTAAAAAGTCTTTATTTTCTTCAGATTTTATCAAAATTAAAATACCAATTGTAAGACCATAATGAATTCTCAAGCAGAAAGCATAAATAATAAAAAAAGAAATTTTGAAAGTAAAGAAAAAAATTCATCCAAATGTCTTGGTCCTGTTGTTGACTTAGAAGAATATGTCAAAAAAGATTGGTGGAAAAGGATATTTAACTCCTATTATCTAAAAACAGATGGGGATGTAGTAGAAGATCAAAAAATTACTGAATTTGAAGTGAACTATTTTTTGAAAATAATGAATTTTCAACCAGAACATCAGATTCTCGATCTCTGTTGTGGTCAAGGAAGACATTCTATTGAACTTGCTAATAATAATTTTAAAAATATATATGGATTAGATCGTTCAAGATTTCTAATTCAAAAAGCCAAATCAAACGCTAAAAAAAGTGGGGTTTCATGCAAATTTCGTGAAGGTGATGCGAGAAAACTACAATATACTCCAGATACATTTGATTTTGTCATGATTTTAGGTAATAGCTTTGGATATTTTGAATCAATTAATGATGATCTTCTTGTATTAAAAGAAGTTTTCCGTGTTTTAAAACCATGGGGAAAAATATTAATAGATATAACTGATGGTAATTACATTAAACAAAATTTTCAAACACGTTCATGGGAATGGATTGATAAGAATTTTTTCGTTTGCCGAGAAAGATCTTTATCTTTAGATAAACAAAAATTGATTTCACGGGAAGTAATAACCCATGTTAATAAAGGAGTATTAGTGGATCAGTTTTATGCGGAAAGATTATACTCAAAAAGAACAATTTCAGAGTTATTAGAAAACGTAGGTTTTAGTGATGTAAAATTCCATGGTTCAATTACTCCTGAGTCTCAACGAGATCAAGATTTAGGCATGATGGAAAAAAGGATTATCGTTAGCGCTATCGTTAAAAAAGAATGGACAGAGATTAAAAAGAAAGAAAAAAAAGCTAAGAGAAATAGTGTTGTTATTTTTGGAGACCCCACTAAACCCGATGTACTTAAACCCTTAAATAAATTCGATGATGATGATTTCTATACGATATTTCAATTAAAAACAGCACTAAAGGAGCTTAATGACTATAGTTTTTCATTTTTAGATAATCACAGTACTCTTATTCAAGATTTATTAAATTTGAAAGGAAAAGTTGATTTTGTTTTTAATTTGTGTGATGAAGGTTATTACAATGAAGCTAGGAAAGAATTACATATACCCGCTTTACTAGAAATTCTGAAACTTCCATATACAGGATCTGGACCTCAATGTTTAGCCTTTTGTTATGATAAATCCTTAGTACGAGGTATTGCAAAAGAATTAGGGATTCCCGTTCCTGAAGCTATTTTCATTAAACCAGAAGAAAAAATAATAGATTTACCCTTATATTTTCCTGCAATTGTAAAACCAAATTTTGGAGACTCTAGTTTTGGAATTACTCAGAGAAGTGTTGTTAATGATGGAGAGGAATTATTAAGTGCAATTTCAGAGATTCGTGAAAATTTTGGCTATGATAAACCAGTTTTAGTTGAACAATTTCTTACTGGTAAGGATCTCACGGTTGGAATTATCGGAAATCAAACAGATAATTTTATTATTCTCCCCATAATCGAGGAAGATTATTCAAATTTGCCTTCAGATTTACCAAAAATATGTGGTTATGAGGCAAAATGGTTACCAGATTCTCCTTATTGGAATATTAAATCCATTCCTGCAAATCTTTCACATGACGTTATTGAAATCATTGAAAATTGTTCTCTTAAATTATTTGAACGATTAGAATGTCAAGATTATGCGCGATTTGATTGGCGTTTAGATGATTCAGGAAATCCTAAGCTTTTAGAAGTAAATCCTAATCCTGGTTGGTGTTGGGATGGTCATCTAGCAAAAATGTGTAATTTTGCAAATATACCATACCAGGAAATGTTAAAAAAGATTTTAGAAGTAGCTATTAAAAGAATTGGATTAACATAATTATAATTAGAATATCATGGCCCTATAATAAAATGACCGCTACAGAAATTGAAAATGGTAAAAAAGATCCAGAAAACGTTGAGAAAATAACTTCATATATACGGCATCTTGAAGAAAAAATAAAAGAAAGAAAAATCGAAATAAATTTATTAAATAATGGGTTAACAAAAGCAGAATTTGAAATAAAAAGTTTACGTGAAGAAATTGATCGGTTAAGTGAACTTCCATTATTATCGGGACATATAACTGATATATTAGATGACAATAATGACCGTGCTGTTGTAGATAGTTCACCTAGCGCTAGTTTTATTGTTAGAATTAGCAATAGATTGCAAAAAGAGAAACTTGTACCCGGTTTACATGTTGCTTTAAATCAAAGAAATTATGCCGTAATGGAACTATTACCTTCCAATTTTAACCCATTTGTTAGGGGTATGGAAATAATAGAAAGTCTAACTGGCGTTTCCTATGATGATATAGGAGGTTTAGAGTATCAAATTCAAGAAGTTAAAGAGATAATAGAATTACCATTGAAAAAACCTGAATTATTCCAAAAGATTGGGATAGAACCCCCTAAAGGTGTTCTTTTTTATGGTTTACCAGGAACGGGGAAAACTTTACTAGCTAAAGCTGTTGCTCATGAAACAAATGCAACATTTATTAAAGTAGTTGCAACAGAATTAGTTCAAAAATTCATAGGTGAAGGTGCTCAATATGTCAGAGAAATTTTTAGTTTAGCAAGACAGAAAGCACCTGCTATCTTGTTTATAGATGAATTAGACGCAATAGGTGCTGTTAGGATGCAAGATGATACTTCAGGTGATAGAGAAGTAAATAGAACATTAATGCAACTATTAAGTGAATTAGACGGGTTTGATCAAAGAGGTGACATAAAATTTATAGGGGCAACAAATAGATCAGATATATTGGATCCAGCTTTATTAAGACCGGGTCGATTTGATCGAATAGTAGAATTTCCCATTCCTAATGAAAAAGCCAGAGAAGCAATCTTTAGAGTTCATATGAGAAATCTGCATATTGAAGAAAATATTGAAATAAATTATTTAAGTGCTCATACTCAAGGTGCAACAGGTTCTGACATTAAAGGTATTTGTACAGAAGCAGGAATGTATGCCATTAGAAGAAATTCTGAAATTATTTCGGGTGAAGATTTTATCATGGCCATAGAAAAAATCATGTCAAAAAAGACAGAGGATTTTCCCGCATCAGACATTTTCTTGTAAGTTGAGTTATAAATAAGGATATCTAGAAATTATAAAAAGTAATTAATCAAGAGTAGTATAAATTCCATTATAAAAATAAAACTAAGTAGAATTTCTATATAAAGCAAAAATTTTTCATTAATATTGGTCTGTGTGATATTATAAATATTTTCTAATGTTTCAAGGCGATGCCTTATACTATTACTCCATTCTTTTAGTTGAAATAAATCCGCTAAATATGTATAAATCCCGGCTAAATAATAATCTCCAATCAATTTTGAGACATTTTCAATATTTTCTAATAAAAATAATAAATCATATCTTAATTGAATTAAACGTCCAACTTTTCTTTTAAATCTTCTAAATATGCTTTGACTTTTAAAATAAAATTTACGGATATCTTCTTCTGCTATTGTTAGCCTTTTATCTAAGATTTTATCTAAAGTACGTAATTCGAGTAATTGATAATTAACTATCTCAACAACAAGTAAAATATCTTCATAATCACAATTTGGATCAATAATTAAACATCTGTCAAAATCAAAAATGATTAAATCATTATTTAAAAATGAAAAAGTATATTCAACTGTTTTATTGATTTGATCTTGGCTAAGTTTTAATTCTGGGTTTTCTCCCATAAGTAAAGATGATATATAGGTTCTTTCTTTTTCAATAAAACCTTTAGGGTTCTCTAGATCATCAGTTATACAAAATAATGTATATTTTTCATATTCTGATTCTTCAAATATAGAACTCGCTTCGCTTATGCAATCTCGTATTTGTTCAAAAATTTTATTACTATGATATTCTAAAAAATTAGTTATTTGAAAATTTCCATCAGAAGTATGAAAGTTAATTTTCCTCAATTTATGCAGTTCCTTAAAAGATAAATTTTGAAAGGTAAGTCTAGCAATTAAGGATATTACACCTTCTGCATATACTTTAACAAAGAGAGTTATACTTTCAATATTTTTTAATTCCGAGGATATCTTCTGAGTAACCTCTAAAACTAAAGGGTCTGGAAAATCCACGTATGAAGGTGTGTCTTTTGTCTTGACAATTTTTTTATCTTGAATTGCAGGAATTATTGTAATTGCTCTTTTCAAATCAATACTACGCCCTACATCTCTTAAATGTAAAAAAATTACTTCACCATTCAAAATGCATACTCTCTTTTTAAGAAAATTCGAAATTATTATATTATCTACAATTCATTTAATTTAAATTGCAATTCATTTAATTTAAATAGTTCTTACTTTCCATTTTGAAAAAGAAGGAATAAGCAGCAAATAATTAATCAAATTTAAATTATTAATTAGCTTTAAAAAAATTATTTTATAAATAAATTCCTTTATAATTAACTATGTTGGAAGATCCATGGCTCCTTATTGTAATATTTATTATTTTTATTATTATATTAATTAGTTATTCGTCAAAGAAATTAGATTTTGTAACTATTTCTTTATTATGCTGTTTTACAGCTGGCACAATTACTGGTATAACGAAGGGTTTAACAATATCTACTTTTGTATCATTTATTGAATTTGAAGCCATAATAGTTATCTTGTGTATGAGCATTATCACTAAAATCGCACAAGATTCGAATATTTTAGAATTTTTAGCCGTAAAACTTTTTAAAATTTCAAAGGGAAATAGAAAAATATTCTTTTATTTATTATGTTTTATTACAACTATTTTAGCATCTATTATTAGTGATGTTGTTGTTGTATTAATATTAGCACCAGTAGTAATACGTTTATGTCGTTTTTTAAAAATAAGAGCAGGGACTTATTTATTAGGAATGACAATTTGTATAAATATAGGATCAATTATAACTCCATTCTCTAGTGGAGAAAATATTATTATCTCCGCTGCATTTAATCTAGATACTGTTTATTTCATAACCTACTATTGGGTATTTTCTTTTTTCCTTTTATTCATAACAGTTTTTTTATTAGATAAATTCCAATTGAGTAAAGAACCAGAAATAGAAGATATTCAAAAAAAATACGTTTTGGATTTAGTAGATGCTAAAGTAATGATATCAGATAAAAGAATGTTTTATTTTAATAGTATTGCAATAATTGTTACTATAGTTCTTTTTGCAATTCTACCATTTCTTTATTTAACAGCAGCATTTTCAGCATTTTTATTAGTATTAATTAATAAAAAATTTACTAAAAAAAAAATGGGTGAATTTTTAAAAGATATTGAATGGGAAATCATATTTTTCTTTATTTCATTATACGTTGTTGTTGGCTGTTTAGTAGTAGCTGGTTTTGATGAACTTTTTAAAGGAATCCCGTTTCAAAATTTAAATCCTTTCCTAGTAAGTTTAATTATATTGGTCCTTGTTAGTTTTGTGTCAGGATTTGTTGCTAATACTCCTACAGCATTAGTTTTTATTCCAATCGTAAATTTGTTGGTAGCTCCTATCCCCACTGGCTTTGGATTTCCTTCAATCCCTTTATATTATTCGTTAATTATAGCAGTAAATATTGGTGGAAACCTTATACCCCAAGGAGCAGCTTGTGATGTAATGACACTTAAAATTGCTCAAAATAATGATGTTGAAAATCTAAATTTTAAAAGATTATTGAAAGTTGGTGCTACATTTGCTATAATTCATATTATTTTATCTATTGGATATTTAGCCTTATTATCGTTTTTTTTTAGTTGAGCTGTTATGAAAAGGAATAAAAAGTTTACGATTGCGTCTATAGTGGGAATTACGTTGATTATAGCTTCAATGCCAATTGTTTTTTTTATAATTTTCAATACGCCAGGACAAAAAAACCTCCAAATTGAATTTATGCCTAAAGAAATGAAATCATATTCAAATCATTCAGCATGGTTGCTTTTAGATATAAGAACCAACAGCAATGAATTAATGTCTAATTTATCTATATCGATAAAAACTAACATATCGATTGAATTAGAATATAAAATTTGGGAAAATGAGCCATTAAAAAAGATAGTTGAAGTATTTTTATATCCTAATATAACTCATCTCAATAATATAATTGAAGTTGAAGCAGTAGCTAGCAGTGGAAGGATCTCCAAAAAAGATTATGCAAAAGTGCAGGTGATAAACTGGACATCAAATATTTCACCCACAATCGAATCAATGAGAGAAGTTTTTGTCAATTATTTATCCAGTAATCATCCGAATTTTAAAATTAATGAGAGTACCGTTTGGGAAGGGTTTGGTAATGCACCATTTATATTAGTGGTCGAACATTATCTTTTCAAATCAGAATTTTGGGAAATGGAATTAGCAAGGCATGTTATGATCGCTCCCCATGATTGGGTTAAAATTTACCTAAGACCGAGATTTAGTTTATTTCCAAATTGGTCTGGAACTATTAATTCTTGGAGTAGTGGAAATTATACAATAATAGAGACCGAACCCCCTGATGAAATATATCGTTAGTTTTCCTAATTTCTAATAATTCTTTGAGAAAAGTAGTTAATGATGATGATTTATTGCTGTTTCATCAAATATATATTTGACTCCCTTTTTAAGAGGGGATATTTTTCGTAATCTCTCTATTACAAAGGGTAATTTCTCGAGGAGATAATCAATATCTCCCTCAGTTGTAAACCTACCTATTGAAACTCTCAATGAACCATGAGCGTCCTCTGGTTTTAAGCCTATTGCTAGCAATACATGACTAGGATCTAGTGACTTTGATGAACATGCAGAACCTGTAGATGTTGCAATTCCTTCCACATCCAAATCTAATACAATTGATTCTCCTTCTATATATTTAAAACCTAAATTTATATTATTTGGCAGTCTTTGAGTAGGATGTCCACTTAAATAACAATCTTCGATATTTGTAGTTGCAAAATTTATAATTCTATCCCTTAATCTAATTTGTCTCTCCATTTCTTTTTCCATTTCTTCCTTTGCGATTTCTACGGCTTTTGCAAAACCAGCAATACCAGGGACATTTACCGTACTTGGTCTTATCTCCCTTTCATGACCTCCACCATACATTATAGGTGCAATATATTTACCCCAACCTTCTCTTACTCCTTGATTACGAATATATAACATACCTACACCTTTAGGTCCATAAAGTTTATGAGCGGCTGCAGATAACAAATCAATGTTCATCTCATTTACGTCGATTGGAACTTTTCCGAATGCTTGAACAGCATCAGTATGAAATATAACATCATGTTTTTTCGCTATTGCGCCAATTTCTTTAATTGGTTCAATTGTTCCAATTTCGTTGTTAGCAAACATTATACTAATTAGGATAGTTTTATCATTAATTGCACCCTCTAAATCTTTTAGATCAATTAATCCATATTTATCAACCGGTAAAAAACTAATTTCAAATCCTTTTTTCTCTAATTCTTTATATGGGTTTTCTACTGCATGATGCTCAATTGAAGTTGTAATTATATGATTTCCTCTTTCTTTACTTTTTGAAGAAACACCAAAAATAGCAATATTATCTGCCTCTGTTCCTGATGAAGTGAAAAAGATATCATCTCTATTCGCATTAATTAATGATGCAATAGTTTCGCGTGATTTTAACAATACTTGCCCTGCTTTTTGCCCAACTGAGTGCAAGCTCGAAGAATTTCCATAAGTCTCTCTAAAGTGTTTAGTAACCTCTTCAATAACTCTTGGATCCATTGGAGTCGTCGCAGCATTATCAAGATAGATATATTTTGAATCATTCATATTAAATCTATAGCTAATAATTTTAGGTTATTCTCATTAAATATTTATTATGCTTAAATTATTAATTCTTCTTATTAGTAGATATAATAATAAATAAAACTAAGTATTTGAAATGTTTAAATTAATGTGGGGTATAACAGGAACGGGTTATGTTCTTCAAGAATCCATTGATTTGATGAAAGAATTACAAGATAATTTTAATATAGATTTAACTGTTATTTTATCGAAAGAAGGGAGTGCTGTTGTTAAGTGGTATAAAAAGTGGTTAGCTCTCACTGAAGCTGTCAAAAAGGTGAAAGTCGAAAAAACGCCAAATATTCCCTTTTATGCTGGACCTCTGCAAATCGGGAATTACGATTTATTTATAGCTTGCCCAGTTTCTGCTAATAGTGTAGCTAAAATTGTATATGGTATCGCAGATACTTTAATAACTAATTGTGTGGCTCAAGCCATTAAAGGAGGACAGATAGTCTATGTTTTTCCATCGGATCAAGATACTGAGCCAATTGTTACTTCTCGACCTGACGGTTCTCCTTTAATCTTAAAAATTAGAGATGTTGAAATTGAAAATATAAAAAGATTAAATCAGATGGAAGGGATTGTTGTAATAAAGAAATTTGAAGATATTAGAAAACTAATTTTGCAAAAAGTTAAGGAGAAAAGCTAAAAATTTCATTATAGATTTAAGCTTCAAATTTCACTGGTTCTATTGCCCCTTCTGGGCAAAATAATTCGCACTTTAAGCAACCTTGACATTTTGCTATCTCTCTAAACTTAAATCTTATTCCTTTTTCTTCTCTTCCCACTTTTTTTACAATATCTTTATAAAAAAGATTTTTTGGGCAGAATTTTCCATTTTCATCGAGACATTTTTCGCACATTGTACATTTTTCATGATCTATTTTTATGCTTACAATTTGATCTGCATGTGTAATAGAAGTTACTTGGATTGCGTTTCTTGGACATACTTGAACACAGTTTAAACATGCTTTACATTTAATATAATCGACTTTTCTTATTCCATGCTCAAAATATATTGCTTTAGCTTTACAAGCTCGTAAACAACGTTCACATCTTAAACACAACTCCTGATCAATCTGAACCGGTATAAATTTTTCTTTAATAGTAAATTGCCTCAAAAATTATATTTAATTTAATCCTTATTTTCATTCAAGCTATCTAAATAAAGGTGAATTATAAACGTAATTTTTATAATTTATCAAAAGTCAACTTCAGAGATATATAGATTTCTTATATTTTACTTAAAATTAGAGAACATTTAATAAAAAATAAGATTGAATATTTAAAATGAATTTGAAAACGATTTTTGTTATTGGAAATATCCAGTGTACTCTTTTCCAGATCCAGGTAATTGTTGTTGTTTTTGATACTCTTGAGCTTTTTGTGCTAGCTCTAACATCCTAGCTTTTATTTCTTTTCCCTGCTCTATTAAAGATGAAGTATCAATCTTTAAATCATAAATTCTACTTAAAACTTCTATTATACTCGCAGCACCCTCTGGAGTAGGGATTTCTAAAACGGGAGTAAATAAAGCATAAGCATTCAATCTATTTACTAATGCTTCATTTAATACAGTTGCCTCAGGACCCACAATGATTCCTTTTTCAACTTTTTTGATTCCAAATTTTTCAAGCTGATCAATCATTACTTCTTCTGCAGCATAATATACAGGATATTCATCAATAATACCTCTTTGAGGTATTCCTTGAAAAATTACTAACTCTTTTGCTTTAACATCTTGCGATAAAGCCCAATTACATATGGTTTTACTCAAATCATTGTATGCTGTTGGAATTTGAAAAGGAACTTCACAAATGCCTATTATAAGATTTGATTGAGACGAATAAAGGAGTCGGAATGGGTGTTTTAAAACGCCCGCATAAAACACAGAGATTGGGGGAAGATACTCACTGGTGATAAAACCAATTTCTTTAACATCTGGTAATTGTTCAATTAAAGTATTAGCAACAATAGGACCAATAAGACCAATTCCCGCAAATCCTAAAATGAGAGTGGCTCCTTCCCTAATTTCAATTGAAACATCTTCTATAACGATTGAACTCCTTTTTCCCTTTTCACAGATGTACTCTTTTTTTACCATTATTATCACTTTTTTAAATTACACAGTATTATGCATTTTTTATTTTTAAGATTTATAATGAAAACTAAGAATATAATATTAAAGGTCTTTTTTAAGTTATCTACTATAATTTAATCAAAGATTTGAAATCTCTATTTTTCTTCTGATGATATTAAAAGAAAATTTAAATTTTTATTCAAACGAGAATTTAAGATCTTAGTTGAGAGCTCTTAAAAATTATAATAATTTAATATTTAGTGTTCTAAAATGCTATTAGAAGTAAAAGATCTAACAATACCTACATTTGATCAAGAATGTGTAATAATAAATAAGGTCTCATTTGGTGTTAAAGAAGGTTCAATTCATGCTGTTATTGGTCCAAATGGATCAGGAAAATCAACATTAGCATATACTATAATGGGGTTAAATAATTATAAGCCCTCTGAAGGAAAAATATATTTTGATGGAATTGACATTACTGATATGAGTATATCAGAACGTGCAAAATTAGGTATAACTTTAGCATGGCAAGAACCAGCAAGAATCGATGGATTATCAATTCCAAAATATATATCTCTTGGAATTAAGGATAAAGTAAATAGTAAAGATATAATCCGTGAAGCTTTACAAATTGTAAATTTAGAGCCTGAAAGATATATGAATCGAACTATTGATGAATCTTTAAGCGGAGGAGAGAGAAAGAGAGTAGAGTTAGCAGCAACCATTGCGATGAGACCCAGATTGGTTATACTAGATGAACCAGATTCAGGATTAGATTTCATTGTTATTGAAGATTTTTTACATATTTTTGGTAAAATCAAGGGATTGAACATGACAATCCTATTGATTACCCACAGAGAAGATATTGGGATGGTTGCAGATTATGGAACTCTTATATGGAGGGGTGATGCTATACTAACAGATGTGTTTCCGAAAGTTATGCTAAGGTATTGCGCTAAAGCTGGATTAAAAGAATTTTGTAAAAGAAAATTATTCAATGGGAAACAAGCTTGCTTCGATGAGGATTATATCGATAAAATATTTAGGGAGGAACAAGGATTATGAGCAAAACAGAATATCCAGAAGAAATATTAGAAAGTCTTGAAGATTATAATATTGATATTAGAGATTTTTTACCGGGACATGGGAAGGGGGCCAAACTCTTATTAGATTTTAATAAGATTAGCGGATTAGAACAAGTAAAAGGTGTTATCTTAAAAGGTAGAGAGATTGAAAATGGAATTGTAGCAGATATTGTAATTAAACAAGGAACAAAAATTGAAGACCCAGTTCATTTATGCTTTGGTGTTAATAAAGAGACAGGAGTTCAAGAAATTTTTCCAAGAATTATTGCTGAAGATAATACAGAAGTAACTGTACAAGCACATTGCAGTTTTCCAAAAGCAAATGGACTCATTCATAAAATGTTTGGACATTTCTACATTGGAAAAAATTGTAAATTTACTTATAGTGAAACTCATTATCATGGTGAAAATTCGGGGGCATTAGTTGCTCCAGTTGGATATATGTACATCGGTGAAAATAGCATTTTTGAAAATAATTTTAACTTAACAAAAGGTACTCCCGGTAAAGTTAAAATAATGCTAGATATATATGCAATGAAAAACAGTGTAATTAAATCAAATATCAGAGCTTTTGGAAAATGCAAAAAAGATTCGATCAGGATAAGAGATTCTGTTTTTCTTGAGGGAGAAAATGCACGAAGCGTAATTAAAATGAAAGCAGCTGCTAAAGACGGTGGAGAAGTGCTAATGTATGGGATTACGGAAGGAAATGCTCCACAATGTAATGGTCATGTAGAGTGTAATGAAATTGTATTAGGAAAAGGATCTATATGTAGAGCTCGTCCTTTTATCAGAGCCATAGATCCAACTTCAAGTGTTTCACATGAAGCTTCCTTAGGTAGGTTTCCACAAAAGTGGCTTGATGAACTACAAGCTAAGGGTTTAACTGAGGAAGAGGCTACTCAAATTCTTATAGAGGCAATGCTTCAAGAAGAATAATATTTGAGAAAAATAAATTAGAATTTAATAAAAGAAGAAAAAATTATGAAAGAAAATACAAAATATCATGATTATCGTTTTGTAGGGAAAATAAATGTAGATGAGATTCAACCTTGGTTCGATTTTGCGACTTCAAAGCCATGGGATGATCCTGAAATACCATGGGTTTTAGATAATAAAGTAAGGCGTGAAATCTTGATAATACTTGCTACTGGTCCAAAAACCTTTCAGCAAATCTATGAAAAAGTTAACTTTTCTCCCAACCCATTATTAATAACTAAAGAAGAATATGAATGCCAAATTTCCTACCAATGGACAAGAGAAACCATTGAAAATCACCTTACGACTTTAGAATGGTATAATTTAATTAGATTGATAAATAAGAATTATCAATTAACCATTCCAGTATTATCAACAGAATTTTCTGAGAAATTAGAAGAATACATAGTGAAATTTACAGAAAATTGGATTACTATTATTAAACAAATAAAAAATCAAGCCCAAGAAAAATTGAAAGATCTTGATGAAAAAACTCCCTTATATGAAATTTTAATTGAAAAATCAATAGAAAAATTATATCAGCTTCTAAAAAAAGAAAAATTACTTCCTGATATACCTAATATAAAAGCTTTATGGGCAGAACAGTTAAGAATAGTTAAATTTGAAGATTGGGTTAATAAGAATTATTAATTTATTATATTTTTCTAAGAAGTGTTTACCCTTATAAAGGAATTATTTAAAATCATCTCTTAATTTCACTGGAACCATAACTTTTTTATGAAATTAAACATTCTAATACAAAATAATTAAATCTAGTGAACATTATGGAAAAAAATGAGGTAAAGATAGGAGATAAAGCGATATTATTTAAGTTAAAATCATATAATGCTGGCACAATTGATTTAGCAGAATTGATAGGAGATCAAAAAATTGTACTAATTTTTTCGAGATATTTTGGGTGTCCTATTTGTCAAGTGGATCTTAAGGAACTGATGACCCGTAAGACTGAAATTGAGAAAAAAGGTGCAAAAATATTGTACATTACTCAATCAGGCGAAAAAGTAGCGAAAGAATATATTGAAAAAGAGAAGATTAACTTTCCTGTTATTTTAAGCTCAAAAGATGAATTATATGCAGATTATGGCTTAGGATTAATGACAAAAGAAGCAGTTTCTCAAATTCCTTTGAAAATTAAAGAAGTTAGGAAATTTGGTTTTGAGCACGGAGAATATGAAGGCTGGGAAAAACAAGGACCTGGACAATTTATTATTGATGAACAAGGAACAATTATTCACGCTTTAAAAGGTTGGCTTGATATTGATAACCTTCTTTCCGTACTTTAATCATTAAAATCAAAAAAGATTCTATCTTTTTTTTTAATTTTTATAAATCCTTATTAATTTATTTTTCTGAACCAAGTGAAGATATTACCTAAATATTACTTAGTTTCAAAAGAAGAAATCATATGTTTTTTATATATATCTAGATATCTCTCTGCTATTACCAGAAAAGTCTAAGAAAAATATTGGAAGAATTACATAAAATTGAATGATAAAGGAATGAAAATGATAAGTTCAAATATACACGAAACAGAAAATGTTCTTAAAAAAATCCAAAACATTTGTCGAGTCAAATCTTCTCCTTGTTCTTATGATTGCCAAGATTGTAGATATAGACATAAAGGAATATGCGATATATTTATTGAATATAATTCTAGTAATTCCATTATTGATAATTCAATAAATCCTGAAGAGGAAATAGAAGTATTGACAGATTTAAGATTAGAAAATTCAGAACCCGTTTTAAATCTTAAGAATTTGTTTTATGAAATTAAGATAAAGAATGATATAAAAAATACAGTAGAAAATTTCCCCCAAAAGGCAAAATATGATAGTTTCAAACTACTTACAGATATCCAGAGAGTTTTACAAAAATGCAAGCACTTAACACAAAGAGATAAACTAATGTATTGTCAAAGTCAAAGATACTTTATGAAATTGTATTTACGGGAAATTAACAAACCTGATTTAAGGTAATACATTACTACTTATGCATTTGCAACTTTTTTCTCCATATTTAAATGAATTTTTTCTCGGTCAGTCAATAGATTATAGGTGAAATTAATCCTCCAATTTATAAAGTTACTTAGTTTAAAGCCTTCATAAAAGAACTGAAAAAAAATCAAAGAAATAGATTAAATATCTTTAAGTAAAAAAGTTGAGCTATAAATAATATTTTTTGACTTCAGTTATAACCAAACTAATTAAATCTTTAGCATTTCCTATCCCGTAAAAAGTTACATTATTTAGAAGGTTTTTAAATTTGTCTTTAGGTATCTTAGTAGAACCTATGAAAAATCCAACAATTTTATGCCCTTTTTGAGCTAACTCAATCATTATTTTTTTTGTTTTACTCCAATTATAGATACCAAAATCGGTGATGATAAAAACAAGAGTCTTTTTTTCTGCTTTTTCACATTGATTTGCAATTTCTCTAATTGGTAAAAAGGTTCCTCCCCCCTGATACCTCAACAGCACGTTCTCCGCTTTAATATAATCGGATGTCCATTGGCATATATCTGCTCTATTTGAGAAATTAATTATACTAAATTTAGCACCCTTACTTGCAGCACAATGTAAAGAAGCAAATGCCGCTACTAATGCTGTGTGATATGGCCCTTTACCAAGAGTTGATCTTGAAGTATAGTTCCAACCCATAGAACCCGAAGAATCTAAAACAATTAGAAGATCAGGGATTTGTTTTTCAACCAAAAGACCTGGTCCTTCTTTATATGCCCATTTTCTTGTAGTAATATTAGGAATCATTACGGGACTATTTAATAAACTCTGAACAATATCTAAATCTTCTATTCTATCTCCAATACGCCAAACTTCTGGATAAACTGGTAATTGCCCTCCTGGTTTTTCTTCAAAAATTTTTATTTCGATTAGATTTTTTGCTAGCCCTCTATACCAAGTAGCTAAAGCATTTCCATCAATCAAAATTCCAGCTTGACGCGCAGGTCCACCAAATTCAGAATATGGGATATCTTTAGCAAATTCTTCTGATTTTTGTCGTAAATTATCTTCATTCACTTCTTTTAATTTGTCCGTATTTTTATTTTCTAACGGATTATCCATTACTTCTAGCACATCTTTTGGAACTTCTAAAAATGCTCCTCCAGGACTTTTTCTCTTTTCATTGTTTTTATCTACAACACCTCCAGTTCCTATTAAGGCAAATGTATCTTGGATTAATATTTTCATAATTCTTGCAACTTGAGATACCTTCTTTTCCCATGTTGACTCATCCTCGAAATTTTTGAGAATTATTTTAGTTACCCCCTCTGCTAAAGAATCCATCTCCTTAAGTTTCTCATCGCCTATAACATCTTTATCCCACATTTTCTCATAGGCTCGAAATAAAAATTTACTAAAATTACTTAGTGGGCCTTTATTTGTGATATGTTTATAGGTTTCAGCCATTTCCCATTCAATAAGATTAGAATATTTCTGGTATAATTTAGTATCAATAATTAAATCAGCAAAAATATTTACAACAATAGGAGCATAATTTTGATTCACATGGGTCATAGCAGCTCTTAATAATTTAGCGTGAGTTAAACCATCGTAAGGAATGATTTGATAATGAGATACTTCATGAAGCGAGATGATGTAAAAATAGTCTATATATTCTTGATCATCTTTTAATAATGGAGTATTAGCTAGATTCATTGTAATTTGCCATCGATGTTCAGGATCGATATAAAATCCCTCTAAGTGCGTGTAATCAAATACATAATTAGGGTCGTTTAATGGAGGATAATAAAATTCCTTTAACGTCTTGTTCCATGCAAAATTAGCTAACTCTATTGTTCTTTTTTCCTTTTCTGCACGCTCATTATTTATTTTTTTACCTTTTCTTCTTGATTGAATCATCTTACCGTTAAATTTATTTATTCTTCCTTTTGTATGTATTCAAAATTATCTAGAATAGTTCTTAATCTTAAAGCTTCAGAGCCGCCAGAAATTTGAATATTTACTAACGAGTCTTCTTTAGTTCCTGTTACATTAATTTCAATTAGCATATCCTCTGTACGGATTTGTTTAGTTTGTCTTTGACTAAATGCTTCCTTCAATGATTGATCTAAATTAGAGAATTCAGCCGCTATATCTGCCCAGACTTCTTTCCAATAAGAATATTTAATGACATAATCGGTAACTGTTTGCCTAAAAAGTTCTCGATTACACCATTCAATTAGGTCTCCTCTATTTGGGAAATTGATTTTCTCTAAAAGATTATTTCTTATTTCAGCTAGCTTATTAATATCTCCTTTTTTTGCTGCTTCTTGTATTTGTTGGGCAATTGGAGGATATTCTTTGTTATTAACTGAATTTACAAATGGAATTAAGTCATATTTTATAATCAAATCATTTTTTTCAAATTTTTTTAACTCTGATAAATCAGTATCTTTAGGATTTCCTTCGCGAAATCTTTCAGCGATTTCATAGCATAATTCACGATTTTTAAACCTTTTTTGAACTGTGGTTAAAATATCATTAGAAAACTCATACTTATTTCCAAAATACGGAGACTTATCTATTTCCCTTTTTACATAAATTGTTCTATGTGAAATTACGTATGGTGCTATAGTGTTTACAATATTAACATCAATCTTATCTAATCCTAATAACCAAGCTAAAGCTTTAGAATACCTTAGAAGATCTTTAGCAACCCTCACACTTAGAATTGAATCAATTTTATTACAAATATTTTGAGGTGTATTGAAATGACACCCTGAACATAGTCCTGTGCTAGGTTTTATATCTTCAGTATTACCCTTGTCTACTCTTGCACACAATGTAAATTCTCTTATTATAGCATGAATATAATTATTAACTTCAGGAGAAAATGATACTCTATTTACATAGTACCATATTTCCATTAATTCATCAATAGTTAGAATCTCAGGAACTTGAATTAGTTCATCCATACCTGAATATTTCTCATCTTTTCCAGTTAAAATGAGTTGTAAATCATGACTTCCTGGCATAGAAATTGGGACTGAAATTCCAAATCTATCTAAAAATGGTTGAGATAGTTCAAAAGTACCAACATCATGAGGATTTATCGTTGCAAATAAACAAAATTTATTAATTGTTGCTATCGAGTCGTAATATTTCACTGTTCCCTCAGCTAACAATGACAATAAGATGTCTTGAGCATATGGAGTTAGCCGATTCACCTCGTCAATAATTTTCCAAAAATTTGTAATGAATTGTCTCCATACTACCTCTTCTTTTCCTTCTTTCATTAATTTTCCTAATTTTAAGGTTCCGATTAATTTCTCTTCAGTTAGCTGAGGATGCCCTCTAATGATTGAATTTTCTATATTACTAAGTGAATTTGCTGTGAACATCCTACCTAGAAGCTTTACAAGAGTAGTTTTACCCCCTCCGTGTCCTCCAATCAATATCATAGCGGAGTTGGGGACTATAGCATTAAGGATGCATAATGATAATATTTCAGGTAATAATTTTGTATTTACTTTTTTACTCTTTTCAGCTAAGAATTTGATGCTCAAATCTTTATAGTGTACAAATAGTTGGTTCGCTTGTATTAAATTTATAATTTTCCACACTTTTTTTCGTAAACCGTCTTCCTCTCCTAATTTTGTCGACATTTGGATAAGTCTCTTAAGATTTTCAATATTAAATAAAAATCAGTTTGATTATTTAATTTTATTCATTCAATATCTATTATTTCATTAATTTTGAATGGTTAAGTTAAGAATTTGTAGATTTCCTATTATTATAAATGAACTAGTTCATCCAATCCTTTTATGACGAAATCTGGTTGAATATCCCATTTGTTATAATTTTTATTTTGATTATTTATTTCCCTTCTTATTAAACATGCATAAATATCAGCTTTTTTAGCAGCAATAATATCAAATTTAGAATCTCCAACTAATATAGCTTTTGATTCTTTTGGATCATATTTAAATTTATCCAATATCGTGAGAACGCCTTTTGGAGACGGTTTAGCTAGTTCTTGATCGTTATTATAATAACCTAAACTAAAAGTTTCATGAAAAAAATTTATGATACCAAATTTTTTCAAGATAAATTCAACAATATAATATGCCGTGTTTGAGACTATTGCGAGTTTTTTATTATACTTGTGATGGTAAATCTTTTCTAATATATTATAAACATCCTTATATAAGAAAGCCTGTTCATTTTCAATTAGTTTTTTCCGTAACTTAAAATCTATCTCATCAAAAACCTTCCAAAAATTCTGAGGATTCTTGACACCCCATTCTTCTAAAACATCAAAGAAGTCTTCTTCAGGAGACCACAGTTTATACTTTTCATTCTTTTTTGGCGGATTACTGGCTTCTAATCTGATGAAGGTTTCAATTAATATTTGATCCACATAAGCTCCGATATTACCAAGATGAAGCAAAGTTCCATCTAAATCAAATAAATAAAAATCAAATCTCATTTAAAAATACCCTATATGTCCAAGAGAATTGCCATTTTCATCTAAAGCGTACACTAGCCCCATAGATAGTGGTTCCTCTTCCTCATCTTTAGTCGATTTTGCTACATATTTTAATGTCTCAAGTTTTAATATGAAAATACCATTGCATTTTTTACATTTTATATAGATTTTCTTAATTTCTTTCTTTTCCTCTTCATATTCTTCTTTTTTAAAAGGTTCTAATAATTTGGGGTCTTGGTTATCGCAATCCTTAAGAAAACATTGATCTAAAGAGATTTTCTCCATTCCACGTCTCGCTAACGAGATATAGGCGTAGCTAGGGATCAAATCCCTTAAATCTTCTTCATCTACCATATTTAAAATAAAATAGATATATCACTTAATTCTTATTATTATTTTTTAAAGTTTCTCTATAAATTTCTTTAAGGGATGTTCTATCTCTTCTCGTAGTATTTAATAATATATATTTGAAGGTTCGAGTATATTTGGATAAAAAGGACGGAGAAAATTCCTCGCTAAAGAACAGACATGACATTTATCCGCATATCCATTTTGAGGTTTATATCCTTTTTCAATAGCAATTTCAAGAAGATTATTAGTGCCTCCTTTAGCCACCAACTTCCCTATTATCGGATGTTTTCTATAGTTAAAGTTCATTATTATTTTAGATAAAGCATTTTTCTTAGCATTCCCAATACAAATCCCATGACATAATTGATGGAAAACCCATCCATTAGGATCGATCATAAACATCGGAACTTTGAAAATAAGACACTTATCTGAGGGTATTGTATTCATTGAGTAATATTTGATGAGTTGTTTTGCCGCTCGACCTCTTACTTGTAACTCACTATTTATTACCTGACAAAACTCAAACTCATTGGAAATCACTTCTGTAATTTTTTTATTCTGTTCATTAAAAGAATTATTTATATTACCAGGTCCTAGATTTTGAGTTATTGAATATATCCGTTCAATTCCAACTTCATATGCAGCTTTCATTGCTCGTTTCACTACATCGAGTGGAATAAATTCTTGATGAAACATGTCAATACTAAAACCAATAGTATTTAAACCTGCTTCTTTTAACTTTAGGGCATATTTTTTAGCAGTTGTATCATTTTTTCCCCAATATCCATTCGTTGGTAATCCAATATTTGGAATATCATATCTTTTCACCTCTTCAATGAAGCTAACTAGTAAATCAAGATTAAGTAGAGGTTCTCCTCCAAAAAAACCCACTTCATCAACTATATAATTAGTTGTAATATCTTCTAAATATCTTTTTATATCCCCTAATTCCATTGAAATATCGTCTTGATTTGGAGATCCATGAAGCGCACAATGCTTGCATTCATTAGTGCATTTATAAGATATAAGAAAAGTAAGAAAAGGTATTCTTTTTTTATTTTGGTCAAAGCTCATTTTTATTTCAATTCTCTTTTAATCATTATTTTTTTATTTTTTCGAAACTTTCCTAGTAGAGATTATTTTTCTCGTTTATCTAATTCCTTTCTAATTTTTAAAATTGTTTCATCAAAGTCCTTGATGTATTCATTCATTCGATCTCGAGTTTCTATAAATGCTGCTTTTTTAGATTCAAGTAGTTGAATTCTTTCATTAAGAGTTAAATTACCCTTAAACCTTTCTGGTCTTAAAGCAGTCGGTAGCACTTGGATTGAAGGAATTTCATCAAAGCGTTCGAGATCCTCTAAATCAATTGTATTACTATTATCTATTGATGCTGCTAAAAACCGACGATATGTATTTCTTATATTTCGTTGAGTTAATTTCATTAATCTTAATGCTTCTTTCCCTGTATCTGAAATCTCATACACTTTTTTATTTTTATCTTCTTCAAGGAGTTTTATGAATCCTTTTTCCCTTAAGTTATTTAATATCCAATATAGTGTCGATGCAGATGGATTCCACATTCCTATAGTGCGCTTTTCAATTTCATTCCCTATTTTATAACCATGAGAAGGCCCTTTTTCAAGTATAGAAAGTATAAAGATATTAGTGAAATTTTTTTTCATTACCTTTTCAAAATTTTTATTATAATTTTCAACCATGGGTTACTCAAAATCATAGATAGCGTTTTAATAGTAAATATAACTAATTGTTCTCTGATTACCAGTGACTGGACTACCAGTAACTGATATAATGATTATTGAATATTTAAAACCTTTTATTTGATATTTTTATATATCACAGTTTAAAACTAAGTTTAAATGTGTAAAAAGTATGACTTTCAATTCAATAATTTTAAAAAACAATAGGATCAAGCTTAATTATTATATATGACTATAACTTAGTGAGCTAAGCTATGAATCAGAACAAAGAGTTATCAAAAGAAACTATAGACCATATTGCAAAATTAGCTTTACTTGATTTATCTGAGGAAGAAAAAGTAAAACTTGCAAAAGAAGTAGGTGATATCCTAAATTACTTTAAAAAATTGGATAATTTAGATACTAGCAATATTAAACCTATGACTCATCCAATAGATGGCTTAAAGAATGTTTTTAGAGAAGATATACCTTGGGAATCACTATCTACTGAAGATGCATTAAAAAATGCAAAACATAAAAAAGATGGATATTTCAAAGCTCCAAGAATTTTAAAAGAGAAATAAGAGTCTATTTTTTATATTCTTCAGTTAATTTTCTTATAGCTTCCGCCATATCTTTAAGTGCTTGCCTTCTTTCTTTTCTTTTCATATGATTGAAATCGCCTTCCGAATTAGTGCCAATTTTTTCTGCGGATGCCATATCTCGATATTTATTGTATATTAAGCTTGTTATATATTTATCATATCTATCTAAAGCTTTAATTATCCTATCATCATCTTTAATCTTATGCCAAAGCTCTAAAGTTTCTAAAGACCTAAGCCCTAGATCAATTCTAAACCAACTAATTGGAAATAAAAGTTCTCGTTGAATTCCCATCTCAATAATAGCTAAGTTTTCTTGGTCAATGTATAGTTCTGGAATTTCATCTTCCTTATATACAATGTTATCGCTTAAAATGTAAAGGTTAGCAGCACCTCGAGATGTACAGACGATTCCTGTTGCAAAACCTTTAGCCATTCTCAAAGTATCAGCTAGATCTTCCAACTTAGTTCCCATTATATGAAGTTTATATTTTTTGGTACCTTGAATTTCAATATTAATTTTTTTTATATTTTTTGAATCAGATAGAATTTTAGGAAATAAATCTTTATCTCGAGTTCTTTTATGCGCCTCTAAAAGTTTATTTATAATTTCATAGTCTAATTTCAACCCGGGAATTACGGTATTTTGATTAAGAAAAGCATCTACTTCAAAATCTACAATTCCATAGAATAACTTTTCATTATTAATAATTTTATAAATAGTATCTACAATTGTTGTAATCAATGCTTCAGGATCTTCTCGAATAGAGTCATACTCTTTTGTAGTAAATGTATCTATTTGGTCAGTTAGTCCCTCTTCTTGATAAAATGAACCCCAGCTTAATTCTGTAAAAATTACGCTCTCAGAATATAAATTGTGGTGTGAATCAAAACTTAAAATGGTTTTACTGCCACCTAATTCAACACCCAATTTGGATCCTGAAGCCAAAATCACTGATGGAGGATTAAAAAATTGGATTGACAAATAGAAAACCGCTTTATTATAATTTAATTTCCTTATATCTGATATAACTTTTAAAGTAATTCTAATAATTATAGATAAAAAACATATAAATAATTAGTGAAATGAGTAGAGAATTAACTAATTAAATTTTAAATTTTCAAATTTTGAATCGAGTTTTTTTCGATATTTAGAATAATCAACCAGAACTGAAAAACATTTCACAGGCATATCCCACAAATCAAAAATAGGAATATTTGAATTAATGAATTCTCTAACCCATGGATTCGAATACCCTTGTGGACCAATATAAAAAACAGGAACTCCTTTCTTCTTCACTAGCCTTTGAATTGGTTTTAAATATAGACCTTTCATCATTTCATTAGATATCTCAAATTCTTCATAAATTTTACCACCTGAGGCTTTAATTATATCTAAAATTTCTTCAAAACCAAATGCAGCATAGATAATTATTCCATCAACTTCACCAGAATTTATCATGGCTTTTGGAATTTTTACATAGAGATTGTATTGATTGAATTGAAAAGTTAAATCTAAAGGATTATCAATATTTGCTACAGGTGGAACATACTGTTTTAATATACCTTTTAATTCATCTGAAAATTCAGGTACCACCAAACCTATTTTCTCAGCAACCTTTGCCATCATCGCACCACATCCTCCTGAATCTGTTATTATTCCTAACCTATTGCCTTTTGGGATAATATTATGTGAAAATACTCTTAAGTAATAAAAAAATTCTTTAATTGAATCAGTAGAAATGATGCCTGTTTCTTTAAACACTGCTTCAAAAATTTGATTATCTCCCGCAATCGAACCTGTATGTCCCATGATTGAGCGCGAAGCCGCTTCTGTTCCTCCAGCATAAATAGCGACAATTGGTTTTTTAGGGGTAATTTTCTTTACTATATTTATAAATTCTTTTCCCTTCTTTACTTCTTCAATATATAAGCCAATAACATCGGTCTCTGGATCATCTTTGAGATAATCCAAAAAATCAACTAAATCTATGTTTTCTTCATTGCCAATAGAAAGTGATTTTCCTATTTTTACTCCAATTCTATTACAATACCAAAAGACATGGGATGCAACTGTTCCAGAATGAGCAATAATGGAAATATTACCTCGTTCAGGAGTTTCATATATCCACATTGTATTCAAGCATTTATCTTCAAATTCAGGATAATTATAAAATGCGTTATAAACTCCTAAACAGTTTGGACCAATAAATCTAATATCATATTTTCTAGTTATCTCGAGAATTTCATTAGAAAGCTGAATCCCTTCAGAACCAAATTCTCGAAATCCTCCTGATACTATTATTACTCGTTTTACTCCTTTTTTTCCACATTCTTCCAATACTTTTGGAACATGATTGGGTTTTAAAATGAGAAAAGCCAAATCTGGAGTTTCTGAAAGATCTAATATTGATTTATAGGCCTTTAAACCCTGAATATCTTCCAATTTAGGATGTATAGGATAAATTTTTTCTTTTGGAAATCCACCAAATATAATGTTTCGAAGCATCATAGCACCCATATTATCTAAAAAGGAATTAGATGCTCCAAAAACTGCAATACTCTCTGGATTCAAAAAGCGATGAAGAAAATGATTCTTTGAAATGTTTCTATTGATTTCAGTCAAATTCTACATATTTATTTTATAGATTATTTAAGATAATTAAAATAAAAATTTGAATATAATTAATAATTAATATTGATTCATTAGAAAAATTAGATAAAATAAATTATCACGAAAGTTTGTTTCGATATTCGGCATAACGACATAAAATGTTAAAGCATTTAGTTATATCATCCCACATGCTAAAAATAGGGAGATCATGTTCTACAAATTTTTGCATCCAAGGATATCTATATGGATATGGACCTGCAAAAAACACCGGTATTGAATATTTCTTCATTAAGCTTTTTATAGATTTTGGAACCATAGTTTCAAATACTTCTCTCATATTTTTCATGTTTTCATCAAGTTTCATCCCAGATTTTTCAATAACGTTCATTATATCATCAAAATCATAAACACCAAACACAATAACTGCATCGATTTCGTGAGATTTCATTAATAATTTTGGGAATTTTATAAACATATTCATAAAGTTCTCATGAAAAGTAATGTCAACAGGATTCACTGAGCTTGCTGTTTTAGGAATATACTTTTTAATTTCTGATTGTAATTCTTGTGAAAATTCTGGTACTTCCAATCCATACAATTCAGCAGTTTTGGTCATCATTGCACCAGGACCTCCAGAATCAGTTATAATTCCTATTCTATTTCCTCTTGGAAAGATGTTATATGACTGTGCTTGGGATAAAGTTCTAAGATAATACAAGAAATCCATAATGGAATTAGTAGAAATTATACCCGTTTCTTTAAATACAGCTTCATAGATTTTACTATCAGCACTAATTGATCCCGTATGGCTCATTATAGATCTTGCTGCTGCTTTTGTCCCTCCAGCATAAATTGCAACTATGGGTTTCTTAGGTGTTATTTCTTTTACTAATTTAATAAATTGCCTTCCTTGTTTAATTTCTTCGATATAAAGTCCGATTACATCAGTAAGAGGATCATTTTTTAAATATTTTAATACATCAACTAAATCTATATTTCTTTCATTTCCAACAGAAATAGATTTTCCAATTTTAATTCCTAAATCATTGGTATGAAAAGCAGTTTGAGCCGCCACAGTACCAGATTGACTAATAATTGAGATATTTCCTCGTTTATGCGGAAGATAAATCCAAAAAGTGTTAAAATAAGCATTTTTTTTGTCGGGATAACCATACCACCCATTATATATGCCTAAACAGTTAGGACCAATAAATCTCATGTTATATTTCTTAGCTATTTCATCAATTTGTTTAGATAATTCAATTCCATCAGATCCACTCTCTCGAAAACCACCTGATGTAATTATTAAATTTTTTACACCCTTTTGACCACATTCTTCCATTACTTGGGGTACAATTCTAGTTGGTAATATGATAAATGCTAAGTCTGGTATTATTGGGATATCGAAAATAGATTGATAAGCTTTAATCCCTTGAACTTTTTCCAATCTTGGATGTACAGGGAAAATATTTCCATTGAATCCGCCTCCAGCGATAATATTTCGTAGTTGCATTGAGCCCATTGTTGTCATAAGATTATTATTTGCACCAAAAACACAGATACTCTTAGGGTTTAGAATTTTTTCGATAAAATTATCTTTTATGGATTCTGAATTATTTTCACTCATAGTTTATTTTCAACTAAAGTAGTACTAAAAGAAATTAAAAAAACAACATAAGGGTTACGATTGAGAAATTTATTAAATCTCTTTATCTCGCAATAACTCAATTTCAGCTGAAAAACCAGGTATCACACCTTCATACTCAACATATTTTTGCTCCTTCAATTTTTTTAAAATTAGTCTGACATCTTCAAACTTTTCCTCACACAGAGCTTGCAATTCCTTATAACTCATTTTACCACCATTGTCTTTTAATTTCTCAATTATGAATACTTCATCACGAGTTAATTCAGACATAATAGAATTTTTCCTTTAAAAATGTAAATAATTTTTCATTCACTTTTTTCCTGTGCTCCCAAATCCTCCTTGTCCGCGTTCTGATTGAGTTAGATTATCTGTTTCAGAAAATTCATAATTGCACATTTTCGATAAGATGATTTGGCAAATTCTTTCTCCTTTTTTCAATGTCACCTCTTTATTAGATAGGTTGATTATTATTGCCATCCACTCATTTCTATACCCGGAATCGATAATTCCGGGAGAATTTACAATAGACAGTCCATCCCATAAGGCTAATCCACTTCGAGGAACTACGTTAAAGTAATATCCTTCTGGTATGGCTGTTGAGAATCCTAATGGACATCCAATTCTTTCAAGAGGTTTTAATGTATAAGTATCTGTACTAATTTCGATTAATTCTTTTTTATCATTTTCATGAATAATCTTTTTAAAACCCATAATTCGAGCATCCGCACCTGCATCTCCGAGTTTTGATGGTTTTGGAATAATTGTATTCCTTCTCAACTTTTTTAAAGGAATTGAGACGATTTTTTCATCATTTTTTTGATTCATATTATATCATTGAGAATAATTCTAAGTTTTAAAAAATAATTTTTATTAAAGAATAGATATTAATAATTACAATATTTCCTACGGTGAAAAATTTGATTATAATTGATAGATATGACCCAAGAGTAGATAAAGAGGCTTTGAAGGAAATTTTTAAAGATTTTATTGAAAATAAGTCTTATTTCTTCTCACATTGGAATAAATTTGAGGAAGAGTTGAATCGGAGGAGTCTTGATCTTCAATATAGAAATTCGATGATTATAGCAAAAGAAGATGGGAAAATCATAGGTTTTGGAACCTATACATTATTTCGAGATTATTTAGGTAATGATAGAGTTTTAATCCATCAAGTCTTAACAAGAAAAGAAGATTCATTCAAGAGAGGAATCGAAGAAAAAATAATGCGAGAGCTTCAATTATATATTAAGAGATCCTTAAAAATTGATAAAGTTCATTTTATTTGTCCAGACGAAGATGGGGCTTTAAGAAGCTTATTTTTAAAATTAGGAATAAAGAAATCAAAATATATCTGGTACGAAAATGAGATCTAGATTAAAGATTAATCTCTTCTAATTAATTATAAATACTGTGAATATTCCTATGGAAAAACGTAATAAAACTAAAGATCTTATTGAAAAAGCGAAAATTTTAAAAAGTCAAGAGATGTATGAAGAAGCTTTAGAAATCTTAGATGAACTATATAAAATCAATCCTAATTCTGAAGAAGTTAAAAATATTTTAATTGAAACTTTATTTAATTATGGAGGGTATCTCAATGATTCCTATATTCTAGAATTTGAGAAAGCTAAAGAATCATTTAAGAGGATAACTGAACTGAGTCCAAAAAATTATAGAGCTCATTATAACCTAGGTATTGCTTATTTCAATCTGAATCAAATAGAAAATGCTAAAAATTCTTTCGAAACCGCATTAAAAATTAAACCAGATTATAAGTATTGTTTATATAATTTAGGTTTAATATATGAAGCAACGGAAATGTATGAGGAAGCTTTAATTTATTATGAAAAAGCCTTAGAAATTGATCCTAGTTTTTCTTATGCGTTAGCTGCACAATCTCAAATAAGACAAAAGCTAGATCAGATAAAAAGAATGAAAATCAATTGAAATGACACGAAATGTTTTTAAATTTTAAGATGTTAATTTTCTATGTAAAGCATAACAAAGTATAAAGACTATTATTAAAATTACTCCCCCAATTATATATTGCAATACACGAGGATCAGAAAATAAATCCCCAATGATGTTTGACTGAAACATAATTACCCTTCCTTTAATTTATTAAAATCTAAATAGAACTCGTAATATTTAAAATTTGACAATAGGATTTATAAAATTCTGGTATATCTAACAAAAAATAGTCTAAATAACTGGATAAAGATAAAAAGAAAAAGAAAAAAATAAGAACTATTTGAAAATTTTATCTTTCTAGTTGGAAATTTACTTGGACTCTAACTCTGTAAATTAGCTTGTCAATATCTTCTTTTACCTTAACATCAGATTCAACAATTTGAATGTTCCTAATCCCTCGTAGAGATTTCTTGGCTTCATCATAAGCGTTTTTTACAGCATCAGCCCAATTTTTATCACTCGTTGCAACGAGTTGAATTGATTTATATACGGTCATAATGATTTCACTTACATTTTAATTATCTTGTAAGATCATTTGATATAGGTTAGTATTTAAATATTTCGCAGAAAACATAAAAATAGAAAAGACTTCTTAATTAAAGCCCAAATAAAATCAATATTGAATAATTGTAGAAAAAAACAAAAAAAAAGTAAAAAAAATCTTTTTAGCTTAATATTTTTGAGATTTTAGGCATCTAAATTTTCTAAGACAGTTGCAACACCTTGCCCACCACCGCAACAAGCATTTGCAACACCATATTTAGCTTTTTTGTCTTTTAAGATGCGAGCAACAGTACCTGGCAGTCTTATCATTGTGGCACCTAAAGGATGTCCAATTGCAGTAGATCCGCCCATTACATTAACTTTTTCTTCAGGAATATTGAATGCTTTCATACAGTTAAGAGTTACTATTGTGAATGCTTCATTAATTTCCCAATAATCTATATCATCTGCAGTTAATCCCGCATATTCTAATGCTTTTTGAGTGGCAGGAACTGGACCTCTTCCCATAACTGATGGATCTACAGCGGCCCAACCAATTGATACAATTCTAGCTAATGGTTCAAGTCCTCTCTTTTTTGCTTCTTCTGCTTCCATCATTAAACATGTAGTGGCTCCAGCATTTAGGGGTGAAGAATTTCCAGGAGTAATTACACCATCTTTTGTTCCTTCGCGATCAATGTATCCCTGTCTTCCCCCATTCTTTTCCAAATAAAAAGGTTTTGATAATCTAGGTAACTGAGCAACCCTGTCTAAAGTAGATTTTCTTGCTGCCATATCTTTGTCGACCATTAGTGGTTCTTCAACATTCCCTTCAACATGACCCTCAATAGGGATGATTTCACCCTTAAACCAGCCCTTTTCTTGATTTTCAACTGTTAGATTATGAGCTCTGACTCCAAATTTATCCAGATCTTCCTTTGTAAAAGCAGGCATTTCTTCCTCATAGAGTTTTTGTGCAGTTTGAATCATATTAATTGTAGTCATCAAGTCATATTGAGGTCTATACCAGTCACTCTTTTTGTTAATCATCGCTAGGTTTGGACGAATCCAATCATTCTGCATGGGAATTCTAGTCATGTGTTCTACGCCTCCTGCTAAACAAATTTTACTATGACCCGTCATAATTTCCATAATACCCACATGCGTTCCAGAACCAGCAGAACCACATTGACGATCTACGAACAAAGCAGGAACATGCGCAGGGAAATCTGCTAGAAATAATGGTAATCGTCCTCCATATGTCCAGGCTTCATATACACCCATAGCGGTTCCTACTGTGAATTCATCAATTTCTTCTTTCTTTATTCCTTTGTTAGCAAGTTTTTCATCAAAAAATTTCATAATCAGTGTAGCTAAGAGCTCATCGCCACGAATCTCACCAAAAACATCTCTCTCTGGTTCTTTTGGTCTTGAACGAGAGAATGCAGTTCTCGCATAATCAATTAACCAAACTTCTTTCATTTCCATTTAAATATCCCTCTGAATTTTTTTTAAATTAATTTTCTAATTTTGAATATTAATTTATAGAATTAAAAAAAAATAATAAAACTTTCCTTTATAGCAAAGTTATTACAACTATTAAGAACCTATTAAAATACTTTTTATTATTCGATGAGTTAGATTAATTATGTCAATTCCTAATAAAACTTTAGTTTCAATTATAGCGGGGAGTACTTCTGATAAACAAGTGTACGAGAAAGCAGAAAAGATTTTAAGGGAAAATAATATTTCATATGAGTTAAAGGTTATATCCGCACACAGAGATCATGAAAAGTTAGATACTTATCTTAAGAATTGTGATTCGTTAGTCTATATTGCAGTTGCTGGTCTTTCTGCTGCTTTACCAGGGGTAATTGCATCGAAAACTAATAAGCCAGTTATAGGAGTTCCTGTAAGTGCTAAATTAGGTGGATTAGACGCATTGTTATCTATAGTTCAGATGCCTCCAGGAGTTCCCGTTGCAAGTGTTGGTATTGATAGGGGAGATAACGCTGCCCTTTTAGCGATTAGGATTTTAGATCTTTTAAAATAATAGACTTTAAGTGATAATTTTGACAGAAGAATTAATTGAATTGGGAAAAAAGAATGCTGCTATAAAAGCTGTAGAAGAAAACGTTAAAAAGAATATGATCATTGGGATAGGAAGCGGATCAACTATTATATATGCCGTAAAAAGATTAGGTGAAATGAACAAAGAAAAGAACTTAAATGTAAAATGTATTCCAAGCTCATTTCAATCTTATCAATTAATAATACAGAATGGATTAGAGTTAGTTTCTTTAGAACAATATCCAGAAATTGATGTTGATATTGATGGTGCAGATGAAATAGATAAAGATCTCAATTTAGTTAAAGGTGGAGGAGGTTGTCTGGTACAAGAGAAAATAATCGCTTCAAATTCAAAGAAACTTATTATCATAGCAGATTTTAGGAAAAAATCTGAAAAATTAGGAATGAATTGGAAAGGCGGAGTTCCTATTGAAGTGATTCCTATGGCGTATTTTCCAATTATGAAAAAATTAAAAAATTTAGGTGGAAATCCTAAACTTCGAATGGCTCAGTCAAAAAGTGGGCCATTAATTACAGATAATGGAAATTTTATTATAGATGTCGATTTTGGCGAAATTAATAATCCTAAGGAGATAGATAAAAAAGTTCTATTTATTCCTGGAGTAGTAGATACGGGTTTATTTATTGGAATGACAACTAAAGTTTACATAGGAAATCGTGATGGTGAAGTTTTAATATTTAATAAAAAATAAAGAAAATATACTTCTATTATTAAAAATATTTTACTCTTCTTGTTCATTAAACATGAGAGATTCCCCACAATGTGGACAGAATTTTTTTCGTGTTGTAACTAATTGTCCACAGAAAGGACAATAAAATTGTCCTAGTTGAGATAATGGCTCGGGTGTGACATATGACTGTTCTTCTGGGCGTTCATATGATGGGCGGTAATAATATTCTTGAGATGAAGGTTGAACCCGGGTAACTCTTGGATATTTTTTCCTTCTTGCGTAATATACTATCGTACTCACAACTCCTATTAGAGCAATTATTGAAACTACAATTATGATAATAAGAGAATAGTCTATTGGTCTTTGAGAAATAATCAAAATAACTATAAAATCATCATATCCTCCCTCGCTATCATAAACTGTGATATAAAGAATACCCAGATATCCTCGATTAGTATTAGTGTCAAAACCAGCGGCAGTTGATATTGATTTAGTCCCAGTAATAGAGCTATATTGCATTGTATCTGGTATGATAAAGGATCCTTCAAATTTATTCAATAGTAGTTGATAATGCAATTCAGCTACTTCAATGGTTTTTGGATAAATTAACATGATATAATTATCACTAGTTACTGAGCAAATAAATAAATTTACAAACACTCTTAAATTAGATTTATCAGTTTCTTCAATATCTGATACAGCAACTTCAAAATTAAATGTATTTCCTTGAGTCGCTGAATAGACATTAGAACCTTGGTCAGATTCCGTATCGGCAAAACTAATGTCGGATTTTCCACCATAATTGAATGTAGAAGTTGCTTTTAATATTTCAGGATTATTATTGATAATTGTAAATGAATATCTAGGTGAATTTGGGTTAGTATAATTTGAATTTGACGGAATAATGTAATAAATAGCATATCCTGAGGGATCAGTACTAATTGGGTTAAAATTATTCCTATAATTATTAAAAGAATAATTATTAAATGCCAAAGTTTTATTTACAGATTCTTTAGTATTGTAGAAGGAATAAGAATAGATTGATAAATACCCCTCTACGTTGTACGACGAACCATCCAATTCAGCTATTAAATATGTTGAATCTACAATTGATCTTGTAATAGAAAGATCATCAATAGGGAGATCACTAGTTAGATCAATGATCTGGGGAACTTCGCTTTGTTTAAAAAAGAGTATTTTCGTAGTTTTAACATAATTTTCTGATCCAATAGTTAGATTTACTTTGATATTATAAGGTGTATAACTGGAATATGGAAGATTATATGAAGTATTAAAATAAATCCCCTTATCTGAAAATGAAGTATTTAATAGAATTTGTTTAGAAAAAGAATCATTTGAAATAGTCACATCTAAAGATGTATAATCAGAAACATTTATTGGAGATTCTGAGGTTTGATTTTTTAAATAAATGGATAAGCCAATCTCTGGATCTGAAATACGATCTTTACTTAGATCAATATTAATAGATACATCTTCTTTAGGTATAAGAAATTCGATTATGTTCTTTAAGAGGGTAAAATGATCTTGAGAATAAGATGATAATTCATATTTGTCAAATATCCAATGTAAATCTCCAAAAGCTAAGAATTGTCCTTTTCCTTGTGGCGTTCCATTAAACATAGCTGCAACAGTTGTATTATTAATTGTAGCAATTGACTCTGCATTTGTAGAAACACTAAAACTATTACCATATTGCCAATAGAATTGGCTTACACCATTAAAAATCTCTGGATTATCAAATTCATTCACACTTTGAGAATCTAAGCTTATTCCAATTCCTAACCACTCATCATTCATTACATTTTCTTCATTAATTTGAATATCTACTTCCAATCTCGAGAATAAATAATTAATATTTTCTATAACCATATCTTGATATCTTGTACCCAAAAACAAGAGATTGCCTCCATTATCAAAATAATTTTCTAAATTATTTATTTCCAATGGGCTATATGAGAGTATGGGGGCCTGTAATAATACAAGATCATATTGCGCTAACCTTTCTTCTGTTAATATTGAATTATTTAAATTCTTATTATAGTCAGGAGTCCAATATTCCATACTATAATCAATTGAAATATTTAATTCAGAGAGATCTTCCATAGCCTCATAAAAACCTATCTGATAAAATGAATAAAATGGTTCTGGAAACCAATCATTTAACCCATGAAAGGATTCCATTAATATCCGATATTCAGGCAATCGAATTTCTAATGTAATTTCCGAAGTATCGTATACTAGACCTCCCACTGTAAGATTAATCTGGAAATTCCTTACTCCCGGAAAAGCATCCTTATCTATTTGAATATTAAGTTCCACAAAACTAATTCCCGCTTCAGAGAAGGTTATATTTAACTTATCTATGGAAAAGGATACACCTTGAATATTATCTGGAATTTCTATATCAAATGTATTACTCTGTCCTGAAATTATTGTTAAATTAAATTTTTGATGATCTCCTGGAAAGTGTAATAAATCATATGGTTTAACGGGAAGGTCATCGGGATACAATTTTGCTATATTATTATAATCAGGAGAAATACTGTTTAAATAATTAAGAGAAGCAGACACATTTATTAATCCCGCTCCAGACTTAAGAATCTCATCATTATTTTCATCTTCAAGTTTTCTTGCTCCTTCTAATAAAGCAATTCTAGCAGTTTCAGGAGTAATATTAGGAAAAGCTTCTAATAAAATTGCTAATGCTCCAGTAACCATAGGACAGGACATACTCGTTCCACTTAGAGGGATATAATCTCCATCTCCGGGAAAATCGAAATAATCTCCTATATAACGTTCTTCGTCTGAAATAACAGACTGAAATGATTCTGTAGAAATAATATTAACACCAGGAGCAACGACATCGGGGTAACCAATATAATTAAATGTTGGACCCCAACTACTAAAGGAGGCTAATTCATCATCTATATCTGTCGCCCCTACAGCAATTACATCCACACCAGAAGCAGGAGTAGATCCTGTAAAATAGTCCGGACCAGAATTACCTGCAGATGCTACAAAAATAACACCGTAATCCCTTTTTGCTGTTGAAATTGCATCCGTTATTGAATCTGAAATAATTGGATAGCCTCCACCGAAGCTCATCGAAATGATATCAGCTCCAGCACCTCCTTCATTTGTGGGTTTAGAACTCCATTCAATAGCGCTTATTATATCAACATCGCCCAATCCACTTGCATTTCCGGCTCTTGCGTTGATTAAAAGTACACCAGGAGCGACACCACGGTATTTTCCCGATGATGATCCTCCATCACCTGCAATTATTCCAGCTACGTGGGTGCCATGCCCAACATCATCATTATAATTTGATGGTAGCTCATCAGTAACAAAATTACGATTATTCACAATCGTTAAATCTGGATGAGCATATATTCCAGTATCAATTACCGCCACTTTCACACCCGATCCATCATACGGTAGATCTTCTGCTCCAATGGCAGAAATCCACCAATTAGGATAATTATCTTCATCTAACACACTGAGCTGTAAATTATCATCTTCAATATAGGGATATTGGAATACTCTCGATTTGTAAATTTTGGTTATCGCGATATTGCTTTCGATTATACTCTCTTTTTCAATTAACTGATTTGGATTAATTTTTAAATAAATTGCGGAAATAATATCATAATTGGTTACTAAATTGTAATCATTAAAAACAGAATCTAAGATATCAACTCTTTCTTCTTTTGGTATAGACTCCTCAAAATGAACAATTATTTTGATCTCTTTTGGATTACTAATTTTAGCTAGAGTGATATTTAATAAGAATTCTTCAAGGTAAGTATCATACTTAGAATTTTCTTTTTCAGAATAATCCTCTAGAACGATATCATTTGAACTAATTTGTGTACTAAAAGAAGTAGGTGATAAATCCATTTTAATGGTATTATTAGAATTTGGATTGTAAGGATCTGAGCTATTTAATTGTATCCCTATAAATGGAATAATGAAATATGTGACAAAAATGATAGCAGGGATTAATAGAGTTATACTTTTTTTTATTTTCCTCATATTAGTTTTATCAAATAAGACCAGATATTTAAACCTAAATATTTTACCTAAAATGTTTTAACAAATTATGAATTATATCTTCTTACGTGGAAAATTCTAAAATCATTTAATTTTTATGACTAAATATAGCTTTAAAGTACTTTTACTAGGTGCTGCTGCTGTAGGAAAAACTAGCATTCTATATAGGTTTGTGAAAAATCAATTCTCTCATGATTATATAACTACTATAGGTATTAATTATTTAACAAAAGAAATACACATGGAAAAAAAAGATTTTGCTAAGCTTGTTATTTGGGATATAGCTGGCCAGAAAAAATTTGAATTTCTACATAAACAATATTATGAAGGAACTAATGGGGCTTTAGTAATCTTTGATCTTACTCAGATTAAAACTTATGAAGCGCTTGAAATATGGGTTTCAGAGATGTTTTCAATATTAAAAGAAAAAGTACCTTTTATTATTATCGGGAATAAAGTAGACTTAATTGAAGATGTTGGCCGTTCGATTGATACTGAGGTCGTAAAGGAATACGCAGAAAATAAGGATAGCATTTACATTGAGACCTCTGCTAAAACAGGTGAAAATATTGAAGATTCTTTTAAAGAATTAACACATCGCATGATTGTACACGCTTCAGAAAGAATGAGGAATTTGTAAAAAAGATTTAAAAAAAATACATTATCTTTAAATTATCGCTACCTCTATTAATTTTTGATTCAACCAATATATTCGCCTTAAAAAGTAAATTTCAAATGTTTAAAAAACAAGATATGAATTATTTATGGTAAAATATAATCATTGTGAGAAATGTAAAAAGGTTTATAATACTGAACCCTGGATAGGTGAAGTACATACATATAATGGAATTTGTTCTTCATGCATGGCAGGAGAACAACAAGAAAATCAAATACAAAAAGAAAGTGCAGAGGATCATATAGTGAATAAACATAATATGGAACAAGACGATACAATACAAAATGTCCATGAGAGTACTCAATCTTCACCATTAGAAATAGATAAAAGCCTACTCTCAAGATTAGAACAGATGGCTAATGCTGTTTTATCTGATCAAGGATCAATAGATGTTCTAATTAAGGAAATTAAAGTAGGGCTTGTAGATAAAGCAAAAGAAAGGATTGAAGAGACATTTCAAAGTTTTGATGTGAATAAAATTGATGCTCAAAAAGTTGTCGATTATGCTGAAAAAACTTTTAGCTATTTAAGTGAATATAAAGATTATATGGATAATGTAGTTTTAAAATTGCAGGCTAATCCAAAAATGAAGGTAAAAACTGCTATAGAAAAAGTCTATAAAGACACACTAGGAAATATACCAAAGAATGTTGCACAGGACGTCCTTCTTAATAAGAAGGCAACGTTAAAAATTGTTTTTGGAAAGTCTGTAGAATGGTACAATATTTACTCTGATATGGAGGACGTAATGGAACTCACCAAAAAAATGGTTTTGCACCCATTTAACGAAATCCAAAAGAAACTCAGCACTCTCCCTTTCTATGCGTCGTGAGATTAAAGTTAAAGTTAAATAATAAAAATGTTGATATTTTAGTTGAAATTTAACTGAAATTCAAATTTATTCGATTAAATATAAGATATTTTCATATTATGATATTAGAATGTTATCTAAAATCCTTCACTTGAACAATTTTGAACCCATTTCTCGAATTAGAAAAAGCTTTTTGAATTGTTTTAAATCTTTTGAGTCGATTAAGTGTTGTATATTGAGGGAAAATTATTTTAATCTTCTTTTTTCGAAATAATTTCAAAAAAAATCTTGGAGAACCCCATAATCCTTCTGTTAATTCGTCTCTAAACAAATTAATATTCTGATTCTGAGGAAATTTACATAGAAAAAATTGGGTATCAAATCGAATAGGAGATGACTTAGGAGTGATTAATCTTCCAAAATATTTTAAATAATTCGCAGCATAATAAAGATTTTCCTTTGTTAAAATACTTGTCATAGTTTCTCGATCCTTTTGAAGCGCCTCTTGATAATTTTTAAATTTCGTGCCATTTTCTCTATTTATTTCAATAACTTGTTCCCTATCCTTTGTTGCGATTAGAATCCCTGTTTCCTCAAATAGTTCGCGAATTGCAATTATCCAAAGACCAGACGGTTCATCACATACTTCTTTAACAGTACTTAGAATCTCGTGATCAGGCCCGATTAGTCTTGCTCTTGAGTCTAGAGTCATATCTTGTGCTTCTATGCCACCACCCGGGAATACATGGTGTGCATTCATAAACCTTGCTTTTTCATGTCGCTTGACCATGAACACTTCAAATTCACAATCATCATCAAATTCTAAATCTGGCACTCGTTCACGTAATAATACGACAGTGGCAGCAATTTTAGGTTCGACAGGCATTTTAAATCATTCTAGAAGTATCATACCATATTTAAATGTTAATTATTTTAAAATTTATGTATATTCGATTTTTTTCCAAGGATATAATAGTAAATTCAGAGTCTTATTTCAATGAAATTTTAGTGAAGTATAATGGATAACTAACAAGAATTCTTCTTAAGCAAGTGAAATTTTTATAACCCTCGAAAATAGTCAGGTTGACACATGTTTGGGTTTTTAATGACGGGTTCAATACTTTTAAGAAATTGGTTTTTATTTCTACTTAACTTTCCCTTCAAATTTAAATAATTTGAAGCATGATTTGTGCTAAATATACACTTCTAAAAATCATCAGACGTGTATTCTATTATCGTGTATAAGTTTACAAAAACTATAAATAAGAAAAGAATTAATAACAAATGGCCATTTACAAGTAGTAAGGTATCGATATGGAAGATATAAATAATCTGTGGATAAAAAGAATTTATGAAAAATGCAGCGGATGCAGAAGATGTGAGATTGCGTGTTCTCTCTATCACGAAGGGAAAATTTGGCCGGAAGCTTCAAGAGTTAGAGTTTTCATGTTTGTTCCAGGCGTTGAAATACCTCATCTCTGTTTTCAATGCAAAGATTATCCGTGCATTGAGGTGTGTCCCGAGGAAGCTCTATCAATAGACGATCGTACAGGAGCCGTAATCACTGATAAATCGAAATGTACCGCATGTGGAACGTGTATTAACGCCTGTCCTGGGAGTGTACCCCATCTCCATCCTCAAGACGATTATATAGTTATTTGCGATTTATGTGGTGGAAAACCGAAATGTACAGCGGCTTGTCAAGAAGGTAAGTGGGATACTTTGATTCTCTTAGAGGGTCAAGACGCGGAAACGGAAAAAGCATCCACAAAAACTCCTAAGGAACTTGCATATGAAATTGCAAGAAAACTATTGGGCGAAAAAGCAACTGAAGAGGTGTACGAATGGTGAGGGGTTATGCCGGAAAATTTCTGGAAATAGATTTAACACATAAGAAAATTGGAAAAATTACAATTCCAGACAAAGTTCTTCAGGATTACATTGGAGGGAGGGGTTTAGGCGTAAAGATATTGTGGGATAGGCTTGGAGATAAGTGGGAGATAATTGATCCTTTAGGTCCTGAAAATGTTTTACTCATGCTTACTGGCCCTTTTACAGGATATTTTCTTGGTGCTAGAATTTGCGTAACTGGAAAATCCCCCCAAGGTAATGGAATTATAGGTTCAACTGTCGCGGGAGAGTTTGGTGTGGAATTGAAATGTGCAGGTTATGACGGAATAATTTTTACGGGAAAGGCTGAAAAACCGAGTTACGTATTTATTTGTGACGATAACATAGAAATTAAAGATGCTTCACACATATGGGGAAAAACTAGCAGAGAATCTATGCGTTATCTCGTAAAGGACTCGATTAACGATATCAAAAAGATTCATCCTAATTATGGGGAGTTTAAGGAACCTTCGGTTCTTTACATAGGTCCTGCTGGAGAAAATAAATCCAGGGTAGCAGCCGTAGAAGCAAAATATGCACACGCTGCTGGTTACGGAGGATACGGTGGCGTAATGGGATCTAAAAACTTGAAAGCTGTGGTTGTAAAAGGTTTTGGTCCCTTACCAGATGTGGTTGATCAGGATAAAATGCTCGAGTTATCACAGGAATTTTCAAATAATTGTTTTAGGATAGAATTTTTTAGACGTTGGGGTACAGGCTCGGGAGGATATACGTTTGGTGCTGATTCAAGTTCAGAGCCAGTCAGAAATTGGCAGGAAGAATGGCATAATGAGAAAAGTTATAGAGGCGAAGAATTCGACAAACTTTGGGTAAAAAAGTACTGGGGAGATTACGGCTGTCCCGTTACGTGTCTAAAGTTGGCGGTGCTAAGAGATGGAAAATACGCTGGGGCAATCTGTGATAATCCCGATTACGAGCTTGAGGCATTCCTGGGGACTAACTTGGGCATTTTTTCACCAGAACAAAACATTTATCTATCGTATGTAATAGAAGAATTAGGATTTTGTGGTATTCAAGGCGGTGCAATTTTGGGTTTTACCGGAGAATTATTCCAAAGAGATATCCTTTCAAAAGAAGATTTAGGAGGAATTAATCTCGAATGGGGAAATGTTGATGCGTTTGCAGAATTAGCCAGAAAAATTGCTTTTAGAGAAGGTATTGGTGATATATTAGCAGAAGGTATATATCGGGCAGCTTTAAAGCTTGAAGAGATGAAAGGAACAGAAGTTCTCAAATACGCAATTCATCTTAAAGGTATGGCAATCGGAGCTCACGGCCTTAAAAGCGGTAAAGATATGGTTACACAAACCTCTATTGGATATAGTGTGTCAGTTCAAGCAGGAGACCATACATCATCAGCTGTTCTTCCTATTGATGGAGATGGAAGTGAATTATACTCAATTCTTAGCGATTCTGGAGTATATTGTTTCTTTACCACCTTTACACTAGATTTTGATCAAATTGCAAGTTTCTATCAAGCAGTTACAGGTTGGGAATTACCAAAAGAAAGCTGGTTTAGCGAAAAAGGTTTAAGAATTTTACAATTACAGAGAACTGTGTCACTGCTTGGAGGACCAGATGCTGAATGGAGATCAAAGCACGATGATACTCTACCGTCTAGATTTTGGGAACCTCTCCCATCGGGACCGTTTAAAGGGGAATCAATAGATAAAAATTCATTCGAAAAATTAAAATCCGAATATTACACAGCAGTGGGGTGGAATGATGAAGGTGTACCCACTTCTGAAATATTACAAAAGCTGGATTTAAAAGATGTTGAATTGAAGCTTAAAAAAGAGGGTTTATTATAATTTCAAAGGTAAATTCAGCGTCTGATTTCCATAAAAACTATTTTAAAAAAAGCAATCCCGACTAATAATAATTTGGTATTAAATATCAATTAACTCGAATCTAAAATATCGAGAAATTAGAATCGCTAAGGTCAAAAGGTTTAAGTATATATCCCTCAGCCTTGTCATCTTCTAGGCTTTTTTCTACTTCTAAAGCAACTCACGTTTTATAAAGGAACTGGATTCAACGAATTTTTACTAATCCTATTTATTCTTATTATAGGAATGTTCTCTGTGAAAAATATTTCCAAAATTAATTGAAGATAATAATATTTATATATACGTATTATTTGTATATACATATGGCTAATTTTAGTATAAGAATCGATCCAGAACTTAAAAAGAAGATGGATTCACTTAAGCATCTTAATTGGAGTGAAATCATACGAAAGGCGATTAGATCAGAAATACGGAATGAAACAGAAATAAATAAAGCGAAAGCTGTTTTATTGAACGAAAAGATCCGCAAAATAGCTCCTGAAAATTTCAGTAGTGTGGAAGTCATTCGTAAATTTAGAGAAGAAAGACATTAAAGAAGATGAGTGCAATAATAAATGAAAGAAATTGTTATTGATGCAAGTGTAGTAGTTAAATGGTTTATAGAAGAAATTGATTCAGATAAAGCACTACTTCTACGAGATAGCTTTATAGGTGGAAAGATTGAATTGTACGTTCCAACATTATTATATTTTGAAGTCTTGAATGCGTTAAAATACAGTCAACTATTCAAACCTTGCGAGCTTGAGGATGCGGGAGAAAGTTTAGAGAATTATGGATTTAAAGTAATCACAATAAAAAATGAAATACGTAAACATATGATTAATGCTGCTATAGACTACGATTTATCAATCTACGATGCTTGCTATCTTGGATTAAGTATAGGTTTAGAAAAGTTGTTCTGTACTGCTGATGAGATAATCATAAAAAAACTACCTCCAACACTGAAAAAGAAAGTAAAAAGTCTGAAACAAGTAGAAGAGATTTTAATATAAAAAGGGTTCTCCTGTAGGAAATTTCATACATCACTAAATTACTAACTTATTTGTGTTGAATTAGCGCTATCTTGGCTCCATTTGGATCTTCTACGAATGCGAGGCTCCCAACGCTTATTGGTACAGGTTCCATGGTGATTTTGGCGCCTTTCGATTTGAGTTCTTTCACGGTGGCGATTAAATCTGTAACTTCCATTCCAACCGAAAACAGACCAATTTCATTTTCTGTATTTTTTATGAGTTCTATCATAGCATCCCCTTGGTTTTTCAATAACGTGATTATTACTCCAGGCATTGGGGTAAATTGGCTATCTACATCAAATCCCATAACTTCGGTGTAAAATTTAACGGACTTTTCCATATTCTCAACAATTATGGTAGCGTATTTAACCTTCAAATTTTATCTCCCTATGATTCATTCTGTTTATCATTAGATATTAATATTGCTATTGGTATCACGGGTTTAAATTTTAAATTTCCTTATACAATGATTTCGATCATCGATCTTCTTTATTTACACCATAAGTACTCCGAATCTGAGCTTCTAATCCATTAATTTGGGTTTGAACATTAGTTACTAATACTAATATTTTTTTCTTTTTCTTTTTACCCTTTCATTTCTCAGGTAGAAAAGAATTACTGACCTTTTAGTCGATTAAGTATCGTATAATTAACCAAAACTAAGGAAAAGTTTTGGACCAGACGGGAATTGAACCCGTGGCCTTTCGCATGCCAAGCGAACGATCTTCCACTAATCCACTGGCCCATGATGTTCCTAATATTTTTAAAAAACACTCCCAAATAATTAAATTTTATTATTTTGAGATAATAAATATATATTTCTTCGAAAATAATTGGTGTTATAGAAAAATTCAGCACTCATTAAGTTAAAATCTTTTTCTTTTATAAGGATTCAATAAAAATATTAGACAAAAATTAAATTATGGAAAATCTAAATTATGAAAATTAATGGAGAAAAAACCATCTTGGGTAAAGATATTAAAACCGTAGAACAATTTATTGAAGATGTTTGTGATCGAATAAATGGTGTATTTGGAAAAATCGAGGAGTTTGATGATGAAACGATACAATTTGGCATATTACTTGGCTTTATAAATGGATTAGCTGGGAGATTAAATCGAGTATGTGAAAGATGATTCCAAAATTTTTACTAAAAATTGGAAATTTTTATAAAATTGAATCTTAAAATTAAATTTAACCAATTAGCTGATACTCTTTATCAAATAAGAGAAGATGTAATTGTGGTCTGTAATTTTGTTTAAAAATTTCTTTTAAGATTCTTCTATTTTTTCTGCCATATATGGTTTCAATATCTTTATAGCTGTAATGTATAGTGGTATCACAGACAATTCTATAAATATGGATATTATAAATGGTGCTTGTGGTCCTAAGTGATCCCATGCTAATCCTCCTACAATAGGACCTAAGATAGCTCCAAGGAAACTCATCCATTGAGTCATACCAAATATTTTACCTCGATGTCCTTTAGATATGCGACTTAGTACATTTTGTAATACTAACGAGCTTGCCCAAGATAATGTAACATCAAATGTTAAAATAATCCCAAACATTAATCCAGATGAACTATTTACAATAAGCCATGTCACAAGAGCTCCGAATCCACTTATAAAGATTATAGCTATTTGAGGTTTAATTCTATCAGCTATTTTACCCATCCGTGGAGCGAGTAACAATGATATTATTTGACTAGGGAAATAAATAATCATTACCAATGTTGCGTCAGTTACTTTTAACTCATTTATTAAATAAACTTGAAAAAAAGGTGGAGCTATTGTTTGATTTGCACTACTTGTCATAAAAGCAGTTATTAAAATGATAAAACCTATAAGAAAACCAAGAGATAATTTTAGAGAAGTATTATTAGTTTCTTTTTTTACATCAATTGAAATTTTATCAATTATTTTCTCTGTTGATAAGTTTACCTGATTGAAATGCATGTCATATGTTAAATTTTCGTCTACATTCTTATGAAATACAATTCCTGCGTAGATATTAGAGATTGTAAATAAAATTAAGGGAAAATAAACTATAAATTTATTACTCGGTACATAAAAGTTTGCTACTCCAAAAATAAGAAAACTAACAATTGATCCTACTAAATTTCCTTTACCAAGCATTCCACCTTGTTTCCCAAATGCGGAGGAACGAAATGTCTTATGGGATTTCTCTGAAATCAATGCATTTAAAGGACTCCAAAAAAATCCAACAAAAAACCCGAGTATAAAGAGCCCTATTGCAAATATTATCAAAGAAGAAAGAATTATTCCAATATACATAAGGATATAACATGCAGCTCTACCAAAACTCCCTATTAATACTAAAAGTTTCTTAGATACTTTATCAGTGAGATATCCTACAATCGGTGTGCTTATTAAGCCTCCAAGTGTTTGACTTGCGAATGTTAGACCCATTTCGGTACCTGAAGCCTCAAAGAGTTGAGCTGTAACATATGGAATTAAAAATGTAAAAAAGAAGAACCCTAAACTATTCCAAAAAACTATTCTAATCATTGGAATAAAGTCAGGAGTTATCTTAGAATCAGTTTCCTTCGAATTATTTGATTTTAACATTTTTTTAGCAATGGCGTTAAAAGGAATATTTGTATTTTTGGAATTTGTATTGATAGAAAATTAAGTTCTTACTTAAAATTCATTCTATTTGAGATGTAGGTATTTAAATTATTTATTTACTATAAATTTGATTTTATCATATTTTTGAGAAATTATCAAACAATAATCAACTTACTTTATTACGAAAATTAAAAACATTAAAATTCTATTACTGAAAATTAATATTAGAGATCTCCTACATATGATTTTCCTTCAAACCAAGCCCATTCAGTATCAATCATAAAACGAATTGGTGACAATTCTCGAATTTCCCATTTTCTAAAATCTTTAATAGCATTAAAAAGAGCTTGTGCATTTTGAGAATTTTTATTGTTCAATAGCTTTTCTATGAGTTTCATTAAATTTTCTGGTTTGTCAGGAGCTTGATCTAAGATTTCCATAAATAATTTGTGAAATGGATACAATATCTCATTATGTTCAAGGATTAACCTCCCTCCAAATAAAATAAGATCCGTTGCTGCTCGAGTTAATAAATAATTATCATTTCTCCTTTCAGCTTCTTTAACGAACCAATTAGCAATTTCAAATTGAGCATAAAATTTCTTAATTTTTTCTAATTTTTCCTCTTTCTGAAAAATGGGTATTTTTTTCAATAACTCTTCAAGTTGAGGAATTTTAGAATAAGCAATCCATGCAGAATTAAATGCATCTCTAGCAGGTTCACTACCCCTTTCTGCTATAGTTTCTAAGAATTGAAAATTAACAATTTTACCATCAATATACCCTCCAGGATAATCACAAAACTGAGTTTCATAATATAAATATCTATTTCTCCTTTTTCTTTTTTCAAATTCTTCATCAGTTGCAACAAGAATTACATCAATATCAGAATCTTCCCTTTCCATACCTTTTGCGATTGATCCGGCAATTATAAGTGCTAAAAACCTCTCATCTTCTTTAATTTTCTCAACTAATTTATCTATAGCATTTTTATGATGTGGTTTCATTAATTTTTGACCTTAAGGTTTATTAATAATTAGACAAATTGCCTATAGGTTAAATGATTATTGAAGAATCTAAAATTTAGATTTTGTTCATATTCTCTCCGTTAGATCCTAGGATAATATATGAAGATATACAGAAATACGGGAAACGATGAATATTCTTTAAATTTTCATATTAAATACATGAGTCAAAATTTTTTTAAATTTCCTTAAAAATAAGATCCTAAGAAAAAATCCGATGAATCCCAAACTTGTATGTAAAACCTAAAAAAAAGTATCATAATTGAAATTATCTTAATTTTTAAATTATTTCATCTATATACAAACGGATTTAATTGAAACGAATATTTATTTAAATAATCAATTGGTTAATTCATATTTAAATAATCGAAATGCTTAAATATCTAAGTTTTTACTAGTTAAATAGGTTGAGCTTTAAAATTTGTGAAAAATCAACTTAACGTGAAAAAATTGTTTATTCTTAACTTAAAAAGATCGAATTGTGTAGTTAGCAGAAATCGATTTTATGAATAAGTTTTGAAATTCTTCTCTTTTATACTCCTAAAGAAATAGGGGGTGATATTTTGAAAAAAAATATAATACAACATTCAAAAAGTAGAAAAAACAAAAAGATATTAATTGCATGCATAGGTCAATGTGTACATGTTGCGGGGGCTTATAATTTCATGAGCATTGCTACTCAACTTGGTTATGAATGTAAATTTTTAGGTCCAGCAACCCAAATTTGGAAATTGATAAGTGAAATTCAAAAGTACAATCCTGAAATTGTTGGATTAAGCTATCGTCTTACCCCATTAACCGTAAAACCATTACTTAAGAATTTTTTTAAAAATTTTGAAAAAATAGAAAACAAACCTAAGAAGTTATACTTCGCAGGAACTTCAGAAGTTATCAATATTGTGAAAAATTTTAATAAGTTTGATGCATACTTCATAGGAGGCGAATCAAAACATAGAGTAATCTCAATTTTAAAAGATGAGAAAGATATTCTTAAAAAGAATTTAGAAATTCCAATGGATTTAATATCAAGAATAGAATGGAAAAAACCATATCCAATAATTAGAGCGCATTTTGGATTATCTAATTTTGAAGAAACAGTAAGAGGAATACAAATAATTGCGAAAGCTGAAGTCTTAGATGTGATTTCCATTGCCCCTGATCAAAACACGCAGGCTAATTATTTTCATCCCGATGAGCAAATTCAAGAGTTATCTGGAGCTGGGGGTGTTCCTTTAAGAACCGAGGAGGATTTTCTTAAATTACATAAAGCAAGATTAACGGGAAATCGTCCTTTACTAAGAATATATGCCGGAACAAGAGACTTCATAAAGCTTGCTGAAATGTATCAACGCACAATAAAAAATGCTTGGGCAGCTATTCCTATTTTCTGGTTTAACCAGATGGATGGGAGAGGACCTCTAACCTTAAAAGAATCTATAAAACAACACTTAAATACAATTAAATGGTATGCTGAAAATGATGTGCCCGTAGAGATAAACGATCCTCACCATTGGAGTCTAAGAGATGCCCCAGATGCAATCGCTGTTGCGGATATGTATTTATCAGGAATTATAGCAAAGAAATTAGGTGTTAAATATTTTATAGCACAATATATGTTTAATACTCCACCTTCAAGCTCGCTTGACATGGATTTCGCTAAAATTTTAGCTAAAGATGAACTTCTTCTTACCTTAGTAGACCCTTCATTTTCATTAATAAAACAAGTTAGAACAGGATTGGCAAGTTTTCCAATTGATTTAAATAAAGCTAAAGGACAGTTAGCTGTAGCTACATTAATACAATTAGCAATAAAACCTGATATTGTTCATGTTGTTAGTTATTCTGAAGCGAGTCATGCTGCTCGTCCAGAGGATATTATTGAAAGTTGCAATATTGTGGATCAAGTAATTAATACTTCGTTTACCAGTAAATTAAATTTTATTGATGAGAAAATTAGGAAAAGAAAAGAAGATTTAATAAGAGAAGCCCAATGGATTATAAATTTGATTCCTTGCTTAGTGAAAACAAATGAGGAACAAAAAAATCCATGGATAAACCATAAAGTTCTAAATAGGCTCGTAGATTATGGAATTTTTGATGCTCCTCAGTTAAAAAATAATCAATTTGCATTAGGTCAAATTAAAACGAAAATTATTAATGGTGCATGTTATTCTTGGGACATTAAAGACCAAAAGATAATTGATGAAAGAGAAAGGATTAAAAATATCATCGAAAAGCAGCCTAATATATCAATATCAGAAGATAAATTTCAAAAAGAATTTTTTTATAGTAAGGTGATGAATGAGTGAGATTTTGCGTTATTGGGGCAGGATCAGGTGGTAGAGCATTTGCAGCCTATATTTCTTCAAAAGGATTTCCTGTCTCCTTATATAACCGTTCTTATTCAAGAATAAGTTCCATTATACGAAAAGGAGGAATTAAAGCAAAGGGTGTATTAGAAGGATTTTTTCCTCTTGAATTAATTACACAAAACTTAAAATTGGCAATAAAGGACGCAGATGTAATATTTATCGTTATCCCTGCTTCTGCTCATAAAAGTATTGCAAAAGAATTGGCTCCTATATTATCCTCTAATCAAATCATAATTTTAAATCCAGGAAGAACCTTTGGCTCAGTAGAAGTTAAAGGAATTATTGATAATATAAAAGGGAAAAATCTTATTAGAATTGGTGAGACTCAAACGCTCCTTTTTACTTCAAGAGAATTAGCTGGAAACGAAGTTAATATAATTACAATTAAAGAAAAAGTTACTTTTTCAACTTTTCCTGATGAATTTACATATTTAGTATATGATATATTAAAAGAAATATTTCCTCAAATTATTCCTGTTGATAATTACCTAGAAGTGACCTTAAACAATATAGGAATGATATTACATCCAGCAATATCTTTATTAAATGCGGGTATGATGGATTTTGGTAAAGAATTCAAGTTTTATAAAGAGGGAGCTACTCCACGAGTATGTGAAGTACTTGAAAATATTGAATTAGAGCTAAATGAAATTTTTTTGAAGTTAGGATTAAAACAATTAAAATATCATAAATGGGTAAAAAAATCCTATGGTGTTAATACAAATAAGATCTATGAATCTATTCAAAAAGTCGAAGCATACAAAAATATAAATGCTCCTGATAAATTGATTACAAGATACTTTACAGAAGATGTACCAACGGGGCTTGTACCAGTTGCATCATTAGCTAAGTTTTTAAATTTGTCCACACCTACAATTAACGCGATAATTCAATTATCAAGTATTTTATGTGGGAAAAATTTTAAGAAAATAGGAAGAACCTTAGATAACCTTAAATTATTTGATTTCTTTATAAATTATTTAAAAAGTTTAAGAAATTTGGAATGGGAACTAAAAGGGTATTACAAAGTAAAACATATTTTCACACATTCAGAAGACTTTAAAGTCTGTTCTAATTGTGGCAATATAAATTCACTAAATAACAAATTTTGCTGGGTTTGTCATCTCAAAAATTTTAAAGAAATAAAATTTGGAGATATAATGACAATTAAGAAGAAGGATCCAAATTTATTGTTGAGAACCTAGATATTTTTTAACATAGAACATATTAAATATGTCAAGTTTTAGCGATCCTTCATATTACCATGAAATAACGTTTAACGATGATTTCATGAAGAATATTAATAGAAAAAACTTTTATTTTATTGATTATGATGAAAAGGCATGGAGTATCCATTTTATGATACATTTTCTTCCCCTTTTGATTCATTTACAATTGTATGGAAAGGAACAGGCTCCGAACTAAAAGTGCAACGTATATTTCTTAGTGATGCTAAACTCAACTCGAAAGTTAAGGCTCTGAAATCTTTCAAGCACATAAAGTCGAAATCTTCTTCTTCGATAACATTGCTAGGTGAGAAAATACAACAGTTCTTTAGAGGTGAAATAGTAGAATTTGATTTAGAGCTAGTTGATTTTAATAAGTGTTTAGAGGTGCAAAAAAGAGTGCTTTTAGCAGAATACGGGATACCTAGAGGGTATATTAGTACCTACAAACGAATAGCAACCCATATCGATATAATTAATGGAGCTAGAGTCGTTGGAAACGCACTTGCCAGAAATCCATTTCCGATCGTGATTCCTTGTCATCGAGCAATTAAAACAAATGGTGAGCTCGGGGGATATCAAGGTGGAATAAAAATGAAACGCATGTTGTTAGAATTCGAAGGAATAGAGATTTCTGAAAGGGGGAAAGTTATTACCAATAGATTCTATTATTAATAGATATAAAAAAAAGTTTTAAATAGAAGATTACGGAAGTGATATCAATATAAATGAATAGAATAGGAATTTTGGGAGGTATGTCCTATGAATCTACAATTAAGTATTATGATTTACTTCTAGAAAAGTATTATGAGAAGTTCAATGATTTTAATTATCCTGAAGTTATAATTTTCAGTGTGAATTTCCAGAAACTTATTGATTATGAACTTGGGGGAAATAAAGAAAAATACATTGAATATTTAATGAGTGCTATTAAATCACTAGAAAACGGAGGAGTTACTTTTATAGTAATGGCAGCAAATTCACCGCATGCAGTATATAATGATTTGGAGAATTTATCGGAAGTACCAATTTTGAGTATCGTGAAAGCGACAGCTGAAAAAGCAAAGAAAGAAAAAATGAAAAAATTATTGCTTCTTGGAATAAAATTTACGATGCAAAACACTTTTTATCAAGATTATTTCAAAAAAATAGGTGTCGAGGTTATAACACCTTCTAATGATGAGCAAGATGTAATAGATAAAATAATATTCGATGAATTAGTAATTGGTTTCTTTGAGCAAGAATCCAAAAAAAAATTACTTCAGATTATCAATGAATACCAAGTAGATGGTGCTATTTTAGGGTGTACTGAATTACCGTTAATATTAACTCAAAATGATACAGAAATTAAATTATTTGACACGTTACAGATTCATGTTGATGCAACTATGGATTATTACTTATCATTAGAATAAATCATTGTAAATTTTTTTAAGGCTCAAATGCTATTTATTATAATCACATTATAGTGGTAATTGCTTATTGGAAAATTTCAACTAACTAAGGTGAAATTCAAAGATCTGGCACCTATCATCTTAGTCATGGTGTTGCTTTTCATATCAACAGCATGCGCTAATATGCTTATTCCTAGTTATGTTGCGATCCAAAAAGAGTTTAAAATTCCACAAGCATTAATTGCCGTCCCTGATGCTTTTTTTGTATTGATCAGTGCTTTTTTTGCTTTACTTTGGGGGTATTATACTGATCGAATAAACAGAACTATAGTTATTATGTCTGGAGCTTTTTCATGGACTATTGGGATGATGTTAACTGCTTTTTCAAGTACTTATCTTATGTTAGTAATTTCTAGAGTAGCATGTGGTGCCGGATTAGGATGTGTATTACCAGTGGGGTATTCTATAATTTCAGATGCGATACCTCCAGAAGAGAGATCGGGTTGGTTTGGAACTTTAGCAATCTTAAGTTCTATATCTAATGGGGCTGGGCAAGGTTTATCTTCCTTTCTTGGACCAATATTGACATGGCGATTTCCTTTCATTTTACTTTCTATAATAAGTGTTGTAGTAGTGATAATTCTCTTTTTTGTTAAAATGCCTCAACGCGGAGCTAGTGAAGATGAATTGTTAGAGCTAATTGAATTGGATTTAGAATATAGTTATCGAATTTCGAAAGAGGATTTAAAAACAATTATTCAGAAAAAAACAAATCGTTATTTAATAATTCAAGGTTTCTTCACGGTTATCCCTGGTACTGTATTAGTCTATTTTACGACTTCGATGTTAATGCTTCAATTTTTTTATCAAATTCCTGATGAAATAAAATTACAAACAGCAACAATTTTTGCGGGTATGGTTGGTATCGGATATATACTTGGAAATAGTGTATTTGCTCGTTTAGGAGATACATTATTTCGTCGAAATAAAAAAAATCGAGCCAGGTTAGCGACTTTATGTCTGATTTTTTCAATACCTTTTGCTATTATAATGCTACTTTCATTACAACCTATTAATCCGGGTAAATTAGATATCCTTTACCCTGATCCAATTCCAACTAACGAACTTTTTTTATATATCTTACGTACTATTGGTGAAATATTTGTAGTATATCCCACATTTATTATTTTCTTTATTTTTGCTTTAATAGCATCAATGTTAGGCGCGGGTCCTGTAGCAAATAAGAGCGCAATAATGATAGACGTTAATATGCCAGAACATAAAGGTACAGCAGCTTCTTTTTTTAAACTGTCAGAACAATTGAGTAAAGGAGTGACACTATTAGTATCATTTACACTTATTTCCATTTTTGGAAGTATATTTAATATGATATTTATTAGTATATTTTTTTGGATCCCTGCATCTATTTATTGGTTATTAGCAAGCAGGAAAGTAGAAGAAGATATGGCGTATAAATCAAGAATTTTGTCAGAAAGAAAACAAGTGAGTTTAATTGATTATATATTCGAATTAGAAATTCAAATGGATAGGGCAATTCAAAAAGTTCAAGACTCTAAATATTATATTCGAAAAGATCAAGATAGATTTAATGAATTACTTGATGATGCTTTAATAATATATAAATTCTGTGAGCGTGAAGGTACTTCAAGGAGTATAACAAACATAGAAAAAAAAGCACATATTATGTATTTAAGAGTGTTAATGTTAAAACAAGACACTGATAAGATTTTTAGAGAGTTAACAGATCAAGATTTAAATCCTAAAAAAATAACTAACCTAAATAATGAATTAAGGCAAATATATTATAGAATAAACGATTGGGAAAAAAGTACATTTGGAAAGATCCAAACATATTATGAAGACGCATACTTAAAAGTAGTTGAAGCACGATTAAACCAGAGATTAGACTTAATAAAAGGATTAAGTAAGATATCAGAGGCAATTAAGATTTATGAACGAGTGAAATATTTATTAAATGAAAGACTTGAAGTTGTAAATGAAAAACACGATTTTTCTGAAGAAGAAACGCTAGTACTTGATAGAGAAAAGGAATTATTTGATAAATGCTCCAAATCTTTAAATGCCACAGTTAAGTTAAAAGAGGAAATTGAACATGCTATCGATCAATTGGAAGAAAAAGGTATCGATAGAGAGGATTTAAGAAAAATTTCGGATCTTGCTCAAGAGTATAAAGTAGATCTTGGTGATGTAATAGTTGATACCTTTAAACAGGAGGATGAAACCAAAAATGCACTTATTGAGACTTTAGAAACTATTGATCATATTTTTCATCAATATGAAGAATGGAAAGAAGTAGACCTTAAGGTTTTTTAAAACCCATTAGTTATTTAGCTCACATTTTAATAATTCATTCATTTCGAACTTTTCATGTTCAGAAAGATCATGTGTAGATTTTCCCTTATTATACGAATAGTCGGGAGCCTCTGGATTAAAACATAAATTCACTAATAAAATCAAACAATTTCTAACTCGTATTGCATTTGATATGTCTTTATCTAGTTCTTGCATTAATTTGATTAGAGCTTGATATCTCTTTATCTCACTGTTCTCACAGATTTCCAATATTTTGTCTACACAATCAGCCATTTTGAATATAAAATCTCTTAATTCTAGTACATTTCTTATTATTTATGCATTGCTTAAGCAGATACATAATGTCTCCCATATTTAATTCTATTTATTTCTCGTTTCTCATAGGAGAAAAAGGTATATTACAGTTCTACTATTCTAAAAAGGATCTCTTATTTCCACAAATAATAATCCCATTCTCTTAGGGAATATTCCAATTCGATCTCCATTTTTTACTTCTTTTTCTAGTCCAGAATATTTATTATTAACAAAAACATGACTAATTTCTTTCTCTTTTATACTAAATTTATTTAGAATATCTAGTACAGTTTTAATTTTATCGATCTCTATATTTAGAGTACTAGTTACATCATTACCTATATTAAATCGAGATGCTTTTTCCCTTAAATCTCCGTAGAGTTTTATTTTGATTGTCATATAACATGTACCAAAAAGTTGAATATTTCATTATATTAAAAATTCTAAAAATTGAAGTTTGAGAATGAAATAGTGTATTCTTCTATGAATACAACAAGCCAGCATTAATATAAATTTACCTGTTATGGTTAAAAATTGCTGTTATTAAAATTAGAGAGGATTAAACTAATAATTATGTTTCGATGCTTTGCACAAAATTGTCAATAGCTTGTTCTAAGTCAATAACATCCTCTACATCTTTAATTTCAGAGCTAGCTAGTTTGGCGAGGAATTCTTTCAATAATTTTTCTTTAGATTTATCAGTAGGAAATAATAAGCTAGCTTTGTAATGTTCCCAATCGAGGATATTAGTGAAAATAAGAAATAACACTTCCACGTGTGAATATTCGAGTAATCCTTGTAACTTATCTTTAGTAATCATTGTCATTGTATGATCTGTATAGAAATCTGAAAGATCATCATAGTAATTTGTTAGTCTTGCTATATTATCTAATTGTGAACGAAGCGCAGCTTGATTAATTGGGCTTTCTTCGTCTTTATACATAATCTCAAAATAATTGTTAATAAAGTCTCTTAATTTTTGGAGCTTCTGTTGAAATACACGAGTCTTTACAATACGTTCGAACATCACGTTGCTTTTAAATTGATAAAATTTTAATTCAAATTTAACAATATCTAATATGTCAAAGAACAGTTCTCGAATATCAACTTCTTCTGCCATATTTTACTCCTCTTTAATAAATTCTTATTATTTTATTAAACTATTGTAATTTAAATTTTCTTTTCCAGTACAATTCTAAATAGATTTACAAATATTTATATTTTTATTTTTAAAATTTCAAAAAACGCTTATCAGATCTTTATATTTAATAGATTAATATTAAAATCTTAAAGGAAAAGAATGATCAGGAATAATTGGTTCAATATATTTAGAAGGAAGCCTTAATTTTTCCTTTCTTTTAATCAATTTCTTAAATAGTATTGCTTTAATGTGAATTTTTATGAGTCTAATTGGACATCGAATCATAAAACCCATATCATTATGAGGAGAAATTCTTAATTGTAGAAAGTCAGAAAAAAATCTTCTTGCTTTTTTTTGTGATCTGTTTTTCTCAAATAAAATAAATCGCTTAGTAATAGTCTTTAGATCTTCTGAATCTCGATAACAATAATAATTTGATGCTTTTAAAGCCCATTTTATTGCTTCTAATTGATATTTCGTAGGGTTTAAATTTCTGAGGAATGATATTGCTATCGCAAATAGGGAGATCATTAGATTCATAACAGTACTTCTTAACATTTCTTGGAAAGTAATTTGAATAGTTGGTCTAATATCTTCTCTTAAATCATCTCCGTAGAGGATTGAACTATTTATTAAAATATTTCCAAGTACTATTTTTCTAGGAGCAAAGATTGATGAGAATACTTTATTTACGCGAAATATTTTATGAAAGATAACACTTTCCCAATATTTCTTTTTAGTTAAAAAATGACTCCTAAATATACCAGTAGTTTGGTTAATTACTCCTAATACTTTTTTAGAAAAGTGGTCGTCATATTCTTTAAATTTGTGTTTAATTTCTAACGCAATAAAGTATTTCTCGATTTCTTTAATATGATGATTTGATACTCTATCTTTAAAAATAATCAGTAAATCACAATCAGATACTATTGTTACATCTTTAGAATTTTTAGTTCTTTGACTCCCAAATAGTAAAATTGATAAGACTTTATTAACCCCCACCTCTTTATTAATCAGAGTAATAATATCCTTTATAAAATTACGGGATTGTTCTTTAATCCCATTTAATTTGTTAGAAATTTTATCTTTGATGTCTTTATTACTCTCAAGAATACTGGTATCTAGCACAATGAATCAATTAAGTAGAATTCAAATTAAATATTATGTAATTTTCTTCGTTTTATAAATTATAATTAAAATAGAATTTATTATACAAATAATTAACGAAAGTACGAATCTGACCCTCTATCCTCGCTAGGTGGTTTCATAAACTGGTCTGCCTGTTTTTTAAAAGATTCGAATATACTTTCCATTTCCTTTATTTTTTCATTAAGTTTGCTAAAGTCCATATCTATAGAAAAATAATCTTTTAATAGTGTAACCAAAGCCTTAGAACTTCGCGGATCTAATGTCATCATTGGTAATGGCAAAGTTTCTGCTAATAAACAAATTCCCGGAGCATAGTTATTTGCTCCTGCCCACGCGGGGAGAATACCATTTGCCCCTGAGATGTATCCTCCCTCATACAATTTGGTGTTTTCCATTCTTAAAAATGTTTGAACCAAATCTTGGTCAGTCCCACATACATATACTAGGGGTGTATCGTGTACAACATCAGAAATCATAGCACCAGTACTTACATACATTCGTATTTTTCCGTCTGTTAACTTATGCATTTCTTCACAAAAAGTTTTAGAAAATTCAAAAACACCTTCAGGGTTTTGAGGTTGATAATCAGCGGATAAAATAAAGAAATCATTCCCTTCCTCTTTATCTGTCGGTTTGTAATATACTTTTGCAGAGGGTAATTCTAACGATCCTTTTTCTACAACAGACTTAGGAGGGAAATCAAAATATTGTATATTTAAAAATTCTTCTGCATTTAAGGATTCTTGTATTGAAGTAATTGCTAATTTAGCAACTAACGCAATTCCTGGCCATCCTATTAACACAATTGGGTTTCTTAAGTTTTCTTTTTCTAATTCAAACTTCTTCTCAAAATTTATATACATTTTTAATCAAACTTTTATATAGACTATTCCTTTATAAATGAAAGAGGCTCTCCACAGCGGGGACAAAATTTCCTTGGACTATCAATTGAAACTCCGCAAAAAGGACAGTAAAATCTACTATCAAATCTTATATCTGGAACAGTTGTAGTTCCTTCTGTCTCAACAAGATCGATGGGTTTTTGCTTAAGTATTTTATAAGATTCTTGATATAATTCTCTTTCTGGATAATATCCTTGTTGATATTGAATTTTCAAATCTTTTTTTGCCTTTAAAGAAGAAAATAGTGCGGTCAATAAACAGATAAATAATGGCGCAAAAATTATATCCACAATACTATATAGTATATGATATAAAATTAACATTCCAAAATTCCTTGTCATAGGATCATACCAACTACTAATAATTGAGCTTGTTGAATCATTGATTAGAAAAAAATCGATGATTGATGTAAAAATGTAGTCTATTATTGAAATGAAGAGAACATTGATAACAAAAATACCGATTATTTTCCAGAAAGCTTTTTTTGCAATAGCTCGAGCTTCTGAGATTGGATTTTTAACTTCTCCCATATTATAAGTGAAAATTAAAAAAATGTAAAATCCAAATATGATAATAGCGGGAATAAATAATAGAATGCCACCTATTGGTAAAATTATCCCAATAATTAATATTACAATTAACATCCTTTTATTAAACGCAGTTTTAAACGCATTTGTAAAACTGATATCTTCCTTCATATAGATTCTAAAAACATAATTACTAACAGAACACATAGCAATAGTAATAATTACTGCTCCAATTAAATTTTGAAGAAAAAATAAAGCTAAGTTTATAAAAAGAAAGCTAGCTAATTGATTTAATTCTCCCTCTGTAAGAGGTGTGTTTTCAAGAAATTTATCCATAATCTCATTAAACGATGCTCTTAATGAATTGATATACCAATTGAAATCGGTTAATAATAAAACATTTAAAGCAATTAGTAATATCTGAAAGAGGGCTAATGGTATTATCAAACTTCTGTAAGTTTTAATAAATAATTTAAATCCATCGGAGAGAATTTCAGTAAAGCGCTTATTCGCAAGATGTATCAATTCTTGTGATTTTTTTTCCATATTCCTTATAAAAGAATGTTTTGTTTTATATTATATTATAATTTGTTACATAAAGATAAATTTGTATTAATTATTCATTACATTAGAAGTAAGTTTGTCAATTAAGTATTATCAATTTAAATTCATTCAATAACTTTAGTTATGCTTGTAAAAGAAAAAAAGAGTCGTCAAATTCCTGGTATTATTACATATTTGGAGCTTTTTTCTTCAAGAAAGTCAGCTTATTCTATCTTTTTTGGCATACCAATCGCTTTGGGTTTATTATCAATGCTATTGCATTTTTTTTTCCTAAAGAGTTTTTTAGATCTTCTTCATTTTTTCCGTTTTATATTTCTTTTTCTTTTAACATCTGGATTTGGTACGTTATTTTCTATAGGGTTTTATTCAAAGAAATCACCACTTTTAAAAGCTCCTCCGACTGGATGGTCCATTCAAATGAATGCATTTTTCAATGGTATAATAGAAATAACATTTATTCTTGGTCAGATTGTTGCCATACTTGTAAATAATATTACAATGCAAGAAGTATTCCTGATATTAGGATCTATTATCTCTTATATTGTTGCCTTCGTTATTTATTTCTCATTCACTACAGTTGGACGTAGTGGAAATATAATTTTAGCATTGATCCAACCATTTACAGTAATAATTACCTATAGTTTATATACGGGGCAATTTAATCTTGATTTTTTCATAAGAGCTATGATAGTTTTCCTAGTTTGTGCCTTATTTTTTGCAGTCCCTTACAGAAGAGGATTATTCAAGGTAAGCAATATCTACGAAGTAGCAACAGGAATGAGAGGATACGCATTTATTAGAGCATTTATTCTTTCTATGATGACAGAGGGAAATGATGATCTGATCGAGCGTTATTTTGATGATGTAGGTATAGAATCTAAGGTAAAAATACAATATTTACTAATTCGAAGTATTAACAATAAAAAGATAAAAGGACTATTAGTTATACCAAATATTCATTTTGGCCCTTTTAAAACATGTGGCTCATCAGATTTACCAGAATATATTTATAAAGAATTTCAAGATATTCCTGGAATTACAGTTTATCATACTACAAATGATCACACTCAAAATTTAACAACTCATGGGTATGTCGAAGCAATAATAAAAAAAATTAGACAGGATATAAATGAAATTAAAAATAACACAGAAATCGAATGGATTAAAGAAATTAGAGGATTCACAAGGAAAATCTCTAATTCAGCTAAACTTATTGGTACTGAAGTTGGAGATGTTCCAGTTGTGTTTATAACAAGACATCCACTTCCTTCTGATGATATTGAGTCAGAAGTTGGGGATGATATAAGAAATATTGCTAAATCTAAAGGTTATAGAGATATAATTGTTGTAGATTCTCACAATGCAATAATTGGAGATGAAGTCTTAATTAAAAAAAACACTATAGAAGCTCATGATTTAATCGATGTTGTTAAAAAGTATATGGAGAGTGAAACTGTAAAAAAAATCCAAAATGTTCCAAAGTTATATGGCGTTGCAAAGGATCAGTTAGAGGATTTTTCTGAAGATGATGGGATTGGATTTGGAGGAATTGTACTTCATTTATTTAAAAACACAATCACAAACCAGAAAACTGTGTTAATTCACTTCGATGGAAATAATGCTTATGTTGAAATAAGATCTAATATCTTAAACTTTCTACAAAATCGAGGTATCGAAAGAGCAGAAATTACAACTTCCGATTCGCATACAGTTGCGCGCCAATTTTCAGATCGTGGTTATTCCCCAATTGGAGATAAGATAAATACAAATTATATTCTCGAAAAGTTAGAAGTGCTAATCGAAAAGGCTGAGGCCAATTTAGAACCCGTAGAATTCCTTTATAAGGACTCGTTTGAAAATGTTAAGATCTGGGGAGACCCTTTATATTTCAATGCTATAATCAATACTCTTAAGGAATGTATCAGAGTATCTCAGAGTCTATTAACTATTAGTTTAATCGCCCCAACATTATTATCATTGATATTTTTAATATTTTTATATGTTCTCTAATTTATTAGCATCATTTTTTCTTAAAAAATTTAAAATTTAAATAATCCAAGGACTTAATTTTTATTTATACAAATTAAATTAAACACAATTAGAATATGTCATTAAGTCTTTTAGATACTGTAAATGGAGTATTTTCTCTCATCTTTGTAGCGATCTCTTTATTAATAGGTTTTATAATACTCTCAAGATTCTTTAAATATAAAGAAAGGATTTATTTATTAGTCGGAGCAACCTGGATTTTTATATCTGAACCATGGTGGCCCTCTAGCCTCTCCTTTTTGATAGCATTAATTAATGGCGTTGGAATTCCTGAAGGGGTATATTTTCTAATAGGAAATCTTTTTATCCCTTTAGCGATAGTTTTTTGGTTATTAGCTTTCACAGAATTCTTGTATTCTGAGAAACGTAAGATAATTCTTTCAACGTTTGTCATAATTGGAACCATCTTTGAGATACTATTTTTCACCTTTCTATTTATAAATCAAAGTTTAATAGGAAACTTGAATGGTCCTGTAGATGTAAATTATAAGTCTTTTATAATGGTATTTTTAGTAATATTTCTTTTGATTGTCGTCATTACAGGATTTTTATTTGCCAATCTTTCTCTAAAATCTGAAGATCCAGAAGTAAAACTCAAAGGGAAATTATTAATAATCGCTTATATTACTTTTTCAGTTGGAGCATTGTTAGACGCGTCTGTACCTTTTAGTGAAGCAACGATAATTATTATTAGATTAATCTTAATATTGAGTGCGATTTGTTGGTATGGAGGATTCTTGCTACCCAAATGGATGAAAAAGCTCCTTTTAAAAAGTAAATAACCTCTCATTTTAAAATACTATATTTTTTTTATAATACATAGATATTATCCAGATTCATATTTTCATTTCATTCTTTCTTAAATAATCATCTTATTTTTTTTGTTGTGTTGTGTTTTTTTTGTTGAGTTCTGAAATAAGTCGGCTTGTAAAAATTACGTTCATTGGAGCTCCAGCTGTAGGGAAAACTACAATGTTAAAACTACTGTCTGAACAGACGATAGATCGATTATACATTCCAACTCATGGACTAGATCTCAAAACAGTTAAGTTTGAAGATTATTTTTTGAGAGTTTGGGATCTGGCAGGTCAAAGCGGTTATCTTAGGGCATATTCAAAAGATTACCTTTTAGGTTCAGATATTATTTTCATAGTGACTGACTCAACTCCTCGAAATGTTTTAAGTTCAAGGGAACTTATCAACTATGCTTGTAAATTCGTAGGAAAGGATTGTCCTATTGTTGCGATTGCAAATAAGCAAGATCTGGTAAAAAATGATGGGCGAATGGATGTAAAACGTGTTGAGGATGTACTTCATTGCAAAACTTATGGATTAACTGCTATTAATCCTTCAGAACGGTTTAAATTGATGAATATAATTAAAAAAGAATTAGATAAAATAGCAATTAGGAGGAGATTAAAAGATTGAATTTTACCGAAAGTGAAATGTTTGGAGCCGCCTTAATCGGTTTCGATATGATAGATGGTCCCTTTCTTAAATGGAAAAAAGAATTTTCAAAAATAAATAATAGTGTAAATTTAAATGATTTTGCTATGAATTTTTATTTAGCTTTTCGTGGTGGAAATAATTCTGTTAAAAAACCACGAGCAATCCTATATGATGAATTTTATATTGTTGCTTTTCCAAGAGATTTAGAACTTTGTTGTCTTTTTATGAAGCCTCAGAATGTGGATAACAATATTAATCAGTTAAATAAAATTGCTTCACGTATAATCACGGAAATGGAATCAAATGATGAAGATGATGAAGAAAAAACTACTGTAGACTCTGACGAGGATACTATTGAAGAAATAATAAGAATAATCCCAAATTTATTGAGTGGTACTCAAATGACGACGCCGGAATTAAGAAGGTACTTTAAACTAAGTAATTCACAAATTTGGAAAGTAATGAGTGATTTAGAAAATTCTAAAATAATTAAACGAGCGGCTAAAAAAGGAAGATCAATACTTTGGACTGCTATTTAATTTATTTTTTCAATCATATCTTTTTTTAGATTCATCTTACTTTATGATTCCATTTTCCAATATTCTTTGTATAGTAGCGTGAGAACATTATATAGCAAATGTCAGGAAGCTTTTTATCAATATTACTTACGGTAATAAACCTAAGTATATGATTGATCAAAAAGATACCTACTAATTCCACATGATAACTATCTATATTTTTTGGGAGGTTAGTGCCTGAAAATTTGATATCTAAATAATTCTGTGCGTCCCAAATAATTTCTAAGAAAATTTCTGGGAAAAATTCTTTTTTTATTCTCCATCCTCTTTCTGTTTTCCATACGTTTGCACCAAGAAACGTAGCTAAACCCTCTCTATCAACATCTTTAAGAAAACTAAATGGTTCTCTTCTTTGTAGTAAAACTTTTTCCATTAAATCTGTTTTTTCCTCATACTTTTTTTCATAAGGTTCTTGTCCCTTTATTTTTCTTTCGATGAAATCCATAATAATATCGATAAAAGTTGCGCTATCTTCTCCGGGTACCCAAAAAACTCGCTTGCCTGAAAAGAAAAATTTGAATTCGGCTTCAATTCCATCATCAAATTCATCTCCAAAATACGAATAAGCTATGTGAATATTTACTTCTGGAAACATTTCAATAGTTATTGTCCAATCTTCATTAAAACCTATGTTTTCTATTTTTCCTCCAATATCTTCCTCTACAATCTCTTTTAACTTATTCATTTCTAAATTAATAAATAAGTGATGTTTTGCCTTACTAATATCCGCTAATTCTTTTTCGTGAGGACCCCTTACCCCGGTTGCATCTATTTCACCAATTGTCATATATTTTCTTGGTGTATCATCCATCATAAACACTTCTAATTCTATTAATAATTAGAATGAATATTGTCATATTTCCTTTTTTTTGAACTTTCCTATAAAAAAACCTTGAGTATGATGTAGTGATGGAAATAATCTCCCTGTACCAGGTATTGTATTATCCTCGACTTTATAACTAGGAGAAAGCCAATTAGGTAAATCTAAAGGTTCTAAATTATCTATAAAATCTAAAATTTGGTTTTCTCCCTCCTCTGCATAAAGGCTACACGTAGAATATACTAAAATCCCGCCAGGTCTTAACATTTTTATCGCATTCTCGATTAATTTCTTTTGTACAATAATATTTTGATGTAGAAATCCTTGATTTTGCCGCCATTTTAATTCTGGGCTGACTAAGAGGGCTCCTGATCCCGTACAAGGAGCATCTAATAAAATGCAATCAAAATAATTCTGAAATCGGATGGGAAAAATAATGCTATCGGTATTTAGTATGTGGACATTTAAAACGTTTAATTGCTTAAGTAACAACACCATCATATTTACTCTTTCAGTAAGAAATTCACCCGCTATAATATGTCCTTTATTATTCATATATTGAGCAATAAAACTTGTTTTTATTCCGGGAGCAGCACACATATCACATACTTTATCTTCTTTTTTAGGTGCTAATGCTTGGATAACTGCTGCTGATGCTTTATCTTGCAAAATTAAATTTCCATTTTGGTAATAAGAACTTCTAATGACTCTACTCTTTTGTGAGCGGGGTATCCAAAATAGATCTGGAAGGTTAAGATCCTTGCGATAATTTATTCCATTCTTTTTAAGATTCTCTTTAATTTTTGTGAATAAATTCTCAGAATTTTCTTTACTACAAAGATTGTTAATACGTATAGTAATTTCAACTGTACGTTGTAAACCATTCATAAATTGAATATTACTTTTAAGAAAATTAATGCTCATAACAGGAAGAAGATGTTCAATCATAAAACTAGGGATTGCTTCTAAAATACTAAGCTTTTCTTTTTCCACTTTATTAATAAGAGCTTTTTTCCATGAAAATATCTTAATTTTTTTCAAAAATTCTTCATTAATCTCTTTTAACTCATTAATGATTTTCTTCTCAGAAGCATGTTCCCATAACATTCTATAAGTAGCATATAAATATTTGGGTAATTTAACACTATCAAGAGAATTAGAGCCCCCAAGAGTTTTCTTGATAATAAAATTTATTTTATTCCAAAATCGAATGATCTCATTATAATAATGAATAACCGTAATATTTTTACGTAATGGATCGGGTAAAATGTCGGTATCCCTTCTGATAAATCTTGAGATCAATTTGAGAGTAGTGTGAATATCGTTCTCTATAATTTAAAATTCCCTTTTGCAAATTTTATAAAAGTTATTAAAGTATAATTCAAAAAGAAAAAAAAATATTGATGTTTATTTTATAAATTATACTACTTCTGCTTGAATTATAAGCCCTTTTCTTTTCATCTCTATTATGGTACTTATTATTTCATCCCTTGTGGCTTTTCTTCCAGCTAAAGCGAAATTTAAAAGACTTGAAACAAAGAAAATATTACGCTCTTTCTGAATTTGTTCAGCAACTTCTATAAGAGCTTTCTCTAAACCCTTTACTTTAATGACTCCATAATGTTTTCCTAGTTGAAGTGGATAGACTAGACTAACATTGAAATGTCTCTCAATTAAATCATCTGCTTCTCTAAATGGAGTGATTTCACCTGCAAAATCTGTTAATAATGTGCTATACCTCCTCTCAAACCCTTCTGTGAATAACCATTGGCTTTCTTTTAATTTTTCAGAAGGAGTACCATCTAAAATTAAAGCTACCCGAACATAATCTCCATCTACAATTACAATTTTAAAGTCGCCGTAATCCATTTCAAAACCCTTATCTTTAGTATCACTGGTACCTTTTTTAAACTCACTTCTAAACTGGGAAATTGCTTGTAAAAACCCAGATATTAGATCAGAATCAATACCCTCTAAAGATATTTGCTTATTGTAAATTGAAACACCAACATCTTTATGTATAATCATTATATAAGAAATATTTAATAAATCATCCAAAATCTTTGCCTCTCCAGCCCAAAATTTTCTCAATTTACTTTTTCTATACTTAACTACAACAATTGTAGTTATTGATATTACCAAAACTGCTACAATGTATGGTAGAAAGTTTAGAAAAATATTAAGATAATATTCTGCTTGAGAAATTAGGTTAATTTCAAGAGTGTGTTCACTCTCCCCAAAAGAATAATATGTATCAGAAGCATTATATACTAATTTAACTGAAATTTTGCTATAACCTGTCGGTAAAGTATATTCAATTTGAATTATTCCTTCATTGTTAGTAATATCACTTTTGGTCTCGATTAAATTTAAATTATTATCATAGATTTCGGTAATAATCGGTTCTCTTTCAATAACAGTTCCAGTATCATTATTAGTTAGTCTTCCTTCAATTAGAATGGCACTACCATAGAGATAAGACCTAGAGAATTCAGCAATATTTAAAATTTCTAGATTTACAGTATATTTAGATACAATTACTTCTGTAGTATTTAATGCAAGAAACGCATGAGTCTCGTTATATAAGATCCAATAGGCTTTTAAATAATATGTTCCTGGTATTTTTGTGGTTGAAAAAATATCCCAATTGTATGAAACTGAATTTTCAAAAGCGGTTTCATTAAGTTTGTTACTTTCACTATATATAATTTCCGAGTCTGTGTTATAAATTTCAAAATATATGTCTCCTCCGTAGATGTCTTGAATATCAATATCAATATTAATCATTTTATCAATATATGCATTGGTTGAATTAACACTAAATAACAAAGGAATTTTTGATGAATTCATTCCAATCTTCCAAATTCCGTCTGAAATATTATATATAGTTATAATTTTAAAAGGATCAACAGATTGAGTCGTTGAATACCACTCTCCATTAGGATTAGGAGGTGAGACTGAACAATTATAAATTTCCATTAATTCCCAATCTGAAGGGACATTAAATTTTAAACCTTGGCTATTTTCTAAATTACTATAAAATTCATAATAAGTTATGTCAGAACTTACATTCCAAAGAATTTTTAGAAGATTAAAATCTAAGTTATAATCCCAATCAAGATATTGATGCTTTTCTATTGTATACATTCCACTAACATCAAATATAACTTCTGGCCAAATAGACGTTACATTGAAATAATAAAATCCTTGAATAGGAAGCCCATCATGTATGTCAATTTCCCATAATCCATTATCAGATAAATATGTACCAAAATTTTTTAAATGAATGTCAGAAGGTTTTAATGAGTTACTATTTAATCCAAATCCAATTTTGGAGGTTATATCTGAAGAAATTGCATTCTGAATATGAAAGTTTAAAGTAAATTCATCAATAGAGACATTTATTCGGGTAAACGTACCATTTCCTATAAATCGAAGTCTTACTCTAAGGGAATTACCATCACTTTCATTAATTAAATGCATTATATACCAAGAATAGTAGGAATCAAAAGGAAGGATTTTAGTATTTTCGCCAATATCAGCAAAAGTTTTATTATCAGAAAATTGAATCCATTCAATTCCATTAAATGGAGCAAAATCTCCACTATTATATATTTCTAACATCGCATGTGTTAGATTTAAGGAATCTTGAATACTAACATTAGAGCTAATTCGAAAATCAATTTGATATATTCTGGGATTAGGTAAATTAAATATCCACTCAATCGGATCATCCACATCCCATAATGAGCTATCTAAATTTGTTAATACATTAAACTTAAAATCTATAATTGTAGTATTTGAACCTGAATCTCCCAGAATTTCCAAAAATTTATCATCATTTTCCTTAAGAGATTCAATTATCTCATTATTGGGAGTATTAAAAGTACTATTCAATAGAGTCACATTATTGCAATAATGTAAATCATGAACGATTGGATCATATTTTTGAATCGTTTTTATCGTCTCTATTTCTCCAATCTCAATATTAGCTAAATTTATTGAAATATTAAATGGATCAGTAAGGAGAATAGATCCATCATATTCAAACCTAAATGTCAGTGAATTATTCCCATTCACTGATGTGTTCATATGTTGGATAAAAAACAGTTTTTCTTCCGGATCTATAGCAGCATAATATTGTAAAATCTCATATTGATGAGTAAGATTTATTGGAGAGCGATCAATTGAATCAAATTTAGAAGTAAATGGATTATAGAGTGATATTCTTGCTTTATCAACTAGATTATTATCACTGATATTTGAAACGACTGAGAAATTCATACTAAAAACTATACTATTTAATATATTTTTCCATTCCAATGGTTCTGTCATTCTTATATACTTCAAATCATCCCAAGTGTATTCTGGGTTTGTTAAATTATCAATTTCAAATCTAACTGTTAAATAAATTCTTTGTGCTAGAAGATATGATGTACTATTGACCCTAAATCTATCTTCATCGAAATATCTGAAAGAAATGATATTTCCATCAAAATGATTACCTAGCAATGTTGAGTTTTCTACTACATGTTCAGTAAAGTGGTTTAAATTTATGAACTGAGGAGATTGAGAAAATGTTTCTCCCTCTCCTATTTCATTAGAGACACCGCCGTCAGGATTTAAATAAAGGAATTTGGGTCCACCGCCAGTTCGCAAATCATTTGGAGGTATTTTAATTTTAATTGCAAACCAATATTTCATAATTCCATCTACTGTTGTCCAATTTGTTTTCGATTTATTTAAGAATATTGGCCCAATGTCTGATCCTTTAAAGTTAAAAACTTCCCAGTGTGCAACCATGTCAATAGGGTGAGGTTTTTTTAGTGTACCTAACGTTTGATTTGAGTTGGGTGTACCAAGAGGGTCATTTGAACAATTTACTATAGATACCTCCCATGAATTCTCATCTGAATAATAATCCTCATCAATAACATCTTGGATAAAGATGCTTACATTATTGGTATACTGATCCGTTTCAATCGCAAATTTCTGGTATACGTAGATTGGATCAGTTTCAGAATAACTCATGATAAATTCTGTTGGTTCGGTCTCAATATTTCGCGTATAATTAACTGCTGTTATATTTTCAAAAACCATTTTAGCATGAGTAATATTCCAATTTTGAAGGAATAAATTTGGCTGATTATCTAAACTTGGTTGGTACCTATTGATGTAGCAAAATTGATCAGTATGAGTGATGTTAGTAAAAATTTTACCATTACGGTTTTCAATACTTCCAAATATTTGATTTTGGGGATTTGGTTGAGCAGCTGTCAAAATATCTATAGGAGATATTGCAATTGTTTCAGAAAGATTGACAGCATCCGATTTATCAGAATTATTTAAATAAACGAGATATAAACCAGTAATTGCATTCAATAGCATCAATAAAATTATTGATGATGATTTAGTTTTTAATAAATTTCTCATATATAACCATCCCCTATGATATATTCAATAAGAATTTGAAAGTTTAGTTAACTATAATATAATGGAACTAATTTTTAAAACTAAGGTTTCTACTGCTCTAGAAACTGGTGAAGAAATATATTTTATTTATGGATTCTCCCCTAAAATTTATTTATTAGTTTGAGAACCGATTGTCTTAGTAATAATATCTTCTAAATCTTTCTCAGTAATATACTTGGGTTTTCGTGATTGCGAATTGAATTTTTTCCATAATTTTATCAAAATATACTTCATAATCACTAAATCACATTTGAGAACTCTTCAGTTTGATAACAATTTTCTCATTCAAATGGAAATTTTATAAAAAATACTTATGCTTAAAAATTAAAATTATATTTTACTCTATTTTAAATCTACTTTTAACAATCTCAAATAAAGTTATCCCAATTGTTGCTAAAATTACCTCTGGAATTAGAACATAAAGAAAGTTTATCCAAATAGGCGAACTAAAAACAATATATAAAATTATTGCTACATATAGTGAGATAATAATAGCATATAATAGACCACCTAAATATTTTAAATAACCTTTATCCTTAAAAAAGATAATACAATATAATGCTGGTATATTTACAAAACAACTAATTAAATCAATGGGACCTAAAGTTGAAGTCAAATTAACAAAAAATACTCCTAAAACATTACCAACTAATCCTTCAAATGGGAAAATGATACACATCCCTACTATTAGTTCAGCTACACGGAATTGAAATACTAAAAAACTTATAGGATGGAAAATATAACCTAAAGCAGTATATAATGCTGCGGTAATAGCTATTAAAGCAATTCTAAGACTAATGCTTCCTTGTTCAAAACCTAATGATTTTTTTTCACCAACTTCATTTCCACTACTCATTTTTCAAAACTCCAATATCTATTTAGTATTGTTATGATAAGGTACAAAAACTATTAAATTTGTACTTAAAAATGTTTATTAAAAAGTAAGAGTAAGAGTTGAAGATTAAATAAAAAAAAATTATTTTAGAGGTTATTTTAGAGGTTATATTATCGTTTCTTTTTCATGACGACGAAAATTAAACTTATCACAATCCCCATAGAAGCGCCTATTACTATTGAAAGTTCAAAACCAGGGATTGCAGCAGAAGGTGTTTCTAATACTGTCTCATAAGCAGTCGTTCCATTATTGTGTACTAGTTTATATCCCAAAAATGTTCCATATGAACTTGAATATCTCCAAGTTTCAGTACAATTAACTAGATAGAGTACAAGACCAACATAAGGTGCTACAAGATTATGAGTAACTGTTGTTCCAGAAATTACATAATCATTATCCCATATAAGCTCAGATAAATATGTTGCCGCGGGAATTGGAAGCGCATTTAAAAAAGGATATGCGAATGCCTCAGAAACATTCTTTGTATAGCCAGAATAGAATTGACAGTAAAAGGTTAAATTTTTCGGGTGTAATAAAATATATGTAGGAACCCCTGTTACATTAGGAGTAGGACCAAATGACTTTGTAGTCCAAGTCCATAAATCAGAAGTAATATTACAGGTTTCAAAACCTATTACATTCTGACTCGAATTTATATGTGTTACTTTTGTTTTCAATCTGGCACCCAATTCTTGAGAGCCGGGTCCAAAAGAATTTTGAATTGAAGTTTTCCACGATGCTCCAAAAATTGCTGTTAATGAACCTTCATGAACAGTTTTTACCCTCCAAATTGCTTCCGCACCAACTGAACCCGCACAAGTATATGTAGTGCCTCTAACAGATGTAATTTGACCTAACATCATCGCTAATATTAATACAGCGCCAATTAAGCCATATCTGGATTTTTTCATTTTAAATTTCACTTATTTGTATGATTTTTATTTAAAATAGAAATTTGTATGATAGTATTTATTTCTCATTTATATAAATATTTCTTAATAGCTAATTTTTACATTTTAATTAATTTTATTTAAATCTCTAATGAAATGTGAATAATTTAAAAAATAATTTATATTTAGACTATTTAATTTAATCAATGAAAATAATATAGAAGAATTTAAACTTTCAAAAGGTGAGTAAGTTATACAATCATTTTCTCCAGAAAAAGGATTTGAAATAGCCTATGAGATAAGTGGTGTAGATAATGGACCAAAAATGGTATTAATTCACGGATTATTCTTGAATAGTGATTGCTGGAGGAACCAATTACAAATTTTTAGATCTAAATTTAATATATTAAGATATGATTTACGGGGACATGGAAGAACAACTAGACCAAAAAACCGCTTTACTATTAGGAATTATGTTGATGATTTACACATGTTACTCACTCATCTTAACTGGACGGAAAATCTTTATTTAATTGGACATTCTCTTGGAGGTATGATAGCTCTTGTGTATGGATTAGAGAATCCAACATGTGTGAAAAAGATGATTGTAGCAGATAGCTTTTGCTTCATTAGTCAAGAGGCTATTACTGATATTTTAGGTCGTATTAATAGTAGTAAACTTGAAGATTTCGCTAGAGGGATTAGTGTAAGGGGATTAAGCCCATTTGATGAAAACACTGCTAAATTTGTAGCTAAATTAGTCACTGATCACATGACTAAAACAGATTGTCTTCGAGCCACTGCAGCGTCAGCAGGGTTCAATATATGTGAAAATTTAAAATCATTAAACATTCCAGTTTTAGTATTAGTTGGTAAAAAAGATATTACTACTCCTGTTTGGGCTAGTGAAATGATACATGAATGGTTGCCCAAATCAGAGTTAATTATCATGCCTGATGCTGGACATTTGACGATTTTTGATCATTCAAAAGATTTTAATGATCTTGCGTTATTTTTTTGGGAAAAGTAACAGTACCAAAGGAAGTAGATCTCTAAATCCTATTGAACATTGACTTTTTATA
>JAHPZE010000034.1 GCA_019058365.1 Promethearchaeota archaeon | reverse complement strand
GAATAAAAAAAATAAAAAATTAAAGATAAATAAATACTTCATTAGATACTGAATGAAAAAAAGAAGTTAAAATATAATTTTATTTTTTTTTATTAAACTCATCAGGATTTCCACCAGATTCTAGATGTTCTGCATACTTTTTTAAGCTTTTTAAGAGCATTTCTCCAGCAATTCCTAAGATTGGTTCTTGTTTTTCATCATCAAATTCTGCCCAGATTGTGGCTTCAACAACATCACCTTTAGGCTTTAAAGAATATCCTAAACTTGTCATGGGACTTCCTTCTTGAGTTGCATAAAGGTCATTAGGTGGATTTGTTTCTGCTCGTTGGGAAGTTACATCTCCAACATTAGTTTTGAAAAAATAATTCCCTTCACCAAGTTTTTTAACCTCATTTACAACAATATTCCATCTAGGATAATCATCATCATTATCAACAATTTGCCAAATCTTTTCTTGAGATGCGGCAATATCTATTTTTCTTTCCATTTTTGGCATTATTAGGCACCATTGAATTTTCTTTATTTAATGTAAAAAGAGATTGTTAAATTAGGTTATAATAGATTTATTAATAAATCTTTAGAAATTGGAATACAAAAATCTTATCAAAAATAAATTAAGAAAGAAAACATCATTATCATTTTTTCAAATTATTTCCACAACTTGGGCAAAATCGAGCTTCTATGCTCAGTATTTTTTCACCACAGACTGGGCAAAACTTAGCACTTTGAAATTTCGCAGTTGGGAAAGGTTGGGATATTTCTTCTTTTATAGGAGGTTCATCTATGCTTACTGAAGGTGCTTCTTTACTAACTGGGGTTATATCAACTTCTTCTTTACCCACACTTTTACCTATAATAACGCTTAAGATTGACAATCCTCCTCCAATAAATGGAGCGATAACCGCGAAACTAGGGATACCACCACGCCAAAAACTACCCGGTAGCCCATAATGTATCAGCCTATAAATAAAATAACCTAACTCTGATCCTCCAATATAAAATATTGTTCCTCCAATAAGGAAAATGCCAATGACGATCCAGGAACCAGGTATTTCTTTTCCTCTATGGGAAAGAGCTGAGATAAACAAAATAATTGTACATATTACTATTAATATTGTCGAAATAATCCCAATAATCATTATACTTAGGACAGCGAAGAATCCTACTGAAGGTCCAGATCCTCCACCAATAATTAGCTTAAAACCATCCATATACTGAAGCCAAAAGTATGATCCTAAGTGAAAAACTAACGTTGGTGTGAAAATGCTAATTGCTGTAAGTATAGCTCCAGCAAAAGGTAAAAGCCAAATTTGATCTCTAATATTTGCCATAAATCTCAACTTTTTTTTAATTTTGATATATAGGATTGTGTGATAATTATAAAATTAATTGCTGAGTTATGATTATTTTCTTTTTTATTTAATTCTTTACTTGACGTAAAAAATTCAGGAAAATATCTTAAATTCAATTCCTCAGAAATTTCTTTTCAATTCATTTCGAACTTTCATTAAATGTAAACAAGACAACGCTCTAAATCCATGAAATCTTGTACATTATTATTTTCATGTTTTGGATTTTAATGATTTTATATATAGTTGATAGATTAATAAGATTTTAGATATGTATTTTTATTTTCAATAATACTTAGAATTAAATACGCGCCACATTTAAATTCCATAAAGAAAATTAAAACACGCTAAATCAATAAAAGAATAAGACAATATTGAATTCTTTTTTAGGGAACAATGATAGAATCCGAAACTGTGTTAAAAAAGAAGACTGAATTGTTATGTAAGGGATTATATTTAGATCATGAACTAATCAAGCTATATAGAGAACAAGGAATTCAAATAGATTTTGGAAGAAAAGGAGGAGCAGGACCTCTTGGAGGTAGATACTTTTTATTAGAAGATGGTAAAACTTTAGTGAATGTTGCTCTTTGGAATGATAAAAATAAGACCAATTTAGTTTTGCAAGCGAAAAGAGGAGAATTTTTTGAAGTTTATGATAATATTAATAACCACTTATTTGGTAAGGTAAAACTTATTGAAAATCCAAAATTCTATGATTTGAAAACCACTGATGGAATTGACATGAAAAAAATCGCTTTAGTACATGGAGTCGATTGTTTAGCGAGTACTATTTATCAAAAGTGCGTATATTGGGCATGTGGTGAACCTTGTAAGTTTTGTGGTATTGAATTAAGTTTACAATATGATACTACAATTAAAGAAAAAAATGCAAAACAGATGTCAGAAGTAATTACAGCTGCTAAGAAAGAAAGTAGATGTTCTCACATGACGTTAACTAGCGGAACGGATGAAAATATTGATAAAGGGGTAAATCGTTATATTGAAATGTTAAAAGGTGTGAAAAATGAGCATCCTAATCTTCCCTTGCATGTTCAAATTGAAGCTTTAGAAGATTTAGAATATATTAATAGATTAAAAGAAGCAGGAGCTGACACTATTGGGATTCATATAGAAGTTCTTAATGAATCGTTAAGAAAAGAGATTACACCTGGTAAGTTCAGCATTTCTCATGAATTATATGAAAAAAATTGGAGACACGCAATAGACATTTTTGGAGAAAATCAAGTTAGTAGTTATATTTTGACTGGATTTGGAGAATCTAAATCTAATTTTATAAAAGATGTGAAAAAAGTTATTTCAATTGGAGTGATTCCATATGTTACACCTGTAAGATCCATCCCTGGAAAAAAAGATTTACCCATCACAAATTATCAAGATTTATTAGATATATATAAAAAATGTGCAAAATTGATGAGAGAATATAGCGTTAATCCTTTAAAAAACAAAGCAGGTTGCGTAAGATGCGGAGGGTGTTCAGCGATTAAAGAGGCATATATAGGAGCATAAATTGATTAAACAAGATTATTGTATAGAAAAGAATCATAAAATTCTTACCTATAAGCATGTTCAATAAATTATCTTAAGAATTATTCCTCAAACAATTTGAAAAATGAGAATAATTAAAAAAAAATTTTCAAAAGTTAAACATATTTTTATTGTTCTTTTTAACTCCTTAATTGCGATCCACATTCGCCACAAAATTTAGCTGCTTGATTTAATTTCGCTCCACAAATTGGACAAAAATTAAAAGTATCTCTTTCTTCTAAATTAAGTGTAGGATTTGGTTGGTAAATGGGAGTAGGGATTGGTTGATATATAGGAGCGGTAGTTGATTGATGTATATGAGTAGTAGTTGATTGGTATTCAGGAATGGGAGTTATTTTAACTTCCTTTTTTGGAACCAATTTATTAAAAGACGCTAATTTGAAATAACCCACTACTTGATATATCCATCCAATTATTATAGGAACAAATAAAAATCCGAGTGCCCATGAAAAAGTCCCAGACTTTAAGTTATCTGCGCCATCGATTACATCTTTAGCTATTTTAACTGGAAACATTTCCTTGTTTTGTTGAAGGAAACTCTTTAAATTTTCCCAAGCATGCATTTCAATGCTACTAGCAATAATTAATAATATAAATCCAACCATTAATACTACGATTGGAGGAACAAAGATCCATAAAGGCCGAAAAACATTAAAAAAATGACGTAATATTAAAGCTCCAGCTATCATTGCGCCACCAACATTGATGACAATTAAACCAATCAATTTAATTATATTCCCTTTTAAACATTTTGAATAAAATTTTTCAAGATTTGGATTATTCAGTTGATGATTTATATTTTTAATCTCATTTAATGCTAAATTTATAAAGATAAATTGAAGAATAATAACACCAAACGCTACATACGGAATAAATATAAAAATCCATAAAATTGCAGCACCAAGAAAATTTTTACCGAATTTATTCCATTTCATTTCTAAACTAGAACTTGACATATTTACAAACTTTTAAAATTTATTTGACTATTTATTCTTATAATTAAATAATACTTTATAATGTTTTAGGGGTCCAATTCTTAAGTATATCGAGCTCTTGGATATTAATCCTGACATGAAAAAAAATTCGTTTAAATAAAAATTAATTAAATTTTCTAAATAAGCTGATATTTTATAGTAATTGGTATACTAGAACCAGAAGAATTAGCCTTCAAACATCATTGCATATAAAAAATTGATTAAAGATAAACATCAATATCCTAAAATACTTAATCAGAATAAATGATAACTAGAAATTATAATTCAATAACTGATTTTTTTGTTAAAGTAGTCAAATTCTAAAACTTTTTACAATAAGTTTAAATATTTCGTATACTCTTATAAAAATTACAAAATTCAAAAATATTTAATTAAGAAAATATTAGAAAAACTGAAGAGGACAATATGACAGAAATTGTGTTTAATATTGTATTTCCCTTAATACTACTTATACTCCTTTTAATTATCTTTCTTAGTGGGATCTCTAAAAAAAAATCCAACCAAGAATTTATGAGTTGTGATGAATTCATAAAAGATTGGCTAAAAGATCATGGACAAGCTCCCAAATTAGAAGAGCAATTTATACAAATGAAAAAGGATCCGTCAGGATTGCTTTATATGCCTATAACTTATAAAGGCGCAAAATTTTTTATAAAAATAGGTTTAACTCCAAATAAAGTATCTTTTATGAATTTAATTTTGTCGTTTCTCATATTTTATGGTGTAATTATAGCGGGAAAAGGTCATACACTAGGTTTATTTACTCAGCAACCCCTTTATGGCGCTTGGTTTTTCGCTCTTGCTCTTTTGGTACTATTTACTGGAATTGTTGATGGGATTGATGGAGCAATAGCGAGATTATTAAATATTAAGTCTAAAAGCGGTGCCTGGTTAGATAATGTAATTGATCGGGTCAGTGATACATTAATGTTAGTATGTCTCATTCCTACAAGCTTATCAGTATTAGCTATCAATGGATTAGATTTTAAATGGATGATTTGGACAAATATAATTTTAATATTTATATACGAGTATATGAGAGCTAAACATGAAAGTTTAGGTTTACATGAAACAAAGCCATTTATCGGGGAAAGGATAACACGTGTGTTAGTTATTGCTACATTCTACATAATGTATGGTGCTTCGAGTCTCACTGTATTAATAACAAATTTGATCAATCCCACTGCTACCTCGATCTGGACGGTTTCCCACTCGTGGGTTATCACTTGGGCTATGTTTATTTATCAAATCAGTCTATTGGCTATTATGGTACTTTCAGTGATTTTATTTGCTAGATACATCTGGAAAAACCTTAAAAAAATCGATAGTATATAAAAAACCATAAAAGGTGTTTTAAAAAAAATGAAATTGTACAGATATTTATTATATGGATCTATTTTTGTAATTTTATATGTATTAATACACATCTATTTTCCACCCTTTTGGTCGTCTAAAGTAAAAGAAGCAATTGATACTTTTTTTGTAGATCCTTTAGCTTATTGGTGGTTCATATTTCCTTTTATTGGTTTAATTATGCTCTTAGGATTTGTTATTCTTTATGGAATACACTTCCTTGCCTCATTTGGGAGGGGTTATAAAACAAAAACACCATTTTATGCAAATATAAGTATATTAATAGCCTCTAAAAATGAAGAAATATTATTGGAACGAACAATAAAATCGATTGCTTTATCAGAATATCCTAAAGAAAATATCCAAATTATTATTGTAAATAGTGGCTCAACAGATAAGACAAAAGATTATTGTAAAAACTTTGTAAGGCATTATGAGGATATGGATATACAAATATTATCAGAAGATTTATCTAAAAAAGGAAAACCGGCAGCACTTAATTACGGTTTAGATCATGTAAGAAATGATATTGTGGTTCTTTATGATTCAGGATGTATTTTAGAGCCAAATACTCTAAGAAATTTGATATCACCATTTCATGATGAAAAAATTAATGCTGTTATAGGCCCTGTTTTAGTTAAGAATTGGAAAAAAAATAAATTAACAAGGGGTATCTTCCTGGATTACGGTATTGTTTCTGGTGGTGGATTACTATTTGAAATTAAAAATAGATTAGGATCATCAGCTTATTCATTCGGAAGAAATTTTGCTATCAGAACAAAATATCTACGGAAATATGGGGGTTTTAACGAAGATTCTATGACAGAAGACCTTTATCTCTCTATACTTCTAAATCTAGACGGAGTAGATATTCGATTTTCACCAAAAGCAAAAATATATGAGTATGTCCCTAACAATTGGGAGATATTAGTAAAACAGCGTACACGATGGCTTGCTGGATTTATTGGTGACATGCCTCAACTAATGGCAATGGAAAGCGAATATAAAAATGGTAAATCTTTAATTATCGCAAGAAATATGACAATGATGGTTATAGCAAATATGGATACATGGATTCCGATAATAATTGGATTTGCTATACTTTATTCATTCCTTGGAGAATTTTATTTATTAATTTGGAGCCTTTCCTGTCTATTCTTTCAATTTGGCTTTTTATTCAATGTTATAAGAAAATACTGTGATAAACATTATAGTCTTTTATTATTTTTTCCAATAAGTGGTTTTATTCATCTTTTTATGTTTTTACGGCAATTTAAACTTCCTAAAGAAATAAGCTGGGACAAAACTCCAATGTTACTAGAAAGAGAAGAAGCAGAAGTAATAGCTTTATCTAATGTATAACTAATTTTATATTACTTATTTTTTCTATTCTAATTATACAGTCCATTTATATTTATATTTTAAAAAGCACTAAAAACAATTTTTACAGAGATAATTCTTTCGCTACTTAAATTTCACGATTATTTCTCCAAAGAATTAAAGACAAAATATTTTAATTTTAAACCATCTAATTACCCAAATGATAATTTTTATAAAGAATTATTAGTACAAATGAATTTATCCGAAAATAATCTAATTTTTAAATCTTAGTACTCAAATTATAATTAGTATAAAGACAGAAGATTCTAGAAGTATAGAAAAAATTAAATTTGAATATATTAAAATAATAGTAATAACATTTAGAACTATTCAATCAAATCCATTTTGTAGAAAACTCTTGTATTGTCAAAATTGTGGAGAAAAATTAGAAATTAAAAATCAAAGGTTTTGTCAGAATTGTGGAAATAAGATTCAAATCATTTCTGAGACACCTCAATTAGGGATTGAAGATGATCAATATAAAATAACACCAGCCTCACCTCCAGTATATCAAATAATCGAACAAAAATCAGTTAAAAAAGGAAGCACTAGTTCTAATTCGAAAATATGTTTAGGTTTCGGAATAATTTCTCTTGTTATTGCGACATTCGCATTTAATTTTGGAACAACTATATTAATGAATCCAGTTATATCTTATTATTTCCTAATGAGAAGAGTTCTTATAGGTCTCACAATAGTAAATATTCTGGGAATAATATTTGGAATTATATCTAAATTATATAGTGAAAAAGCAAAAGAAATGGAGCCTGAAAGTTCTATTTTGAAAGCTGGAAACATAATAGGGTTTATTGGGATAATTTTTAATGCAATACTTGTGGTAATAGCTATTTTAATGATTTGGACACGCATTTTATGATTAAGATAGATTTCTGATATTAATTATTTTTATTAATAGATTTAAAGAATTTTTTTAGATATTCCCCTTTAATTAATTGGGTCTATTAATGCTTCTTAATACAAATCTAACTACTTATTTATTTTTTATTTTCGGGTCATTTGATGTTGATGTTAAAAGCATAGGTACATTGATTAATGAAAATAGCATATTTATATAACGAATTGAAGCGTGAGATAAATATTCTGTGGTATAATTATTACAGTTAAGCAAATTATTAAAAAAGGATTTTGACCGCTTAAAAATTTCAACTAACTCTGGAAAAGATTTATAAATAAGGTTTATTCCAAAGATATCAGGAGATTCATAAGCAGGAGAGCCAGGGAAAACAAAATATGGTTCATTCATTATAGTAATTGGTGTTAACTTGGACTTTCCATATTTTAAAAAACATTTGAATGCGAAAATAAAATCTTTAAGGACATCAAGGTGAGTTTGGAATGGAAAGCCGATTGTTAACCAAATTCTTAGCGTTATTCGAAATAAATTTGCATTCTTAATTAAATCTCTAATTTGGCTTTCAGGAAAATTGAATGTTGGATCACAAATTTCTGTAATTTTTTGATAAACCTTCGCAGACATTATTCGAGGAGAAATACTTATTGATGAATTTTTGCGAGGAAAAGTCTTATAAAATGTATTCCACATTTCTTTAGGAAATGGTAGACGCCATAATTCTAAATCTCCACCAACTTCTAATTTTTCTTTTTGTATCAACCTAAATAATCTTTTCCAATATTTCAAATTAGAGGGATATGCACCATGTCCAAAAAAGATACTCAGAATATTATAATTGTCAATAATATTTGTAATATCTTCGAGTACTTTTTCTGGATCTCTAAATACAACGGTCTTCCGTCCTGTTAAATTTTGCTGAGACTTTTGGCCTCCTCCACAAAATGGACAATTAAACGGACAACCTCTCCCAATAGGGAGATTAAAAGAAATACCCATAATCTTTCTACTACACTCAAAATATTGTTTTGCATTTTTTAGAGAAGATACATTCGTAAAGTTAAGATCGTCTAATGTTTTTGCGACATAGGAAAGTGGATTTACTTTTATATGTCCAGAAGAATCACGATAAGATAAATTAGGAACAGAATCCAAAGAATTATTTTTGCTGATATTTTGAGTATATCTTAAAAATGGGATTTCTCCCTCACCTCTTATTACACCATCAATTACGTTATAATACTTTAAGATTTGATTGTGATAATATGAGGCGCTAAATCCCCCAATAACAACTTTAGCATATGGTTTTACATCTTTTATTATCTTAGCAACTTCAATGGCACCATATGCATTATGTATCCAATGAAGATCAATTCCACAAATTTTAAAATTAATATGTTTAAGATCATCTTTTAAAGTCCAATTACGGTTTAAATATTGTTCTAAAGGATAATTTATAATCTTAACTCCAAAACCCTTTCTTTCAAGGAGATCAGCAATAGCAAAAAGACCCATTGGAATAAAAATAAAGGTTCCTCGAACGTATTTAGCATGTTTTCGATAATCAGGTTCTAATAATCTAGGTGGATGTATAAAAATTACATCATAGCTTTTCAAAAGAACTACCAGATTTTTTTGTAATAAATAAACCTTTATTAAATTGAAGCTTAAGAAAATCTTAAATCAAATTATATAAATATTAGTTAAAGGTTTTTTGGTTTTGAAGCGGTAATTATCAAAAAAGAAAATAAAAAAAAGATTTCATTTTCTTGCTTTAATTTTTGTCCATATATACCCATGACAATCAAAGAGGATAAAAATTGCTATTGTACTCACAATTAGGCAGAAAATGAGAAGATCTAAGTCAGTAGGAATATGGCCAAACAATGCTTCTAAATTTATGACAAAATTCCTCATCCATGGCCAAGTCCCTGGAAGAGATTGTCCATTTAAAAGGAAATATAAGAAATCTTCAAAAGTGTTGTATTGTAATAGTGTACCAGAGATAAAAAAATTCCAGCTTTGTCTTTTTGAGCCACCTCCCAATTTCCAACCAATTCCTAGAATAAGATAGAAAAAAGTCATCATTAAACCCCAGAATGACAAATAATACATTGTTTTATCAGCTGAACCATATGCTATCAGTTGAGACCAAACATCATCGATTGTTAACTTAACAAAAATTCCTATAGGGATAATAATTGCTATAAAAAGAATAGCTAATAATAAGATACGAGTCTTTATCTCTTTTGGTTGAAGAAAAAAAGCTGGTATTAAACCAAATAATGCTAATTGTACATACAAGAGAAAACCAGGTGGAGATCCAAGAATCACATAAAATATAATAGGGATACCATTAGCGATTAGAAATAAAATTATCGCAATTATTAGCCATTTTTTATCAGAACTTCCTCTTTCAGTTTCTCTATTACCTGCAAGATACATAAATCCAATAGGAAGAATTAACCCTAAACTTAGTAAACTGATTAGCCAGAAGAGTAGTACGACGATTCCTACATTAAAATGCTCAGCAGCCCAGTCTAATTCAGCTGTTATTATTATTACTCCTAAGAAAATCGCAAGTATAATTAAATTTTTTATCCAAGGTTTAAGATTATTTTCTGATATATTGATTCACTTTATGATTTTTTTATTAAATTAATTTTTGTTAGATTAATACAATAAGTTTTATGAATTTTAAATATTATTTCAAAAAGTGTATGAAATATATACGTTAGATTATCGATAATATTGTCAATAAATCATCTAATAATTCTTACTTACTAGTTTCTTTTCATCTTCAGTTAATTTCCTTTCAACTTTAGCTGGAGATCCAAAAGCAATAGAAAATGGTGGTATATCATCACTAACTAGAGAATTGGCTCCAATGATTGATCCCTCACCTATTGTAACTCCAGGTAATATAACCGAATATGCTCCAATTCTCGCATTTTTACAAACTTTGATAGGTCCAAAACTAAAACTTCCGTGTTGGATATTCATTGCATTATGAGTCATTAATTTTACTCCAATTCCACATCCACTACCTGCTTCAAATTCAATTAATTCAGGTAAAAGAGGATCTGGTATTGCTTTTTGAGATATATGGCAATTTTCGCCTATCTTCATTCCAGTTAATCGAAATAGCACATTTCTAGCCCGCGGCCATCCAGTTAAATATGTAATAATCAAGGATATAATATGATTAAAAGCACCTCTTACAAACCATGCCACAGAAAATCCTTTAGTTTGAAGATATTGTGCAATAATTAACATTGGAACGGGATTGAAAATATGTTCTTCAGTATTTATATTAATATTCGTTATTTTTCCCTTCACTTCAATTTCGAAGTCAGGCTTATTATGTCTCCATATTTTTCTAGCTTTAATTAAATCTTTAAAAAAAACGAGGAAATCAGTATTAACCAAAAATAGAAATAATCCTAATGCAAAGATAATAGGTAAAAAGAGCATTAATAACATTAACCTTGTGTTGAGGGTTATATCTTGATTAAATAAGATACTAGCATAAGCATAATGACTGATAAAGAAAGTAGTTAATACAAATCCTAACAAACTAAAGACATAAATTATTGAACCTGTCATATGTCTTACTTTTGCTAAGTTATATCCGAAAACATATAATAAAAGTAAAAGTGTATAACTAATGAAAACTCCAGAATAGACATATATATTATAATTATAAAAAAAAAGCAACAACCAAGGCCTTAAGAATTGATATAAAAAATCCATCCATGGAATTGGCAGAAAGAGATGATTAATTATTAACAATACAATGAAACTTGCGCTCAAAATTAAGAAAATAAATGAAATTATGAACCCTTTTGTCAAGAATTTCATCTTACTTGAGTTCTTAGACATTATCTTATTTTAATATCAATTAATTATTTAATAAATCTTATACTTGTATAGAATAATAAAATAAAATTTTCTAATAAATTATAGATTTTTTATTTTCAATTTAACTTAGAAAAAAAGAAATGAATCATAAACCTAAGATATCAGTTATTATCCCTACTTATAATGAGGAAACTCACATAAAAGAAACATTAATCGCCGTCAAAAAGCAAATTTGTAACATTTCATATGAAGTTATTGTAGCTGATGGACAGAGCTCCGATAGAACTGTTTCTATTGCCAAAGATTATGCAAAGGTGTATATTTCACCTGAAAATAGTAAATCCTTTCAATTAAATTTTGTTATACCTAAAACATGTGGTACTTTACTTGTATTTTTAGATGCAGATACATTAATAGATCCATATTTCTTACAGAATGTTTATAGAATTTTTGAAAAAGATAAAAATCTTTTTGCTTGTAGTGCTAGAGTTAAATATTATGATGGAAAGGCAATTTTATTTAAATTAGGTTCTCGGAGATTTACTATAACGAGATATTTTTTTCTTAACTTAAATATGCACATATGGTATTTTTTTAAAACTTTACTTGGATATCCTGAACTTATAGGATGCAACATAATTGTTAGAAGAGAAATATTTTTTAAAACTGGCGGATTTAAGCAATTACCGCCAGAATTAATAGGAATGGATAAGGTTTTCTCAGATTCTTTAATATATTTAAGTAGAAAAATGAAAACTGGTAGAATAAAAACTCTGAATTTTGTTTCAGTAATGACAAGTGGTAGATCTTTGAGTACTCGTCGCAGTATAGGACGTATTATCCAATATTATTCAAAAAAAGATATTTATCATAATTTGGCAAAAGATGTCAATTGGAAGGAGTAAAATTAGCTTTAATAGGACTCATTAATTTTTTAATAGTTTTTTAAGTTCAAAATATCTGACTTTGGGGCTTAATTTTTTCCAATTTTCGATTAAGGGAAGCATATTCATTGCTAAACTAATAGCCTGCCCCATTTCTAAATATTTATATAAACCTAACCGACCAATAGGAATAATCTTATCAGACTTGCAGACCTCAATTAAATATCTATCAAACAATTCAATATTTTGCTTAGTATAGATTGGATACATTGGCAAATTTCTATCGTCAAAAGTTATTGGTTCTTGATATTGAATCAATGATCTATCTGTTTTTTGTTGATACATAATATTGAAGTTTATTTTTCGGATGTATTTTGTATGTTGTGGAAGGTTGATTGAACCATAATTTTTGTTTTCCCAATTTTCATTCTCCCTATAATCAAATCTTAAAGATCTGAATTGTAAAATTCCAAATTTAAATTTAAATAATGCATCTAATCGACCTGAGAATAAAATAAGGTTATAAAATGACTCGTCATATTTACTAGTATTTAATTCTATTGGGATATCATGTATCATATTTCTCAGGAATTCAGTATATCCTTTAACAGGTAGTCCTTGAAAATCATCATCAAATATCTGAGTATTAGAGTCTTTCATTTCAATCCGATTTCTGATATATTTAGTTGTTAACTCTCTGGGTTCTACGCCCCACATTTTCTTGGAATAATTATATATAAACAATTTATATAAAGTATTTCCAAATTGAGAAATTGCATATGTTTCAAAATTAGTTAAATCAGGAATTTCCGGTCGTTCCTCAATCTCCTGAAGAATTTGTTCACTCTTTTCCATCTTATGAATAGTTTCCTTACTGAGAGGAAAATGCCGCAATATACCATTAATATAGATCCCTTTTCTGTGTATATAATTGTTAAAATCTGAAAATTGAAGTACAAAATTTTTAATACGAGTGTCTTTTGTGTGAAATGTATGTCCTCCATAAGGCTCATACAGTATACCATTAGGACTTGTTTTTGTATAACATAACCCTCCAATATGATTTTGTTTTTCTTTAATTGAAACAACATAATTTTTATTTTTCATCAATCGTGCCAATGTACAGCCAGTTAATCCTGCACCTAATATTAAAACTCGCATTTTATTTTAGATCGTCAAAGAGTTATTTTGTACTTTTTATTATTATAATTTAAATGCATCTAAACTAAATAAAGAACTACATCCCTTCCCTATTGAAGGTGTTATACGTCCTAAAACTCTAAAAATAGCACCCTCTCGACCACATTCAGGGCATCTTTCCCAGTTTTCCACTTGAACGATGTCGTCTAATAAAACAGCAACTCCAGCATAACTATCTACACCATAAGGAGTTATTAATTCTAAAATTCCAGGTTCTCTTGCATTTTTAATAGGTTCTAACGATTTTATATCTCGGATTACGATTCGACCTTGCTTGTTATTAACATGGAGTATAAAGTCGTTATAATATTTTGACCAATGTCCTCCACATGTCATTGGACTTTCAGTGGCAGCAAAATTATCACAGAACTTATCTGTAGTAATATTGAACATATCGCACATTTGCTCAATGAATTCTGGTTTTTCTACACTATATCCTAATTTAACACGACCTTTAGTACCATCCCAACCACCACCTCCAGTGATGATATATAATTGTTCACTCAAATCAAAAGTGCTCTTCTCTTTTTGATAGTAATCTTTTAATACTTTATGCATCCAAAGAGGTGAATTAGCCATAATTGTTGGAATTTTATCTTTCTCAACTCGATTAAGTTCAGATTTTAACAGTCTTCCATTAACCCCAATTACAGCACGTAGCTTAAAAGTAGTTATTATTTTCCAGATTGTTTTCCCCAGAAAGAATTGCAATAAAAAATTTTCTTGCTTTCCTTTCCAAATATCGACAATACTCTTGTATAAAAGATATGCATTTTTACCATAAAACTTATGCTTTATCTTATTAATGAATCTTATATCTGGAGCAAATAAGATTAAGTTATTAACCTTATCTTTATTTGAAAAAGTATTAAAAACCTCATTATAATTTGCTTTTAAAACTTTAATATCATTATTTAATCTTCCGACGATGCTGGGATCTCCACATGTCGCGGATGATTCCATCCAATATTCTAATTCTTCAAAGGAATTTCCTCGTAACAATTCCTTGAATTTATTATTTGATAGTTTGAATAAACTCCATGGTACATATGGAATTTCTCCAAGATTAGATTCTTTTAAAATCAGATCAAAATCATAATTGACTTGATTACATAGATTTTTATATAATTTGCATTCATTAGCAGTTTTTTCTACACTAATAGATAAATCTTCATAAAAATTTTTAGAACTCTTCAAAGTAGCATTTCCGATTAAAAGATCATTAATCTAATTATAATAATGATTATGGCAATTTTAATTTGTTCGCTCAAAGAACAAATATTATTAATCATTCTTTTAATATATTTTAATAAAAGTAAAAATTGATTCCACTCTATCTCAAAAATCACTTTTTGTATAATGAAAATCGCATTAACTTTTGATATTGAAAGAGATATTCCTTATGTTTTAGATACTTATTTTGGAGTGAAAGTAGGAATACCGAAAATACTAGAGTTATTAGAAAATTTTAATCTAAAAGGTACATTTTTTTGTACTGGAAGCATTGCTAAAAAATTCCCTGAATATATAAGGTCAATTGAACATAAAGGTCATGAGATCGCATGCCATGGATTAAATCATGAAAGACTAAACAAACTAACATTTAATGAGTGTCAAGAGTTAATAGCCAGTAATAAAAAGATTATCGAAGAAACATGCCAAAAGTCAGAGATAATTGGTTTTCGGGCTCCGTACTTAAAACCTCCAAACTTTTTATTTGCAATATTACATAAATTAGGATTTAAGTATGATTCATCTATTAAATCTCGTAATAGAACCAAGTTTAATAAGACGAATTATTATAAAATTCAAGAATTTACTCCTTTGAATATATCTCTTAGATTCTCTATAGGTTATTTTTTTTTAAAAAACTGGATATTAAAAAATAAAATAATAGTGTTATATTTTCATCCTTTAGAAATAATAAACGCGAAAAATTTAATGCTAACTCAAAAATCTAGACTAAATCTATTTAGGGATTATTTATTACGACCAGATCGCTGGATTAAAACAGGAGAAACATTTGTCACAAGAATGAATAGGTTGATTAAGTTCGCTCTTTCGAAGAAAGGTGAATTTGTTACTTTAAAAGATTTAATTAACGATTGAATAAGCTAATGATAATCATCAATATTATAATGATTTTGATGAACAGATAATACTACTGGCTTCTTCGATTTTAATCCTTTTTTTAATAGGTGAGAAGTATAAGGAAAGCATCTATGACAATGAATCATGTCGTAACCATTACCATACTTGTTAAAAATAACCTTTGCGTATTATTGCATCACTTCTGCTTGACTAAAAGTCGCAACGGGGCTCCATTCACACCTATAATATTCCTGAAGGTTTAGAAATCAGACAGGAAATTTACTTTGAGCGTAATTAGAGCTCCTCCTTTAAACCTTTTAGTTCGAACCAATTAGCTGTTGTTTTTGTAACTTCATAAATTTGATTAAGTTCTTGTTCAGTGAAGTTAGAGGTATAATAAGCAGGTTTATGTAAATTTTTAATATAAAAATTTTTAACTTTCTCAAATTTAGAGTCTGTTAACTCCGTGTGCTCAAGAATTTTATCTATCACTTCCGCTGAATTTCCACATAGGTCATCATATCTAACAATATGGGTCGCCTTTTTAAGTTTTTTATTAGTATCAAGGCAATTAGAAATGTAGCCATAAATAGAATCCCAATAATTAGCCCAACCCTTTACATAAGTTTCTTTATGTTTCGATAACTCTCGAATTTTACGGATAATATCTGTATTACCCGAATTAATACAAACCTGTTGAGACCCGAATTCGTAATGTCCCACTATTCTTAACCAATCTATTAAAAGGGGCGCTTCTCGTTCCATTCTTATGAATAATTGTGTTTGTTTAATTAAGGACGCAATATGTTTCACTGGATTGCGGATGGTAAGTAGAAATTTGGAATTTGGAAATATCCTCAATAAATATTCTAATCTCGTAATGTTATAATTGTTTTTTGCTAAATATCGAGAACGATTTTGATTTATAATAAGCTTGCTAATATGGGTTTTATAAAATTTTTCAAACTTTAGATTAACATTCTCCTCATTTATTATATTTGAAACATCCTCATCATGGAGATTATCAAAAAACTGTTGCCAAATTACTTCTTCAACCATTTCAGGACTATCACGGGTTACGATTATACCATCCTTATGTAAACGTTCGAAAGGTGATGTGAGATATTTTTTGAAGAAGAAGCTCGAAAGCTTATTTAAAATTAAACTAAACCAATGGGGCAGATAGGGCAATAAAAGGTGACTATATCTGTGAGTAGCTAAATCAGGATGCTGATGTAACATTTCTAAAAGGATAGTGGTTCCACTACGAGCAAGACCTGTAATGTATACAGGTTTATTAATGGAAAGACTATTTATGTCATTCCTTAACCAATTCGTTTCTAACCTATCAAGTAAATATGAGAGAGGTTTAACTGTATCAAAAAATTTAGTGAAAAAATACCCAGAATACCCCAATATTGGAAATTTAAAATCTTGGTTCTTTGATTTATATTTAATCTTTACCATTTTTTTAATATTAAGATTTCTGTTATTTTCTAATTTGAAATTAAATAATTAATTAAATCTTATGGGTTGTATGGAAATTGAATCTTTATTATGTTTCATTCTTCTAATATCCCTAAAGAAGCTCATAATATCCCTCATAGCATGTAAATTTCTTGGGTTTAAAAATAGTCTAATTCCTTTCCTTTTATAAATCCTTAGCATTGTATCTCTCCATCCTCTATCAAAATATCCATAATAGTAAGCTTTTGATAATAATTGTTCTACCTTTTCTTTTGATAAGTTATTTAATGGATTTACTGCTGTTGTAAAATTATATTCGCTCCAATTTTGAGATATCTCACAGTTTTTTTCAATTAAATGCTGTCTGAATTGAGTTCCTGGTAGAGGGGTCATAATTGAGTATAGAGGAAAATCAATTCTTAATTTTTTTACAATTTTTATCATTTGATTTATATCTTCCTCTTTTTCATCAAGTTTGGATCCAACTAATAGACTTCCAATTATTAGTATATCATTATCATGAAGAATTTCTATTGCTTCAAGAATATCTTTGAATTGAACTTTCTTCTGAATATTATTAAGAGCTTTTTGATTAAAGGATTCAATACCAAGGAAAAATAACCAGAATCCTGCCTTAGCCATCTTTTTAATAACCTGAGGATTTTTCTTAATCACATCAATTCGACTTTGACATATGAAATCCAATTGAATTCCTTCCTCAATTATTCGATCACAGATTTTCTCTACACGCTTTATATTGGCTGTGAAATTATCATCCACAATAAAAACATTTTTATGTTGGTTTTGATATGAAATGATTTTTAACTCTTTTATTACTCTTTCTGGGCTTTTTGTTCTATAAGTCCCACGATAAAATAAATGTATATTACAAAAAATACATCTATGTGGACATCCTCTCGAAGTCTCTATTACATCTATAGGCATTTGAAATGCTTGAAAATATGACTTTTTGTGTCTTAAACTTCTGGCAGGAAAAGGTAATTCATCTAAATCTTTAATTAATGAGCGATCTGGATTATTGAATAATGTCCCATTGCGTTTATAAGAGATACCTTTAATATTTTCTAAATCCTTATTTTCAATTATTTCCCTAAAAGTGATTTCACCTTCTCCCCTTACAATAATATCTACAAATGGATATTTTAAAATTTCTGAGTAATCAAAACTAGGATGCCAACCTCCTAATACAGTTAAGTAACCTTGTTTTTTTGATTCTTTTGCAATTTTTAAAGCAAAACTTATACCTATTGTATAACAGCATGAAATTCCTACAACATCAGGTTTAAAATCTATAAGTTCTCTCATTATTTGAGAGATGCTTAAGTTTCTTACTTTCCCATTAATGATCTTCACATTAGCTAAGTCTAAAATTTTAGCCGCAATATATTCTAATCCCAAAGCAGGAAGTGCAAATTTATCTGTAATGCTCTTAGTAATAAAATTTGGATTTATCAATGCTACTCGTTGGATTTTTTTGTCAATTAATTTCATCTTAAAGACTATTTCACCTGTTGTTGGTAGATTATGTATTATTTATTTTAATTTTATAAATTTATATCTCTATTAATAAAATTGTCAATAGAAATTGAAATGGTGAGATTTTAATTATTAGGATAAATTTCTTAGTTATAACCTATTGATAAATTCTAAAGTAATTCATTGAAAATATCTTTAATTTTTCCAAAACCTCCAGAACAAGGAACATTTTGTGGTACAGTTAGAGAGGCTGAGGAGTATAGTGAGGAAAAAATAAATTTCTATGGATTTCCACCAATGGGAATTCTTTATCTCGCTACATATCTAAGTGAAAATAATTATGACGTATCTATATTTGATCAATTCGCGAGAGGAGCTTCGCTTGATAGAACTCTAAATTGGATAAAACGTGAGGATCCAGATATATTGGGATTTTCGACAATAACTACCGCAGGAACAGGGATCACATCCTCAGAAATTGCTAGACGTGTAAAAGAGGAAATAAATCCAAATGTTAAAATCTTATTTGGAAATTATCACGCAACTTTTAATGATACCAGAATATTAAATAAGTACCCTTTCATTGATGCTTGCATAAGGGGAGAAGGAGAAAATACTCTTTTAGAAATTGCTGAAAAAACTGAAAAGAATCGAGGATTTGAAGATATAAGAGGTTTAACATATCGAGATAATGGCAAAATTATTAGAAATGATGATAGACCCCTTATAGAAAGTATTGATATACTTCCATTTCCAAATAGGAAATTTTTAGGAAAGGTAGAATATAAAAGTGAAGTGGAAGGTCTTGATATCTCCCTTGGTAATTTTACTACTGCGGCTTCTTCAAGAGGATGTGCTTTTCAATGTACTTTTTGCTCAAGCTCTATGTTCTGGCATAAATGGCGTCCAAGATCTCCAAAAAATATAGTAGAAGAACTCTCTCTTCTTGAGAGTCAAGGTTATCAAAATTTGTATTGGATTGATGATAACTTCACTATAAGTAAAAAAAGATTAATGGAACTCTCATATTTAGTAAGAAAAGAAAAAATAGAATTGAATTGGATGGCTGAAGGACGAATAACTCAGAGTTCAAGGGATTTATTGACTGCAATGAAACATATGGGTTGTAGAATAATAAGTTATGGAATTGAAAGTGGCTCACAGAGAATTTTAGACTGGTATAAGAAAAATGTAACATTAAATCAGGTTTATGATGCGTTAAAAAATTCAAGAAAAGTTGGAATGGATGTTGTCTTAGGGAACTTTATAATAGGTGCGCCAATTGAAACACGTGAGGAAATTATTGAAACCTTCAAATTATCAGTTAAATTGGATATTGATTTTCCACAATTTCACATTTTAGGTATAATACCTGGAAATTGGATTTGGGATCAAATGGTACAAGAAAAGAGAATTAATCCTGATGAGTGTTGGGAAGTTGGTACAGCTGTTCTTCCTATTCCTTTGAGTGAAGTTATGGCTGGAATAAGAGATGCTCATAGGAAGCTAATGCAGCGACCTCGCTATATATCCCGACAAATCTATAAGACTTTAAAAAGTAAATATAGATTAAAAGCGTTCCTCTATAACATTAAACATGTCGATCGGTGGGACATATGGAATCGCTGGAAACCTTTCTGGGGATAAATATTCCTTAGAAAAAAATTTTCCTCTTTTAACACAGCACTTAAATAACATATGCCTAGGGGGGATAAATGTGATCTGCATTTGCAATAATCCTACCTTAAATTAAAATTTCTCCTGACCCTGGATTTACTAAAGCGACTTTATATATACTCACCGCTTAACTAAAATTTACTTTGATGAATTCATTTAAATTTAAAATAAAAATCTTTATTGATTATCTTTCAATTATTCCTTAATAATTTAACTTTAATCAAATACTTGCAATATCTATTATTTGATGAATATTAAATTAATTAAATAGAGAATATTAGTGATTTATTGGAATGTTGTTAAAAGGAAAAAATGTTGTCATTACCGGTTCAGGTAGAGGTATTGGAAAAGCAATAGCAGTAGCTTGTGCAAAAGAGGGAGCTAATGTAGGATTAACTTCAAGAACTCTTGGAGAATTAAATAGCACTAAAAAAGAAATTGAAGAATTGGGAAGTAGAGTAAAAATAGTTGTAAAACCAGCAGATATTACTAAATTTGAAGAAGTTGAGAAAGCATTTAAAGAATTTAATAATGAATTAGGTTTACTTAACGGTGTTATTGCTAATGCTGGATATTCTCGCATGTGGACCACTCATGAGTTTATAAACGAAAAGTTTGCTGAAATCTTGAACATAAATGTGCTCGGAGTCTTCTATACATTTAAAGCGGCTTATCCATGCATGAAAAAAGATGATAAGAAGGATAAAGCAAGGTTTATAATTACTGGAAGCGAAGCGTATCCAAATGCTCCATCGAAACTTACAGCATATGTTGCAACTAAATATGCGGTCGTAGGAATGCAAAAAGCAATGGCAACAGAATATAAAAGAGAGAACATTAATTTTTCAATGGTATTACCAACACAAGTAGATACGAGTCTTTTGAGAGGAAAGAAAGCGGGAGATGGGAGCAAACCAGAACATGTATTAAATCCTTGGGACTTAAATGATTATTATATATTTCTCTTGACTGAGAATGCTAATAGAATTAATAATGGTTTAATCTTTAGTTATGACTTTCAAGAAGTTAAGAAAGTATTAACTGAAGCACCTTCTGGTAAAAAGGAAAATTGGGAGGTTTTCAAAGACTATTTTAAGGAAAGAGCTCCAAAAAGTTATGATAACGTTAAAGATTATGGAAAACTCGTCGATTTTATTATTTCTCGTTCTTAATAACAAAATTTAGCTATTCAGTTTAATCATTCAGGTTTGAGTTTTGACTCTCATAAATAAAAAGTGATTTTGCAAAATAGCAAAACTTACGTAAAATTAAACAATTTTCTAGCTTTATCAACTGTACCGGAATCAAATTTCCTAAATAAAGCATAAGCAGCAATTGGCACGACACATCCACAATTTTCACATAAAAGTGGTGAATTTCCCATAACACAAAACTTTTGTGTTCCATCAGGATAGAAACTTTTTATTTGCCCAGTTTTGAATATGCAATATGGCACAAATTCTTTTGATAGGTATACTTCTAACATTTTTTTGGAATAGAAAATAAAATTTCCATATTCACGCATTACTTTTAAAATGTCTCTTATTGTCTTTTTTAATATATTACCTTTTAATAAGAGTGGGCTGCCAGGATAGTCGGTATATAATTGAAAGATTAATCCAGAAGCACCATTATTATAAGCAATTTTAGCAATATCTTCAATTTCTTTGTAATTTAATGTCATGATGGCTGAGGTAACAACCGGATTATTCTCCCGAATGTTCTGTATGACTTTATCAAAAATCTTTGCACCTCTTATCTCATCATGAGTTTCCTTGGTACCATCTATACTTACCCAGTATTTTGGTTGTTTATACCCACTAAAGTGAGGTATTTCAATCACTCCATTTGATACAACCTGAACTGAGGGAAAAATTTTAATCGCTTCTTTTATAACATCCATTCTTAAAGTAGGCTCTCCACCAGTTAAAACTGCTATTTTCGTTCCTAACTTTCTATGGTATTTAAAAACTTTGATCCATTCTTCGTCCGATAATTCATTTCTTTTGTTTTTTAATTCCGTTGTTGATGAGAAAAAATAACAATGCTTGCATTTTAAATTGCATTGCCAAGTTAAATCATAATTCACATATAACGGAACATTTCTTACTATTGACTGTAAAAATGATGGACCCATGGAAATAAGACTTATTATATTTTTCACTGTAAATAGTCCCATAATCATATTAAGATTCGAAGTTTTAAAAATAAGTCTTAAAAATGAAAGAGAGATTCGTGAACGAGCTATTGCGGATATTTTTAAAAAAATGCCCCTCTTGTAAATTAAGTAAGATCAAGAAATTTAACTATCATTTCAGAGAAATTTTGGATTTTATTACACCTCTTACTTGTCGTTGTGTCCATTCTTCCTTCTCGTTATTAATAATTATAACTTTAAATTTACTTTCCATTTTTAACAATCTTATTTTTTCATTGAAAAGAATAAAATAAAGTTAAAATAATTTTAAACTCTTATCTAATTGAAGAATCAACATTTATAGAATAATAGATTAAACTTTCAAGTTAACCTTAGAGAGATTATTTATATGACTGAATTTGATAATATTAAACAAGAAATGGAAGATTGGGAGAATTCTATCTCATTAAAAAAAGAAAGAAAGCAAAGTTTCAGAAATTTATCTGAAATCGAAATTAAAAGATTATATACTCCTAATGATATTAAAGATTTTAATTATGCTCTTGATTTAGGATTTCCAGGACAATTTCCGTTCACTCGGGGAGCTTATCCAAACATGTATCGCGGGCAACTATGGACAATGCGTCAATTCGCAGGATTTGGAAATGCAGAACAAACCAATGAACGATATAAATTTTTAATTGATCATGGGAATACTGGATTAAGTGTAGCATTTAGTCTACACACTATTTATGGCATTGAAGCAACTGATCAAAGAGCTTTAGGAGAAATTGGAAAAGAGGGTGTTGCAATAGACTCTTTAAAAGACATGGAAACTTTATTTGATGGTATTGATCTCTCAAAAATAAGTACATCTATGACTATAAATGGTCCTGCTTCCATTTTATTAGCTTTATATATTGTGACCGCTGAAAAACAGGGCCATACTCCAGAACAATTAAGAGGAACCATTCAAAATGATATTTTAAAGGAGTATATTGCTCAAAAGTCATGGATTTTTCCTCCTGAACCATCGATGCGAATTATAGTTGATACAATAGAGTATTGCACTAAACATGTACCCCAATGGTATGCAATTAGTATTAGTGGATACCATATAAGAGAAGCAGGATCTACAGCAGTTCAAGAATTAGCATTTACATTAGCCAATGGATTTGCTTATGTAGAAGCTGCTATCGAGAGGGGGTTAGATATTGATGATTTTGCTCCTCGTTTATCTTTCTTTTTTAATTCTCATAATAATTTCTTTGAGGAAATTTGCAAATACCGAGCTGCTAGACGGATATGGGCTAGACACATGAAAAATAGATATGGAGCAAAAAAGCCCGAATCAATGCGATTACGATTCCATACTCAAACTGCTGGTGTTTCACTGGCAGCTCAAGAACCAGAAAATAATATTGCTAGAGTAACAATTCAGGGGTTAGCTTCAGTTCTAGGAGGAACACAATCTTTACACACTAATTCATTTGACGAAGCTCTATGTCTTCCAACAGAAAATGCTGTAAAAATAGCTTTAAGAACTCAACAAATAATTGCATATGAGTCAGGAGTAACAGATACTGTTGATCCTTTAGCAGGGTCTTATTATGTTGAATGGCTCACAAATAGGATGGAAGAAGAGGCAGAAAATTATTTTAAAAGGATTGAAGACCTTGGTGGGGTTGTTCCAGCAATAAAGGCTAATTTCTTTCAAAAAGAGATTGCAAATGCGTCTTATAAATACCAGCGGGAAATAGAGAATAGAGAAAGAAAAATTGTAGCTGTAAATCAATTTGAGCAAAGAGAACCATGCTCAGTGCCATTGTTAAAAATTGATGAAGAGGTTGCGAGTGAACAAATTAGAAAACTCAATAAATTGAAAAAAGAAAGAAATAATGATAAAGTACAAGAAAAATTAAAAAGACTAAAAGAAGCAGCCAGAGGAACAGAAAATTTAATGCCTTTTATTATAGATGCAGTACGGGAATACACATCAATTGGAGAAATTATAAATGCATTAAAAGAGATCTTTGGGACTTATTATGAAGATTCAATTTTTTAAGGAGAAAATTAAAAATGAATGAGAAAAAAAAAATTAAGGTTTTGGTTTGTAAGCCCGGGCTTGACGAGGATTTGTAGTCCTCGGGCTTAACGGGCATGACAGGGGAGCCAAAGTCTTAGCTAGAGCATTAAGGGATGCAGGAATGGAAGTAATTTACACTGGAATACATCAGACCCCGGATGATGTAGTTAATACAGTTATACAAGAAGATCCAGATGCTGTTATGTTAAGTATGTTATCTGGGGCTCATAATGCGTTATGTCCTTTAATCATGGAAAAATTAAAAGAAAATGGTATAGATGATGTTCTTGTAGCTGTAGGGGGGATTATTCCAGATGAAGATAAAGTATTTTTAGAAAACCATGGATTAAAAGGATTTTATGGTCCTGGTACTAATTTAAAAACAATCGTTGAATTTGTTAAAAATAACCTGAAAAGATAATTAATAGAATGGATTATTCTAATTTTATTTCTCAACTATTAAAAGGCAATCCGAGAGCTGTTGCTCGTTTAATTACTTTTGTTGAGAATGATATTGATGCTGCTGAAGAAATTGTCAACTCAATTTATAAGTATACTGGCAAAGCATATATATTAGGAATTACGGGGGCTCCAGGAACAGGTAAATCGACATTTATTTCAACATTAACTAAATTTTATGTTGAAGAAGGTAAAAAGGTTGGAATAATCTGCGTTGATCCAACGTCCCCTTTAACTGGTGGCGCTCTCTTAGGAGATAGAATCCGTATGAAACAGAATTTCTCACTCAAAAATGTCTTTATTAGGAGTATGGCTAATAGAGGACAATTGGGTGGCCTTGCTAGAGCTACAGAGGATGTAATAAAAATTCTTGATGCTTATGCGTGCGATATCATAATTATTGAGACTGTTGGTGTGGGACAATCTGAAGTTGATATCTTCAAATCTGCGCAAACTATTGTAGTTTTATTAGTACCCGGGTTAGGAGATGATATTCAAGCGATAAAATCGGGTATAATGGAAATAACAGATATATTTGTTGTAAATAAAATGGATTTTCCTGGAGCTGATAAAAAAGTATCTGAGATAAAACAAATGCTAGAATTTAGAAATAATTATAAATACGATTCAAAGGATCTCAGTGAAAAATATGCTAAAATAGAACTGTGGACACCAGAAATCACAAAAGTGAATTCCAGATCTGGTGAAAATTTCGATGAGCTCCTTAAATTAATAAAAAAGCATGAATTCTTCTTAAAAGAATCAGGAGTTATTTCGAACTATATGAAAAATAGGATTACAAATGAGACCTTACAGATTTTAAAACACAAATTAACTGAAAAAGTTGAAAAATTACTTAATTCTGACAAAGAAATTGGAAAATATATAGATCAAGCTATTCAGAAATCGTTAGATCCTTATTCTATGGTAAATTTAATAATAAAGATGCTAGGACTTGAAAAGGAATAATAAAAAGCATTCTATTATGGAATAAATTATTCTTGATTTATTTTTTTTTCAACTAAGTTAATTATACTTTTTGCTAGCAGCATAGCATTTTCTGCTTCTTCAGGATCATCATAATATCTTGATGGAATACCCCCAGGAAGACCATTGGGATATCTAGTAGGGATGTAATATTGATCAAGCTTTTTTACAGATATTAGTTCTTTAAAATCTCGATCAATTTCAATTACCATATTAATTAGATCATTTATAGAATGCGTATAAAAAATTTCAATAGATTTCACCTTTAAATACAAATATGCTTTAAGCGCTTTTTCAGTTGATTGTTGGAAATGAAATAAAGCCAAATAAAACCGTTTTCTTTTTCTTAATTCATCTGCATCTGTGAATTCATCTTTTGCGTACGTAAACCATCTTAAAGCTTCTTCTTTTTTAGGCTTTTTCATATACTAATCTCCCTGAGTTGATAATATTCTTTAAAAATGAATTTGATGATAATTGATTCCTAAATTCATTATCATTAAACACAATAATATCTGAAGCAATATCTCTTTTAATATTACTATAAATAAAACTTAACCATTCTTTTCCTGTTTTATTTGAAGGCATAATAGCTAATAAATCAATATCACTATTTACATCGATTTCATCTCTAGCAAACGATCCAAAAAGATATACTTTAATTGCTCCAAAATCCTTTAATTGTCTTATTATTGAGTCCAAAGATTTTCTTAATTTTATTTTTCTATTCGAAATTTTTTCCGAAATTTCTTTTAGACGTTGCAAGATTTTTCAAATATTAATAATGTTCAGTCCCTATATAATATATTTTATTCTCTTTATTAAAATATACACCTCAATTGTGTTTATACAATTAGTTTATAGTTAGAGAAAATAAAGGAACTTTAGAAATAGAAAATTCAATTATTTTTAGTTATAATCCTAAAAGGTGAAAAAGAAATATTTATAATTTTATTCCTCTTGCTAAATAAATATCTAAATTTTTTAAGGATGTTATAAAAATGAAAAATTTAACTCTATCGAGTAAAAATCTTTTAATTTATCGTGTAATTTTTGCTTCGTTAAGTTGGTTTACTATAATAGCAAGTGCTTTAATCTATACCTTTACTTATGGAACAGTTCTTCCTTGGTTTAATAGCTTTAAAGCTTTCACTATGCAAACTAACTTAATAGTTACAATATGGTTTACATTAGCAATTATTTGGCATAATAAACCCGAATCACTTGATAAAATTATGGGACCTCTAAAAGGTGCTTTTACTATGTATATAACAATAACCTTTGTAGTCTTTGCAATTCTTTTAAGTCCCTTTTACCAACCAACAGGATTCGCAGCATTTAGTAATCTAGTTCTACATTATATTACTCCAATCGCATTCATCATCGATTGGGTTTTAACAGAAACTAAAGTGAGATACAAATGGAACTATTTACTCTATTGGATCATATATCCATTATGTTATATAATATTCGCAGTTATCCATGGCACAATTACAAGTAATTATTTGTATTACTTTCTAGATATCAACGCACTCGGTATCTTAGGGTTTGTTATGTTCGTCTCAATTTTAATTGCATTTGGTTTAGCTTTGGGATGCCTATATATTCTGATTAATAGAAAAAGAACTAAAAACTAAATAATAAACAAAATCTCATTTTTTTTAACAAATTAAAGTGTTGAGACCTAGCTACTTTTTTTTTTTTTAGGGTCAATCCATTCAGAGTAGATCTCTATAATTGTTAATGATTTTGTCTTATGACATTTTTCACATTCTTCTTCTGTTAATTTTTTAAATACATAATCTCCAGGTTTGAATGTGCGTGAAAAACTCTCAGAACAGCTTTTACATTTAATTACAGTGTGCTTTTTTTCAATAAACCTTTTTTTTCTGTCTAGGATATCTCCTATCGCGGGAATAGCTGGAAGTTGAGGTTCCTCTGCCATTTTTTAATCTCAGCTCTAAATTTTAATGTAATTTTTTTAAGCTATTTCTTAGTTTAATTTATTTTTTATAACATAGGAAACCTATTAATCTTTTAGGTTAAATAATATAAATTTCACATAATTGAACTATGAACTTTCCTTATCCTCTTCTTTCTTATGTTTTTTGTGCTTTTTTTCTTTTCCTTCTTTTTCCTCTGTTTCTTTATGTTCAATTATTTCTTCTTCTTTTATTGGTACTTCGCTTTCCTCTTCTTCAAACTCTTTTTCTTCGGGTTCTGGTTCAGGAGGTTTTGGTTTTCTTGAGGTTATAACTTTAGTATAACGGATAATCTCTTTACCATATTTGAAACCATCTTGGACTATTTCTAATATCCTATTTTCTGGAACATCTTCTTTTTCGATAGATGTTAATGCTTCATGTATACTATAATCAAATTCATCGTTAATTTCAGCTTTTATTGGCTCAGAACCATAAGATTTGAATATATTCATAAATTGGGTGTAAAATCCATCAATGATTTTTTTTTCCGCTTCGTTCGCACTCTCAAGAGCTTTTTTAAAAGAGTCATATAAAGGTAAGAAATTCTTTAAAACTGAAGCTGTATATTCAATTCTTAAATTTTGTCGATTTTTATCCCATCTTTTTTGAGCATTTTCAAATTCAGCTTGCAGATGCATAAATTTATTCTTAGACTCACTAGTCTCTTTCTGTAATTTCTCAGTCTTTTCTTTTAATTCTTTTAATTGTTTTTCAAGATTTTCCTTTTCCTTGACTAAATCTTCTTTAGAAAAATAATCTAATTCATAATGCTCTTTTTCTTCTAATCTTTTTACTTCTTCACTTGATATTTTACTTTTGATATTTTCTTGTTCTTCTGCTGACTTAATATCAGAAGATATATCTTGTTCAACTCCTTCTTTTGAATCATTGTTATTACTGTCTGCCATACCAGTTCCCTTTTAATTCATAATTAATTGTATTGAATTATGTATATATGTTTTAAAATCGATAAACTTTTTTTAATTTTATGACTTAGAGATCTTTATAAATAAAATTTTTAATTGTATTTAAATTACCTAACAATAGTAAATTATCAACAGTAAATTTACAATTTAAAATAATTAAATTATTATATTCTAAAAAATCATTCAAAATTAATTGTGTAAATACAAATAAATCCAAGAAAATAAGATGGAACTATTATGAGTGAAGAAAAAACTGAAAAGCCAAAAAGAAAAGAGAAAATAATTGGAATAGACTTGGGAACATCAAATAGTGCCTGTGCAGTTCTGACTGGAACCGGTAAACCAGAGATTGTCCCAGCTGCAGAAGGTAGAACTCTTGGAGGAAAAGCTTTTCCATCTTATGTGGCTTTTGACGAGACTGGACGTAAAATAGTGGGGGAACCTGCTCGCCGTCAAGCTGTTTCAAATCCAGATGGAACAGTAACAGCCATTAAACGTAAAATGGGAACGACATACAAAGCAAAATTAAAGGTAGGAGATAAGTGGCAAGAATTTTCCCCCGAGGAAATAAGTGCTATGATACTTAAAAAAATCAAAACTGATGCTTCTGCTTATTTAGGTGAAGAAGTATCTAAAGCGGTGATCACAGTCCCCGCATACTTCAATGACGCTCAGCGAACTGCTACAAAAAATGCAGGCGAAATTGCGGGTTTAGAAGTTGTAAGAATGATCAATGAACCCACAGCTGCATGTTTGGCTTATGGTTTAGATAAAAATACTAAAGATAAATTATTGAAAATTTGCGTATTAGACTTAGGGGGCGGTACTTTCGATATAACAATAATGGAATACGGTGAAGGTGTCGTGGAGGTCCTTTCTACAGCGGGGGATACTCAACTCGGTGGGACTGATATGGATAATCAGATAATTGATTGGGTGACTGAAGAATTTAAAAAGAAAGAAGGAATCGATTTAAAGGGGGACAGTAAGGCGTGGATTCGCATCAAGGACGCCGGTGAAAAAGCAAAAATAGAATTATCCACAGCATTGAGTACTACAATCAATCTGCCATATATTTCACAGAAAGAGGGAAATCCCGTTCATCTAACTATGGAACTCACGAGAGCAAAATTAGAATCTTTAATCGAACCGACTCTTAGGCGACTCGATCCAATTATGCAAAGAGCAACCTCAGATGCGAAATTATCTGCTATTAATATTGATAAAGTTATATTAGTTGGTGGCCCCACAAGAATGCCATCTGTTCAACAAAGATTCAAGAAATTTTTTGGCGGAAAAGAACCTGAACATTCAGTTGATCCAATGGAATGTGTTGCTATTGGAGCAGCAATACAAGGGGGGGTAATAGCTGGAGATGTGGAAGATTTATTACTCTTAGATGTCACACCACTTTCATTAGGGGTTGAAACATTGGGTGGTGTGTTCACTAAATTAATTGAACGAAATAGTACAATTCCTACGGAGAAAGGTCAAGTATTTAGTACAGCAGCAGATAATCAACCAGCTGTTACCATAAATGTACTTCAAGGAGAAAGAGCAATGGCTAAAGATAATATCTCTTTGGGTATGTTTCATTTAACAGGTATTCCACCTGCTCCTCGAGGTATTCCACAAATAGAGGTAAAATTCTCTATTGATGCTGATGGTATTGTTCATGTTACTGCGAAAGATTTAGGAACAGGAAAGGAAACGGGGATTACTGTTACAGGTGCGCGAGGGTTAACTCCAGAAGAAATTAAGGAAAAAGTACAAACGGCTGAACAATTTGAAGAAGAAGATAAAAAAATTAGAGACTTAGTAGAAGCTAAAAATAATGCTGATTCTATGATTTATCAAACACGGAAATTAATGGAAGATAATAAAGACAAGATTCAAGAAAATGAAAAACAAGAAATCGAATCTGCTATAAAATCATTGGAAGAAGATATTAAAAGTGATGATTTACAAAGAATTAAGTTAGGGATCGAAAATTTACAGAAGTCTATGTATAGTTTTTCTCAAAGAATTTATCAAACACAAGCTCAAGATCAAGTTTACCAACAAGCAGCTGAGCAGGCTCAACGTGCTGCAAGTGGTATGGGGGGTGCTCCACCACGCGGAGTTCCACCAGGTGGCATGGGTGAGACAGGAGCCGGTGGTGCTACGTATAAAAAAGATAAGGAAAAAGAAGAAGAAAAGAAAAAGAAAGTCGTAGATGTCGATTGGGACGAAGATTAAATCCCAATTATTATTTTCATAAACATTATTGATATTTTCTTAAAATTTATTATTTTTTTTTGATTAATTATCTTTTGTATTTAATTTATCTTATGGGAAAAATCAAATATAGATTGCAAGTGTACAAAAATTAAGTTCTTTTATGACGTAAGAGAAGAATAATTATAATTAGAACAGAAAAAATTATAATTACTGTAAGTGGAATAATCCAAATAAGAATGTTGTTATCTTTAATTTCGATACAATCATTATTCTCATAGATATTATCGCCTTTACAATCATCTGTTTCTGTATAACATTTTCTATTATAATGAAGAATATTGTCAGTAATTTTATTTCCATACGAAGAATTAAAGACGGATATTCCATAATAATTATAATTTATGGTGTTTTGAAAGATATCATTTAATATCGATTCTACAATTTTAATCCCATAATAATTTTCGTTAATTTGGTTATTTGAAATTTGAATTTGTCTACTGAAATATAACTCTAACCCTCCATTTTTATTGTTATTTATGCTGTTATTGATTATATAATTTTGTTGTGTGATATTGAGCATGATACCACATAAATTATCATTTACTATATTTTCGATCATGCTATTGTAATTACTATCCTCTAAATGAATCCCATTACCTTTATTATTGCTACAATTATTATGAGAGATAGTATTATAAATAGCTTCATCTAAGAATATACCTATACCATCATTATATTTTACTGAATTATAAGTTACTGAATTATAAAGACCCCAAGAGAGCCATATCCCCCATCCCTTATTATAATTCACGTTATTTAATGAAATTTTCAAATCTTCTATTCCAAAAATACCACATAGATTGTTAGTAATATTGTTTTTTGAAATTATACATTCTCCCGTTCCAAAAATCCCGATTTGATTATTAACTATGCTATTTTTTAGTATAAAGTTATTATATTCAACGTTATAATACCCATCGTTAACAATTCCACATAAATTTTTTGAGCAATTATTTTTTATCAAACAGCTATTACTAACATTAAACAATCTTATTCCCGCGTCATAATTATAAAAATCTTCCCCTGAATTATATAGGGTACAATTTTCGATTCGGAAGTATGCTTCAGAATTTTCAATACGTATACAGCTTCCTATATTCCCGGCATCAATTACTAAATCTTTGATAACATAAGGATCCGAATAGGTACCCTCGCCAGAGCAGTTGCCGGCATTTTTGAAATCAACCCAATCTGATGTACCATTTATAAAGATTTTTCCAGATGACTCTGATGTTTTTAAGAATTTGTTTGTTGAATTGACTTTATAAATAGCTTCTCCATCAATATTGATATTAGAGTAAATTAGTGGTAATAAAATAAAATTGAATCCAATAATCATTAAAATTATTACTTTAGCTTTAATCTTCAAATTCAAATGATTTACTTTAGGCATTTGATGGACTTTTAATGTTATACTTAGTAGTTTTGAGTTTATAAATTTATACAAATTTATCATGGGAATATATAAAATTAGATAATTTTGATATTAAGGGACTAAATGAGCTCTCATTATGAAAATATTATTTATCTATTTCCGGATACCTAAAAAATTAAATTTTAGAAACAATTTTAATTACTTGAGTTCTAAACATATTTCATAATACTAAGAAACTATAGAATCATAACCTCTAAGAAAGATTGCTTGTCTTTAATCTATTTTATATTAAAAAAAATATATAGATAGAAATTATTCTGAAATTAAGTTCTTTTATGACGTAAGAGAAGAATAATTATAACTAGAACAGAAAAAATTATAATTACTGTAAGTGGAATAATCCAAATAAGAATGTTGTTATCTTTAATTTCGATACAATCATTATTCTCATAGATATTATAGCCTTTACAATCGTCGGTTTCTGTAAAACATTTTCTATTATAATGCAGAATATTGTAAGTAATTATATTTCCATACGAAGAATTAAAGAGGGATATTCCATAATAATTATAATTTATGGTGTTTTGAAAGACATTATTTAATATAGATTCTACTATCTTAATCCCGTAGTAATTTTCGTTAATTTGGTTATTTGAAATTTGAATATTGCTACTGGAATATAACTCTATCCCTCCATTTTTATTGTTATTTATGCTGTTATTGATTATATAATTGTCTTGTATGATATTGAGCATTATACCACATAAATTATAATGTACTATATTTTCGATCATACTATTGTAATCACTATCCTCTAAATGAATCCCATTACCTTTATTATTGCTACAATTATTATGAGAAATAGTATTATAATGAGCTTCGTTTAAGTATATACCTATTCCATTGTTATTGGTTATCGAATTATAAGAGATTGTATTATTAAATCCATAATATATCCTTATCCCACCTTGCTCATTATAATCCACATAGTTTAATGAAATGTTCAAATAGTGTGTTGCACTAATACCCAATAAATTGTTAGTAATATTGTTTTTTGAAATAGTATTTTTTCCTTCTCCATAAATCCCAATCTGATTATTAATTATACTATTTTGGAATATAGAATTATTATCCCCAAAAATAAAAATTCCACAAAAATTTTTTGAGCAATTATTTTTTATCAAATAACCATTACTAACATTAAGCAATCTTATTCCCGCATTATAATTAAAAATGTTTTTCCCTGAATTATATAGGGTACAATTTTCGATTCGGATGTATGCTTCAGAATTTTCAATACGTATACAGCTTCCTATATTCCCAGCATCAATTACTAAATCTTTGATAACATAAGGATCCGAATAGGTACCCTCGCCAGAGCAGTTGCCGGCATTTTTGAAATCAACCCAATCTGATGTACCATTTATAAAGATTTTTCCAGATGACTCTGATGTTTTTAAGAATTTGTTTGTTGAATTGACGTTATAAATAGTTTCTCCATCAATATTGATATTATAGTAAATTAGTGGTAATAAAATAAAATTAATTCCAAAAATCATTAAAAGTATTACTTTAATTTTAAACTTCAAATTCAAATGACTACTTGGATATTTGATAGATTTTCTAATACTAAATACAGTAATTTTTAATTTATAAATTTATACAAATTTATCAAAGGAATATATGAACTTGGATTATTTTGATATTAAGGATCTAAATGAGCTCTTTATATGAAAATATTGTTTATCTATTTCTGAATACCTAAAAAATTAAATTTTTTATAATTATTTTCAATATGTATCAATAACCTTTCCAATAATAAATAAGGAAATTTAGCATATTGTCAATGATTTATAGATTTAAAAATTGTTTTATGGCTTATAATTATACTTAGGAGCTTGATTGGGATATTAATTATTATATAATAAAATTATGAAGTTATAAAATAACGAGCGCTACTTTTTCAGAAGTGAACCAATCAAAGTGACAATAAATGCTCCAATTGCAATAAAAAAGCCATTACCCAGTCTCCAAGCCCAAACTCCTAGAGCACCTAGATTTTCACTGCCAAAAAACACTGTATAATTCGTTCCAGTCAAGAAATTTAGTCCTTCTAAAATGTTTTCAAAATCTTCAATTACCGCAAGCCCATAGCAAAATAGTCCTAACCCACCAATCATAAGAAGGTCAAATAAGATAGAATAACTCCTTTTTTCTTTGATTGCAGAAATTACAGCACACAAAGAAGATAATAAAAATATAATCCCTCCAATTATAAGTAAAGGTCCATAAAACTCTATATTACTATTTCCAGTATTACTTGAGAATCCAAATGGGCTAATATATCCAGCGCCATTAAATATTCCCAAATAATTTTCAACAGTTACCTCCCACCAACCAAGTGAAGGTTCGAATAACCATAGAATAGCAGCAAATATTCCAATAAGTCCTCCAATTATGACGACAATTTTATTCATAATAATTACCGTTAATGAAATTTAAGATAATAAAAAATTTATAATACTTTTATTTTATGATATTATATAATTTTCTATAAGTGTTAGTTCCCTTTTAGTTTATAAAGAATTCCACAATTAATCTATTTAATAGCCTATTATCTAAAAAATTAAATTTCATAAATAATTTTAGTCACATGAATATTGAACTTATTCAATAATAATAAGAATCTTAGAAATTATGAGTTCCGGTAATAAAAGAGATTACTATGAAGTTCTTGGCGTAAGTAAAGATGCGAGTTTAAACGATATTAAACTTGCTTATCGTCGTTTAGCTAGAAAGCTTCATCCAGATTTAAACAAGACAGACCCAAAAGCAAAAGAGAAGTTTATTGAACTTCAAGAAGCCTATGAAGTTTTAAGTGATGAAAATAAAAGACAAAATTACGATAGGTTTGGTTTTAGCGGAGTACATGTTGATATGAGTGATATTTTCAGCGGTGGTATTCCGGGAATCGATGAATTATTAAAAAGTATTTTTGGTGGTTTTGGTTCATTTGGTGGATTTGATGATTTTGGATTTGGGGGTTTTGGTTCAAGAACAAGAGGAAGAAGTGCTCCACGTAGAGAAGTAGGACAAGATTTAGAAGATTATATAGAGATAACATTTGAGGAAGCAATGTTTGGTGTAAAAAAAGATATTTCTATAGAAAGATATACACCCTGCGATGAATGCGAAGGAACTGGAGCAGAGGATCCCTCTAGTATAAAAAATTGCCCAGAGTGCCAAGGAACGGGACGAATAAGGAAAATGTCACAATCTGGTTTTGGTACTATTATTCGAGAATCAGAATGCTATACTTGTAATGGCACAGGAAAAATAATTGAGAAAAAATGTAAAGTCTGTGGAGGAAAAAAAGTAGTCACCGAAATGAAAACAATTCATGTCTCAATTCCAGAAGGTGTTGAAAATGGAGTTCACTTAAAGGTTCAAGGGGCGGGACATGTCCCATCTGTTAACGCTATACCTGGAGATCTTTATTTAGGAATCAGAATAACTGGTGATGAAAAATTCATTCGAAGAGGAAATGATCTTTATACTCCTGTAAACGTGGATATTGTAACTGCTATAATTGGAGGGAAAATGAACGTTCCTACCTTAGATTATAAAGAAAAGAAGTTAACAGAAAAAGAATTGACAATTCCTCCTGGAACACAACCAGGAACAGAGTTTCGCATAAAAAATCGAGGAGTGTCATATATACGAGGAAGAGGTCGAGGAGATCAATATGTTATAGTAAATATTGAAATCCCTAGAAAGATTTCGGATAAACAAAAGGAACTATTACAAAAATTCAGAGAATTAGATAAATAAAGGACTAAAAAAAAGATTTTATTATTGTTTTCAACTACTATAGGTGAGAGTTCAGCCAGTTTATTACATCTTGAAAGACTTCTTCACGATTTATTTCATTGAATATTTCATGCCGGGCACCTTGATAAAATTTATAGGTCACATCCTTAATACCATATTTTTTATAGCGATCAATCATGCCTTGCACGTATTTAGTCTTATTCCCGATAGGACATTCAGAACCAGATATAAAAAATACTGGTAAATCTTTTGGTACTTTTTGCTCATTTTTTGCATTATACATTTTTTCGAATCCATATAGAAATTCTAACCAAAGACTGGCAGGACTAACAAAGCCACACCATGGATCATCAACATACTTTTGAACTTCATTTTTATCTCTACTGAGCCATTCAAATCCTGTAGTTCCTTCTTCATTTTGCCAATCATGATTGTTAGATTTAAAATTCATATCATGCAATTTTTGACTAGGCTCCGTAGCACCAAGTTTCTTCATTTCTCCCTTAATAATTAACTTTCCAGCCTTAACTACTAAAGTTCTTACTTTCCCGTTAGTACCACTTAGAATACATCCTTTAATTTCATTTCCCCATTCTTGAATGTAATCTTGTGCAATCATAGCACCCCAAGAATGTCCTATTAAGAATAATGGAAGTTTTGGATTTTCTTTCTTTACAATATTTGATAATTCATGAACATCATTTACTACACCTCTCCAACCATTTGGTCCTAGAACACCAGCATTCCCTTTTAAAGTTGCTTCTGTTAAATCACCCGCGGTTAATCCATGTCCACGCTGATCATTTGCATAACAAATGTATCCTGCTTTACACAGAGCTTCTGCAACTCGAGTATATCTTTTAGCATGTTCTGCTAATCCATGAAGGATCTGGACTATTGCCTTAGGTTCTGTATCTGGTTCCCATTTATACACGAAAATTTTAATACCATCTTGATCTGTAAAATTAAATGTAGAAGTTTTCATATTTTCATCTCCATTTGCATTTTTTAACAATTAATTAATTATTTTATAATTTCATCTAAATTCTTACTATAATTAAAGTTTTAATTTATAAATTAAATGAGTAGTAAAATACTTATTACCGGTTCACCTCAATGTGGTAAATCAACTTTAATATTAAAACTAATAGAATATTTTTCTAAGCAAAAATTTACAGTTTATGGCTTTCTAACTCCAGAAGTTAGGGAGCATGGTAATCGAATTGGTTTTGATGCTATTGATATTTATTCTGGAGAAAAATCTCCTTTAGCAAGAGTGGGAAATTTCAATACTAAATTTAGATTAGGTAAATATAATATCTTTATTGATCAGTTTGATAGACTCCTTGAAAAATCTCTAAACTTAGAGGGAAAAACAGTTAATTTGGTAGTGATTGATGAAATTGGGAAAATGGAACTTTTTTCAGAGATATTTCAAGACCTCATTAGGAAGATATTTAATAGTAATATAGCAATTATAGCTACTATAGGCTTAAATCTAAGACACCCGCTCAAAAATTATCTTTTAACCATCCCTTCTGTTCTCCTTATGAATTTAAATCGCCAAAATTCTGAATTTGTTTTTAAAAAAGTAATTTCTGTACTCTTTTAAGTTAATTGAGCATATAAAAATAATAAATTTATGAATCAAGGCTTAGTTTTTCGCAAAACTTTAAATTTAGATTCTTTTTATCTTAATAGATAGGCTTTTTGATAATTAATTTAAAAAGGGATATGAATGCTGTGGAAATGTGACAAATGTGGTCATCAATTTGAATTAGATGACTTCCCAGACGAGGGTTTTAGATGCCCCGGATGTGATGATAGTAATTGCACTTTTACCCTAGTTGAATAATCTCTTTTTTTAAAAAAAAAATTTTTAACTTGCTTTACTGGTTTTTAAAATCAATTTTTTCTATATGAAATGAAAATAGAGTAAAATGGAATCGATCTATTCCATTAGTAAATGATTTGATAAACAATACGTCACTCCAAACTATTCATACTACGTATATGTGAAAATTTATAAGTTTGAATCTATGTTAATATTGTATGAGATCTAATAAAATATATCAACGGGGGATATTTTTACTATTTTTACTTCTTATTATGATTTCGGGTATACCACTAGTTAAAAATATATCTAAGAAGGATTCAGTCGATAAAAATGAGATTTCAACAAGTCAACCCGATGATCCATTCGAACCGAATGATGATTTTTCGTCTGCTAAAGATATAAATTCTGAACAACGAAAATGGTTGAATTTAATTCAAGAAGACGATGATTGGTTTAAATTTGATATATTTCCCGGCTTTGAACGTATAATAATTAAAATTATTTATTTCATTGCAGATGGCAATATAGGTATTAACCTTTATGATGAGTACTATTCATATATTTATGGTATAGATTATTACACTGATTGTGAATTTCTTGATTATATTGTTACTACTCCTGGAACTTACTATCTTTGCATTTATGGTTATAATAATGGAATGCCTTATGAATTGTTATGGGATGCTCTTAATAGTAGTATTACGTATGATGATAATTTTGAACCAAACAATAATAATACCCAAGCAGATATATATGCAGATCTTACTTCTAATAGAGGAGAGTGGTTAAGTAGCATAAATGGGCTCGGAATTCAATATGATTACGATTATTATAAGATAAATATAGATCCGATTAATAGACGTTTATTTGTAGAGGTGATTTTTGATAATTATTTCGATAATCTTGAGGTTGAAATTTGGAACCATAATCTGACCATAAGGATAACTGAAGGTTGGTCAAGCGATCATAATGAGTATATTAATTGGGTTGTTTCATCTTCTGGGACTTATTACATACTAATCAGAGGGAATGATGTGGGTAATACCTATGATCTAAGATGGGATACTGGACCAATAGAAGATAATTATGAAGAAAATGACTATTACTATGAAGCATACGATCTTTCTTCATATGATGCAACATGGTTAAGCACGATTAATGGATCTGGAATCCAAATGGATGATGATTGGTATAAAATTAATGTAAATAATGATGAAAAACGATTAATAGTGGATTTAAAATTCAGATACAAATTTGGAGATATCGATATTGAGATTTACGATGAGTGGAGTAGTTGGATTGTAGATAGTTATTCAGATAGAAATGGTGAGTATATTGATTATATATTACCAGCAGGAGGAATATATTATATTCGAATTACTGGCGATAACACAGGGAATATTTATGATTTCTGGTGGGAGGATCTTTCTCACGATGATTGGTTAGAAAAAGACGATTTTGGGATAGAAAACGATGATTTCAGCCACGCACGGTTGATTGAACCTATATATTATCCTGATTTAAAAATTATAAACTACGACGAGGATTGGTATAAAATAGATTTAAATTCTGGTGATACTATCGATATTCATAATTATTACCATACTTGGGAAGGTGTATTATTTTTGGAACTTTATGATCCATCTAATCATCTCCAAATAGGATCTTATAATGGAGGAGGTAACGAAGATATTACTTTTACTGTTGATGCATCAGGAGCATGGCGAATTCGTGTTTATCGTAATTCTGGAGATTCAAATGTTGATGTAATCTATTATTTAGATATATGGGTGAATGGAATGCAATCCGGGGATGATCCCTATGAATATAACAATTGGATGGATGAAGCATATTTTCTAAGAGATTATGAACATAAATGGTTAAGAAATATTCATGGATTAGCGGTTCAAGGAGATGAAGATTGGTATTTAATTGAAGTTTCACCGGGTTTTGAACATTTGATGGTCAATCTTTCAATAACTTATGGTTTTGGAGATATCTGGTTTTCCATATACAATGAATGGGGTAATAATATTGCAGATAGCTCTCCAATATTTTATGGAGAGCATATAGATATTTTTCCAAATCCCGGTATATACTTCATTCAGGTTTATGGAGATAACTCTGGCATCAGATATGATCTTTGGTGGGATGATCTTAGAACTGATAACAGACCCGATGATAATTATGAGGAAAATGATGACCCTACGACTGCGTATGATCTATCGAATTATGAAGATAGAGCTTTACAGGGAATTCATGGATTAGGTCTGCAATATGATAATGATTGGTACAAAATAGCAATTGAAACTGGACGTGAACATCTACATGTACTAGTTATGTATGATTATCAAGAAGGTGCATTAGGTATTGAAATCTATGATGGGGATTATGCCAAAATAACCAGTAATTTAACTCAGGTAGATAATGAAGTAATTAGCTATGATCTTCCGTCCGATGGAATTTATTATATAAGAATCTATGGTGATTTTTCTGGAAATGTCTATAATTTAATTTGGACTGCAAGGGAACCTTATGCAGAAGATATGATACCTAGCTATGATATCTTTATTATCCTTGGTGCAGTATTTGGGGTTGCTACAATTATAACAATGAAGTGGAAGAGAAGTAAAAAGAATTTTTAAGAGTTTTTTCAAATATTTTTTTCTTATTTTATTTTTATTCATCTTATTTTTCCTAAAAAATAATTTGCATTATTGAATGATTGAATTTTCTTCGTATTTATTCCACTTTTAAACGCTATGGTTTATTTAGACTATTAAAAGTTACAAAAAGAAATAAGCATTTTCAATGGAATCATGACTGAGTGTAATCAAGAAGAAAGAAAAGATAATTGTACATGTACATACGATTGCCAGATGATTGGAAATGTGTTTCCTGTGGTCGTTCTTAAGCATATTTTAAAAGAAGAATTATAAAACCTTAGGATTTTATAATCCATTCTACAGAAAAAGAAAAAGCTCATTGGGTATGTTTAGAATGTGGGAATGAAGAAGAAATCGATATGCCTGTTGAATAGAAATGCCTAAAATGTGGCTTTCCTCAAAATAACAAAGTGTGATAATTACTTTTTAATTGAAATTTACTTTATAAATTTTAATCTAACGATTTTTGCCGCTTTTACACGCTCAGATATCTTAATTGCAGATATAGTTTTCTCGTTCCAATTAGAATTTATTTCAATTCTTTCCCAAATTGTATGCCAATCATGCACCTTAATTTTAGATGACCATTTTGGAAATACTTTTGTTGGGTTACCAACTCCAAAATGAACTCGAACTTCATTTTCACCAGCCTTTTTAGCTCGCTTATTGATGACTTTATTTGCTAATTTAGAGGTTGTATCAAAAATCATCTCTGCTCCGGGGAATTCTTTAGCCATTTCAATAATTAGAGATGAAATTTCGGTTTCCTTAAAATAATATACAAAACCTCCAGCAATGAAAAAAACACCCTTTTCAGGCTCAAATTTAATATCCTTAAACCACGAATAATCAAGAGCAGATTTTGGGATATAAATATTCCTTTCAGATTCAGGTAATAATTTTTTACGATATTTAATGGCACCTGGTAAATCTAAATCATACCATATTATTTTGTTATTATCTACCCTGAAGAATGTTGTATCCATTCCCGCACCAATATTTATAATTGTAGCGAATGGGTAATTTTCAATAAATTCATTTACTGCTATATCAAAACTTTTAGCTCTAGCTAAAAGTCCAAGTCCACGCCACTCTCCGAGATATTCTTGTATTTTAGAAAAATCATAATTGATGTTTTCAATAATTTCTATAGCCTTCTGATCATCTAATAATTCGGGATATAACTGACTATATTTAGCTCTTGCCCACAAAGGACCAAGCATAGTTTCTTGAACAGTTCCTTCAAAAGGAATATCATCTTGAGCCATAAAAATACAAATTAAACTTAATAAATAAAAATTATCTAGGAAGATAATTTGATTGTTAAAAATCTAAAAAAAAACTTTAATGTCAAACCCCACTCACTCGACAAAATAGATTAGGACCT
>JAHPZE010000033.1 GCA_019058365.1 Promethearchaeota archaeon | reverse complement strand
TAAACGAAGAACGTTGAAAACATTTATAATTCTTCATTCATTTATAAAAATACCCGAATTTTCCGATAATTTGAATTATTTAAAACTCATAACTTTATCTAGAAAATTCAATTAAAATAATTGCTAAGAGCTATTTAACTTATGATGAATTTTAAAAAAGAACAAAAAATTTTGAATATTTGTGGAATTAAATTAGGCGGGAAAATAAGTGAGAATCCTACAGTTTTAATTGGCAGTATTTTTTGTAAAGGAGATAAATTAGTATTAAACGAAAAACTGGGTGTTATAAATAAAAAGGAGGCAGAAAGACTAATTTATTATCAAAAAGAAATTTCTGATAAAAGTGGAAATCCTTGTATGCTAGATATTAATGGAACTAATGAACTTGCGCTTCAAAAATATATTGATTTCGTATCGGGCTTGACTAAAGATCCATTTTTACTAAATGCACCAACTAATATTAGAATAAACCTCCTAAAATATATTGAAGAAATTGGATTAATTGAAAGATTAATCTATAATTCTATTAATTATGCTGTTATAGATAATGAAATATTAGCTATAAAAAAATATCACGTTAAATCTGCATTAATTCAATCTTTAAATCCAAGGAATCCCAAAATCAATGGAATGATAGATATTTTATTAGGAAAAGATGAGAACATTGGTTTAATTGAAAAAGCTCAAACAGCAGGAATTAAGAATATTTTATTATTTACAAATGTACTTGAACTCCCTACAATAGGAATTGCCTCAAGAGGAATATATGGTCTGAAACAAGAATTTGGTTTCCCAGCTGGAACCGCTCCCACTGGAATAATTGGTAGATGGTGTATAAAAAATAGGATATTTAATGGTGATTTTAAAAAAGCATGTGAGACTACCGGATCAGCATTAGCTCAGGCCATGGGTGCTGATTATATAATATATGGGGCATTGAAAAAAGCAGAATACATCTTTCCTGCTGTTGCCATCGTAGATGCAATGATTGCTTTAAATTCAAGAATAACATTTAGAAATAAAATAATAAATAATAAGCATCCAATAAATAAACTCTCTTTTCCTTTAGATTAAGATTAAATTAAAATTAAATTTAAATATTCCAAAATTCAAAATTTATTCAATATCAAAAATTTAATTTATTATTAATTATGCGAATAGAAGATTTTGAAGATATTATTTATGAAAAGGAAGATAATGGAATTTGTACAGCAACTATTTCAAGACCCGAGGGAAGAAATGCTGTAACTTATATTAGTTTTTTAGAATTGTATACAGTTCTAGAGGATATGGATAAGGATAAAAATGCTAAAGTGCTAATCATTACGGGAGATCCTAGAGGAAATGCTTTTACCTCTGGAGGATATTTTAAACCAGAAATGATGGAAGAAATGAGAAAATATCCAGAAATTGATATCATGGATATCGCACAAAAAAAGGTGTGTATGAAATTTTGGGATTTTAATAAGCCAGTTATAGCTGCAATTAATGGTATGGCTATAGGAGGCGGAATAACTATGCCTTTAGCTTGTGCGGATTTGATTTTTATGGCAGAAGATGCTTGGCTGGGATTTTTTTTCTCCAAAAGAGCGATAGTACCTGAATTTGCATGTTCATTTCTTTTACCATTATTAGTCGGTTTTCAAAAAGCAAAAGAAATTTGTTATTTTGGTGAAGAAATTACGGCACAGAGAGCATATGAACTAGGACTCGTCAACAAAATCCTCCCACCAGACGAACTAATACCTTATGCTAGAGAACAAGCTTTAAGGTTAATCCCTCCTAAAGGTGCATCTTTATCATTAAAGCTAATGAAAAAAACAATGCATTCTTATTTTAAAGATATATTAGAGAGAACATTAGATTTGGAGAATAGAGCATTGAGAAAGGCTTTTACTTCAAAAGATTTTAGCGAATCTATGAAATCTATTAAAGAAAAAAGAGATCCTATATTTATTGGACGTTAAACAAATAATTTAATAAAATCTATAGTAAACTCTTCATTCAAAAGAGAAATTACTATTCTCTTTTTCTTATTTGTTAAAAAATGTAATTTTAATATCTAAAATCTATAATTTTAAATGTTATCTAATAGAATTATTTTTTATGAATGATAGTATTTATGATGAAAGTAGAGTGGTGGGCACCTATCCAATAATTGTCATTGGTGCTGGTCTCGGAGGACTTGGTGCTGCTTGTCAACTTGCTCTTGTTGGGAAGAAAGTATTATTATTGGAAAAACATAATGTCCCGGGAGGTTTTGCTACATCCTTTGTTAGGGGGCGTTTTGAATTTGAGGGTGCTTTACATGAATTAAGTGATATTGGTACAGAAGCCAATAAAGGTAGCTTATACCGATTTTTAGAGAAAATAGGAGTAATTCCGAACAAAATCCAATTCAAACAAATTCCAGAATTTTATAGAAGTGTATTTTTAGATGGATATGATGTTACCTTACCTATCGGACTAGAAGAATATACTGAGAAACTCATAGAACTTTTTCCCTCTGAGAAAAAGGGAATAGAGGAATTTATAGATATGTGTCGAAAAGTATTAGATGGTATTGAATTTATGGTGAGAAGAAGAGGTCAATATTCACAGGCAGAAGTTCTTAAGGAACATCCTTGGCTTGTACGGGTTTCTGGGCTTACATTACAAGAGGTATTCGATAAATTCTTTACTGATAAACGCTTGATGGCAATTATTGCACAATTGTGGGGATATTTGGGGTTACCTCCTTCTAGATTAAACGCCTATGCATTCATTGCTATGTTAATTACATATTTAAGATGGGGTGCTGCTTTTCCGATGGGAAGATCACATGCTTTTACAACTGCTATTGTGAAAGCTTTTGAAGAATTAGGAGGTAATATTAGGTATAATGCTTTAGTTAACCGAATACTAGTTCAAAAGGGGAGAGTGTGTGGTGTTGAACTTATTAATGGTGACATTTATGAATGTAAAGCAGTAATTTCAAATGTTAATCCAATATGTACAACAATGAAGATGCTTCCCAAAGATATCGTACCGGATAATTATAAAAAAAAGATTTATGCTCCAGAAATAGGGCCGTCTGCATTCTCAGTTTATATAGGGTTAAACGCTCCATATAAAGATTTGGGATTGAATGTTCATGAGATGTTTATTAATGAAACAGATGATTTAAATAAAGCATATGAAACGTTTACTAAGTTAGAACCTCCTAAATATATGGTAGCCGCTTGCTATAATCATATTTATAATGATATCACACCTCCAGGAACAACCCAACTTGTTCTTACTACATTACAAATGGGTAAATTATGGCAATCAATTTCTCCTGATCAATATTTTAGAGTTAAAGATTATATTGCTGACAAAATGGTTGAATTGGTCGAAAAAACTATTTGTCCAGATATTCGTGAGTATATAGAAGTAGCAGAAGCTGCAACTCCTCTAACATATTATCGATATTCAAAAAATATAGAAGGGGCCATCTATGGATATACTCAAGATCTTTTAAATGGTCCAACACTGCGATTAAAAAGCCGAGGCTCAATTCCAGGATTATATCAGAGTGGTGCTTGGACTAATGTCGGTGGTGGATTCTCTACAAGCATTCTTAGCGGGAGGATTGCTGCTGGAATGTATTTAAGAGATGAAAAAGAAGAGAGGTGGTAAGAAATGGAAAAAGAGATAATGAATGATGTAAAAAAATATCAGAAACTTGAAAAATTAAAAAAGTGGCGAGATGAAGTTGAGCCAATTCCATATTACTTTGATGGATTGGAAAATCTTTGTGAACGTATTCATCCAGAAAAGCAATTATTGCAAATCACAGACATACAAGAACTTTCTAAAGATACTAAGCTATTCCGTTTCGTTTCAGCAAGGTATGACAAACCATTAGCACCATTCAGAGCAGGTCAATATATTGGTCTCAATGTGGAAATTAATGGTGTAAGAACATCTAGACCTTTTTCACTTGTTTCGTCTCCAAATCAACTTGCTTATTATGAATTAGGAGTAAAAAGAAAAGAGGGAGGTTTTGTTAGTATCTATTTACTTGATACCTTAAAAGTTGGAGATATATTAGAAGCGACAGAACCTTTAGGGGAATTGTATTATAATCGTGTTTTTCATGGAAAAGATTTAGTTTTTATTGCTGGTGGTTCTGGAATTACACCATTCATTTCATTATTAAGAGATATCTCTCAACGGAACTTAGGATTGAATATTTGGCTGTTATTTGGATGTTTATCTGAGGATCATATTTTATTTAAAGATGAACTTGAAGATTTAGTGACAAGACGCTCTAACATCAGAGTTCAATATATTCTGTCAGAACCGGGACCAAATTGGGATGGTGCCTGTGGATTTATTACAAAAGATAAGATTTTAGATCAGATAAAATTGGTTGAAAACAAATTCTTTTATATAGTTGGAAATCGCGCAATGTATTCATTCATAAAAGAACAAATGAAAGAATTAGGGGTCCCCCCACATCGTATTATATATGAATCTTATGGTGTTCCTGATGATGTAACAGGAATAACAGGATGGCCAAAAGATATTACATCTTCAAATGCTATAAAGATTACTATTGAACTCATACAACAAGGAAAATGTATTAAGAAAGTAATTGAAGCTCCATGTGTTGAGCCTTTATTAAATACACTTGAAAGAGAAAAAGAGTTAGGCATAAGTATTAATAATGGATGCCGTTCAGGGGCATGTGCTTTGTGTAGAACTAAACTTGTATCAGGTAAAATATTCACGCTCCCAGAAGTGACAATAAGAGAAATTGATCAAGATTATGGTTATATTCATCCATGTGTTTCATATCCTTTAACTGATATACATATTGATTTAACTTTAATCTAAATTTAAAAAAATTGAAATCTTAAATTCAATTTTACCAATTAATATATTAAAAAATTATGAAGAAATATAAAAGTGATAAGAATGAAAATATTATCAGAAGAATGGGTTGAAGCATTCGGTAAGGCTATAAATGAAAATCCAGATTACAAACCATCAGCTCTTACTTGGGAAGGGAATATGCTTCTTGTTATCGAACCTAGTGGTAATTTAGATCACGTAGTTAGAGTATTTATCGGATTATATCACGGAGAATGTACAGGAACTAGACTTGTACCAGAAAGTGAAGAAATAGAAACAGAATATACCATGGCTGGACCTTATGATAATTTTGTAGCTGTTACGAAAAAAGAAATTGATCCAATAAGAGCTATAATGGCTGGTAAATTAAGACTTGAAGGCGACATGGCTAAATTAATGCGTCATACTAAAGCTGCGTTAGAGATTGTGAACAGTCTTGGTCGCTTCGAATTTGAATTTTTATAAAAATATTCTAACTTTATTTTTTTTTATCAGAATGGATTTTTCAAAGAAAAATAGTTTTTATTTAAGGAGTATATTCAAAACATTAATACTAATTTTATAGGGGAAAAATATGTGGTATTTCTACAGTCCAAATATAATTTATGGAGAAGATAGCCTTGATTTTATTCAAAATATTAAGGGTAATAAATGTTTTATTGTTACTGATAAAAATATTGAAAAATTAGGTTATCTTAAAATATTGACAGAAAAATTAGAAAAATTTGGTAAAAAATTCCAAGTATTTAATGAAGTTATTCCTGATCCAAGGGAACAAGGCGTTTTAAAGGCGAGAGAACAGTGTAATTTTTATTCTCCCGACTTAATTATAGCTTTAGGTGGAGGATCTGTTATAGATACTGGGAAAACAACATGGGTTTTATATGAATTTCCAGAATTGAACATTGATGATATTCATCTTTTTAGATCTGATTTGTATGAGACTGGTAAAAAAGCTAAATTTATTGCAATTCCAACTACTTCGGGAACAGGTTCAGAGGCAACAAATGGAACAATTATTTCTCGACTTGAGGATGATATATGGAAAAAGTTTATTTATGCTCACAGGGGAATCACTCCTACGTATGCTATAGTGGATCCTATCTTTCCTAAGGGTATGCCTCCAAATTTAACAGTCGATACGGCTTTTGATGCCTTATCTCATGCTATTGAAGGTATGGTGTCTAATTGGAAGAATGAATTTTCAAATGCAATGGGTTTAAAAGCTATAGAGCTTATTTTTAAATATTTGCCAATTGTCTACAAAGATGGGAAAAATCTGGAAGCAAGAGATTACCTACATCAAGCAGCTACTATGGCTGGTTTAGCTTTCAGCAACTCTCAAGTTCATATTGGTCATGGTATGGGTCATAGTTGGGGTGCTGTCTTTCATACACATCATGGAAAAACAGTTGGAATTTTACTTCCATATATCTCACAATTTTGTCTGAATAATCCTGATAAAGATGATGAGACCTTAGAAATATATTCTAAAATTGCTAAACAGCTGGGATGGACTAAATGGGATGAAGATAACAAAAAAGCAGCATTTAAAGCTGTCGATAAAATCAAAGAACTACAAAAGACGGTTGATTTTCCCGCTAAATTACAAGATTTAGGAGTTTCAAGAACAGATTTTGAGAATAATATTGATATGTTAGTTGCTTGTTGTTTTCAAGACGCTACAAGTGTAATGACCCCAAGATCAATTACAGATGAATATTACAGGAAAATATATTATTATGCTTACGAAGGAAAAGATATTGATTTTTAAAACCATTACTATAATTTAAGAAGGGGAATTATATTATGGGGGCTCTGAAAGGGTTTGCAGGCAAATTATTAATAGTTAATTTATCTAACCAAGAAATTTCTGAAGAATCGCTTAATGAAGAGATCGCAAAAGATTTTCTTGGAGGTGCTGGATATTGTTGTAGATATCTTTATGATTATCTCGAAAAAGATACAGATCCTTTATCTCCAGGAAATATTTTAATGTTTATGACGGGCCCATTCTGCGGCTCAACTATTCCAACAAGTGGAAGATTTGTTGTATGTGCAAAATCTCCTTATACAGGAATTTGGGGAGAATCTAATTGTGGAGGATACTTTGGTCCAGAGCTTAAGAAAGCAGGCTATGATGGTATTATTATTAAAGGTGCTTCAAGAAATCCTGTTTATCTTAAAATTACGGAAGATGGTACTAAGATTAAGGATGCAGTATTTCTATGGGGAAAGGGGATATTAGAAACTTCAAAAATATTAAAAGAAAAATCAGATTCACCTTTAACTAGGATTGCATGCATCGGACAGGCGGGCGAAAATTTAGTTAAGTATGCTATAATTGCCTCGGAAGAGAAAGCCGCGGGAAGAACGGGAATGGGGGCAGTCATGGGTTCAAAAAGGTTAAAAGCTATAACTGTTCGAGGTAAAAAAAAACAATATGAAGTTGCAGACTCAGAAAAGTTCAAAGTATCAGTCCAGAAAGCATTAAATGATGTGAATCAAGCATTTACATCCAAAATGTATGGTGATATTGGTACATCTGCCGGTATAGACTTATGGAATTCAACTGGAGAAATACCTAAGAAATATTGGACCCTTGGTGAAGAATGGGAAGGTGCTTACAATATTTCTGGAATGACGGCTCTAGAAAAAACTATTAAACGGAAATATCCCTGCTTTTCGTGTCCTATTGGATGTGCTAAAAAAGCTCTTGTAAAAACAGGAATCTATAAAACTGATGGAGAGGTTGAGGCTCCAGAATATGAAACTCTCGCTGGTTTTGGCTCTATGATTTTAAATGATAATATAGAATCAATTGTAAAAGCAAATGTATTATGTAACGATTATGGGATTGATACAATTAGTTGTAGTAGTATAATAGCATTTATATATTATTTATATGGTTCGGGCAAAATCAGTTCTGAACAAATAAATGGATTGAATCCTAAATGGGGGGATATTAATCCTGCTTTAGAGATGATTGAAAAAATATCACTAAGAGAAGGTATAGGGGATTTATTAGCTGAGGGATCTGATGCAATAGGGAAAGAATTTAATATAAATCAAGATGAAATAGCAACAGTATATGGAATGGAAGTACCATATCATGATCTAAGATCTAATTTCGGTATGGTAATAGCATATGCAATAGCTCCTCCTAGAGGTCCTTGCCATAATTCTTGTGATATGTGTACTATTTTATTAGGAACTCCTCTTGAAGAATTTGGAATAGAAACTATTGATAAATTTAAGGATGATTCAGAAATGGCTATAATGAGTTCTAGAGCTCAAGATTATCGTTCTCTTTATAGTTCATTAATTATGTGTGTTTTCGCGAATCCACTACCATCAATAATTGCTAGATTAGTACAAACAGCTATAGGGCTAAATTGTGATATTGAAAAACTTAAAGATTATGGTGAAAGAATTTTCATGATAAAAAGACTATTTAATCTAAAAATGGGGATTTCTCCCAAAGATGATCGATTACCAAAAATCCTGCTTGAACCACTAAAAGCAATGGAATGCGCTGGTAAATCACCTAACTTTGAGCAATTAAAAAAAGAGTATTATAATTATAGAGAATGGGATCTCGAAACTGGAAAGCCAAATCAAGAAAAATTGAAAAAACTGGCTTTAAAAGAACTTTAAAATGAAATAATAATTATTTCCATCGCCATTTAGGCTTAGTCTTTGTTAAGCGAGCTAAAGCAGCGTTTACAGCATCTTTAGTTTGAAGTAATTGAGAACTTACTAATGTTTCAAGCTCTAAACCAAAAGCAGTATCCTTCCCATAACAATCATCTATCAACTTTTTTGCAAGTCCAATTGCTAAAGGTCCACTAGCCATTAGTTCATTAGTATACATTTTAATAATTGAATTTAATTCTTCATGATTTTTAACAACCCGATTTACAACTCCAAGTCTATAAGCTTCATTTCCATCAAATTGACGTCCAGTTAAAATGATATCTTTAGTATTTTGGATACCCACAAGTCTTGTTAACCTGATTGTACCTCCCACGTCTGGGTTCATACCTATCCTAGATTCTAACATATGGAATTCAGCTGATTCTGTACAAAATCGAAAATCACATGCTAATGCTAGCTCAAATGCCATACCATAACAATAGCCATTTATTTTAGCGATAACGGGTTTTTCCATTTTCTCTATTTTTGTAAAAATTGGATGGATCCATGTATTAGCAAAATATCTAAAATTCCTCGGAATTCGTAAATCAGGAATAACACCCTCAGGATCTTTTTCTTGACCAGTTAAAAAGTTTAAATCTATACCTGAACTAAAGAAATCATCTCCTCCAGTAATGATGACGACTCTTGTATTCGTTCGTTCCACTTTATCAATTGCCTTTTGAAGTCCGACCATTAAATCATAATTCATAGCATTTTTCTTTTCTAAACGATTCATTTTTATAGTCGTAATTGTTTTATCTTCGTTTTCATCTATTAAAACAGCGTTTTCACTCATTTTCATTCTCTTCTAAAATTTAGTTTTTGAGTAATATAATTTTATTTGGATAAAAAAACTATTTATTTCCCTTTTTAAATGAAAAAAGCCAAATGCTTTCATTAAATAACTTTAACTACTGCTATCTTTACTAAAACATATAATAAATAGCTTGCTTTTTTTTATTCTAATTAAATTTTAATAAATTACCACGTTATTCATAATTAAAAATTATATTTATGTTGAGAATTAAAATTGAAGTTCTTTAAATTATTTTCACCCCTTAAAATTAGGAATATGATGATCTCCAACCGTATCATAATGCCTGCTTTGAATCTTAACCTTGCAAGTAATGGTTTTATCACCAAAGAATTAATTGATTTTTATGCTGAAAGAGCAAAAGGTGGAGTTGGAATGTTAATTGTTGGAGGATGTTATGTAGATCTTTATGGAAAAGGGGTCCCTATGATGATTTCAGTTGAAAGTGATGAATATCTTCCAAAGTTAACAGAATTTGCCGAAGCTATACATAAAGCTAGAGAAGATGTAAAAGTGGTTTGCCAATTATACCATAGTGGAGCTTATACATATCCCCAAATAATTGGTAAAGCCCCAATTGCTCCATCTGCTGTATATAGTAACTTCAGTAAAACAACTCCGAGAGAGATGACTCTTGAAGATATTAAAAGAGAGCAACAAGCTTTTGCTGATGCTACAGTTCGAGCAAAAAAAGCAGGATTTGATGCCGTAGAAATATGCGCTAATGCTGGTTATCTATTTACTCAATTTACATCTCCAAAAACAAATATACGAACTGATGAATATGGTGGTAATCTCGAAAATCGTTTAAGATTCCCCATTGAAACAATTGAATTAATGAGATCCAGTGTGGATGATTTTGTAATTGGATATCGTATTTCTGGTGATGATTTTGTTCCAGGAAGTAATACTTATAAAGAAAAAGCTATTATAGCTAAAAAATTAGGTAAGTATTTGGATTACTTTAATGTAACAGGAGGTTGGCATGAAACCAAAACACCTCAAACAACTATGGATGTTCCAGAAGGGTGTTATTCATACTTAGCTGAAAATGTTAAGAATCAAGTATCTATTCCGATCTTTGCTTCCAACAGAATCAATAATCCTGAATTAGCTGAACAAATTTTGATGGCAGGAAAAGCAGATGCTATCTGCATGGGTAGATCATTAATAGCAGATCCATATTTACCAAAGAAAGCAATAAATAATGAACTTCGAGATATAATGTCTTGTGTAGGCTGTAATCAAGGATGTTTTGACGCGATATTTAAATTAGTGCCTATTTCTTGTTTAAGGAACGCACGAGCAGGTAGAGAAGCCAAGACAGAATTAAAACCTTTAAAAGAAAAGAAAAAAGTAATGATCATTGGTGCGGGTCCCGGAGGACTAGAAGCTGCCAGAGTTGCTGGAATGAGAGGTCATGATGTTCACATTTTTGAAAAAGATGATAAAATTGGAGGCTTATTAAACATTATTTGGATTCCTCCCGGAAGAAATGAGTTTAAAAGAATGATTGATAATTATTCATATTGGATTCAAAAATATGGAATTTATTTACATCTCGAACATGAAGTTACAATTGATACAGTTAAGGAATTCAATCCAGATGTAGTTCTTCTAACAACAGGGTCAAAACCAATAAAACCATCTATTCCTGGAATAAGCAGAGAAAATGTATATTGGGCTAATGATGTTTTTAGTATGGATGCTCCAATTGGTAAAAATAATGTTATAATTGGTGGAGGTGCAACTGGAATAGAACTTGCCATTTATTTAGCTAAATATGGTTCTTTAAGTCTTGAAGCATTTGATTTTCTTACATTCTACAAAGCTCTCGAGCCTGAAATAGCATTAAACATGCTGCATAGGGGAAGAAATAAAGTAACCGTATTAGAACAACTACCAAAGTTAGGTTCAGCTCTAGGAAAAACAACCAAATGGGTCCTTCTCGATAAATGTGATGCTTTAGGAATCAAATTTCATACTGGTGTAAAAGTAAAAGAGATTGGAGAAAATTATGTGAGTTATCTTGATATTGCTGATAAAGAACAATTAATAAATGATGTCGATATAATCTATTATGCAACTGGAGTAGAACCTAACAATATTCTTTATAAAGAGATAAAACAGCTTAATAATATTGAATTAGAGAAAATCGGAGATGTAAGAAAACCCCAAACTGTCCTAGACGCTGTTCATAGAGCATACAAAATAGCCAATAACATTTAAAAAAAAAGAAGAAGTAAAAATTCTTTAATATTAATATTTAAATCAGTTTAAAGTATTCAATATCTAATATCCTTTTTCTTGGTTTCTCTTTAAACACAGCTTCGACGCGCATCCCGGCTTTTAACTTTTTTGGGTCACTCTCATTTATAATATGTACAAAATCAGTACTCGCACCATCGAGAGTAATTATAGCATAAGTAAAAGGAGGCTTTAAAGGCAAAACCGGCGTTGAATGTGAAACAACAGTGAAACCTTTAATAGTTCCTTGGTTTCCAAGTTCTACCCATTCTTCCATTTTCTCAAAGCATTCAAAACATACCATTTTGGGAGGTACAAATATCTTACCACATTTTGGACATTTAACACCCATAATCTTATGATTTTTTCCTATTTCAGTAATAAATCTTTCAACATATGCTCCAGCAGTATGTTTATATGGGACTTTAATTCTCCCTCTAAATATTTTCTTCTCTTTATCTTCACTCATTTTTATCCCTCCTATCCCTCTCTTATAATTCTAAAATAAGGAATATCTCCAATATTTCCTTCTCTTTTCTCTTTAAACACAGCTTCTACACGTTGTCCTATTTTGAATTTAGTATGATCAGTTTCATTTACAAAGTGCATCATATAAGTATCAGCACCATCTAACTTGAATATTCCATAACCATAAGGGAATGGACGCATTCCTCCTGTAGTTGGATCAATAAAAGGATAATTGACTACTGTGAACCCTTCAAGAGTACCTCTTGGAGAAAGTTCAACCATATCCTCAAGCTTCATCTCTACTAAACAATCTGCACAAACAGTTCTCGGTGGCATATGCACTTTACCACATTTAGGGCATTTACTTCCCATAATCCTCTTATTCTCCTTAAGTTCCTCAAAATATTTAACTGCCAACTTCCCTATAGAATAATTATAGGGCAAATCTGTTTTCCATTTAATCTGAAATTCTTTTTCTTTTTTTCCCATCTTTATCACCTCAATGGATTTGGATCCATTCCTAATATTGCAAGTTCAGTCCATAGACTACCACCAAAACCCATACCTAATGCAGTTTCTACATCTGATACTTGTCGCTTTCCACCTCGACCCATAACTTGTATTGCAGCCTCGGCAAACCGAACTAATGCTGTTGCACCAATCGGATTAGTACTTAATACGCCTCCAGAAGGATTCACTGGTAACTCGCCACTCATGTGGGTAATACCCTCATCCAACAATCTTCCACCACCACCCAGTTCTGCAAAACCTAATGCTTCAGTCCAACTCAGTTCTGACCATGAAGTTGGTTCATATATTTCTGCTACGTCAAGATCTTTAATGGGATCTTTAATTCCTACTTTTTTATATAATTTTTTTGATGCTATGGTTGCTGTTGGAAGGTTATACATGATATCATCTGTACCAAAAGTGTAATAGTGAGCTGTTGAGACTCCTTTAAACCACGCTGGATTATCTGTTATTTTTTTAGTTTCCTCTTCGTTTGCATAAATAACAGCACAAGCTCCTTCACTTTGCGGGCAACAATCATGTAATCTCAAGGGATATGATATCATCTGCGAATTCATTACATAATCTAAAGTAATGTTAGGCATTTGTAAATGTGCGAACGGATTATTGGCAGCATTACTTCGATTTTTAACTGTTACCTTTGCTGCTTGTTCAGATGTAATTCCATATTTTGCAGCATAAATATTTGCCATTAAAGCAAGTGGACCTAATGCTCCTGCTAATGAAGGACGTTCCCATACTGGATCAAAAGCAGTTATTATTCCTGTAGTAGCCCCTCCCTCATTAAGTTTCTCCCATCCCACAACTAATATCTTTTTATAAATTCCAGAAGCTATATTATAATATCCACAAATACCTAAAGATGACCCCGTAGTTCCTCCTGTAGCAATTTTTACCACAGGCTTTAAATATCCTGGTGCTGCGTCAATCCCACACCACATCTCAGAGAAATTAATACCCTCAAAATGGTCCATATTACCTATGAGAATTGCATCAATATCTTTAGGCTCCATTTGAGCATCATCAAGTGCCATTTTAACAGCCTCATAGATCATTTCAGGAATATTCACATCTCTTCTTTTACTTCTAAATTTAGTTTGCCCTATTCCTACAATAGCTACATTATTTTTTGGCATCTTTTATTCACCTCCGAATATTAATACACAATTCCCTTGTGAGCATATCCCATTCATTCCGTAAGCTAATCCTGTTTTTGCATCAGCTATTTGTCGCTTTTCTGCTTTACCCATTAGTTGTGAAGCAATCTCTGCTACACGAATTAAACCATTAGCCATCGCAACATTGCTAGATAATACGCCTCCTGATGGATTTACTGGAATTGATCCATCTATTTGTGTTTCTCCCCTTTCAATAAATTTACCTCCCTCTCCTTTCCCACATAATCCTAAAGCTTCATATATCATAAGTTCATGCACAGAAAAAGCTTCAAAAACTTCAGCTACATCTAGATCTTTGATTGGATCTTTAATTTCAGCCATTTTAAAAGCTTCTTTTGCGGCATGCTCCAACCCTATTAAATCAGTCATAGTTCGGTGTCCAAGATAATATGCATCAGTACAACTTGCATATCCCTTTAACAAAACTGGCGTATCAGTAAACTTTTTAGCATTGCTCTCATTAGTGAGGAGCATTGCTACTGCCCCATCACTATATGGGGGAAAGTCTAATTCTTTTAAAGGATATGCCAACATAGGTGAATTCAAAACATCATCCATGGATATTTCATTTTGTAGATGAGCATAAGGATTATTAATAGCATTTTTTCGATTTTTTACTACCACTTTTGCAGCTTGTTCTTCACTAACTCCATATTTGCTCATGTACATATTTGCCATTAAACCAGCAGAAGAAATTTGATCTAACCCTAAATGTCGCTGATAAAATGGATCAAATATTGAATTGTTTATAAGATACTGATTACCTTCCGAGCATTTAGAGTGTGAAACAACCAAAACAGTTTCATATTCTCCAGATAAGACTCTCATAGCACCATACACATAAGCAAACGCACCATCACCAGAAACTCGAGATTCTGCTTTTCTAACTGACCCAACAGCATCTTGAATCGCCATATTCGCTATTGTTCTTCCATCATTGAAATCATTCGAACCAGTAATTACGCAGCCAACATCATCATTTGTAATTCCTAACTCATTATGTAACTTTTTAACAACTTCAAAAACAAGTTCTGAAATTGTTAAATCAATTTTTTCTGCTTCATATTTTGTTTGAGCACATCCAACTATTGCTACTTTATCCATTTTTCATATTCTCTTTTTTTTAATAAGAAATAATTATAATATTGAATGAATCATCTATAAAAGCTTTTAATTGATTATTGAAGAAAAAATGGATTTAAAATTATTAAAAAAAAAATAAAGATTAAAAAAAAATTAAGTGCTAAATACTCTCCCTGTTTTAGCTTCTTCCTCTTCGCGAAGTGGTTGTTTCATTATCTTTCCTGTAGGTGTTTGAGGGAGACTGGCCCTAAATTCCACGTATTTCGGTACTTTAAAATCAGCTAGATGTTTTTTACAATATGCGATAATTTCTTCTTCAGCAATAGATTCTCCTTCTTTCAATACAATAAAAGCTTTAGGAAGTTCTCCATAAATCTCATCCCGCACTCCAATAACGGTACCCAATGAAACTGCTGGATGAGAGTAAATCACTTCCTCAATTTCACGTGGATATATATTTTCTCCTCCTCGGATTATCATATCTTTTTTACGATCAGTTATGTAGAAAAAACCATCTTCGTCCATATGACCAATATCTCCTGTATATAACCACCCATCTTTAAGAGTTTCAGCGTTTGCCTCTGGATTTTTGAAATATTCTTTCATGACGTTATCACCTTTAACAACAATTTCACCTTTAGAATTTGGTGGAAGATCGTTACCTTGGCTATCTACAATTTTCATTTCATTTCCTGGTAAAGGTAAACCGATGCTACCTATTTTTCGCCTATCTTCGGTTTCCGTTGGTAGTGGATTAACAGAAGAAGCGCATGTACCCTCTGTGAGGCCATAGCCCTCAACTACTTTGCATTTAAATGTGTCTTCAAATGCCCGAAATACCTCCACAGGTAAAGGAGCAGCTCCACAAATAATAAATTCTAATGAAGAAAGATCAAGATTTTCATATGGCATTTTAAGTAAAACAGAAAGTACTGTTGGAACACAACTGAAAGTAGATGCTTTATATTTTGCAACAGTTTCCCAATGTGTTTGAGCTGAAAATCCAGGTGTTAAAATCGAGCTCGCTCCTATTACAAGTGGTCCCATAATAGTGACAATTTGAGCATTAACATGAAATAATGGTAAAATTAGCATAAATCTGTAGTATTCTTTCGCGTCCATGAAATCTCGTATCATTTCAGCATTTCTCCTAATGTTAAAATGAGTTTGTAGTACACCTTTAGGAAAACCAGTGGTTCCTGAAGTATAAAGTATAGCAGCAGGATCTTTTTTTTCATCGATATTCACCTCAGGAGGAGCATTAGGTGAAGCTTTTTCCATTAATTCACTATAATTTAAGGTTCCTTCAACAGGTTCTCCGATTATGATTACATACTTTAAATTAGGAAGTTCTCCTTTAATTTGATTAATTATTTCCACGAATTTCGGAATAGTAATAATTGCTTTAGCTTCTGAATGCCCAACGACAAATTTCACTTCTCTAGGTTTAAACAAGGCATTCACAGGACCAGTAACTGCTCCTATTTTAGGTATACCTAAGTATAAGTACACATATTCGGGTATATTTGGTAAGTAAACACTTACTTTATCTCCTTTTCTTATTCCTAAATCATATAAAAAATTCGCTACTTTATTTGATAATGCATCCAATTGAGAATAGGAGACCGTTATATCTTTCCAATATAAAAAAACCTTATCCTTATATTTTTCTGCTTGGCTTTTAACTAATTCTCTAAGATTCATATTTATTTCCTCATATATTTAAAACACATTCTGAAATTGTCAAATCTATTTTTTCTGCTTCATATTGTGTTTGAGCAGATCCTACTATTGCAACTTCTCTATCCATTTTTAATTTTCTCATTTTTTTAATTTATTATTAAAATTATTATAATATTGGTTGAATAATATAAAAAAAATATCAAATTGAGTTTAACTGATTAGAACAAAGTAGATAATTTTCAACATTTAAGTTGATTTATGCAAACAAAATTTATTCAATTTTATTCAAAGAATTACAAGCTTTGTGTCAGAGAATTTTGATCTTTTAAAGTTTAAATATAAAGATGTGTAATTTTTACTAAACAATTAATTTTTCTTATTAAAATAAATCCAAACTAAATAAAAAAAATGTGATATTAAATGTCAGATTCAAACCCAGAAAATAAATTAGTTATTTCAGCAGCATTAGCTGGTGCAATTACAACTAAAGCTAATAATCCAGATGTTCCTTATACTGCAGAAGAATTTGGAGATGAAGCAAAAAAGTGTTATGATGCAGGTGCTGCGATTGTCCACATTCATGCTCGAGATCCAGAGAAAGGCAATCCAACGCATGAGTTAGAGTTAATAAAAGCAGTTCTAGAAAATATTAAATCAAAAGCACCAGATGTAATAATCAATTTAAGTACTGCTATTAGTTCAGTTGCAACTGATAAACAAAGAATAGCACCAGTTCAAACATTTAAACCCCCCCTAGCATCTTTAAATACAGCTTCCATGAATTTTGCAGTCGGTGATTACCGAACAGGAAAAGTTGGTATGGGCGTAGATAATATTTTCGCAAATACATTTAGAACGATTTCAAAATTTGCGAAAGAGATGAAAAAAGCAGGCACTAAACCAGAAATGGAAATTTACGACTTAGGAGGCTTGTATAATATGCTTTTTCTAAATAGACAAGAAGGTACATTCACACAACCATTACATTTCCAATTTGTATGGGGCGTACTCGGAGGAATTCCATTCTCCCCAAAAAATCTTGCTTTGCTGCTAGATCTAATACCTCCAGAAGCTACTTGGAGTGTATGTGGTGTTTCTAAACAACAATTTCAAGCTGGATTATGTGCTGCAGCTTTGGGAGGGCATATCCGTGTTGGATTAGAAGATAATACTCGCATTATTACAGGAGAATTAGCTAAAGGCAGTTATGAGCAAGTAGCATGGGCTAAAAAGGTTGCTGAGATTGCAGGACGAGAAATTGCTCAAGGTGAAGAGGCAAGAAAAATATTTCACCTAAAACAAGAACATGTAATGTTATGAATAGGCATCAAAACCGAAAAGCAACTATAAATAAATTTTTTTTACTTTTTACTTATTTTAATATCGTGTTATAACTTACATTCTAACAAAATAATTTTTATAAAAGAATTTATCATTTCAATAAATATATTTTTAAAAAAGGGGAGGTAAAATAAAATTTTTTTAAAGCTTATTTTTCTATTTTATAGACGCTTCACGTTTATAATTTGGACGTTAGGTAACTATATTTTTTGTACTCATGAAATCTTTAGCGAAATTATTTGCATTAATAATTCCTCATATTGAATTATTAATTTTTTCAATAAAAATAAAGAATAAATCTTTAGGATTTGTTGGTTTTTTACCACGAATGTTCTATTTAGTTTTAATAGAATTTCCAAAAAATGTTTAAAGTGAAATGAAAATGCTTATTTAAATAAAAAAAAGAGTTGTAAAAAATAAAATTAGAATGTAAAACCTTCAGGTAACTCTGACTCTTTTGTACCTTCAACAACAAACATTAAATCCATAATTGTATAAGTTGGATTCTTGGTTCGAAAGATTGGCACAACTTTTTTTCCTATTTCTGGTTCTCCGACAACTAACACGCTCATAAGAATAGTGACTACTTCTTCATCAAATTCAATGTTTATGAACTTAATTGGTTTTGGAAGCGTATTAAAAGCTCCAGAACGATGAGTAATAATAAAAGAGTGTATTTTTGCTGTTTTTTGAGCTTTTTCAGTAATATCTACAACAGTATTTTTTCTTAAGCAATCTGGGCAATAGATTCGAAATGGTTCATAAATAGAACCTTTTGTTTCACATCTATCGTTATCACATCTTGTAGCCATTAGTTTTCCTTTGCCAAGAGATTCGAAAAATATACCTTCTCCTCCATATGAGTGTATGTATGTCATATCTCTGGGATTAGTAACACCTGCTAACTTTCCTGTATCCTTATTAAAGATAGGTTGATTTTTTTCAATGATGTGAAATTTGCCTCTCACTTTATACCTTCCATTTACTATATCTACAAAACCTTTTTCATCTTCTGTTTTTGGCATTTTTTTAATCCTCCTTTATTAAATGATTTGGATGCATTATTATAGTACAAGTTACATGAGAACCGACACCTGCATGACTGATGGCTAACCCTCGTTTAGCTCCTTTGACCTGTAAGCTAGTCCAATCTTTTGGTTTTTCTCGACCAAATTCTTTCCACTTTTCCTCAGGCTCATGGATTTCATCCCATCTGTTCCAAATATGGTAACCAATCTCCGCAATTTGCATTAATCCCGTAGCTCCTACCGCATGCATACACCCTATTAAACCACCACAGGGATTGCTAGGTAATTTTCCAGGTTTATTGGTATTTGGATTAATCACATACGCATCTCCAGACTCAATATAATCCCTGCCTTCCCCATACGGTCGAATTCCAATATCTTCGTAGGTTTGAATATCACTAATCGTAAAAGCATCATGAAGCTCTACAACATCTAAATCTTCGCTGGGATCAACAACACCCGTCATATTATACGCATAATAAGCAGCAATTCGAGCAGCTAAGAAGCTGCTAAATCCGGGATATCTATCTCCTCCTGGAAATTTTTTACCTAAATCATCATATTGCCCTGATTCCTCATTTGGTAAAAGTGGGATCTTCATATCACGACGATCCGCAACTCTAAGTGTATGGCTCCCCGCACCTATCCAGATCCGAAGTGGGTTGTCCGTTATTTCATAGGCTGTTTTTTCATCACATACAATTCCACATGCTGCGCCCACGCTCATCAAACAACAATCTAAAGCGCGAAGAGGATATGCTATAACAGGAGAGTTAATTACATCCTCCACAGTGATGTCCATGGGGCCATGGGCATGAGGATTCATTCTTGCATAGCCTCGGTTTTTAACAGCAATTTCTGCCATTGTTTTTCTAAAAGAATCTTCAGCTTTCCCAAAAATTTGCCAATATCTTTGAGCCATAACAGCATAATAACCAGTATATATATGTCCCAGGGGAGTTTCCCAATCTTTATCTGCAGCACATGATATAAGATGATTACCTTCATCAGTAGGCACTTCATCCATTCGCTCCCATCCTAAGGCTAAAGCACAATCACTATATCCTGAAGCAACGGCTTTAATCGCTTCCCACATTGTTGATCCACCTGTTGCGCCCCCCGTCTTGATACCAATAGTTCCTAAAGGATCAAGTCCGAGTCTATCATGAATCACAGCCTCTCCAAGTAATTGATCACCGAAATGATCGGCAAAATGACCATAATAAGCAGTATGAATGAATCTTTTTAATTCTGCTGGCGTCATATTAACAAAATCTGAAGCAGCTGTTAAAGCTTGAATACATAATTCTTCCGTCCTCGTTTCAGGAAAAGCACGATCGAATTTTGACATTCCAACTGTAGCTAAGTAGACTGGTCGCAGTAATTTAGGTATTTTTAATTGTTTATCACTAAATTTAATCATTATATCTTCACTTTTAGATATTTTATATCAATTTAATTTTTAAAAATTTTATTTTCAAATAGATTTAATATTTTATTGTTATGTTTTGTTTTGATTAAAAGATTACTAATCAACTTATTTACATCGATGGGAATAAAATCCAACTTAATGGAAAAGAAAATTTAAAATCATGTGAAAATTGTCTTATTTATTATGGATACAAGACTCCCAGAATTTCCGAAACTCGAAATTAGTAAATATATTCCAGAATTGGATATATTGAATAACCCAATATTTAATGTGAAAGAAAAGCATTTCCTAGCTGAATTTTATGAATATATGGAAAAATATCTTGAAGAAGATTTAAAAAGCTTGGAAGAATTAAATTATAAGGCAGAAGAACCAATTCAAGAAAAGAAAAGTGAAATCGTCGTTAATTTTATGAAAAAATTAGCTGAAAAGGGTTATTATAGTACGGTTATTGATTTTGATGATCATGAAGTTGGGAATGTTACTAGAAATGTTCTAATAGCCTTATCCTTATGTGGTGGCTTTTGGTCACCTAATAGTGATAGATATGTCAGTGGGAATTGGAGTATTGAAATGGGTCGTTTATCGGGAGGTACACTTTATTGTAATCCTGTAAATTATAAAGCTAATGATTATCAACGGGAAAAATATCTCATTCCTGTGATAAAAAATGGTTTGATGGCAGCGTCTGGCATGACTGAGTTTAACGCAGGAAGTGACATTGTTAGAATTGAGTTAAAACTAGATGAGATAGGAGATAAAGTTATCGCGAATGGGAAAAAATTATTTATAACCAATGGGATGTTAGCTGAGAACCTTATACTTTATGGAAGATTAAATAATGGGAGACTAGGCGGAATAATCGTAGATACTGAACATCAACAATTGAAAAATTTTGAATCCTCTAGAGTAAGAACTTATGGTATGAATGATGCATTTGTTAGCCGTTTGGTTTTTGATGATGTTGAACTTCCTAGAGATAATCTTCTCGATGGTGATGGACTAGATATAATGTTTCATCAATTAACTGAAGAACGTTTGGTTATAAGTGCTGAAGCAATAGGTGACAGTATTAAAAAATTATTTTATTCTCATACTTTTGCTCTTCAACGCGAACAATTTAAACACAAATTACATCAATATCAAATTATTAGGTTTCCAATTGCTAAGAATATTCGAGGAATAAATTTATACCTTTCAGCTTTAATGAATTATGCTCGCGAGATCGATAATCGTTCACAAATCGCAGATTCTAAAATGATGGCCAATCAAGTAATCGGGTTAAAAATTCAAACATGTGAATTAGCATTTCAAAGTTCCATAGATTTATTTAGAACCATGGGTGGAAGAGCATTTACAGAGCAATATTGCAATCAATTTGGACTTCTTGATGCGTACTGTATGATACACGGTGGTGGGAGCCATTATATACTTGGAGATGCTGAATCTAGAAGATTTTTTAAAACTAAATAATGAAAAAGCAAAATCTAGATAATAGCTAAAGATCTCTAAAGGTTCAATAAATTTTTAATTTTACTATAAATCTTAAGAGAATTCATTATTAAATAAAACATCTTAATTAATGATAGATAATGGATTATTACAAATTCGAAAGCTTCGATATTACACCATTAGTAGAACAATATCGTGGAAAAAGATTACAAGACTTGTATCAAAATCATCGTACCATTAGCAATAATATGGGGGAATTTATAGAATTTTTCTGGGAGGAAAAAGACATTCCAAATGATATAGATTTATTTAAGACTCAGAAAAAATTGTTATATAATCTTAAAACTGTAAATTATATAGGCGAGTATATTGAAAAAAAATTAAATCAGAGAGGAATAAAAACTCTCATAGACTTAAGATACAATTTAAATTTTAGTAGTCTAGCGAATCAAATTATAAACTTAATTAAAAACAAGGATTATAAAACGCTGGCTAAAAATAGACATATCAATGATTTAGATGTAAGTTTTTGCTTTAAAATTGAAGATTTTTTATTTTTAGATATTGAAACTTTGGGTATCATTGATAGTCCTATCATCCTAGTAGGGATTGGTTTCTTTAAAAATAACAAATTTAAAATCCATCTCTTATTCACAAGAGAACTTGAAGAAGAAATAGCAATTTACGAACATCTAAGAACTCAAATATTTCCGAATTTTAAATCTTTCATTACTTATAATGGAAAAACCTTTGATATACCATATTTAGCAAATCGATTTTTGTATTTTTTTGATAAAAATCCTATGATTTCTGAAGATGATCCCCCATATGAAAAAAGTAATACCAAATTTCATCATATAGATCTATACCATCATTGTCGTCGCCTATATAAAGGAAAATACAATAATTACTCTTTGACAAGTATGGAAGAAAAACTACTAAGATGGACCAGAAATAATACATTACCAAGTAATTTAGTTGGTCTCTGTTATCGTAAATATAAAGATAATCCCAAAAGATATATAGGATTAATAAAGGAAATTATAGAGCATAATTATTATGATATTTACTCCATGCCTTTAATTCTTAAAAATCTTCTAGACAATTTTTAAAAAAAAGTTGTAATAAATATTTCTGCAAAATTATCATATCAAGAAAAATTAATTTAGATTTAATAATTCTTCAAATTGATATATATGGAAGATTTAGAAAAGAAACTGTTTGATCGTTCTTGGAATCATATGAATAGGGACAAAATGATTAAAAAATTACAAGAGACAGATTATGATATAGTAATTATAGGTGCTGGGGTTACAGGAGCGGGAGTTGCTAGAGAAGCAGCCATGAGGGGATTAAAGGTTGTGTGTGTAGACATGCAGGATTTTGCAGCAGGAACCTCTTCAAGGAGTTCAAAACTTGGACATGGAGGTATTAGATACATAGCTCACGGAGATTTAGACTTAGTAAAGGAAGCATTACATGAACGAAATTGGATGAGAGCCCATATACCCCACCTTATACGACCAATACCATTCTTATTTGTTCATTTAGAGGGAGGAAAATATAAAATACGTGATATAAAAGGTGCAGCAAAGGTTTATGATTTTTTAAGCGATAATGAGTCAGAATTTAAAAATTATAAGAAATTTCGGATGCTTTCACCAGAAGAGGTTTTTGAAATAGAACCGGAATATATAAGAGAGGGTAATTTAGGTGGAGCAATATATTATGATACAAATCTAGATGATGCGAGACTAACTTTAGAAATAATTAAAGAAGCTGTTATTCGGGGGGCAGTTATTGTAAATTTCTGTAAAGTAAATGGTTATATAAAAGATAAAGGGAGAATTACTGGAGTAAAATGCACTGATTTAGAAAATAATGTTGATCTTGAAATAAAAACTAAATTAGTAGTAAATGCTACAGGAATATGGACTGATCAATTAATCGATATTTATCCCGATGAAATACCTAATCCCTTGATTCGTCCAACGAAAGGAGTTCACCTTCAATATAGAAGGAAATACATTAATAATCAGAATGCTGCGATAGTTTTTTCGAAAAAAGACGATAGAGCATTTTTTATTTTACCAAGAAATGAAGAATTTACTATTATCGGTACAACAGATACGGACTTTAAAGGAGACTTAGCTAATCCTTATTGTAATAAAGAGGATGCTGATTACTTAATTGAATCCGCTAAATTTTATTTTCCTAATGCTCAGATAGGATATGAAAATATATTATCGACATATGCGGGAATAAGACCACTAGTGATGCAGAAAGGGAAATCGGAGAGTGAAGTCTCTCGTAAACATTTCATATTTTTCTCTGAAGGTGGATTGCTTACTATAACCGGGGGTAAATTAACCGAATGGAGAGCGATGGCTGAAGATGTATTTGATCATATAACAAATGAAAACTTATTTCTTAATGCTATAAAAGAAAAACATTTTAGCAAGCAACCTTTCATTATTGGACTTGAAAAAGAAGATTGGCTAAAAGAGTTAAAACAAACGGAGTTAGAAATAGAAAATGATATTGCAGATCATATCTATCATCAATATGGAAAAGGGGCTATAAAAATTTTGGAATTAATTAAAGAAGATTCATCATTAGGAGATAGAATTATCGAAGAAAATAATTTTATAAAAGCCGAGGTACTTTATACATTACGTTATGAATTAACGCCTCATTTAATTGATGTATTTTGCAGACGAACAGAAATGGCTCTATGGATTCATCATAAAAAAGCATTTGAAGCTGCTAACAAAGTTGCTGAATTAATGGCAAATGAATACTTATGGGATGAAAACAAGAAAAATCAAGAGATTGAGTTTTATATGGATTACATTAAGAAAACTACTTCTTTCATAAGCTAATCCTTATAAATACTAATTTTGAATTATTGGACTCCCTTTGAAATATATTTTTAAGTTTGTATATACAATATAATAACAAATCTAAATTTACATTTAAGAGTGAAAATAATTGATTTTTCAATTTGATTTTACAGAAAATATTTTAAAACCACTAGGAAAACTTGGCGGTTGGTTAATGCTCCTTTTAGGAATTATTTGGCTTGTTTATGCCGCTTACGAGACTAGTAGGAGGAAATCCTTCAAGAAAAGGAAGGTGGAAGATTGGGATTTCAACGTTACTAAGTTCTTAAAAGGTCTAACTTATATAGGATTCATTATAGGTATATTAGCTTTAATTTCTGGGGTTGCAGGTTTGATGTTTGATATTCCACCTAGTGTAGCTTATGCTACTACTTCTGAGAATAGTCGAAATTTGTTTACTTCAATACTCTTGATTATTTTTGGAGTTCTAACATTTGTAAAACCAGCAAACGATATGCCACTTTCAAGTTTAATTGGAGTATTAGCTGCTACTTTAGTAGTAATTATTATAGCTTTAGCAATCCCCCAACAAATAGTAGATGTTATTGCGGTATTTGTTAATCCAAAGATAGTTTTAGCAATTATATTTCTAATAATATTTGCAATAGTTGCGCTCACCGCAAAATTCTATATGTCTGCGTTTATGGCGGTCTCAAAAGTAATCTCATGGCCACCATTAGCAGTTATCTTCGCAATCTTCTGCTTCATTCAAGGATTTTTGTTACTAGTGGTTGGTGTAAGCATTTCTGGTTATTTTTAATTCTCATAATTTTTTTTATCTTTTATTAAACTTAAAAGAAAGAAAATCTATGTGAAGGATTTTTATTTATTTCTCCAATGATATCATTATTCAAGTCATATGAGCAATTTGGGCATTTATTATCTTCAGTGACATTGATATTTTTAAAGTTATACCCTCTTCGATCTATTAGCAAATGATTACAATTTGGACAATACGTCTTACTTCCCTCCTCATGGTTTATATTTCCTATGTATGGGAAATATACCCCTGTTTCCTTAGCAATATTATAAGCCATATTTAATGTTTCATAAGGCGTACGTTTCATTGAGGGCATTTTGAAATCAGGGTGATATGCAGAAAAGTGAATAGGAGTATTTTTTCCTAAATTATTCACTATCCACGTACATAGTTTTTGAATATCTTCTTTATTGTCGTTTAAATCGGGTATTATTAAATTAGTAATTTCTACATGAACTCCGTTGGATTTAAAACGATTAGATGTATCCAAAACAGGTTTAACTGATTTGACACCACATATTTTTTTATAGAAATCATCCGACATTGCTTTAATATCGATATTTGCAGCATCAATTCCTACGTCAATTAACTCTTTTGTTGCTTCGGGTGTAGAATAACCATTTGTTACTAAAATTGTTTTAATACCGTGTTTTTTTAGAAGAGGGACTGTATCTATTATCCATTCATGCCATATTAATGGCTCGTTATAAGTATAAGCTAAAGTTTTTGCTCCACTCTTAACAACTTTTCTTTCTAATTGCTCGGGTGTCATTTCGACTAGAGACATTCCACGACCTTCATAACCTTGAAGATCATAAAATCCATCTTTTCCATTATCCGTTGGATTTGCTTGGCTGATCGACCAGTTTTGACAATTCTGGCACTTAAAAGAACATCCAATAGATGCAATTGAATATGCTGTAGCACCAGGCCAGAAATTATACAGTGGCTTCTTCTCAATGGGATCTAAACTACCAGATGATATCATTGAGCCATAAATTAGTGTGTATAAATCTCCATCAAAATTTTTTCTTGTTCTACATATCCCAACCTTATCAGTAAGTATTGTACATTCGTTAGCACATACATGACATTTTACTTTTTTATCATCTAGTTTATCATATAATTTTGCTTTCAATTTCATAATGCTACCTCTATTCAGAAATTATTTGCTTATTGTATCACTAGATATATAATAGACATGTAATTTTATATTTCTTATACCTTTAATTTGTATTACTTATAAAAAATAGGATATATTCAATATGTCAGGAATCGAAAAAGCTATTTCTTCTTTTAGAGGAGATTTTAATTGTGCTCAGTCAGTATTAAGCTCATTTGCTACTCGATATGGACTTGAGGAAGATACAGCTTTAAAATTGGCTACAGGATTTGGGGGTGGAATGGGTCGTATGCAGAATACATGTGGTACTGTGTCGGGGGCTTTTATGGTTATTGGTTTAAGATATGGTATGGGTAAAACTGGAGATAAAGAAGCAAGAGATAAAACATACGAGGTTGTAAGAGAATTTACAAATCGATTTCAAAAAATTCATGGCTCTATAAACTGTAAGGAACTGCTAGGATGTGATATTAGTACTCTTGAAGGAAGGGAATATTATGATCAAAATGATTTTTTTGAAAAGAAATGTCTTGAGTATGTAAAGGATTCGGCTAAGATTTTAGAGGATATATTATAAGGAATTAAATAAAGGAAATACAATTTTTAAATTAATTTTATGACAGAGAATGAAACTGAGTTAAAAAAAGAGGAATTACAACATTTATTAACTAAAAAGTTGGAAAATTTAAAAGAGTTAGAAGAAATTGGCAAAAATTCAAACTATATTAAAGAATTAAGTGATATTGCTTTAATTCAATTACAATTGGAGAAATTTAGAGACTCAGAGAAAAATTACATAATTTGTTTAAAACACTTTAAAAAACAAAAAGATCGATTAGGCCAAGCAGCAGTTTATGGTGTGTTAGGCACTTTACATTATAAAGAAGGTGACTATAATAATTCTATCAAATCTTACGAAAAAGCATATAATATTTATGAGGAATTAAAACAACCTCATGAACAAATCACTTGTTTAAAAGGAATTGGGAATAGCTTTTTAAAATTAAATCAATATGATGAAGCTTGTGATATTTTTTTAGATTGTAGTGCGATCTGTTCAGAGAATAATGATATTTATAATTTATTAGATTGTTTAGGAAATCTAATTTACATCCATGAAACAAATGAAAAATGGGATGTGGTTTTTGAATTATATAAAAAAACTTTAAAAGCATTTAAAGAAATTAAAGATAATAAAGGATTAATCACTACATATTTCAATTTGGGAATACTCCAAAAGAAAGAACATAATTTAGAAGAAGTAGTAAGATATTTCAAGAAAGGGACTAATTTAGCAATTGCTGCAAATTATGCGGAATTAATCATTAAAGGTCTTGGATATATTGGTGAAGCACTTTTCTATTTGGGAAGAATTAAAGAAGCAAAGAATCAATTTATTCGCGCATTACATATTGCTAAAGAGATAAGGGCTGAAAATGCCATCATTCAACTTAAAATTCTTTTAAAATCACTGGGATTGCAGGATAAAAACATTCTTGAAGAATTAACTAAATTTGAGAAAAAGTAAAAATGAAATGTCACTTAGGAGAATTAAAATTTACTTATTTAGCCAAACCTGTTACTTCTTCTTTGAATTATTATGATTTTTATAATCATCATTAAGAGCTTTTCTTAAAGAATCCGCACCACACTTATCACAAAAATCATGTAATGTATGAGCGAATTGCTTACATTCATCACAAATGTAAGGAAAAGTTTTTTTAAATAATTTTGCGTCCAATATCCCTCACTTTTTTTAAATTCTATGTTTTTTTAAGATAGAAAAAAATGATCCTTTTTATTACTTATATTTAAATTTAGAAAATTCCGAATTATTTTGACATATTATATTTATTGAAGCAAGAAGTAAACATTAAAAAAATAGGATGGTTCAATTACTCATACTTAATCACTTTAAAACTTAATTATGATTCAAGCTATTACATTTGATTTATGGAACACAATATTTAATAATAGGGTTTATACAGAGATGCGATTACATTGGTTTACTCAATTTTTAAATGAAAGAGGTATTTCTCAGTCTGAAATTGATGTAGAAAATGCTTTTAAATTTGGCCTTCATTTAAATAAACGTGATTTTAAAGAGAATTATCATATATATACAGAAGATCGAATATTTAAGGTGCTCAAAATTCTTAAAATCGACTTATCTAAAAAAGATAAAGCTCTAATTAAGAAGGAATTTGAAGAAGTAATGTTGATTGATCCTCCCTCTTTGAAAAAAGGAACCAAACAAACACTAGAAACATTATCCTTAGATTATAAAATAGGTCTCATTTCCAATACGGGGATAACACCAGGACGAATTATAATTAAAGTACTTCAAGAATATAATATTCTCCAATATTTTCAAGTGAAGATTTTCTCTGATGAGATTGGATATTATAAACCACATCCAATATTATTCAATACAGCTTTAAAAAAGCTCGGTTGTGATCCAAGAAACGCCGTTCATATTGGAGATATTTTGGAAACAGATGTTAAAGGAGCTAAGGAATGTAATATGCATACCATTTGGTTTAATGATTTATTCTCTAAAAAATCAAAGAAAATCAAACCAGATTATGAGATTCGAGAGATCTCTGAAGTAATACCTATTATTCATAGTATCATTTGAGTTTTTTATATAGAACTCTTAGAATTTCAAATCTCTACTTTCAGAAATAATATTAAATAATTATAAATAAAGTTATTTTCTTTTTAATTTTAAATATTTTTAATTTTTTATACGTATGAAAACATGCCCTTATTGTGGATTTCCAATTGAAGAACATTGGTCTTATTGTAGAAATTGTAATAAACCTTTAATTGCAAATCTAGAAGATGTTTTGGATAGAAACGTGAAATTTCCTTATGATAAGCCAGAGATTTATCATTTAGAATTGGAAGAAGAAAAAGATCCATTTGATGACCTTGTTATAAAAAATGAAGAAATCGATCAAAAAATTAAAAAAATTGATGATAATTTAGAGAGTAAAGAAGTTCGAGGAGAACCAATACCTGGAACATTATTATTAGAGAAATCAAGTTTATATTATAAAAAAAGAGATTTATCGGAAGCATTAAAAAACATTGAATTAGCTCTAAAAAATTTTAAAGTGGAAAACGATTTACTTAACATCGCTACTTGCTATAATGAGATCGGAATAATTCAAGAAGATAATGGATTTTTTGACCAAACTATTTATAATTTCAATAGATCTCTAGAAATTCTTAAAGATCTAAACGATAAAAGTAAAATCATAAAAATATTAAACAATCTTGGAAATGTGTATTTTATAATTAAAGATTTAGAACAATCATATAATTATTATCAAGAGGCATTTCAACTGTCTCAACAAGAAAATTTAATATTTGATGAGATAAAATCTTCTAGTAATTTGGTGGAAGTTCTTTATTTACTACATGATTATGACCGAATTAAAAAAATCTTAGAAAAAAATTCAAAATTCTTCAAAGAAGATGAGGATATTTATGGGATAATTCAAACAGAAATAAAATATGGAAAGTTGTATTATCTTATAGGAGAAGACTATGATGAATCGTCTCAACACCTCAATGAAGCCTTAGAGTTAATTAAAAAATTAGGAGATCATGTTTCGGTTTATATTAAAGCAAAATTAGAATGGGAATGTTATTTATATCTTGGAAAAATACACATATTAAAGGATAATAGTACTAAAGCAGAAAATTTATTTATACAAAGCTTAGAAGCTGTTCGTATTTTTGAGATAAGTGATAATATTAAAGAAGGTGAGATCTTAGAAAACTTAGCAAAGTTATATATATCCAAGGGAGATATTGAAAGGGCAATTGAATATTATGAATTAGCGTGTGAAATCTTTTTTAAATTTGGTGATAACATCAAAAATGCTGAGCTTAAAGTCAAAATAGGAAATATATATTTAGAGTTTGAAGAAGACAAGATAAAAGCAATAAACCTCTTCGAAGAAGCATTGGATATTTATGAAGATTTGGCATATATCAAAGAAAGTGCTTTAATTCTTCATAAATTGGGTGATATTTATCTTAATAAGAGGATGATTGAAAATGCCATCTTATATTTCGAAAAGGCTCGGACGTATTATCAGAAAATCAAAGATGAATATAGTACTGAATTATTAAATGAAAAAATAAAATCATTAAAATTTTAAGATAAAAATTATATGAGAAAATGCAATTTATTTCTTTTAATAGAGATTGCTAATCACTTGTAATCTCGAAATCTTCTTTCTTATAAACTTTCCTATCAAATTCTTCAAATCCAATTCCTTTAATAAAAGAATATGAAACAACGTTGTCTTTATATACCTCTGCTCTTACTTCTTTAACATTACTATAATTCTGCTTTAAAAAATTCCATGCCGACATTCCTATAATGGTGCCAACCCCTTTTCTTTGGAAGCGGGGGATAACTGCTAAAGCGGCAATTACAGCAATCTCTTTATTTTCCCCTTCAAAATCTAAAAGTACAAATGCCGCATCAATGCCATACACTTTTGCAATAAGAAAAACAGTGTCAGGATAATCAAGGAGTTTTTTCAAATCAGTTTTAGTTATTGGCCTGTAGGGAGTATTAGAAAGTAGCCAGGCACGATTATAAATGTTCTTTAAAGTTTCTAAATCACTTTCGGTTGCCTCTCTGATTTTCGCTTTAATAATATTATGTTCTATTTTATCTTTTAATTTACTCTCAAATTCTTTAGTAATCTTCTCTACAGGAAGCCTCATTTGGATATAAACCATGCCATCTTGATAGAGTTCTTCTGTAGCTTTGTCAACTTCCAACTTTTTCTTCTTTTTTGTTTCAACAGATAAGAAAAAAGCTCGGATTTTTTTCTTTTTAAGATCCAATTTTTTTTTCCGTTCTAAATGTGATTCTGACATGATTAAAGGAAATAATTATAAAATTATGCTAAAATATTTGAATTATCTCGAATTATTCTTTCCATTGTTTCATTAAGAAGCATTTTTTCTCTTAATTTTGAAATACCTAACTGGAGTCTCTTTTTAAGATTCGGATCTTTTATCAAATTTTTCCGTTCGGATGAAAATTCAAAATTTGATCTAGTAGCCATATCATTCTCAATTCTCTCACTTATTAGGGATTTTAAACTAATGAAAGCATCAGAAACATGTTCATATATAGCATTTGGGTCATCAGTGATATATCCTGGGAAAAGAATATTCATATACTCTTCCATATTATCTTTATCTTCAATAAACATCGCATATATTGGCATATAAATCCATTGTATCGGTCTCGAAAATAAATCTGATTGGTTATCATTAAGAGACCATTCTGTTAATGCTTGAGCTTCTTGCAAGCAACTGTTATGTTTTATTTGTATAATATTTTTTATTTTTGCGAATAAATCTTCTATTTGAGTTTTGGAATTCTCTAACTCAGAGATTTTTACTTGTTTTTCACTCTCAAACTCAGTTAAACGTTTATTTCTATCTTTTAGTTTTCCATCTAAAGAATCCTTAAATTCTGTTAATTTTTGATTTGCTTCATTATCAATCTGAGAAGCTCGTTCTTTTAACTCATTAAACTTTTGAATAAGTTCATCAAGAGATTCTAAAAACTTTTTACCCTCCTCTTTTAAATAAGCAAACTGAGTTTCAAAATGAGGTAAGATATCTTCAAAAACTCTAGCTTTTAAAGAATCCCCACCAGTAAAGAATTTATTTTTCTTTATAATTTCTTCGAGGTATCTTTCAGATGTTTTAAACAAAGTAAACATGTTTTCAATTATCTTTTTCTTCTCATTAACGTTCCATTGATCAATTTTATCTTGTTCTAGTTTTGTTTGTTCATCTACTTGAGATGTATCAATTGATGAAGAAGTTTTAGTTATTTGGCTAGAATAGCGTGAATTTATATCTTTTAATTGAACAGTTATCTCTATAACCCATTTACTTACTTCCTTCTCAATTAATTCAATCTGAGTTTTCCATCTTAGAGCATTTCCTTTCATTGTATTGATAATCTGCCGATATTCTTCTGAAATATTCAACGCATTTTCAGTAGAAATACTGGTATCTAATACTGTATAATCGGCAATAGGTTTATAATCAGTAAATGGGATAATTTTAATTAGCGATTGGAGAAATTCTGGATTAATTAAACCATTAATTTTAAGAGTGTGAAATTCTGACTCTTCCCCTTCCCCAATCTCTTCAGCTTCTTTATCTTTATATGATAAGATATCTATTAATATGTTTAATTGTTCAACTTTAGTTCGATTTTCAATATTTCTTAGGATATGGCCTATTAAAGGTTGTCGAGGGGGATTAGAAAACCGTCCGCTTTCATTAAACAAATTCAATCCATCTAGCATTATGTGAGTGCTAATTACTCCTTGAATGCTTAATATAGGCCAAAGAAGTTTAGAAAGGGAAATAGTCTTTTCATTTTTTCTTAAATCTTTTGATAATAAATAAAATGCGAGAGCTAATTCGTCATTTCCTTGAATTGAAAGGGGACGAGAATCTTTTCTGATAAAAAATGGTAACAAATATTGATTTCCGTGGACAGACATGGATAATATCTTGAATTTTTAATTAATTTCTATATTATATATTTCAAATATATTAAATTTAAAGAGATTCAATTTTAAATTTTTAATCTTTTTTTCAATTGGTAATTAAAAACTGGTTCTTTAATTGTTCCTATTTATCCTATGAATTGGTTTTGAATAAAAAATGATTAAAATAATTATAAGAATTAAAAGTAAAACTTTTTTATTTAAGTTGTTCGTAATTATTTGCAATTACTAGAATAAGAAGTGCTAGTAATATTAGTAATGGGGGCATTACAGCTCTTAAATGGGGTAATGTAGCTACATCTAATACTCCTTGCATTATTCTCCCTCCAATAAAATAAAGAAGAAACCCAATAGCATTTAAAGCATATGATTTTCTTAATACTCCAAATGTTTTCCAAGCTAGATAAAGAAAGACAAATGGGATTAAAACAAGGAATAAGGGCATAAAAATAAAATTAAACAGAAATCTACCAAGAGGATATTCCCATGAACCAAATCTTATCAACGTTAATTCAACACTAATACCATAATCATCACGAAAATCAGGATCCATAAATAAGCTATCTGATAATGTTAATGCAAGAATCCCTATAATAATTGGAAGAGCAAATAATCCTATCCGAATAAGTAATTCGAGATTTTTTTTATTTTTAAACCATTCGACTAATGATTTTTTTCCTTTTTTTTCCTCTTTTATTTCAGGTGGAAACAAGAGAATTCCTAAAACTCCAACAGCACAAGCTACCCCCATCCAAGTAAAGAATGTAGCAAAGCGAAAATTTATCATTAAAAAAGCCACAACTTCTATACTATTACCTCCATCGAATAGTTCTGGACCGAAAAAATAATATACAATGAAAAATACGCGTGCAATACCAAAACATAGAAAAAACAAGCTAAAAAACAGCCAATACAACTTCCTTGAAGTTCTATATCGTATGAATAGGAAGTAGAAAAATAAGAGGAAGAAATACCCAACAATAACAAAATAGAGCCCAAACTCAAGAGCGTCCCAGAAGCCGAAATATTGGAAATTCGCTTGAAACAACATATTCTAACACATTTTTTTTTAATTATGATAATATTATTATATTCCTATTATAAAAATTTATTTTAATTTACTTGTAATATCTTAAAATACAAATAGTATAATACACTTTTAAAATCTATATGAAAATCGAGAATAACATTGAGACGTTTAATTCACTCATGAAACGCCGTGGGTTCATTTGGGGGCCTTCTCCAGAAATCTATGGTGGACTTGCCGGTTTCTATTCCTATGGTCCGGCAGGGATGGCTCTTAAAAACAATATCTTAGATCTTTTTAGACGAGAATGTCGTTATTTTGGTTTTGGAGAGGTTGAGTGCCCAACAATCATGCCGAGTATCGTTTGGGAGGCTTCAGGACACTTAGAAAGATTTGTTGATCCTGTAATGAGATGTAATAAATGCAACACGTTGTATAGGGCAGATAAATTTCTTCAAGAAAACCTTCCCAGATTAATGATAGATGGCTTGTCATTTGAAGAAATGGAAAATTTAATCAAAAAACATGAATTAAATTGCCCAAAATGCGGAAGTAATTTTGAAAAAATTGAAGAATATAATTTGATGTTGAAAACTTCTGTTGGAAACAATGTTACTGCATATTTACGACCAGAAACAGCAACAACAACTTATTTATTATTTAATCGTTTAGATCAAGATGCCAGAAGGCAATATCCAATTAAAATTTACCAAATTGGTAAAGCATATCGAAATGAAATTTCTCCACGACAAGGAGTTCTTCGAATGAGAGCATTTGATCAATTTGAATTACAAATATTCATCGGTAAGCAACAAGAAATGGTATTTGATGATTATGAGGAAATCAAAAAATCGACATTACCATTATTAGATTGGCCACTCCAAGAAAAAATTATTGATAGACCTGATATAATTTCACTTGAGAAGGCAATCAAAACCAAGATTTTAAAAAAACCTGCGTATGCTTATTGTATGTATATAAGTTATTATTTAACTAAAATTCTAGGGTTTCCAGAAGAAGTAATTAGATTTAGACAACATTCAATAAATGAACGTGCTCACTATGCTGATGATGCTTGGGATTTAGAGATAAAAACAAGACAGTTTGGATGGGTTGAGATTTGTGGAGTACATGATAGAACTAATTATGATTTAAAAAGGCATAGTCAATTTTCAAACCAGAATTTTGAAGTAAGTATGAGTCCTGATTCAGAAATTAAAGAAATTCCTCAAATTCTTGAAATTGCTTTTGGAATTGACAGAATTATTTACACTCTCCTTGAAACTACTTTTAATGTAGAAGAAGATAGAATAAATTTAAAACTCATTCCAGACTTAGCTCCCAATACAGTTGCTGTCTTTCCACTCGTTAAAAACAAAGAAAGTATTAGAAATTTAGCACTTAAGATTCACAGAGATTTATTAGAAAATCGAATTAGTTCTTTTTTTGATGCTACGGGCTCTATAGGAAAAAGATATAGAAGGCAAGATGAAATAGGTACAATGTATTGCGTTACAATTGATTATGAGTCTTTAGAAGACAATACCGTTACAATTAGATATAGAGATTCAATGAAACAAGATAGAGTTAAAGTTATTGATTTGATTCAGCTAATAAGAAAAAAACTCAATACTTCTAAATAATCTATACTTCTAAGAATCTTTTTTTAAAGAAGCTAAGACTCGTGTTTCAAAGTTAATTTGTAGAATCAAAAAATCAACAAAAAAGAATTAAATCTTACACTTTTGCTAAATATTATGATTTATATGATTCCTTCCAAAAAAATTTTAAAGAGAAGGATTTTTTACAAATATAATTTAAAAAGTAAACATTGGTAAATACTTATTCATTTGCTATATTTAAGTCAATATGAGATTTTTAAACTTGTTAAATATTAGAAAAAGGGGAAAGTTGAAAAAGCAAGGACTAAAAATAATAATATGCTTATTCTTTTCATTTTTGATTATATTAAATTTTATATATATTAACGGAAATCATTTTGGAATTAAATATTCCGATGATAATTTCTCTAATAATAATAATGATAACTCTGATACCATAATTAATAATTTGAAAACTACATCTGCAACTTCAATGCTTCAAGATCCATTTACAGAGAATTTTACTCTACTACGTAATTTTTTTACAAATAAATATCAATCTGACTTAGATTTTGATATTGATCTTTATTATAGATATGGAGACCAGGATGGCGATATTTTAGATGGTACAATTTTCTCGGAAGATAATTTACTCTATTACAACTCATTAATGAAAATGGAAATTGATGATATTCAAACATATGAAATATATTTAAATTTGAAGGATACGACACTCTGGTATAATGGTGATGTTAATGAATTCAAATATGGTTTTGTTAAATCGATTGATAACACAACTGGGGAAATCAAGAATAACAATAGATTTTTAATTGATAATTTATTGCCAATTTTCCTATTAATTGAAAATATAGGTTCTGATATTAATAGCTTCACTGTTAGTGGAACAACTCCAAGACAGTCTATTAACGAAATGTTCTATTTAATAAACTCGTCTGAATTTTGGGATGATAGATATTTATATAATGGATTTTATGATTACAATTCTTCGAATACAAAGCATGTTGAAAGTAATTTTTATAGCATATTAGCAAATCTCTTAATTCACCAAACTTATCAAGATCTCGGTTTAGATAATTCTATAAAAGATAGAGCTTACGAACTAGCAAACCTTACCATGAATGATATTAATGAACATATGTGGGATTCAGCAGATAAGGCATTTTATCATAGAGGAAATGAAAATTGGGTGCCTATAGGGGGGACTGATAATTTTTATTATTTAAGTACAAATGCTTTAGGACTCTTTACATTGTTAGAATTTTGGACTGCATCGGGTATGGAAAATGATTCTACTTATCTGAAAAGAGCCAACCAACTTTATAATACCTTAAATTCACATTTCTGGAATGATACTGTAAATCTTTACAAGAGAATTGTTAACCCTGATTGGACTACATTTGATAATAGTCTAAACCTTAATGATAATGCCCTAATGATGAGTGCTTGTTTGAAATTTTTTGAAGTAACGGGAAATATAACATACTACAATAAAGCATTGGAAATATACAAGTCTATCCAATATAATCTATATGATAATATTAACCATGTTTATGATTTTTCCTTCACTAATAGTACTAAATCATTTAACTCAAATCTTAAATTAAGTAAAGCTTATTTGAATGCTTTTGAAATTTATAATAGCACAGTTATAAATGTAAATTATAATGTATCAGGAGAAGCACCATCTTTTATCTTCAATCAAGATATCATGAATTTAACTTCAACCTATTCATTTAGAAAAATCGGTCAATATTATAACCCTGAAAATGAATCTTATGGACGTTTTACTGCACAATATGATATTTCCAATTATAGTATTAATTATATTTTTAAATATCCTAATGGAACTTTTTTTTATCAATTTGATGATATAATTATTGACCCTAAAACTTCCTATTCTCTACTTTATGAAATTAATGAAACCTTACCTATAATTGATGGATATTATATTTATGTGTGGGCGAATACAACATTCTTTAAACTAACAAACACTCTTAAGCGGTTTAATGTTGTTTCTGGATTAATTAATGAATCAATTGAAGGCTTACCAGGAATCTTATATCAGGGGCCAATCGTAAATGTTTCTCTATTTTTAAATTATACACGTAATAATAATTTAACCTTAACAGCATCTATTGAGGGTCAAGATATTGTTAATTTTCCTTCTCAAGAAATTAATTTTACCACTGTTGAAGAATTAATCCAGATAGATTTTAACCTTACAGCTAAATTTGGTGCAGAACCCGGAAGTAGTGAAATATTTTTCAGAATAAAAAGTGGTTCTATACTTTATTTAGAAATCAAAGAGATAATAGAGATTGGATATTCATTTGAATACAGTAACCTACTCTATCAAGATAAAGTGGTGAAGGGAGAAAATTTACTTGTATCTATGAATCTGAAAAATTTTCTCCCTAATGCAACTCAAACTTTAAATGTAAGTTTTACTGGAATTACTGAAAATAGTATTGAAGATATTATAACAGAGGAAAGTTTAAGCGAAAAAGAAACAATAACTGTAGTTTACAATTTAAAAACATTAGAATCAATATTGAATGATACAATTAGAATAGAAATGAAAATTTCAATAAATACTACAGAATACTATTCAGAAATCTTTACAGTAGAAATTATACCAAAGTTTGAAATTATAAGCACCACATTTCCTAAAAGCATCCCACAAGGTAAGACTGCGTACTTAATAATTATAATCACAAATAATCAAGAAATTTCAGAAGCGTTCTCATTGTATATAAATGATATAAAAATTGGGACAAATATAGCAGATTTAAATACTGGAGAAAATATTATTGTAGCAAAAATTGTACCAACTATAAATCCTTATGAATTTGGGATAAGGAGTTATAGAGTAAAATTAACAGATAGTAAAGATCAAGAAATCGCATTATTCTATTTTGGAGTATCTCTTGAATTATCAACATTAAATCTAATTTTATTCTATTTATTGCCTGGTATTGTGCCTATTGGAATTATCTTGTATTTTAAAAATAAAGATATAAAACATAAGAAATTAAGAAGATGATGATATTTTGGTAACTAAACAATATAAGATAACAGTACTAATTCTTTTTATTTTTTTCAGCTCTTTTTCTAGTCTGGTTAATTTATCAATAAATAATTTGCAATTTCTTGATGTAAATTCCGATTATTACCAAAATGAAGAACTTTTTAGTCCTGAAACTGCTGATTATGCTTTTCCTTTATGGACAATAGAACAAAATGCTACAATTATTCATCGTCTGTTTGAGTCTATCAATTTCACTATTGATACCTTTGATTTAGAACAAATTGATGACGTGGATCACTCAAAAATGCAAATTACCTTTAGCAATGGTTCAACAAGATATTATGACATGGCTTTTGTTGGTAATGACAAATACTTCTATGAATATAAGCCTGAATATAATGCACCATTAGGATTTCAGAATGTAAGTTTTTTAATTTACAATGAGACAAATACATTATTAAATTCACATACTACTTACACGAATTTCACAATTGTGACAAATTATTTAGTAAATCTAAATAGTTCTGAATATTATATTGAAGATTTTTTAAATGCTGAAATGATAGTAAGCAATTTTTCAACTTATGATTTTACATGGAATGTTACTGTTGTTGATAGTTTAGACGTACTGATCCAAAATGATCTACTAAACCTTGGAAAAAATATTGTTCAATTCACATTTCCGATAAAAAATGAGACTTTCATTGAGAAAAATCAATTCTATTATATACAATTAAATATGACTGATAAAAACGTTGGAAAAAAAGGAACAGCATATTTTCCTTTTTACGTAAGAAATAATGATCCAATAATTAGCTCAAATATTGAATTTTCTCCTGATGAAATATTTAGAACAGAGGACTGTACTATCTCATTTAATTGCACTGATATAGAAACGCTATCCAAAAATTTAGTACCAACAATGTATATTTATGATGCTGAAGGTGCTCTTGTGCTTCAAAATTTAATAGAATTTGATAGTGAAAATTCATTTTCCGATACATTTTATATTCCAGCATATAATCCTATTGGGAAATATAAGATTGAAGTGAGGGTGAGTGATGAACATGGAGGATCTTTTTCAAAAGAAACTTTTCTAACAGTGAAGAACAATGCCCCTGAAATTCATAGTTATACTATAAATGGATTAAGTATGGATCAAGCTATTTCTATACCTTATGGTAGAAATATAGTTTTTAAATTTAATGTATCTGACAAAGAAGGAGTATCATATGTTAAGGTTGCACTTTTAAATCAAAATAATGAATGGTTTAATATAACTCGAGAATATATTGGAGAAAACACTGAAATTACCTTTAGGACTTATGATTTAATAACAGGAGTTTGGGATGTATATCTTTATGTTATTGATTCAGATGGTGCAGTTACAAGTCTTATTGATGACTACGATAAAGCTCCTCAAGGAATCAGAATTATTCCAGATGTTTTAAGTAATTTTTTACTATGGATTTTGTTTTTTGCAGGATTAGGTATTGGGATTCTTTCAGGTATTGGTATTATTTATGGTTATTTCAAAACTAAATTTGGAGAATCTCAAAATATTATTAATAAAAAGAAAGAAACACCTACTAAAAAGACATTCCGCAGGAAAAAAGAAAAATCAAAATCAATTAAAGAGGAACTTGAAGAAAAAGAAATTGAAGAAATTGAACCTGTTAAAGATGAGGAAAAAGAGGGTATTCCTAAACGAAAAATAAAAAGAAAATTATAATTAAAATAACTTTTATTTTGTTATATCTTCAAAATTATATCTATTGCCTTATCCTAAGAGCTCATATAGATTGTACTGAAACTTACCAAGATTTCCTCCATAATTCCCTGCAGATATACGATTTATCCCTGGAACTTTAACTGCTGCTTCAATTCCCAATTTCATTGCGGTTTTAATAGCTTCTTCAGTAGCGCCATCAAAAATGATTTCATAGACGCAATTATCTCCTTCTCTTAATTGTGAATTGTCTATTTTTTCTCTTAAAGTTGGGCAAAGTGGTTCATTGGTAGAAGCATTAAGAAAGCTATACTTTGAGCCAACCTTCGAACCAGAACGTACTATACCACCGGGAAATGGGGCTATTACATTAGGAACATCTTTTACAGCTTCTATTGCCTTTTGAGCTGCTTCTAACGTAGAGTCTTGATCTTTTCCAATTATTAAAAAGTTGCCACCAGCAATGCCTTTCCCAACTTTTGCAATACTTTGAACTATAAATTCTCCTTCCATAACTGGAATTGACCACGCTTCAAAAGGATATCTTCCTTCAACTTTTTCTTGAAATCCATCACCAAAAAATTTTAGATTTGCCCCTAATTTTATTTCAAATACTTTCTCTGGATCTAAGGAAATATCTAATGCATCAAAACATGCAGTTGTAGGGCAGGTAAAAACACATTGTCCTACTCGATTCATAACTACTTTACTCATTTCTTCTTTTTTATTTTTAAAGAACATTAGAATTACTCCTGGACGGTTGTCAGGAGTCTTTTCTGGTGAGATATATAAATCTATTCCAGCTTCTGCATCGCAATGAATAGTTGAGGTTCCATATCCAGTGGTAATCTGAGCAGCGATTTTAGCCCATTTTTCATTTTTAGCAGTTATTAAAATTCTACTAAAAACAGCCCCAAATGCTTCACAGTAGGCATTTTTTTCAATTTCTACACCATTGATCTCCATTATATTTACTTCTCCTTAAAGTCGAAATTAATCATTAAATTTTTTCTAATTTGTATTATCTTATAGCATTCTATTTTATATAAAATTTTAAAAAAAAAATAAAAACATTGAAAAATTGTAAGGTTATATACCTTTAATATAACAATTTGAAATTATAAAATAAGGTGTTTCAAATGAGCGAAGAAGGTAAAATACTTAAGATAGGTATTCTTAAAAATGGAACCATTGGCTCATCTTTGTTGCTAGCTTTTTTAATGGACGAGAGAGCAGAAGCTACGAGAATTAACGTAAGAGAAGTAACTTCTGGTGCAAAAATGCATCCAGCAAACCATTGTATAGATACCATGAAAAAATTACTTGAATTTGAACCAGAATTATTAATTATGTCAAGTCCAAATGCTGCCTTACCTGGGCCAAAAGCTGCTAGAGAAATGGCTGGTGGGATTCCATGTATAGTGATTTCTGATGCTCCTGCTAAAAAAGCAGTAGAAGAAATAAAAGAAAAGAAAATGGGTTACATATTAGTAGATTGTGATAGTATGATCGGAGCACGTAGACCTTTTCTTGATCAAATTGAAATGAGTATATACAATTCAGATTTACTAAAAGTTCTAGCGATCACAGGAGCACTCCAAGTAATTGCTGAAGAGTTAAATAAAGTAATTATAGATATGCTTGAATCAAGGCCACCTACTTTACCTCAAATTATTATTGACGCAAATACAGCTTCAGAAGCGGCAAATTTCTCGAATCCATATGCAAAAGCTAAAGCAATCGCGGCTTTTGAATTAGCCACTTCAGTTTCTAAGGTTACTGGAAAAGCTTGTTTTCAATTAAAAGAGAGGTCTGAGTATATACCACTTTTAGCTGCTGCTCATGAAATGATGAGAACTGCTGCTTTAATGTGTGATGAAGCAAGAGAAATTGAGAAATATAACAATACAGTAATTAGAAGACCTCACCATTCAAAACAATATTTTTTAACTAAAACAGGATTATATGATAAAGAACAATAATATTTTAAGAATAAATACAAACTTCCTAACAATCAAATTTTTATTTTTCTATTCAGTATTTAAGTATTTTATTTTTTTTATCTATTTTCTCATGATCGGCATAC
>JAHPZE010000032.1 GCA_019058365.1 Promethearchaeota archaeon | reverse complement strand
AAAAAAATAAAAAATTAAAGATAAATAAATACTTCATTAGATACTGATATAAAAAAAGAAAAAATAAATAGAACCAATATCGTTAAATGTGTCTTAGAGCTTCTCAACTACTGATCGAGCAAATTCTTTTGCTTTCTTTAAATCTTCTTCATTTGGTCTTCCTTTAAGCCATTGTTGATGCTTTTCAGCCTCTTTTCGTTTTTCAGGAGGTAATTTATCTAACATTGAATTACGAGTGTCTTCAGGGATACCTAGATTATCTCCACAACAATCAAACTCAGCAATTATCTTCGAAACATTTCCTATTTTTCGTTTCACTAATTTGAATCCGTCTTGATAACCAACTAAACTTGCATGAGTAGAGAAAAATACGAAGTTTTGCGGTAATTCTGGAGCAGAACTCACTAATTCTACCAGTGCTTTATTTACTCGACTTGCATAAATTCCTGAACCTAAAAAGACTAAATCATAATTATTAAAACTCAAAGGGTCTACTTCATTAATAGGTGTTAACTCAACCTCTTCATCACTTAATGCTTCCTTAATACTTTTCGCGATCTTTTTTGTGTTCCCCGTATTCGAGAAATATGTAATTAATATTTTCAATTAATTCACCATGGTAAAAAATATTCAGTTCTAATAAAAGGTTATTAAGAGTTTTTATTCAATGTTTAAAGTAAAAAAATTTTTTGCATTATTAACCGTTTTTTCACTTACTAATTTTTGAGGAACATTATGAGAATAAGCAATAGCAGCAATGGAATATCTTACATTTGAAGGTACATTTATTGGTCCTCTTTTATAGGGATGCTGATAATAAGAATCAGTTTCAGTAACTAACGATTCTAATGGTGTAAATTTTGTTACCCTACGCCATCTATTGAAACCATAGGCAGAGCTTGGTACAGAAAGTATAAATCCTTGATTTGGTAAGGAAGTTCCATAATCTTCTGGTCCTGAAAAACAATGCCACATAACCCTTTTAGGATCTATTTTAAAATCCTTTAAAATATCAAGAATCTCTTTATTTACTCCATCTTTTTTATTAAATCTATGTTTCGGATGTTCTTTATCGAACTCTTGTTCAGCAGCATTTCGAACATGTAAAATATAAGGTTTGTTAAGATCTCTTGTTAATTCTATGATTTTTTTAAAAACTTCAACTTGATTGTTTCTTTTCTCTAAAGTTTTGGCATGATGAAAATCTAAACCTATCTCGCCAATTCCTAGATACTTTTCTGAATTATTTTGAATAAAATCAATCCATTTTTTCCATTCTAAGTCATATTTGTCCTTAGAAGTATATGTAACTGTCTGTGGCGCCCATCCACATGTAAAACCAAAATCTTTATCGAATTTTTTCATAAAGTCTAAAGTTAAATTCAATGTCTGCATATCAATTGTGCTTGTTATTAAATATTGACCCCCCATTTTGAAATAATTTAAATATTGTTCTTCATCTTTTGGTAATTGATCATTTTTGGGACGATGAAAAGGCATATGGCAATGAACGTCAATAAATTTTAAACCACTCTCGGGCTCTGGAACAGTGATTATTTTTGACATATTAGAAGTAAGTTGGTTAAAATTATCATGTCATTTGATAAGTTATATTCTTAAATGAATTGTTGTATTAAGATTTTATCAATTCAAAAACACAGCATATTTTTTCAACTAATTCTTTAAATAATGTCCTTTATTAAAGACTATTATGAGTGATCAGTTAAAATCTAAACTTAAAGAGTTAGAAACAAAGAAAAAGGAATTACAACCCAAAATCGATGAAATTAACGCTAAACGAGAAGAAGAGATTCAAAGAGTAAATAAAAAATATGATCACTTGATATATGATGTCGATTACACAGCTCGACAACTAGAAGATGAATTTTATAACGATCTAATTAAATCTTTTGTACAGATTGTTACAAGAGAATTTGATTTAAAAAGAAGCTCAGACATATATGAATTAACAGATGAATTTAAAGATTATCGACAAGCTATTGGTCAATTTGATATGTTCCCCGAGGAATTAATCAACAAATTACATAGAGTAATAAATGGAGAACCAATTGAAAGTATCATGTATGATCTTGAGAATATTCAAAAAAAATATTTAAGATCTTAGATTACATTATATTTAGAAATAGGTTATTTTATTTCTACAAAATTGCTTTTTTTATATGATTTTTTGAGGTATCATTGAGATATTACTTAGATAAATATGTGTTATTCAATCTCTTGGTTTATAGTAAAACTACAATTTTGGTAATTTTAAAATGGAATTATTCGAAGAAGAAGTAGAGATATACAACTCTAAGATGAGACAACTAAATTGGCTTTATGAGGAATTACGGCTCCAACCTGAGATTTTAAAGGATCTCATCAATGAAAAAGGACAAAAATTACCATTAAATTTATAAGTCCTTCTTAAAATGCGTTTTAAAAATAGCTTTTAAAATAATTTCAATCTTTTTAATACTTTCAATTAAAGTACCATTAGCAGGAATGTGAACGAAAATTACAGGGTACTCTTTATTTGAAAGATAAAGTGCCCAATAGTATAGATAATTGCATAAATATAATCCAGCATAATTGGAGATATAAAAATTCGATTTATCTTTAACAACTGAAAAAACTTTATCTAAATCTATAGTGGTTTTAATCCATAGATGACGACAAACTTTTATAGTGCCAATTTTGAATTTTTTTTCAATATCTTCACCCATTTTAAAATTCCACCCAAATTTTTCGAGATAATATTTCTTACTTGAATGAATACCTAGCAAAACCACTAAATCAGGTTTAGATCCTAATTCTAATAACAAGTTTTTATAAGAATTTACACTATGTTTCCAACTTACTGGTATTATTCCTCTTTTCAATTGAAAATTTTGATTTTGAAAAAAAAACTTTTTGACAATTTCACTACTTAAGTTTGATTTGTAAGTTCCATAAGGCCCAAAACCAGTTAAAATTATCAAATTTAAGTCATTTGAATTGATTTTTAATAAAAAATTAAAAAAATTAATGAAAAAGATTAAATCTTCATAATAATTACATTTATTCTTCAGCAGCAGCGGCGGCAGCAGCAGCGGCGGCAGCAGCAGCTCTAGCTTTCTCTTTTTCTATGGCAGCTATTTGTTTCTTTAAACTTTTTATTTCACCTTGAACTTCCTTAATCTTGCCTTTCTTATCATTAGCGATTTCTTTTAACTTAATATTCAAAGCCTTTTCTTTTCCACTTTTTAATTGAGAAAGAGTTTTATTAGCTTCTTTAGCAGTTGCTATTTTTTCTTTCTTTTTATTATTCCACTCTTCTGCTTTTTGAATTGCTTCATCTCGTAAGACTTCTTCTTGATTTAATTTTGTTTCAGCTGCTTCAATTTTTGGATTGTATTCTGTTTCAACCTTGCTTTCTGCTGAAGCTTCTTCCTTGCTGGCTTCCTCTTCTATACGAGTAATCTCATCTTCTTTGGCACTAATTTGGCCTCTAATATTTTCTTCGGTCATAAAACATCATTTTTTTTTAATTTTCTTTTAAAATTAATTTTTGAATTAAAATAATATTTTCAGTTCTAATAATTCAATTACGTGTTATAATAGTGTTAGGATTGGTATCCTTTTAAACTTTCTATCATCATTTTTTTAGAGGCTTTTTAAATTTACTGCTTTTCAGTATCTTTACTATAGTTTTATAATGATCATCGTTTATGGATAGTTCCAACTTACTAATTGATGAATTTAATATGACCCATTTCTTTTAGTAGCATCATGCATTCTTTTTTAACGTGAATTCCCAAGCACACCAATAATGTTCAGGGTGAGGTCCTGGAGGACACGCAATACATTTTGTTTCTATTCGAGGATCTATTGCTTTAGCAAATAATCCATATTCTACAACACCAACTTGTTTACAAGGGAAATCTGGAAGTCCTCTCGCTTTTCTAGCCGATTGTACACGGCAATCATTCATTCTAAAAACACATCGATTATCCGATACATCAAGAACTTCTTGTTTATTAATATTTGCATATACTCTATACTTTAAAGCTTTTATAAGAGCTGGAATGCCCTCATTTTGTTGTATTTTAAATCTCTTCATGATTCTCTTCGCTTCAATAATAGTAAATCTTTTCCACTGTTTAACATCTAATTCTATAGCTTTATCAAGCCCGTATTCATGTTCAACTGTCTGAAACCATGTTCCATCAATAGCAAGCCAATTTTTTGAAAGATCTTCGATATAATCCATTAATTCTTCTCTATTGAGTGATTCTAAATCTTCTCTCATCTTGATCAATAATTGAAATTAACAAAATTTAATTTTGAAAATTATTGAAAATTTAAATAGTTGAACCCACTTGATTATAGAATTGTTAAAGTAACATAGAATAGGGAATAAAAATGGGTGAAACTGAAAAGAAAAATTTAATAATATTTTAATTTTAATTATTTTAGTATCTATTTTATCCAGAAATGCTGGAAATATTAAAACGTGTTGAAAAAAATGGGAAAAACTTTAACTGAAAAAATCTTAGAACTACATTTAGTTGAGGGTAAATTAGAAAAGGGAATAGATATTGCCATTAAAATTGACCAAACATTAACTCAGGATGCTACAGGTACAATGGCTTACTTACAATTTGAAGCAATGGGAGTTTCACGTGTTCAAACAGAACTATCCGTAAGTTACGTAGATCATAACACATTGCAGACTGATTTTAAAAACCCTGATGATCATCGCTATCTTCAAAGTATTGCTGCGAAATATGGCTTATATTTTTCGCGTCCCGGAAATGGTATTTGCCATCAAGTCCATCTTGAACGATTTGCTCGCCCTGGCAGAACATTATTAGGTAGTGACAGTCATACTCCTACTGGTGGGGGTGTTGGATCAATAGCAATTGGAGCAGGAGGACTTGATATAGCTGCTGCTATGGCTGGTGAATCATTCCGTTTAAAAATGCCTCAAGTTGTAAAAGTATATCTTAAGGGAAAGCTTCCTGATTTTGTATCCGCGAAAGATGTAATATTAGAAATCTTGAGAAGAATTGGAGTGAAAGGAGCTGTTAATAAAGTTCTAGAATATACAGGTCCAGGAATAAAGACTCTAACTGTTCCAGAAAGAGGAACAATAACGAATATGGGAACTGAAACTGGAGCTACAACCTCAATCTTTCCATCTGATGAGATTACTAAAGAGTTTTTAGAAGCACAAGAAAGAGGAGATCAATGGATTCAATTAGAACCAGATGAAGATGCTAAATATGATGAAACTATTGAAATTAATCTAAGTGAATTAGAGCCATTAATAGCTGAACCCCATAGTCCAGGAAATGTTAAAACTGTTAAAGATTTGGAAGGATTAAATGTAGATCAAGTGTGTATAGGTAGTTGTACGAATTCTTCTTTGCGGGATCTTAAAATTGTTGCAAATATGTTAAAAGGGAAAACAATTAATCTAAATACAGTTTTAACTGTATCGCCTGGTTCTCGACAAGTTGTTGATCATATGATTGATTCCGGAGAAATGGGTTATTTAATAAAGGCAGGTGCAAGGATATTAGAAAACGCTTGTGGTCCTTGCATTGGAATGGGATTAGCTCCTAAAAGCGATGCCATTTCTCTTAGAACTTTCAATAGGAATTTTCTTGGAAGAACAGGTACAAAAAGCGCTAATGTTTACTTAGTAAGCCCTGAAACTGCTGCTATTGCTGCTATTAAAGGAAAAATTACAGATCCAAGAAAGTTTGGCAGTATACCTAAAATTGATATGCCTAAAAATTTTGTGGTAAATGATAATATGATCATTCCACCATTACCTCCCGAAGAAGCAAAGAATGTAGAAATTATTAGAGGTCCAAATATTAAAACCTTGCCTGAATTTAATCCTTTACCGGCTAAATTAGAAGGGGAAGTTCTTTTAAAGGTTGAAGATGATATAACAACAGATCACATCATGCCCGCTGGAGCTAAAATCTTACCATTGAGAAGTAATATACCCGAAATTAGCAAATATGTTTTTAATGTAGTTGATGAATCCTTTCACGATCGATCTCTCACAAAAGGAGGGGGCTTTATTGTAGGCGGAGATAATTATGGACAAGGTTCAAGTCGTGAACATGCAGCAATTGCTCCTAAATATCTTGGAATAAAGGCTGTCATAGTAAAGAGCTTTGCTCGTATACATTTAGCGAACTTAGTGAATTTTGGAATAGTACCTTTGACATTCGTTAACAAAGATGATTATGACACAATTGAACCGGAAGATAAATTTGAGATTGATTTAACTACAATTAAATCTGGTAAAGTTAAACTAAAAAACCTAACAAAAAATCTAGATCTTGAATTAACTCATTCGCTTAGCCAACAAGATTTAGAAGAATTAATGGCCGGGGGAAAATTAACACTGATAAAACAAAAGCATATTTAATTAGAAATTTAAATATATTTTTTTTGTACTTTTATTATTAAACAAGTATAAATGAAGGAGAATCTTTCTGATTCTAAGCAAAGGTTGACTTTTTACTCATTATACTCTACCTGGGTAGTCTACCTTTCTAAAAGGCCAATCTGTGCTGACCCAATCTCGTACGGTATTGAATAATACTTCATCCAATCCTTTTTCATATTCAGTTTGACGCACCCACATGACCACGATAGCATCTGGGCCAGTCACTTCGGATGGGGTGATATAAACACAACCAAGAACTTTTGATTCGTCCAGGGATACGACAGTATATGTAAATGCCTTACGGTCGAGAAATTCTTGTTGATGTCTTTCTAAGTCGGTCAGATTTTCCTCAATGGTGAAACCTAATCTCGGCCATGGACCGCCAAACGTAGTATGGAGAAGCTCACGGCTCTCGATAACTGCTTCGTAATCCTTTTCAACATCATCTATAGACAGCATTCGAAGGCGAAAAAGGTCTGTTTCGAGCAGAAGGGGAATTTCGAAATCACTGGGTACAAAAAGATCTTTGGATATTGAATTTTCCTTATTCGCCATTTTTAGAATGGATAGTGGATATATTATATAGGTAGTATTGATTTATATTTATAAAATTGAATCAAATATTAATATATTCATGTATGACAAAAAGTTCAAACAAGATCCGAAGAAGCGATTTTCATCAAGGGTAGAGAATTATATCAAATATAGACCCAGTTATCCCCAGAAGGTAATTGAATTCTTAAAAGAAAGCAAAATTTTATCCAATAAATCAAAAATTGCGGATATAGGATCTGGAACGGGGATATTAAGTGAACTATTTTTAAAGGAAGGTAATATAGTCTATGGAATCGAGCCAAACAGAGATATGAGACGGGCAGGAGAAAATTCATTAAGAGATTACTCAAATTTTATAAGTATTGATGGTTCAGCAGAATTTACTACATTACAACCTGCTATAATTGATATAATAACAGCGGGTCAAGCATTTCATTGGTTTAATTTAGAGAAAACTAAATTAGAGTTTCAACGTATTCTTAAACCTAATGGTTGGGTTATATTAATTTGGAATCGTCGAAAAAAGCACACAAATGAGTTTTTAAAAGAGTATGAAAAATTTCTCTTGAGATATGGAACAGATTATAAAGCTATTGAGAGTAGTAAACTTGATTTTAATAAATTTTTTGGAGGGATTAATTATAACTTAAAAAAATTTGAGAATTGTCAAATATTTGATTACGATGGTTTAGAGGGTCGGCTTCTTTCTACTTCTTATATACCTTTGGATGATCATCCTAAATTTAACGATATGTTACTTGATTTAAAGCAATTATTTAAAAAATATCAAAAAAATAAACATATTCAATTTGAATATGATACCGAGGTCATTTATGGTCAACTCTAATTAGATTTTGAATTTCGATGCTTTTTTTTATGCCTTATTTTGAGAAAACTTAAGTTTACTTTAAAGTAAATTAGGTTAATAATTGATTCTAAAACTTTTAAAACATTAGTAATAGAAAAGATAATGCTTATTCGGCATATTATTCTAAAACTTTTTGTATCTCATTATTTTCTTCTAATAATTTCACAAAAGCTTGGACTTTACTTGGATAAAAAATATGCTGGAACTCTAATGTTAACATTGCACTAATCTCTTTAAGATTTAACGACAAACCAATAAAATTTAAAATCTCTTGGGCATCACCTCCCCATACATCTGGAGGTATAGGAACTTTAATCTCCTCATAAGCACTTGACATTAGAATTGGTAAATAATATTTTAAATTTCTTCTCCCTAAAAAACTCAATTTCCACTTTTGTTTAAAATATTTAGGTTCTTCAACAAGGTTGATATCAATAGATGAATGTTTGGATAAGTTATTCCACTGAGACTGTAAATTTTTCTTCAACTGATCTAATTCCTTATACTTTTCTAATACTAGCTCTTCATTAATTGTAGTTATTATTTCAAATTTCTTAATTGAATCTAAAATTTTCCTTTCATAGTTGAAAAAAGCATCTATTAAAGCTTTTCCTGTTAATACTTTTTCCTCTTTCGTGATTTTAGAATTGAAGGCTTCTTGATTAAGTGTATTAAATAGAAAAAACAATGTTTTTTTGGTCTTACCAAATCGCTCGTAGAACCCTTCTTCTATAAATGGCCAAATATTAATTAATGATTCACTGTCCACTATTGAACAAATATAACTTGTACAAAGAGCAATAGCAATTACTCGTTGTAATTCAGTAGAATCACACTTCTCTATAGTGTCAAGAGAACTATGCCAAAATGGATCATCATGTCCAATCATCATTCCTGGAATACCAATAGGCTGGCCTACAAATACACAATGATCACTTCCACCAGAATAAGGGATTATGCGATATCGCATCGCCATATTAGTACCATTTATTGCTACACCCTTAGGGTGATCTGCTATTATTCTCGTAAAATATTGAATTATGTCATTTAAGATTGAAGGTCGTGAATAAGGTCCAAGACAAATACTACAGGGATTCGCAACTTTCAATGGATGTTCCCCAATCATATCTAAATTAATGTTAAAAAGTGCATTCTTAACAACTTGTTCGTGTTCTTTAACCCAAGGGAAAGTTCCATGAAACTCAGGAACCCAAAGAAATCTAATTGTTCGTTTCGGGGTTTCCAATATATTTTTCTTTATCAATGCGGTAAGTGAACGTGCCAATTCTAATAATCCTGCGGATCCACTTGCATTATCATTTACTCCAGCTGCAGGGTGACATATATGCGCTGTCAGGATTATTTCTTCATCAGGTTTTTCTGTTCCTCTAATAATAGCTGAAATCACCTCTAATTCTCCATCATAGACTTTAGCATCAATCTTAGCATATACTTTAACAGGGCTTTTATTTAACAATTCTTTTAAGTATAAAGCTTGCTCAAAAGGAATACTAAATCCGAAAGTTGTTGTTTTTAAATCTTCAGCTAAAGCAGGAAATCTATTATAGATTGTCATTCCCTTATAACCTGCAGCTCTTTCCGGTCCAGGATATACTATTACACCCAATGCTCCTTTTTCTGCATATAGCGCAGGAATTATAAGTCTTGGAGCTTCCATTAAAACAATTTTACCTTTTACATCTAATTCTTCGAAATCCTCTTCTACAGCACCCTTTCCAACATCTAGTAATTCTGCGGTTATATCACAACCTTTTGACCTTCCTACAATACACATTGGAATATCTTGAAATCGACATAAAATTTCTTTTTTTGGTTCTATCAAGCTTAATTCCCCTGATGTGATCTCCCAACTTTGAGTTACAATCCATTCCCATGTTTTAGTTTTTCCATCTGCAGGATATTTATAGAGCTTAACCTCATCCAACCCAAATGATATCAATTCTTTCATTACTTTTTCTACAACTTCATGATAATCTTGAGACCCAACCACTCGGTTATATTGTGAGATCTTCGATACCCAATCAAAAGCAAATTTTCCACTAACTTCACTTAATACTTCGTCAATAAATTTAGAGATATCCTTCATATATAAGCAACTTTGTAAAAGAACGTAATTACTAATTAATTTGATATTACACGCTATTAAAATATAAAACTTGTGATTTTAAAAATTCTATTTATTGCTATTCGCTACAATTACGTTTATAATTTGTGGAATTATTTCACTAGGAAAACTATGCCCCATTCCATCTAAAATTAATAATTCTGCCTCAGGGATGGTTGTTGCAATATCTTTACCCGCTTCAATAAGGTTAAAAGGATCTTCACTCCCATGAATAACAATCGTAGGTACTACTATTGAAGTGATTCTAGGTTTAATATTACCTGGAACTGCCATCGCTGCTAACTGACGAGCAATTCCTTGAGGATAATAACTGCGATCATATTCCATTGTTCTATACTGTCTTGATTGAGCCTCATCATAAAAAAAAGTGCCATTAATCAGACTATCGCGTTTGACCATTTCTTCAATATATGCTTCGCGCTCGGAAGGAACGGGTGCAAAGAATTGCATTAAGATTTCAGGTTTTGAAGGAGGTAGTTCGGGATTCCCAGTTGTACTCATAATTACTGCGAGTGATAGTACTCGAGAAGGATGTCTATAGGAAATAATCTGTGCTATCATTCCCCCCATGGAGGCTCCACAGATGTGGGCTTTATCGATGTTTAGAGCATCCAATACACCAATAGCGTCATCAGCCATATCCTCTAATGTATATGGTACTTCAGGGATTTCTCCACGAGTATAGGCAGCGTTAATCTCCATCATGTCTGGTATACCCGCATCTTCAAATTTTGTTGATAACCCTACATCTCGGTTATCGAATTTTATGACAAAAAAGCCATTATCTGCAAGACTCTCGCAAATTTCATCCGACCAAGCAAGTAACTGGCTTCCCAAACCTGCTATCAGTAAAATCGGTTTTGAATTCGAATCCCCGATTGTTTCATATTCAATCTCTATATTATTTACATAAGCTTTTGGCATTATTGATGTTCCTCATCTTTTTTATTAATCCTATTAAATATATGAAATATGAAAACTAAATAAAAACATAAATTTTTCTGCTATAATAAAAATATTTAGAATTTTCAGAGGAAGTTGATGAATCCATTGCAAAAGGCATCTTACTTACTTAACTCGGATTTTGGAGTATCAATTGATTTTTTACAAAAAAAATAATTGCTTAAACTAAGACTTCTGAAGTTATTTCTTGTAAAGACTTACAATTTGTCATTTTCATCGCTTTAGCTAAAATTTTTTGCATATATTCCATATGAATCTTAACACCTTTAATTCCTGCTCCAATGGAAGCACGAACAATGTCTCGACCAATTAGAACAGACTCAGCTCCCAGTGCTAGCATTTTTAACACATCATATCCCGTACGAATACCCCCATCAACGATAATTTTAATCTTTCCTTTAAGCTCTTTAACAATACTAGGTAAAACTTCAGCAGTTCCAGGAGTATGATCTAAAACTCGTCCTCCATGATTTGATACCACAATAGCTGCTGCACCTGCTTCTTTAGCTGCTAAAGCATCTTCAACACACATTATCCCTTTAATAATTACTGGAAGATTTGTGGAAGAAACTAATTCTTTAATTTCTTCAATTGATTTTTTATAAACTGGTTCATTGTGGGCAGCCATCGCATATGAACCACATCCATCTACATCTACACCCACAGCGGCACATCTAACCTCTTCAGCTTTATTAAAAAATTTCATTATTGTTCCCTGATCTCTTGGTTTCACAATTTTAACTCCCCAACCTCCCGCTTCAGCAATAGCATTAAGTCCATAAGAATTTTCAAGTGAATAAGTATAAGTATCTCCTCTCCATCCTAATGTTCCAGCATCTCTACAACCAAGAACTACAGAACGACAAAAGTTTTCTTCTGTTATAACCTTTTCTCCTCCAAAACTAATAACACCTGCGACACTCGCAGCCATAATTGGCATAGCCAATTCTTTACCAAAAAAAATGTATTTAGTATCAGGTATAAAATCTTCATTGATTAATTTCATTTTCAAATGATATTTTCTTAAAGCTAAGAAATTATTATTAAAACTAGCTCCACTTCCAATACCTCCAATACCAAGAGTTTTACCATAACTTTGTCCCTGGCAAACTCTTCGCGGGTCCCCATCACAGTCTTTATAGACACCACATATTCCTTTTAATTTTTCTCTTGCTATATCACGAATATCTTCTAACGTTTTAATATCTGGATTCATAATTTCACCTTAATAATTAAACCATTTTTCTGGGATCTAATAACTCATCGAGGTTATCAATTTTTAACCCCATCTCTTTAATAATTGTTTTGCAACTTTTTCCTTCTTTATAAGCTCGCTGTGCTATCTCGGAACATTTATCATATCCAATAATGGGTATTAAATTTGTAACAACCATAAGCATTTGCTCTAAATTTTCATTGATTTGGGCAGTATTAGCTTCTAATCCAGATAAACAATTGTCGATAAATGAATTAATCCCTCCAATTATTATTTCAATTGATTCAAGTAAGTTTATAATCATAACAGGTTTACATATGTTCAAATCTAATATACTACCATATGCTTCTCCAAATGAAACTACGGAATCATTTCCAATAACCTGAAGACAAACCTGAATTAATGCTTCGGATTGACTGGGGTTTATTTTCCCCGGCATTATTGATGATCCAGGTTCATTTTGAGGCAATTTTAATTCAGATAATCCCACTCGTGGTCCACTCCCCATCCAGCGGATGTCATTTGCCATCTTTAATAATGATAAAGCTAACAAACGTAAATTACTACTAGCCTTAACTATTGTATTATGTGAAGCAATTCCTTCCGCTTTCACGGGATTAACTTTAAAAGGTAAATTTGTGATTTTCGAGAGGTGAGAAACTGTAAGCTTGGCAAAATTTTTATGTGCATTTATTCCAGTCCCTACTGCTGTTCCCCCAATTGGAATATAATATAATTCATTACAAGTATTTCCTAATCTCTCTATTTGGATTTCGATTTGTTTCTTATAGACTTCAAACTCTAAAGATAATGGTATCGGAACAGCATCCTGTAAATGTGTTCTTCCTACTTTAACAATATCTTTAAACTCTTTAATTTTTTTATCTAAATGTTCTTTTAATCTTTCTAAAATAGGAAATAATTTTAGGATCATATGTAAAGTAGAGATATGCATTGTACTTGGGATCACATCATTAGAAGATTGACTTTTATTTACATGATCATTTGGGTGTACTGGATGTTTTTTACCCATTGGGTATCCTAAAATTTCATTTGCTCGATTTGCTAAAACTTCATTCATATTCATATTTGTTTGAGTTCCAGAACCAGTTTGAAAAATATCTATAGGAAACTGATCAAGATGTTTATCTTCTTCAAGAATTTCATTAACAGCTTGAAGAATAGCATTAGCAATCTGCTTTTCAATCATCTCTAAATCTAAATTTGCGAATAAACAAGCTTTCTTTAACTGAGCCAATGATTTAATAAATATATGAGGGAATATCTTTCCACTTATTTGAAAGTTCTTAATTGCTCGTTGGGTATTTATTCCCCAATAAACATTACTAGGAACTTCTATCTCTCCTAAAACATCTTTTTCAATTCTAAAACTCAAATTTGCTCACTATTTAAAACAATTTTTAATATTTTAATTACAACAAATATACAAAAAAAGTTTATACTATTTTTTATAAAAATTATTTTAAAATATGCTCCATAACTAATTTTTAATAGTTTCAATTAAGTGTATAGAAAACTAGGTTTTTACTATGGAATTTAAAGAAGAAATAAAAAATCTATTATTATTTTTTATTTTAACCTATATAATCTCATGGTTATTTTGGCTTCCAAGCGTTTTCGTATCGTTGGGTGTCATTCCTTCCGGTCCAATTCAAATATTTGGTAATTTTGCGATTTTCGGACCTTTTATAGCCGCACTTGTTTTAACATACACAAAAGGAATGGAAGGTGAAGCAAAAAGACTTTTTCTGAGTGGTTGGAACATTAAATTTAACAAGAAATGGATAATAACATTATTCTTACCGATTTTATTTGGAGGATTAACAATCTTAATTGTAAATATTATCGAACCAATGGATAGATTTCAATATGCGCCTCCTTTAATTATGTGGATTCCAAATTTTTTCCTATATTATTTTATTGGAGGGCCTTTCACGGAAGAATATGGGTGGAGAGGCTATGCTCTAGATCGCTTACAATCTAAATTTAATGCTCTGTTTTCAAGCTTAATTCTAGGATTTATTTGGGGATTATGGCACTTACCACTATTTTTTATTGAAGGTACAGTACAATCAAATATTCCGATTTATGAATTTTTAATTATACAGGTGATAATATCTATTTTCTATACTTGGATTGTAAATAATAATAGAGATAAAAATGGCAATGTTAATATATTTTTAGCAATAATTTTTCACGCGATGGCAAATTTCTCTTCGATGATCTTTCCATACTGGGTAACAGACTTAGGAAGATGGATCTTTTTTGTAATCAATATCATTCCTGTAGTGATTATATGTATTGTATATGGAACAAAGAGTCTAGTAAGAAATTAAATCCTTAGTACAGAAAAATAGCTATTATAACATTAAAAAGTGAAATTTTAATATCCATTTATTATTTCAATTTTTATTAAGTTAACAAAAATTAAAAATTTTGAATTTAAATATTCTTTTTATTCCGTATGGCTTATTCTGATAATGATTGGAAAGATATCATACCTCATATTCCTCCTGGATACGATAAAAAACAGTATAATGTTGTATTTGATCAACATTCACATACAATATTTAGTGATGGAGCACTTACAATTAAACAAAATGTTGAGTGGCATATAGCTATGGGCTATAATACGTTAGCAATAACTGATCATAATAACATGCGTCATTTAGAAAAGATTGGTAAAGTTAGGGAAGAATACGAAAAGAAAGATATTATAATTTTAAGTGGAATTGAATGGACTACTCGTAGAATTCATTTAAATTTCCTAGGTGTGTCAAATTGGGACACTACCATCTCTAAAACGAAGGATGATAGTATTATTGAAGCGATTGAAAACGCTCATCATCAAGGTGGTGTTGTTATCTGTAATCATATTCCATGGAGCCTTTATGAATTTAATATGAAAACTCATCCCTCTCGCGAAACTTTATTGGATTGGGGGGTTGATTATATTGAAATTGTTAATGATGATTGCAAACCTGAAAATGTATTTGATAAAGAATCATATGATTTTTGCATGAAACATAAAGGAAAAATGAGTATGATTACAGGAACAGATATGCATTCCCCAGATACTCTAGCAAGTGGAGGTGTACATGGATGGACTCTAATGAAAATTAAAGAATTTACCGAAGAAACTTTAATGGAAGAATTGCGAAGGAAACATACAGATATCATTTATTCTAAAAAACCTTATTCAGATCCCAGGATTTCTAAATAGAATATCAAAAAACTATTTATTAATAATATCCCATCTTTTCTGTTATTGATTTAGCTATACTTAAATTACGGATTGCTAGGTTTAATGGACTCCAAGGGATTTCACATCCCCCTGCCCACTGGTAATTTCCTCCGGGCTTCCCAGCCTCAATCGTTTTTGTTATTTCTTCAATTACTCTTGAAACAGAATATTTTGGACTTCCAAATATTTGAGTATTTGTATTTCCTCTTATACAGTTATTTTTTCCAATTTTTTCTTTAGCTAATTTCAGATCTACTTGATAATCCAAATCAAGAATGGCAGCTTTTGTACTTGAAACCAATTTTAACATATCTCTTCCTTCTTTATCGACTACGGAATTATCACCACATATGTGATATAATACTGGCACATCCTTTTGAATAAAATCAAAAAGCTCTTTAGTGGCACCTATACAACACTTTTCATATCTCATGGGTCCAATTTGTGAAATAGCTGAATCGCCTGCGCCGATTATATCTGCACCTGCTTCAATCTGTAATTTAGCAAATTCTTTTTGAATTGGAAGTATTCTAATTATTAACTTCTTTATGATATTAATCCAATCAAGATTTTTACATTGCAAAAGAACATTTACTAATCCGAATAAACAACAAATCTCGGCGAATGGAGCTTCAATCCAACCTATAATACATTGCTTTCCACCAATTTTATCTGAAAATTTTTTAACAGCATTAACTCTATTCATAATTCTCATATTTTCGAGTATGGAAGGTGTTTCTATTGATTCAAAATCCTCAATTGAAAGATATGTTTTCGCAACGGGGGTATGGCTCTCCCAATTTATTTCCACCCCCCACGCATTTGCTTCTCTGTAGGCATCTGTAGACACATTTACATGATCAATGCCAAAAAAATCAGCACATTTAATTTGTAAATCCACTAAAACATCTGGTTTTTGACAATACTCATGATTATAATCTACATCCGGTAAGGATGCTGCCATATGCATGATAAAAGGATTAAAAGGAATTTTCTCAGGTATTCCTTTAATTGCTGAAAGCGTTAATTCCCTTGAGTTCATTATAATTGTATGATATTGGCTTTTATTTTATGATTTAACTAATACTAAGCTATATTGTTTAATTAAAATATTTGATCATAATCTTTTTCTAGTAGTTATAAACCCATTTCTTTTAGTTTTTGCATTATTTCTTGTTCATTTTTAACTTTCAAATCAAGCCACGTATAAAAGCTTATTTAAGTAAAAAAGACACGACAATTGCTATTAATGAAATGCATCGTGTTTTAATGATAGGAGGATTATCTTATTTGAATTTCCTTTCAAAAGATGATGTTAATTTCGATGAAAAAAGAGAATCACACCCAGAGGAGAAATCATAAGTATTCATAGTTATTATGACGACCAACCTGATGAATACTTCAAAAAGTTTGGGATAATTTATAAAGAAAAAAGACTCATTCTAAGTGGAAAATATTATAATACTGGTCGGACTTGTATCCTTGATTATATTTTAAAGAAGCAATAATAAATCATAAATAACAAACATAGATTATTTTTTTCTATAATACAAAAATATCTACAGTTAAATGTAATTATAGCTCTAAATAATTATGATTAATACATTTTATGAAAAGCTTGCTAATTTAGTGGTTAATTATTCTCTTAATGTTAAGAAAGGAGATCGCGTGCTTATTGAAGGTCCAACTATAGCAAAAGAATTATTTCAAGCTATTTTTTTAGAGGTTCTAAAAATGGGTGGCCATCCCTTAGCAATACCGCGAATTGAAGGTCTTAATGAATTATTATTTAAAAATGCATCTGAAGAACAATTATTATATTTTCACAATCTGCTAAAATTAACTAATACAGAATTTGATTGTATAATAACTATTGATGGTGAATTTAATACTAGAAATCTAGCATTAATTAATCCAAAAGTATTGGCAACATACCAAGGCTCTCCTGATCGAACAGAGTATATCCGAGTTTTTGAGGAACGTACATCTAAAAAAGAATTAAGATGGATCTGTGTTCCTTTTCCATGTCATGCTTTTGCTCAAGAAGCAAATATGGATTTATTTTCTTACTCAAATTTTGTAGAAAATGCGCTATTTTTAGATAAAGAGAACCCAATTGAAGAATGGCAGAACATGGAAAAAAAACAAGACCAGATTATAGAAAATTTAAATAATGTTAAAAGAATCCAGGTTATTGGTAAAGACACAGAATTAACCTTTTCATTAGATGGGAGAATATGGGATAATTGTTGTGGGAAAGAAAATTTACCGGATGGAGAGATTTATACTTGTCCAGTTGAAGATTCTGTAAATGGACATATTAGGCTCAGTTATCCAGGAATCTATATGGGAAGAGAAATCGAAAATATTTTTTTAGAATTTAAAGATGGAGTGGTTATTAATGCTACAGCTGACAAGGGCCAAGAATTACTAGAAGAGATATTAAAAATAGAAAATGCTGACAAATTAGGTGAATTTGCTATTGGTACTAATTACGGAATTACACAATTTACAAAAAATATTGGATTTGATGAAAAAATTGGTGGAACTTTACATATTGCATTAGGACATGGTTTTAAAAATATTGGATCAAAAAATGAAAGTGCTATACATTGGGATATTCTAAAAGATATGAAAATCCCCGGTTCAAAAATCATAGCAGATAACAAAATAATATATGAAGAAGGAAAATGGCAGATTTAATATATTATCATATTGTTATTGTACTGTTTCAAATTAAGTGCTAATTTATAAGTAAAAATGAAGAGAAAAAACCCCTATTTCATGTTTCAAGTAAAAAGATATTTTAGTATAGAAGTTTTCATAATATTATGAGAAATGAAATAACAACCATAGAACTTTAATTTTTTTCATTAAATTATAAATTTCTTTAGAGATTTGAGTTATAATTCGAAAAAAGATTATTAAATTACAAAATAGGGATCAATTTCTTATATTATTAGACTAAGTAAAATTTATTAGAAAACAGAATCTACATAAATTATCGTTTTTAATGAAATTTATGTAAAAAATCTGAAGAGTTAGAGAATTTTGGCACAGAAAAATATCTTTGAATATGATGCTAAAAAACATTTAGCAAAAACATTACCAAAATATTATCCAAATTTTAACTACCATAATAAATTAGCTGTTATTGAAAGTACTACAAATTTAGATAAGTTAGCAGATGAAAATCCTTGGATTAAATCTGAAAAAGTAGTAGTTAAACCTGATCAACTATTTGGAAAACGAGGTAAAGCCAAACTTCTATTATTAGATGCTGATCTTAACCAAGTAAAAAAATTCTGTAAAGAGAATTTAAATAAAGAATTTCTAATCGGTAATGTCAAAGGGGAATTAAATCGATTGTTAATTGAACCTTTTATACCACATGAAAAAGAATATTATGTATCCATCACCTCAGAGAGAGATAATGATGTCATTCACTTTAGTTTTGAAGGAGGTATTTTTATTGAGGAAAATTGGGATAAAGTTACCCACATTAAAGTTCCAATTAGTACAGATATAAATACTTTTGATTTAGAGAACAAATTACCTAATTTAGGCGATTTAAAGACATCTTTAATTCCATTTATAAAAGGATTATATCAAGTATATGTAGACCAGGATTTTACATTTCTTGAAATAAATCCATTTGCAATTACTGAAGATAAAAAGATTGTTCCTTTAGATGTAAAAGCTCGATTAGATGATACTGCTGCGTTTTTGCATGCTGATACTTGGGGCAATCCGGAGCATCCTATTGAATTTCCAGCGGGATTTGGTCAGAAAATGAGTGCTGAAGAAATTAAAATTAAAGAACTTGATGAAAAAACAGGAGCTTCACTTAAATTGACTATCTTAAATCGAGAAGGTCGTGTCTGGACGATGGTAGCTGGGGGTGGAGCAAGTGTCATTTATACTGATACTATAGCAGATCTTGGTTTTTCAGAAGAATTGGGTAATTATGGAGAATATTCAGGTAATCCTTCCCAAGAACATACTGAAATTTATGCTCAAACTGTAATTGACATCATTACAGAAAAACCAGATCCTAAAGGGAGAGAAAAATATTTAATAATTGGAGGAGGAATTGCAAATTTTACTGACGTGAAGGCTACTTTTGGAGGTATTGTTAGTGCGATAAAAAATTCAGTTAATAAATTAAAGAAAGCAAATGTGAAAATCTTAGTTCGCAGAGGCGGTCCTAATGAAAAACAAGGATTAGAGTTAATGAAAAAAGTTGGAGAAGAAACAGGGATTCCTATTGATATTTACGATCGGTATAGTAGTATGACGCGTCCAGTATCTCGAATGATTGAAAAAATGAGAGGTGAATAATAATTGGAAAGTTATGAGTTATTTAATGAAGATACCCAATCCATAATATATGGCCTTCAAGCTGCGCCCGTTCAAAGAATGCTTGATTTTGATTATGTCTGTCGACGAAAAAAACCTTCAGTCGCTGCAATGATTCAAACAACTCAAGAAGCTGCAGTTGCATATCATAAAGCTTTTTGGGGAAGTAAAGAAGTTGTCATCCCAGTTTATAAAACACTTGAAATGGCAGTTAAAAAGCATCCTAATGCTGATGTAATGATAAATTTTGCCTCTTTCCGATCCGCTTATGATACAAGTAAAGAAGCCCTTGAAACAGGTACAATTCGAGTAGTTGTTATTATTGCAGAAGGCATGCCAGAAAGACAAAGCAGATTTTTGATTAAAATCGCTAATGAGAAAAACAAGATCATAATAGGGCCAGCAACTGTAGGTGGTATAAAAGCTGGGGCATTTAAGATTGCTAATACAGCAGGAACACTCGAAAATATCATCCTTTCAAAGTTATACCGCCCCGGTTCTGTAGGTTTTGTTTCTAAGTCAGGTGGTCTGAGTAATGAAATGAACTTTATGATCGCACAAAATACAGATGGAGTTTATGAGTCCATCGCAATTGGAGGAGATCGTTATCCTGGTTCTAGATTAATTGAACATCTTTTACGTTATGAATCAAATCCAAATATCAAAATGTTAGTTTGTCTTGGAGAGATTGGTGGAACTGAGGAATATGAGATTGTAGATGCATTAAAAAATACCAAGATTACTAAACCACTCGTTATATGGGTCACTGGTACAGCAGCTAAGATTTTACCTCAAGGTTTACAATTTGGACATGCTGGTGCTATGGCAGGTACTTCAAGAGAGACAGCAGAAGCTAAAAATCAAGCTCTTAAGAAAGCAGGAGCGTTTGTTCCTGAATCTTATGAAGATTTTGATAAATTGATTAAAAAAACTTATGAAAATCTAGTACGAGAAGGGAAACTTAAACCTGCTAAAGATATTGAACCTCCTAGAATTCCCACTGATTTCAATGAAGCTATAAGATTAGGATTAGTTAGAAGACCATCTGATGTTGTCGTAACTATTAGTGATGATAGAGGAGATGTTCCTACATTCGCAGGAGTTGGATTAGATGATATCATTAGGGATAATCGATCAATCGGCTATGTTATTGGACTTTTATGGTTTAAACGAGAGTTACCGGAATTTGCTCAACAATTTATTGAAATGGTAATTAAATTAACAGCAGATCACGGTCCAGCAGTATCAGGAGCACATAATGCAATTATTACTGCTCGTGCTGGAAAAGATCTTATGTCAGCTTTAGCTAGCGGGATTTTAACTATAGGTCCAAGATTCGGGGGTGCAATATCAGATGCAGCAAAATATGTAAGAGAAGCTTTACAAAATGAAATGAAGCCAACTGAGTTTATAAAATATATGAAAGATGTTGTGAAAATTAATATTCCAGGAATAGGACATCGAATTAAATCAGTTCAAAATCCAGATGTAAGAGTTGTCCTACTTAAAGAATTTGTATTTAAAAATTTCAAAAAGCACCCTCATATGGATTTTGCTCTAGAGGTTGAGAAATTAACCACATCTAAAAGGAATAATCTGATATTAAATGTTGATGGGTGTATAGGGATTACATTTTTAGATTTATTAGAAAATTTGAATTTTACACAAGAAGAAATTGAAGATGTTATATACAGTGAAGCATTGAATGGATTATTTGTACTTGGCCGTTCGATAGGAATGATGGGGCACATTTTTGATCAAAAACGCCAACGTGCTGGTTTATATAGGCAACCTTGGGATGAAATTTTGTTTTCAGAATAGAAATCTAGTTGAGTAAGAATTAAAAGTATCATTAAAATCACAAATCAAAATCTTAAATATTAAAATTAGAAGCATAAAGATTTTATTGACATTAATAAAATCTCTTTGAATTTGTTCTGAATAATCTTTATATAGTAGTTTGATCTTATTTTTAAATTAACTTTTAATTGTTAGATTAATAGTTTAAGAGGGTGTGATTGTTCTGGTTGAATTAAAGGAAGTTCATAAAAATATAATTTTTGCTGTTATTATCTCATTTTTAATATTTATCATTGGTGTTTTCATAAATTTTATTATTGTTCGTTTTTTACCGAATGATCCCGTGATGGTATATCTTTTTTCTTTAGGCATTCATAATCCCACTCAAGAACAATATCTAGATGCTTTACATACATTGGGGTTTGATCAACCTATTATTCTTCAATTTTTTAGATACTTAGGTAATCTCTTTATAGGTGATTGGGGAGTTTCCATCGCAATATCAAGAGGGATGCCAGTCACTGAAATGCTTCGAATTGCGATTCCTAGAACTATTGAAATTATTTTTATTCCTTTAATAATAGGATTAGTAGTAGGCATTATTCTTGGTAGACTTTCAAGAAAATTTGAAGATCATAAGATTGGGAGATATATTAATATATACGTAGCAATTGCTATTGCAATCCCTGCGTTTGTATTAGCAATGATCTTTCAATTGTTGTTTGGTTATGTTTTGAATGCATTGCCAGTATCGGGTTATAAGTCAACTTCATATACAGATCCGTCGTTAATCACGGGATTTCTCATTATAGATTCTTTAATTGATGGAAATCTTGTTTTGGCTGGAGATATTCTTCTGCATTTTATATTACCACAATTATGTTTAACACTTATCATTACTGCACTTGTAATAAGACAATATCGTTCTACGATAGAAAGCAATGCTATTACTACTACTAGATCTCTAATTTCAAATACTGCAACTATTGGTTATCATTTTGGTTTTATTTTTACTTCAATTATTTTAGTTGAAACTACTTTTAATCTAGGCGGTTTTGGTACCTATTTTCTTAACGCAATATCTCTTGGAGATTTTTTCGTTATAATTGCTTTTTTGAATATGATAATAATTTTTTTTGCTATTACCTTAGCTATTTCAAATATCATTTTTAGTACACGTGAACCGGAACAGTTTATATCTCCTGGATCTTTTGATGAATTTTATCCACATTTAAAATGGAAATCTCCCCTTACAATCATAGGTTTAATCATTACTGGTTTTTTTATTATTGTAGCATTGTTTCCTGAAATTCTAAGCCAATATTCTCTCACAGAAATAAAAGGTTCTTTTCCAGGAGCATGGCAACCACCATCTTCTGATCATCTTTTAGGACAAGGAAAACTTGGGCGTGATATGCTTAGTCAGATTATTTGGGGCGTTTCATTCTCTATCTTGGTTGGAATTGGAGCTGTTGTTATAGGGATCTTAGGAGGATTGTTGTTTGGGCTAATTGCCACGAAATTAAGTGAAAGGGGTAAAAATTTATTTACAGGATTTACATTAATTATATATATAATTCCTAGTGTGATTCTGATTTTTTTAATATCTTCGATTTTTGGAACGAATTTTATAATTACAATGATATTTATCGGGATCTTTCTTATTCCGAGTTTTACAAGGATAATTGCTAATGCTTCTTCTTTGGAAATCAATGTTTTTAAATCATTTGTAAAATATGTTCCATTAATGGTTGGTATTGCAATTATACTTTTTGAATCCATCAACTTTTTAGGATTCTCAGATCAAAAAATTGTTACATTAGGGCAACTCGCTAATGAAGGGAACATATTTATGTACATATATTTTGGATGTGCTATATTTCCAGGAATAGCAATAATAATTATGGTCACTGGTTTAATTCTATTATATGAAGGATTATAAAATTGTTTAATCTTTAAAAATAGAAGATTTAACAATCCTTATTTATTTTTTTAAATTATATTGGTAGTAGAAATATTGTAATTAATTAATGGGAAGTATATAGATGGTATTCCATTGAAATTACATAAATCAGAATCAATAAAAATAATAAAAAATTCAAAATTCAGAAAATAAACATATTTTATTCGAGGATTAGAAGAAAATGAATGATGTAATCGAAAATGCTAAAAATCATTTTGAAAAACTTGTAAGAGAACAACTAAATAGAATTGAGAATTTGAAAAAAGGTGCAGATTGGATAGACTATACAACATTAAAGCCTATTATCATAGGAGTTGCTGGGGGTGATGGTATAGGTCCAGAAATCACAAAACACGCAGAAGAAATTCTTAATTTTCTTTTAAAAGAGGAAATTGAGAATGGAAAGGTTGAATTTAGAGATATTGAAGGGCTTACTATTGAAAATAGAGCAAATTTAATGAAAGCAATCCCTGATGAAAGTTTAGAACAATTAAAGAAGTGCCATGTTATTTTAAAAGGCCCTACTCACACGCCAAGTTCAGCTGATTTAGCTTCTGGGAAATGGCCAAATCTCGAAAGTGCTAATGTTTCCATGCGAAGAGAATTAGACTTATTTGCAAATGTTCGTCCAGTAAAAATTCCTGAACAACAAATTGATTGGATATTTTTCAGAGAAAATACTGAAGGCGCTTATGTATTGGGATCAAAAGGGATTAGAGTTACTGATGATCTAGCTTTTGATTTTTGCGTACACACTAAACAGGGAACAGATCGCATCTTAAGATTAGCTTTTGATTATGCTAAAAAGACAGGAGTTAATAGAGTTTCCTTAGTGACTAAGGCTAATGTAGTTAAAACTACAGATGGAATGTACTTAAACATGGCAAAAGAGATTGCAAAAAATGAATATCCAGAAGTGAAATTTGATGATTGGTATATTGATATCATGGCAGCTAAATTGATTGACCCAGCACGTCAATCAGAGTTCAAAGTATTTGTAGCACCAAATCTATATGGCGATATCATTACTGATGAAGCTGCTCAGATTCAGGGATCTGTTGGCACTGCAGGTAGTGCTAATATTGGAAAACGATATGCAATGTTTGAAGCGATACATGGTACTGCTCCAAGGATGGTTGAAACTGGTAGAATTAAATATGCAGATCCAACAAGTATAATAAAAGCGTCAGCAATGCTTTTGAATCACATTGGGTTTGTAGAAAAAGCTAAAAGACTAGAAATGGCATTAGATATATGTGCAATTTATGAGAAAAAGTTAAAAGTAACTGGAAGAGATACAGGAGCAAAGGGAGAAGATTATGCAAAATATATCATGGAGGCCTTACAAGATCCTAATCTTGAAAAAAAATGGAATAGTTATCAAAAATAATAAGTTTTAGATTTTTTTTTTACTTTTTTTTAATTTTATTTTAATCGATTTCTGCTATTTAAAATACAATTCTTGTTCTTTCTTCAAGGTAACAAAAAAGGATCCTAGCACCTCATTATGGTGGTTTATAATTTCTTCAGCAGAAAAATGAGTTGAATCCCAAGTACTGTGTGCATCTTTTACAAGTATTACTTTATATCCTAAGCTATAAGCTCGGCGACAAGTTGTATCAATACAATATTCCGTTTGTAATCCTCCAATGATGAGTTTATTTACTCCTCTCATATTTAGCTCTTCTTGTAGTCTTGTATTGTGAAAACTGTCTGGAATCTCCTTTTGAACTATTATATCATTAGCTAAGGGGCTAATTGATGGATGAATTTCCCACCCAGGTGTTCCAAATTCATCTGGATCTTCTTTTCCTCCATTGTTTTGAACATAAATAATTGGAATTTCTGAGTTTCGTGCTTTTTCAATCAATCGTTGGATCTTATCAAGTAAGAATGATCCATTATATATTGGATTAGCACCTTCAAAATTCCCAACTTGCATATCTATAACTAATAAAGCGGGTTTTTCCATTTCTTATGATTTTTCTTAATAATTAATTATGTTTTATCAAGCTTAAAATGAACTAATATTCGCTAAGATATAAATTTTTAAAAGTATAGAATAAATAAAATTGTAAAATCCTAAGGAATTACCCTCACTTTGAAAATATTATAACTATATTTCCAATCTAAAATATATTTAAATATGTCAATCCATTATGAAAAAACATGAGTAAACCTAAAAAACAATTTAAAACCATGGATGAGTATATTGGTACATTTCCAAAAAAAGTTCAAGAAATTTTAGAAAAATTGAGATATGTTATTAGCAATTCTGCTCCAAAAGCTGAAGAAACGATCAGTTATCAAATACCTACTTTTAAATTAAATGGTAACTTGCTGCATTTTGCAGCTTATAAAAATCATATTGGTTTTTATCCTACGCCATCAGGAATTGAAGCTTTTAAAAAAGATTTGTCTCTATATGAGGTAGCAAAAGGTTCTGTCAAATTTCCAATCAATAAGCCGATACCTTATGATCTAATAAGAAAGATCGTAGAGTATAGAGTAAAGGAGAATTTAGATAAGAAATAATAATGAAAATTAGCATTAAAAAATTAATACCTTTTTTGCTTAAATTCAGAGATTGTTTGTCATTCTCATACATTTTCAATGAAAGCGTTATAAAATTCTTAGCTTTAATAAGAGTAGGAAAATTTTCAAAAAAAAAAATTCGCAAAAATAAAAATTATTTTAGCAACATAAAGATAAATTCTTTATTTTCTTATTGGACTTAATATTTTAATGAAATCAGAGTTTTGTAAAATCAACTAATATTCAAACGAAAGCTAAAGTCTGATTTAAAATAACGATCGTCAAAATCAAGAATAAAGTGTTAATTGCTACTGGTAATAACATTATACTATAACCATACTTTGTTTGATCTAAATGTGTTTTTCTATGGATGTAATAATAGAGTACTGAGCTGAGTCCAATTCCAAAGATAATGAAAAATGAAAAAATCCCAAGTAAATCTATTTTATTTCCATATCTATTAGGAACGAAATGAATTGAAAAATGAAGCGGAATCGTTTGAGGTAATTGAAAGTAGATAATTAAGAAATAAGTTAATCCCGAGATTGAAAGGAGAATTGAAATTAAGAATAAGGATAAAGCATATTTAATATCTTTTGAAGAACTTTTAGTGATTTTAAAGGTCTTGGGTTTTTTTATAACTTGAGACTCTATATTTCTGCTTATATCCTTAAGGCTTCTAATAAAATCATCATCTTTAGCGGGAGTTATTCCATATAATTTCTTTTTTTGTCCTTTCGTCTCAATGTACAAGAGATTATCAAGTTTAGTAGCATATAAAAAGACTGTCTCGAAAACGCCCTCGATTAAGAATTTGAATTTTCCAAATAAGTATCCTGGAATCCCTACTCCGCCCAATCTAATGCCCTCATAATGTTTCGTTTCAGGTTTAATTACTCTTTTAATCGCATCAACGTGTATTCTTGTAGTTTTTAATCCCCATTTAATTAAAAGATACTCATCAGTAAGAATGTATTCCAGTTCATAATATGCATAAATTAATAATATAAATATCACAATTATCGTTATAAAAATGCTTAATATTAATATCAAGAGTGAAACATTTTGAAGAATTGGATATATTGAAATTAAAATTATTAAGATCAATGCTGTAATAGCTACAGTAATAAAAGTTAGATATTTTCCACCGTTTGACTTTGCTGGTTTAAAAATTTGATTCTCTAACATTTATCCTTACCATTTTGATTGAATTTTAATTCTATATTTTAATCTTAATCATAGTAAAGGATATGACAGAAGCTATTAAAGCAGAAGTATTACAATTTATTCACAAATTTCTATCTTTTCATCCATTTATCAGTAAAAAATAAAAAAAGATCTAATTTTTATAAATATCTATTTCTAATAATAAAATTGACAATCAAACCGAGATTTTTATTAACTAATGCGGTTATATTATACAATTTGCGTAAGATAATTTAACATCTAGCTTTTGAACCTATACAAATTTTAGTATTATATATTAGCTTCGAATTCTTCTTTTAAATGATGAGTCCCATATTTAGGAGCAATGACATCCTCGTTCATATAACGACTCATAAATTTTAAAATCGTATATGTTTTAAAAGAATAGAGTCGTATTAATCCAAGCAATAATTTTACAATAAAGGAAGGTAGGTGAGCAATTTTAGGTGGTTTACCAAGTATTTCAAATGCCAATTTAGCAATATCATTGATCTTCATTATATCTGGTCCACCGACAGGTAAGATTTTATCTATATCGTCAATATGGTCATAAAAGAAATCAGCTAAATCAAGAGGATCAATAGGATTCATATAATTATTCCCATGTCCAAGTAATATTATTCTTCCTTTCTTAGCCATTTCAAAAAATTCGAGAATATCAGAGTAAAATCCTGTGGGACGCATTATCACATAATGAATTCCACTTGTTTTAAGCTCACGTTCAAATTCATACTTTGCGCGGTATAATGCAATATCCAAATTATCCTCTACACCAAAACCAGAAGTATAAATGAATTTATTGATATAATTTCTTTTTGCTTCGAGTAGAAGATTTAAATTTGCTTGATAATCTATATCCATAAATGTTACCTTATCTTTTTGTCTAGTTATTCCAATTGTAGTAATAAGAGTATTAAATCCATCGAATATCCCTTTTAATTCTTCTGGATTTGTCACATCAACTTTAACAATTTCAAATAATGCATTTGATTTATAAACATTAAGTACATCTGGGTGACGTGCAAGTGCTCGAATTTGAAATCCTCTTTTAAGACCTATTTCTACAAGTGCTTTACCAAGATGACCTGTAGAACCTGCAATCACTATTTTTCTTGGTAAGCTCATATATAATTTTTATTACTAAAATAAATATTTAAATTGAATTATTATAATTTGAATGATATTTTTAGCTATTGATTCTAATGCTTCTTTTAAAAGGATAATATTTGCTATAGAGATATTAAGTATCTATTTCACCAAGGTAATTTTGCTGTCTATAAAAATTTAGATAGATCTAAAGATTATAAAAATTTGTATCAATAATCAAATTCATTAACAATTTCGTAATGCTGCGAGAATTTATCATGTCTTAAAAGAACCTCTTGTGCTTTTTGAGGAACGTAGGATTTTTCATACTCTTCTCCCACAAATTCTTTTACAGCACTTAAATCATCAAACACCATTATGGTAATAAATTCGACTTCATTTTCTAACGGTCGTCTTAAGAGACTTATTTTTCTATATCCTTTTATATTTCTATTTTCAATTGAAGGAAAAATTTCATTTCTCAGTAATTCTTCATAAATGTCAGCATTTTCAAAAGAGGTCCAACCATGCCAGATTCTTGCAATCATTTCACATCATTTCAGCTAGTTAATTATTATTTTTTAATGATAAAAAAAATGATTCAAGATCATTAAATATTATTGATAATTTTAATTAACTTCTAAATTGAATATCCGATTCGTAAAACTAAAAATACTATATTTATATTTAAAACATCTAATTGAAGACTAGTCTTCTATAATAATTATAATCTAAACATAAATTATTTATCTTTTTTTTAATTTTCTGATATGAATTATGGAAGAAGTTCCAGAAGAGAAAAAAATTGTAAGAATTGATCAAGTATATGTGGTCGGAGGAAGTTTTGATGAACCTTCAGATTTTACAAACAAGGTTAATCGAAATCTTTTACTTTTACATGAAAGCAAAAAGTACTATAAAATTAAAGATATAAAGTTCAATATTTTTAATGACCAACGCTTTCCTCAGTCAACTCCTATCTACCTAGCCTTTATTGTTGCTGAAGTAGATGTAGATGTTACCCCAGAACCAGAAAAAAAAAGAAAGAAGAAAAAGAAGCAAAAAAAAAAGAAGAGAATCTGATAATATTATTATACTTTTAACTCCTGAAGTTATACCACAGATAATAGAGGCTTTAGTTGAGAATAGCAATAAGAAAGATAATTAGAATTCAATAAATTTGGGGAAAAAATAATTCTTAAGATTAATATAATATCTTTAAAATCTTTTTTATCATTTCTAATGCATACTTACGAAATTCTGTAATCGTAAAATCCACCTCACTATATTGTATGGTTTCTTGAGTGGGATCCATGAATCCAAACTTCATATCATATTCAACTATAACACTTCCCATCAATAAAGCGTATAATAAAAATGAGAGTTTTGTAGCATCACTATGGGAAATCTCATTATCATCAATAGCTTTTTGAATAATTTTCGTTGTTCCTTCTAATAATCTAAATTCACGGTATTTCTTTTCAAAGGGACCTATTTTGTTAGAAGGAGGCGTACCTCTGAAATTGTGCATTAAAAGGAATTTACCAAAATCATTTTCGTAGAACTCTAAGAAATGTTCGAAAATTTTCAATAACAATTCTGAGGTTGTACCCTTGTGTTCTTTTATAATTTCAATATTTTCAGCTTTGAATTCATTATAGAATTTATTCCTAATCGCAATCCAGAGTTCTCTTTTACTTTTCACGTAATTATATAAGTTGTTTTTATTCATTCCAAGCGTCTTACCTAAACTCCTCAGGCTGAATCCATCCCTTCCTTTTTCCAAAAATAACTTTTGACCTTCTTCTAGAATTATTTCAAATTGAGCCGCTTTTTGTTCTTCCGAACGTGCTCTCTTCTGTTTAATTTTAGGATTCATATTTAGCAGTAAAACATCAAATTTATTAATATATATAGCCGATGGGTATTTAAATTATAATAAAGAAAGATTAATATATAAAACTATTGTGAAAATTTCAAGAAATTAACTAGTTAGTTAAATATGCTTAATAAGAAATCGAACGATACTTTTAAGTTGATTTTTGAAGAATTTTCCATAAACCAAACCTTTAAATACATAAGTGACTTTCCTTATAAATAGCCATAGGCTATTTTAAAAAGTAAATAATTAAGGTTATAAAAATGGTAGTTAATACACATTGTCATATTCTTTGTAAAGAGCTTTATTCAGATGCATTCTGGGAAGGAATTGCAGCTGGATATGCCAGATCTATGGGAGTTCCTACTGAAACGATAATGACCCAGATGATGCCGCAAACTTGGGCATCGGATGCCTCGGTATACACTCAAATTATGGCTGATGCTGGGATTGATAAAGCTTATATCTGTCATCCAGATTATGGAAAGTCAGTGGTTGGTGAAGCTAAGTGGTCTATCGAAGAAGTGAATAAGTGGTATGTAGATCAGCGTGATCAGTTCCCAGATAAACTTGAATTTGTTGTGGGTATTGATCCTAGACGAGGAGAGGAGGGGATTAAATTAATTGAAAAAGCATCTCAAGAATGGGGCGTAAAAGCCGTGAAAATTTATGCTCCCTGCGGATTTTTTCCAGATGACCCTAAATACGATGCTTTTTATGCAAAGTGCGAGGAACTAGGAATGATGCTTCAATCTCATACAGCAGCTTTAACTCATCCATTAGTTGAAAATAAATATGCCAATCCAATGTACCTGGATCGTATCGCAGCAAGATTTCCTGATTTGAAAATATTAATGGTTCATTTTGGAGGTGGCTTTACAACTTGGACGCTAGGGGTAATCGAAATTATGTCTGGAAGGACAAATGTATTTGCAGAATTTTCTGGACACCAAGGGATGGTAAAATGTTATCCTGAGTATTGGCTAAAATTATTGAGAGCTATTCTTGATGCTCCCGCGTTATTTGGTGCACCGCTTAAAGAACGCATTATGTTCGGATCCGATTGGCCTTATTTAAGCCCCGTTTTTAGCGATAAAGATTGGGTACAGTTCTTTAAGGATATACCTGAGACAGGAAAACAGTATGGCTTGAAGTTCACACAAGAGGAAATTAACCTAATTTTAAATGAAAATCCAAAAAAAATACTTGGATAAAAATTCTTTTTTATATTTTTTTCTCCTTTTATAAATATTATATATTCATGAATCATTAGTGAATTTTAAAGTGAGCATCTCAAAACTATGCGCTGGAATGTTGAGATAATCTCTTTTTTTATAAGTTTTATAATAATTTGTCCCAAATTAATCATGATAATCAAATAAAGATTTGAGGATCAAAATCCTCTGGAATGGATTTCTAGATCCATATTTTGTAACACTGATACTTAAAAACTGCCTTGTTCTCCCTTGTAAAAGCTAATTATTTTTTTCCTTAATTTTGAATGCTCAATTATTATTACATGATAATTTTTAACTAAATATTGTGTTATAAATTATTTTTTCTATTTTTCGCAAATGTTCATATAATGCACTCCGAGAAATTTTAAAATAATTCGCGATTTTCTTTGAATTGATTCTACGAGGTATTTCAAAATATCCATGCTGAATAGCGTAATATACAATCTCTTTCTGACGGTCTGTTAATTTTAAAAAAAGATTTTCATAGTTAGGTTGTATATTAGTTATGCTCAGAATCTCCAATTTTTCATCATAATGGCTATCTAGGGAATCAACAAATTTATTGATATTTTTACTATCAGTTATAATACTTGCTAAAAGACGATCTTGATCTAGAATTATAGGAGGATCGATAATCAGATCTAGTTTATCGAGGAACTCTTTCGTTTCCTTAACCCAGTTATGTTTAGAAAAGAAAATAAATTCATTATTTCTTCTGTCCTCTTTTAAAACTTCTATATATGACATTCCATAATGTTCATTTTCCAACATTTTTGGATTCATTTTAGGATCCTTGAATTTTACCTTCTGTGTTGCAAAGATTTGATCCTCATCTTGACGGTGTATTTGGAGTAATTCATATTTTTCCAATAAATCAAAAAATTCCTTAGCCCTAGGGTCTAAAGGTATTTTCAGAACAATCTTTTTTAATTGCTTCATTTGTTGGTTAAATATTAACAGATTTTAGATAACTTGAATTTTCAAGCTTAAAATTATTATATAAATAAAAATTCTTTTTTTATTAGCTTTGTGATATAATATCATAAGTTCGATTAGAAAGGATTTTAGAATTAAAATCAAAAATAAATTAAGTATTATAACTAAGTAAATAAAAAAAGGTGTAGAATTATAGAAAGAAACGATTATAATGAATCTAGCGATTCTCTCTTTATGGAGCCATATATAGATATTGATGAATGGCGAGATGAGCCCGAGCGTCATCGATATGTACATGGTGGTTTTAAGGGTACCGATACCCGATTCTCAATCTACTTCCCTCCAAAGGAACAATATGACGGTCGATTTTTCCAGTATCTCATGGCGATATCGGGAAATGAGAATGCTGTTCAGAATCCAGAATATCCCGATCCTAGTTATTCATTAGGTTTTGCAATCGAGAGTGGTGCTTATCAAGTAGAATCAAATCTGGGGAGACTAAATATGTTTGTAGGTGATGACCCAACCATCACTGCTTATCGAGCCAGTGCGGCAGTGGCTAAGTATTCGCGCGTTTTGGCTTCCGAAATGTATGGTCCCCATCGCCCTTATGGTTATGTTTATGGCGGTAGTGGTGGCGCGTTTAAAACGATTGCCTGTGTGGAAAATACGGAAGGTGTTTGGGATGGTGCGGTACCATTTATTCACGCAACAACAATAGCAATACCCAATAATTTTACGGTGCAAGCTCATGCGATGCGTATATTAAAAGATAAAATGCCTGGTATTATCGATGCAATAGAACCAGGTGGTAGTGGTGATATGTATGCTGGCCTAAATAACGAGGAACGGGAGGCGCTCATTGAAGTAACTAAAATGGGTTTTCCACCACGTGCTTGGTTTAATTACAGAAGGATCGCATTTGGCTATACGGGAGTTTTAACTATGTTTTTTGATCAAATGGTCAAATGGGATCCCACCTATTTTGAGGATTTTTGGAATAAACCGGGCTATCTCGGCGCAAACCCGTCTGAATCCCTCCTAAATGCCAAAGTTCATCATCAAACAAAAATCAACAAGCTAATCTGGCCCGAAGATTTGAAGGAAATGGGTTTTGGTATAACTTTATCGGCGGGGAGTGTTAGTAAAATAAAAGTTCCAGCAGGGTTTATGATGGAAGATTTACCGGAGGCAGATTTTCAAGGAGCTTCATTAATCATAAAAAGTGGTGAAGCTGAGGGTTGCGTAGTCTATATTGCTGGAGCGTTTGAAAAGTTCGTCTTGATTGCCTTCGGAGAGGAGCACTTCCAAACATTGGCTAAAGTTAAAGCAGGGGACAAAGTAGAGATAGACAACTCTGTATATCTCGCTGCTCAAACCTACCATCGTCACCAAATTCCTTCAGCTGATTATTATGGTTATGATCAGTTCCGAGACGATGATGGTAAACCATTATATCCACAACGCGCTGAACTATTAAGTAATCGTTATTCCAAAAGTACTGTTGCACGCTTAAGCGGTCAATTTGATGGTAAGATGATTGTGGTGAATATGCTGATGGATGAAATCGCCTATCCATGGGGTGCTGAATGGTATCATTCGAGGATAAAACAGGTATTGGGAGATAAATTTGACGATAACTACCGACTCTGGTACATTGACTATGCGATGCATGTACCACCAATAGTTTCGAAGTTTGATACTCCTCCAGTAATAACGACGCGAGTTATCAATTATGGTGGTGTTTTACAACAAGCACTACGTGATTTGAGCGTATGGGTTGAAAAAGGTGTAGCACCTCCAGCAAGTTCTACATATAAAATAACGGATGCACAAGTAGAAGTGCCTCCGACTGCTACGGAGCGTAAGGGGATTCAACCAGTGGTTAATCTTACAGTAAATGGAGGTGAGCGTGTAGATGTTAACATTGGTAAGAAAGTTAAATTTTCCGCGATTATTGAAACACCACCTGATACCGGCTATGTAGTTGGGGCAGAATGGGATTTTGAGGGTACTGGTGACTATCCAGTGACCGAGAAACTCAAAGACACTAAAAGCACTCATGTAGAGGTGAAAACAACTTATTCATTTTCAGAGCCAGGTACTTACTTCCCAGCAATTCGTGTAACCTCGCATAGACAGGGTGATCCTAAAACTCGCTACGCTCGAATCCAGAATATTGGTCGTGTGAGGGTCGTGGTAACTGGTAAAGGAAAGCAAAAGGAAGAACCTGAAGCTAAAGAATTAATATTTGAATTAAAAGAGAAACCAGCAGATTTTCAAAAAATAGTAAACAAGCTTTTTGATACAATTGGGCATCATACTACTGTAATTCAAGGAAGAGAAATTTCAACTAATGAGATTGGGCCAAGAACTGAACATTCCACAAAATTCGAAGTTGTTCCTTCAGCTGGTGAAACTTTTTATACCCTAAGTTTTGAAGATACAGAGTCTGGTATTGGAGTTTTTGTTGAAATTGATATTACAGTCTCAGGAGCCTATAAAATGATGGCAAAAATGATAAAAAAAATGACTTCAAAATCTATTAAAGAAAATGCAATAGAAACCCTCAATAAAATTTTAAAAGAAAAGGAATGATCTCTTGTTTTCAGCATTTCCATATCATTCCCTTTTTTTCTTCCTGTGCTTTAATAAATTATTCCAATTGCTTATTCAAATTAATTTTTATGTGGTTAATCTTTCTGATTGTAATTTTTAGATAAAGCATCAAGATAAAAATAATTATAAATCATTTGTTTGAAGTTATGACTAATAATTATCAAATTACTTTTTTATACCAAAAGCCTCTTCAATATTTTTTCCTCTAAAATATGGGTCATTTCTGTCAGTTAAACCATACTTAATTGCAAACATTACTTTTTCATAAAGCATTTTATTTAAATCTCGTCCAGCTTCTGTTAATGAATATTCTATTTTAACAGGACTTTTGTTTACAATCTCTTTTTTAATAAAACCATGATGTTCTAATCTTTTTAGCTGGTCTGACAACACTCTATTGCTTAACCCTTCATGCACTTCTAAAAAATCACTAAACCTCTTGCATCCTAAGAACATAGATTTTAATATGGTTACAGCCCATTTCTTTGATAATTCGTTGTAAGAGTCCATTGTAATTTTATTTTTAGTAACCACCCAATCACCTTGTTATTTATAACTTACAATTAATATTTAAGTAATCTTTACTTATTAAATTTTATATTAAGATTAAGTAACTTTTTGAAACTTAATGATTTATTGTAACAAATAAAAGGATGAAAAATGGACAAATTAAATAATTTAAGTGAAAGGGAATTATTTCCAAAAGGAGTAAAACTCCCAAACGATCATTTCACAGGAAGGGCATGGCTTAGTATGTTAGTCGAAGATGATCGTATTTTTAATTGCCCAATAGGTAATGTTAGTTTTGAACCTAGCGCAAGAACTAATTGGCATATACATCAAGGGGGTCAAATTTTGCTCGTTACAGCTGGAAAGGGATATTATCAAGAAAAAGGTAAAAAAGTTCAAGTGATTCACAAAGGTGATGTGGTAAAAATTCCTTCTAGCGTAAATCATTGGCATGGAGCTTCACCAGATAGCTGGCTTGTACATATTGCAATAATGCCTAATTCTCAAAAAGGACCTGTTGAATGGTTAGAACCTGTAACAAATGAAGAATATAACGTTATTAGTGGGTAAAAAAGTATTTATGGTATTTTTTAAAAATAAAAGGGTGGGTGTGAAAGGATGATATCAGGAGAACAAAAATGTTTAATCGCTTATTTTTCGAGGAAAGGCAATAATTATGTAAATGGAAGAATTGTTAATTTAGCCATTGGTAATACTGAAGTTATAGCGAAGATGATATATGAAATTATTGGAGGAGATATGTTTCGCATCAATACGAAAAAAACTTACCCTACAGATTATATGGAAACAACAGAAGTGGCAAAACATGAATTAAAGAGCAATGCTAGACCAGAACTTACGGATCATGTTCCAGATATGGATTTATATAAAGTCATATTTTTAGGTTACCCTAATTGGTGGGGAACTATGCCAATGGCAATACTCACTTTTTTAGAATCTTATGACTTCTCGGGAAAAACAATTATCCCTTTTTGTACGCATGAAGGAAGTGGACTTGGAAGTAGCGTAAGAAATATCGAAAAACTTTGCCCAAAAGCAGAAGTGATAAATGCAATTGCTTTTCATGGAGGAAGTGTAAAAAATGCAAGAGAGGGAGTAGAAAAATGGATAAATCAAATAAATTAAATGAGAGTGTGATATTTTCTCACTCTTTTTCAAATAATGATAAAAATAAAAAAATGACTTCAAAATCGATTATATAAAATGCAAGTAACCATGCAAATTTAATCTTCCTCCAACTCAACCCTGTATCGACAGCATTTATCACCTTTGGTGAGTAATTTTGTGAACCCTTCGGTTTTAAACTTGGGGTTTAGCGCTTTAACAAAGCTTCTAAGAGATTCCCCAATTAATACTTCGCAAAGATCAGGTGCCTTCGACCATGGCTCCGTAACCGGACAAGTAAAGAGTTCTTTTTCAAAAGCTTTAGCTGTGTTTTCAACATACCCATCCCAGAAATTCGCATATCTATCATCTATAAAATCAACCATCTTGGGAATCTTCATACAATCCTTGAAATCCTCTGGTTTGCAACCTACTATTTTCATTATTGTTGCCGCATCTCTTCTACCCCTTTCTCGATTTTCTTCCTTAAGTCTTTCGACGAATTTTTCGCCTCCGACTTCCTTACCTACTGTATAAAGCAACACTGCCATCCGAGCCAAGGCTTTTGTCCAATTCTTGTAACGCTTTCCCATTTCTTCCTCGCTAACTGGATACTTTTCATAATCAGGTATTTCTTTCATAATATTTCCTCCTAATAAAAATAATTATCACTAAAATAATTCTAGTGATTTTCACATCACTATATTTTGCTAATATATTGTCTTTTAAATTACTTTTTAATTATGATGCGATTTTAATACCTCCTAATCTATACAGACCATATTAGGTTTTATGGAATTTATTCTTTCACGTTCGAAGCCATTTTCTTGATCTGTATCCTACCTGACATATTTTTGATATGCTCACCAACCGATATGACATTCCCCAACTCATATAAACCACTTGCAGAACCAAAATCATCATAAAACATTACCACGTTTCCCCATGGCGCATAATATGCAAGCGTTCCAGATTGAGCATATGCCAAAGGTGTACCGGTTGTATTAAGTTTTTTAGGGGGATAAAAGATTTTTTCATTGTTGCTGTAGTTTTCAACGTCAATCGTTAAAGGTAACTGTTCATAGAGTTCTTTGGCAGATTGGCTGTTATTAAGCTCAAAAACCGTTGTATTGCCATTTACTTGAATACTGATTTGCATTTATATTTCCTGCATATTTACAGTGATATTGTAAGAAATAAATTCAGCGCCCAATTAGTTCCTTGATTTTCTTAACCCCTTCCACGGCATCAGAGGCATAAGCATCGGCACCAATCTCTTTGGCAAAGCGTTTTGAAACCGGCCCACCACCAATTATTACCTTGGTTTTCTTACGTAACCCACCTTTATCCATGGTTTTAATGACATCTTCCATCCCCAACATGGTGGTGGTCAGTAAGGCGGACATGCCTAAGACATCAGGTTGATGTTCTTTAACCGCCCGTGTAAATTTATCAGTGTCGTTATCCGTCCCAATGTCGATGACTTGGAATCCAGCACTTTTCAGTAGAAAACCAACTAGATTTTTACCGATATCATGCACATCACCAGCAACTGTGCCTAAAAGTACCTTGCCAGCTTGCCCTATTGAGGTTTGTGCCAGATGCGGTTCCACTACTTCCATACCTGTAGTAAACGCTTCACCTGCCATTATCAAATCGGGGAGGAAGAACTCCCTCTCCTCGAATAACTTTCCACATTTTTCAAGCCCAACGATCATAGCGTTGAATACCTTGTAAGGATCATTACCAGAATCCAGACTGGATTGAACCAGTTCTGCAATATCATATGAATCTCCATCACGAACGGCTTCAGTAATTGAAATAAATATATTAGTATTTTCCATATTCTTGTACCCTCTTGAATAAGTAGTTTAGTTTTTCCAAATCCGTCCCTGGCGGTACAGCGGTAAGCGCAATTGTAAGAGACGTTCGCATTTTTGTAGCCAATGTGCATACCCGCTTAACTAGGGCTTCGATTTCCTTTTCGATGGCATCTCTCAGGAACTTACCATGAATCATATATATAAAATTCTTCTTGTACTCTTTGGCAAGCTCAAATGCTGGGTGGTCATACTCTGGTAAAGAGATACCTTCAGGTGTGGTCGGGAAAATATAGTTTGACCACATAATCTGATGATTGAGACCAGCTGGTTCGGTCTCGAGGATTTTCCGCATTACCATAGGAGAATTGCAAGGATACACAATCATTAGTTTCTTCTTTTGATGCCGCCAGACTCTTTCTATATAGGGCAATACATATTTAACATAATCCTCACGTCCCATAATCGGGCTGGCTGCATATTGATCCGTCAATGATGCACCGAGGAGTGATACTCCGTATTTAGATGCCAGGTCATACATCCGGATCGCTACCTGGGTGGTCAACTCCATAATTGCAGGATACATATCCGGATCCCCCCGTTTTCTAATTTTTTCTTTCTTAATTGGATCATCCGTTTCAACATAATCCTTGTGAAGACGCATGTCTAAGGGGAGTTTATCATCTCCTCTCAGCAACATTGCCAGATCCCAAGGACCATCTAGAGTTATTGGTAGAATCAACTCAGGATGGCGTTCTTGTACCTCCAAAAGCGTATCAAAATACATTTTGAGATGGCCTGTAGCTTCCTCTGGAAGTTTAATCTTTTGTATATCTTCTTTACTCTGAATTGGATAGCCAACTGAGTAAGGTACCCGTTCTTCGGAGATTTTGAATTCTGTACCCAATTCAGATACGCCCATTATCATCAGACCTTGCCATATTGGCACCATAATCATATCACAATCAAAACGTTTACAAACCAGGTCAGCTAACTCAAGATTTGCTTCAATCCTTTCTACTGTTAATTTCCAGTTATATCTTGGGTCCAACATAAATGGTTCGATATTTGTGGCTGCCAACATTGTTGGTATTCGGTCTGGGAGACTAAATTGGGCTAGCATATAGCGCTCTAGCCCACTAAGCTTACCGATACCAAATTTGCCTTTAATTAAAGCTTTCAGTATGGTAATTATTAAATTTGGCATGAAACTACTCCTATAAACATTTTCTTTTGTTAATTTGATTAATAATATCTTTTTTTTTATATATTAATATTTTGTTTGATTTCTCCAATCCTCAATAATTCTTATAGAGGATTTGGATATTGTTTTGTTTAATTAATTTATGGAGCAAGAAATGAGCTAGGGTTATCTCAACAAATTGGTAACTTGATGAGGAAAAAAAATGATTCTTAAATGTATGCCTAACTAAGTTATATAAATTGAAGCTAAAATCTTTTAAATATAGTAATACATAGAATAGGACATGAAAATAAAAATAATATAAATGTTTAATCAAAAAATTTGTGAGGATTAATAACAATGCCAATTTTTGATAATGAAGGAGTTAAAATTTATTATGAAATTGAAGGAGAAGGGCCACCTGTGATAATGATTCATGGGTTTGCTGCAAATATCGAAGCTAATTGGAAAGCTACTAATTGGGTAGATGTTCTCAAGGATGATTATAAATTGATACTTGTAGATTGTCGTGGGCACGGGAAAAGTGATAAACCTAAAGATGCTGCTCAATATGGAGAAAAGATAAATGAAGATATCGTTAAATTACTTGATCATTTATCTATTAAGAAGGCTAATTTTTTCGGGTATTCTATGGGGGCAAGAATAACTACAGATATTTTACTTCAAAAGCAAGAACGCTTTATAAGTGCTATTATTGGAGGATTCCCACTCTATTATCCCAAAAAAAGTACAAAATTCATTGCTAAAGTAATGATGAAAAAATTGATAAAGGGTCTGAAAAAAGCAAATCTTGATGATATTAAAAATAAAGCTGCTTTAAGATTCCGAAAAGTAATTTCAGATTATGCTGATTCTCACTTACAAGATCTTGAAGCTTTAGTTTATGTATTAGAGGGGGATATTCAACGTCCGGATGGCATACTCCCAACTGATCCTAAAAGGAAAGAAGCTCTTAAAAAAGTCAATATACCAGTCATGACAGTTTTTGGATCTGATGACGATATTATTAAAAGAAGTAAATCCACAGGAGCTCAATTAGTACCAGGTTCTTGTCATTTCCAAATAGAAGGAAAAGACCATATTACTGTTGTTGCAGATCCCAAATTTCACATGGTCGTAAAAGCTTTTCTGGATTATGTAAACAAGAATTAACTTTTTATTTCCTTCTTAGATAAATGGGTGCGGGGAAAACTATAAGTATTGAAAGGCATCAATTAATGCAGAAAGTAATTTAAGCGATAGAACCCCACAATAAAATTTTAAAAGAAAATGAATGATATCATTTTCAGCATTTCTTAATCCTTACTTTTTTTTCCTTCTTGTGGACTATTTATTTTCATTTTCTTCGAAAAAGTTACATATAGAGGGTGGGTTATCGTTCCCCTCATAGAATTAATAATCTTAATAATTACCCTCAAATTAATTATGATGAACAATTAAAGATTGTTATTTGAAGGTCTCTTTATATGAGAAAAAAAGTTATTATCATTGGAGCATTAGGTTATGATTTTCACGTCTTTAACACAGTATTTAGAGACAATGAAGAATATGATGTAATAGCATTCACTATTGCTGGAGAACAAAATGTAGGCACTACTGATGAAACTGAAAGGAAATTTCCCGCTGAGTTGGCAGGAAAATTATATCCCCGTGGAATTCCAATGGTATCTGAAGATTTATTAGAAGATTTAATTAGAGAACATAATGTTGATGAAGTGGTTTTTGCTTATTCGGACGTTTCTCATGAAGAAGTAATGCATAAAGCCTCAAGAGCTCTTGCAGCAGGTGCTGATTATCGATTAATTTCTGGTAGATTTACTCAACTTAAATCTAATAAACCCGTAGTTGCAATCTGTGCAGTAAGAACTGGATGTGGTAAAAGTCAGGTTTCTCGAGCTACATATCGGTATTTACAGAGTAAGGGATATAAAGTTGTAGCAATTCGTGAACCAATGCCCTATGGTGATTTGGTCCAACAAAATGTCATGAGATTTGAGAAATATGAAGATCTAGATAAATATGATTGCACTATTGAAGAACGGGAAGAGTATGAACCTTATATTAGACAAGGCTTGGTGATTTATTCTGGAGTCGATTACGAGAAAATTATTAGAGAAGCTGAGAAGGAAGCAGATGTAATAATTTTTGATGGAGGAAATAATGAAATTTCTTTCTATATTACAGATTTACTTTTTGTTGTGGTAGATCCTTTAAGACCTGGACATGAGAATAAATACTATCCTGGAGAAGTGAATGCTAGGTATGCAGATGTTTTCGTAATAAATAAAATGAACAGTGCGAAACCAGAAGACGTTAAAATCGTGGAAAAAAACCTTAATGAATTAAATCCAAAAGCAGTAAAAATTTATACAAATTCAGTGGTTAAAGCAGAAGATCCATTAAAACTTAAGGGAAAGAAGGTTGTAGTCGTAGAGGATGGTCCTACTTTAACTCATGGAGGGATGTCTATTGGAGCAGCATATGTTGCTGCTAAGAATGCTGAAGCAAAGATTGTAGATCCTAGAAAAGCTTTAGTGGGTTCTATGAAAGAAATATTCGAAGATTTCCCTCACATTACACAAATTGTACCTGCTATGGGTTACACTGACCAACAAATAGAAGATTTAGAAAAAACTCTTAACAATGTAAAAGCAGATATTATATTAAATGGAAGCCCAATAGATCTAACGAAATTAATCAAAACTAACAAACCAATTGTAAAAGTTTCATATGATATCGAGTCAATTGGAAGTCCAACTATAGAAGAAGTTCTTGATGATTTTATTAAGAAAAATCTCTAAATTTCTTTTTATCTTTCTAATTTTTATATTCTATCATGGTCAAAAAAAGAAAAAAGCATGTAAAACGTGGTCATCAAATAGCCATACTTATTGGTCTCCATGATAATGATGCTGTTTTTTGGAAAATATATAGTGAAAATATTAAGTTTCGCAAAAGGATAAAACGTGGAAGGAAGAGAAAAAGTCAAAATAAAAAGCAATTGTATCATTTTCATGAGGAAATCATTAATACTTTAAGACCTATAATTAAAGAAGGTATCAGAAGCGTAATACTACTCTCCCCACCGAAAGATGAATATTCAGATGAGTTTCTTAATCACGTTAATAAACATCATTCATGGCTATTAAAGAAAGGAGATAGACAGGTTGTTTTTTCTAAAATCATAGCTAATCAAGCGAAAACTCAAAAGGATGTCTATTACCTAAAAACTCAAGAATATTTTAGAGATATCGTTGATGAAACTTCAAATCAAGAAGGATTGTTAATTTTAGAAGAATTGAAAGAAATTATTAACAAAAATGAAAAATTCTCGAAAATCCTTTATACTTGGAGAGAAATCGAAAATGAAATGAGAGTGATTAAAAAAAATTCTAATTTACCTAAACCAAATTATATTATTCTAACTGAAGAATATCAAAAGAATCCAAAAAATAGAAATAAAATACAGCGAATCTTACAAATCGCAGAAAATCTTGAGATTAAAACAAAAATTGTGAAAGAGGAATCTGAAGCGGGAACAGCTGTAAAACAATTTGGAGGATTAATCTGTTATTTCAGAAAAAACTAATTTAAAATACTCGGAAGAAAAAAGTATTCAAAATTAAACAACGTTAAACCTGTCTAAATTTAATCTCAATAAATTTTTCTCCAATAGTGAAGGACTCTTCTATAGTACTATAACTAAAAGCTTTCATCACGTACTTGAAAAAATATATCAAATAATGAGAGAAATTTTCATTAATATCGTGCAATCCAATTAGATGTACTTTTTTATTACTATCCATCCGAAAATTTAATTTGGTAAAAAATCCAAGATTGTTACGGGACAACATCTTTCTTGCATATTTCAAAAAATTTTCTATATTAAACTTTAGACCAGTTTCAAAGCACATAACCCTACCATAATTTACAATCATTTTTGCATTAATGAAAGCAATCTCTTCCAATTTTTCAATTGACGCCATTTCAAATAATGAATTAAGTAACGTTGCAGGTATAATTACCCTGTTATAATCTTTCACCAATTCCGTGTTGGTTTTGAAGAATTCAAATGAAAGTCTTAATACCTCGCTTTTTGACATTTTAAATTCCTCAGATTTTTGTACTAGTAGTTCATAAAGTTTTTCACTTAATCGTAATCCCATAATACGTTTTTTCTTTAATTCTTCTTTATCTTTCATTATTTGATTTAGGTGAATTTTGTGTTACATAGTATGACAAGTATTAAATACTTGCTTAACTTTTCTTCTGATACATAGTTTGACAAGAATTTTTCTTGTCAAAGTCAACCACAATTAATAGGTGATATTATGTCAAATTTTATTGATGAAATTATTGAGCTTAATGAAAATAGAGTTATAGAATTATTAAAAGGAAGACTTCAAAATAATGATGATCCACTAGAAATAATGGATGATGTCAAGAAAGCCATGAAAGTCATCGGAGATAGATTCAGTAAAAAAGAATATTTTATTCCCGAACTTATCATGTCTGGCGAAATCCTACGCCAAGTTTTTGAGGAATTAGGTCCAAAATTAAAAGAAGCCCAAAACTCCCAAAAAAAAAAAGGAAAAGTGTTATTAGGCACAGTAGCTGGTGATATTCACGATATTGGAAAAGATGTTGTTAAATTTATGTTGGATGCTAATGGATTTGATGTGTTAGATTTGGGAATCGATGTTCCCGCAGATAGATTTATAGAAAGCTTGAAGGAATTCAAACCTAAAGTATTAGCCTTGAGTGGGTTTTTAACTCTTGCATTTGATTCGATGAAAGAAATCATTGATGAGCTAAAAGATGCAGGATTAAGAGATAGTGTAAAAATAATGATCGGAGGAGGTACTGTTGATGAAAGAATTGTTAAATATGTCGGTGCTGATGCATATGGACAAAATGCTGTTGATGCTGTGAATTTAGCAACTAAATGGATCGAGGTTTAAATAAAAATGAAACCAAAAGAAAAGTATGAAGAGAGGATCCAAAGGGTTAAGGACGCTATAGCATTAAAAGAACCAGACCGTGTTCCAATAACTCCTTTCGCAGATGTATTTTTCGCAGCACTCCAAGAGGGAATGACACATAAAGACGTTATGTATAAGGGTAGAAAGGTAGGTAAGGCATCTCTAAAAGTTTTTAGCCGCTATGATTGGGATCTTTACCCTTATATTTTATCTGCTGGTATGGGAGGAATTTTTGATCTTGTTGGAAATAGAACTATGAAATGGGCTGGAGCTGCTGATCCAGAATTTCGCTTAGGAGATAATCAACCATTTCAGATCATAGAAAAAGAATGGATGGCTGCTGAAGAATATGAATATTTAATAGGAGATTTAACTGGTTATTTAACTCGCAACATCGTACCGCGCCACAATGCAACCTTAGGAGCTTTCCAATCATTTCCCCCTGCCACTTTACTCGCTACTAATTTTTCAGGAATGGGAGCTATTATGTTTTTTATGAATAAAGATGTAAAAAAAATGATTAAAACTTTGAAAAAGTCGCTACTAAAAATGATAGGAACATTTCTTGGCACGAGAAAATATAATAATGCGATGAAAAAAAAGGGGAATCCCATTGCTGGAAGGGGTATTACCGCAGTAGCACCATTTGATATGGTTTCAGCTTATTTAAGAGGCATGCGCGGAATTATGTTAGACATGTATAGAAATCCCGAGGAATTAAAAAAAGTATGTGATCTGCTAGCGAAAGCCCAATTGGATTCTCTAGATGCGTTAAGCGGTATGCCTGGAGCATCAGATGATAATACAGTTTCACTATCTTTTGTGCCCTTAAATCGAGGTGCTGACGGATTCATGAATAACGATCAATTTGCGGAGTTTTATTGGCCTGGACTTACCAAAACCATGGAGGGTATAATCGCCAAAGGAATAACTCCAATGCCATTTTTCGAAGGGAGATATAACGATCGTTTGGAATTTTTAGAGGAGTTCGCGAAAAAACACAAAGGAAAACTCGTATACTGGTTTCATGATACAGACATTATCAAAGTTAAGGAGATGATGGGAGACTACGTATGCATAAGAGGTAATGTTCCCGCTTCTCTTTTGATAGGAGGTCCCCCCAAAGCCGTTGATGAATATGTAAAGAAATGTATTGAAGGATGTATGGAAGGGGGAGGTTATCTCGTTGATGGTGGTGTTTCTGGTATCCCAAATGAAGCTAGGCACGAAAATGTGCAAGCTATGACTGACGCTGTTCATAAGTATGGAGTCTATCGAAAGTAGTACCATAACAAATTATTTTTTTTTATTTATTAATTATCTACATAAAAAGAATAAATAAAAATGGAACAGTACCAAAGGAAGTAGATCTCTAAATCCTATTGAACATTGACTTTTTATA
>JAHPZE010000031.1 GCA_019058365.1 Promethearchaeota archaeon | reverse complement strand
CGCATACAATCGAACGCTTTAATTATCAAGCTAAATTAATATGATCATATTCTATTTTGTTATAAATAAAAAATAGATAGTTACTCTAATTAAGAAAGAATTTGATATAATCAAATTATGTAAAGATGTAAAGAGTATTTAAGATTTAATCCATTATCTATTCTCCTTTCAGTTGAAAATATCATAATCAAATATTTTGTTAAAAGAGACCTTTTAAATGAAAAAGTTGAATCTATTGAAATAATATGGAAACAACAAGAAGTAGAGAAAATACTTAAAAAACAACTAAAGAACAGTTCGTGGAAATATCTTAGTAGTAAAAGAGATTTAAAGGTACAAGAAAATTATAATCAATTAGAAACATATAGGCAATTAGGATTCCTTATAGAAAAGTATGGTTTTAATAATCGACATTTAGCAATACAAAAAGCAGCTAAATTTTTATTTTCATTTCAAACTAAAGAAGGAGATTTTAGAGGGATTTATGGAAATCAATATTCCCCAAATTATACTGCTGGTATAATGGAACTCTTAGTAAAAGCGGGATGTGAAGATGAACAACAAATAAAGAAAGGATTTAAATGGCTTTTATCAGTCAGACAAGATGATGGAGGATGGGCAGCACCCATAAGAATACATAACGCGAAGTGGTCAGAAGTTGTGGATGGTGAAGATGCATTACAACCAATAAAGAGAAAACCCTTTTCGCATATGATTACTGGCGTTGTATTGAGAGCTTTTACCGCTCATGCTTAATTTCGAAATTTAAAAGAAGCTAAAACAGCGGGAAAGCTTTTAGCTTCAAGATTTTTTAAACCTGATAAATACCCAGATAGAAAAGGTGTAGATTATCGGTTCAGAGTATCATTTCCTTTCTGGTTTACAGATATTGTATCTTCACTTGATACGCTCTCTAACTTAAGGTTCACCTTATCTCATCCTCAAATCGAATTAGCACTTGAAACCTTAAGAGAAAGACAATTAGAAAATGGATTATGGGATTTAAAATTATTAAAAACAAAGGATAAAGATCTTCCTCTTTGGATTGCTTTAGCAATCTGTCGAATATTTAAAAGGTTTTATTAATTGTTTGAATTTTTAATAATAAGGAGATAACAAATAATTTTTTAGAGGTCCATAATTATTATTTTGATATTACACCAGCAAAATATATTTCTGGAGTTATTTCAGATTTAGGTATGCTATTTAGGAAAGAAATTTTTAGGAAAGGTAAAAAAACGCTTTCAATCGAGTGGTTTAAATATTTTATAAATAACAAAAAGATATGATTTATGAGTCAAAAATGAAGGCAGATGGATTAGATACTAAAATAATAGATAAAAACAACACTGATACAAAATTTGATGTAGATAATGTATATCGGATAACAAAAAGCCTTGCTTTCCCTAGATTAATAGGATCAGAGGGAGAGAAAAAAGCAATCGAGATTGTAGTAAACGAATTTAAAGAAGCGGGGTATGATCCAATTTTTCGAGAAACATTTATAACATCCTTTTATAATTGGATTTTCATAAGATTCATCTTTTTAATTACCGGCTCTGCTTTGATATTATTGGCTTTATCAATATATATAAGTCCTTTTTTAACATTAGGCTTGTTTGTACTTGATATTTATGTCTCAGGTAAAGCACTTGGGAGAACTAATAGTATTAAATTAAGTAAACATGAGATTTATAATTATGAGACAGTAAATATTTATACTAAGTTGAAAAGTAAGAACCCTAAAGCTAACATTATTTTTATGGGGCACTGGGATTCTAAATCGCAATCATTTCCTACATCAATACGAGTTGCTATATTTCTTTTGTCTATTTTTGGTTCTTTAATTCTAATGCTTATCTATTTTATTTTAAGCCTTCTTAAAATCTTTATTAATTTTAATATCCCAATTTTGAATAATATCTTATTGGATATCTCTATAGTTATTGCCATAATTGGGGGAATTAATTATTTTAATAAAACGGGTAATAGCTCTCCTGGAGCATTTGATAATGCAGCTGCAGTGGGAACATTAATAGAACTAGCAAGATACTATAAAGTAAATCCAATTAATAATATTGACTTACTATTTTTATCTACTAGTTCAGAAGAGTTAAATTTAGGAGGAGCAATTAATTTTATTCAAAAAAATAAAGATAAATTTGATAAAAAATCAACTTATTTTATTAACTTCGATTTAATCGGAGGATATGAACTAATTAGATTAATAAGTTCTTATGGAATTCCAAGAAAAGTATCTTCTAAGAAATTAAATAAGTTATTTTTGGAATGTAGTGAAGAACTAAATATCAAATTAAAAGAAATTTATGCCCCTACAGGCGCTTGGTCAGATTATATGCCTATTGTTCACGAAGGTTTTGAAGCGTGCTGGCTTGGTTCTCAACCAGGTTTGAAATTTGTCCATACTAAGAAAGATACTATAGATTTAGTTTCAAAAGAAGGATTAAAAAACATTCTTCTTTTATGTATAGATGTTGTAAAAAAGCTAGAAAACGAATATAATTAAGAATCCTTTTTGTTTTTATATGAGCTATTTTTTATAAACAAGATCTAGGAAAGTTTTAAGAAAGATTATACATAACTTAAATTTTATCCTAAGATTTATTTTATCGAAATTGATTAATTAGAAAACAATTACAAAATTTACTCAAAATGTTAACTCCAGAACAAGTTAAAGAAGTTTTAAAAAATGATGTAATTAATCTTAGATTTCATGCTAGAGGAGGACAAGGTGGAGTTACAGCTTCTAATTTATGTGTAGAAGCTTTTTATGGTTATGGTGTCTGTCAACCTCTTTTTGGAGCGGAAAGAATGGGTTCCCCAACGGAAAGTTATGTTAGACTATCTGCAAATGAAGATTTAGTGCGAAACAATGAACAAGTTTATGGACCTCATTTTGTTTCTGTGTTAGATCCATCTCTTTTAGGAGAAATTAATGTAACAGCTGGAATGCCTAAAGGAGGTTGGTTAATTGTAAATACTGTTATGGATCAAGCATCCATCCAAGAAGTGGTTGGAAGAAAAGATATAAATGTGGCAACAATTGATGCAACGAGAATCGCATTGGAGACTTTTGGCAGAAATATAACAAATACTATAATTTTAGGTGCTTTAATTCGAGTATCCCATCTCTTTACATTAGATGAGATATCTGATGCTATTATGAGGAGATTTAAAGGAGAAATTGCGGGGAAAAATATCCAAGCTATAAAACAAGCTATTGAAGAGACTTGTTTGTATGATCTTGGAATTGATATAGATTTTTCTTTAGATACAAAAGTACCCTGGCAACAAGTAAAACCTGGATTACCTGGATATAAAGAGATGGATAAGGCAGGAGTATGGTATTGTGACGAAAATATCATTCCATATGGAAGTTCTCAGGTAATGACGGGAACGTGGGGTGAATGGGACATCATATGGGATAAAGAAAAATGTACTGATTGTGCTCAATGTTGGTATATTTGCCCAGATTTCGCGATAGTTCGAGAGAAGGGAGATGATGGATTATGGCATATGGCGGGAATAGATAGTTTTCATTGTAAATCATGTCAGAATTGTATAAATATATGTCCTGTAGAAGCTATAAGTAAGAAATTAAAACAAAGTCCCGCATCTTGTGCGGTACCAGAAGAAAGTGGAGGTGAATAGTTCAATGAGTGTAGAACCAATGCGTATTTTTTTCAAGGAAATTAAAGAACCTATTGAAACTACGATGATAGGTAATTATGCTGTAGCAGGCGGAGTAACACAAACAGATCCAGATGTTATTTGTGCATTTCCAATCACACCTCAAACTCAATCAGTTGAAGGATTATCTGATGTAGTTAATAACGGAAGATTAAAAGCAGCATTTATAAATGTTGAATCAGAATTAGCAGCAATAAGCTATTCAACAGCAGCTTGTGCAGCTGGAGCTAGAACTTTTACTGCTACAGCTTCTCAGGGTTATTTATTGATGACTGAAGCATTACCTATGGCTGTAGGATGGCGAGTACCTTTAACTATGATGATTTCAGCGAGAGCGTTTAATTCTCCCAACTTGTCAATTTGGAATAGTTGGGAATTTGTACAAACAAATTCAGAATTAGGGTGGAATTGTATTGTATCTGAAAACGTACAAGAAACTTATGATGCTGCTATCATATCAGTTATGATTTCAGAAGATTCTCTTTTTCCTACAATGTTTGTACATGATGGTTTTATTATTTCTCATTCAGTACAGAATCTTACTCTCATCCCGGATGAAATCGTTAGAAATTTGACTCCAAAAAAGCCAAGACATCATATAACGCCCGAAAAGCCAGGCACTTGGGGTGGAATCGTAACTCCTGATTATTTCATGGAGGGTAGAATGAGATTGGAGGAAGATAAAAAACCGGTATTAGGAATGATGAAAAAATGTTTTAAAGATTTTGCGAGCGCTACTGGACGTGAATATGATTTAATTGAAACTTTCAATCTTGATAATTCGTCAAAAACTGCATTTCTTACAATGGGATCTATGTGTGGGAACATAATAAGCTGGATGACAAAAAATAAAGATGTTGGTTTGATAAAAATACGTGCTTATAGACCATTTCCTTATGAAGAATTACAAAAAATAGTACAGGACCACAATATTGAGAAACTTATTATATTTGAAAAATCAGATTCATTAAACGGACTATTACCTCCATTTTCAATGACAATCGCTTCAGCTTTATATCCCCTTGGAACAATATTTAGAAGTTTTATTGTAGGTTTAGGGGGTCGAGATGTTACAAGAGATGAGTTTACTGTTGCAAAAAAGAAAATGGAATCTGTGACGGATATGAAAGGAGACCTTTATTCTTATCTCGGTGTAAGGGAATCAAAGGAAAAAATTTTGGGGGTAAATAGATAAAATGTCGCAACCAGAAAGGAATATAATAAAATTAGAGGATTTATTAGCAAGAGATGGAAAAAATAATGTATTATTCTTCAATTATGATAATGAAGCATTTATGAATACTGGTATACAAGAAAGTGGAGGAACACCCCCTTTTGCATCCACGACAACGGGTCCCGCAGGAGAGAAGATACCTGGAAAAGTCGGAGTAAAACAAGATTTAGTTACTCCTTTTGCTTTCTATGGTTCAAATTCATTATTCTTAGCAACTGTAAACCCTGCTTATCCAAATGATTTTATGGGAAAAATTATAGAAGCTTTAAAAAGTAATGGTTCATCTTTTATTCAAGCTTACTCTGATTGTATGAGAGGATGGAGACATGCAGCAGAAGATGCGGTTAAAATATCGAAATTAGCAACAGATTGTGGGTATTGGCCACTATATACTATTCGTGTAAAGGATGGAATGCCAACATTCTCATATTATAGAGGATTAGATATAGATAAAGATAAATTCGTTGAATATTTGAAGTCAATGGGTCGATTCAGGCATTTATTCAAACCAAAATTCATGGAAAAGGAAATTGATGAAATATTATATTTTACAGAACAAAGAAATAAAAAAGTAAAAGGTTTAATAGAGCAATTTGGGGCAGATAAACTAATTGATATTTATCGAATAAACCGAAAAGTATTAAAACCGCAAACACACTTATCCCCGGGGCATGGACTCTGCCCTGGATGTGGAGCAGGAATGGTATTAAATCAAATGGCTACAGCAGCAACTCATGTTGCAGGTGATAATATCATTTATGTAAACAATACATCATGCTCGGAAGTATCGACTTCAAAGGATAATGTAAGTTCTTGGCGTGTGCCATGGGTTCATCATCTATTCGAATCTGGTGCAACTGTGGCAGATGGAATAAGCACTGCATATAAAATACTTAAAGCAAAGGGTTTATTTGATGGAGAAATACCTTATGTTATACATATTGGAGGGGATGGTTCAACTTACGATATTGGATTCCAATTTCTTAAAGCTGCTCTAATAAGAACAAGTACATTAGTTGAAATGCATGAATATTTAAAAAATCAAAAATAAATTTCTTAAATCTTTCATTTTTTAATGTTTTAATCAACTGTTATAGATTCAAAATTTAACAGAAATTCGATTGAGAAAGAAGATTAATATATTAATTTGGATCTAATTATAGATTTAATTTAGTAAAAACTTAGAATTCTTTTTATATATGTTTGGTTAAAAGTTATTTATTAAATTTATAATATTTAAAACAAAGATTAAAAATGTCACAATCTAACAAATTGAATGATACTAATTTACGTTTTAGAACTCCTCATAAGGAAGTAAAATATTGGGCATGGGCATTGGGAGGACCTGTTGGATTAATAATGACAAACTTGTGGGGTAGAATACAATACTTTTCGGCCCATATCTTATTAATTCCTCAGATTACAATTTTCATGATATATCTTATATATTCTACAGTTGATGCATTTAACGACCCAATAATAGGTTATTTTGCTGATCGCTCAACTAGATTTACTAAGAAATATGGAAAACGATTTCCTTGGATACTATTAGGTCGAATTTTTCAACCAATATTCTTGATTTTTTGCTTTATCCCAATTTCTGATGTCTTAAATGCTCCAGGTAATTTAACACTCTCAATTGTTTGGTTAATCGTAATGATGTGCATTTTTGAGACATTTGGAACGACATCTGAGATAAATCAATCTGCTCTATTTCCAGATTTATTCAGAACTCAAAACGAGCGCAGTAAGAGTATAAGAGCAGGTCAGATTATAAGCATCATTTATCAGGTTATTATCCCTGCAATTACTATTCCCATAATTTTGGGAAGATTAGGTGGATTGGATGATCCCGATGCGTATTTAGGAACCGTAATAATATGTACAATTTTATTTTACATAATGTTAATTCCATTCTCTTATGGTGTTTATGAAAATAAAGAGATTCGAGCATTCAGAGTGCAATTAGACCAAGCAAGGAAAAGCTATTCTGCAATTAAAGAAAGTCTGATTAGAATTTTCACGGATAGAAATTGGATGGCATATGTTATTATGTTCACATTGTACTCCATCGCTGGAATCTGCTTTTTAAACGGATTACCCTTTTTCTTCTTTGACGGACTTGGTTATGAAGTAGATTCTTTTAAGGCAATACTTCCGCAATTAATAGTTCTAATAATGACTTTTGTGGGATCATTACTTTTTATACCCTTAGTAAAGAAGTATGGAGCTAGAAAATGTGGGATTTTTAGTTTAATTTTATTTAGTTTGTTTTTCCTATTGCTATTCTCTATAATTATATTACCAGTTACTTTCTTGAATTATTTTTGTATCTTTGGAGGGCTTAGTTATGGTGGTGTAATTGTTACTGGAATTTATATAGGTGCTGAAGCAATTGATAATGCGGTTATTAAATCGGGTAAACGAGAAGAAGGTACTTATTATGGAATCTTAAGGATTTTTACAGCTTATTCCTATGCTCTCCAAACCTTGATTTTTGCGATAGTATCGCTCTTTACTGGTTTTGCGTCTGGCGATCCGAGTACATATACTATAACAGCATATATAGGATTACTAGTTCAAATTAGCTTAATTCCATTCTTTATAATGCTCATAGGAATGATTATATTCACTCTGATGTACACTATAAAGAAAGAAAACGCGCTTAGGAATACAGAAGAACTAAAGGAAATTGGATTATAAATTAATATTTTATTTTAAAATTAATATAATTAGATTTATCACATAATGATTTCCCATGTCCATAAAACAACAGAATAAAAGATATATTATCGATAATTTTCGCGCAAAAAGCTTAGAAGATAATCCACTTAATAGTTCAGTAAATCGTGATTTGCGCATATATTTACCCCCAAATTATTTTGATTCAACGGATCCAAGATATCCTGTACTTTACTTTTTACATGGATATGGTGGAAATAATCATAATTGGACAATCACATCTCGTAATGAGAATGAAACAGTTATTCCATTAGATCGCATTCCAAAAAAGATATTGGATAAAATTGATTTGGATAATTTGATTACTTATGAGAAATTAGATGGCCTAATTGAAAGTGGAGAATTAAAACCGTTCATTTTAGTTCAACCGGATGCAAGTCTCCATATTCCTAATATCAACAATACTAAAAATTTGCGTGGTGAGCCCGCTACAAAAGGAAGTTTTTACATTAATTCTCCCTTCTCAGGAAATTATAAAGATTACATTGCACGGGACATTTTGGAATATATAGATTCCTCTTATAGGACGATTCCTGATAAGGAGTATCGTGCTGTATTAGGTGGTTCTATGGGAGGTGCTGGAGCATTGAGATTATGTCTTTCTTACCCCGAAAAGTTTATTGCTGCTGTGGCTCTAAGTCCGGGGAATCTAGTTCCCGATTTAATAGATTGGCAACTTATTGTTCCTCTAAATAAGCTACTCTTTGGTGAGAAAATCTCAAAAAGAATGGGTAAGAAAACGTGGGCAGACATTTTAGATACGTGTGATCTTATTTTTTCAAAAGAAAATCCTTTGTTGCCATCAATTAAGCGTGATGAAAACGGGAAAATAATATACTTAAACCAAGATTCGCTAAATAACTGGATGAGGTATAATATAAGTAATTTGATTAAAAAGCGTTCAGAAACATTAAAGAAAGTTCATCTTATGATTAATTGTGCTCGAAATGATGAAATGGGTTCTGCAATTGCTACACAACAAATTCATGAAACATTAAATGAATTCAAAATACCACATCAATATGAACTTTATGATAATCCTAAAATAAGCTTAAGTCCACACATTTTAGGGATTGCATATCATATAATTCCGGCAATTAAGTTTTGCCTTGAATTTATTAATTAAGTTAAGATTTTTGATAATGTCTTTTTAAAAAGCAATAAAATTAACTACTGTTAAGTTAGATATGAGTGATTATCATGAAAATGACGGAAGAACATAGAAAGTTACTTTTTGGTTTGTATCCTCCTAAATCCTTTGCCAATGGCAAGTTCCATAAAATTAGTGCTTTCTCAAACGTGGGAGTTGTTGAAACAAGCAAAGGTTTAGTCTTATTCGATATATCCTCAAAATTGAATGGTCCACGAGTGTTTAAAGCACTTAGGGAGATTACTGATAGACCCATTAAATATATAATATATTCTCATGGTCATTTTGATCATTGTTTTGGATACCTTCCTTTCCTTGAGGAAATTAAAGGAAAAGGCTGGGAAGTGCCCCAAGTAATAGCCCATGAGAATTTAGTAGATCGTTTCAAAAAGTATCGCATGTTAGATAAATATTTGAATTGGCTTCATGATCAACAATTCGGTTCTGTATTAGGTGAGAATAAAAAATATGACTCTGCTAAAGAGACTCTTAATCCCACGATACTACTTCATGGAAATGAAAATTATACTTTTAGATTGGGAGAATACACTTTTGAATTATATCATGATAAAGGAGAAACAGATGATCAAATTTGGATGTTTGTTCCTGAAGAGAAGGTTCTTTTTACGGGAGATTTCATAATCTCTGTTTTCCCCAATGTAGGAAATCCCTATAAAGTTCAAAGATACCCTAAAGATTGGGCTCAAGCATTAGAAAAAATGATTGAAAAAGAGCCAGAGCATTTAATTCCTGGTCAAGGGCCCCTCATTGAAGGTAAAGAAAAAATAAAAGAAATTCTTTCAATAACGGCCGAAGTCTTAAATTTTGTTCACGATGAAGTTGTAAAACGATTAAATCAAGGTAAATGGTTTGAACAGATCTATCATGAGATGCTTGAAATATTTCCAGAAAAATTTAATCATGAAATCTTAGCACAAGTGTATGGATGCTATAGGTTTGCTATTCATGCAGTTTATAGATTATATCATGGATGGTATGATACAGGTAATCCTACAGATCTTTTTCCGGCGAAAACTAGTGAAATAGCTAACGAATTCTTAAAAATTTGTGATGTTAAGCAATATTATATACGAGCTAAAAAGCTCTTTGGGGAGGGAAAGCTGCAACTTGCCCTTCATATTCTTGATGTAATTATTAGTGCAACCGAAAAGATTAGTTCAGAAATACTTATTAACGCTTATAAATTAAAAATCAAGATTTTACAGAAAAAAGAACAGAATGAACCATCATTTATAGCTTCAAATATATATCTTAATGAAGTAAACAAGCTTAAATTAAAGATAATTAATTTTAAATAATAAAACTAAAAATAAATCTATAATTCAATTTTTTTCTTACATTTCAGTACTTCTGCCTTTTTTCGATTTAAATTTCAAATTTAAAAAAAAAATCATGAAACCATTTTTCAAAATCCTTTAAGAAAGAAGTATTGGTTTTTTCAAATTTAAAATGATTAAACCATTTAAAATATCGCTGGTAAAAGTTTGAACCATTATTATCATTAAAATAATTAATAATAGAATTTTCATAATCAAGTAAGCTCAAACTGTTTATTTCAGCGATATTAGTTATTTGGAATATTGATGTTACTATAGATTCAGTCATTTTTAAATTCTCCTTTACTTTTAACAAATCTCAATTTACCATATAATACGCAGTCTTTAGACATTTTTCAGCACTACGTACAATTGAATTGATAATGTTTGATACACTCTCAATTTCGCTTACCAGCCCACAACTTTGTCCTAAGAGAATAATACCATTATCAACATCTCCGTTATATGCTTTCTCTAATTTTAATACACTTTCTCTTATTATTGATATAGAGGTTTCTTCAGCTCTCTTTTCTGCTTTATTCAAGACAGTAGTTGCATCTTCCGCATAATTATTATTTAATACTCTGGCAGGTCCAAAAACTCCTGTAACCATTTTGGTATCAGACACATTAGCATTTTTAACCTCATTTTTATAATTTTCATGGAACTCACATTCTCTTGAAGCAATAAGTCTTGTTCCCATAGCAATTGCTCCAGCACCCATAGCTAAAGCTGAAGCTAATCCTTCTCCAGTTGCATAACCTCCACAAGCGATCATAGGAATTTCTGGGAATTCCTTTTTGATTTGTTGTAAGAGGATTAAAGTACTTGCATTTTCATAAGATTGGTGCCCTCCACCTTCGTGTCCTGTTGCGACTATTCCATCAACACCATCTTTTATTACATTTTTAGCTAGCTTTAAAGAAGGAATAACATGAAAATGTTTGATGTTTGATGTTTCTTTTAGTGCCTTAAAATACTTGTTATATAATATTTTTGGAGATCCCGCACTTGTAATTAAGTAGGTACATTGATCTTTAATTTTTGGATTGTCCATTATAAACCTAGGAATTTGCCTACATAGTTTTATCGCATCAGGTTGCAATGCTGTTGTTCTAATATTTAGTCCAAAAGGTTTATCAGTAAACTCAACGACAGTTTTCATACTTTCTTTCATTTGATTTAAGGTGATTCCTTCACTTAATGTTACGTGGCTTAGAACACCTAATCCACCAGCCTCTGAGACAGCAATTGTTAGTTTTGTTGTGTAAAAAGGTCCCATTGGTGCCGCTACAATAGGATGTTTAATTCCAAGCATTTCAGTTATGTTTGTTTTTATAACCATATTTTCCGACCTTTTATTATTAAATTTTTCGTTATTTTTTAATAATTGAACATCTATTCAATGCATAATCCATTTCATTTAATAGATATTAGGTTGAATTATCAGCATCCTATATAAGTTTAACCAATTCGCCAATATTAGTATAAATCGTATGTTCAATTTGACTTTTATGGGGATTTGTTAAGGTATAAAGAAATTTATCAAATAAGTTAAAAACTTTGAATGAACAGTCATTCAAAATTAAAGTAGGAGTAGTATTTGATTTAATCCGAGTTATTAAAAAAAGTATTTTAATTTAATAAGTCTAAAACATAACTTAGAAAATATATTCTAATAATAGAAAAACATCAATTTCAAGAAATCAAAATGGAAAGTATTATGAGAATTTCTAAAATTCCGTTATAGTTCATTTCCAATTATATTTATCGGTAAGCAAATTCTTTTCTGTAAAATTCCAAAATATCCTCTTTTGCTATATCAACTAAAGATTTCTCGTTAGGATCTTCTAAAATTTTGATTAATTCATCTTTAACTATGTTTAATAACTGATCAATCGATTTAATTCTCTCATCAGGTGTTTCATGTTCCAATCCTAAAAGATCTCTTTTATGATCTAGTTGCCATTTACTTACTGATCGCCAGCCAATACCTTTAGCGGCTAATTCATCCATTTTTATATACTTAAGAACAATTTTTACAAATTCATTAAATATTATGTGCTGTTCTTGAGACATATGTACATTTTTGAAATATTTCTCAGCAGCTTTTAGTGCTTTTGGTTTAAAACTCTCTCCAGTAATTTTTTCAGGCATATTAAACCCAATTTAAATTTATTATTTTAGTTATGAATATTTAATTTTCAACCAAGTATTTATAAATTTGGTGTAAACATATTTCGGTATTAATTAGCTAGAATTTTAATATTTCCCGCATTATCTTATTTTATGCCAATTAAGGTGGAAATAAAATATCCCATTTATACAATAATCATCGATAATCCTGAAGTTAAAAATGCTGTAGATGGTCAAACTGCTAAAGAATTAGTAGATGCGTTCAGAGATTTCGAGAATGATAGTGAAGCTTTGGTTGCTGTACTGTGGGGTGCTAATGGAACATTTTGTTCCGGAGCAAATTTAAAAGCAATCACTAATGGAAGAGGGAACCGAATAGATGCCAAAGGAGATGGTCCTATGGGGCCTTCAAGGATGATGTTATCAAAACCGGTAATTGCGGCGGTTTCAGGTTATGCTGTAGCGGGAGGGCTTGAGCTTGCGCTATGGTGTGATATGAGAGTAGTGGAAGAAAGTGCAGTATTTGGAGTATTTTCCAGACGTTTTGGGGTACCTCTTATTGATGGAGGCACTGTTAGACTTCCAAGATTGATTGGTTTAAGCAGAGCTATAGATATGATTCTTACTGGACGGCCTGTTACTGCAGAAGAAGCTCTCTCTTGGGGTTTGGCAAATAGAGTAGTTCCACATGGGCGATCTAGAGAAAAAGCCGAAAAATTAGCTAAGAAGATCGCTGAATTTCCCCGAACTTGCATGAGAAATGATAGATTATCTTCCTACCAGCAGTTTGGCATGAACTTAAAAGACGCTTTAGCTAATGAGTTTGACTTAGGACTAAAAACTCTCGCAAGTGGAGAATATTTGAAAGGAAGTAATGCATTCTCTCAAGGAAAAGGGAAACATGGATCTTTTAATAGGTAGATAATTTTTATAAATATTTACAAATTAAGTATTCTTTGGTGATTATATGATTATATTTAACGAGTTTAAAGTTAAAACTCCAGAGAGAGAGGTTATATTGGATATTACAGGTGAGATCAGCAATATAATTAGAGAAAGCAATATAAAAGAAGGAGTATGTCGAGTCTTTATCCCACATACAACTGCGGGAATAACTATTAATGAAAACGCAGATCCTTCTGTTATTAAAGATATCAGTAGTTATCTAAATAAATTAGTTCCTAAAGGTGGGGGATTAGGATATTCTTTCAAACATGGAGAAGGAAATTCTGATGCTCACATCAAATGTACATTAACGGGCCATTCAGTAGATGTGTTAATTCATGAAAAGAGAATGATGTTAGGAACTTGGCAAGGAATAATGTTTGCAGAGTATGATGGACCTAGAAATAGGAGAGTTATGGTGCAAATCCAAGGTGAATAATGCAGTTTTGGTCTATTAATAATACTTATTTCATTTCGAATATTCAGTACTATAACAAAGTATGATAGAGGGATTTAGATGGAATTTGGATTTAGTTCTTTAATGAATTTACCAACAATTAAAAAGAATGTTAAAAGAAAGAGGATCTCTAGTTATGACCAAACAGGGGCTAATGCTGATTTTAAAATTATTAACATTAAAGAAAGATTTGAACTATGTAATTTATCATGTGCGGGAATTATAAAACATATTTGGATGACTCTCGCATCAAAAGATCTTCATTACTTGAGAAAAGTAATAATTCGAATGTGGTGGGACGATGAAAAAAATCCATCAGTAGAATGTCCTATAGGTGATTTTTTTGGAGTTGGTCATAGTAAGAGCGTAAATTTTTGGAGTTTGCCCTTATCTATGGGTCCAGAAGATGGAAAAGGATTTAACTGCTTTTTTCCAATGCCATTTTCCAAAAAAGCTAGAATTGAAATTGAAAATGAATGCAATGATTGGGAGTTAACCTGCTATTATTACATTGATTATGAAGAACTTCCTGAAATCGACTCTTGTTATGGAAGGTTCCATTCTTCGTGGAATAGAATAAATCCTTGTAATGGTCAAGATTATGACAAATTAAAACGGATGAATTGGAAGGCAGAAATGTTTAGTAAAAAAAATCGTACTCATGAGGACGATTATCTAATACTAGATGCTAAAGGTGAGGGTCACTATGTTGGATGCCATTTAGATATTCATAATTTATTTGAAACTGATAAGTTTAACTGGCCTGGTGAAGGCGATGATTATATTGAAATTGATGATGGAGAAATAATTCTTCATGGAACTGGTACAGAAGATTATTTCTGTGGAGCATGGTGTCCAACGCAATATTATTGTTCACCATATTTTGGAATCCCCTTACCAGGTGGAGAGCGTTGGAGTGGAAAAATTTCTTATTATCGATATCATATTGAAGACCCAATTTATTTTCATAAAAATATTAAAGTTAAAATTGAACATGGTCATGCAAATCAACGTTCAGATGACTTTTCTTCTACAGCTTACTGGTATCAAACAGAACCGCATAAAAAATTCAAACTACTCTTACCTGTTAATGAAAGATTACCAAGAGAAGAACCTAAAGAAATTAAAAAAAAAATTGAAAGAAATAAATCTTCATTCTCTATTCTTTAAAGAAATGTGATATTCCACTCTATCTAACCAATCGTTAACTAAAGAGTTAAACAAATTTGCTTTTTCAATTTGTAGATTATGACCTGCTTGATCAAGAATAGCAAAAGTAGCGCTTGGATAATTTTCAATAATTCTCCAAGCATCACGATATCCAACGGATACATCTTGCCTCCCCAAAAGAAATAATGTTGGTTTATCATATAATTGTATAAGGTGATCTATTTCGAAAGAAAATTCATAATTAGCTGGAAATATTTTCTCCAGAAAATTATGATCAGCAATTTTCAAACCAGAAAGGACTTCATCTCGATATCTCTCCCAAATATCTCTACTCTGGATCACTAAAGAATTTTCTAATTCTTCAGCATCAGAAGGACTTAAACTAGAAATTAATTCAGAATCCTTTATTAAAATGTTAAAATCTTTAGGTAAATCTCGTCTTTTTTGTTGAGGTATTATAAGAGGACAAAGAAATAAGACACCATCGATAAATTTAGATCTTTTTAAAAGAAGACCTCTTGCTAAATAACATCCATAAGATTCACTTGCAATTATGAATTTTTGCTTAGGAATAATCTTATCAATAAATTCTAAAACAATATTGAGCATTTGATCTGAATTTTTTAACCATTCTGGTCCTGCAGTTTTCCCCATTCCTGGTAAATCAAAATAAATACGACTATAATAATCTCTTTTTTGAAAAATAGGTTCCATACATCCCTTCATTAGACGGTGATCCGGTGAAAATCCATGAATCATAAGAATTGGATGTCCTTCGCCATAAATTTCATAATAAATTTTTATATTTTCAAGATCACATTCCATTATATAATCATTTCTATTGCGTTTATATTATGAAAACTCTTTATATTAAAAAAAAAAATTAGAGTAAGAGATTAAATCTTTTCTTTTTCTAATCTCTCTATTCTCTCTTGATGTAAAATTTTTAATTGTTGTTGTTGCTCAATGAAAATTTCATGATTAATCGGGAAGAATACAAAAACCAACAATCCTAACAACGCTCCAAGAAGAGGCACGAATCCTACTAATGTTCTTAAACCTAAAAGTGCGGTTGGTGATTGGGTCTCTGCGTTTGAGTCAAAACCTGTTAAAAGTCCTACAATTATTAAAGTTATTCCTGAAAAAACCAATGATAATCTAGCAATTAATGTTAAAATTCCATTGTATGACGCTTCTCGTCTTTTATTAGTTTTTAATTCATCATAATCTATTGCTGTACTAATAGCAGGTTCAGTCATAAGCATACCGGCAGCTCCGAATCCAGGAAAAATTGTAACAACGATTAGTATAATAAAATCATTTATAAGAAACAATGGCCATATTCCTAAAGAAAATATAATCATTGCAAGGAGTAGTCCGTATTTTGGTCCCTTTTTAGCATATATATACCTCCAAAAAGGTATGCTTATAAGGATTCCTATTGCTACTCCTGCAGCAGCAACACCTACTAATCCTTCATCTACTCCAAGAATAAATTTGGCATATAATGGAAGAACCATTATAGTTAATCCAAAACAAAAGTCAAGCAAAGTGTAAGTTAAAGTAATTATTATAAATGGTTTATTTTTTAGAGTCTCTTTAATAGCGGTAAATACTGGTAATGGTTCGTCAATTTGATATTCCTCTCTTTCTTTTGATCCGCGAAGAGAAAGTAACATTGTTACTGGAATTGTGAGCCCCAATATAAGACCTGTCAATTCCCATCCAATTGCTTTTGCAATCATTGGAGGAATTATAATTCCAATAAATGATGAAATAAAGGCGATAGTATCTTTTATTGCTACTACAGTTGCTCTTTCTCCTTGTTCTTCATACATTTCAGTATATAGAGCTGACCACCCCGTCATACATAGCGTAAATCCAAGATCGAATAGAAATAGCATAAGAAGGGCATGCAGAAATATAAAAATTTGTTCTGAACTTGAATAAGGTACCCACCAGAGAAATATAAATCCAATCGTGAAAGGAATCGTTCCAATTACTATATATGGAACACGACGACCCCACTTAGTTTTTTTTTTATCCATATAAAAGCCTATAATAGGATCATTTATTGCATTCCAAATTCCATATATTACCCATATCCAACCTGAAAGAGTAAAATCAAGATGTCTAACTGTAACATAAAAGAATACAAAAAAAGCAGAAACCATATTGTAAGGAAGTGCTGATGGTATAGCTCCTAAAGAATATAAAAGACGACCTCTAAGTGAATGTACTTTATCATTGTTATTCTTTCTAATTTCACTAATTTTAATCCCTCTTTAATTTTAAAAAATTTATAAAAATCTTATTTTAAAATTTATTTGAAGATATTAATAAACTTATTTAAATAAAATAATTTAATTTTCTTCTGAATAAAATTATTGATCATCTTCGATAATTTCTAATCCTAAAATTTTGGCTCCAATTATGAAAATCTCTTTCCAATCTCCAATAAAAGTAACTCTATGCCATCCGAAGGATTCCCAATCATAATTTTTCATAATTTTTTCTACATTGCTCTTTACTAACATTTTTGATACGCATCCTTTTTCATCAACGACATTATCAATAATTCTTCCTTGTCTAATTGATATTTTCTTCTTAAAAACACTTATTTTTATAGTTGTAACATTTTCACCGATTGGAAATTTAACACAAGGAGAGGCACCTAAATAATGGGTTTCACCATGAAATACAATTTCATAAGGAGTTGATGGACCATTAACTCCATAAAGTTTATTTGGCGCAACACAGTGCATATATGTAATTTGTTGATTTGCTATATCAAAAGTATGGTTAGATACAAAACCCTGACGATTTGTTAAATAGAGACCAAAAAGGAAACTCACAGTTGAATCCATATCAGATTCACATATACCATATTTCCCTTCATTACTTAATTCTAAAAAAGCCATACACGGATAAGCAGGTAATAATCCCGTCAATAAGAAGGTTCCACAATCAGGAGTAAAAATATCAACACCTTTATCTTCCAATATTTTTTTAAAAGCGATATATAATTTTGCAGAATTCAGAATTGTCTTTTCAGAAGGATCTACTTTTAATGCATTGCTAGTCCATTTATCGGCAACCTTTTTAGCTTCTCCCTCATTTGCATTTGAATAGTACTCCAGAATCTCATCTGGATCTCCTCTTATCATATCGATACCAAATATTTCCTTCAAATTTTCTTTATATTTTATTTCATCCATTCTCCATTGATGTGCTTGATCTTCACCAACTGTATCTGTAAAAAATTCAAATTCTTTATCACCACTCATTTTTCCAACTTGTTCAAGAAATTCTGGATGATCTTTTAATATTTTTTTACGTTCTGGATTAAATAGACCTAATATTACATCCCAATTCATTTTTATTACATCACTTGCATACACCAAAACTCTCGTTCCCCTTATACGTAGCAAACTAATCATTATTTCAATTGCTTTTTCAAAATCTTCAATCTTTTGTGAAGATAATGGAAATACTTGATAATTTTTATCTTTAATATTCGAATAGATTTTGGTGAATGTATGATCTCCTCCATAAATAAAATTAGCAAGAATAACTGGTTTTTCACATTCGATAAATTCAATTCCCGCTTGAACTATTCCAGGATCTCCATAATGACCTATTGTAAAGATAATCATCCCATCTGCTTTTAGTATATTTTCTTTAATATTATCGATTAAAACTTTATCATATGAAGTAATCATCGTTCCCCAGTTAAATGCAACAATTGGAAACTTCTTAATTAAACGTATCTTAATCTCATCTATTAGCTTAAAGTTGTCATAACCTAAATAGGGCCATCCAGCTTCCCATTGTGGTTTACCAATAAAAATAACCTGAATTTTTATTTTATTCAAAGTCATATTCTTATTCCTTATCTTATTCTATATTAAATTATATCTTTTTTAAAGAAGAATTTAAAACTTATAATTTTTTAAACGTTAAAAACATAAAATAAAATATTCAAATTGATTTTTGGTGAGAAAAGCAACATAAATAAAAATGGCTGTTAATTTCTATTGGTTAGGTGTTTCATTAGCAATTTCATCTGGATTATCAAATAATCTTGGCACTGTTTTCCAAAAGAAGGTAATAAATGCTCTCCCCGATGAAGCAAAATTTTTTAGAAGCTTAGTTAAAAAAAGATTATGGCTAAGTGGTCTTATTTTACAATACGGATTAGGAGCTATTTTTTACATGATAGCCCAATTATTCATTGGTCCTGCACTAATTCCTGGATTTATGGCTTCAGGGTTAATTGTATTAGCAATAGGTTCTTTAAAGATTGTGGGAGAAACTTTAAATAAAGCAGAATTTATAGGAATTTTTCTAATGATATTAGCATTTTTTCTATTAGGAATAAGTGAATTATCAATTGATATTGCACATACAAATTTAGTGGAGATCTCATTTCTTATTAGGATTATTATTTTTACATTAGTTGTTATATTATTCTCCTTTATATGTTATATCTTACAGCGGGAAAGTAAAAGATTCAAGGGGATTTTATTAGCAACATTATCTGGATTATTATTTGTACTCTCAAATTTTTGGGTAAGCCCACTTATAGGAGTTATAGCTAAGATATTAAGTGGTACTTTTGATTTAGGAGAATTACTCATATTTATTATTTCTTGCATTATTCTAATTTTATCTAATGTCTTAGGGGTCATGACAATTCAAAAGTCATTTACAGTTGGCCAAGCAAGTAACTTGGTTCCTATACAACAAGTTCCTACATTAATTGCCCCAATCGTAATATATTTTCTAATATTTCTATTAACACCACCGAGTATCTTTTCTATTTACTATTTAATTATTGGATTAAGTCTAATTATAATCAGTTCTTTCCTATTAGGAAAAAGATCAGCTCTATTGGAAGAGATAAAATAATTTATTTAATTTTTTATTTTATTATGACCAAAATCATATTCTTTCAAGCTCATCCTGATGATTTAGAACACAAGTGCGGACATTTAATGCATTATCTTGCTACTAAAACTAAAAAAAATTACATTATTAAAATAGCATCAATCACAAAAGGAGAATTTGGGCTTCCAGGACCTCAATATGATAAATTTAAAGGAGAATTGTTGGCAAAAATTAGAACGCGAGAATTATTTAACGCAGAGAAAATTCATGGGATATCCCCTGATAATATAGATTTCTTTGGATATATTGACGGATTTATACCTTTCAATAAAGATTTTGTAAATAGGGTTGCTGATTATCTTAAAAAAGAAAGACCAAATATAATTATTGTTCCAGAAGCAATCTATTCGTGGTATTATCATATGGATCATATAAACACGGGAAGAGCAATATTTTATATCATCTATAAGAAATTAATTAACTTCACCCCAATCCTTTATTTCTATACTTCTATGCATCCAAATTTCTTTTTTGGCTTTAAAAAAAAGGATATCAAAACGTTAACATATAAATTGATTGAGTGCCATAAAACACAACAATGGCTTTTAAGGTATACTATGCTCCCATACCGACTATTTAACAGGTTCGCAGGAAGAAAACTCCATGGATGGAAATATGCTGAACCATATCGACGTGTATATTTCAATGAGAAAAATTTACAGAAGAATAAACCAACACTTATCGTGCGAATTTTTACCCATTTTTTTTCTAATCTTCCTTGGACTAAAGCAAAATATCCTCAAGAAATCCTTTTAAAGCTTAAAGAGAATTAAGGAAAAAAATAATATTATAAAACGAAGATATATTAAATTGTTTAAAGATATAAAACGAGATCAATAGATATAAAATGGAACCAATAGGATATAATAAAAAAAGAGCGATTGAACTTCTCGAAATGTTTAATCTTGATGCTTTAATTGCTACTACGCCAGTTAATGTTTTTTATACAACTGGGATTCCTACACTTCATGTTGCCCCTAATCCAATACTATTTGTTTTGTATAATCAATATCCTAGTTTTTCAATAATAACAAATGATGGAGAAGTGTTTTTATTAGTATGGGCCTTGTATGACAGTGTTGAAAAGTTTTCGTGGGTAAAGAATTATGAACGTGTTGGCTCTCCCAATGGTGGCTTGAAATTATTAGGAGAAAAACTTGAGGATTTTGGTTTAAAAAATAAAAAAATTGGCATTGAGACTCTAATGCCTAGATATCAATCAGAATTTCTCCGAAAAGAATTTCCAGATGCTTTTTTTGTTGATGGAGATAATGCATTTTTAGAAATGCGATTAATTAAATCAGAGGAAGAAATAAACAGAATTAGAAAGTCAACTCAAATTGCTGAAAAGGCTATTCTGAATTGCATTGAATCTTTAAAAGAAGGAAAATCAGATAATGAGTTACTTCAAATTGCACGAAGTACAATCGTTAAAGAAGGAGCTGAAGGTTGGGATCATTTAACTATGAATATTGGGGATTCAGATCCAGAAGCACCCGGTGTTGGAACCATTGTGAATCAGGGTGACATGATTAGATTTGATTTTGGTGCGGTTTGGAAGGGTTATGTTTCAGATGTTAGTCGAGATGCTGTTGTTGGACAGGCTCCTGAAAAAGGTGTGAAAGCAATGGAAAATATGATAAAAGTTCAAGAATTTTGCTTAGATAATCTTAAACCGGGAGCTGATCCAAAAGAACTATATAATAATGCTTATAATTATTACAAACAGCTAGGAAAGGGATTCTGTAGTATAATTGGTCACAGTATAGGATTAGAAACTGAAGAAACACATGTTTTTGGCCCAGGGCATAACTATGATGGACCTATAAAGGAAAACATGGTATTAGATGTAGAAGCATGGCAAAATGTTAGAGGTCAGGGATTAGTAGGTATCGAAGACTGTTATAGAATAACTAGTACCGGTTGTGAAAGGCTCTCAAGTTTAGATAAAGAAATTTTTGAAAAGTAATTAAAAATATAATTTTATTTTATTTTTTATATTTAATTAGTCTAAAATATAATTCTCTTGTACTCCTTTTCTTAATTGTCCTAAAATACTTTTAGTTCCTTTTGTTTTATAAACATCCAATAATTCATCCATCGATGTGGTTCTACCATTAATTGCTGATAAATAAGCCAAGAGGACTGTAGCTACAGCTTCTTTCGCATGTTCAGGTGTAAATTCAGGTTCTTTATCTTCTAATATGCAATCTGTAAAATAGGCATCTTCATTACCCATTGAAATGTGATAATATGTTGGAAAAGGACCATGATTTATTTTTGGGAAATACCATCCGTTCGATTTATTAGCGTCTATTTTATGAGCGGTATAAATTTTAATGGGATTTTCCCAATCATGATTTTCTACTAAGGTTCCCTCTGTACCATAAACCTCTAATTGATTAGATGAAGGGGCATTAACTGTAAAACTTAATACACATTCTGCAATGACACCAGATGTATATCTCAAAAAAATGAACGCATTATCTTCTGCTTTTTCTGGTAATTTTGTCAATTGCTTAGTAATCCAGCAATAAGCTGAATCTACTGTATCATTTAAAATCCAATTGAACGTGGCAAATTTATGAACTCCCATATCCATTAAAGCACCTCCTCCTGCTTTTATAGGATCTGCTTTCCAAGATTCTGGATTATTAACATTATGAACCTCTGGAACCCCTTCATAAGAACGAATCATAAATAAGTTCCCAATTGTTCCTTCATTTACAAAGTTATGAATAGCTTGATGAGCAGGTAAAAAGCGATGATTTTCAGCAATCATAAACTTAACTCCTGCTTTCTTAGTAGCTTTAATCATTTTGTCACATCCCTCAAGAGTCGTTGCCATAGGTTTTTCACATAAGATATGCTTTCCTGCTTTTGCTGCTTCAATTACGACCTCTTCATGGGCATGATGAGGAACCATAATAAGAACTGCATCAATATCGCTCTCCAGAAGATCTTCATAAGAATTAAAAGTTTTCAGTTTAAAGATCTTAGCTAGTTTAGCTGCTTTCTTTTGATTAATATCATAGACCGAAACAAATTCTATTTTTGGATTATCTTTACAACCAACATAATGATAAGGCCAAGCTGAGTTGATAGTATTTCCAATTCCAACTAATCCATATTTTACAGAATTCATAAATAAGAAAAATAAGAAAAAATTAAATAATTTTGTTCTTCACTTTTATCAAAATTTCTTAGTAAAATTAATTTATCAATACAATTTTAGTAAAATACAGGTGTATTAAAATTAGAGTAAAAGATAAGATTGTAGTATTAACTGGAGCAGCTTCTGGAATTGGCAGATCTACTGCTGTATTATTTGCAAAAGAAGGTGCTATCCAAGTTCTTTCAGATATAGATGAAGAAGGCCTAAAAGCAACTTTTGAATTGATTGAAGATGGTAAAGATAAAACATCAATAATGAAAGTAGATGTGAGAAATCCAGAAGAAGTTAAAAAAATGATCGATTCGACTATTAAAAAGCATGGAAGAATCGATATTTTGATTGTTAATGCAGGAGTAGTACGAGTTGGACCAGTTGAGTCTTTTCCAGATGATGATTATAATCTCTTAATAGATGTGAATCTAAAAGGTACTCATTATACATGCAAGTATGCTGTTCCTTATTTTAAAAAACAAAAATCAGGTTCAATTATAACTTTAGCTTCTGTCGCTGCTCATATAGGTCAAGTTGCTCATGCAAATTATTGCTCTACAAAAGCAGGAGTTTTAGGTTATACAAGGGCGTTAGCCTTAGATCTTGCTCCTTATAATGTACGTGTAAATAGTGTAAGCCCTGGGGCTACTGATACACCAATGCTACAGAGCGATGTTGCTAAACAGGCGAGAGATAGAGGAGTTTCTTATGAGGAAGTTAAAAAGGAGTTTGAAAAAGAGGGTGTATTGGGACGTTGGGCAACACCAGAAGAGATTGCTACAGGAATTCTCTTTTTAGCAACTGAAGAATCCTCTTATATAACGGGTGCTGATCTAAGAATTGATGGTGGGTGGACTACTCAATAAGAGTATATATTTTCTTTTTCTTTCTATAATTGTTTATTCTAAAGCTTTTTTAATTGCTGCTCTTGCTAGTAATCTAGTAGAATCTAAAATAGGTAAGGGACAATCATTGGGGTCTATAAGTAAAGGTATCTCTGTACACCCTAGAACAACAGCATCACAGTTCTTTTTAGCTAATTTTTGAATTATTTTATTAAAAATTTTTCTGGATTCCTCTTTAAATACACCATTCACTAATTCTTCAAAAATAACTTTATCAACTATATCCTGATCAGAAACCTCTGGAATTTCACATGTTATATTGAATTTCTTAAGAGCATCGGGATAAACTGGAGAGTTCATAAGATACTTTGTTCCTAATATTCCTAAATGCTTAAATTTTTTTTGTTTTGCTTCTTTTCCTACCACTTCAGCGATATGTAACCAAGGGATAGGAGATTTAGATATCATTAAATTATATGCTTGATGCAGTGTATTATCGGGGCAAATTGCAAATTCCGCTCCTGCTTTTGCTACAATTCTTGCAGAGTTGAGCATTAATTCTGCAACTTCTTCCCAATTTCCATTCCATATGTGTTGCATATAATCAGAAAGAGGTGGTGTATGCATTGTTATTTCAGGATGTCTATATTTAAACAACTTTTCTTGAGCTTCTATACAAATAGTTTTATAACAAAGCGCAGCTCCTTCTGCACTGCAAGCAACAATTCCTATATGTTTAACCATATTCATCACTCTTGATTTTTTAAATTATTTTACTTGTTTAGCTATTACATAGTCATGCCTCCATCAACTAAGAGACTTACACCCGTACAGAATTCATTCAAAACAAGGAAGAGTACCCCCTCTGCTATTTCTTCAGATGTTCCAAGCCTTCCTAATCTCTGGCGACTGATATAATCTTGCTTTACTTTTTCAAAATTTCCTCCCTTACTCTTAATCCTTTCTGTTAATGAGGGAGTATCAGTAGTTCCTGGACATATTGCATTTACTCTAATTTTATCTTCAATGTAATCTGCAGCCATAGCTCTAGTCATTGATAAAACTGCTCCTTTAGAAGCTGTATATGCAGCTCTATCTTTCACTCCTTTAAATGCAACTGAAGAAGAATTATTTATAATCACACCCTGGGTTTTTCTTAGATGGGGAATAGCATATTTTGTTACTAAATATATACCCCGTACATTGACAGCCATTGTTTTATCCCAGTCTTCTGTAGATATTGTATCAATTGCCCCACCAAGTACAATTCCAGCATTATTATACAAAATATCTATTTTGCCATAAGTTTCTATGGTTTTTTCAATGATTCGATTAGCTTCCTCTTCCACAGAAACGTCTGCTTGAACAAATATTGCATCTCCTCCATTTGATTTAATCTTTGTTACAACATTCTTAGCGGATTCTGATAATGAGTTACAACATACTTTAGCACCCTTTTTCGCAAAAAGGAGAGCGGTTGCTTCACCAATACCTGCTCCAGCTCCCGTTATAATGGCAATCTTCCCTTTTAGTTTCATTTTTTTATTTTTGTTACTTTAAATTTTGAATAAGTATAGATTAATATTATTGAAATTAAATAAAATTTGATTTTTATTTCATAAAACTTTAATGGAAAGAGAGTAATTCAATGATAAGAACTCATAAGATGTACTAATAAAGTTTGATTAAAATGACATTAAGAGTTAAAAATGAGCATTTTATTGACGATAAAGGCCGAACAGTCTTACTAAGAGGAGTGAACTTAGGGGGGAGTAGTAAAGTCCCTTGTACTCCTGATGGTGCAACACATATAAAAACAGATTTTAGTGATCATAGGAACGTTTCTTTTATTGGCCGTCCATTTCCTTTAAAGGACGCAGATGAACATTTTTCACGATTAAAGCATTGGGGTTTTAATTGTCTTAGGTTTTTGATAACTTGGGAAGCAGTTGAGCATAGCGGACCAAAAAAATACGATAAAGAATATTTGGATTATCTTGAAGAGATATTAAATATTGCTGAAAATTATAAATTTTATACAATCATAGATTCTCATCAGGATGTCTGGAGTAGAATAACTGGAGGAGATGGAGCACCTAGTTGGACATTTGAAAAAGTAGGACTAGATTACACTAAATTTGAGAGCTCTGAGGCAGCAGTTACAATGCAACTAAGATATGACCCTAATGACCTTACAAAATATCTTCCAATGCATTGGACGGGGAATACTTATAGATTTGCGAATGGAACAATGTGGACTTTATTTTTTGGGGGAAAATATTTTGCCCCTTCATGTTTAATTGATGGAAAAAACGCTCAAGATTTCTTTCAGGATCATTTCTTTGATGCTATGAAACAAGTAGCATCGAGAATAAAAGATAATCCATATATACTAGGATTTGATATATTAAATGAACCTCCTGAAGGCTGGATTGGTAAATATGTGGATGGAAGTGAGTGGGAAGGAAAATCTGAGGTGTTGGGGTATACTTTTACTCCTATAGATGCGATACTTACTGGAGCAGGATATACTAGGACAATTGGATATCAAGAAGTAAAAAGATTTGGTATTAAAGAAACGCGAAAAGACGAGTTGAATCAAGGAAAAATTTCATGTTGGTTAGAAGGATTTGAAGATGTATGGAAAAAAGAGGGTTTATGGGGATTAGATGAGGTTGGAAATCCAAAGATTTTAAAAAATGAATATTTTCTCTATAGAAATGGAGATAAAATTGATTTCTACCGAGATATTTTTTCTCCTTTCTTAAAAGCTTATACTGAAGCGATCCGAACAGTATTTTCAAATGCAATAATATTTCTTACAGGCCCCATGGAAAGTATAATGAAAGGAGAGGCATTTGAATTAGAGATACCACTTAATAGTGTACATGCTGCCCACTGGTATGATGTAGCAACAACTGGTACAAAAAAAGCAATGCTTAAAGCTAATTATAATCTAATTACAGGATCTCCAGTCATCGGTAAAAAAAATGTTAAACAAATGTTCATTTCACAATTAGAAAATATTAAAGATTACTCAAATTCTTTTTTTAAGGGCATTCCTACTATAATTGAGGAATTTGGATTACCTTTTGATCTTAATAATAAAGAAGCTTATAAGAAGTTTAAAACTGAACCGAATGAAGCCTGGGAAACGCATATAAAAGCATTAAATAATTATTATAACGCAATAGATGCTAATCTATTACACGCATTACAATGGAATTATACTCCAGATAATTCTAACGAATGGGGGGATTTATGGAATTTAGAAGATTTGTCCATTTTTAGTATAGATCAAAAGATTAATCCAAATGATATTAATAGCGGTGGAAGGGCAATTAAGGGTTTCTGTCGTCCTCATTTCATTCGTTGTACTGGCGTTCCAAAAAAAATGGATTTCCAAATGAAAGAAGGATTCTTTTATTTTGAGTTTGAGGGTGATGCTTCCATAAATAGTTCAACAGTTATTTATATTCCAAAAATTCATTATCCAAACGGTTATACTATAAATGTATCTGAGGGTGAAATACAAAAAGATGAAAAAAATCAATTAGTATCTATAGTCATTAAAGAAAATGGAATCCATACGGTAAAAATTAGAAAAATTTGAACTTCTCTTAAATATTTAATTTATCATTTAATCCCAATTCAATTTTTCATAATTTTTTTGTGTTACCTCTCCAAGACCTTGTAATATACTCCTTGTCCCTTCTTTTTTATAAACTTCCATTAATTCATCCATTGAAGTCATTCTTCCATTTTTAGCAGACAGGTATGCTAAGAGAACTACAGCAACACCTTGTCGTGCCTCTTCTGGTGTGAATTCTGGTTTCTTATCTTCTAAAATACATTCAGCAAAATATGCATCTTCATGCCCCATGGATATTTTATAATAATCAGGAAAAGGACCGTGTTCAATTTCAGGACTATAATACGCTCCCTTTACTTCAGCTTCAGGATGAGAGGAAAATATTTTAACAGGTCTCTCCCAGTCGTGATCTTCAAAAATCGTACCTTTTGTTCCATGTAATTCTGTTTTATTTGTAAGCGGATGTACTGTACTAGAGGAAATATCCACCGTTACAGTAGCTCCGCATTTATAGCGTAATAGAATTATGGCTGTATCTTCTCCTTTATTAGGGGGTGATTTCAATGTCTTACTTAACCAACATTGAGCTGAATCGACTTCGCCAAGAATCCAATTTAGCATGGTGAATTTATGTACTCCTTGATCTGAAACTACACCACCACCACCCTTTGTGTATGTAAAACCCCAATCATCAGCACTAAAAAATTGTGAAGCAGCATAAGCACCTTCATAAGTTCGACCAAGAAATACATCTCCAATAAATCCACGCTGAACGACATCTTTTATAAATTGATGAGCCGGTAGGAATCGATGATTCTCTGCAATCATAAATTTAATACCTGCTTTTTTGGTTGCTGTAATCATCTCATCACATTCCTCAAGCGTGGTCGCCATAGGTTTTTCACAAATAACATGTTTTCCAGCCTCAGCTACAGCAATAACTAAATCTTTGTGTAGATAATGTGGCACTAAAACCATAACAGCATCAATATCATTTTTTAAGAATTCATCTAATTTCGAAAAAGGTTCTAACTTCGAATATTTAGCAGCTTTTGCTAATTTATTCTCGTCGATATCGTAGCCCGAGACAAATTTTATTCGTGGATTATTTTTGGTACCAAGCTTATGGTAACGCCAAACAGCAGAACCTGCTCCGATTATTCCAAACTTTACAAAATCACTCATTTAATTATCCTCCAATAATTTTTCAATAATTAATTAATCCAATTTATTGCTTTTAGGTTTTTTTTCATTTAATAAAAATATTCTTATCTAAACTTGAGAGCCTCTCACAACCAGTATTAGTAATCCTATAACAATCTTCAATTCCCATCATTCCTTGATTTTTAAAATTCTGCCAAATCTCAATATCAAGTACCATGTTTTCTTCAAATGACTTATCTAATTTCTTTATAGGGCTAAATAAGTGAGTTTCTTCGCATTCTAACCCGATACTATGGCCCGTTATAAAGACTCTCGCCTTCGTTGTTAAAGATTTGTGAAATTTAATTGCATTAGTATACAATTCTTTCATATTTAAGTTAGGGTGAATATTCTCTTCACAGAATTCTTGAACTTTTATCACTCTATTCATAATTTCCTCAGCTCCTTGAGGTATCTGTCCTATCACTAACTCTCGACTCACATCTGAAACATATCCTTTCCAAATAGTTCCAATGTCAAATCTATTAAGATCTCCTGATTTCAGAGTAGTTCCGACTCCTGGTGCTTCAGGGTCAGACGGTCCCAAATTCATTGTTAAATGATCCCATCCTTCTGCACCCGCATTAACTATTGTTCGACGAGCTATTTGTAATAACTCTAAATCAGTAATTCCTTCATAAGATGCTTCAATCATATTCATTATAGCTTTTTCAGAAATTTCTGTTGACTTTTTTATTCGTTTTACCTCCTCTTCAGATTTAATTAAACGCATATCTAAAAAAGCTTGATCCCCATTAATAAAAGTAGCATCTGGAAATTTATCCCTTAAATATTCAGATTGATAAGAAGGCATAAGTGACTCATATCCTATCTTTTTATTTGATAAACCCCATTCTTCAATCTTATCAGATACTGAAACCATAGCACCTTTAGGAGATCCTATTCCATGAATATCACTTACCCATGAAAATTTATCTACGCTACGATAAGTAATCCACAGTATCAAACTTTCCTCACCGTCTCTCCGAACTAAAGATAAACTTGGGTATTGATTATATAATACATATAAAATAGGATTTGGAGCTACATGTAATGTTGGTAAACCAGATAAATAAAAAACATTGACCGGAGTAGATGCGATTAGCACATCTATATCGTGTTTTTCTAAAACATTACATATTCTCTCTTTATTAAAACCAATTGGTTCCATTTCATCTCAAGCCAGAATAATTTTTTATATTATAATATTTCTTATGAAAATACTTATTTTCAATAATCCTAAATTTTTAATTTTTAAATTAATGAACATTATCTCCTTTAAATCTTCTCATTTTCCTAAACAAAAAAAATAGTATTTGAAAAAAATAAAAAAATCTTTACTAAACTTCGCTATTCAATGTCCATGAAGACTTCTAATCTCTGCAATGAGTTCATATCACCCTTAGTTTTAAGTTCTCCTTCCATAAACGCTTCCATTGGATCAACTTCGCCGGTAGCAATACCTACAAAAAGATCAGAATTAACTTCTAAACCCATTTCAGCATTTTCGTCAAAACCTTCCTCTAATCTTACTTTTTTATTTTCAAAAATCATTTTTACTTTATAATTTAAGTCTGAAAATTCAAATTGCATGGTTTTATTGAATCCTTCAAATTCATCCGCAAGCTCTGGATCGTCTAATACTTTCACCCATTTATTTAAAGCTTCTTTAACTTCTTCAATAGTTGCCAAAAAATACACCTCGATTCTTTTAGTAATTATAATTTCAAATTTTTTAATTAATTCTTTATTATATATTGAGATTATTTTGTTTTTGTTCTTTATATAGTTTTATTATACATATTTTACACTAAAAGCATTATTCATATTCTCCTTGAATATTCAGATTTTTCTTTTTTTTTTTAAGCTCTTCTAATACATCTTGTGGGTATTTAGCTTTAAAAAAGGGCATGCTTGAAAACCAATGGCTTAGCATTTTAACAATTAAAGACGGATTATTCTTACTTTTATTTTCTTTATGAAAATATATTCTTCTGTATTTCTCAGCATATTTCCAACCTTTTAACTTCCTTCCTGCTAGTATCGTTTTTGGTTTATATGTCAATGTTACATAATTTATCAACCAAAATTGAGTTTTATGACAAGCAAGTAATTGATCGATTAAAGAAAATTCTTCCTTTGCAAACCCGAAGAAATAATTAGGACTTAGCGTCGAGTAAAAATAAAGTATTGGAGTAAAGTCAATTAAGTTATTATGAATACAGTAATATATAGCTTTACCCGTATTAACATGATCTTTATGGTAATAAGAGGTGTAAATTGCTTCTGGTGCGAAAATTATATCAGGCTTTTCAGTATTTAAATACTCTGCAATCTTATTTACAAATTCTTTATTAAATTCTACTAAACCATCAACACACCCAAAAAAGTGAACATTTTCTGGAGGTATTCCATGAATGCTTAAAGCATTGTATAATTCTCGAGTTCTAACTTTTGCAAGAAAATCACCTTTAAATTTATCATATTGAGCACCAGGAAGGCCATATTCACCTTTTGTAGTAGAGGCAATCTTAATAAGATACTTCTCTTTACTTTTTGTTGCAAGATAATGAATGAGATGACCACAATTTAACTCTAAATCGTCCGGATGTGGTTGAAAAAATAAGATTTTTATCATTTTTCCAACCTTACTTTATAACTTCTAATTGGGCTTGTCTTTTTGCCAACAGAAACGAACTTAATAGGATTAAAGAAACACCAATAATTACATATATTATCGGTAGGATTGTTGGAGGCATCAATGTGAAAACAAAAAAGTATACTATTATTGGTGTTATTTGTATAGGTACTTGTTGAATGGGAATCATTCGACTAGCATTAGCTACTTGGAATGATTGCTGGATTTTCATAGTCCCTATGATACTTGCTGCTATTAAAATTATTGCACATGCTATAAATAAGAATAATTCGCCTAAAGTAGCATTTCCTCCAAAAACATGGGCGATAACTGCCATTAATGGTGCAATCCAAAAATTAGTTAGAGAAAATTGGAATCCTGATGATATTGCTAATAAAATTCCTTTTAATTTTTCAATTTTTCTTTGCAAAATCTCACATATGAATGTACCTAAAAATAAAACAATCGTAAAAATAGTCATGTTAAGCACAAGATTAAGCGCTAATATATTTATACCAGTGATATCTACACTCAATTCAGAAAGACCTAATGAAAAGATTGCTGTGATCATTAAAATTATTCCAATAATTTCTTCTTTTTTTAATGTTTCACCTACAATTTTAACAGATCCAATAGCGAGAAAAATTAAACCGAATGCCATCAAACCAGGTATTAACGCAGGACCGATGTAAATTTGAGCAATCATAAAAAAAACTGAACCTATTGCTACCTCCATTAATATTCCTGTTATCCAAATAGGATTTTTCACTAAACTCCTAAAAAATTTTGCTTCAGGGGGTACTTCATTAACTACCTTTTTTTGTAATACTAAACCTACATTATTTATACTTCCAGATAATATAGCTAGAAAAACACCTATTAAATAAAAAGAACCATTCAATTTTTCTCAATACTTCTTTTAGCTTTTGTTTAACATAAGAAGAAATTATGATGATAAAACATTTGTATTAAATATATATAAAGCTATTGAACTTTTCTAGAAATCGATATTAGTTCACGTATCATAATTTAAATCTAAATTTTTAAAATAGAGGGAGAATTACAACTTTTTTATTCTATTCCTAACATTTTTCTTGCTTCAGATGGATCAGCTACTTCTCGATTTACATGCTTACAGATACTCACATAATTTTTAACAATTTCAGCGTTATTTTTTGCTACTACTCCTTTTTTAATAAATGGACAATCTTCAGTTCCCACTCGAATGTTTCCACCGTGTGTAAGGACAAAAACCAAGAGACTCATTTGTTCCTCACCCATTACACTAACTGTATGAACGCTATTAGGAGGTAAGTATCTTCTCCTATGCATGTATTCTTCATAATTAGCAGGACTCCATGTTCCACCGGGCCAATCAAAAAATAAAGTCAAGATATGTGGTTTAGCCCAGTCCAACAATCCTTTTTCTATTAAATAATTTAAGTTCCAATATGAACCATGTTGCCAAACTTCCCATTCTGGTCTGATATTCGCTTCTTTACATTTTATACAATATTCTTCAAGTTCTGTAAGTGGATGCAATACATCAACAGTAATTTCAGCAAAATGTTCTGAATGGTGATTTAATATAACTGACATCATATCTGGTTTGGCATCAAAATCACCTTTTCTTTTAGGGATTGATTCACTTGACATCCCTGCTTGTATAATAACATCACACCTTTCTCTTATTCGTTTAACAATTTCAACTTCTTCTCCCCGAGGCAGATGAACATGAGCAACCGCAGCACCAGCTTCATAACATTGTACAATATCTTCAATTAATGCTTCAGTTGTTTGAGCCCAATTTTTAACTTCAGGATAAATCCAAGAATTAGCCGTTGTAGCAGTTATTATAATTTTTGTATTTTTTTCCATTATTATTATCAACCTCTTAAATTAATTATCTTGAAACGCGGCCAGATGCATCACCGCCCATTAATTTTACAACCTCATCAATAGAAACTAAATTAAAATCTCCCAATATTGTGTGCTTTAAACAGGAGGCAGCTACAGCAAAATTGAGTGCAATTTGGAGATTATCTTTATATGTGAGTAGTCCATAGATTAATCCTCCCATAAAAGAATCCCCGCTACCTACTCTATCTACGATAGGGGTTATTTCATATTGAGGACCAATATATAAATTAGTTCCATCATAAAGAATTGCTGACCATGTATTATGGCTCGCAGAAAGTGATCCTCTTAGAGTAATTGCTACCTTTTTTAGGTTAGGGTATTGTCTAACTATTTCTTCTACTACATATCTATAATTCTCAGCTTCAAGTTTTCCTGAAGTTATATCTGTATTGGGAGCTTTAATATCCAGAACTTTTTCAGCATCTTCTTCATTCCCAATTGCAATATCGGAGTATTTTAGTAAGTCAGGTATAACTTCATTTGGTTTTTTTCCATATTTCCATAATTGGCTACGATAATTTAAATCGCAAGATATTGTAATGGTTTTTTTTTTTGCGATTCTCACAGCTTCAAGACAAATATTTGCTAAATTCTGTGAAATTGCGGGTGTAATCCCTGTCCAATGAAACCAGGATGCACCATCAAAAACTTTATTCCAATCAAAATCGATAGGATTAGCTTCAGATATAGCTGAATGTGCTCTATCATAAATAACCTTACTTGGTCGAATAGAGGATCCCATCTCGAGAAAGTATATTCCTATTCTATCTCCTCCTCTGACAATATTATTTGTATTTACACCGAACTGTCTTAGAAATTGAATACAAGCTTCACCGATTTCATTATTTGGTAATTTCGTTATATAATCTACAGGAATTCCATAATTAGCTAATGAAACAGCAACATTAGCTTCTCCACCACCATATATTAAGTCAAAAGAACGAGTTTGGATAAAACGTTTAAAATTAGGTGGTGAAAGTCTTAACATTATTTCTCCAAAAGTAACGACCTTTCCAATCATTTGATTCCTTCTTTAAAGATTTTGTTCCAAAATTAATGAGTTTTTTTCAAATTTTATAATATAATTATATGATATCTTGAATTATTTATGCTTTTTATTTAAATTTATATACAATTCAAATTAAAAAAAGGATTTTAGAGAGTTTTAGTAATCTTAATAATATGAACACCATCTTTATTAGTTCTTATAAAGACAAGTTGTTCAGAATCTTTTTTGGCAATGTCTCCCTCAGAAATTTTGATCTCATACCCCTTTGGATATTGAATATTTGGTACATAAATAATTGTGGGCGCTCTTATTGAAGAATCAGCATCAAATTCGAAATAAAAAGTTTTTTCTTTATAAATAAACTCCATTTTTAATGGTATACCAGAGCAATGAATAAAATGTGGACGACAAAATCCTTCAATTGCTCTTCCGCCACTATTAATATCGTAAGGATTTAATTGTTGGTCTTTACTATAAATCGAAAGATCTTCAAGATTCCATTGATCACCCCATTGGTTAGTGTTATCAGCAGTATAATTCCATTGAGTTGAATGGAGTAGGTTGGCATCTAGGGCATCATAGTACATAGTAAGCAATTTTATATGACTTTTCCAAGCAATTTCCGGTTCAGTCTCGAATTTTTGATACGCTTCTCCATCATTAAGATTAAAAATCAATCCAAATTCTCCAATTAAGGTGGGAATACCCCCATGAATCTTACTCGAGATATTCTTAATAATTCTTAATTGGTTTATGAACATTTTTTTAACATTCTTTTTTCCTATAACAGGTTTATTAGTATAAGTGTTAAAGTTAATTTTTATCATAGGTCTTCTTGTACCTAAAGTAGCATCATCATACCAATGTCCTGCATTCACAACATTCGTTGGTACTGTAAATTCTATTTTCTCAGATGTCTTCAATTTTTCCGCAGGACCTTCAAAAAAGAGAATACTATCGGGAATTACATCTCTAATTATTTTTGTATAATTAGTGAAAAATGGTGCTAAATATTCATGAAAAAAGTTCACACTCTTTCCATCCTTATTCTTAAAATAGTCATTTTTCAGAATAATTGGTTCACCTTCATTGTTTATACCCCACACTCCTTCTTTTTTCCAAATATCTTCATGTCCTTCTAACCAACATGAAATTCCCTTTTTATTCATTGTATCTTCTCCTGTTTTTTTTATACCGAATCTTTTTATTTCTCTATATGGAACTGTTCTAGGATATCCAGATCCTGTAAGCATCGCATCTATTGGTGTAAAAGCATATCCCAAAGCTTCTGAAAAACCTTCGATATCACTTCCATCGACTAATTCTCCTATCCACCCTTCGTAAGGTTCATTTATAGAATTGAATCCAATAATATAGGGATTTCCTGTTAATCTTAATGCCACTTGTTTTGTTGCATCAAGAAAATGATTCTGTAGATATTCTTGAGCATTAATTCCATCAATTTTGCAAGAGGGAGCGAAATCTCTTCCCCCAAAAAATAAAGTCCACATTGTTCCATTAGTAAACCTTAAAGAGTTTGATATCCAATGTAGATGAGGATATGATTTTGGAACTTTAGGATTATATCTATATTGCATTACTAAAGCTGCTTCTGCTTCATCAAATTTCGTAAAGTCTAAACCAACTTTTTCAAAAGTCCAACCAGGTGCACCATCCCCGCCAGTCATTCTACTCCAGACATCTTGATGAGGATTTATGAACGTATAAAATTTATAACTTTCAGCAATCTTTAAGATCTCCTCGAGATAATCTAAATATTCTTTATCATATTCTTTTGGTCCGCTGTGCTCAATTGCTTCCCAAGTTACTAAGAACCTGAGACAATTAAAACCCCAGTGCTTTAATCGTGAAAAATGTTCATCTGCTTCTTTTATCGGAAATGGTCGACCAACAAAGGAAACATTCTTATGATCACTAAAATCCGTTTTTATATAGGTTGCTCCATTAGGAGTAAAAGGGACTTTTGAGCTTCCACCCAGATTCACACCCCTCAATAATACTGTTCGGCCTTTATCGTCAATAAATTTTTCATTTTGTATTTTTAGTTTCATTATATTCACATAAAAGTACTTTTATTCTGAGTTTCTTATTCTAATTAATTTTAATAAACATTTTTATTTCTTAATTTTAAAGCATTTAATGTTCATCAAGAGAGTGAGTATTATTCAAAATATTAACATTATCCCTGAACCTGTATTGTTAAATCTTTCTTCAGGAGAGTTCATATTAACGGAAGAAACAATAATATTTTCGGATCAAGAAATATTCAAACTGAGCAATTATTTAAAGAATCATCTTATCTCTGCTACAGGTTTTAATTTAGCTGTAAAAAGCATAAAAGAAAAAAATACTAATGGTACAACAGTAAATCTAAAATTGAATGATCGTAAAGACAAATTAGGATTCGAAGGTTATAGTATAGAAGTAAGTTCTAAAGATATTAATATTACCGCACCTTACCCAGCTGGTATTTTTTATGGCATTCAAACTCTACGACAGCTTCTTCCTCCCGAAATAGAGAATGATGTTAGAGTTGAAGGTATAGAATGGCGGATTCCATGTTTGAAATCGCAAGATTTTCCACGATTTTCTTGGCGTGGATATATGCTTGATGAAGCTCGACACTTTCATGGTAAAGAAATTGTGAAAAAAATGCTTGATTTAATGGCTTTATTAAAACTAAATAAATTTCATTGGCACTTAACAGATGATCAGGGGTGGAGAATTGAAATAATGAAATATCCTAAACTCATTGAAATCGGCTCTAAGAGGGAAGAAACACAAGTTGGTGGCTTTTTTAGTAAAAAACGGGATGGAATTCCTCACTCAGGATATTATACTCAAGAGGATATAAAAGAAATTATAAATTATGCCAAAGATCGATTTATTCAAATAATTCCCGAAATTGACTTACCTGGGCACACCAGGGCAGTTTTAGCATCTTTTCCCAATTTAAGTTGTAAAGGATACCCCTTTAGAGTCTCTACACATTGGGGAATTCATAAGGACGTATTATGTGTAGGAAAGGAGGAGGTTTTTGAATTTATTCAAAATCTTTTAAAAGAAATTATAGATCTATTTCCCTCTAATATTGTACATATAGGAGGTGATGAAGTTCTTAAAGTTAGATGGAGAGAATGTCCAGATTGCCAATTAAGAATAAAAAAGGAAGGTTTAGAAAGTGAAAAAGAACTTCAAACATATTTTACTAATAGGGTATTAGGATTTTTAAGTAAACATGAGCAAAAAATTATATTATGGAATGATGCTTTAAAGAAGAATTTGGAGGAAAAACCTATTTGCCAATATTGGCTTAGAGGGAAGAAGGATATTCTTGAGTATTTGAAGAAAAGTGGAGAACTGATAATGTCAAATTTTAAATATACTTATCTTGACCATTCTTATACATTTACTCCACTTAAACTAGCATATAAATTTGAACCAATTCCAAAAGATTTAGAGAAAATGTATCATAAACAAATTTTAGGTTTAGAGGCACCTTTATGGTCTGAATATATACCAAATATTAAACGTTTGGAATGGCAGACTTTTCCACGCTTGATCGCTTTTGCAGAGATTGGATGGACACCAAAAATCAAAAAAAATTTCAACTCGTTTCAAGAACGCTTAAACAAATTTCTAAAAAGATTCGATATTATTGGTATAAATTATGCAAATTCTCGAGATATTAAAACTAATGTTTTTAAAAGACTATTTAAAGTGTTTACATTATTTAAAGAACAAAGAGGAGGAATATAAATTAGCTATATTAAATTTATTCATATATATTCTATAATTGTCGGAGGTTTTGGAGTAATATCAAAATAAACATATTTTGTTTCTGATATTCTTAGTAAATCCTCTCTTATCTTGTATAATAATTCTAAGGGTAAATTAGTCACTGAATTTTTAGAATAAAATGCTTCAATTTCGAAAAATTTATATATTTCACTTTCTACTTTTCTTTTTATAAAATTGTAAAAAATCTGAATTATAATGGCGATAACAAAATATAAAAAGGCTTTGAGGAATTTCTTGATTTATGTTATCGTAATAGTTATCATGTTTTTAATTTTAGCATTATTCCCTAACACAGCAAGTCAAGATTTAACACTATATATTCCTGGAAGGGGATTTATTGAAGGATTTCTTATATTTGTAGGTTTTTGGACTCTCGGAGGGATAATTGGTGGAGTCTTATTCGGATACCTTTTAGCACCTCTTTACCTTCTTGTTCAAAAAAAAATTTTTGGAAGAAATATGATTTATGGAATTCAAGATAATCCTAAATCAGAAAAATTTAAAGTTTTTTCTAGGGCAATTTTCCCCGCGTTAATGGCAATAAATTTTTCATTGATATTTGCATCAAAAGAGCCTTTTAAAAGTGAAATTCCCCTTCCACTACCAGGTGTTAGTGAAGATTGGCTAGAATTAATGAATTTCCTCATTACCTTTCTTGTTATGTTATCAATATCGGTTGGAGCCTCTTTTGCTATATTTTCACCCGTCTGGTTTGTATTAGATGGTGGTCTCGTCTATTCAAACCAAAAAAAAGTTATGGAAAAACAGTTAGAACAACCTATTATGGGGAGAGCTGTAGGAGACTGGTATATGGATTTGCTAAAAGGTTATGCAGGTATTTCAGTTATTATTTCCTATCTTCTAATATTTTTCCCCTTTCTTATTGCCCTAATTTCAAATCTCTCTGGAGCTTTTAATACAATTGTTGCAATTATCAATATACTTATACTTATTCCATTAGTGTTTCTTATCGCTCTTGCATCGATTCCCATGTTGATTATTTTAGATCTTATAAAAGAAAGTCGAATCAAATACATAAGAAAATGGGCAAATAGGTTTGGGATTAAAGATCATGTAAAGATCTCTTTTGAAACAATTAATTAATTGATTATTATATTTAATACTGCCTATTCCAAAATCTTTATTCTACTCAGATAGATCTATTTTTGAATATTTAAAAGAAAATAAGGGATAATATACAAGTTTCAACGATAACTTTTTTTTGATTAAAGAATGAGTTACGAATTATTTATTGTATGAGCAAATCCTTTAATTTTTATAAGGGAAAGATATATTTTATTATTAGAGTTGAAAAAACTATGGACAAAATTAGAAAAATTAAAGTAACTTTAAAAAGTAGGCAAACCTTAGAAGGTGCTGGTGTTCGATTAAAACGCGCATTTGGTTATGCTGACGAGTTGCTTGATCCATTTCTACTCCTTGATGATTTTCATTCAGATGATCCTAGAGATTATATAGCAGGATTTCCTTGGCATCCTCATCGTGGTATAGAAACTATTACATATATGTTATATGGCAAAATAGAACACGGTGACAGTTTAGGGAATGGTGGAGTTATCGAAGCTGGGGATGTTCAGTGGATGACGGCTGGATCTGGTATCATACATCAAGAAATGCCAAAAAAGGGTAAAAATGATTCATTGCTTTGGGGATTCCAACTTTGGGCTAATCTACCAGCCTCTCATAAAATGATGGATCCCAAGTATCGAGATGTTAAAAGTTCTCAAATTCCAGAGGTTTCATTGAATGAAAATAAAGTTAAAGTTAAAATAGTTTCAGGTGAATTAAATGGAGTTAAAGGTCCCATGGAAGATATAATTACTGATCCTGAATATCTAGATGTTACACTAATTCCACATACGGAATTTAATCATCCGATAAATGAGGGATATAATGTTTTCGCTTATACAATTGAAGGAGAGGGATATTTCGATGATAAGAAAGAAGAACTAGTCGGGAAAGAAACCCTAGTAATCTACAGAGATGGAGATACAGTAAATATAAGTACACTTGAAGATGGAGTTCGTTTTTTATTAATATCTGGTAAACCAATAAAAGAACCTGTAGCGTGGCGTGGACCAATTGTGATGAACACGAATGAAGAATTGAGTATAGCTTTCGAAGAATATCAAAATGGAACCTTTATTAAACATAAATAAGAATGGAAAATTGTGTTTTTTTTAACTACTTTTGTTATTTGTATAATTTTAAATGACTGTAGTTTTATCAGTTATATAAAATTATTAAAGTGAATATTTATGGAAGAAGAAGTCCCTTCAGAATTAAGACAGAAGATCAATGCTAACGTAGAAAAAATTTTTGATAAGTGGCTTCAAAAAGCTGCGAAGAGCGAATCAATAGAAGGAATAATTAAAAGCTTGATGGTAGAAAAAATTATGAATGTTCTCGGGGCAATTATGAAAAGAACAGTTGTAAGAAAGGTAGCTAAAAGAGCAGTGAAGAAAGCAGTAGATCGATACTGGGAAAAAAACCATGAATTAATACTCGAAAAAATTAAAAATTTATAAGTTTTTTATTCTTTTTATAAGAAAATCAATCTAATATTTAGAATTCTTTTTCAAAAATCTCATAATTTAATAGGTGTATTATAATATCTAGAAAAGATTTTAAGATTTTTGATGCACATCTTCATACATACGGCATTTTCCTTGATCCTCATGAAGATATCATAAGTTATATGGACCAATATAATGTCGAGAAAGCAATATTAACTACTATAAATAGGGCAAAAATACATAAAAGCCAGAAGGATATTGCTTCAGATTCAGAAGGAAAAGATAAGATGATCAAACTTCTTGAAAATTTTAAGAATATGCAACCAAAAAGTCAACTTTCTCACCAAGATGTCATAGATATCTCTAAAAAAGCTCCAGAAAGAATTTATAAATTTTTTTGGTTTAATCCAGTATTAAAATCTGAGGAAGAAGAGAATAGTTATAAAATTTTAGAAGAACATTTTAACAAAGGATTTTGTGGTGTTAAAATACATTCTGCGTTTAATTTAATAAATTTTCCACGTGATATACTAAAATTGTTAACATTTATGCAAGAATTTGATAAGAATATCATATTGTATATTCATTCCCTTCCAAAAACTTCTCTCTTTAAAGGAATATCTCCTAAAGATATCGCAAAGGTAGCACAGAAATTTCCTGAATTACGTTTTATTGTAGGTCATGCTGCGTATAGTATGGAATATGCCATTGAAATTGGTGTTGCATTAAAGAATTATGATAATGTTTTTTTTGAAACTTCATTATCTGCTTCTTTAGGTATTTATAATTTGATTAAGACAGTTGGACATAAAAAAATCCTATATGGTAGCGATTCTCCTACAACTTCAACTCTCGCCATTGAAATAGCTAAAATTCTTACCTTACCAAGGATCTCAAAAGAAATAAAACAAGATATTTTATACAATAATGTATTTAATTTACTGAAGTCTTAATTGTAAATTAATTATTCTTTAGACTGTATATGAATAATAGGATGTAATTTTACATGATTTTTTTGATTTTTTAAAATTTGTTAAGTATTGAATAACAATATCTCTTTAAAATTCTAATAATTGTCGGATATATTAATGAATTAATTTTTTATTTATTTATTATTAAATTGCGAGATATATTTATTATAATCCTTTTATTATTTGTATTTTAATAATAAATCAATTAAAAGGGGAATCCTATTTTTTTTTAATAATAAATAATAAAAATCTAAAGATGATTTAGTGAGTTATTTAAGGGATAATAAAATCTGGGAGGAAGAAGACGAAATAAATTGGGATGTTATAAAAATTTCGAAAGTTGACGACAAAATTATTAAAATATTAATCGATAATCTAAAATTAGATACGTCTGATTTATCAGAGAACTTTTTTATATCTTTTGAAAGTCTTTTAAAACTTGGAAAGAAGATCGAACCCGTACTTAATTCATTTATCAAAGAAACACATGAAATACATAATTGTAAGGTTGATACATTCAATTTTATTTTAGATTTTGTTAAAAACAATACTCTCAAATATGTTTTAGTACCTCAATTATATCATCCTGATTTCATTACCAGAGCTAGAACTGTACTAAAAATTGCAGAAGCAGGTGATTTAAGCTATCTAAATTTTATACTACCATTATTAAATGATCCTGATGATTCTGTTCGGTGGTCAGTAATAAGACTTTTGAATATGCATGAACATCTTTTAAAAAATCCCCTTGTTTATAAGGAAATAAAATGTTACGTCGGAAAAGAATTAAATCCTGTAATTAGGGATAAAATGAAAGAATTATTTAAAAAAGCATGAAACAAACTCTATTTTAATCCTTTTTTTTCTTTTATAAATTATTAATAAATTTAATAATAAAAGTCTTCAATAAGGAAGTTAAATCCTTTTTCCAAGCAAATCCATCTAGTCTTCGCGCTTTAATCCCTTTACTGAAAACCGTTATGAAATTTAAAACAAGGTATCTGATATTATCTAAAGTGTTAGTAAGCTTAAGCTTTTCTGTTAATCCCGAATAAATATCGTCTGATAAATTATGTACTAATAAATCTTTAAACCCATCAAAGTCATAAAGTGTTCCAAATTTGAAATAGGAGGTTAAAAATTGAGAAACGGAATTCTCAATTTCTTTCTCAGAAATTTCTTTCTTGCTGATACAATAAGTTTTAATCATTCTTTCTATTAATAATCCTTTAAAAGTGCTTTCTGGTTCAAAGTCTAATGTGGTCTTTCTCTTGAATTTAAACTCTTTCTTGACTTTTTCCTCTCGTCTCGCAAACAGGACGTTCTCATAATCTTTGACTATAATGTTTGATAATCCAGAACGTAATATTATTATGTTTGTATTAATTTTTTCCATTCCATCAAAATGAGTAGGAACATTCTCAATATGCCTTTCCAATATGTCTTTAATATTAAGATTTTTAGATTCATAAGGACTGAAAAAAATCTCGTATAGAGCACTAAAATTATGCTCTTTAATATCTTTTTTAAGTATCGTTCTTATGTATTTATCATATTCAAGAAAGAATTGGAAAATACAATCATCAACTGCTAAACTTAAATAGTTATGTGTATATTGAGCTCTAATTAAGTATTTCTTGTATTCCAATCGTATTTTCTGAGCTCTAATCCATTCAAAAGCTAAATCTAAAAGTTCTTTTCCTTCTATTATCATATTTTTAAAGTAAAGCAATGTATCATAAACGTCTGAGTAATTACTTCCTATAGATTGATTCTCTAAAAACTTTGCTATGATTTGAGTTGGTTCCAAATTTTTAAATTGATTTTGGATTCTTTCATAATATCTTAATAAATTATTCTTTTCAATCTTATAAATTTCATCAATGCTTGCGTCTTCCATATTGAAATTTTACTCTTCTAATTTTAATTAATCACGTTTATCAAGAATTAATCCAATTTTTTCGAGATCTTCACTTGAAATTGCCCCCCATCGTTCAAACTTTAGATGGGGGTTTATTAAATTAATAATATCTTTAATATCTCTATTTCCATCTAATAGAAGTCTTAGGTTTTTCTTATAATATGAGAGCTTTTTGTTTTCTTCAGTTTCTTCGGACTGTTGAACAAGGATAACACCATAACTATCTGAAACCTTATTTTCTATAATATATTCTTCTAAATAAACTACTTTCTTATCTCCATTGTTTAATTTTATCCTTCTAATGTTAGGATAAACGCCTTTTTTGTTATAAATTTCTAAAGTTTCACTTATCCGATGTTCATAATAATCGGGTAAAATTGCCATAACATAATAAGATGGGATATAATCTAAAAATGCTTTTCTTTGGGGATCATCCTTATTAAATGTGTAGAGATTTGATATTCTTAGATCTTGACCTATTTTTCTCTCAATTAAGCCAATACAATAATATCTTTGCTCTTCTTCCTCCCAATATGACTTCCTTGAAGCCCCTAGAGAATATTCAATGAAGTTAATTCCTCGTTCTAATTCAATGTCTATGAATCTATTAAAATCAAATCGATCTCCTAATAGGTCTTCATTTACAATTTTACCTTGAATAATACTAGGATGAATATATTTTGTAAGTTCATCATAAATTAATTTAGTATCTTCTGTATATGGAGTACTAATCAATGCAAAGAGATTTGTAATCCCTTCTTGAGTTTCAATTGAAGAATTGAGAGTAAAAAATGATTGAAGAACATCTACTTCCTCAATATTCGCATCACGCAAAGAAAGTGAGGCTTCGATATATTCAATTTTCCAATTATTTCCTAGACCTGTAGCTGCTGTTAAAAAGACGGGACCAAGAAATCTATAAGAAAGCATCTTTATGTTGTTAATTTTCATATCATTAAATTTCTCAGAAAACTTGATCCTGTCAAATACTAAATTATCTTCATTAGCATAAAACAGTCCTAAAATTATATCTTCTTCTTTCATTTAATTTCTTCGATCGGGTATGGTATTGTTAACTCCTAATAAATAATAACCCATAAAGTTTTAAATTTAATCATTTCGAAAATAATTGCTTTTAACAAGTAGGAAAGAAAGAATCGCCTTTTATATGTATTTCAGTAAATGTCTGTTATAAATACTAAAACAATAAAAAATCAACCTAAATTTAAAAAGAATGAAATTCATTAAATAATATTGTAAGAGGTATAATAATATAAATACTAAAATTGATTAATTTACCTAATTACTATAAGGTTTAATGACAATGCGGAATCAATTACCTAAGAAGAGATTTGCGTTAAAAAAATACCCAAAAAGAGGTTTACATTAAAACATGGCATCCTATGACTATACTTTCAAGATTCTCCTTTTAGGAGATGCATCTGTTGGCAAGACTTCTTTCACAAAACGTTATTGTTATAACGTTTTCAATCCCAGTGAAAGATTAACTATTGGCGTAGATTTTCACGTGAAAACGATCGAATTAAATAATAAGCGAATAAAATTACAATTATGGGATGTTGGAGGTGAAGAAAGATTTAGATTTCTCTTGCCAACATATTGTTTAGGAGCAAACGCTGCATTTTTACTATACGATATAACTAGACCTTCTACATTAGATAACATTTCAGAATGGATTACTATTGTTAGACAAAAAGGTGGATCTATCCCAATTATGCTTGTTGGTTCAAAATTAGATCTTGAAGAAACCCATCGTCAAGTTCAAAGAGAATATGGCATACAAATTGCTGAAAAGAATGATATGGCTAGCTTTGCAGAAATGTCAGCTAAAGATAATACCAATGTAGATGATGCGTTTAAAGTTCTTACTGAACTCACATTAAACCGAACTGGTAATAGGTGATGTAATGGAAGATACTGAATTTTTACCTCTCAATCAACTGTTTGATGCAATTGGCATTATAGAAAAAGGTATTGAAAGGATTTATCATTATCTCCTATTAAACAAAAGAATAGATAATTTGAAAGACGTATGTGATCACTTTGGTCTCTCATTAAAAAGAGGCTATAAAGTTTGCTCTGTCTTAAGTGATCTAGGTCTTGTTCAAATTTTTGATAGACCTATGAAAATACACTTAGCACCAACTCCAGTACTAAATCTGTGGCAAAATATAATCCAAAAAAGAATTGAAGACCTCAGAAATGAATTCAATGAAAAAAGAGATAACTGTGAATCTGCTATTGAGGAATTTATTAGAAAATACAAACTGGAAGAGCAGGTAGTCCAAGAACCCGTTGAATTTATTAACTACAGTATTAAAAATTTTGATGAATCATATCATCATTTCTTAGCTCAAAGCGAATGTAAAATTGCTATAGGGATTAGATATGATAATCCATTAAATAAAATGATCCATGAAGAACGTTTTAAAAATATACCTGATGATATAAAAACTTCTATGAGTGCTGGAATGAATAGAATTAAAGACAATCTAACAAATTTACATGTTCAAGTTATCTTTAATTCAGAAGTCGCCAAAGATCTTCTAATAAGTAAAGAATTTAAACTTTTCACTAATCATGTAGAACCATATAATATACAGTTTAATAAAATAGAGATTCATGTTACAGATGAAGCATTTAGCAATTTTGCTCTTTCGGATTCGGAGCTTATTCAACCTAGTTTTGATCCGACAAACATCCTAATCGGAACTTATATCTCCCGGAATAAAAATATTTACCAAATATTCTATGATAAATTTAATGAAATTTTTGATCATGGTATACCAATCACTAAATTCATAACTAAACAACCAGAAATTAATATTAAATCACTTTCAGAAACAGAATTATTTGTTTTATGTGTAATGTGAGAAAAAAAAGATAAAATAAAAAATTAGAAAATATTATTATTCGTTCTTTTTCCTTTGTATTGCCATTCTAAATTTTTCAAGCATTTTTCTAGGGGTCACTGTTGGTCTTTCATATCTTTTTAGTTTCGACTTAATACCAAACAGATATTTTGCTATGTCTTTCAATTTTTCTAAATCATAGCGCATCATCATCGTAATAGTTTCCATCTGCGGCGATCCCCCTCCATGTAATCCTGCTACTTGCATCACTCCTGCTAAATCAGAAACTGCTAAATTCTCTATCCCCTTAAAACATCTAAGCATGTTTTCTGGCTTAACTCGAGGATTGCGTTTTAAATATTTCATTGCCAACTCACCAACCTCTTCATTATAAAAAGTCTCTTCATATGGTAAAGTGGCAATTATTCCTCCAGAAAGATCTGCTAATATTTTATATTCCTCATAAATCATCTCTCCTGCCAGTCTTCTCCCTGCATTTGTAAGTATCTCATCAGGTACTTGAGTACCGGAAGGTGCCCTTTCTGAATGTTTTGCGCTTGATTCTCCAGCAGCGAACACGAGTTCAGCAGTACCTATTATATGGGACAATTTATCTCTTGCATGAGAAGTCTTATCAATCCCATTATACTCTGCTACTAATGCAGCAGCACTCGCAATCACTTCTGATACTGCTGGTTTACAACCTGTATAGCTATGTCTGTGATAATGAGCAAACATCAGTGCTAAAAAACCAGCATAGGGAGTTTGTCTAGGATCTGCATGCCCATTTAAGAATACTCGCTCATTTGGTACAAAAACATCGTCAAAAACGATGAATGTTTCAACATCTCCCACTTCTAATCCTGGTGCGTCATAAACTTTACTCTTTCTAAAATTAGCAGGTCGACAAAGTAATTTTACACCATCCCAATCAGTTGGTAATGCAAAAGCTACAGCATAATCTTTATCTTCAGGTCCCATATAACGAACTGGAACAGCAATCATCTCATCAGCATATGCTGTATTTGTAATATTAACTTTACAACCCCTAACAACAATACCATCATCTCTGGTTTCAATTACTCTCAGATATTGATCGGGATCCTCCTGTTCATAAGGTCTCTTTAAACGATCTCCTTTTGCATCAGTTTGTGCACAACTTGCTACCCAATCATTCTCCTGAAATTTTATCATATAATTCTTAAATCTTTCATAATAATTTGTTCCTAAGGCTTGGTCCATTTCATAGGTTATTACTGAAAGCGCATTAAGTGAATCGATACCCATACAACGTTGAATACAGCCACCCACACGATGACACAGAAGTCTTGTCATTAACTGTTTTTTGAGTAAATCATCCTTGCTTTGATGAATATGAGTAAATCGATTAACTTTCTTACCGGTAAGATGGCTTGTTGCTGTACAGAGATCTTCCCATTCGGGCTCATGAACATGGTCAAAGGTTTCTTTCATAATGTGCATACCGCCGTGAAGGCGTGGATCGCTTCTGTCCACTCTTTCATCTCCAATCCAGATATTAGGCTTCATCTTTTTTAAATCTTCAATATATTGTTCATATGTGCGAATTTTAATCATCTCTTAATAAACACTTTATATTTAAAGTTAAACAATATACATAATTGAGAGTTGATTATAAATTAAACGCCTAATTGAACTAACTCAATATTTTTTAACACCTTAAAAGAAGGTTTAACTTGTTCCTATTAATCTGCAGATACTACCTTATGTTTATGATATATTTCATCAATAATGGCATTAAATGCATCAATAACTCCATGACCCGTTTTAGCAGATATTATCGAATACCCTAGGAAATTTCGTTTACTCACTATTTCTTGAATTTTAGATTTATCAAGTTTATATTCATCCACTAAATCAACTTTATTAGCAAAAACAACTATAGGGATATCTCCACAGAATTGTTTGATATCTTCATGCCAATATGAAATGTGGTTGAAGCTCTCATCACCAACGTTATTTTCTTCGAGACTATACACAATTATAGCAGCATTACTATTTTTAAAAAAAGAGGGACGCGCAAAATTGAAATCATCTTGACCAGCTATATCCCAGAACATCAATCTAATTTTATCTCCGTCAATTTCTTTATCATAAATTGTGAATTGAGCTCCAATCGTTTTGATATAATCCTCAACAAAATCTCCTTGTGTAAATTTTTTAATCAGGGTTGTTTTTCCTACAAACCCATTTCCAACTAGAGTTATTTTGAATTTGAATTTTGACTCTGAATCGGACATTTGATTATCTCTTTGAAAAAAACTAGCTATAACTGCTTAAAATAAGATTAGTTTTTCATAAATATAAAAGTTATTTTTAGTTTTATTAAATTCAACCATTTTCTATTTGAAATTTATATACTTTGAAATAAAATATAGAAACAGTAGCAAAGGATTTTAAACTCTAAAACCCTTTGAACTATAGTTTGTTCCA
>JAHPZE010000030.1 GCA_019058365.1 Promethearchaeota archaeon | reverse complement strand
TAGAATAAATCATAGTTTATTAGGATTCATTCTTCAAAATCCTTTGGAACTGTTGTATTTTTCTTTTAAAATTGAATAATTTACCTGATAAATTCCTTTTTTCTCAAAATCGAGCGAGTTAATGTTTTAAAAATCATTTTATTGTTTTCTCCACTCTTTGAAGAAGTTTCAAATAAATAGGCAATATTGTATTTTTCTTTAAATTCTTCAGCATGTTCATATTCTACACTTCTTCTTATATCTGCTAAATCAAGCTTTTCCCCCACTAAAATGAAAATAGGATTATCTGCATTATTGTTTACAATTTTATACCATTCTTCTAAAGAATCAAAACTTGTTCTACGAGTAATATCATAGCATAGAAGACAACCAGTCGCTCCCCTAGAATAATTGGGTAAAAAAAGCCTAAAACGTCTTTCTCCAGCAAAATCCCATATCTGGAGTCTTATATCGAAAGTCTCATCAATTTGAACATCATATGTAGCCAAATCTGTACCTATCGTAATTTTCATTGGGATAAACTGGTCAGTGATTAATCTCTGAACCATAGTACTTTTACCTACCCCTCCATCCCCTACAACAACGATTTTGAACAACATTTTTCGCGCCGCGCACATGATCCAGACCCTACTTTTTTTGAGAGATAATTAATAATAATATAAATGATGATTTAATAAATTTTTATTCACTTTTCAATTGTTCTTTTATTTTATTGTTCAAGGATTTAAGATTCTCAATTATATTAATTTGTATATTTCTCGGTAGTGGTTCGATAAGTTTGTCTAACTTTTCTTTATTGAAATCGTTAATAGTTCTATAATTTAACATGAGAATAATAATTGTCAAAATAGGCGAGATAAACAGGATTCCATATAAAATATATGAGAAAGGTATTAATTGTGAGCCTGGGAGATAAACCTGTATACCTAAAATTGGATTATTGCTTATTAGAAGTAAAAAAATCAAATTAGTAATGTTTAAAAGTATAAAAACTAAGAGGTTAATGACAGAGATCATCTTTAAAGTCTTCAATTTTAAAAAAGAGATTATATTTCTCGAATCAATTGAAAGATGAGGATCTAATTTACCCTCAATCTCGCTGGTTATAATTTCAAACCGTGAATACTTCCATAAATCAATAAAAATCCAAAAAAATGCAAATGTGTATAAAAAGATAAGAATACCTGTAAAATAGAAGTAATAATTCTCGACTAAATGAGGATTGTATAATGACTCCGCACCTAGCCAGAAAATTAAGATCAATTGAAATTGTGCTAAATAAAACAACCGATTTGCATTTTTTCCTTCGGAGCCGAAAGGATTATAAACAACATAACTTTTTTCAAATTCAGTTCTCTTCTTATTAGAACTGAGAAGCCTAAAAAATAGTGAAAATGTAAATGTAATCAATGGGAAAAGTAAAAATAAGATATTATCCCATGTTTGCGTAATGATTAAGATAAAAAGGAAAGTAAATAAAATCAAATCACACAAAAAACTTTCGGATATTAAATCTTTTAATGATAAATAATGTTCATCGTTATTTTTTTCAGTCATTTTTTTATTAAAATATACGTAACAAATAAATTTTTACGGTTTTAATCTAGAACATTATCATAAAGAATGTAAGCCTTTGGCTCATATCTAAAAGCCAAAAAATTTTAATTATCCATACTATTTTATTTCACTATATATCTCCAAAACATTAATACCGTAAGTTGTGTAGAAATTTTGAGTGATAATCCTAATGATATTAGAAAAACTGCACTATACGACATTCATATAAAACATGGTGCACGGATGGTTAGCTTTGCCGGATGGAAGATGCCCGTTCAATATGAAAGTATTATCAAGGAACATAACGCAGTACGTTCTTACGCTGGTGTATTTGATATCTCACATATGGGTGAATTTCTTCTCGAAGGTAAAGATGTCATTGAATTCCTCCAATATGTTATGATAAATGATTTAAATTTATTGGAACCATCTAAAGGTCAATATTCCTGTATGTGTTATGAAAATGGAACAGTTGTAGATGATCTTGTATATTATGAGGAAACTCCTGAGCGTTTTAGAATGATTGTTAATGCGGGTAATATTGAAAAAGACTTGCAATGGCTTAATGCACATAAAGGAGAATTTGATGTTCAAATCACAGATCTTTCAGCGCAAAGATCGCGAATAGCATTTCAAGGTCCAAAGGTAGATGAAATTCTTCAACCACTTGTAGATGTTGATCTTCCTCAAATTAATAGGTTTTATTTTGCCCATTGCAAGATTAAAGGTAATTCTATCTTCATAGCCCGAACAGGATACACAGGTGAGCGTGGATTTGAAATCTCCTTTGAAAATGAATTTGCAGAGAAGATATGGAATGACCTATTAAATACTGGAGCTAGTCCCGCTGGTTTAGGAGCGAGAGATTCATTGAGATTAGAAGCTTGTTATTCATTATATGAGCATGAGATAAGTGATGCTATTACTCCGGTGGAAGCGGGACTTAGTTGGTTAGTAAAACCTAAAGAAGGAATTAATTATATAGGCAAAGAGGTATTGATGAAACAAAAATCTGAAGGAACTCAAAGAATTATCGTCGGTCTTAATTTAATAGATAAGGGAATTATTAGAGAGAATTATAAAATCTTTAAAAATGGGAATCAAATTGGATTTGTCACTTCTGGCGGATATTCTCCTACTCTAAAAAAAACTATTGGTTTAGGAATTGTGAATAAACGATATAAAGAAATAGGAACTGAAATTAAAATAGAAATTCGAAATAAATTCTTAAGAGGAAAGATTGTTTCTACACCCTTTTATAGAAATGTATAAAAATCAATATTAAGATGTGAAAATTATGGATTATAAATTTCCTGACGGTTTAAAATATGCATCAACTCATGAATGGATAAGAATTGAAAATTCAATCGCAACAGTCGGAATTACTGATTATGCCCAACATCAATTAGGTGATATTGTATTTGTAGAACTCCCTGAAGTTGGTGTGGTATTCGAAAAGGGAAGCAATGCCGCCGAAATTGAATCAGTAAAAGCTGTGGGTGATTTAATTATGCCATTATCAGGAGAAATTATTGCGGTTAACCAAAAACTTGCTGATAATCCGGGGTTTGTGAATTCTTCTCCATTTGCAGAGGGATGGATGATAAAGATTGAATATTCTGATGAGAATGAAATAGATGAGCTTTTATCTGCTGATAAATATAAACAAATAATCCAAAACGAAGAAAATTAATATTTTTTTCTTTATTGTTTTAATTAATTTGTAATAAACTCTTAAAAGGAGAGATAGTTTGGATTTTATTCCTCATGATAATAAAACAGTTGCGGAAATGTTAAATGTAATTGGTGTGAAATCTTTACAAGAACTCTTTCAAGATATCTCTAACGATCTACGTTTCGATAAATTAAATCTACCTTCTGGTTTATCTGAACCAGATCTTATACAGCAAATTAAGAAAATTTCTCAAAAGAATAAAATATATTCGAGTTCTTTCTTAGGAGCAGGATGTTATTATCATTATATTCCCTCTTTAGTTGATTTTATAACATCGAGATCAGAGTTTTATACTTCCTATACACCCTATCAAGCTGAGGCAAGTCAGGGTTACTTACAAGCTATCTATGAATATCAAACAATTATTTCTCGACTTACACAGATGGATGTCGCTAATGCTAGTATGTATGATGGATCAACTGCCCTAGCTGAAGCGGCTATTATGTCAACAATTATTACAGGCAAAAAAACCGTTATATTACTTAAGGGTATTCACCCAGAATATGAAGACGTAGTTAGAACTTATTGTTGGGGCCAAAATATCTGTGTGGAAACTGCCAGTGAAGAAATTTTAAAAGAAAAATTAAATAGTGATGTAGCAGCTGTATTGTTTCAAAGTCCAAATTTTTTTGGTGATATTGAAGATACCTTGAAAATTGTCAAAAATCTAAGAGAAAAGAATTCTAATTGTATGATTATTCAAGTTATGACTGATCCAACATGTTTAGGTATCTTGAATCCCCCTGGATCAACTGATATAGATATTTTTGTTGCTGAAGGACAACCTTTTGGTTTAAACCCCTCTTTTGGGGGGCCTGGATTAGGAATCTTTACTGCTAAACAAAAATACTTAAGGAAGATCCCTGGAAGACTGATTGGAAAAACAAAAGAAATTAATGGAGATCAATATGGATTTATATTAACTCTACAAGCACGCGAACAACATATTCGTAGAGAAAAAGCAAGTTCTAATATATGCACTAATCAAGCATTATGTTCATTAGCTGCATTAATATACCTTTTATCTCTAGGAAGAACTGGTTTAAAAGAAATTGCATCTCAAAATGTTCAGAAAGCTCACTATGTAAAAATGAGATTAAGTAAAATTCCTGGTTATGAAATAATAAATAAAAAACCAACTTATAATGAGTTTTTAGTCAAATGTCCCAATATTGATGCTCTAAGTAACCTATGCAAACAACGGGATCTTCAACCTCCTCTAAAAATATCAAGTTATTTTCCTGAAATGAAAAATATAGCATTAGTGTGTGTAACTGAAATGAATTCAAAAGATTCAATTAACTCATTTATAGAAGCTGCTACTTTAGCTTCAAATAATGAAGCGGAGGAGATCTAATAGTGAGTTTTAATATTCATTTAATTTTTGATAAAGAAAATGAAAATATCCAGCAAAACTTTGTACCTAAAATGGATATAGACATAACAGAAATTAATGAAATTTTACCAGAAAATTTACTAAGAAAAGAGTTACCCCTTCCAAATATTCCAGAAATCGAAATTATTCGTCATTTTATTAAATTAAGTAATAGAACTTATGGAGTTGATACTGGAATTTATCCATTAGGTTCTTGCACAATGAAATATAACCCTAAAGTAAATGAAACCATAGTAAAATTACCTGGCTTCGCCAATATTCATCCATTACAAGAAGAAAATCAAGGTTGTCTTGAACTACTTTATCATATTTCAAAATTATTAGGAGAAATAACTGGAATGGATGGATTTACTTTACAACCTGCAGCTGGAGCCCATGGAGAATTAGCAGGTTTATTAATCGTAAAAAAGTTTTTTGAGAGTAAAGGTATTAAAAAACGAAAAATTATTGTTCCGGATTCTGCCCACGGAACTAATCCCGCATCAGCAAAAATGGCAGGATTTTCAATTATAGAATTAAAATCAAATGAGTTTGGAGAGGTTCCCTTAGATGAATTAGAATTTGCTATGCAAGAAGGTGATGTTGCAGGGATTATGCTCACTAATCCTAATACATTAGGAGTTTTTGATAAACAAATAAAGGAAATAACACGAATTGTGCATGAGAATGAAGGTTTATGTTATTATGACGGGGCGAATTTAAATCCAATGTTAGGAATATGCCGTCCGCGGGACATGGGATTTGACATTGTGCACTTAAATTTACATAAAACATTTTCAACTCCGCATGGTGGAGGTGGACCGGGATCAGGACCAATAGGAGTTGTAAATGAATTGATTCCTTTCCTCCCAAAACCATGTTTAATTTCAACTAAAAAAGGACTAATATGTAAAAATGATGATGATAAATCAATTGGAAGAATTAGAGCATTTTGGGGAAACTTTGGAGTGATTATTAGGGCATATGCCTATATTTTAGCGTTAGGTGCTGAAGGATTAAAAAGAGTTGGTCAGATTGCAGTTTTAAATGCTAATTATTTACGAATTCTTTTACAACAAAACTATTTTCTTCCCTATAATCGAATCTGTCAGCATGAGTTTGTTCTTTCAGATCAAGGATTACCCAACGACGTTTCAACAGAAGATATTGCGAAACGTATTCTTGATTATGGAATATATGCACCAACAATCTATTTTCCATTAATAGTTCCAGGAGCTTTAATGATTGAGCCTACTGAAACAGAACCAAAATCTTCTTTAGATTATTTTGTTGAGGTAATGAATAAAATATTTGAAGAAGCAAAAAAGAATCCCGAACTTCTAAAAAATGCGCCTCATAATACTCCAGTTAAACGACTTGATGCGGTCCTAGCAGCAAGAAAACCTATTCTACATGATTAATTTTTTAAGTCAATTAATTTTTTTATTTTTAAACTAACTTGTCCAGAAATTTTTAGCTAAACTTCTTCTCTTTTTCCAAAGCTCATTTTTTTGAGAAAATCCCATTACTCCAGCACCTTTATCTGCATCCTTTATTTTCCACATTCCGCTAACTGCTCCTGTTAAAGCACCTGATAATACTTCAAAACCCTGTGCTGTGTATAGATCGCACTCAACACCTTTATTTATTATAAATTTTAGTTGTCGTAAGCCTTGTTGATTTTTAGATTTGAGTACCTCAAGTAATTTTTCTACTTCAATATCAAGCTGATTATTAGGTACCACTCGATTCCATAAATTCCAATCTACTGCTCGCTGTGCAGTGTGAAGAGCTCCTATTAAATTAATTTCCTTTGCTCTCCTTCTTCCAATTAGGCGTGATAGTCTAGTTGTTCCGCCCCATCCAGGTGTTATTCCGACATCCACTTCTGGCATGCCCCACTTTGCTCTTTCTGTTGCAATAACAAAATCGCATACCATTGTAATCTCTAATCCTCCCCCAACTGCAAAGCCATCTACCGCTGCAATTGTAATTTTATCTAACTCTTCAATTTGATTTGCCATATTTTGATAATATCTTACTCGCCTTGTTATTCCATTCGCGTCACCCCATTTTAGCATTTCTGTGATATCATCACCCACACTAAAATTATTACCAGCTCCTCTGATTATTAGAAAATTTAATTTACTAGATTTGCGTACCAATCCTATAGCGGCTACAAGTTCATCAGAGAGTTGCATGCTTAAGGCATTCAAAACTTTTGGACGATTTAGGGTAATTCTTGCTATCTGCTCATTCTCTTCATAAATTAATTGTTCGAATTTCATAAAAGTAAATTGAACAAATTTCTATATAAATATTGTTTAAATTAATTTTTGACTGTAAATATAATAAACAAATTTCTACAGTATATGCAATTTTAGGCATGTTTATTTAGGAATAAGTAAATTTTTATAGTCTATAGCAATATAAGGTTTTAGATAGTATGAAATACATAAATTAGATTTTGGTGTACAAAAATAAACTATTTATCTTTTTTTCCTTACGAGCAATTCAGAGAAAATCAAGAAAATATTATTAAGCAGATTGAATTAAGTTCAAAATCAAAAAAGATTTCTTTATTATCAGCACCTAACGGAACAGGCAAAACCATTATTGCCTTATCTAGTGTACTCCCTTTAGCTTTTGAAAAGAATTTAAAAATTATTTATATGTGTAGGACACATTCTCAAAATCGACGAATCATCAAAGAATTGATAAAAATCTCGCAAAAAGTAATAAATGACAAACTGGGAGTAAATCTTAATGGCCTTTCGATAAGAGGTAGAAATGAAATGTGTCTAAATGAAACATTATTATCTCTCAAGTTAAATCCAACAGAAGCAATGTCAGTCTGTAGAGATTTAAGGAAAAATAGAAATTGTATTTATTTTTTAAACTTGTTAAAAAAAAGGGGACAAGCCGAAAATTCAATATCAATTGCTCCAGAATTGTTTAATAAACCTATTGATGCAGACGATCTTATATTATTTTGTAAGGAAAAAAGATTTTGTCCATATTTCTTAAGTAAATTTTTACTGGAATCAATGAAAGTAATCATATGCAATTATCAATGGATTTTTAACCCATTTATACGAGATTCGTTCTTAGAATTCATTGGTCAAGAGCTTCAAAATTGTATTTTAGTAATAGATGAATGTCATAATATATTAGATGTTGCAACAGAAGTAAATTCACAAAAAATCACACCATATTCATTAAGACTCTGTTTAAAAGATCTTGAAATGTATCGATCCCCCATTTTAATGCAGAGTTTTGTTAAAATATTGTTAGATCAGTTAAATGAGAAAAAAATTAATCTACGTTTTAAAGAAAAAGCAGTCCAACCAGATAAACAGTTACAATCAATCTATAAAAAGTTAGGATTTCAAGATCTTAATGGATTTAAAAATTTTGTTGAAGATCTGCATGATTTCAGTGTATCTATTCATGAGGAAAAACTTGCAAATGGAGAAATTTCACGAGATTTTATTGGCTCTTTAGCAGAATTTTGGTTAAAATGGTTGAAAACATACACATTAGATAATTATTTTTTTTGTTATAATATTAAAGAAATTAAAGGAAAGCGGTCAATCTCACTTGAAATTGTAGCATTAGATCCTAGAGAAATTGCTATTCCTATTTTGAAAAAAGGATATACATGCTTAAATCTCTCTGGAACTGTGAACCCTTATGTTTATAATAATTTAATGGGATTAAATGAGTGTGGCAAGAGTTATAAAGGAATTATTGCTGATTCACCATTTAGTAAGAAAAATATCAAAGCTATTATTATTGACGGAGTAGATACAAAAAGAGATAATAGACACCCTGATATGTATAAAAAAATGATTGGAAAAATAAATGAAGTTTTAACTTGTACCCCCGCAAATGTTGGTATTTTTTGTGCATCATATAAAATTCTTAAAGGATTATTAGGTAATGGAATAGAGATTGTAGCAAAAAAGAATAATAAAAAATTATTCATTGAGGAACCTGGATTATCCGCCTCTGAAAATGCAATATTGGTGGATGATTTTAAAAGCATGGCTTCAAATAGTGGGGCTGTCTTATTAGGAGTATGTGGGGGGAGAAACTCAGAAGGAGAAGATTATCCAGGAGATTTTATGAATTCTGTAATAATTGCTGGATTTCCTTATCATTTACCGACCCCTAGAGTAGAAGCAAAAATAAAATATTATGATAAAGTGTTTAAAAGACAAGGGTGGAATTTCGCTTATTTATACCCCGCCGTTCAGAGAGCAAATCAGGCTTCAGGAAGGCCAATAAGAAAGATTTCTGATAAAGGAGCAATAATTTTCATGGATAGCAGATTTAAGGCAAAATATAAATGGATTTCAGAATGGATAAGAAAAGAATTAGCAATAATTCCTGATAAACCTACTGCAATAATTCAACATCTCTCACCTTTTTGGCAGAGGGTGTGAATTTTTAATTTGGTTTAAATTTCGCAAAAATGATAAAAGCAGAAATTGCGGGGAATATTATCATAAAATACATAACAATATAATAATCTGAGTTAAAAGCAGATAATAATAGACTGAATAAAAGACCTCCTACAAAACTTCCTGAAAAAACACTAGTGTTAGCATAGCCCATATACTTTCCTTTATTTTTGGGTGAAGTCTTCTGAGCAATATAAGTTATAGTAGCTGCCCAATGCATAGAATAACTAAAAGAAACAAAAAATTGAAAAAGTAAATAACTCCAAAAATTAGATGATATAATATATCCGAAAACAGCAATCGAGCTCAAAATATACCCAATAATCATAAAAGGTTTAAGATTTTTATTGTTAATTATCTTACCTATTAATAACATCTGGAAAAATTGTAATAAAAAATTTATTCCAATCAAAAATCCAATCTCTATATCATTGTTTAAATAAAAACTCATGATAATTACTAGGATTGGCATAATTGGTTTAATGCTAAAATTTCTAAAAAATAAGCCATAATAAATTGATTTAGAAATTGAGATCTCTTCTTCGATATTATTTAAAACAAGGTTATAGGTATTTTTCTCTTCATTTCTGTTATACCTTTCTAAAATCAAAGATCTCTTTTCCTTAATAAAAACAACTAAAATTATGTTTGGTAAAGAAATTAGTAAAATTAATAAAAAAATATGCTCGATTGTATACAAATCAATATAAATGCCACCAGATTGAGCTCCAACAAACCAGCCAGCTACAACCGAAGCATTAAAGTAAGAAATGAGTGTTTTATCATTTTCTACTAATTCCGCAAATAACGTCATCAATAAGGTAGTTGATGCCATAAAAAAACCAAAAATAAATAACAAAATAACTATTAATATCAAATTCTTGGTAAGAAACAAAAAAAAATAAGCAAAAGTTATACCAATAGTCCCCAATAAAATAAAAATGTACCTATTTTGAATTTTATCTGAATAAAAACCAAAGAAAGGTGGAAAAACAAAAGCAGTTAAAGGAAAAATTGTAATTATAAGCTGCATTAATGGTTTTTCTATACCTAAAAATAATAAATATTTAGGCACATAAGTATAAGCTATAATTGCGGCTGTATTAATAATAAAAACAGATAATAAAATTAAAATAATTGACTTTTTTGATAAGATCAAATTATTATCCCAATTTAGTAAATATATTAAAAAAGTTAACAATAATTACTTTATTAAATAATTTGTGAATTAAGAGCCTTTTTTGCAGCGGTAGAGTTAATTTTCCTCGTAAAAATATAATTGGTTTTTAAATTTTAAAGATATAATTAACGTAGAAATAATCGGAAAAATAATCATAAATGACATGGATATATAATAATTCGAGTTGAAAACTGCTAATAATAGACTGAAAAATAATCCTCCTATTGTCGTACCAGCAAAAATACTAGAAGTAGCATATCCCATAAAGCGTCCTTTATTATTAGGAGTTGAATTTTGAGCAATATAGACTGTCGTTGCGATCCAAAACATTGAATAACTTAAAGAGACTAAAACTTGAAAAACTAAAAAGCTCCAAAAATCGACGGATATAATATACCCAATTATAACTATAAATGATAAACTATATCCTAAAATCATAACAGCCTTAATATTTTTCTGATTTAATTTCTTTCCTATAAATGGCATTATGAAAAATTGAAATAAGGGATTTATTCCGACTAAAAATGCGATTTCAATATTGTTAGGTATGGAAAAACCCATGAGAATTACAATAATATTCACGATTGGAATAACGGCAAAATTCCTAAAAAATAGGCTATAATATATTGATTTAGAGATATTAACTTCCTCGAGAATATCTTTTGTTACTTTTTTATCAATATTCTCAGATATTTCTAGATTATTATCCAAAATTAATTGCCTTTTTTCTCTAATAAACATATTTAAAATGATACTCGATATGAAAGTGACTAATGTAAATAGGAATAAATTTTCAATTCTAAAATTGGTGATCAAAATACCACCTATCATTACACCTATAAAACTTCCCATTGCGCATACCGAATTATAATAAGATATCCATTTTTTATCATTCTGTACTAATTCACTAAAAAGAGTAAAATAAATAGTTATAAATGAAGTAAAAAAACCAAAAACAAATATTAGTACATTTAATACAATTATGTTTCTGGTAAAAAGAAGTAAAATTAAAGTAATAAGCATTCCGCTAGGACTAATAAAAATAAAATAAATTCTATTCTGGAGTTTATCTGAATACATACCTAATAGTGGTGGGAAAATAAAAAAAGTAGACATTGCAAAAGTCATCGCTAAAGTAATAATTGGAGATTCTGTACCTATAAATAATAAATATTGAGGTAAATAAGTATACAACATCATAATAGTAAGATTTATGAAGAAAACAGTTCCTAAAATAAACATAACAGATCTTTTTAAAATAATCAAAAGTCTAGCTCCTTAAGTGTATGATGAGCGAAGATTCTTTATCAAAGTATACAACTCGATTAATTTCATAGAAACAGTTTTCCATCTAAAGTTATGTTCTACTCTTTTATAGCAATTTTCTTTAATCTTATTGTAATAATTTGGATCTAATAATACTAAGGATTCAAGTATTTTATCAGGAATCTGATTAACTAATTGAAAATTTTCAGTTTCATAAATAGCTTCCTTTTCTTTTACTTTCTCAGAAATTTCCTTTAATTTAAAAAGAGAGATAAGTGCATCTGCAAATTGAGCTGGATTATCTTTATCAATTAAAATACCTGTACCTATTTCAGGAAAATTTCTAATATCTATTATAGATTCTTGAAATCCCCCCACTTTTGTTGCAATTACTGGTAATTTAGCAGACATTGCTTCTAAAGCGATGATACCAAATGGTTCCCACCGGGATAAAGCACAATAAACATCCGATGAAATATGCGCTAGATAAAATATATCTATAGCTACTCCAAATATGATCCTTAGATTGTTAGGATACTTTTTGACATATTGAGCATAGATCTTTATTTCATTTATACTATAATCGGTCGGTAATATGAGAAATAAGAATTTAGCATTAGGAATTACTTTTAATACTTCAGGTATCGCCTCAAGAATTGTTTCAAAACCTTTTTGTGGTGATATTCTTCCAGTAGTAATTATTAAAGGCCCTGATTCTTCAAAAGCTTTAATATATCCATTTCTAACAAATTCATTTCCATTTGAAATCTCATTAATTATATTCAATACTTTTTCTGATTGAATTAATGGACTTCTATCTAAATGCGATAATTTATAGGTCAATAAATACTGTTTCATATCAGATAAGGTTAAATCTTTTTCATCTGATACAAGCAAAATATCCCTTATTTCATGTTCATTATTTTTTAATACATTCTGATAGATTTCATTATAATCCCAATCACATCCATCCCAGACAAAATTAGATTTGAATTCAATTAATTCTTTGCCGCAGTTAGGGATTATATCTGATTTCAAATAGGATTGACTTACTGTTGTCACCAAATCACTAACAAAAGCTCCAACTTGCTCTACAGATGGTGGCTGATACTTTCCACTAATTTTTTCACAGATTGAGAAAATTTCATTTAGATTTAATGGTTTAAGCCCTTCTTTTAAATGAATAGAAATAGGAGTATCATCAATTTCACACGTTCTATAAAAATCAATTCCGTATCTAGGCCAAGTTAACAAATGAATTGTAATCAATGAGGCTACATCTAAGCCATTTTTCGCCATTATTTGTTTTATTCCAATAAATGGTATGACAGCATGATAATCATGAATATGAATTATATCAGGTAATTCTTCTTTTCGATAATCAATTAAAAAATCAACAAAACAACGCATTCCTATAGCAAAGAGAGAAATTTTTCCACTCAGCGTATCTGGATTATATACAATTTTATCATCTAAAAATCTAATAGTAAATGGATTTTCCCCGTGTAATAAAATAATATTTACATTGTTTATTTTCGATTTGTAAAATGAAATATTGTATGTAGCTTCTGGTTCAATAACACCAAATTGAGAAGGATTTATTTGTCCAACACAATTAAATGGCAATTTTTCCCATACAAGAGTTTTATCTAGATTCTGTAATTGACCATGTGAAGGAATAAATACTGTAATGTTATAATCATTAGCTAGATGCTTAGCTTGATTTGCAGGTACTTCTCCAAGACCACCTACTTTCACAATTCCAGCGTATTCAAAAGTAAATATCCAAATATTATCTTTATTTGCTTTCAAGATATTTCAATCTTTATAGAACGCATTTACTGGTTTAAAACCAAAAAAGTGTGTACAACTTTAATTATAATTAAGTTTAATTCATTAAAAAAAGAATTTTATTAAAACTTAATTAAATTTGGATTTGTTTGACTCATATACGACAATAAATAAATTTTATTATTATGGGTTAATCGTAATTATCAATATCAAACAATTAAATAAAAAATTATTAAAAACTTTCTTGGTGATAATCAAAATGGTTAATTTTGAAGTAATTGATACTGGAGCGCCTAAAGCTGGACCCTATAATCTTGGTATAAAGACTAATAATCTTATTTTTATATCAGGACAAGTTGCAACTCCAGAAGCGAGAGATATAAAGAGTCAAACATTTGCTGCTTTTGAAAAAATCAAAAAAATATTAGAAGCCGCGGGAGCAAAAGTTTCCAACTTAGTGAAGGTAACTGTATTTTTAAAAAATATAACTGATTTCAATGAGATGAATAATGCCTATAAAGAATTTTTTGAGCAAAATGGTGTATCTGAAAAATTTCCTACAAGAACTACAATTGAGGCAACATGTCCTCTCCCATACGGATTAATTGAAATTGATGCAATAGCAATATTATAATCTAAATTCTTACAATTTTCTTTATAATTTATTTTCTCTATAAGCTTATAGTTCCATCAGAAAATACTTTATATAGATAATAACATTTTTATTTTTATTAAAAATTATAAAATAACTCGTGAAAATAATGGATGATATGGAAAAGGCAATTATGGAAAAAATAGATACCATGAAAGATGAAATAATCCAATTTCTTCAAGATTTGGTTAAGATTCCTTCTGAAGTACCACCGGGAAAGTATAAAGATATATCGAAATTTGTTGAATCTAAGATGATTGAATTTCGAATAAATACAAAAGTTAAAAGGAAGAACATTATCGGAGAAATAGGAAATGAGAATGGACCATCTCTAATATTCAATGCTCATATTGACACAGTTGCCTCGCTTGATGGTTGGACTAAAGATCCACATGGAGGAGAGATTGTTGGAAATAAAATCTATGGACGTGGAGCTGCTGATGATAAGGCATGCGTAGCTGCAGAAATCTTCGCAACAAAAGCTTTATTAGATCTCGCAATAAACTTAAATGGAAAATTAATCTTAACTGCTGTAATTAACGAGGAAATAGGTGGATTACTTGGTTCTGAATATCTTGTTAAGGATAAAATCATTACTGGAGATGCTTGTTTATTAGGTGATGTTTGTTCTAATTATCCAATTGCCTATCTTGGGGGGGCACTGCAGATGAGTTTTATCATTCAAGGAATACGACGACATGCGCAAGCCTATCCAGATTTAGCTCCGCCCAATCGAAATAAATATTCAGGAATAAACGCCATTGCAAAGATGGTAAAGATTATGAATTTCCTAATGGAACTACAAGAAGAATTCAAACAATTGGAAACTAAATACCCTCTCCCTCCTGATCTTCCATCGAAAGTAAGTTCAGTAAATTTTACATTGATAAATGGAGGAAATTCAGTGAACACAATTCCAGATAATTGTGTTTTGCAATGTATGATTACGGTCATTCCAGAAATGGATATCGAGAGTATTAAGGTAAGAATTTTTAATTTTGTAGAATCTCTTAAGAAAGAAGATCCTAACTTAAATATTACTGCTCAAATAGGAGCTTATATTAAACCACAAATAGCAGATACAAAATCTACCTTCGCCCTTGCAGTAAAAAAAGCATTCAAAACTGTATTTAAAGAAGAAAGAGATTTTAAGACTTTTTTACCAACTACAGATGCTCAATTATTTCAGGAAAATGGAATAGAAACTATTTTAATTGGACCTCTTCGGGGAGATAATAATTATCATGCCCAAGATGAGTTTGTCTATATCAATGATGTAATTAATGTAACTAAAATCTTTGCAATAACTGCTTTTAATTATCTTAAAAAATCCTGATTCTACACCTATTTATTCTATTAATTGTAATAAAATGATGAATAATGTGTGACACTCTAGTAGCATTAGGAAATTCCACTGAAGATGGAAGTGTAATTTTTGGTAAGAACTCAGATCGCCCATTTAATGAAGTACAATTAATAACATATTGCCCCAAAATGAGATTTGAAAAGGGTGATACTTTAAAATGTACTTATATAGAAATACCTCAAGTTTCTGAAACTTATGCAATTTTATTAAGCCAACCCTTTTGGATATGGGGGGCAGAAATGGGTACTAATGAGCATGGAGTGGTAATTGGAAATGAAGCAGTATATACACATGAGCCTCTAAGAAATATTGGACTATTAGGAATGGATTTATTAAGGTTAGGTCTTGAGAGAGGTAAAACTGCAAAAGAAGCAATGGAGATAATGATCGATTTATTAGAAAAATTTGGACAAGGAGGTGGTTGTGCATTTGACGATCCGAGTTGGATGTACCACAATTCATTTATAATTGCCGATCCCAAAGAAGCTTATGTCTTAGAGACTGCTGATAAATGGTGGATTGTAGAAAAGATTAAAGATGTTCGATCAATTTCAAATGGTATTACTATTAGAGGTAAGGGAGATTTCAGAAAAACGGGAATAATTGATTATGCTATTGAAAAACAGTATTGCAAAATTGAAGAAGAATTCGATTTTGCTGAAACTTTTTCTGGATCTCCAATTTCTACTATTCCTTCACCCTATTCAAGAGGAGGAAAATCTTCAATATTATTGAACGAGTATATAGGAAAAATAACTCCTAAATTAATGATGGAATTTCTGAGAGAACATCAAGCAGGAATTTGTATGCATGGAGGTTTTGAGTCAACAGGTTCTCAAGTTTCTTATTTAAGGAATAATAAAAAATCAATTCACTGGTTTACAGGAACAACTCTCCCATGTACTAGTATCTATAAACCTTATGCTTTTCCCATAGAAGGGCAAAAATATTACAATCCTGGACCATATTCAAACATTGATTCTGATTGGTTTTGGGTAAAACATGCAAGATCTAAACCTGTAAATAGAAAACTTGAACTAAGAAACATTGAAAATTCAATTATCTTAAAAGTAGATGAACTTATAATTCAAGAAGATAAAACTTCTGAAGAAGATTTCCTACAAAATATAAAAATGCTAAATTTAGAAGCATGGAATAAATCCTATGAGATGATTAATTAAATTTCTCTAATTATTTTGACTTTTAATTTCTTTAAAGAGTTTTAACATCTTTTTTTCTGTAAAATACCCACATATGGGACTAAAACTAGCAAGTGGTTCATATCCACCTTCTTCAATATAATCTTTAGCAGGAAATAAATACGATATCCAATCATTAGAATTTTGAAATATAAAGGAATTTTCTCTTCCGGTAGGTGATTCTTTAAGCAAAAAATTACCATAATCTTCGAAAAGTTCCCCTGGTACGGTCATAATACCAATTGATTTTGAATTTGATTCATATTCGAAATTGAATTTGATAAATTGTATTACTGTTTTTGCACATAATTTAAAATTTTTTCGTTTTATAGTAAAAGAAGGAAAATTGGCTTTTTCTAAAGTTATTTTTGTAACTTTCAGTAGAAGATATTTTTTAAGTGAATATATAAGTTTATTCCTAAACCAAGTTTTCGAGAAATATTTAAAATCTTTCATAGGGATCCAGAAGGAATTTAAATAGAATTGAAATTCTAAATCATTATAATAATCTGTTTTAGCTATCGATTTTGTTAAATTTAAAGCTTCATCAGCAATCCCGAATCCTATTTTTTTTGTGTGATTGTATGTACCCAACTGATCATAAATCAAAGATTTATCAAGTTCTAATTTTTGATAATTTGTTCCACAGGTTGTAATAGGGTTTATATCCCCTGCAGCACCATTAAAAAAAACAACCCCAACATTGCAATTGGTAAGTTGGGAAACCTTTTCTATAATTTTGCCAGGATAATCTGCCGATAGCTTGTTGTTTTGAAAAGACAATGTTGTTGGGTGGCATGAGTAATTAACAATAAATCCAATTAAGCCATTATCGTCTGCATTAATGAAACTAATTACACCTAATTCTGGAATTGATTGACGAGTTGGGTGTTTTCTATTTATAACAATATCTGGATTAAATTTTTTTTTCAACCATGCCATTTTACATGGCTTTAAATTGCTAATTAAATCTTCAACCATTTTGACTATCTGATTTACAAACCATACAATATAATCATCACTACGATTACGACCGAACATTATCCCCTTCACTACGTTTAAAAGCCCTCCTGGCCAATGATATTCACCAGTAAGATCGGGTGCAGAATGAGTATGAGTACAATGAATTAAAATTTGGTCAGTTTCAAGAGATGGATGGTTCTTTTTAATTTTTATCTTAATGTAATTACAGAGTGCTATTGGGCTCTTCAATAAATCTAATGAGATGAGCAAAAGTTTATTTTTCCCTCTTTCTTCACTTTTTCCTTCAATCAAAACTCCATATGCATATATATCATCTAATTTGCCCATACAAGGATTTTTTCGGGCATAACCCGCTATAGGTCTACCAAAAAAATCTTTAGGTGTAATTATAATTTTACTGAAAGAAACTCTCATCGAGTTATATTTAAAGTGAGTTAAAACAAAAATCTTTTTTTTTATGGAAATGAAATTAAAATTTAAGTATGGAATAACATTTAAAAAAACTTAATAGTTTTGGAGTATTTTTTCTATTAATTTTTTAAGATTAAAATGCTTTTTAGTAGTCATCTATGACATTAAATAAATTAGACATCCTGGGTATGGAAGGAGTTATTTCAAATTATAAACGTGGGCGTCATACAATACATCAGAAACACTGTGTCTTAGTTTTCCCAAATATAAAAACAAGAAATGATGCTAATAAGCTTATAGGGAGAACTGTGGTCTGGATTACTCCTACTGGTAAAGAATTAAAGGGAGTTATATCTCGATCTCATGGTAATAATGGAGCTGTAAGAGCTCATTTCAAGAAAGCAGGAGTTCCGGGTCAAGCACTTGGAAAAAAAGTAAAAATTATTAAATAACCCTTTTCAATCTATTCTAGTTTTTCTTCCCAGTTTTATCTGAAGGAATAATACATGATACACCCATATTATAATCTTTTTTTATATCTCAGAATTTCTTATTCTTCTGATAAAGCGATTTTAAACGAAATTTTTACTTTATTAGGTTGGGTTTAAGTATTAATGTCATCAGAACAAGTGTGTCGTTTTTGTCATAGTGTACACGTTAAATTAGCTTATTATTGTGAAGAATGCGGCTCTAGTTTTTGTTCTGATTGTCTCCATGAAAAAAAAGTTGATTTTTTCATTTGTCAAGATTGCAAATCTAAAAATATAAAAATTTTAAAATCTGAAAATGAGAAAGTCTGTAAGGACTGTGGAGGAGAAAATATTGTAAAAATTAATCAGCGTTTAAAAGCTTGCCCAAAATGCGATTCTCACCAAATAATTAACATTTATGAAAAAAAAGAAGAATTAGAAAAGGATTTTTTAGAATTAATCAAAAATACACGCTCATTTATTAATCCTTTAAAAGAAATTATTGAAAAACTATATTTATTTCAATCAAAAATCAGAGAGGTAAGAGATCCTCCAAATAAATGTTATCACTTTCCTAAAATGGAATCTGATTTATTAGCTCTATTCAAACTATTTCTTTATATCCAGAATACTTTATTGGAAAAAACTAATATTCATTTTCATCAATTAAATCAAAATAAGGAATATTTTTTTGATATTTACTCTCAACCTAATTCAAACATAACAATAATAGAAGGAATTTTTGAAAATTTATTCCGAAGTTATAATGCAATTGATGAATTTATAACTACAAATATCCAAACATTCAATGATAGTTTTAAAACTTTTGAGAAGAATCTACAGTTTATCGCGAAGATTAGTTATTATTTTAATTTATACAAGAAATTAATAAGACTCGCAGAAGGAGAAAAACCTGTTTATGCTATTTTTGCAAAATTAGCTAATGGATTAAATACTCAGGAAAAGTACAAGAAAGATAAAGGAATTTTATTTATCACTAATTATGATCTATCATTTATCCATGAGCACGGAGTAGTCAAAAAAAAACAAGAATTAATTCTAAAAGCTCCTGTTGAAGATTTAACAAGAATTAAAGAAAAAGGTAGAGTTTTCAAAAAGCTCTATATTGAATTTGCTTATGGAAAATATGAGTTTACGCTCCCTCCCAAAGCTATTTCTAGAGTAATTGAATACGTTCTTTTAGCGAGATCTTTTGACGAAACTACAATTTATGATGAAAAAACCGCAAAGAAACTTCAGCAAATAAATATTGATTTAAACGACTTAATCAACTTCATTGAAGAAAGCATTAACTCATTTTTTAGTATAAAATGTCAATATAATAAAAGTTATGAACATATACACATTAATAATAAAGATTTAACTAACCCTTTTAATGTTTACCCCAACCAAATAAATAATATTGCATCTCCAGCATCACCTCAATTTAGGTATCCACAAAACGTCGCTCAACCTTGGCTTAAAGAACATTATAGACCATATCCAGATAGTGTAAATTTTCAGGGAAATCCACAAAATATCCAACCCTCCTTATTTCAAGCACCTCAATCTATGCCCAACTATCGTCCCCCTAACTACGATAAGGAACGATTTTTTTTACAAAATGTTTATGAACAAAATCGTGTTCAAAATTATAATCCGCAAAGATTAAATTCTGATAATGAACTACTCAACAACTTAAATCCATACATTCCGAACCAAGGTGGCAATATAAATAACCAATATAACGAAGATGATTATTTTCTAAACAAAGATAGTATGTTCCAAGATTATAATAGAAATCATTTATCAGAGTTGTTTGATTCAGAGTATAATCAACCAAATAAATCTTATAGGTATAAACGGAAGCTATTCAAACTAGATAAGGAAAAACATGAAAAGATGACTGAACTTAACAAAGAAAGATATAGTTTGAAAGAAACTCTGAAAAAATTAGATGCAAAATTTGATCAAGGAATTATTTCAGAGGTTGATTATTTTAAGACTTTTAAGAACCTCCAAAAAGAAATTTATTTAATTGAAAAAAAAATACAAAATCTGCAAGAAAATATTGAAGAAGTTGAAGAACTTAAAAGAAGTAGCAGAAGTTTTGATAACAAACGATTTTATACATAAAATATTATTTTTTATTTTTATGCTAAATTTGCATATTTGATTTATCATAAATTTATATTTTTAACACTATTCTACATCTTCATGGATAAAAAGGATGGACTATTTACTACAGTCGTCGGAAGCTGGCCCTTAAGTAATAATCATAAAAATATGTTAAGAGTTTTCACGGATTTAATTCAAATAGGTATCGATTTTCCATGCTACCCTCAACTCCTATCTATGACACACCAATTCTTATCCCCTTTATCGGAAATAATTCCTCAATTAAAAGAAGTTGATGAAAAATTTTATTTATATGAGGAATTTGAAGTACCAAAAAAACCAATTGCCCTAGAATACGGAAAATTTATTGTTAATTTTTTTAACGAATATCCCGACCTTAAGGCAAAAATTAAAGGCACTAAAGCTTGTTTAACCGGGCCATTCACTTTAACATTTGAGACAATACTGAAAAATGAAATCGCTAAGGGTTTAAAACCAACAATTTTCGAAGAACCACGAGCTGTGATGGTTGATTGGATTGTGAATAAGTTTGCTGAAATTATAAAGCAAATAGCAGCCGCCTATAGTGATATGGGAATAGATATTGTTTCTTGTGATGAACCAATATTAGGATTGTTAGTAGGAAGGAAAATTTTATTCCATTCAGAAGATTTTATTATTGATACTATTAATAAAACAATATCAGGAATAAAAGGGTTAACATCGATCCATGTATGTGGAAGGATTAGTCCCTATTTAAGAGATATCCTTTTAAAAACAAATGTGAAGATTTTGGATCATGAATTTAGTACAAATGAACAGAACTTTAAAGTGTTTGAAAAAAAACATTTCCAAGGAACTGATAAGCTTTTAGCACTAGGAACTGTTGAATCCAAATTTGTCCCTATTCCTGATAAAAATATTGATGAATATGTTGAAAAAGTCGAATTTCTTAAAAATTATATTAAAAAAGGAATAGAACAATATGGGAGAGAGAATTTAATTATTAAACCAGATTGTGGCTTCTATCCATTAAAGGTTTTTGGAGAAAATGATGGCTATGAAATAGCAATTAAAAAAGTGAAAAATATGGTTATTGCCTTAAATGAATTAAAATAAGTACTATTATATTTAAAATTGATAAAGATTAGTGGTAAAAAGTAAAGAATTTTTACAATAAATACTTATCCCTGTAGTTCCTTACGAAGTTTATCAATCTCATCTTTCAATTGATCTTTTGATTTAATTTCAGCTTTCTCTTCTAACTCATCTAATTCAGGTATATATTGTAAATCATCTGAAGGAATTTCAGGCATTGTTCCTCCTTGATCTAGAAGCATTTCAGTCTCAAGTTGATTTAATTCATCTGTAACATCAATAGCAAGATCGATTTCTGGATCACCGGCTAAAATTTCTGCTGCTTCCTCGATTTCAGAAACGTATGCTTCAGAATCCTCTGCTATTTCTGCTACTTTAGTGGGTGAAGCTTTGGTCGCAATATATTCAAGTTCATCTCGAATTCCCCCCATCACATCTCCAGTTTGGGAGATGAGCATTCCTTCTTCTATCGCTTGAATCTGCCTTTCAATCTTTAACCTTATATTATTAGATCGATCAACCTTAGCTTGATATGCTTTATATTGTACAAGATAACTTTTTGCTCTATCTTTTTCTCCCCGCTTCAAAGCAATTTTAGCGTTTTTTCTACTTATTTCTGCTCGCTGATTGTAATTCTTATTCATCATATTCAATCTATGAATATGTCCTTTAGCCTTAGCGACTAAATCATCTTTTTCCTTACCCTTCCTAGGAAATAACTTTTTCTTTAACCCGATGATTGGCTCAACTCCATAGTTTTATTTATTTTCTGATTTATGAATTATATGATTTTTCTAACTTAAAAATTTAATATTATTTGCTATAATATAATAAAATAATTCTCATCAAAAAAGTTTAGCCTAGACCAATTTTTAAGCACTATGAAAAAAATAATATTAGACTTCGAATCTAAAGGTGACAATTTCAAAGAACTGGTTCAAGAAGCTTTTAATAAAAATATTTTAAATTTCTTAGTTTCTCAAGAGACATTTAAAGAATTTGAAAAAATTGAAAGGGTAATGCTTTATTCAAAAGACCCTAATATCCCTTCTGAATATTTAATTTATGATGATAAAAAAAAATTTGAAAAAAATTTAATTAATGAGAGTTTAAGTAATAAAAATTCTGGATTTTTTATTGAGTTAACTAGCAAGGAAGATGAAAGGGAAATAATTGAATTGTCGAAAACCGAGTGTTTAGACTTTATAATTGTTTCTGCTAAGGATTGGAAAATAATTCCTTTTGAAAACCTTATAGCTGAATTACATTCAAATGATACAGAACTAATAGCTGTGGCTGATTCAATTAAAGAAGCTGAATTGATGTTAAAAATACTAGAAAAAGGGGTAGATGGAGTTTTAATAAAACCAGAGGAAGTAGATGATATTAATGAGCTAAAGAAACTGCTCCAAACCGAAATTCATATTGACTTGACTAAAGCTAAAATTACTAATATTCAAAATATTCCTGAGGCTGAGAGAGTCTGTGTTGATTCAACCTCCCTCCTCAACATCGGAGAGGGATTTTTAGTAGGATCAACAGCCACAGGTTTCTGCTTGATTCATTCTGAGACATATGAAACGCAATTTGTTTCTTCAAGACCATTTAGAGTTAATGCGGGGGATATATCGTCCTATATATTAGTACCTGATAATAATCCTGAAAGAATTTATCGCACAAAATATCTTAGTGAATTGAAGGGGGGAGATCGAGTGTTAGCTGTTACAAGTAAAGGTGAAGCGAGAATTGTATCAATTGGAAGAGTTAAAATTGAAACGCGACCCATGTTGAGATTTGAATTGGAAGTTTTTGAAGGTGATAAAAAAATTCTCATTAGTTGTATATGCCAAAATGCAGAAACTGTTCGATTAATTGATACAAGTGGCAAAGCTAAATCTGTGGTTGATATAAAAATAGGAGATAATGTTTTAGTTCATAAAGGACCGGGAGCTACCCATTTTGGGACAGTAATAAAAGAAAATATCATAGAAAAGTAAAAAATTAATTATTTTGCCTGAATTTCATATTAAAAATTAATTTCAAATGAGAAATAACCAGATGTGATTGATTTGACAACTTATTGGGCACCATTACTTCACATTTACCAACCTCCCACTCAAGATCTTAATATTTTGAAAAAAATCGATAAAGAATGCTATAGACCATTATTCTCCTTATTAGAGGATTACGAAAATATAAAGATTTGTTTGAATATCAACGGTGTTCTTATTGAATTGTTTTATAAGTATGATCTATCAGATACTATGGATCAATTGAAAAATCTCGTTTCTGAAAACAAAATTGAAATTGTAGGAACAGCAAAATATCATCCAATTCTTCCGTTAATTCCAAAAAAAGAAGCTAAACATCAAATCCAGTTGAATGAAGATTTAAACAGAAGAGAATTTGGACGATGGAAGAGAATAGGATTTTTTCCACCAGAAATGGCTATTTCTGGAGCTGTTGCTAAATACATTCGCCAGTTAGGATACAAATGGGTTATAATAAGTGGAATTGCTTGTCCAGTTGACTGGCCTTATGATCAGATCTATTGCTCTCCAAATGGACTTCAGTTATTCTTCAGAGATGACATTCTCAGTAATAAAATCTCATTTAAGGATGTGTCTGCCAAAGAATTTGTAAATGCAATTAAGGAAATTTTTCAACTAAAAGATAGACTAAAAACAAAATCGACAAAAGAGATCGACAGATATATAGTCACAGCAATGGATGGAGAAACTTTTGGACATCATATAAAAAATTATGAAAAAACGTTTCTAAAGAAGGTATTAGATCTCATTCACAATGAAGAAACAATTAAAATCATTTCAATTTCAGAATTGGATCAATATTTTCCAATAAGTAATAAAAAAGTCATACCACGTGAATCGAGCTGGAGTACAACTTATGAAGATATGCAAGCTGAAATCCCTTATCCATTATGGAAACATCCTAATAACAATATACATAGATATTACTGGAAACTTATGAATAGTCTTAATAATTTAATAAACTTAGCAGATAATTTAGATCTAACAACAGATTGGGAGGTTGAGAATTATTATAATACGGCTCGATATTTTTATGACCGTGGTATTTATTCATGTCCCGTTTGGTGGTCCAATCCTGAAAAAGGGACTTGGAGTCCAAATTTAATTTATAAAGGTATTGAACTTCTAATGAGAGCAGCTCTTAACGCTCAAATGGCATTAGTTCATGCAGGTAAATCAGATCAAGGAGAAGGGTATTTTGATTCCATATCTTATTATCATGGATTATTACTCATGGAATTAAGCACGATAACTAAAAGAAATTTAAAAAAATATACTGAGAATAAAAAAACATGAATTTTATCTATTTTTTGATAATAGCTGTCTAAGAAAGTTATTCCACTCATCTAATTTTTGTACATACCATGCAGCGGAATCTGTTTCTCCATTTTCATTTCTAAATGTTATTTTTAAAAGAGGTCTAAATACTGACCTGTGCATATGTGATTTAGGATTTGTGATCTCAATAATAAATTTCACAGGGATCAATAGATCTTTTTTAGGTTTCCACATTCCAAAAAATAATTCTTCTTCTGTAAGCAATAATACACCATTTCCACGAACTTTCCATACTCCCGAGGATTCTAACCCAAAAAAATTAGACATGTCATCAGCTATTAATATATCTTTATCTTTATAATTTTCATATATTTCATTAATTCTCTTCTTAAAAATTTTTTTTAGCATAACTAACTCACCAATTAATTTCCTAAATTATAAATTCATTAAGCTAACCATTCAATATTACCTTTTTCATTATACTTTCCCCACTTTAAAACAGTGGATACAATTTTTCTATTAAAAAATTTGGCTGAAGAATTGAATCCTCAGGGTACATAAGGAGGATAATTATAAAGTTGCCAAGTTTTTGGTGAGAATTGAGAAATAGGGAAGAATATCTATTTTTAGATTCATGCAAGCCATAGGAATGTGCTTGGGCTTTTTTAAAGTGGAAAGCTCTTTTTACATGTTCCTCGCTATTCATAGAATTTTAAATAATATTGATATTCATTTAAGTGAATAAAATGCAAGCAAAAATTATATAATTTCTAGTTTATATAATTTACAAAATAATACTATGAAAAAGATTTTAGTTTAAACCTACTGTTATGTCAAATGATAATAAGAAAAAGATCAACTATTGCGTATATTGCGGATCCAATGTAGATGAAAATGAGACATATTGTCCTAAGTGTGGTAAATTAGTCATTAAAATTAAACCGGGTAAAAAAATTCCACAACATAAGACTATACAAAAACTAGAAGTCTCAAGAACATGCCCAGGATGTGGTTCTGTAATAACATCTACTATTTTAGATCAGTGTCCAATATGTAATACTGAATTAGAAAAAATAACTGAATTTAAAAAAGCAACAATTCAGAAAAAACCAGGATTAATTTTTACAGATAAAAAACTTGAGCTTGAACAAAAATTTATATTAAAGAAAGAAACTTGGAACTTAAAAGAAGGTATCAATGTTTTTGGAACATGTATTTATATATTAGTGATTGTCTTCTTTTTGTTATTTACACTAATTTCATTTCAATTAGATACAACAACCCTTACTATTGAACAAATCGTATTGAATCAAGTACCCGAATTATTATTTGGTATCTATCCAATTTGGTATATTTATAATAAAAAACATAGTTTTACTAAAATAGGAATTTATTCTAATTCAAAAAAAGTTCTATTCGGAATGCTTATTGGTGCATTGGGTGCTATAGTGTTACTAATGCTTAATTATTTTTCAGACTCTCTCATAAATTTCTTTTCACGTATTGGTTGGGATTTTTTTGATGTTAAATCGATAATAGAGGAGCAAAACCTGGTAATTCAAAATGCTGGACTATTGTGGATAATACTTTTAACGATTACATTAAGTATAGCGGCATTCTCTTCAGAAATTGTTTTTAGAGGAGTTCTACATAACACTTTAAAGCAGAAATTTAAAAATGATTTCTATGTGATCCTTTTAGTAGCACTAGCTTACTCACTTGTAATGTTGTTATTTACTTTTCCAATAGGAGTGAGTTTCTTGCTAGTAAATTTCCTATCGTTTGTGGTATTAGGAGTAATCTTTGAACTTACGAATGGAAATCTTAGTACTACGATTTTCAGCAACATTTTTTTTAATATTGTTTTAATTATACTCATCTATCTTTATTTTTAACTTATCATTATCCCCCAAATATAAAATTTTAATAACAAGAAAAATCAATAATGTCTAGAAGTATTTATTTTAACGCATAGTTTCGTTGTTACGATTTAATTTTAGTGATTAGGAGTAAAATCAATTGAGCAAAACTATCTATAGAAATAAAGGCTCTAAAGATAACATTGTAATTTCTATTGCTGGAGTCCATGGTGTAGGAAAAACAACAGTCTTCAATCTTCTCAAATCGAAAGTTGCAGATAATAATAAATTTAAATTTTTTCCCGAGAGATACGTAAAAAAACCCCCCTTTCCCTTCGGTTCTTCAAACAAACAAATCGGATTTAGAAGTGAAATCCATTTTCTTCAACAACTTATCAAGCGTAATCAAAATATTGTAAATTTTGATATTAAATACAATGGACGGATAATAATTTTAGATAGAACACCTTTATGTGTTTTAATTTATTCCAAGAGTCTGAACTTAAAAGAGAAAGATTATAATCTTATTTTAGACACATGTAATTCTATCCAATGGAAAGAGGATTATATCTTTTATTTGTATGCAGAACCAAATACAATCATGAAGCGTATAATTCAAAGAGGCTCATTAGAAAACAACAGGAAAGAATGGAATGAAGAAGATAAAGAGTATTTGTTAACAATTCTTTCGTATTACAAACAATTTCTTTCAAATAAAGAAGGAGTTTACATGATTAATACAGAAAAATTAACACCTGAAGATGTAGTAAATGATATGGTAAATAAAATAACACAATTATCGGGTTACACTTTCGAGAAGCTTGAAAAATCTTTTTCAACCCAAATGAATTTACTGAAATTTTTAGAATAAAGTGATGATAAAATATATTAAAATAGTCTTTATATTTATACATAAGTCGATGTTAAAAAAATCGTGTTCAATCCTAAATTATATCAAGGAGAGAAAGTAAATGTCCACAATTGCGGAAGATATCCGTAAAAAAATGATGTTTGTTTTAAAAGATGAAGAAAATAGAACTGATTTAGAAGATCTAGCAGTTTTATCTCGAGTAGGAATGAAAGTAGCATGCTCAACATCTTCAGAATTAGATGCTGATGCAACTTCTGCATCAAGTACTGCCTTAATAGATTTAGGTTTAAGATTAAATCAAGCAACTGTTCACGGAGCGTTGACAGAAATAATCTTGCACAATACTTCGGGTTATAGCATTTTAATGGCAATTGATGACGAATATATAGTATTTGGGGGTTTAAGAGCGATTTATCGAATTGGATTCTATCTAGGTTACTTAAGAGAACTAGCAAAGAAGTTGAATAGATTAATTTCTGGGGATCAAGAAACGGAGATGATGCTCTCTCTTGAGGAGTCCGAAATAGAGAAAATTGAGCAGCAGAAAGTAGAAGAAGAAGTTAAAACTATAGTAAAACCATCACTTGCAAAAGATAAAGCTGCTTTAGATGATCTGTTAGGATTTTTAGACGATTGGGAGAAAGAAGGCGAAGAATTTGGAGAACTTGAAGCTACAAATGAAAACAATATAGTATCGATCCCTAAATCGATGGGTTTTAGGATTGAGAAAGAAGTAAAGGAAGCTGTTGAATTTAAAACACCCCATGAAGCTAAAGGTGTTACTCCCAGTTCCCAGTTTAAAGTGTATGATGATGAAGTTCCACCAATTCCTCTTGATGACTATACTCCAATGGAAATGGAGGATGAACCTATTTCAGAAGAGCCAGTACTTATTTTAGAAAAAGCGAAAACGAGAGAAGAATTACCCCGTCTTGATGAATTACCCTCCTTTGAAGAGTTAGCACCCCCAGATTTCGACTCTGAACTCTCTGCTTCTGAATATGATACAGAATTTGTTTTAGAAGAAGAATCAGAAGCTCTAGGATCTGTACTACGCAACCTTGGATGGGAAGAAGAAGATTAATTAGCTTTTCAACTTTAATTTAGAGTAATTAATACTTTTCTTTATGTATTTAAAATCTTTTTCGTTTTTTTTTATTTAATCTTAAAAAATCCCTTAAAAATTTAATAAAATTTTAAATAAAGTCTTCTCTAATCTATACTTGATAAAATTTTTACATAAAAATAAAAAAATCATAAATATATGTGAAATTAAATGAGTGAATCTGAACAAATTATAAGAGGTCAAACAAGTAGTTCAACGAAAGTACTTTTTAGCGCCCCAAGATTAGGTACATCTATTGTATTAGGAATAGAAGGATGGGCTATGTTTACGCTTTATACAAGTGGGTATGGATTACGCCCGTTTCTCGCTGGTTTTGTCATTGCCATGGGTTATTTAACTATCGCGCTCTCCCAATTTTTATTAGGATGGCTCAGTGATGCAAAATATACGAAATGGGGAAGAAGAAAACCTTGGATAATAGTTTTTGCCCCTCTATTAGGAATTTCAATTATTTTCCTAATATTACCCGGATTAGTACTTGATCTAAACGATACAGGAACACTATTTATATGGATGTTAATATGGGAGATACTTTTTAGAGCTAGTTATGCGGTAACGACTCCTTATCAAGCTTGGATGGCAGAAGAATTCCCTGTAGAGGAACGACCCAAAGTCTCTCAATTTCAAAATACCTTTAATTATATCGGAAATGGGATAATGGCTCTTTTCTCAATGATTGTTCTTGGGAGTTATATTACAGCTATGAAAGATGCGGGAAATCCTAATATTCCAATTCCATCAACTATAACTATTTCTATCGTTACTTTTGGTATTTTAACAATTGCTTTATTTTATATCATTGCTTTTAAGATGCCTACTGAACCTAAATATGAGATTAAATCTAAATTAATTGACAATTTAAAGACTATTGTGAAGAATAAGAATTTTATGTTGATCGTTCTTATGATCGGCATCTCGGGTTTAGGTTGGTCTATGGTATCCACAGCTATGTTAAAATATCTTGTAGATGCGTTAGATATGGGCACGACGGATTATATCATTTCTGCTGTAGTCCTTCTTCTAAGTATTTTCATATTTCTTTATCTATGGAGAAGATTAATACAAAAAAAGGGAAAGAAACAGATTCTATTATATGTTTTTATTGCTGCAGTGATTTTTATGCCAATCTCTTTATTAGGTTTAATTCCAATGTCATCATATTTAATTTTGGGAATAATTTTTATAATGGGGATAGGCGGAATTCTAGGAGGGTGGTTCTTATTTCCTTATATTGTTTATGCTGATATTGCTGAAGATGATGAAAAATCTACAGGGGAATTAAAAGCAGGAATATATGCTGGATTTCCCTCGATTATACTTAATATCTTTCAAGCTGCAGGTGCATTCTTCATCGGATCTATTTTGTCATTGCCAGATATTTCTCCTACAGGAACTTTTTCCTATTCTATGGGTTTAGTTCTATTTGGTCCGATCGTTTCTGTCGTTTTACTCATATCTTACTTCTATACAAAAAAATATGTTAAACTGGATTTTGATTGGGAGAAGAGATAATTATAAATAAATTTTTTTTTTTCTAATTATTATTCTTAAATTAAGATATTTCAGCAGGTTTTATATACAATATTTTCATGAAATAAAATAAAAACGACTTATAAATCGTTGATATTTTCAACTACTTCATTTTATGATAAAAGAAAAAGAGAAAAAGTAAGAGAAATAGCGATTTCAGTTAAATAATTAATATCTTCTGTTTTTTGAAACAATCTTTACTTTTAATGCTTCAGGATCCTTTCCTTCATTAGACACTTTTAGCTCAAATACTACCTCATCCCCCATATCAAGTTTCCTAAATCCATCCATATCTATATTTGAAAAATGGACAAAGATATCATCTTGCTCAGCAACACTGATGAAACCAAATCCTTTTTTCGCATCAAACCACTTAACAATCCCTTGATTCTTCTTCTTTGCCATTCGAATCTCTCTTGTTTTTAATTTAAAAATAAATACAACACAAATACTCTTGTTTTATTAACTGTAATATTTATTAAAATTATATAAAAAAATAAATTTTTATTTTAAAATTTTTTTACTACTCTTTCTTTTCTTGATAAAAGCAATAAATAATCATTTACTTAATTCATGTAAGCATGATTTTTGACAAAGTACTAGAAATCTATCAGAAATACTATATATGCATTCACTGTCTTGGTAGAATGTTTTCTCTTTTAGGATCATATACGACAAACTATGAAAGAGGAAATTCATTATTACTCTCGCTAACAATGGAAAATCATAGTAATTATCTATCTGGAGATTCTGTTCTCCATAAAGAATCAATTATTAATTTGAAACTATTAGCTGAAAATGCTCATTATTATCCCAGTCAAAAAGTTTTATCGGATGAAGGGTTAAATTTTGTGAAGAACGATTCAAATGAAGTCTGCTATTTATGTCATAATATTTTTTCAGATATTCAAAAATACATAAAAAAATCAACACAAATACTTGAAGAAATCGAATTTAATAATTTTTTAATTGGTTCAAGGCCCAAAGCTCAGATTATTAATCAAGAGGATAAATTTAAGACAGAATTTAATCTTTTAGAAGCTGAATCCTTTAAAAGTCATTTTAATCGCGTAGTAGGAAAAGAACTAATGAAACATCTCAATAAACCTCCTGAATTTAACTCGCCTGAAGTATTATTAATTATATCTTTAGATTTTGAAAATTTTAATGTTGAATTAAAGCTAAAGTCCATTTATATTTATGGGAGATATAATAAATCAATAAGAGGAATTCCCCAAACCCACTGGCTTTGTAAGAAATGCATGGGAAATGGTTGTGAACTATGTAATTATACTGGAAAGCAATACCTTACCACTGTTGAAGATCTAATAAGCCCAGAATTTATTATAGCTTCAAAAGCAAACGATTCAAAATTCCATGGAGCGGGAAGAGAAGACATAGATGTAAGAATGTTAGGCTCGGGAAGACCTTTTATTCTTGAATTAAGAAATCCAAAAATTAGAAATTTAGATTTAATTAAAATAGAAAGGTTTGTTAATAAAAAAAATAGAAAAAGAATCAGAATTAATAATTTAAGATACACTAGTAAGAAAGAAGTAATCGAACTAAAATCAAGTGCAAAAGATACAAAAAAAGTCTATAAAGCAATTGTAAAAGCTGAAAGTAAGATTGATAAAGAAAAATTTGGATATATTATTTTAAAATTGAAGGATTCTTTTGAAAATCAAGAAATTCATCAAAGAACGCCAAATAGAGTATCTCATCGTCGTGCTGATAAAATAAGAAAAAAAATGATTTACCAGATTAATGGTAAATATATTAAGCCTAATCTTTTCGAATTTATTATAGAAACTCAAGGGGGAACATATATAAAAGAACTTATTAGCGGTGACGAAGGGCGGACAACACCCTCTTTTTCAGAGATTTTTAAAACCAAATTAATTTGTAAAAGTCTAGATGTACTAGAAATTTCTCTTTAAAGCTGACATTATCAATTTTTCTTTGTTTAAAATCAAAAAATAAATAAATTATCATTCATAATCCTACTAAATTAATTTATTATTATAATAATAATCTAAAAGGTGTGTCACGATAGTAAAACACCATGGATTCCGTAAGAAAACAAGGCATAAACACAGAAAAAATGTACGTAAAACAGGTTTAGGTTCTGTAGAAAAGTATTTAATAGATTATAATGTTGATGATAAAGTAGATATTATTACAGATCCTTCCCAACATAAACGGGGGATGCCCCACTCAAGATTTCATGGTAGAACAGGTACTGTAGTTGGTCAAAGAGGCCGTTGTTATTTAGTTGAGGTAAAATTGGGAGATTCTAAAAAAACTTTAATAATTGGAAAAGAACATCTAAGATTAAACGCAGTTTCAATTAAAGAAAACTAAAAATATAAAGGAAAAATTATGTCTGGAAGAAAAAAAGATGAAAAAACTGTTTCTATACCTGAAGTTAAAGAAATAATGGAAACTGTAAAAGATCAACTATCAGAAATTGATTCTGATGAGGGAATGTCTCATTTTCAAGAAATCACATATAACTATGTGAATAAATTTGCGAAATATGACGCAAAAATAGCGAAAAAAGTAAAGAAACTATTGATGGAAAAGTATGAGATTGAAGAAATTTATTCTATTAATATTCTTAATATTGATCCCCAAACAGTTCCAGAATTACGGGTGATTTTAGAAAAAAGTTTCACTGGGAAGACTTTAACAGATGAACAACTCCAAGAGTTATTATATAAAATAGAAGATATAAAAACATCTTAAACTGTCTTATCCCAATTATAAAATTTAGACTCTTGATTTTAAAATTCGAAGAATTTATAAGTCTCAATCTCTATATTTCTAATGAACAATCCCATCTAATTATGTAGTTCATTACAATAAAAATTTTGAAATGGTAATCGGAAAAGTAAAAAAAACAAGTAGTAATGATGGAAAGAAGAGAGCGATACAAAGGTCCTCCACAGAGAAGAAGTTATCGAAGCGGTCCGAAAAAGAAAAAACAATTTATAAAGAAATTTCGGGAAGTTGTTATTTTAGATCTATTAATACATGGACATCCCGAAGAGGATAGACCTAGTTGGGCTAAAACACCAATTGCGCAAGTTCTTACTTTTCCGGATTTTGTTCTATATGAAGTTAAAGCTAATAAAAGCTCTAATATCCAAGTCCAAGAACAAAGAACCTATGAAGAGTTCGTAAACGAAGAAAAATTAAATGATGTCTTAAAAAAAATTGATTATGACGATTTAACTAGTACATCAAAAGCGTTAATTCAACCAATACTCGAAAAAGAAGTGGTGAAATATGAAGAAGAATTTATTAATTTCTTTAATAATTCTACTTCGATTACACCAAGAATGCATGCTTTAAAATTATTACCAGGAATTGGACAGAAACACATGTGGGAAATACTTAATGCTAGAGAGATGCAAAAATTCGGAACATTTCAAGATATAGCTGATAGAACTAGTATTTCTCATCCCGCCAAATTGATTGCACAGAGAATTATCAAAGAACTTCAACGAGATGTAAAATATTACATTTTTAGCAAGACTCAAAAATACGAATGAGTTTTATGAATATAAAAGAAATACAACTCATTTTAAAGCAATTGGAAATTATTCCAAACAAAAAACTGGGTCAAAATTTTTTAACTGATACAAATATTGTAAAGAAGATTATCAAATGTTCTGATGTCTCTCAGAATGATGTTATTTTGGAAATTGGACCCGGCTTAGGAACGTTAACAGAAGAATTAGCAGATTTAAGTAAAAAAATCTATGGTATTGAGATTGATAATCGTCTCTGTTCATATTTGAAAGAAAAGCTATCTATTTATGATAATATTGAGATTATCCATGGAGATGTACTTGAAATAGAATTACCAAAACACAACAAAGTTATTTCTAATATTCCTTATACTATTACTGGACCACTTATAGATAAGATTTTTTTTAATATTAATTCACCTAAAGGTATATTACTTTTAGAAAAAAATATTGCTAATCGAATTTTTCTATCAGGAAATTATAAAGAATACTCACGGATCAGTATTGGTGTTAACGCGTTTATGAACCCCATTTTAATATCAGATATTTCAAGAAAAAGCTTTTACCCTATTCCAAAAATTGCGTTATCACTTATTAAAATTATACCTCGAGATGATATTCATCCATTCCTCTCAGAAAAGGGTTCAATTAACTTTTTTTTAAAATTTGTTGCTGGAATAATGCCCTATAAGAACAAAAATATTGTAAATGCTATAGGATATTTTTTAAAAAATCTAAACAATACTGAATATACAAGAGAAAAAATTGTTAAAATTTTATATGAAAATAACTTTGAGAATAAAAAGGTTTTTAGTTTTAATATAGAAGAGCTTATTGAGATTAGCAAATTGTTTTATTGTTAAAAGAAAATTAAGAATAAGTGATACCCATTCCTTTCATACCCGATCCAATAATTAATTGTGATTATAAAAATGTTTATACCCCTTCTGATGACAGTTTTTTATTAATTGATTATTTCAAACGTAATATTGATGAAAATAATTTTGATGGTATACCTATTAGTGAGATTGAAAATGTTTTAGATTTAGGTACTGGAACAGGGATAATTGCTATTTTTTTTCAATTAATTAAAGTACAATACCTAAATTTTAATCCTAAAATATATGCTTCAGATATTTTAAAAGAAGCAATAGAGTGTGCTAAAATAAATGAAGGAGCGAATAATGTCAATAAAGAAATCATTTTTTTCCAATCTGATTTATTTCTATCCTTTCCAGAACGTTTAAAACATTCTTTTAATATTATTGTTTTTAATCCTCCCTACTTGCCATCCTCACAATTAATAAACAAAAATTATAATAACAAAATTATGGATTATAGTTGGGATGGTGGATTAAAAGGATATGAAACTTTAATCAATTTTCTTGAAAATGCCAAACTTTTTCTAAACTTGAAGAAAGATCACAGTATTTATTGCATAACATCAAGTAGGACTGACTTACTAAAATTAAATAAAAAAATTAAAAATTTAAATTATGAAAATGAAATAGTGGAAAAACAACATATATTTTTCGAGGATATTTTTTTAAACAAGCTACAATATAAAACTCATTAGAAAGGTCTTCGATCTCTTCTTTTTTCTAATAAAGAAACACCATGGGTATTTAACGTCCTAATTAAATTATTGAGTAATAAATCAACTTCTTTTGGTTTAAATACAGCCCTTTTATGAGCTTCAATTTGAGGGATTGGTAAACCATAATGTTCATTCAAGCTTGATATTGGCATTAATATTGAAGATATTAAATCTGCTTTCTCAGAAGCTTTTTTAAATAAATGTTTTTCATCCATAAAAAATTCTATCCTACAAGGTGTATCAAATCGTGTAGTCTTTAAGTAAAATGCATAAAATGATAGGGGAAAATAATATGGTATTTCTTTTTTGATTCCAGTATCTCTAATTTTATCAATTTCTCTTTTACAGTTAAAAATACAAGATCTCTCATTCTTCTTCAATACACGGTTAAACAAGTCTAGATCTGAGAAAAATTCCATTACTTTTCGATAATTTATTTTAAGAAAATCAGTTAGATTTGAATAGCTGGGTTTCAATAATTGGATAGATTCTTGTAAAAGATGCGTTAAAGCAGAAGTTCTGGTATCTTTAATTGAGCCAATTAACAATATTCCATTTTCCTTACAATATGAATACAAATTATGATATTCTTTTAGAAGCTTGTCATACTTTCTCGATATTTCTGGATCTTTAGAAAATAATAAGTTGATTGGCATAATAACAATCGATCCATCAATTATTATCATATCAATCTCAGGAGTTTTTCTTATCATATTATTCAGAAGATTGATCTCCATGAAATTCATGTCAATCGAAATTTTAGTTTCTACCGTAGTTTCATCTTGATTAAGGAAATTTGCTTGTACATAATAATTATTAAAACCATTTAGATCGGGATAATATACAATTTTTGCAACATAATTTTTTTGAAAATAATATTTTGTAGCGATTGCTTTTAAAAATGAAAAGTCAACGTTCATAAATTTTTTAGTCACCGAACTTCCATCAACACTCACTACATTTAAACCCCTAATATTAGCGGAAGATACTTCTCGTTTTAAAAAATCTTCTTTTATGTAAAATCTGGGATAATCAATGAATTTTGAGAAATCTAAAGAATCAAGATTTTTCAAAATTATACCAATGAAATTTTGTTTTAATTTTTCAAGTGCTAAATACTCATTTGCAATAGCTTTAAGATCCTTTAATAAAAGTTGTTCTTTCGTTAGTCCATGATTTTTATTAATCTCTTTACTATGACTATAGAGATCAGAAGATTTTAATTCTGTGTTTATGAACTTATCCCTAATCATTAAAAGTACAAAAAGTAGAATTAATAATAATAATAATGAGATATTTAATTTTTTGATTTATGAGGATTATTTGAAAACATAATTATAAGAAAAATGGCAATAAATTTGGGAGAAAACCCTTGGATCTTGATAGGGTTAATGCTCTTTGAAATTTTTTTTATTGTTGTTCCTGCTCTACTATCTAGCAAATTGGAAAAAATTCCTTTTAAGGATGCTATAAAAGGAATGGGATTTCAAAAAAATGAAGATATCTTTATTAAAATAGTATCAGGCTTAAGTTTTGGAATCATTTTCTTTTTTTTTGGCAATTACATCATAATTTTTTTCCGGGATTTTATTATAGGAAATATTTTTAGCACTGAATTTGTCGAACTTGGGCAAGAAGGAACTATTAATACATCTCCTATTCAACCCAATTATATTCAACTAATAATCCTAGTAATCTTGCAAATAATAATTATTGGTCCTTGCGAAGAAGCTTTTTTCAGAGGTTTTCTAATACAGAAATTGAAAACTAAATTGAAATTAACCTATTCACTTATCATATCATCAATTTTTTTTACAATATATCATATACCTCCTTTTTTAGTACCATTAACTACAAGCATAACATTTTTCGGTTATTATTTCACATTTGGATTGATGTTATCTCTTATTTATGTGTATTTTAATTATTCCCTAATTCCTTGTTCAATCGCTCATTCTTTTTTTAATGTTCTTATTTTGTTAATATGAATTTTACGATTGGTGAAATTATTAATTTTAAATTAGACAAAAATTAATTAATATTAGGTATATTACTATTATAATTTCAAATGTATTTATTGAAATTCGAGAAAAGCCCTCAAAATATCCGAATCATCAAAAATTATGACTGATTACGATTATACTTTTAAAATTATGATGCTAGGAGATGCATCTGTAGGGAAAACTTCATTAACGATGAGATATATTTCTGGATTCTTCATGGAGGACCTTAAATTAACTATTGGTGTAGATTTTTATAGTAAGACAACCTCCTTTAAAAATAAAAAAGTAAAATTACAAATTTGGGATTTTGGTGGGGAAGAACGATTTCGATTTCTACTCTCTCAATATAGCAAAGGTGCAAATGGAGCATTTTTTTTATATGACATTACTAATCAAACATCGTTAGATCATTTACCAGATTGGACACAAGTAATTAGAGAGCATGCAGGAGATATACCGATAATGTTAATTGGATCAAAAGTAGACTTAAATGAATTTCGAGCAGTAACTCGCGATGATGGAATTTTAGCAGCAAAAAAATATAATCTTGCTTCTTTCGTGGAATTATCATCTAAAACAGGGGAGAACGTAGAAAAAGCTTTCAATGTTATTACAGAAATTCTTTTCGAAAAGTATTCAAGTTAAGAATGAGAAGGATCATCTAATTTTTTTAGTTATAAATTTAAGTAAAATTTAAATTTTCCATCTTAATTTATATTTATAAAATTTACTTTAGAATGGTGTGTTTAATAACGGTTATTAACAATAAAGAACCTCCAAGACCAAAGGGGATTCAAATAAAGACCAAAGCGCCAATGATAAATACTGTAGATATTTACGAGAATCCAATGAATCTAAATGATCTTCTTCAAACTTACGATGGCGTTTTAATAGATTTTTTTCGCGGTAATTGGTGAAGTCATTGTAAAAAGCATTTAAAACTGTTAACTGAGCATATTTCTGAATTTGAAAATCGAAAGATTAAGATTATCTCTATTGCAAGTGATAGCGTCAGACTTTTGAGAAAATTTAAAGAAGAGAATGGTTTTAAAATAGATATTATTTCTGATAGAGGTGCTAAAATTGCGAAAGAATATGGCGTTTACTGGTTTGCATCTGGGGGAGGAAAAAATTATAAAACAAAACAAGCAGTACCAAGTAAGTTTCTCATCGATAATAAAAGTGAAATTATCTGGAAATATATAGGAAAAGATAAAACTGATAGACCTTCAATTGAAATGATGATAGAAATAATTGATAAATATCTAATAAATCCTAATTAAGAATGAAATGAGTATGAAAAAAACGAGATACTCAAAGACAGCTTTGTCACGGCTTTAGGATTTTCTTTCTTTTTATTTTTTACAGGAATTAAATTTTGAAAATTTATCCTATATTTTGTTAGTAAATTATTCATTATTAATTCTCTTTCTAATTGGATTTTTTGATTTATAAAATCCACATTGTGCTCCACAACATTTGTTTGATAACCGTTGTATATGAAGACATTCACTCTCTGAATTAAAAAACACTCTCTAATGTTTTTTATTGTTCTAGTAGATTTATCTTTCTCTGCAGGAAAATTTCATTTCCTCGAGTTTTACTAAATCATTTGTTCTTGCCAATTGATGTAGAGTATTAAGTTAAATTCAAATATATAATTTGAGTTTTATAAGATTACACCCTAGTACATATCCTAGCAAATAAAATAAAGAAATTAATTATTACAAGACCTTTATGGACTAAATCGTACATATTTTACGAATTGTTTAATTAATGTGTTATACCGAAATCCTGATTCATAACAATATCCACATTGAGAACATTGATATTGAGTTGAATTACCACCATCCGAACGTACTATGTCATTATTTATCATGGTACTTCCACATTTATTACAACAAGCATTTAATACCATAAATAGTATAAAATTTCTTGTGAATTTAAAAAAAGAAAGTAAGTAGATTTAGTAATAAATTAAAAAAAATAAGATTATTTATTCTCACGCTTCTGAATTCTATTTATAGCTAGGATAATCATTGCTGTTACAAAATAAAATATCGATGCAAATAAGAAACTGAACTTTATTAACGCACTAATTGATGCAATAAGTGGATTTATAGTTAAAATGGCTGTAGGAGTCCCAAGCATTATAAGTAAATTAATATTCTCGATTATATCAAAAATCCCTGTCAGAAAAGGTGCTAGGGTAAAATAAAGACCAAGAGTTTGAATTTTTCCTTCTGATCTCCTTAATACAAGCAAAATTAATCCAAGAGCTAAAGAAACATATCCAACAATATACAAAAAATCCCAATATATTGCAAACGTCTGTCTAACTATTCCATCTGAACCCCATACTGAGAGGATTAATTCCACTCTATCAGAAGTCCAGGCAAATTCATAATCTAGAATTCCATAAGTTGGAACAGCAGCCTCAATAGGCATGAATATTAGTATGTAGGTTAATAAAACTATTGCTAAACCGATTATTGTTAATAAAATAATAAGTCTATCTTTAGGAGATTCTTTAAATTTATCTAAGAACAACTTTAATTTTCACCTTGTTTAAAAAATATCATATGAATTTATTCTGTTAAACTAATATATAAAACTAACAGCACACATTCATAAAAATAGTAAAGGTAAAGATTCAGGTTTAAAGTAATTTAAAAAAAAAATAAAAAAATTGCTGGAAATATTGAAATCGAAAAAATTTATGATTTACACTAAATCAATAGCGATTTTCAGAATGTGTTTGACAATCTAAAAAAGAAGGAAAATTAAAAGTGACTGATAATTCTAATTATCATTCTAGCAATAAGTAAGAAAGGATTCAAAAGTTGGAATCGGTGTCTTTTAGAATTTTCACTCTATTCTTTAATTTTTTCTCAAACGTACTTAACTTTAACGGAAGTAATTTTATTACCTCAGCAATTTTCAAGTCTTCAATACTTAAAGGTGGATATGTGAATGATCTCTCATAATCTTTTTGATTTTTAATGTGAGGTAGAATAGCAAAACTTCTTAACATATTATAAAATCTTAAATATTCTAAAAGCATTTTAGCGAAATTACGATTGTCGAAAGTAGCAAAATATTTTAAAATAGAGCTTATTATTGAATATAATTCATTACGTAAGCTAGATTCTTCTTTAAGAATCTCTTGAATTGCATCATCATTATAAAATCTGGGCATTTCTAACTTCAAATTTTCGATTATGTGTCTTATCATTCTCTCTCTTACTTCAAACTCTGCGTTTTAATAAATAAATAACCTAAATCTTTATTAATATAAATAACCTAAATATTTACTAATCAACTAAAAATGAGATTTAAATAACTATTTAAAAGATGTATTTAATATATCTGGGTGGATATTTTGGAAGAAAAGGAATATCACTTTAAAAATATTTATATTCTAATTTTCTCGCTGCTTTATTTAATACAAGGAATAACCCAAAGTATGTTTATGGTTATTATACCAATTTATTTACTTGAAATACTAGGTTCGATAGAAGCTTCTACTATTGCCTTCTTAGGATCAATAATTATGATCCCCTTCATAATTAAAATAATTTTTGGTGCTTTAAGTGATAAGTATGGTATTAAAAAACTAGGAAGAAGAAAACCGTGGATTCTTGGAGCATTATTTTTTAGTGGATTAGTTGTGATGTTTTTACCTATTCTAGTTAGTGCAAATCCTAGTGCAGTTATTGCAATTATTATTTTAGTGGGTTTCTTTTCTATGTTCGGAATTGCTATGTCAGATACTGTGATAGATGGGTTTATTCTCGATATTACTCCTAAAAATCAATTAGGTCGTATTCAAGGGGCAACATGGGGATTTAGATCTGTAGGAATTGTGCTTGGTGGTCCGGCAATTTTACTTTTTATGTATATAATGCCATTAGATTTAATATTTATTATGTTAGGAATCTTAACTATAGTTTTTGCGATATTTATTCTTTATATTAAAGATATTGAAGAACCAAGAAAAGTAAATTACTTCAGTAATCTTAAATTAATAATCAGCAAAGGTAAAAACTGGAAACTATTCATTTTTTCTTTTTTTACTGCGATTATTGATGGAGTCATTTTTTCAGTTATTTCTCTTTACATTTTGATCCGTGCAGGTATAATTGCGGCTGAAGGTGCTACTCTTGAAATGACGGAAACAGAAATTAATTTATATTACCCAATAGCTTTTATATCATCAATAGTAGGAGGAGGAATAATATTAGGTGCTCTTCTCGGAGGTTATGTTGCAGATTTAAAATCAAGAAGATTTGCTTATTATTTGTCACTAGTTCTTATAACAGGTTCTTTACTTTTATTACTAATTCCTGTTTCTGTAGTAATATTATTAATTTTTGTAATCATAGTAGGATCTGCGAGTGGTTGGAGTCACTCGAGTTTTGGTGCTATTGCTAGTGGATATGCAAGAGAATATCATGAGGTTCGGAGTTCTTATTTTGCTCTAAGTGCTTCATTTGTTAATTTTGGGACGATGTTAGGATTGACTCTCACTGGAATAATATTTGAATTAATGTCAGAAATTACTTCAGATACATATCTTATTTATTCTGTTGTTTTTATATTTATGGCAATTCTTTCAAATGTAGGCATAATAGCGTTTTTGACACTCGATTCAAAAATATATGAGCATAAAACTAAGAAACAATAGTAAAATTTAATTATAATATAAAACATATATATTTTTTTTAATTATTTATATTATTGGAAACGCACCTATTAAAAAAAGGGAATAAGTTTGTCAAAAAAATATGCTAATTGGATTAATGAAAATCAGCAAGAATTAATTGAAATTAGTGATAAAATATGGGAATTTGCAGAAGTTGGCTTTGAAGAGTATAAATCATCAACTCTATTAGCAGAAACATTAGAGAAGGCTGAATTTTTCGTTGAAAAAAATGTTGCAGGCATACCAACAGCATTTTATGCTAGTTATGGTAATAATAAACCTGTAATTGCTATATTAGGTGAATATGACGCATTACCCGGTTTAAGTCAAATTAGTGAACCAATAAAAAGACCTCTAAAAGAAGGAGCATCAGGTCATGGCTGTGGACACAATTTATTAGGTACAGGGGCACTAGGAGCTGTTCTTGCGGTCAAAGAAGCTATTCTTTCAGGAGATGCTAATGGTACAATAAGATATTACGGTTGCCCTGCTGAGGAAAAATTCAATAGTAAGGGCTATATGATTAATGCAGGGGCATTTAAAGATGTCGATATTACTTTATCATGGCATCCTGCTTTTATGAATGCAATAAATGATGTTTCATTATTAGCGATTAATTCTGTAAAATTCAGATTTCTTGGTCGTACTGCTCATGCTGCTTTTGATCCACAGAATGGACGAAGTGCATTAGATGCTGTAGAATTAATGAATGTAGGAGTGAATTATTTGAGAGAACACATTATTCCTGATGCTAGGATCCATTATGTAATTACAAATGGTGGAGAGGCACCTAATGTTGTTCCAGATAAAGCTGAAGTATATTACTTTATTAGAGCTCCTGAGCGTTCTTCAGTGGAGGAACTTTATAAACGTGTTATTAAAATAGCTGAAGGGGCAGCATTGATGACAGAAACTAAAATGGTAATAAATTTTTTAGGGGGAATGTATAATCCTTTACATAATGATGTAATTGGGAATGTTCTTCTTTCTAAAATGAGATTGGTGGGGGCCCCTAGGTTTAATAAAGAAGATCGGGAATTTGCAGAAAAACTCAAAAAAACTTTGCCACCCGGTTCAATGGAAGCCTTTTCTCGCTTTATTCCTCCTAATTTACGTGATATGGCTAAGCAAATTCTTGAACAACCATTAAATCGGATGATACTTCCCGGAATTGGAAAAGGAAAAATTGTGCCAGGTTCTTCAGATGTCTCTGATGTCTCAAGAGTTACACCTTTAGGTGAAATTGCTACAACTTGTCAAATTATGGGGTCTCCAGGACATTCTTGGCAAAATGTATGCACGTCTGGTATGAGTATAGGTCATAAAGGAATGCTAACTGCAGCGAAAATATTAGCGTTATCCGCTATAGAATTTATGAACAATCCTGAAATAATTAATAAGGCAAAACGCGAATTTGAAGAAAAAATTAAAGATAATCCTTATATCTCACCATTTCCAGAAGGATTCAAACCTCCATTTATCAATCAATAAACCAAAAAAGACGACAAGATTACTTGCATCAATAGAATTGAAGCTTCAATAGGTATGAATATTAGTATTTAAGTCAATAAAACTATTGCTAAACCAATTATCGTTATTAATATAACAAGTTTATCCTTAGGAGATTCTTTAAATTTGTCTAAGAACAACTTTAATTTTCACCTTGTTTAAAAAATACCATATGAATTTATTCTGTTAAACTAATATATAAAACTAACAGTATACATTCATATAAATAGTAAAAGTAAAGATTCAGGTTTAAAGTAATTAAAAAAAAAATAAAAAAATTGCTTGAAATATTGAAATCGCAATTAACGGCTTAAATTAAACCGATAGCGATTTTCATATCTGCAGCAGTAACTTTCTTTCTGCCGGAGTGTTTGGCAATATCAAGCGCACAGCCAGTTAAGGTTTTTGCATATTCTTCTAAATAATCCATTAATTTATCAACTGCGGCTCGACTTACGATTTCAGCTCCAGCTTTCTTCATTAGAGCCCGTAGTGGACTCCATGCAAATGCAGCCATTTTTTATTCCTCCACTAATTTTTTATTAAATTCTATTAATTTTATTTAAAGGTATTTACATTTTAATTAGTATTTCTTATATTTAAATGTGTTGGTTGATCATCATGAATCCGATAAATGTGATCAATCAAATTCAGTCGACAAAAAAAATTCATGGAAAAAATTAACAAATTTTTTACTAGTGAATTCAGTTAATTAGAATTGATCAATTTTTGATTTCAGATAACTAGATCATGTAACTACTGATTAGTAATCTATATTAATACTATCAAATCTATTATTCAATTTATCATAAATCGTGTATGAGATAAATTTTGGAATAAGGTAATGAACCAAAATTTAATATAAAAATACATTTAAGCTTTAAAATCAGATATAAAATATTTTTCTTAATTATAAATTTTATATTTCAAAAAAAAACTTGAATTATTACTTATCTTTTTATACCTCAAAAACCCATTCTCCCTCACGCATAATTGGCTCAATGGTTCCATCTTTCAATATACCATCTACATTCATCTCATTCGAGCCAAACATACAATCAATATGAATAAAGCTAGTATTTCCCCCTAGTGCTGTAAATTCTTCATCAGATAAAGTTTCGCCTCCTTTAAAGCTAAATTTATACCCTCGACCTAAAGCAATATGGTTTGAAGCATTTTCATCAATAAGAATATTATAGAAGAGTAATCCTGATTGTGAAATAGGTGAGCTATGTGGAACAAGCGCAATTTCCCCTAAATAACCCGCACCTTCATCTGTTTCAATTAAATTATGTAGTAAATCTTCACCCTTTTTAGCAACTGCTTCTATAATCTTCCCTTCAGAAAATGTGAGTGTATAATCCTCTACTAAGCTTCCACTATAGTAGATTGGTTTTGTACCTTTTACAACACCTTCAGTTTTATCTTTATGAGGTATTGTAAAAACTTCTTCAGTTGGTATATTTGCTGCAAAATTGATACCATTTTGACTTGTCATAAAACCACTATGCCATATATGCTCTTTTGGTAAACCAATTGTTAAATTAGTTCCAGTTGCAGTAAATTTCAATGATTTATATTCCTTTTGGTTAAGATAATTACATCTAGAAGCAAGTTGATTTACATGATCTTGCCAAGCAGAAACAGGATCTTTATGTTTTATACGGCAAATATGAAAGATTGTATTCCAAAATTTATCTTTCCGCTTATCTGGTGAGATATCAGGAAAAACTTTATCTATCCATCCATCTATAGGAGCAGTGATGACTGCCCAGTTCGTTTTGTTTTGTACAACTAAATCCATGATAGGTGCCATATGCTTGAAAAATGTCTGTTGTGTTATATTTACTAATTCAGAATCTTCATTAATTAGTAAATCAGGGTTTTCTGCGTATATAACGAGTATTGCATCTCCAGAATTACCCATATCAACTACTAAATTGGTTCTCCATGAAGGAAATTCATCAAATGAATCCTTAGGGGCATATTTATATCTTAATAGCTGTAATTGATAGTCAACCCACATGACATCCACAAATCTAGCGCCTAATTTATAAGCTTTAGCTACAATTAATCTTACTAATGGAGCTAATTCAATTGGTGCATAATTAACTGAAAATATGGGTGCCCCGATTAGTAAACGTTGCCCAGGTTGTAAATTTAGCCCAACTTTAATGATTACTTCGGCATATTTGTCCAAATTTTTCTCAAATTCAGAAGACATTATCTTCACTCTCGATTAATATTTTCTTTTTATATGCACAAGTTCAATCATTTTTTGTTTTATTATTGAATCAAGAAAACCATTAAAATAAATTTTTTATTTTATATTTAGACAATTCTCTTTAATAATTCTACCGTATTCTATTATAGATAGATATTGACAATTTATGTATAAAAGGAATAATTGAAAATGGGTGAAAATAAACCAAAAATTTTAGTGGTTTCAGATGTACATTTAGGTTCATTAGATTGTGAAAGAGACTTATTTATTCAATTTTTAAAGCGTATTATTAATGGAGAATTTGGAAATGAATTACAAGCGTTTATAATATTAGGGGATTTCATTGATTTATGTACTGATCTTCCTAGAACTCTTTTGAATAGGGAAAAAGTTCAAGCAATTTTTACACTTTTGCTTGAGATTAAAAAGAAAATGAACCTTGTATTTTTATTAGGAAATCATGAAATTCCCGTTACAGGAGACTATGATAAGAAATTTGAAAGTCGAAAAGAGAAATTTTTAACCAAGTTTAGAAATACTAATTTCAAGGAATTGTTTAATGACGAATTATACTATCAATTTATGTTATTAAAAAAATGGAACAATGAGGATATGCTCTTAATGTATAATACACGAGAGCAACTTGAAAAAAATCCCATTGATCAAGTGAAAATTGAAGGCCTTGATTTAGATAGCGATTATAGATGTTTTATGGCTCATGGTTATCAATTTGATAGTGAGATACATCGATTTTTTGTAGGGCAATTATGGAAATCATTAATCTCGAATAATAAGTTTGAAGTAAAAGAAACTTATGATTATTTCTGGAATGAAATAATTAAGAATGGAAGAAAAATTAAGCCTATTACATTTAAATTCATGAAAGAAGAATTAGCTAAGTTAAAAAATAAGTCAATCGAATCTGTGGACGCCGTTTTTTCGGAATTGAATATTTTGGAATTTAATTTAATTAAAGCAAATATGCGGATAATGAAAAAGTGGCAACATGTGAGTAAACCTGATTACTATTTAGATGAAATAAAAGAGTTTTTAGAGGATGATAAATATGATTTTTCCAAAATTAATCACCTAATATATGGTCATTCTCATATTAAGGACATATCTTTGGCAACTATTAATAACCTACAAGTAAAAGTAATCAATGATGGTTCGTGGCAACATATACAACCTTCTTACGTAGAAATTTGTAATAAGGGGAAAATATATTTAAAAACTGTAGCGATTAATATAAATTCAATAAGAAGGTAGTTAAGAACAGTATTACTAGTTATAATCTTATTTCTATTTCAGATTTCTTTTCAGCATAGAAAAATCGACCAGAGCCCATTACATCTATATGCCGGAAAAAAATTTCAGTGAATACTACTTTTAGAGATGGAATTCCTTCCTTTGTTTTAAAAGTATTAATTTCCTTTTTTGAGTTAGAGCTTATAATCTCGGTTATCATTTTCCCTAATTCAGAAACCAGTATCTCCTCTTCTGAGGGGTAATACTGATGTGGGTCGGCGCCTAATACTAAATTGCCATTTCGATATCTACCAGGATTTATTTCTGCTACTACCTTGTATTTATTAAAATATTCTAAAATAAGTTTTAAGTTCTTAAGACTAGGTTGGCCAATTTCCTCAAGAATCTTAAAAATAAATGAATCTGGCTTTCTTAAATAGTCATAGATGGTATCTGGAGTTGTTTTTAATTCATAATCAGGAAATAAATCTTTTTCATTCAAAACTTATTTAACACCGATTTATATTTATATCGTCAAAATTTATAAATCCCAACTTTTATCTTTAATTATTAGATTTAGATTTTTTAAATTTGAAAATATACAAATATACTCATGAAAAATCAAATAAAACCACTTTCTGAGATGGAAGACAATGAAAAGCCAATTTATATTTTCAAGATTTGCATTTTAGGTCAGGAAAGAGTCGGTAAAACGTGTATCGCTAAGAGATTGTGTTTTAACACATTTGATGTAAATACAAAAGAAACACTAGGAATTGAATTCTACACAAAAGATATTCCTGTTGTTGCCAATGGTGGCAATACTTTTGTTCGAATCAGTATATGGGATTTTGGTGGACGTGAACAATTCAAAAAATTGTTTCCATATTATATCAATGGGGCTAATGGAATTTTTATGGTATTTAATCTTGTGGATATTCAAACGTTACTAAGATTAGACTGGTGGTATGAAAGACTTGGTGAGTATAATCAAGCAAATACTCCAAGGATGGTTATTGGAGCTAAAAGTGATCTTGTAAAAACCGCGGAAGAAAAGGCGAGGGTTGACAGTTTAGTAATCGATAGGTTTATGAAAAGGCATGCGGAAGTTGATTTTTATAAAACGTCTTCAAAAGAAAACTATAATATTGAATCGATCTTTAAAGAACTTGTCATTAAAATATTAGAAAAAAATAGATTAGATTATGATAAGCTTACTTAAAGAGATATAATTTATATATTTACAGATTATGATTTAATCCTTTTTTTTGAGGTAGTATCGGTATGGTAAAAATTTTTCATGAAACAAATGGAGATCTTTTAAATATCAAAAATAAGACTATAAGTATTATAGGGTATGGAAATCAAGGGAGAGCTCAAGCTCTTAACTTAAGGGACTCGGGTTTAAACATAATTGTGGGTAATATTGAGGATAAATACAAAAATTTTGCTTTAAATGATAATTTTTCAGTTGTCACAATCGAAGAAGCTACGAAAAAATCAGATATAGTCTTTATACTCCTCCCCGATGAGATTATGAATGAGATTTTTGAAAAGAGCATTAAACCCCATTTAAGAGTTAATTCGGTTATTGTTTTTGCGAGTGGATATAATATTGGTTTTAATCTATTAAAACCTCCTGAGAATGTGGATGTATTGCTGATTGCTCCTAGAATGATCGGTGTTGGTGTGAGAGAGAATTTTCTCAAAAATGAAGGATTTTTCAGTTTCATCGCAATTGAACAAGATGCTTCTGGACGCGCAAAAGAAATCTTGCTTGCTTTAGCTAAAGGAATTGGTACGTTAAAAAAAGGTGCAATAATGCTATCCTTCAAACAAGAAGCTGAATTAGATTTATTTAATGAACAAGGATTTGGACCCGCTTTTGGAAGGGTTTTATTATCAAGTATTTACACTTTAATTGATGCGGGTTACCCTCCTGAAGCAGTATTAATTGAAATGTACATGAGTAATGAGATGTCTTATACATATAAGAAGATGGCAGATATAGGGTTGATAAAACAAGTAGACTTTCATTCTCAAACAAGTCAATATGGAGCTATGAGCAGAGGTATACGATTCAGAAAATTACCTCTTAGGGATAAGATGGAACAGATACTAAAAGAAATTCAAGATGGAGTCTTTACCAAGGAGTGGGAAAAGAGCCTTACAAAGCTAAAATTTAAGTTAATAAAATACTTTGCTACAAAACAGAAGATTAATAAATTAGAAAAGGAAGTAAGAAAAAATCTTAAATTAAAACTTTATAATATCTATGAGGAAGAACCACCCTCAAAAGAGGAGATAGCTAAATTAAAAAATATCTCAGATGAAATAAAATTATTTGAACAATATTATGAATAAGGTTAAAGTAATATTTAGAATAGAACCATAATTACTCCTGAAATAGTTAAAATTACTCCTAATACGCCCAATTTCGTTATTTTTTCCTTATTAATAAAATAAGTTAATGGAAGAGCAAACAATGGGGCGGCACTTGCAATTAAGGACACTATATTTGCCCCAGCTATATGCACGGATTCAGTATATAGATATGCGCCTATTGAAGTACCTATTATAGAAGCAATTAATAGGAATATCCATGAATGAAGAGATATCTTTTGATTTAGCGAATTATCTTTTTTATTCTTTAAATGATTTTCTCTAAACACCATTGAACCTAAAATCAACAATGCAAATGGAAATCTAATTACGTTTCCTATAGTAGAACTAAGTTCTTTAATAAGTATAATTTGGTCTATTCGAATGGTTGCATATTCAATTATAACAGCTCCGATAGCCCACCCAATAGCTGCAGTAAAACAAAACCCTAAAGCCTTCACAAAATCCTTTTTAAAAGCTTCCTGAAATTTGATTTTTATTGGTATTCGTAAGGTCGTACCTTTTTCTAACTTTGAATTATCAGAGTTTATTTTAGATTTTCCAATAATTGTAATTCCAATTCCAATCAAAATTAGAGATAAAAACAAATTAATTTTAAACGGCTGATTAAGAAAGATTAGAGATAATATGAAAGTAAAGAGAGGAAATGTCATTGAAATAGCGAGAGCAATGGTGGTACCAAGTTCCTTTTGGGCAGTAAAGTAAGCTGTATCACCGATTACTTGACCAAAAACGAAACTCAAAATTAAAATAAACCATAATTCCCATGGTATTAAAAATATAAGATTTAATTTGTTTAGAAATAAAACAACCAAAATGAATGTTAAAGTCCCTATACCTGTTCGAAAGAAATTGATAAAAGTCGGGCTAGCTTCATGTTCTGTTTTTCGAAAAATTGCATTTGACCCAACAAACGTTAGGACGGCTAATATTGCAATTAATTCACCTAGCATTGTTTATGAAAATTAAAGGATACATAAATTGTTATGTATTATAATTTCCCTTAAATTTGAAAATTAATTTAAAAGATTTAACACTGTTGCCTTTTTAGTTTTTCACCAAATTCAAATAGCTTTAAAAATGCTTTAGCAGCAGCTTCAATAGTAGAATAAACAATAAATTTATCATTCATTAATTTTTGGTGAAATTTTTCTAGAGATACACTCGGATATTGGTGTAGAATAATAATGAAAATTTTATTTAATGATTCAACATATTCTCTCAGTTCTAGCAAATTTTTATAATACCCTTTAAATCGGTTGTTTTCCATATCTCTCCAGGTATCAGTTTCGATTATTACTAATTCAATATTCTTATCAATAGCAGATTTACAAATATCAATAACTTCTTTTTTATGAGTAATCCATGGAATGTCAAAAGGATTCGATAAACTCCCAATTCTTATTGGAAATATCCTTTTTAATTTTTCTAAAGCATCCCCTTCAAAAAGGGGTAATTCTATTCCCAATTCTGTTAAAGTATCCGTAGCTAATATACCAAAACCACCAGACCAAAGTATAACCAATGCTCTTTTGTTTTTAGGGAAAGATATTTCTATATTTAATTTACGAAATCGTGATATATATCTTGAAAAAAGATACGAATAATCAATTAATTCTTCTAAGGAAGAGGGGACTTCAATAATGGGAGTTTGTTTATAAATCGCTTGCCAAATATCACTTTTAGTTGTTAAAGCCCCTGTATGGGTCAATACTGCTTTTTGTCCTCTTGGTGTTTTTCCTCCTCGCATAAATAATACGGGTTTTTTCATTTTTTTCAAGACATTGAATAGCTTTTTCCCTTCATTTATATGGAGTGGTGAAATACCTTCAAAATAAACACAAATAACATCTGTTTCAATATCGTTACTTAAATATTCTAAGATTTCTGAGATCTGAATATCAATGCAATTTCCAATACTTATCCCTATTGAAAATCTAAGATCATATTTTTTTGAACTAAATTTAATCATTTTTGAATGCAAATCTCCTGATTGGAAAATTAAACCAATATTTCCTCTTTCAATAGGAAAAGAGGAATAGTAAGCTATTTTTCCGCGAGGACTATATAATCCCATACAATTAGGACCTATTGCTCGAGTAAATTTGTAATTATCTAATAACATTTTTAACTTTCGTTCAATATCTATTCCTAAATCATCGAATTCCCCAGTCCCTGCAGTAAAGATATGGACAAATCGTACTTTCTTTTTCGATAAGATATGTTTCAATGATTCTATAAGCAATTCCCTCCTTATTGATAAAATTAATAGATCAATTTTATCTTCTGGAATGTCCTCAATCGCATTATAGCATCTTACACCTAAAATCTCTTTCTCTTCTGTTGAAATTAAAAATAACTTTTCTAAATCAAAACCTTGTCTTATAAAACCTTCTACAAAAAAAGAAATTTTTTGATTCATTTTATAAATCACAGCATTCTTTGGGTTAAACAGTATGTCTAATGCAAAGTTGTTAATTTTCCTTTCCATCTTGATCCTCAGTTCTTATTGTTAAATCTGCATTGCAATTATAACAGAATCGTGGGATTGAATTGAATTCAATTCCACAATTGGGACATATTATTCTATTTTGATTAGCAATATCGTGCAAATCTTCAATTTGAGCCTCAATTTTTAATTTCATCATTTTTTTTAACAATAATGACAATCCTATTGAAAAACTGATGATTATAAACCCAAGTAAAATGGTATGTAAGAAATGAAAGAGAAATTTAGCATCAAAATAATTTGGAGAATAATTCCATAAAAATACATAAAGAAAGAAATTAGGAACGAAAAATGTCATCAGATTCATCGAATATGCTTTTTTGAAATTATTGTAAACGAAAATTGGAATCAATGATACTAAAATCCAACTTATATATATAAAATATATCCCTGATAAGGTATCAAACAAGATATAATTCGCTAAGAATTGTATAATCACTTCTCGCTCTTTTAAAATACCAGTATCAAAAATAATATTAAAATTATAATCGATGCTATAAATTAAAAGACTTAAAAGTAGTATTTGAATTAGAAATAATATTATTCTACTTCGAAAAAAGTCTATTATCTTCATTTATAGTTAGTTAAATACAGCAATAAATTAAACTCTTATAAAATTAATTTGATAATTCGAGATTTCTGTAAAAATAAAAAAAAAAGATAATTAAGTAATTGAGTAAATTTTACTCTTAATCTTTTTTATTTTTTTCTAATTATTTGC
>JAHPZE010000054.1 GCA_019058365.1 Promethearchaeota archaeon | reverse complement strand
AAAGAAGGTAGCGAAAGATTTAATACCCATCACTGGGTTTTGTAACTACCCAAAATCAATACGCTAAAACATTCATAGAAGATAAAAAAATCAAAAAGAAATAATAAAAGAAATCCAAGATCTAATCCAAACAATCTATACAATAATTCTTTCTATAGATTTAATTATGAAATTGAAAAGGATAATATATAACATTAACATTACAATCTAAACATGTATCATTAAAATATTAAAAATTGTATATTTATAATAACAGAGTATAAAATAATTTGTTAAAGATGCTAAGCAAAAAAGAAATTCTTAAGACACTCACTAATCTTAAAAAAATATTAAAAGATAAGTATAAAGTCAAAGAATTAGGTTTATTTGGATCCTATGCAAGTGAAACACATAAGGATGTCAGTGATATCGATTTACTTGTTGATTTTGGAGAAAATGCAGATCTATTTGATTTCATTGGGCTTTCTCTATTTCTTGAGGAAAAATTTAGATGTAAAGTGGATGTTGTACCAATAAATGCATTAAGGGAAGATTTAAAAGATTCGATTTTAAAAACGGTAATCTATTCATGAGAAATCAAAATATATATTTAAAAGATATCATTGAATCTATTAATAAAATCATAGAGTTCGTTGAAAGCATGACATTCGAAGAATTTCAAGAAGATGATAAAACTTCAAGTGCAGTTATTAGGAAGTTTGAAATACTTGGAGAAGCTACAAAAAATATTACTGATGATACAAGGACAAAATATCCCAAAATTCCTTGGAAAGAAATGGCAGGAATGAGAGATAGATTAATTCATTCATATTTTGGTATTGATTATAAGTTAGTTTGGACAACAATCAAAAATAGTATTCCTAATTTAAAAACCATGATAGAAGAAATTTTAGAAGAGAGTAAAAAGAATCACCAGGATAAATAATTTATTTCATATAAAAATATAGAGGTAGATCCCTCCAACTTAAAAAATTAAATCAGAATTTTAGGAATCAAAGAAAATAAAAAAAACTATTAAAAATTAGTTCTTATCTATACTGACTGTCAAGTACCTATTTTAGGCGGATCTTTTGTAGAATAATAACGAAATATCTCAAAATTAAGTAAATAATCGGGTTTAATTTTCGATTTTTTTTCAGATTCAAACATCAAAGGAAATTCATTAATTTTTAAAGTGACAATTAAGGGAGTTTTGTTTTCACCTCTCATGGCATAATAATAATAGTCAAAATTATCATTACCGTTAAACACGTTGGCAGCATTACCCATTATAATATCTTCCTTATCAGATATGTAAGTCTCTTCTTGAGCTTCGATCGCTTGTTCTCCTAAAAGTCCTAACCTTTTCATTAATCGTACTAAAATATCAGATGATTTTATTAGACTGATAAATCCTTCAGCTTTAAACCTTTCAAAGATCCTTTTCTTGACCTGAGACTGAACCGTGCTCATTCTGATTCCTAAACGATTACAAATAGAACTTATACTTACCTTGTCTTTGTATGAACACAACACAGAGATTGAACTGATTAATCCTGCTATAACATTATCTGTTGTATTTTTGATCCCATGCCATAACTTATACAAAATTTTTTTAGAAAGATAGTAAAAAGGCATTCCTAAATCAAAATGCTCAGAAATTTCGAAAATTCTCTGGAGAATATATTCTTGCCTATTACGTTCAGCATAATGGGGTAAAAATCTTTGAAGTTGTAGATTGAAATCATTGAACTCTTTTTTTGTAATATTCGATATTTCAATTAACTCATATGGATTAATAGAAAGATTCCTAAGTTTAAGACAGAAATAAATTGTGATTGAAATTAACTTCTCTACATTTCTATATTTTGAACCGGGCCTAATATGAGCTCTGAGTTTTTTGAACTTGGTTAAAACCATCTCTTTAACATCATCATATCCAACTAAATCTAAAGAATTAAAAATTCTTGAAATTTCAATCCTAGCTTTTTCAAATACTGATTTTTCATTGTTTACTATAGAATTGTATTTGTTTATTCTTTGCAATTTGATAGAAAGAGGCGAGATCGCCCTTTCTCGCCTCGTTCCTATCTGAGTTGTACCTACACCCTTTGCATATTGGATGATGTCTTCATTATAAGGTCTATCATACTGTAACTTCTGGATTTCTAAAACGATTCCACATTCTCCGCACACATACCCCTCTGTAGTTTCTATAATCTCTGGAGATCCACAAATATCGCATGATAAATGTGCTATGTCTGGAGAAAGTCTACTTTCTTGAAGTGTTTTATACGCTGCCAATGCTTTGATCACTATTCTTTTTATTTTACTAAAGAATATAAGGTAGGAGTTTTGATTTTAAACCTTTTCCTCAAAAATTTATCGATGAAAAGAAGGCTTCTTCTCTTAAATTTTGAAGGGTGGGTTTTAACTACTTACAAAAATTTCTAGAAAAATTGCATTCTATTGATCACTGACATTTTTGTCAATATAAAAAGCACCTTTAATTTTTAATTAAATCATATCTTCTAAACCCAATTCCATAGGGAAAACATTTCCTCATATCTCTTCTTTATTCAGTTTTAATATTAATAAGTAGTATAGTCAATCTCTTACAACTGAAGCCGTTGAAAAATGAAAGCCTTGTTATTAATATTCTCCCGCTTTAAAAATATAAAATTCAAGTTCATTTTAAAATTAAAATAAGTTGCATCAAAAAAATTGGATTTTTCCTTTAAATTATCCTAACAAATAATTGTAATATGATGCAAGAACTGGTTGTCTTTGCTATAATCCTACTCATTTCAATTTTTGCTAGAAGAATGATTAGAAAAGATGTTATTGGACCTTTTTATCCAATCATGCTCCGATTAAACTTTATAGGGGTGGTTGTTCATGAACTTAGTCATTACCTCATGAATTTAGCAGTAGGAATAATCCCAAAGGGAATTAAGATAAAATGGAGATCTGATGATAAGAAGATAAGAGCTCCACATGGGGCAGTTTATAGCAAACCAAGAAGTCTTATACAAGCTTTATTCATATGTCTTGCTCCACTATATATTTCTACATGGCTTGCTTTTCTCACTTTATATATTGCTCTAAGTGCTAATTTCAATCCCGTCATAAGAGTAGTATCAGGATTGATTTGTATCTCCTTAGTATTAGGTGCTGCTCCTTCGAATCAAGATTTTAACAATATCCCAAATGCGTTTCGTAAGGATCCTATTCATTCTCTTTATCAAATGTTCTTAGTTATTCTATCAAGCTTAATCTTATGGATTATAATACAATTCACACAAATTATTTTTTTGTTAGATATATTTTATTACTTTATAATAATCGGTATATATTTTATTTTAAAATTTACATTTATTGGCTCTTGTAGCCTCATACATAAAATTCAATCATTAAATTATAGAAAATCCCCCAAAGTTAGAATCAAACCTTTTACTCGTAAGCATTATAAACCAAAAAAACCACATATTGAATGGTGATAAAAAAATGAAAGGATTCTGTTATATCGTACTGATCTTGGGATTTTTTATCTTTTACCAGCAAAATCCTGTTTATTCTATTATCATCATTGTGTTGTTTATTGCAGTATATTTATTTTTTAAATCCAGATCTTCAGGGTCAAATAATGGCGTTTTTGGATTCTTTAGTGGAAAGAATGCTACGCAAGCTAATAGAATGGATGATTTAATTAATTTGATGGTAATTCAGCAAATAATGAGCAATTCTTCTCAAAATAATGATTATGCAAATAAAAATAATGAAAAAGCAGAAAAAGATAAGCAAATAGATAAGATAAAAGAAGAAGTGCTTGAATTACTAGAAGAGGACTAAAATGCTCTCAGAAATAAATTTTTTTGAAGGGGTTAAGAAATTACTTTCTCATCATAATATACTATCTATCTCTGGAAAGTCAGGTACTGGTAAAACTTCTCTTGCCCTTCAATTTGTTGGTAAACTTTTAACGTTAGAAGAACCGTATACGCAATCATGTATCTGGATTCAAGCAAATGAATCTTTCCCAGTAAAGCGTTTAAGACAAATTTTAGCTGATTATCCTGAGAAATTGGATTATATTACTGAGAATGTGTTTATTATCCCTCAAGATAATCCTATTCCTACATATTTAGAACAATCTTCAATACTACAAAAAATTATATCACCCTCTACTGTTGTCCCTCCAGACTTAAAATGTATCGTTATTGATAATATATCTCACCATTTACGATTTGAGATTACTCAATACCCTAATTTGAATTGTCTAGTATTGTTAGATAGCTTTTATGAAACACAGTTATTACCATTTATATTGTTTTGTAAACGAAGTGATATTGTATTGATTTTGATTCATGAAGTTACTTATAGTCCTACCCTACAAAGAGAAAGGCCTTTCTTTTATAAATTATATGATAGAATAGAAACAATAGATGTTGTTTTAAGTAATGTTAGTAATAGTGAAAAAAAAAATATGTTCCTTTTATTCAATCGATCACAGTGGAATTTTCAATTCTTATTAGGTACTAAAGGAATATCCATCCTATGATCTGTTAATTTTTCTTTAAATACTCTTGTTATATAGATACTTCATGGAAATAAATTCCCTAAGTACGGAACCAACACCCCATCTTACTCAAGAAGCAGTAAAATGTGGGATTTGCAGAAACAATCTTAAGCGAGGAGCATCAATATATCAGGAAGGTCTTACATTTGGGGTTGTCTGCGAGCAATGCTATAAAGAAAACTCACAAGAGGATCTTGAACTTATGGCTAACATGTTCCTAGCATATGGAGGTTATTTTGGCATGTTGAAAAATTCAGATTTTTCACTATATAATATACTAAAACAAATAGCCCATAAAGTTGAAAATAAAGAAAATGTTGAAGAGCTACATATCAAATGTATGCATCAAGCATTATTAAATGGTATTACCCCTAAACAGTTTGTTCAAGGTCTCAGAATTTTACTTGAATAAGTTAGTCTATTTTTTCTTTAAAACATGTTGCTTATACCTAATGTAGCTTTATTTGTTCACAGATGGTTTTTAAAAAGACCAACGACATTAGAAGAAGAGTTCAAGAGTTAGAAAAGAATAAATTCTTATTGTTTTATTTTTTATCAATTTAGAAATAGATATAAATATATAATAAGATAACATTTTGACAACCCTTATATTATAATCCCGTCCTAGTAAAGTCAAAATGTATAAAAATAATCTTATAATTTTATATAATGGAATTTACATCGTTTGCCGAAATAATTAGTGGGGAATCAAAATGAGTGATATCAGTCTAGCTATGAATAAAATTGAAGAAGAACTTAAAAAGACGTATCCTTCAAAGAAAAAGATTCTCAATTTTTTATATGATTTACAACTTTATGATTTTGAATTTCTCAATAGCATCGGTGAGACATATAAACTAAATCCTCTATTTTTTATGAATAAATTATATTCAAATATTTGGAAAAAAATGGGCAAACTGTTAGGAAAAGCAGGGAGAACTCGAGCAGAGCGATATATTGTTGAAAATTTTTGCTTACATGTGGGAGAACAAATCCTGTATGAATGTGAGGGGTCGATTAAGAAAAAGGGACCATTAAAAGCACCATCCATTAAAATCTCAGTAAGTTTGGGAGTAATTTTTATTACTAATCAAAGAATCATTGTACACGGTAAACTTACTATTAACGAACTTATAAAGACCAAAACACTTGTAGATGTTTCTGATGATGGTTTACTTCTGACTGGACGCGATAGACATGAAGAAAATAAAAAAAAAAAAGAATTTTTATATGGGACTTCAGAAAAATGTTTTGGATATATGTTTCCAGTAAAACAACTCTCTAATTTAAAAAGGAGTGGACGAAAAATAAGTTATGAATTAGTTGATGGGAAAACGACTCTAACTGCTAATAAAGAACAAATAGATAAACTTTTTGATATATTATATAAGTTTTAATAATATATTTAAGATAGTAATTCGTTTCTCCTCATTTATCTAATTTGTTTTTAGAGAAATTTAGGGTAAACATATTTATCTACCCTTTTCTTATAGATGTTAATAAAATTAAATTAAATTACTAATATGAAAAGGATGTGATAAATATAAAAATCGAAATAATTTTCTTAGCCCGAATGGCTCAACAATTAGTCCATCATAGTTCAAGTGAGACAAAGATAACAAAAATAGATAAAAAGAATTTTTTTCAAGAAGCGTTGCACTATATTGAACAGTATATAAATAAATCCGATTTTAAAATATTCAGTATAGACTCAGAACAGGGAGGAGTCTCATATTTTTTGATAAAAGAATAATAAATTCTTTATCTTTTTCCCATTATCTGCTTTTTTGGGTAGTTACAAAACCCAGTGATGGGTTTTAAATATTTCGGTATCTTGGTT